>CAVSBD010000001.1:0-24214 GCA_963726095.1 uncultured Acidobacteriaceae bacterium
ATTGAGCGGTCGCTCGGGCCCGGTGAGAGTTTTCCGGTTGTCTACGCGCGCACCCGCTTCATGGAAGTGGCGGTGGAGCAGGGCATTCGCTGTCCCGCGACCGAGCGGATCACAAGCGAGCAGGATATCGACAGCTTCGCCCGTCGCGTCGGGCTGCCCTTCGTTCTGAAGGCGGACGTGACCTCGGGTGGAGAAGGGGTTCGGGTGGTGCGAACGCTCGACGAGGCCAAGCGTGAATTTCGTGCATTGAGCGCCGCGCCGGTATTGGCGCGGGCGGCCAAGCGGGCGATCTTCGACCGCGATTCGAGGCTGGTCTTGCCGGCACTCCTCAGACGCCGCCCAGTTGTAAACGCGCAGGGATTCATTGCTGGTCGCGAGGCTACGAGTCTGGTGGCGTGCTGGCAGGGTGTGGTGTTGGCGAGCCTTCATTTCGAGGTTCTGCAAAAGACGGACGCGGCTGGGCCCGCGACGGTCTTACGTCTCGTCGACAATCCCGAGATGGCGGCGGCGGCGGAGAAAACAGTTCACCGCCTCGGGCTTTCAGGTTTCCACGGATTTGATTTCATGCTCGAAGCAAACACGGGCTCCGCCTATCTCATCGAAATCAATCCCCGAACCACGCAAGTCGGACACCTGGCGCTTGGCGCGGGACGCGACTTGCCCGCCGCACTCTATTCGGCCGTGACCCAGGAGACTTTGCAGCCCGCGCCCAAAGTGACGGAAAAAGACACCATCGCATTGTTTCCGCAGGAATGGTTGCGGGATCCGGATAGTCCTTATCTGACGTCGGCGTATCACGACGTCCCATGGCAGGAGAGCCAACTTGTCCGCGCCTGCCTGCAGATGCGTCGCAAGCAGAAAGCATGGTATTCGCAATGGAGTTGGACGGAAGCGTTTTCGACCGCACGAGTGCCGCGCCAATGAGCTTGCAAGTCGCAGAGCTGCAATGGGCGCTTCGGGTGATCGACCAAATCGAGCCTGCGGCTGAACGCTCGAATGCGCCGAGGCGCCACTGTCCCAGTCAGAAGACGGTCCATGTCGTCGACCCGCTGAGCGATCCGCGCTGGGACAAGATTGTGGCCTCGCATCCGCGGGCGTCGCTCTTTCATTCTTCGGGTTGGCTGCGGTCGCTCGCTCTCACCTATGGATATCGTCCCGTGGCTTACACGACGTCCGAGCCCGGCGGGCCGCTGCGCAATGCCGCCATTTTCTGTGAAGTGGACAGTTGGCTCACCGGACGACGCCTGGTTTCGCTGCCATTTTCCGACCATTGCGAGTGGCTGGTCGACAACGTCGAGAACAAGGACAAGGACAACAACGACGAACGCGCCATCTTCGGCGCGCTGGAACGGGCCGTTGCAACCGACGGTTGGCGCTATGTGGAACTGCGTCCCTTGCACGCCATCGGCACTCGCATGTGGCTTTCCCGTTCCACGGTTCGATATACGTTCCATGCTCTTGACCTCGGTCCGGGCCTTGAGACGATCTTCTCGAACTTCCACAAGAGTTCGATTCAGCGGAAAATCCGCCGAGCGGAACGGGAAAAGCTGGAGTATCGCGAGGGTACGTCGGACGATCTTCTGAATGATTTCTACCGGCTATTTCGCATGACCCGCGCCCGTCACCGCGTGCCTCCACCGCCGCGACGCTGGTTTGAGAACCTGATCCGGGAGTGCGGCGATGGTCTGAAGATCCGTGCCGCGTATGTGTCGGGACGCGCCGTAGCCGCCATGATCACGGTGCGCTACAAAGACACGATGATGTACAAGTACGGCTGCTCGGACACGCGCTTCAACCGGTTGGGCAGCATGCACCTGCTGTTCTGGAATGCCATCCAGGAAGCGAAGGCCGCTGGTCTGCGCTGCTTCGATTTCGGCCGCACCGACGCCGATCAACCCGGCCTCATCACTTTCAAAGGGCGGTGGGGAGCGGCCGAGAGCTTGCTGGATTACGTCCGCTACAGCGGGGCCGGATCGTCGACTCACCTCTTCGACTTGCGCGGAGGAAAATGGAAAGCCGCTGCGGCTAAGTTCGTGTTGTCGCAACTGCCCTCGCGGGCCGTGGCCATGATCGGGAGTTCGCTCTACGGCCACGTCGGGTAAACGATACCCCGCGATTTGCTAAAGAGTATTTTTCGAAGTATTCGGGTCACAGATAATGTTTGGAAAAACGCAGGAATCTAGATTAGGAGAACGCGCGGTCGTGGAGCTCCAGCCGGCGAGGGTAAAGGTGTCGGTCATCATCGTAGTCTGGAATGCTCAGAAATACGTGATGGAATGCCTCGATTCCCTGCGGGAACATTGCGGAAGCATTGGCAGCGAAGTCATTATCGTCGATAACGCTTCGAGTGATGGTACGCCAGACCTCGTCGCGGCGCGTTTCCCCGAGTTCCGGCTCATCCGCAATGCGGAGAATCTGGGGTTTGCCAAGGCCAACAACATCGGTATCGCGGAAAGCTCGGGTCAGTACATTTGCCTGGTGAATTCGGACGTGAAGTTTACCGGGGACTGCATTTCTCCCATCCTTAAGTATCTAGAAGAAAATCCCGATGTCGCCATGCTCGGCCCACAAATGTTGGCGGCGAATGGCGAAGTTCGCCGCTCGACGATGCGATTCCCGACAATATGGAATCTCTTCTGCCGTGCGATCGGCCTTGATGTCCTATTCAAGGATTCGCGATTGTTCGGCGGACAACTGATGCGGGACTTCGATCACAAGACTACGACTCCGGTCGAGGTGTTGAACGGGTGGTTTGTGGTCACGCGTCGCGATGTGCTCGAGAGGGTCGGCCTGTTGGATCCTCAGTTCTTTATGTATGGCGAGGACGTCGAGTGGTGCTATCGCTTTCACCGGGCCGGCGAGAAGATTGTGTTCTTCGCCGGAGCTGAGGCGATCCATTACGGAGGCGCCAGTTCCGCCAATGCGCCGTTGCACTTCTATCTGGAGATGTTGCGGGCCAACTGGCAGTATTGGAAAAAACACAACGGAGCGTTTTCCAGGGCGGCCTTTCTCGGGACAACCATCATTCACAATGGTCTTCGACTATTGGGCTCTGTCATCCGCTACGTCTTTCTACCATCGCAACGCGCGGACACCCGATGGAAGCTGCAGAGAAGCCTGGCTTGTCTGCAATGGGCGGCCCGTACCATAGTCGGGGCATCCATGGCGGGTGCATCCAATACGGCTCCTTCACAACCGAACCACACCGGCCCCGGCACGGCAAAGACTCTCCGGTCCTATGCGGGACGGGTGCGCCGTAAAATCTTGAGCGGGCTTTACCGCCGCAGCGCGTCTTTTGGGGAACGCGGTCCCATCGTAAGTTTCACCTTCGACGACTTCCCGAGGAGCGCCTACACGGTGGGCGGCGCAATTTTAGAGAAGTTTGGAGCGCGCGGAACTTACTATGTGACGCCCGGCCTGATGAATGCCACGACCGAACTGGGCGACCTGTTCCGCGAGGAAGACATCTACTCTCTGCTCGACAAAGGCCACGAATTGGCCGACGCAGACCTTTGGTCACAGTTCGGCCCGCGCCGTCTCACTCGATGCCTATGTGCATGATGTTAAGGCGGGGAGGCAGGCGGTTGAAAACCTTGGGGGATGCGAGGCCGTGAATTTCGCCTATCCCTATGGCCACATGACGCTCGGCACCAAGAAAGCGCTTGAACCGATCGCGACCAGTTGCCGCAGCAACTTCCCCGGGCTGAACGGCCCGGAAATAGACCTCAACCAGTTGCTGTCGAACCGGCTTTATGGCGGGATCGAGAATGCCGGCGCGGCCGAGGCGCTTGTTCGAAAGAGTGTAGAAGGCAGGAATTGGCTGATTTTCTATACTCATGACGTTCGACCCGAACCTTCGCAGTACGGCTGCACGCCCGAGCTGTTCGAGGCGGCGGTGGCCGCTGCTGTCCATGCGGGCTGTCGCATCATGACCGTCGAAGAGGTCTTGGAAGAGATCGGAGTCCAGACCCGGCACCCGAAAGGTCAGGCACCTCATACTGTCTCGGCGTGATTTCGTTCAGCTAGCCCGCATGCCCTTGTGTGTCTTTTCAGCGTCTTACGGCTGGGTATACTTTGTTTCAGAGACCGCTCCAGCTAGGGATTTAGGGATAAGGAACGGCTCCTAACAGGGGACCCCCCGTCATGCATCGTTTGATTCGCCCTGCGCTTCTACTTTTGACCGTTTTCGCGATTGGCGGATTCGCTTCCGCCAACACCTATTACATTGCAGCCAATGGCAGCGATACCAACAGTGGGACGTCGAATACTTCGCCCTGGCAGCACGCGCCCGGAATGACCAACTGCAAGTCCACGTGTGGCAGCGTAACGCCGCAACCGGGGGACAGCATCATCTTCCGCGGCGGAGACACATGGCACTTCGGCAACAGCGCCCTCACACCCTACGTGGGAGCGAATCACTGGAATTTTTCGCAGAGCGGCACTTCGGGGAATGTCATTTATATCGGAGTCAACACGAGTTGGTATGCCGGCAGTGCCTTCGCCCGGCCCATTTTTAATGGCGACGATCCCGTGACCACGAGTGTCGCATCGAGTTGCCCCTACGACTACAACAACATCAACGTCGTCATGTTAGGAACCGACAATCACATCCGCCTCGACAATATTGAAATGACGGGGTTTTGTTATAACGCGACAGCAAGGATCTGAACGCCGGGTTCGTCAATTTCGGCGGCACCGACGCGATTGTCGAGCACATGTATTTCCACGGGATGACCACCGTAACCATTATCAGGTACGACGAACAGGTGGCGATCCACGGCAAATGGCAACGGCTTTAAAGGCGATACTGACAAATCAGTGCATCTACAACGTGTTCGATAACTCTGACGGTTCGCTGGGAAACAGCGGTACCTATCCGAGCGGTAAGGCACGTTAGAGGCGATTCAGAATGCTTGTGCGGTCGTTGCTTTCAGCATCTTCAACCGGGTATCGAACGGATTTGTCGAGCTCTACCTCTGTGCATGACAACATGTTCCACGACATGTACGAGCCGCAGGGGTCAGTTCACGGCAACATCTGGAATTTGAACAACGATGGGCTGGTGGACCTGGGACAGCCAGAGTTCTATAACAACGTGTTTTACAACATCAACGAGGGTGTTGGGGTCTGGTTCCAGCAAAACCCTGTTGGCTATTATTTCAATAACGTCTCATGGAATAATTCCAATTCTGCTAACTGTCTGCGAATTGGCGGATCGAACGTGAGCACCATGCAGCCGGTGACAAAGATGTACATCTACAACAACACCTGGGACGCCCCTTGCACCGTGCGCGGGACGGCTCCGTCGCCAGGTGGCGATCCGGCGCAAAACGGTCCGGTCTACTTCGAGAACAATCACCTCATAGGTTTTGGGATCACAGGGTTCGGTAGTGGTAATGGCACTTTGTACAGCTGCGATTCCGGGGCGATTTGCGGGTGGACGGACAACGGAAACGAACTGTTCCAAACCGAGTCTGTCGCTAATCAAGAGGGCTACACCAAGGCCAATTATTATGCCCCTACCCCTGGCGGCGCGACGATCGGGGCGGGCGGCGACGCGTCTAACTGGTGCCCGACGTTCTCTTCCGATTCCGAGTTATGCGGTGGGACCAGCGACGGAGTGAGCGAAAAGGCCGGCGAGGGCGGACGGGTCCGGCCGGGACCCCGCAATTCAAATGGTGCCGCGCCAAACCACGTGGGATGTAGGGGCCTACAAGTTCGGGAGCGGCCAAGCGCCAAATCCGCCGACGGGGTTGGTGGCAGTCGTTCACTAATCCCAATTTTTTTCCTAGCCTCGCTTCGATGCAGAACAGAAGCTGCGGCATCTAATTGCTGCTACGATTGAAAACGGGCGTGGAGGGCGGCGCGTCTTCGCCTCCCGTCCGCTCTTCCGACATTTGAAGGATCTGACGCTACCTAACTCAAGGAAAATAAGAAACCAGGAATGCATCTCGGAGTGTATCGAAGATGGGACTAACCTGGGTGAATTGGACTACACTCGGGCCGCCGGTTCTGAAGCCTCTCGCCGCAAATCGAAATGCTCGCTTAATTGTTCCTCCACCCGTCGCTTTTCGCAATCGGGGCCGGTGGCTCGATGTCCTGCGCGACGTGCGCTCTTCCGATACATTATTTTGGATGCAGGGCTCGTCCCGGCCCGAGGTTCCGGTTCATCTTGCCTCGTTCCTCCGCCCCCGCGCGCGCCGAGCGGCGTTCGTTGTTGATGCGTGGAAGTACGCGCTCGGCAAAATCGGAACTCTGGCGGTAGCTCAGGGCCTTGATCCTTGCTTTGTGGCGTTTCGTGAAGGTCTGGAAGAGTTGAAACGTCGCTTTCCATCGGGCAATTTTGAATGGCTCCCCTTCGGAGTTGACGCCGATGTGTTCGATTCCGTTCCCGGCGAGAGAAATGTTTTTGCTTATTGGATGGGGAGGAAGATTTACGAGCCGCTGCACCAAGCAATGCTTCGCTACTGCTCTGCTCGCGGGCTAGAGTACCGCTATACCCAAAAGGGTGGAGAATTTCCCGATGCACCCGAGCTAGGCAGGCTCGTTGGTAGGTGCCAGTACTTTATGGTCACGCCTCCCAACCTGTCGCACCCTGAGCGCACGGGGGGATTTAGTCCGTTTGTAATGCGATACTTGGAAGGACTGTCCGCGGGTGCGCGTCTGTTAAGTGTCTTGCCGGGGAGCGGGGAGTACGCGGATCTCCTGCCGATGGATGCGATCTCAGGTTGCCCCGGATGGATCGGATCTTGAGCAAAAACTCGACGCGGACAAACTCAACCGGGGGTTCGTCCAGCGGTGGAGCGGGCGAGGCTTTCTTGTGAGAGCACGACATTCTTGGGCAAAGCGAGCCGATCAAATTTTTCATCGCTTGGACTTAGGAACTCCGACCGGATTCGTTGTCTGAGTGCCGCCAAGGCCGTGCGGTCGGGGAATTTCGAGAAACGACACAACCGATGGAACAGGGAGCTCCTAGATTCGGGGCAGGCGTAGCGGAGTCGGCTGTGAATCCGATCGTCTTGCTCCTGATCCTTATTGCCGGCGTGCTAATCTGCGTTTTGCCACGCAACAAAGCGATCTGCATCCTGCCACGGAACAAAGCGATTATCCCGTTCATGATCGTGGGCCTGCTGATTCCGATGGATCAGATTCTCTTGATCGGCCCGGCGCATTTCCCGATGTTGCGGTTACTGGTGCTTGCCGGATTCATCCGAATCTTCAAGGATCAAAGCTCATCGAAAGCGCCGATTTTCAGCGGTGGAAAGAACCGCCTTGATTTAGCTTTCATCCTGTTGGCTGTGACCACTGCCGTAAGCGGAATACTGTTATTCCAGGAGATGGGAGCGGTCGTCTATCAGTTGGGGACGCTCTATACAGCGCTGGGAGTGTATTTCTTGGCGCGGTACTTGATCCGCAGTGATGAAGACGTAGTCCGCGTAATTCAAACTCTGGCGTATGTGGCGGTTGTGGTGGCGGCCATCATGGTGTACGAATCCCGCTCCGGCCATAATCCCTATGCTTTGCTGGGAGGAGCGCAAGCCAGCACTCTGGCAAATCTGGCGGAGCGCGACGGCCGCTTTCGGGCACAAGGCCCGTTTGCGCATTCGATTTTGGCGGGTACGTTTGGGGCGGTCATCGTGCCGCTTTTCATCGCCTTGTGGTGCAAGGGAAAAAAATACCGCCTATTGTCCGGGGCCGGGATTCTGTCGGCAATGATCATGATTGTCACCTGCGATTCGAGCACACCGGTCTTGGCGTTCGGGGCAGGAGTGATGGCATTTTGCCTGTGGCCGATCCGAAACTGGATGCGAGCGGTCAGGTGGGGAATCGTGGTCACGCTGGTTGCCCTGCACATGGTGATGCACGGGCCGGTTTGGAGCCTGATTGAAAAGATCGACATTTCCGGAGGCTCTTCCTCCTACCATCGCTACATGTTGGTCGATCAATGCATCCGCCATTTTAGTGACTGGTGGCTGGTCGGCATTAAGGACACAAGTGTCTGGGGTTGGGACATGTGGGACACGGCAAATCAGTACGTCAACACGTGCGAAAACTCTGGGCTTCTCGCCTTCATTTTGTTCATCGCCGTTCTGGTTTATGCATTCAAGTATGTCGGGAAGGGCGAGACGGGCCGCGGGTCGAGATAAAAAGCGCGCGCTCTTTATCTGGGCGATCGGCGCTGCGCTGTTTGCCAATGTGATCGCCTTCGTTGGCATTTCCTACTTCGATCAGAGCATCGTGCCCTGGTATGCACTGCTTGCGATCATCTGCGCGGTGGTTGCGGTTCCTCCGAAAACAAAGCCCAAATCGCCGGAATTGAAGGCTCCATCCGAAGAAAACCAAGAGGCTTCGCAACTGGTGAGCGCAGGGCCGTCGATCAGTACTGTCGCCCTCGAGGCTGCGATCTAGGCATGTCGAATCGAATCTTCACATTCGCGGCTGCGGTGAACAGCCGGAGCGTTTTAGAAGAGAATTTGCTGGCGTCTCCCTGTCTCGCCCCGGGTCGCGCCCACCAAGTTCTCATTCAGGAAGGCTTTGCCTCGGCGGCCGCTGCTTACAACGAAGCGATCGACAAGAGTCAGAATGACTTGATCGTGTTCGTGCATCAAGACATGATTCTTCCGGGAGACTGGCTCGGGCAGATCGAAAGCGCGCTCGCGTATCTGGAAGAGAAAGACCCGGACTGGGGCGTCCTCGGCTGCTTCGGCAAGACGCAGGCTAACGAAGGGCATGGGTATGTCTTCCAGTCTGGACCTGGGTTCATCGGGGCTCCCTTTGAACGCCCGGAGCCGGTGCAGACTCTCGATGAGATCGTCTTGATTCTGAGAAAGTCATCGGGTCTGAGGTTTGACGAGAGTCTGTCGCATTATCACCTGTATGGCTCGGACATCTGCCTGCGGGCGGAACAGTCGGGACGCAGAAATTATTCTGTCCCAGCTTTTTGTGTTCATAACACCAACCAGAATTACATTTTGCCGAAAGAGTTCTACGAGTCTTACTGGCACGTGAGGCGCGTGTGGAAAGACAAGCTGCCGATCCAGGCCAGCTGCATCCGCATCACGAAATGGAACGTCCCTGTGTTTAAGAGGAGGCTGTGGGAGATTTACCTCCGCTATCTTCGTCAGAAAAAAGCCCCGGGAATGCGTTCGCTCAACGTCCAACAACTCCTGGAAGCGGCTGGTGTGTCGCTCTCGCAGAGCCACGCGGCAGAGTCCGCGCCCTTGATTGCACATTCAACCCATGCAAACGACTGAGACAGAGATCGTGATGGAAAATTTGGTGCAAGAGCGGAAGCCAGATTTGCCGGTCTCCACCCCCGCCGGGGCGGGGAGGCGAGGCGTGCTTTCGTTTCTGGATGGCAAGAGCCTGAAAGCGAGCGTGTTTCGCGGCGGCATCTGGATGGGATCGGGGAGCGTTGCGGAACAACTTGCGCGCTTCGGACGAAACATTATCCTGACGCGGCTGCTGGCTCCCGAAGCGTTTGGCACGATGGCGGTGGTTCTGTCCGCCGGCAGCGTGATCCAGATGATCACTGAGATGGGGGTTAAAGAGGCAATCATTCAAAATCCCCGGGGCACGGAGGCCCATTACCTGAGTGCGGCGTGGTGGATCGCATGTTCGCGTGCCTTGCTGATTTATGCCTGCATATTTGTGCTGGCTCCGTGGATGGCGACATTCTACGGAAACCACCAGTTGGTACCCCTGCTGCGTGTGGTTGCGCTGAGCGTCGTCTTCGAGGGAACTCTAAGCTCAAAGGCCTACGTTGCTATCAAGAACATGAACTTTGGAAAGTGGGCGGCGATTAACCACGGCGGAGGAATCGGCGGGGTCGTCATCACTCTAATTCTCAGTCTTTTCATCAAGAACGTTTGGGCGTTGGTGCTCGGCAACGTGGCGGAGAGCGGGATGAAGTGGTTGTTGTCGTACAGCGTTTGCCCCTATCTGCCTTCGTTATCGTGGAGCAAAGAAGCGGCACACGATCTGCTGCGATTCTCAAAAGGATTGTTCGGACTATCGTTCCTGAATCTGATCTTTTCTCGGGCCGACATTTTTGTACTGGCGAAACTTTATGCTCCCGCCGCGCTTGGCCTCTACGTAATGGGTGTTTATTTGGTACAGACGCCTTCGAGCTTCCTAATGAATTCGCTCGGCCACACGCTTCTCCCCACGTTCTCTAAGGTCCAAGGAGATAAAGTTCGGGAGAACCGGATACTTTCGCAAGTGACAGATGTGCTGATTCAGCTTGGCATGCCGACGTTGTTTTTCATCTTTTTGTACGGCCGCTCGGTGCTCACAGTGTTTTACGGCCAACGTTACGGCGCTGCGGCCGTCCCCTTGATGATCGCGGCGTGCGTCGTATTGATCAATCTCTTGAATGGACAGATCACAACTGTCTTCTACGGAAGGGGTCTGCCCCAGTTGCACCGGAGAGCTGTGGCCATCATGGCGGTGCTGATGGTTGTTAGTGTCTATCCGGCGGCGAAATGGTTTGGCCTTGCGGGTGGTCAAATGGCGTGCCTGGTCGCTGTTATCGTTGGTTACGTCTTCCAGCTTCTTCGGTTGCATAAATTGACCAATATCAGCCTGACCCATTACCTGAAACCATTTCTGTCGGGCTTGGCGCTGTCGCTCATCGTTGTCGCTGTCTGGACGGTGACCTACCCCATTGCGGCTGCGATTCCTCCGCTTGCTAACGTCGCCTTGGGAGGCTTGGGTTGTCTGGTTGCATACGGATTAAGTGCCGCCAGATTGCTGCGCACTCGCGAAACCATCGCCATCACCTCATCGCCTTCCCTCGATCCAGCTTGAACTCAGCGTAATCAAGGCGGCTTCCATTGACTAAGACTCTCGAAATCATGAGTGACACCGAACTAGACAAGAAAACAACATCTCTCGCTTCTCCAGACATGGAAACCTGTCCCATCTGTAACAGCGCGAAGGTCGGAGATCAGCTGAGTGCTCCGGACCGGTTTCATCTCCGTGAGGAGATGTATCGGCTGCTGCGGTGTGCGGAGTGTCGGGCGGTTTGGCTGGCGAGCCCTCCGGCGCCGGCGGAGATGGGTCGCCATTACACCGAGGACTATCACAAAGGCATCATGGCGGCGGGCGAGGGAGATGCGGCCAGCCGGTGGAAGGGCCAGGTCAAGCTGATTTCGCAATACAAGAGCGGGGGAAAGATCCTGGACATCGGTTGCAGTTCGGGAGGGTTCCTGAGCACGATGAAGGGCCCGGCCTGGGAGCTTTACGGCATTGAGATGGAGGAATCCACTGCGGAGAAGGCGAGAACGAAGACGGGGGCGAAGGTTTTTGTCGGAGACGCCGTGGCCGCGCCGTTTTTGCCGGATAGCTTTGATGTGGTGACCGGGTTCGATCTACTGGAGCATGTGTACTCTCCGCAGGAGTTCTTGACCAAGGTGCTGGAGTGGCTGAAGCCCGGCGGCATCTTCTACGCCATGATGCCAAACATAGATTCCTGGGAGGCGCGGGTGTTCGGCACATACTGGTATGGGCTGGAGTTGCCGCGACACTTATCTCATTTTTCTCCCACGTCGCTCCGGCGTTTGATGGCCAAGGTTGGCTTCGAGGAAGTGTGTGTGCGGACGCCGAGAGTCTCCTACATGGAGCGCAGCGCTGGCTATGTCGGATCGAGCGTCATGAAGAGCGTGGGGTTGAAGCCCACTCCGCAAGCCACGCCCAAGCCGCGAAGTCTGCCATGGAAGGTAGTCCGCAAAGCAGTGCGGGTGGCGGTCATTGCGCCGTTGGCCCAAGTCGCCGCCACTGCCGGTGCTGGTCCGAGCATGGAAGTAGTTTTTAGGAAGCCCGGCGGCGACCGTCGTCTATTTAGTGCGACCATTTAGTGCGACCATGATTTCGATCATTATTCCTGCTCATGACGAGGCCACAGTTATCGCGCGGACCCTGCACGCCTTGACAGAGGGCGCGCTGGCCGGTGAGCTGGACGTGATCGTTATCTCAAACGCGTGTAGCGACGATACTGCCGGAGTGGCGCGTTCCTTTGGGCCGCCAGTCCGGGTGATCGAGACCAAGGTTCCGGGAAAGCCTCATGCTCTTAACCTGGGAGATGAGGCGGCACGCGGTTTTCCGCGCATTTACGTTGATGCTGACATCGTAATCACGCTGGAATCGATTCGGACTCTGGCGAAACGGCTGGAGCAGGGGGACGTGCTCGCGGTCGCGCCATCTCCCACCTACGATGTTAGTGGGTGCTCCTGGGCGGTGCGTGCTTTCTACGAGGTGCGGAGCTATCTTCCTTCGGCGCGCGAGGGTATCGGTGGGTCGGGCGTTTATGGACTTTCCGAATCGGGGCGGGGTCGCTTTGGGGAGTTTCCGGGCCTGACTGCGGATGATGGCTATGTTCGGGTTCATTTTGAGCCCGGCGAGCGCGAAACCCTCACCTCGGCGAAGTCCACGGTGTTTCCGCCGCGGACTGTCAAAGACCTGGTTGCTACCAAGACCCGCACGCACTACGGCTCGTTCGAACTCGCGAATTTGTATCCCTCACTTTGGGGAAATCGCGGAGAAAGTAACAACAGGGAACTGATCGGTCTTTTTAGATACCCACGACTGTGGCCCAAACTAGCGATCTATTGCTTGGTAACGATCGTTGCGCGCCGGCGCGCCCAACAACGGCTTAGTACTGGGGTCAACACTTGGGAACGGGATAAAACATCCCGTGCCGACGTAAAACTCGCCTAGTGGTGGAATTCAGCAGCAGGCTCTGATTCGATGGCCGGATTAACGACACTGACGATAACGGCGACGGTCGGGATACTGGGCTCAGCGGCCTATGTCTCGCCATGGTTCTGGCGTTATTTTCGGATGAATCGCATTCAGCGCGAGTTGGAAAGAGAGAGGATCCTGGTCCTGACGTATGACGACGGACCCAGCGCCGTGGTCACGCCATCTCTCCTTGAGGTACTTGACCGGCGCGGTGCCCGTGCTACATTTTTTATGCTGGGCTGTCACGCGCAGAGGTATCCGCAACTTGTCGATCAGGTAGCGAAGGGTGGGCATGATATTGCGTGCCACTCTGATCGGCACCTTAACGCTTTGAAATCGATGCCCTGGAACGCTGCTGCCGACATCAGCGCCGGATATCGCAGCCTTTCACCTTGGATTCCATCGAACGCGGCGTTCCGTCCACCCTACGGCAAGATGACCCTTCCTACCTGTTGGTCGATCCGTCACAGGCGGGCGCCCGTGTGGTGGTGGACAATCGACTCCGGCGACACCCATGCGACGCTTCCGAGTGTAGATGAAGTGGTTCAGATGGTAAGAGAACGAGCTGGTGGCATCGTCCTGATGCATGATGGCTCCATGAACGAGCGGCCACAGCACCGAAGTGACTTTGTTGTGAAGCTGACGGAAGCACTTCTGGATTTGGCCGACCGAGACTCACTGAGGATCGCGCCTCTCAGGGAACTGGCTCTATGAATGACAGGGAAAAAGTGCTGGCGGTGGCTTCGAGCGGAGGCCACTGGGTGCAATTAATCCGCGTTATTCCTGCGTTCACCGGTTTCGAGATTGTCTATGTAACGGTACTCGATTCCTATCGGTCACAAGTCTCCGAGAACAAGTTCTATGTTGTGAATGACGCCAACCGTTGGAACAAGATTGGTTTGATCAGGCAGGCGTTGCGGCTGGCCTGGATCATGGCCAAGGAGAGACCTGACGTGGTTGTCTCGACGGGTGCCGCTCCGGGATATTTCGCACTATTGCTCGGACGGCTATTTGGCGCCAGGACAATTTGGATCGACAGTCTGGCCAACATCGACCACGTCTCGATGTCCGGAACGCAGGTGGGGAGATTCGCCGATCTGTGGCTTACGCAGTGGCCGCATCTGGCAAAACCCGAAGGTCCGTATTTCGGAGGTTCGGTCCTTTGATATTCGCCACCGTGGGATCGCAGGAACCGTTTGACCGAATGGTGCGAGCGGTCGATGAATGGGCCGGGTCGCGCTCGCGGTCGGACGTCTTTGCCCAGATCGCGGCTTCAGAGTACCGCCCGAAGCACATCGAATATACAGATTTTGTAGATCCCGCCGAGTTCAGCAGAAGGATTCACGCCGCTCATATTGTCGTCGCGCATGCCGGCATGGGATCGATTATTTCCACGCTCGAGTTAGGAAAACCGATTGTTGTGATGCCGCGACGGGAGAAGTTTCGGGAGACACGAAATGACCATCAGGTTGCGACCGCGGACCGCTTTGGCGCGCAAGGCTGGATCATTGTCGCCCACGACGAGCAGGACCTTCCTGCCAAGCTCGATTATGCTCTGACGTTGGGGCAGACGGAGCGGATCGAGCGCCAGGCCTCGCCGCGCTTGCTGGCCACGCTCCGCGCCTTTCTGGAGCACACACCTTTGCAATCCCACCTTCATCCTCCCCTATCCCCCGATCAGGACAAACGTTAATAACTAAAAACACCACAGCCGTTCACGAACACCAAGTCTGCTTTCGCAAGATAAATCACTCTACAGGGAAAAACTTCGATGACTGTTAATGCTCAACGATCGGTGGATACGGTAGTTATTGGCGCTGGCCCGTACGGTCTCTCCGTAGGTGCGCACCTTCGGCGGGAAGGGATTTCATTCCGTATTTTTGGACGGCCAATGGACAGCTGGTTATTTCACATGCCCAAAGGCATGCTGCTTAAGTCGGATGGCTTCGCGTCGAATATTTACGATCCAAACGGTGACTTCACGTTGGGCAAGTTTTGCGCCGAACGAGGGATTGAGTATGCCGACTCTGGAATTCCGGTTCGCCTCGACACTTTCTCGAATTACGGTGTCGAGTTCCGCAACCGGATGCTTCCGGAACTGGAAGAAAAGTTCGTGGTCAGCCTCGACCGTTCACCGGATGGTTTTGTAGTCGTTCTGGAAGACGGAGAGACATTCCAAGCGCGGCGTGTGGTGCTTGCCGTCGGCGTAACCCACTTTGAGAACGTCCCTGAAACCCTGCGGGACTTGCCGCCACAGTATTTGACCCACAGCGCGGCCCATCGCGACCTCGAACCCTTTCGCGGCCGTAGCGTGGTCGTAATTGGAGGGGGAGCATCGGCGCTTGATTTAGCGGGCTTACTGCATGAAGGTGGGACGAATGTGACGCTGGTGTGCCGCCAGCCCGAGCTGAAATTTCATAGCAAGGGTAATAACAAAGGCCGAACCTTGTGGCAGCAAATCCGCCATCCGAAGTCAGGCTTGGGCCCGGGATGGCGGTCGCGATTTTATGCCAATGCCCCCTGGCTGTTCCATTGCTTGCCCGAGACAGTGCGCCTCGCAGTGGTCCGGCGCGCCCTGGGGCCGGCGGGTGGTGCTACGATCCGCGACAAAGTTGTAGGCAAGGTGACAACACTCACCGGTTATTCCGTAACGGGTGGCGAGATCCAGAATGGGCTGGTGCTCTTACGTCTGAAGGCAGACGACGGGACCACGCGCGAGATCACGGCCGACCATGTCGTGGCTGCGACCGGGTACAAGGTTCGGATGGACCGGCTGGCCTTTCTTAGCCCCGCGATTCGCTCGAACATTGAAACGGTCGAGGGCACTCCCGTACTTTCCTCGACGTTCGAGTCGACGGAACGCGGTCTTCATTTCGTTGGTCTGGCGGCAGCGAATAGCTTTGGACCCGTCATGCGTTTCGCTCTCGGCGCCGGGTTCGCTGCACAAACAGTCGCCCGTGCGCTGGGGAAATCGAGACAGCGCAATTCGACGCCGGTCGCAGTTCGAGCGGTTGCTACCTCGTCGAAGTGATGCGTCCAGCGAACGATTGAGAAAACGAGCGCGGTCAGCTACCGACATAATCGGATCCATGAAAAATAAAAAACACAAAATGAAGAGAGAAACGATCGCAATCCACGCGGGCTACGACGGTGACCCAACGACAAAAGCCGTCGCCGTGCCGATCTACCAGACTGTCGCGTTCGAGTTTGACAGCGCCGAGCATGGAGCGGCGTTGTTTAATCTGGAAGTCGAAGGAAATATCTATACCCGGATCGGCAATCCGACAAACGGCGTGCTGGAAAAACGCGTGGCCGAACTCGAAGGCGGCGTGGACGGTCTTAGCGTCAGTTCGGGGATGGCGGCGATTGAATATTCGCTGATCAATATCGCCGAAGCGGGGAACAACATTGTTTCGCTTCCACAGCTTTACGGCGCAACGTACACGCTGCTGGCACACATCTTCCCCAAACGCGGGATTGAAGGCCGGTTTGCGGTCAGCGACCGCCCAGAAGATGTGGAGAAGTTGATCGACGGGAACACGCGTGCAGTCTACTGCGAAAGCGTGGGCAATCCGGCGGGCAACGTGGCAGACATCGAAGGGCTCGCGCGGGTGGCACACAAGCATGGCGTGCCGCTCGTCGTCGACAACACGGTCGCGACTCCAATCCTGCTGCGCCCCATCGAGTATGGCGCCGATGTGGTGGTGCACTCCATGACGAAGTTTATTGGCGGGGGCGGCACCAGCATCGGTGGCATGATTGTCGATAGTGGCAAATTTCCCTGGCGCGTACATCCAGAAAAGTTCTACATGTTCAATCGCCCGGAAATCGCCTATCACGGGGTCGTCTATGTCGATCACTTTGGAGATTCGGCATACGTTGCGCGTTGCCGTACGGTCTGCCAACGCAACACGGGTGCGACGCTGTCTCCGTTTAACGGCTTTTTATTCTTGCAGGGAATCCAGACGCTCGCTCTCCGCGTCGAGCGGCATGTAGAGAACGCGCGCAAGGTAGCGGAGTTCCTTCGTGCGCATCCCATGGTCAAATGGGTGAACTACGTCGGGTTCCCCGACAACCCGCTCTATCCGATGGCGCATCGCTATCTCGGAAATAACTTCTGCTCGCTGCTGACATTCGGGGTGAAAGGCGGCTACGAGGGTGGACGAAAGACCTTCAACGCCTTCCAGTTATTTAAACGCATGGTCAACATGGGCGACGCCAAGTCGCTTTCTTGTCATCCGGCGTCGACTACCCACCGGCAACTAACTCCAGAAGAACAAGCCCAAGTTGGAGTTACTCCGGAAATGATTCGACTTAGTGTCGGCATCGAGCACATCGACGATATTCTTGAAGATCTTGGTCAGGCACTGGAACACGCACGATAGGAGCGAGTTTGCAGGCCGGCACGACGTCCGGCAGGACATCGATTGTGGGGGAGGGATGACATGCCATTGATTATTGAGGGTGGGCGGATTCCAACACGCTGGGCGCTGGAGGGTAACTCGCGTCCAGTTGGTCCGAGCTCCGGAGCGGCAGAGCACCTGAGTGTGGCGTTCATCAATAACATGCCGGACGCAGCGTTAGAGGACACCGAGATACAATTCTTCACCCTGCTTGACATTGCGTCTGGTGATGTCCCAATTTTCGTGAAGCTCTACTCGCTGCCGGGTGTTTCGCGTGCCGAGCGCGGCCAGCATCATTTGGGCGAGTTCTACAACGGCTTCGACGATCTGTGGAAGAGCCAGTTCGACGGCGTGATCATTACTGGCACCGAGCCGAAGCAACCCAATTTGCGGAACGAACCGTACTGGACGCTTCTCGCGGACGTGTTCGATTGGGCGGAGCGCCACACTGCATCTGCAATTCTGTCTTGCCTGGCGGCGCATGCCAGCGTGCTTCACGGCGACGGTATTAGCCGCCATCCGTTGCCCGACAAGCAATTTGGCGTGTTTGAATCGCGTAAGAGCGGCACGCATTCGCTGATGGACGACACGGGCGAACAGGTACGTTTCCCGCATTCCAGGTGGAACGAGGTGCGCGAGGAAGATCTGACGGCGGCCGGATATACGATACTTGCGAAATCGAGAGACGCCGGCGTCGACACCTTTGTGAAGAAGAAGCGGGGAAGTCTGTTTCTGCATTTTCAGGGACATCCGGAATACGGCGCCCAGACCCTGTTTAAGGAATACCGGAGAGACATCAAGCGCTTCATTAATCGTGAACGCGAAACATATCCGACGATGCCGCGAGGATATTTCGACCCTTGTTCAGTCCGGCTTCTCGACAAATTTCAGACGGAAGCGATGGCCGATCGCCGCGAGGAGGTCATGAAGGCTTTTCCTGAAGGCGCCGTCATCGGCGCCCTGCAGAACGGATGGAACGCCACTGCGGCCTGCGTCTATAGGAACTGGGTGCGTTACGTGGCGTCGCGGAAAACTGAAATGTCATCGTTCATCCCGCGCGGTGGGCGTGTGCGCTCAAACCAGGCAAGCGGCGAAATGCGGTGAGGGTGACAATCGTTTCCAGTTGCTACGCGATCGTGTGGTTCCGCAATGAAGTCGCAAATCCGGTTCTTTGATCCAATGGCATCTCTCGATCAGAAGATTGTTCCAGCGATCCTCGACATGATTCGGTCGCGCCGAAAGGTGCGTGCCGGGTCGAGAGAGGAACTGCCACTACGATCCTCCGTTGATGCTGTGCCGGCCCGTCTCAGGGAAGCGTCGTTTTCTGATTTCCAGGCTATCGCCGATCTCAAGCGACGGGCCAACATGGCCTTGGATTCCCCGGAAAATTGGGAACGGTTGTGGCGGCAAAATCCGGCCCTCCGGCACACAGGATCCGAACGTCCCGAACGTTCCATCGGTTGGGTGGTGGAAGCGGGAAAAACCGTTGTCGGCTACATCGGAAATATCTCACGAGTATATCGCTATGGTGACCGGACACTCAGTGCCGTCACCGGCCACAGCCTGGTGATTGAACCGCAATATCGCGCATTCGGCATGAGCCTGGTCTCGGCGTTTTATCGTCAGAAAGGCGTCGATCTCTTTTTGACCACAACCGCGATTCCTGAGGTAGGCCGGTTATCGAAGGCATTCAAGGCCGATGTTCTCCCACAAAGGGACTATGAAACTGTGTTGTTTTGGGTCCTGCAAGCCCATTCGTTCGCCGAGGTGGTGACGGAAAAAATGGGGCTGGGGCCGCTCCTCGCGGGTCTCGGAAGCATCTCCGCTTCGTTCGCCATAGCAATCGACACTTTTTTTCGCCGACGATGGCCGAGAGGTTCCTCGACAACTTTCACTGTCAGCGAGATGGACGTCCGCTCTATCGGCGATGAGTTCCAGTTATTCTGGAACCACAAACGCAACGAAAAAACACAGCTGTTCGCAGACCGAACGCCCGAGATACTGCGATGGCACTTCGAGGTTCCAGGAGACAGAGGGAGTGCGCGTGTTTTTGGTTGCCGTCGCAACGGAGAACTCGTAGGGTATGCAGTGCTTCGTATCGATCCTCAGCCCGACGGGCGGATCAAGGCACTCGTCGCCGATGTAGTGGCCAGAGAAGATGACCCGGACGTATTAAAGACTCTATTTGTTGCGGCATACAAATACGCGAAGCGTCAGGGCAGTTACATTTTTGAGGTGGTTGGCCTCCCGCCTGCCGTTCGGCGAGTAGCTTTGCTATGGAATCCGTATTCGAGGAAATATCCGGCGTGCCCCTTCTACTATAAGGCGGCGGACCCGGCGTTGCATCAAGAGCTTTCTAACGGTGTCGCCTGGTACGCTTCGCCGTTCGATGGCGACACAACTTTGATCAGACCGTCATTTTCCGTTCCGCTTCCGCCCTTGGCGGCAGTTGACGAGAGTGCGATGAACGTCGTTATGTCGAACCCTTCCGATGGTGCCAGGTCAAATACCGACTTAACCCACATCGATACGTTGTATAAATCAACCGAGAAAGAACTGGCGAAGAATGCAAACAGCAGAGATTGAAAGCGAAATACGAGATTTTCTAACCAAGAGCTTCCTTTTTGGCCGAGCCGAGGCCCTTCAGCCGGACACGATACTCTCCGGCGGCATACTCGATTCCACGGGTGCCATTGAGTTTGTCATGTTCCTGCAAAATCGCTTCGACATTACAGTGGAAGATGACGAAGTCGCGGTTCCGGAGAACTTCGGCTCCTTGAAGCAAGCGGTTGCTTTTGTCGAAAAGAAGCTCCACAGCAAAGCTTGAGCCGAAAAACCGCCAACAATGAAGAGCCAATCATTTCGATGACGCTTCCCAATCGTATTTGCGATGTGGTTAAGCCATGGGCAGAGCGGCTCCCCGACCAGCCTGCCCTGGTGGAAGCCGGCGGGAGCTGGACCTATCGCCAACTGGACCAGGTCGTCGGCGAAACCGCAGATCGGCTTCGTCAGTTGGGGATCCGGCCGGGCGACCGGGTGATGATCGTCGGCGAAAATTGCCGCGCTTTTGTCGCCATTTTATTGGCCGCTAGCAGCCTCGACGCATGGCCTGTGCTTGCCAACGCACGCCTCTCGGCCCGCGAAATCGGCGAGATCCGTGAACACTGCGGCGCTCGACGCGTCTTCTACACCGTGGGGGCCTCGAGCCACGCTGCGGAGCATGCGGCGAGGCATGGCGCGCGACCCGAAGAGCGAGACAGTTTCGGAGAAATTGCAATTGGCACGCTGAATAATACCGTCGAACCGGAGCCGCTGAGCGGCAACATTTCCGATCGCGTTGCCGCTCTGATCTACACCTCGGGCACGACCGGCCTTCCCAAGGGCGTCATGCTGACCCACAGGAACCTTTTGTTCATGGCAGCAGGATCGGCAGCCGTGCGATCCGTGACTCCCGACGACCGCCTCCTCGGCGTTCTGCCCATGTCCCATGCCGTCGGCCTTTCGGTCGTGCTGCTTGGTTCCTTGCTCGCCGGAGCGTCGATCTATGTAACGTCGCGCTTCGATCCGATGACCGCGCGCATGACTCTGGAAAAAGAACAGGTAACACTCCTCTTCGGTACGCCGGCGATTTTCAATCAGCTGATCCAATACGCGAAGCTGCGCAAGCTGTCGTCACTGCATTTCCCGTCGCTACGAATCATTACTTCCTCCGGCGCTCCACTTGATCCGGCGACTAAGTCGGCGGTCGAGAACCTCTTCGGCATGCCGCTGCACAACGGTTATGGGATCACCGAATGCTCTCCGACCATTGCACTAACGCGCCCAGAAGCTCCTCGCAACGACATTTCGATTGGTCCGGTATTTCCTGGGGTTGAAATACGCCTGCTCGGGAGCGATCATCAACCTGTGCCGGCCGGTGAAGTGGGTGAATTACAAGTACGCGGCCCCAACATTATGAAGGGGTACTATCGCAACCCCGAAGAGACCGCCGCAGCGATCGATTCCGAGGGATGGTTCAATACGCGCGACCTCGCCCGGCTGGATGACGGAAATCTCTTCATCGTCGGCCGCACCAAGGATTTGATCGTGCATCAAGGCTTCAATGTCTACCCGGCGGAAGTGGAGGCGGTGCTGAACGCTCATCCGGCGGTGGTTCGTTCCGCAGTCGTCGGCCGTGCAATCGGTGGTGACGAGGAAGTCGTCGCGTTCGTGGAACTATTGCCGAAGAGCACGTTGTCCACTCCAGAGTTGTCGGAATATGCGGCAGGATCGTTGGCCCGATACAAGCGACCATCTCAGATATTGATCATCCCAGCCATGCCCCTGACGGTGACAGGGAAGATCGCCAAAGGCGAACTGAAGAAGATTGCGGAAACAGGTGTTACCGCCTCCGCCTGAGCCGGTCTTAACACCTGACACGCTCTAGGCTGCTGGGTTCGGGCCGGCCAATAATCCTCCGTCGAGCACTAGCGTTTGGCCGGTCATAAAAGAGGCGCGGTCTGAGCACATCCAAACCACCGCTTCTGCAATTTCCGTCGGCGTTCCTAAACGCCCGACGGGATGACAACTTACTGCGAATTTGCGGACTCCCGGTGCACGAAAGAGGCGGTCGGCCATCGGCGTTTCGATAAATCCGGGACACACTGCATTGACCCGAATCCCACTCTTGGCATTTTCGAGGGCTGCGGTCTTCGTGAGCCCAATCACGCCGTGTTTGCTCGCAGAATAGGCGGCCGCGCCGGAAGCACCGGCCAGGCCAGTAACCGACGACATATTTACTATCGCACCGCCGCCCTGCTTGAGCATCTGGCGCATCTCGAATTTCAGGCACAGCCAGACGCCCTTGAGGTTAACGGCGATGGTGCGATCAAAGTCTTCTTCGGATTGTCGGACGATCGGCGCCCAGGCGCCTTCGATCCCGGCGTTGTTGAATGCGATGTCCAAGCGGCCGAATTTCTCGACCGCCTTTTGAACCAGGGCCTCGACTTCGGTGGCCTTCGATACGTCCGCCTTCAAAAACAAGCCCTCGCTTCCGGCGTTCTTCACCAGTGCGACGGTTTCGTTGCCTTCCTGCTCGCGCCGTCCTGCGACCACAACCTTGGCTCCCGCTCTCGCAAAGAGCACGGCGGTCTCGCGGCCAATTCCCGACGTCCCACCGGTTACAAGTGCGACCTTGCCTTCCAAGTCCTTTGTCATCATTCCGCCGTTCCGCGTTTTCCTTCGTGAATCAGACGTGTGAAAATAAACTAGAGATCTCAGGATTGAACGCGGAGTGTAGGCCTTGGACGGATCTCGCGTCAAGCGGGTATCCTGAAATGCCTGTTTAGAGAGGCGCGGTATTCGTGGACGCAACGAACAAACTGGTGGGCACCTGGAAACTGGTTTCCGCTTCGAGTGTGACCAGGGACGGGGAGCGAAACGAGACTCCCTACGGACCGAACCCCACAGGTTTTCTTATTTATGGCACGGATGGCAGAGTCACCGCGATGATCAGCTATGGCGGCCGCAAGCCGCTCTCCGTCGGCGGCGGACAGATGGAGGAGCAGGCCGAGGCGTTCAAAACATTTCTCGCCTACGCGGGGCGCTACACGCTGAATGGGGATCAAGTGATTCATTCGGTCGAAATCTCGTCCATCCAAAACTATGTGGACAAAGAATTGGTCCGGAGCGTCAAGTTTGAGGACGATCGCATCATCCTGGCGACGCCGCCGACGCGTGTGAACGGAAAAATCCAGACCATCGAATTGACTTGGCGGCGATTGCTGGCCGGTTCCTGAATCATGTTTTCGCTAGTCGAAACCGCTCTGCTTCATCAGAGGAGGTAAGTGTTGTCGAACGTTGGCGCTCCGGGCAAGAAAGTTGTTTTCAGCGAAGAGGTTCTGCAGGACCCCTATCCCACCTACACCCGGTTGCTTGAAGAAGGGCCGATCCACTACGTGGATGTGGGCAGCAAATGGGCGGTGTGGTCGGTTTTCAGCCATGCCGAATGCTCTTCGGTTGCGAAAGATCCCAGACTATCGGCAAAACGCGCGCAGCAGATGTTATTGCCGCTGCCGCTCAGCCGCCAAGCGGAGTTCAGCGAACTTGCCCGCATGTTCGGTTTGTGGTTGATTTTCATGGATCCTCCGGAACACACGCGGCTGCGCAAACTTCTCAACAAAGGATTTTCGCAGCCAGCGATCGAAGGCTTGCGCCCGCAAGTCGAGGCCATCGTTGACCGCATGCTGAAGCCACTTGAGCATGGCTCGGAAATCGATCTCATGCGCGTGTTTGCGAACCCGATGCCGGTCAGCATCATTCTGGAAATGCTCGGCATTCCGCAGGAACTCCAGGAGACATTCGTCGATTGGTCGCGTGCCATCGCGGTATTTCGCGGCAGCCCCAACCGCACCGTGGAACATGCGCAAGCCGCACTGGACGCTCTGAATGGCCTGACCGAGTTCTTCCGCAAGACCGTCGCCGAGCGCAGGCGCAACAAAGGCAACGACCTGATCAGTCTCTTGATCGATATCGAAGAAGACGGGGAAGTGCTGACTGAAGAAGAACTCTACGCACAATGTATCGCGCTGCTTTTCGCCGGGCATGAGACAACTCGAAATTTGATCGGCAACGGAATGTTCACGTTGCTCAAACATCCGGAACAAACCTCACAGCTGCGAGAAAAGCCGGAGATGATCCGTACCGCGGTCGAAGAATTACTGCGCTACGAGAGCCCCGTGCAATTCACCGCGCGCGTGCTGAAGGAAGATATCGAGGTCTGCGGCCAGCATATACCGAAGAAATGGACGATCCTCTGCATGTTAGGTGCGGCCAACCGGGATCCCAAACGGTTTAAGAATCCGAATGAACTCGACCTCGGCCGCCTGAATAATCAGCATTTGGCCTTTAGCGCCGGACCGCATTTTTGTATCGGAGGCCAACTGGCTCGCCTCGAAGGACAGGTGGCGCTCCTGAATCTAGTGCAGCGCTTCCCAAAAATGAAGCTCACGGGCCCAAGCCCGAGTGGGCGGATACGTTTGGATTCAGAGGATTGAAGAGTCTTCCGGTGACTCTCTAAGTCCGTGGTAGCG
>CAVSBD010000002.1:0-30099 GCA_963726095.1 uncultured Acidobacteriaceae bacterium
AAAGCGGTGCTGATGGGGGACGACGCGTTTTAGGGGATCTTCGGGAAGATACAACAATTACAAGCACACACCTTATATGTCTGAAGTCGAGAACACAATGAAGAGAATACCGGCGATGGCGGGGGAAGCGTCCGATCTACTGGTGGTCGAAGTTCCGGCCCCAGCAAACGGTCGGAAGCAGCGGGCCAGGAGAGTCTGGATCGATCTCGATAACTCGCCGCATGTGCCGTTCTTTCTGCCTATCGTCGAGGAATTGAAGAAGCGGGGCATCGACGTAGTTCTCACAGCGCGAGACGCTTATCAGGTCCGCGAGTTGCTGGACCTGTACAAGGTCCGGTGCAAAGTAATCGGTGGACACTCCGGGAAAAACAAGATTCTCAAAGTGCTGGTCAATTGTGCGCGCGCCTTGCAACTTGCTCCGACAGCAATCGGCACACGCCCGGATCTCGGACTGTCGCATGGCTCGCGGGCCCAGGTATTGATCTGCAAAGCGTTGAACATTCCGACCACTGTGATCCACGATTACGAATTCACTACCAAGACCGGGTTTCTCTGGACCCCAACTGGACGGTGATGCCAGACGTTATACCAGATGGAGCCATGAGCAAACATGGCGCCACGTGACACGATATCCCGGGCTGAAGGAAGACGTGTATGCGCCTGGCTTCCGCCCTGATCCGGGTATTTTTCGGGAGTTAAATATTTCCGGGAACCCCTCTGATTGCCCTATTACGGCCACCGGCTGACGAGGCGCACTATCACAATCCCGAGAGTGACGTGCTGTTTGCCGAAGTGCTTCGATTCCTGGGGAGTCAGCCGGCGAGTGCTGGCGGTGACCCTTCCGCGCAACGAGCGCCAAGCCAAGCGTTTGCGATTGCAATGGGCCGACCAGCTGACGTCCGGCAGAATGATGATTCCAGAGCGACCGCTCGACGGTCTGAACTTGGTCTGGTTTTCGGATCTGGTGATCAGTGGCGGCGGCACGATGAACCGCGAGGCAGCGGCGCTCGGAGTTCCAGTCTATAGCGTCTTCCGCGGCAAGATCGGAGCGGTCGATCACTATCTGGTTCGGCAAGGACGCATGACGCTGATCGAAAGTATAGAGGACGTTCGGAGCAAAATCCGGTTGGAACGCTGGCAACGACCGGCAGCTCCGGATAGTAGTCCTCGCCCAGCCCTCGCGGCGATCGTGCAACATGTGGTCGCGACGGTTAACGGCGGCAGAGGGATTGAAACGGGGAGAGGTCTGCACTCTCTTTGAAACCAACCGTTTTGATGGCGACCACATCGCGATGGATACCGACGGCACGCATGGCGGCAGCCTTGGCGCAGGCCGGATTTTCGGTCAAAGCTGTGTGCTCCTACGGCACATCCGCTGTCGACGACCGCGGCGGTGAAGGAGATATATCCCTACAGCGGGATAGCGCCGCTGTCGTCTTTTGCAGATGCCATCGCGCGGGCGAATCCTGATCTGGTGGTGCCCGGCGACGATCTTGCCACCTTGCACCTGCATCACCTCTACGCGCTTGAGAAAAGACGAGGGGCGAAAGCAACGCGAATTTGTGCGAATGCTCGAGCGTTCTTTGGGTAGCAACGAAAGCTTCCCGGTCGTTTATGCTCGAACCCGCTTTCTGCAGGTGGCGGCTGCGGAGGGGATTCGCTGTCCGGCCACGGAAGTAATCACGAACGAGAGCGATTTGAAGGAGCTTCGCAGACGCGCATCGGATCTGCCCATGGTCCTTAAGGTGGATGTCTCATCTGGAGGCGAGGGCGTAAGGGTGGTTCGAAATCTCGGAGGAGGCGAAGCAGGAATTCCGGGCGTTGAGCGCTCCTCCGTGGCTGGCGAAGGCGGCGAAGCGGGCGCTCGTCGACCGAGACAAGCGGCTGGTCCGGCCGGCGTTGTTGCGACGACGTCCCGTGGTCAACGCTCAGGGCTTTGTCGGCGGTCGTGAGGCGACGAGCCTGGTCGGCGTGCTGGCAAGGCGTACCGTGCTGGGCAGTCTTCACTTCGAGGTTCGTGCATCAAGAGCGACCCGGCGGGCCCGGCCACGTGTGATCGCGGCTGGATCGATAACCCGGAGATGGTGTCGGCCACAGAGAGAGCGGCTACGTCGTCTGGGGCTTTCCGGCTTGCACGGATTCGACTTCATGCTCGAAGCCAACACTGGAAATGCTTACCTCATCGAAATTAATCCTCGGACGACGCAAGTGGGGTCACCTGACGCTTGGGGCCGGACGCGACTTACCCGCCGCACTATATTCTGCTGTCAGTCATGAAGGTAGTAGATGCCTCGCTGCGAGGGTTACTGACAAAGAGACGATCGCTTTTCTTTCCGCAAGAGTGGCTGAGGGATTCCGACGAGTCCCTATTGTCCGTTGTCGGCTTATCACGACGTTCCCTGGACAGGAAAGCGAATTGCTCCGTGCCTCCGATCCAGACACGGCGTAAGCAGAAGGCCTCGTATTTGGAATCCATTTGGACTGAAGCGTTTTCAACCGCGCGAGTGCCCCGCCAATGAGTTCACAAGCTACAGAATTGCAATGGGCGCTTAGAGTGATTGACAAAATCGAACCCACCGTTGCGCGCTCTAGTGCACCGAAGAGCATCGGGCGACCGAAGACGGTTCATATCGTCGATCCACTGTGCGATCCGCGCTGGGACAAATTTTTGGCATCGCATCCGCGGGCCTCGCTGTTCCAATCTTCGGGCTGGTTGCGCGCCCTCGCTCTCACATACGGCTATCGGCCAGTTGCTTACACGACGTCCCGGCCCGGAGGACCGCTGCGCAATGCCGCCGTTTTCTGTCAGATCGATAGTTGGCTCACCGGACGAAGACTGGTTTCGCTTCCATTTTCCGACCATTGTGAATGGTTGGTAGACAGTCGGGATAAGGACGACGAACGCGCAATCTGCGGAGCCTTGGAACTGGCGATCGCAACCGAAGGTTGGCGGTATCTTGAGGTGCGTCCCTTGCAGGCCATCCAAATTCCGATCTGGCTGTCCCGTTCCACGGTTCGATATACGTTCCATGCCCTGGACTTGCGGCCGGATCTGGAGACCATTTTCGCACAACTTCCACAAGAGTTCGATTCAACGGAAGATTCGTCGCGCAGAACGGGAAGGTCTGGTCTATCGAGAGGGCGTGTCGGACCAACTGCTGAACGATTTCTACCGCCTCTTCCGCGTTACGCGCGCGCGCCACAGGTTGCCTCCTCCACCGCGACGCTGGTTTCGTAACCTGCTGCGTGAGTGCAGCGACGGCATCAAGATCCGCGTAGCATATCTGTCGGGGCATGCGGTGGCTGCCATGATCACCGTACATTATAAGGACACGATGATGTACAAGTACGGCTGCTCCGACACGCGCTTCAACCGTTTGGGCAGCATGCATATGCTGTTTTGGAACGCCATACAGGAAGCGAAGTCGGCTGACCTCCGTTGTTTCGATTTTGGCCGTACCGATGCCGACCAGCAGGGGCTGATTACTTTTAAAGGGCGATGGGGTGCGGCCGAGACCATCCTCGATTATTCGCGCTACAGCGCCGGCCAGCCGTCGACGCACGCGTTCGATCTGCGCGCTGGGACGTGGAAAAGGAACGCCGCAAAATTCGTCATCTCCCAATTGCCGTCACGTCTGGTCGCCCGAATCGGCGCAGCGCTGTATGGCCACGTTGGATAGGATTTCGGCAAGTTTCCTTGAAATGTTTCATCGCAAATCAACCCCACTTAGTCATTGCACTCTTTCAGGAGTCCTACGCTAAATGATTGATACCCAGACAACACCTGCTGCTCCATCAAGGGAGGCCCAGGCCACCGTCGATCGCATCGTGAAACTGGCGGTCGAGGGTCTGCCGCCCATGTTCGACGCAAGCCGGCAGCTTTTCTGCCACAAGCTCAGGAAGACCGGTCGCGGATTGGTCCAGGAAGGCATTTCACAGCGCTATACGATGATGACGTTGCTTGGTCTCCATCGTTACGAACAGGCTGGGGGCATCTCGCCGATCGCAACCGAACCGGTCCTCAATACCTTGCTCGCCGAGCTCGGCTGGATCGAAGACATTGGCGACCTCGGCGTGTTGTTGTGGCTCTGCGGAGTGATTGCGCCCGATCGTCTGGCGAAAATTGAGAAGCAGATTCCGATCGCGCAGGCCCTATCCACCTACCCCGCCGCAAGAAAAGGCGTCACCATGGAGTTAGCGTGGTTCCTCACGGGACTTTCCTACTGGGCGCTGGCCTTCCCAAACCAGCGGCCGCAGCTTGAGGGCGTGGCTCTCGCGACCTACCAACAGCTGAAACGGAACCAGGGAGAGCGCGGATTTTTTGCACATCTCTGCACCTCGTCGAGCTTTAAAGGATTCTCTCGCGGACGCATCGGCAGCTTCGCTGACCAGGTCTATCCGGTCTACGGCATGACGCAATTCGCGCAAGCCTTCGGCCACGCCGAGGCCGGCAAGCGTGCGATGCTTTGCGCTCGCGGCATCTGCGACGTCCAAGGACCGATGGGACAATGGTGGTGGCACTACGACTCCATCGGAGGACAGGTCGTCGATGGCTATCCCGTATTCTCCGTCCATCAACATGCCATGGGACCGATGACTCTATTCAGGATTGGCGACGCCACGGGGCAGGATTTTCGTCCGGCGATTTACAAGGGCCTGGAATGGATCAACTCGCGCAACGAACTGGGTTTTGAAATGGAGGACTCCTCCGCGAAACTGGTGTGGCGCTGCATACAACGTTCCCAGCGTTCGCTCGGTCGCTACCTGAATACCGCGCTCGGCCGCTACTCCGTCCCCATACAGCACGACCGCGCCGCGGACCTCGAAGTTTTGTTCGAATGCCGGCCGTATGAATTGGGATGGCTGCTGTATGCGTTTGCTGGCCGGACGGGCAGCAATGCGTCAAAGATTACGGCTGTCGCAGGACAACACAACCGCTAACCAAGCAACTGTCGCTAAGAATGCAATCACCAATGTCATCTTTAAGGATCCCCCTCGTGAAATACGACCTTACGACCCACCCCTCTCCCCGAATGCCGCGGCCGAAGCTCGCGAGCGTTTCGGTTGTCATCGTTGTGTGGAACGCCAAGAAATACGTGATCGAGTGTCTCCAGTCCCTGGACGAGTTCTGCAAGAACGTGTGCGCGGAAGTGATCGTGCGTCGATAATGCTTCGACCGACGGAACTCCGGACCTTGTGTCGCAGATGTTCCCCGGCTATAAGCTGATTCGCAACACTGAAAATCTTGGGTTTGCCAAGGCCAACAACATCGGGATGGCACAGTGCTCTGGGGATTTTGTCTGCCTGGTGAACTCGGACGTAAAGTTTATTGATGATTGCATCTCGCCCATGCTGGCGTACTTGTCGGAAAATCCGGATGTGGCCATGCTCGGGCCCAAGATGTTGGCGGCAAGTGGCGATGTGGGGCGTTCCACGATGCGTTTCCCGACAGTGTGGAACGTATTCTGCCGCGCGGTCGGACTCGACGTTGTGTTCAAACACTCACGCCTCTTCGGCGGTCATCTGATGCGTGATTTCGATCATGACACAACCGTTCCGGTCGAAGTGCTGAATGGCTGGTTTGTTTTGGTCCGTCGCAGCGCATTGGATCATGTCGGTCTCCTCGATCCCCAGTTCTTCATGTATGGAGAAGACATGGACTGGTGTTACCGGTTTCACGAAGCGGGAGAAAAGGTTGTCTTTTTCGCCGGCGCCGGGGCGATCCATTACGGTGGGGGAAGCTCGTCGAACGCGCCTCTGCGTTTTTACCTGGAGCTGTATCTACGCCAACTGGCAGTACTGGAGAAAGCATCACGGCTGGTTTTCCCGTATGGCATTCCTCGGCAGTTCGGCCCTGCACCACCTGATTCGACTAGTCGGCGCGGCGGGGGGGTACGTTTGGTCGCCGTCGGAGAGGGCCGACAACGTGACTCGCATGCAGCGCTGCCTAGGATGCTTGCAATGGCTGTCTCGTCCCGATCGCAATCCGATCGATATCGGGATCAGCCTCGGGAACAAAATCGAATTCTCCTGCGGCCTGACGCACGTTTTCCTGGGTTCTTTTTCCCGTAACCCTCTCGAAACCAACCATGAGTGTACGCTCTCAACTCGGAGTCGTTCGTACCCGCATTTTGTCTGCGCTTTACCGGCGCTGCGTGTCGCTCGGGAACAATGGCCCGATCGTATCATTTACCTTTGATGATTTTCCTCGGAGCGCATATACCGTTGGGGGCGCTATCCTCGAGGAGTTTGGGGCACGTGGCACCTACTACGCGACCGCAGGGTTGATGAATCGGTCGAACGAACTGGGCGAACTCTTTGTCCGTGATGATGTGCATCCCTCCTGGCCAGGGGCACGCAACTGGGCAGCCAGACGTTTGGCCATAGCTCTTCGCGCGCGGTCTCATTGGGTGAGTTCCAGGATGACGTGAAAAAAGGCCGCGCGGCGGTGGAGGAAATGACGCCGCAGAGCACCGCCAATTTTGCCTATCCTTACGGCCACGTGACGCTGCAGACGAAACGAGGTCTGGGGCCCGGTCTGAGCAGTTCGCGGGGTATTTTCCCGGGACTGAACGGGCCTGAAGTCGATCTAAATCTGCTGCGCGCCAACCGGCTCTACGGCGGTATTGACATAGTCCCAGGGTTGAAGAATTAATTTGAGGCTGTCGAACAGAGAAGCTGGCTGATTTTTATACCACGACGTTCGCCCAAATCCATCTGAATACGGATGTACCCCCGAGCTCTTAAAGATTGCCGTGGCTTCGGCATATCGGAGCGGCATACGTAATCCGGACGGGTGCAGCAGGTTTTGAGCGAAATCGGAGCCTGGAATGGGCACCATCCAGAAGGACATGCCCCAATCCCGCTCAGATGTTGAAGTGAGTTTGCCGATGCCCTTCCGATTCTCTGGCTGAGCCCTGCCTCGAGTGTAGGCTTTTCCCATGAATGGCTCGTGCGTACCCCGGGCGTGAGTCCAAATGGGGGAGCCGTCGAATGAAGCGTGTTCTGTACCTGGGTCTTTTGGGATTGAATTTCTGCATTATGGTTGCCAGCGCCTCGGCGGCGACGTACTATGTCGATTTTTCGGCTGGCGTGGACACTAACAACGGCGCGAGCACTAGCGCGCCTTGAGTATGCTCCGGGAATGACCGGAGCCACGGGGAATGCCTCTTCCTATTCATGCACGTACTCTGCAGATATTTTTCATTCTTAAGGGCGGAGTGAAGTGGGACTACACCGTACTACCATGGGACGTGGCCGTGTTGAGGAACCAGCGGCAATTCCAACCATGTTGGCGGTGATCCGACGTTTGCTTATTACAGCTCCACCAACTGCTCTGGCTCACGGATACTCCGCCTACTGTCGTCCGATCATCAACGGCGGTGGGGCGACGGGATGTTCCGGTTCTCCGTGCTTACTACACGACCACGACGGCACATCATTTCATTGTGTGGAATGTGTCGTATGCTGGACTGGGCGCAGGTCGAATATGATCTCGCCTCAATTGTGGGCAGAACCGCCTTAGCGAATTTTGGATCAGCGTTCTTATATCTCGGCGCAATCAGTGGCACATGCAAATATCCACGACAACTACTTCCACGGCTGGCGCATCCACCGTATCCAACATCGGCGGAAGGTGAAGGGTGTTGCGCAGTGATTCTCGGCAGTATAGGGGGAACCGGAACCCAGGGGTTAGCTTCTACCAGGATGTCGTCGATGGCAGCGACACAGACAAGCAGAGTTTTGGCGTCAGCTATGGAGGACCGGGCATTTTTTACAACAACTACATTAATTATGCGTTTTCTGACGGTTTCAATGGAAGCTATCGCCAAGAATATGGTAATACCATGCTGAATTTCGGGATCTCTTATTCAGCAGGAAGGTATTGACCACAATGCCTTCGAATCGAACACGGATTGTTCTGCAGGGCTGCTTTTCTTATGACAATTACATGGCGCACGTGAATACCGCGAATGTTTCAGAAGGGTTAGTGGCTTTCGCTATGTCTCCGCAGGCTGGGACAAAGAGCTATGCCTTCAATACTTATTTGGAGACACGCAGAGCTATGGAAGTGCCGACAACGTGATCTGTGCAAATGCGATAGCTGGAGCAGGGCAGGCGGCACCTGCGTTTTTATGAAGCGATACGGAAGAATGCGGACTTGATGCCGGTTCGGGTCCTGAGCTGGTCAATGCGGCGCAATCGGAAAACCCTCTGCTATGGTCGTGATAAACAACCAGCTTTATTACTAGCGGAACTTGTCCGACATTCACGAACGCGCTGGCGAGCTGCAACAACCTTAGTACGTCAAACGTCTGCGAATCCAAATCAACAGCAAGAATCCAACACCTCAATGCGCATTTTGACCAGTATTCACTCACGCCACTGGTCGCTTTTCATCTTCGGTTTGCCACGACAAACTCGACGGTGGGGGCGGTACAAACTCAAATCAGACTATCCAGCTCAACCCCGTTTGCTTATCGGCGTCATAAGCGCAGCCGCTGGAACAGCGGCGCATCAGATTCAACTGTTGGTGTCGGCGACCATTTCAGCAAATCATAGGGGTTCTGGTCGCGAACCGAACCGCCAATGCCAGGCCGCCCAACGGGGCATGGGACGTCGGAGGGTACCTAGTTCAGCGCGTTGGCTCTCCGCAGAATCTCGTCGTAGTCGTTCATGGCAACCCACCCCCTTCCATCACCGGCAGAGCTTGCACGTGAGGGGGGACCAAAGCTGAGGTCGCTTTGTATCTTTGTGTTTTCTTTACTCTCAATTGGTTTCGGGCGCAGCCCTTTGAGCCAAGATACTTGTTTTCGCGAACCATCTCCACCTTTAAAAAACTATCTGACGGACCAACCTCACTTTAAGTACCAACTCTCCCGTCCTGGGCGGTTCCAGAATCGTGACGCAGACGACATCCTTGTCGAGAGATTGGTTTGATATAGTTCCACTATAGGTCCGGATTAGTTTTGCCATAAATATCTCAAAATTCGGCGGAGGAATAGAAGCGAGCGTCCTGCAATCCGTCGTTTTCCTGGTGGTCTTCCTCGCGGGCCTATGCATTTTGTTTCGCACTCGTCGGCATGCCCTCGCACCTTTCTTGGCGACTGCCATTCTAATTCCCCCACCGATCAAGTGCTTGTGGTGGGAGGCCTGCACTTCCCGAATGCCGCGTAACCTGGCGGTCGTCCGCCATTGCCCAACTGTTCAAAGAGAAGATCGCAAAACGTTCGATTTTCAGCGGGGGCATGAATAAGCTGGATTGGGTCGTCACTCTTCTCGCCCCTTCCATCGCCGTGGACGTCATCCGCGCCTTTCCGCGAGTTGGCGCCCCGACCTTTCAGACGGGAATTAACCTGACACAGTGTTTGGCATCTATTTCTTGCTTCTATTTCTCTATCCGCGCTCATAACAAATACGTCCTATACGCGATCCGCATCCTCGCGTGCGTGGCTTGCGGGGTTGCCTTGGTGATGATTTACGAACAGGTGACTGGACACAACCCCTACGCTTTGCTGGGGCAAATGCGTCTCTCTATGCTAATGCCATGAAGCGCGACGGATGCTTTCGCGCTAATGGCATGTTTTGAACATCCACTCTTGGCCGGCGCTTTTGGCGCGACCCTGATCCCGCTGATGTTTGTGTTGTAACCAACAGCAAAAATAACCGGTTGCTAGCTGGCTGCGGGCTGCGCGCTGGCGTGATCTCTATTACCGTCTGCGTGGATACCGCCAGTACGCCCATCTTGGCTTACGCTGGCGGCGTCGTGGCCGTGCATGTGGCCGGTACTGGAACTGGATGGCTAGTTGTGCGCTGGGCAATCGTCATCACTCTTATTAGCCTGCACATCGTTACTAAAGGCGCCGGTATGGCACCTGATCTCAAGGATCACCTTTCGGAGGGTCGTCGTCGTATCACCGTTTCATGCTTGTTGATCAATGAATTGTGCATTTCTGGAGAATGGTGGCTGATCGGAGTGAAGTGGCCAACCTATGATGGGGGCTGGGATGTGGGACACCAGCAATCAGTTCGTGGGAACGGCTGACGCCTCAGGGCTTCTGCCCGCTATTTTGTTCGTTTTGGTTTTTGTGTATGGCTTTAAGTTTGTCGGGAGAGCCCGAAGAGTGACGTCGGACCGCCAGAAGCAAGTGTTGTTGTGGGCTCTCGGTTCCGCTCTGTTCGCCAATGCGGTTGCTGGGGGTGTCACCTACTTCTGTATCAACAGCACATCGGCGCCTTGGTACTGCTTGCTGGCATCGATCTCTGCCGCAGCGTTTGGCGTCGCCAAGAAACAAGCTCGCGAAGGCGGCCGATCCCTCCGAGTCGGTTCCGGCGTAAAAGAACTGAGCTGGTGAAGACTGAAGTATGAAATGCACCCTGGTTTCCCGCCAAGGCGAACCAGATGTGATGGCCTCTCGGCCAGAAACAATACGCCCAATGCAACCCAATGTCCTATGTCGATATTGCTCCAATCCTTACCTGGGCTAACTGGAGTGCGAGGAGTCGCCGCGCTAGCAGTATTCCTTTGTCACTTCGAGCCTATCGCTTTGAGTTTCTTGGTCTTTGACGCGAGAAGCTAGACTTTAGATTTGTAGGAAACGGTTTCGGGGGGTCGACCTGTTCTTCCATGTGGATCTGGATTTATACTGTTTCACGTACCACCCCTAGACTTTAGAAATTTAACCGTCTCGCAGACTAGACGTTTCTACTTGTTGCGATTTTTTCGTGTTTACCCGCTGAATACCGTTGTACTTTTGTTCATGTTGCCAATTCCTTTCTTTCTCCCGAGGCGTCCGTCGAATGGCACAGGAACGCCTACCTATCGCAGGGTGCCTATCATCTGCGTGATTTTTCACTCGGAGCATTCGTGCAGTCGTTTTTGCTTGCCTAAATGTGGACAGGCCTTAAGATCGGGACGTGGAATGAGCCGGCATGGACATTGAGTGCCGAAGGGTTCTCCTGGGTGATTCTTTCTTCTGGTTTTTCTCCGCAGCATTCGTTTTTAGACAGGCGTCAGCTTTGCGGGGTGACGCCCTGGGCCATCGTTTGTCTGACAATATTTGTTGTTCTTATGGTCATCGGCGGTCACGCGACAAACAATCCGAGCGAGAAGATTCCGTGCGATCAGAATGGTGTTCTGTTTCGTGGCGGGAGCTTATCTTTGTAGGTCATTCCAATTAAGAGCCGTTCGAGAGAGGACGGCTGCGATTGTAACTGTTGCATCCGTCATTCTCATTGGTGCGCTGTTTTCAGTAGATCGCTTTGCTATCCTCTCGGTGTTCGGATTTGCGGGACTAATACTCGGACTGTCTTATCAAGCTCGGGCCGGTACATCACTTCGTCACCACGAAGCCGATAATGTATCTCGGCCAAATCTCGTTTTCTTTTTATTTTGTCCACCTCATACCATTAGATCTATTTAGGTGGCGATTCGGAAACGCCCTGAGAGGTAGTGGCATTGAGATCAGGATCGCGGTGCTCTGCGTCCTCGTTGCGCTAACGGTGTCACTTGCAGCTTTGACCTATAGGCTGGTTGAAGTCCCTTTCCAGCAGTTGGGGGCGTCGGTTGGCCAATGGGCAGTCATTGTTCGGTGAAACTGAGTTGGGCCTGGCCGCTGCGCCGAAGCCTTTGACTGACCCGTCGCACCGGCAGGATCTACAACGTCGGGTCAGCCGGCAAGTGTGGCAAACTCTTCTCACCTGATGGAGGGAAGAAAGTCGATGCGTCGGGGCTTTGACCAAAGGCTGAACCCGTGGGTGAATTGGACGACGCTTGGGCCGCCGCTCCTTAACCCGCTCGCTGCGTGCCGAGATGCGCGGTTGATTGCACCACCCCCCCTGGCGTTCAAACGTAAGCGAGATTGGTGCACTGTTTTGGGGAGTGTACATTCCGCCGACACCTTGTTTTGGATGCAAGGAGCGTCGCGGCCAGAATGGCCGATTTGTTTTGCGCTCAGCCCTCCGGGTCGTGCGCGACGGTCTGCTTTCGTCGTTGATCCTTGGAGCACTGTATCGAAGATCGGTGCCTTGGCTGTGATGCAGGGCTTGATCGATGTTTTGTGTCCATGCGTGAAGGATGCGACGAGTTGAAACGACGGTTTCCACGAGGCCGCTTCGAGTGGCTTCCGTTTGGTGTCCATACTGATGTTTTGATGCCGTCCCTGGCAAAAGGCCCGTATTTGCCTACTGGATGGGTCGTCGTTACGAGACATTGCATCAAGCGATGGTGATGATTGCGAGATCGTGGCTGGAGCATCCATATACGAAACGGTCCGCAGAATTCCCCGATCCGCGAGAATTGGGAAAGGTGGTCGGCAGCTCGCGATATTTTCTCGTCACCCCCCCCAGATCTGGCGGAGCCGACAAGGACGGGCGGGTTTAGCCCTTTCGTGATGCGTTACTTGGAGGCACTTGGCAGCAGGCGCTCGACTCCTAGGAGTGCTCCCTCGAAGTGGTGAATACGGCGAGAACTCTCGCCCCGTGACGCAATCTTAGAGGTCGCTCCTGATGGATCCGATCTCGCTGCTAAATTGGACGCCGATCGTGACGATCCGTCGGTCAGTGGCTGTCGATCAGGCGTGCCTACAATTGTCCGGGAGAAGCACTCTTGGGCAAAGCGCGCAGAACAGATTTTCAATCGCCTTGATAGCGGTAAAGGCCTACGGGGTTCTAATATTGAGGTCAATCTGGATCCCCAGATCGATGGTGCTGTTCCACGTCTCCTCTGCCACTGCATGCACCCGATCTGTTCGGGGTGTTGCTAATCCTGTGGACTCTCCAACACAACTGGAAATGCGTCGCCCGGGGCCGTACAACTACGTCCTGATAACGGCCGCCTACAATGAGGAGGCGCACATTGAGAAAACGATTCAGAGCGTCGTTTCGCAGACCCTGCGGCCCCTGCGCTGGGTGATTGTCAGCGACAATTCGCAGGACCGGACGGACGAAATCATACAGAGCCACACAGCGAAGCACGATTTCATCCAGTTCCTGCGGGTAAACAAGCCGGCCGGACACAGTTTTGTTTCCAAAGTAGTTGCGCTGCGGAAGGGAGCGCCGCTGCTCGAGGGGCTTCCGTATGAGTTTATTGGCAACCTCGACGCCGATTTGTCGCTTGATCCCGACTACTACCAGCAATTGCTTGCTCACTTCCAGCAAAATCCCGACCTGGGGCTGGTCGGCGGGTTTGTCTACGAAGATCACGGCACCGGGTTTCGAGCCGCTGGTTTAACAGCGTATCCAACGTCGCCCATGCAGCGCAGCTGGTCCGGCGGGAATGTTATGACGCAATTGGCGGCTATGCCGTTCTAAAGTACGGCGGCGAAGACTGGTATGCGCAAACATCCGCCCGAATGCGGGGATGGGACGTCGAAGCCATCCCAAATCTGAAGATCTTTCATCACCGGCACACCGGTGGTGGATCGAGTCCTCTGAAAAACGCTTTTCGTTTGGGCAAAATGGATTATTCCCTAGGGAGCGATCCAATTTTCGAAGTGGTCAAATGTTTGCGTCGATACCACGAGAGGCCTTATTTAATGGTGTCATTGACGAGAATGGCGGGGTTTGCTTGGCCGTATCTGTCCAGAGAGCCGAGAGCGGTACCGGCCGAGTTCGCAGAATTCCTGCGGGACGAGCAGCGGATAAAGAATCAAATCGATGTTTTCGCTGAAGAGATGGCTGGGCTCAAGGCCAACGCCGAAGACCACGTGAAGACTATGTTTACTGAGAGTGACGGATTATGACGGCCGCCGGTGTCGCAGAAAAAAACGCCGGACGCGGCGCCGATGGCGGCGTCCAACCGCAAATTAGCGGCCAGCATTGGCAAGAACACGATTTTTGGCGTGATCTCCGGGGCAGCGCAGGTCGGTACACGTTTCCTTACCGTGCCGATCGTGATCGCACACCTAGGTCTAGGCGGCTACGGGATCTGGGCGATCATCATGACCACGGCAGCGTATATGCGGTTTGGTGCGATCGGAGTGAAGTCGGCGTTCCAAAAGTATGCTCGGAGGCGACCGGATCCGGAGACTATCTTACTGCAAGCAAACTGCTGAGCACCGGGTGCGCAACCATGTTCCTGATCTCGGTAGCCGGGTTGATACCACTGGCCATTTTCTCGGGGACCCTGGCACGTCTGGCTGGAGTTCCACCTCAATTCATGAAGCCGGCCAGCACCTCCATTTCTGTGTTGGCGTTGATCATGGTCATGTCCAACGTCGGGGCGGTATTTGAGGCGATCCTGATGGGTGGTCACAGAATCGATGTCGCTCGCCGCTTCAACACCGGATTCACAATTGCGGAGGCGGTGGCAATCGTGGCTCTGCTCCACTACGGCCATGGATTGCTGGTAATGGCGTCGGTGATGGGGATCTCGGAACTGGGATTTGTAATCTGCTGCTTTTTCGCCTCCCGAAAAGTGGTGCCGCAGATCCATGGCGGGGCAAGGTATTTGACTGCCAAGGTTTTGCCGGAGCTGATCAGATTTGCCGGCAGCTATCAGATGGTAAGCCTTTTGCAAGTCTTATATGCCGCGATCCTACCCATTACGATTCTGCGGGCGTTTGGTGCCGATCACGCAGGGATGTATGCCCTGAGTGCAAGGCTGATAAGCCCAGCGCAAATGTTGCAGGATTCATTTCTGCTCTCCATCCTTTCCGGCGGCTCGATGGTTTTTGCGTCCGGGTCGGTCGAAAGAATGGGGACCTGCTACACAAGTCCTTTCAGGTTTCCCTGACATTCGCCATCGTGCCGATGGCCTTCCTAGCCTACTTTGGCACCCTGATCGTGTTTGCCTGGACAGGACAGAACGCTCCGGAGTTTCGGACGACGTTGGCGTTGGTGTCCGTGGCAGGGGTGTTTCAGGCGATCTCGATTCTTGGACTAGTGCTTTATCGAATTTCAGGAAGGGCGTTGCTGGACAACCTTCGCCAAATACTGGTGATCGTCACATTACTCTGTGCGACTGTGTTTGCACGCAAGCTTGGGTTTTATGGTGTCCTTGGGGGGCTGGCGGTCGCTGAATTTATCGGAATGCTTTTTATGATCTATGCCGTCGCGAAAACATTCCATCTGTTTCGGCCATCGGTGCTGCTCGTCGATACAGGAAAAGTAATCGGAGCAACAGCGGTCATCCTCATGATCGGGTTCGGCGTGAGCCACGTGCCGCTGCCTTGTGGGACACCTCGGAGTTGCGCCGCACTACGGGTGGCAACGATCTCTGCCGCTTATGCGCTTGCTTTGTGGCCGGCGTTGTTGCTGACAAAATTTGTCACCATCGCCGAGAGCAAAGCGCTGACGAGGGTTCTTTTTCCCAAGCGAGCAATTTAGCGAGCAGACGTAAGGCCGAACGAAGAGTAACTAAGAAGGCGCGGACTGGCCAACATCAAGAGACTGCAATCGGCAAGCAACCTTAAGAGCGAAGGGCGATAGCGCAATGAGCATCGAGATCGACACCTCCAAAACGGACGCGCGAACAGACATCAGTAACGGACCATGTGGCACTATAGTATGTGCAATTTGCGGAAGTACCGAGGTCGTTGAGCTGTTGGCTGCCCCGGACCGATTCCACTGGCGCAAGGAGATCTATCAACTAGTTCGGTGCCGTAAATGCACATGCGTTTCGCTCGCGAGCCCACCGCAACCGGAAGAAATGGGCGTACATTACGACGAGGACTACCACAACGCGATCGTTGCGTCCGGTGGGAATTCGAATCGGGGTCGCTGGAAGAACGAGCAAGCGCTCATCTCCCGCTATAAGCAACGCGGAGCCATTCTCGATGTCGGGTGCAGCTCCGGCGGATTTCTGAGCACGATGAAAAGCAATGTGTGGAAACTCTACGGAATTGAAATGGAGGAATCGACCGCGGTCAAGGCAAGAGCAGCGACGGGCGCCCAAGTTTTCGTGGGAGACGCCGTCGAAGCGCCGTTTCCGCCTGAGACATTTGACGTCGTTACTAGCTTCGATTTGCTAGAGCACATGTACGACCCCGTCGAATTTGTGAAAAAGGTCCGCACATGGCTCAAGCCGGGGGGCATTTTCGTAGCACTATTGCCGAACATCGATTCATGGGAAGCTCAGTTGTTCGGAAGTTATTGGTACGGTCTCGAACTGCCCAGGCACCTATTTCACTTCACTCCTAAGTCTCTTCGGCATCTCATGGCGGCGGAGGGTTTTGAGGAAGTGTATTTAGCTACGCCGCCCATCTCTTATATCGAGCGGAGCGTTGGATATGTTTGCTCGCGCCTCATTGAAAAAGTTGGTCTGGTACCGACCCCCCAAGCCAAGCCAACAGCCACGAGTCTTGTGCAAAGAGCCCTTCGAAAGGGTGCACGCCTCTCATTTGTCGCGCCATTTGCACGGATTGCCTCTTGGGCCAAGTCGGGGCCAAGTATGAACGTGATCTTTAGAAAGTCTGGCTAAGATCGGGCGGATCGGAATGTGATTCTGATCGATCCTTATTGTTCACTATCGATAAATCTACTTCGCTATTGCTCTAACCTTTGCTACATACTCCGAGAGAAGAAGGTCATATCAACCATGCTCGACACCGCAATCGTGGGTGCAGGTCCCTATGGATTGTCGCTAGCAGCACATCTTCGACAAACTGGAATCCCGTTCCGTATTTTCGGCCGTCCCATGGACAGTTGGGTGGCGCACATGCCGAAAGGAATGTTGCTCAAGTCGGATGGCTTTGCCTCGAATATCTCGGACCCGAAGGGTGAATTTACGCTCGCCCAGTTTTGCGCCGAACGCGGGATCGAGTATGAGGATTCGGGGTATCCGGTCCAGTTGGATACGTTCTCCAGCTATGGGATCGAGTTCCAGCACCGGATGGTTCCGGAATTGGAACAGAAGTTCGTGGTCAGTGTCGACCGGTCGCCAGACGGTTTTCTAGTGGTGCTGGAGGACGGAGAAATGATCCAGGCGCGGCGCGTGGTGCTCGCTGTCGGAGTGACGCATTTCGAAAATATCCCGGAACCGCTCGCGCACTTGCCGAAAGAGTATTTGACCCACAGCGCAGCTCACCGCGAACTCGAGCCGTTTCGCGGCCGCGGCGTGGTTGTAATCGGCGGCGGGGCATCGGCGCTGGATTTAGCGGGTTTGCTGCGCGAGGCCGGCACTGACGTGAAACTGGTATGCCGTCAGCCTGTGCTGAAATTTCATAGCAAGAGTAATAAGGGCCGGACCTTCTGGCAGAAAATCAGGGCTCCGAAGTCTGGACTGGGACCGGGATGGCGTTCGCGATTCTATTCCAACGCACCGTGGCTATTTCATCATCTCCCGGAGAATATGCGGCTCGCAGTGGTTCGCCGGGCCTTGGGTCCGTCGGGCGGAGCGGCGATCCGCGACAAGGTTGTTGGCAAGGTAACAACGCTTCTTGGCTATTCGGTAACCGGCGGCGAGGTCGAGAATGGGAGGGTGTTCTTGCATCTGCGGTCGGACGACGGGACGACGCGCGAGATAGCGGCGGATCACGTTGTAGCTGCTACTGGATACAAAGTTGACGTGGATCGCTTGACTTTCCTGAGTCCCGCAATTCGCTCGAACCTTAAGACGGTCCAAGGCACTCCGGTGCTGTCTTCCACGTTCGAATCGTCGGAACGCGGTCTCCATTTTGTCGGGCTAGCTGCGGCGAATAGCTTCGGACCGGTCATGCGCTTCGCTTATGGCGCGGAGTTTTCGGCGGAGACGGTCACCCGCGCGCTGAAGAAATCGGCTTCGCCCAACTCCGCGCCGGCTGAGGTTCGAGCTGCCGCAACGAGTTCGAAGTGATCGGCCTGACTCTGCGGCGTTGAAGGTCCTAGGAAGACACGAAAACAAATGAAGAGAGAAACCATCGCAATCCACGCCGGCTATGATGGCGACCCGACCACCAAAGCGGTGGCCGTGCCGATCTACCAGACTGTCGCGTTCGAGTTTGACAGCGCCGAGCATGGAGCGGCGTTGTTTAATCTGGAAGTCGAAGGAAATATCTATACCCGGATCGGCAATCCGACAAACGGCGTGCTCGAAAAGCGCGTCGCCGAGCTCGAAGGCGGCGTGGACGGTCTCAGCGTCAGTTCCGGGATGGCGGCCATTGAATATTCGCTGATCAATATTGCCGAAGCGGGGAACAACATTGTTTCCCTTCCACAGCTTTACGGCGCTACTTACACGTTGCTGGCGCACATCTTCCCGAAGCGCGGGATTGAAGGCCGTTTCTCGGCCAGCGATCGTCCCGGAGATGTGGAGAAGTTGATCGACGGGAACACGCGTGCAGTCTACTGCGAAAGCGTGGGCAATCCGGCGGGCAACGTGGCAGACATCGAAGGGCTCGCGCGGGTGGCACACAAGCATGGCGTGCCGCTCGTCGTCGACAACACGGTCGCGACTCCAATCCTGCTGCGCCCCATCGAGTATGGCGCCGATGTGGTGGTGCACTCCATGACGAAGTTTATTGGCGGGGGCGGCACCAGTATCGGTGGCATGATTGTCGATAGTGGCAAATTTCCCTGGCGCGAACATCCAGAAAAGTTCTACATGTTCAATCGCCCGGAAATCGCCTATCACGGGGTCGTCTATGTCGATCACTTTGGAGATTCGGCATACGTTGCGCGTTGCCGTACGGTCTGCCAACGCAACACGGGTGCGACGCTGTCTCCGTTTAACGGCTTTTTATTCTTGCAGGGAATCCAGACGCTCGCTCTCCGCGTCGAGCGGCATGTAGAGAACGCGCGCAAGGTAGCGGAGTTCCTTCGTGCGCATCCCATGGTCAAATGGGTGAACTACGTCGGGTTCCCCGACAACCCGCTCTATCCGATGGCGCATCGCTATCTCGGAAATAACTTCTGCTCGCTGCTGACATTCGGGGTGAAAGGCGGCTACGAGGGTGGACGAAAGACCTTCAACGCCTTCCAGTTATTTAAACGCATGGTCAACATGGGCGACGCCAAGTCGCTTTCTTGTCATCCGGCGTCGACTACCCACCGGCAACTAACTCCAGAAGAACAAGCCCAAGTTGGAGTTACTCCGGAAATGATTCGACTTAGTGTCGGCATCGAGCACATCGACGATATTCTTGAAGATCTTGGTCAGGCACTGGAACACGCACGATAGGAGCGAGTTTGCAGGCCGGCACGACGTCCGGCAGGACATCGATTGTGGGGGAGGGATGACATGCCATTGATTATTGAGGGTGGGCGGATTCCAACACGCTGGGCGCTGGAGGGTAACTCGCGTCCAGTTGGTCCGAGCTCCGGAGCGGCAGAGCACCTGAGTGTGGCGTTCATCAATAACATGCCGGACGCAGCGTTAGAGGACACCGAGATACAATTCTTCACCCTGCTTGACATTGCGTCTGGTGATGTCCCAATTTTCGTGAAGCTCTACTCGCTGCCGGGTGTTTCGCGTGCCGAGCGCGGCCAGCATCATTTGGGCGAGTTCTACAACGGCTTCGACGATCTGTGGAAGAGCCAGTTCGACGGCGTGATCATTACTGGCACCGAGCCGAAGCAACCCAATTTGCGGAACGAACCGTACTGGACGCTTCTCGCGGACGTGTTCGATTGGGCGGAGCGCCACACTGCATCTGCAATTCTGTCTTGCCTGGCGGCGCATGCCAGCGTGCTTCACGGCGACGGTATTAGCCGCCATCCGTTGCCCGACAAGCAATTTGGCGTGTTTGAATCGCGTAAGAGCGGCACGCATTCGCTGATGGACGACACGGGCGAACAGGTACGTTTCCCGCATTCCAGGTGGAACGAGGTGCGCGAGGAAGATCTGACGGCGGCCGGATATACGATACTTGCGAAATCGAGAGACGCCGGCGTCGACACCTTTGTGAAGAAGAAGCGGGGAAGTCTGTTTCTGCATTTTCAGGGACATCCGGAATACGGCGCCCAGACCCTGTTTAAGGAATACCGGAGAGACATCAAGCGCTTCATTAATCGTGAACGCGAAACATATCCGACGATGCCGCGAGGATATTTCGACCCTTGTTCAGTCCGGCTTCTCGACAAATTTCAGACGGAAGCGATGGCCGATCGCCGCGAGGAGGTCATGAAGGCTTTTCCTGAAGGCGCCGTCATCGGCGCCCTGCAGAACGGATGGAACGCTACTGCGGCCTGCGTCTATAGGAACTGGGTGCGTTACGTGGCGTCGCGGAAAACTGAAATGTCATCGTTCATCCCGCGCGGTGGGCGTGTGCGCTCAAACCAGGCAAGCGGCGAAATGCGGTGAGGGTGACAATCGTTTCCAGTTGCTACGCGATCGTGTGGTTCCGCAATGAAGTCGCAAATCCGGTTCTTTGATCCAATGGCATCTCTCGATCAGAAGATTGTTCCAGCGATCCTCGACATGATTCGGTCGCGCCGAAAGGTGCGTGCCGGGTCGAGAGAGGAACTGCCACTACGATCCTCCGTTGATGCTGTGCCGGCCCGTCTCAGGGAAGCGTCGTTTTCTGATTTCCAGGCTATCGCCGATCTCAAGCGACGGGCCAACATGGCCTTGGATTCCCCGGAAAATTGGGAACGGTTGTGGCGGCAAAATCCGGCCCTCCGGCACACAGGATCCGAACGTCCCGAACGTTCCATCGGTTGGGTGGTGGAAGCGGGAAAAACCGTTGTCGGCTACATCGGAAATATCTCACGAGTATATCGCTATGGTGACCGGACACTCAGTGCCGTCACCGGCCACAGCCTGGTGATTGAACCGCAATATCGCGCATTCGGCATGAGCCTGGTCTCGGCGTTTTATCGTCAGAAAGGCGTCGATCTCTTTTTGACCACAACCGCGATTCCTGAGGTAGGCCGGTTGTCGAAGGCATTCAAGGCCGATGTTCTTCCGCAGACGGACTATGAAACTGTGCTGTTTTGGGTCCTGCAAGCCCATTCTTTCGCCCAGGTGGTGACGGAAAAAATGGGGCTCGGGCCGCTCCTCGCGGGCCTGGGAAGCATCTCGGCTTCGTTTGCTGTAGCGATCGACACGTTCTTTCGCCGACGATGGCCGCGAGGCTCTTCAACAGGTTTCACTGTCAGCGAGATGGACGCCCGCTCTATCGGCGATGAGTTCCAATTATTTTGGAACCAGAAACGCGACGAAAAAACACAGATGTTCGCAGAACGAACGCCCGAGATACTGCGATGGCACTTCGAGATTCCAGGGGACAGAGGGAGCGCGCGTGTTTTTTGTTGCCGTCGCAACGGAGAACTCGTAGGGTATGCAGTGCTTCGTATCGATCCTCAGCCCGACGGGCGGATCAAGGCACTCGTCGCCGATGTAGTGGCCAGAGAAGATGACCCGGACGTATTAAAGACTCTATTTGTTGCGGCATACAAATACGCGAAGCGTCAGGGCAGTTACATTTTTGAGGTGGTTGGCCTCCCGCCTGCCGTTCGGCGAGTAGCTTTGCTATGGAATCCGTATTCGAGGAAATATCCGGCGTGCCCCTTCTACTATAAGGCGGCGGACCCGGCGTTGCATCAAGAGCTTTCTAACGGTGTCGCCTGGTACGCTTCGCCGTTCGATGGCGACACAACTTTGATCAGACCGTCATTTTCCGTTCCGCTTCCGCCCTTGGCGGCAGTTGACGAGAGTGCGATGAACGTCGTTATGTCGAACCCTTCCGATGGTGCCAGGTCAAATACCGACTTAACCCACATCGATACGTTGTATAAATCAACCGAGAAAGAACTGGCGAAGAATGCAAACAGCAGAGATTGAAAGCGAAATACGAGATTTTCTAACCAAGAGCTTCCTTTTTGGCCGAGCCGAGGCCCTTCAGCCGGACACGATACTCTCCGGCGGCATACTCGATTCCACGGGTGCCATTGAGTTTGTCATGTTCCTGCAAAATCGCTTCGACATTACAGTGGAAGATGACGAAGTCGCGGTTCCGGAGAACTTCGGCTCCTTGAAGCAAGCGGTTGCTTTTGTCGAAAAGAAGCTCCACAGCAAAGCTTGAGCCGAAAAACCGCCAACAATGAAGAGCCAATCATTTCGATGACGCTTCCCAATCGTATTTGCGATGTGGTTAAGCCATGGGCAGAGCGGCTCCCCGACCAGCCTGCCCTGGTGGAAGCCGGCGGGAGCTGGACCTATCGCCAACTGGACCAGGTCGTCGGCGAAACCGCAGATCGGCTTCGTCAGTTGGGGATCCGGCCGGGCGACCGGGTGATGATCGTCGGCGAAAATTGCCGCGCTTTTGTCGCCATTTTATTGGCCGCTAGCAGCCTCGACGCATGGCCTGTGCTTGCCAACGCACGCCTCTCGGCCCGCGAAATCGGCGAGATCCGTGAACACTGCGGCGCTCGACGCGTCTTCTACACCGTGGGGGCCTCGAGCCACGCTGCGGAGCATGCGGCGAGGCATGGCGCGCGACCCGAAGAGCGAGACAGTTTCGGAGAAATTGCAATTGGCACGCTGAATAATACCGTCGAACCGGAGCCGCTGAGCGGCAACATTTCCGATCGCGTTGCCGCTCTGATCTACACCTCGGGCACGACCGGCCTTCCCAAGGGCGTCATGCTGACCCACAGGAACCTTTTGTTCATGGCAGCAGGATCGGCAGCCGTGCGATCCGTGACTCCCGACGACCGCCTCCTCGGCGTTCTGCCCATGTCCCATGCCGTCGGCCTTTCGGTCGTGCTGCTTGGTTCCTTGCTCGCCGGAGCGTCGATCTATGTAACGTCGCGCTTCGATCCGATGACCGCGCGCATGACTCTGGAAAAAGAACAGGTAACACTCCTCTTCGGTACGCCGGCGATTTTCAATCAGCTGATCCAATACGCGAAGCTGCGCAAGCTGTCGTCACTGCATTTCCCGTCGCTACGAATCATTACTTCCTCCGGCGCTCCACTTGATCCGGCGACTAAGTCGGCGGTCGAGAACCTCTTCGGCATGCCGCTGCACAACGGTTATGGGATCACCGAATGCTCTCCGACCATTGCACTAACGCGCCCAGAAGCTCCTCGCAACGACATTTCGATTGGTCCGGTATTTCCTGGGGTTGAAATACGCCTGCTCGGGAGCGATCATCAACCTGTGCCGGCCGGTGAAGTGGGTGAATTACAAGTACGCGGCCCCAACATTATGAAGGGGTACTATCGCAACCCCGAAGAGACCGCCGCAGCGATCGATTCCGAGGGATGGTTCAATACGCGCGACCTCGCCCGGCTGGATGACGGAAATCTCTTCATCGTCGGCCGCACCAAGGATTTGATCGTGCATCAAGGCTTCAATGTCTACCCGGCGGAAGTGGAGGCGGTGCTGAACGCTCATCCGGCGGTCGTTCGTTCCGCAGTCGTTGGCCGCGCAATCGGTGGTGACGAGGAAGTCGTCGCGTTTGTCGAGCTCGTACCCAACTCACAACTTAAGGAAGTTGATCTTGCGGAATATGCCGCCCAGCATCTTGCGCCGTACAAACGGCCGTCACAAATTCTATTTGTCTCCAACTTGCCGTTGACCCCGACCGGAAAGATTGTGAAAGGTGAACTTCGCAGCATCGCGGAAGCCAATCCTTCTGGAGATAAGGAACTAGTCCGCCTTCCACTCTAGTGGAGAGTTTCGTCACCAAGTGGCTCGCCGAATCGCGCCAGCCCGGAATGAGAGGAATTTAGCTTGAGCTCTGTCCCACAAGTAGAGGCCTGCATCATCGGTGCGGGACCGTTTGGTCTCGCGGTCGGCGCGCATCTGCGCCATGCCGGCGTGGATTTCCGAATTTTCGGGTCGCCAATGCGGCGTTGGCTCACCCAGATGCCGAAAGCTATGCTCCTGAAGTCCGAAGGATGCGCCTCTGGGCTACCAGACCCACAGAGCCTTTACGGTCTCCCTCAATTCTGTCGCGAACAAAGCTCTGCTCTTTCGCCGACTACGGTTCTCCTCTGTCGCGCGAAACCTTTGCCAGATATGGCTCTCTTTTCGAATGGAAGTTCGTCTGGGGTAGAAGACGTGTTGGTCGAAGCGATGACCACGGCCCACGACGGATTTGAGCTGCGACTCAGCACAGGGGAGACCTTGCGGCGAGCCAAGGTCATTGTTGCCACTGGCATGGATCAGATGGAACGTGTTACCGAACAGCTTGCTCACTTGCCGACTGAATTGTGGTCTCACTCCGCGGTCCACTATGACCTCAGCAAGTTTAAGGGCAAAGACGTGATCGTCATCGGCGGTGGCCAGTCCGGTTGAGACCGCCGCCTTGCTGCACGAAAGAGGGAGCCTCTGTCACCGTCGTGGTGCGCGCTCCAACAGTCGCCTGGAACCGGTTTCCATCCAGGCCCATCGCTCATATTACCAACGTCTGTGTTGCCCAAGGACCCAACTCGGCGAGGGGCTCCAGCTTGGGTTGACCTCAATGCGCCCCACCTGTTTCGCCGTCTGCCGCAGCAGGCCCGACTCTCGCGAGTAAAGGCATCACTCGGCCCCGCCGGAGGCCGGCGGCTGAAAGAACGCGTCGTTGGCCATTTGCCAATTCTCGTCGGCTATCGGTTGAGCAAGGCCGAATCGCGGAATGGGCGCGTCGCTTTGCACCTCACCGATCAAAATCAGCGGCCCAAAGAGCTGGTTGCCGATCTTGTGATCGCGGCAACCGGATATCGTTTCGATTTTCAAAAGCTCCCGTTTATGGATCAGAGTCTGAAGGCGCGGATTGCTCATGAAGAGCAACTCCCTGAACTCTCGTCCTACTTCGAGTCTTCCGTCCCGGGCCTATTTTTTGTTGGTCTAGCCAGCGCGAATTGCTTCGGTCCCGTTATGCGGTTTATCGCGGGAACCGGTTTCACAGCTCGCCGTATCGCGACTGATATCGCCGAAGATCGACGAACGAAGAGTTCTCCGGTTCGCCGCCCAGCGAAAGTGCGTAGAAGACTGAAGCCGACCCGGATCAAGATCGAAAATCAAATGTTGCCCAGCCTCGATACGAGGTACCCTGCCCTTATCCTGAAAATGAGCCGCGGTGTCATCCATCACGGAGCTTTAAGCAGTCGCGCGAACTTTGGGCAGGTGTGGCGTGCCTGTGTATGCGGTTGTCGAAGACGCCTATACACCACTGGCCAGAACACGGTATCTGACGAAGGCGTTCTTTGGAATATCTGTCCCGCCGATTCGGAATCGTTTGTGAAGGCGATGTTGCTGATCGGCGAAATCATCGCTCGTCCTACGATCGTCATTCCGATGGACGATTTGTCCGCGGTAATGGTTGCCGAGAACGCCTCGAGTCTCGCCCCATGGTTTCTCGTCCCGCACGTCCCGCCGCAGCTTCCACGCCAGTTAGCGAATAAGTCCAGTCTTCATACTCTCTGCGCCGAAATCGGAATACCCGACGCGCGGAGCATCGTTCCCAGCTCTTTTGACGATGTGAAGGCATTCGCCGACGGCACACAGTTTCCGGTGCTGGTGAAGGCGGCTCAGCAGTGGCGTCCGATGAAAAATATGGTCTGCACGACATTGGCAGAGACGCCTGCGCAACTGTTCAGCTTGTGTGAGAACTCCAATTATGAAGGGACCGAGCGCCTGATGATTCAGGAGTATATTCCTGGGGACGATTGGATCTGTCACGGATATTACAATTCAGAAAAAAATGTAAACGTGACTTTTACGGGAAGAAAGTGGCGCTTTATTGAACGACGCGGGATCCACCGCGGTTGGCCTCTCGGTCGACAACGGAGCATTACGCTGCGCGAGCGAGAGACTCCTGAAGGCGGTTGCCTACTCGGGCATTATCGACATGGACTGGCGCTCGGACCAGCGAGACGGACAGTTCAAGATCCTGGATTGCAACCCGCGAGTCGGCCAGAACTTCCGGATGTTTGAAAACAATGCTGGGATTGACGTGGTTCGAGCACAGCACCTGGACCTAACTGGCCGCGAGATCGACAATGTCGCCGAATCGAAGGCCGACTTTTCAACGTCGAGTGGTTCTATCTCCTCGCGCTCCTTCGCGGTCTGCCTCGGGGCGCTCCCAAGCAAGGCTCAAGCGAATATTTCCGCCGGGGGAGGGGAGTTCGCTTGGTGGAGCAACGACGATCCCGCGCCATTCGTCTTTATGTGCGCCCGGCTATTCGCGAGGGTTTTGGGGCGGGCATTGGAGTCCTGCAGAAACCCGGCTGCATTCTTAAATTCGCAGTTGTCGCGCCTGCCTTCACATCGGGCCACGGTTCAGAACGCGCCCAAATAGCAGTGGCAAATGGACGTTCTAAATGGCAATCGGCGGGTCTAGCCCGGAGAGTTCGGCCCTGCCAATAAACCACCGTCGAGCACCAGCGTTTGGCCAGTCATAAAAGAGGCACGGTCGGAGCACATCCAGACCACCGCTTCGGCGATTTCTGTCGGCGTTCCAAAACGGCCAACGGGATGACAACCTACGACAATTGTGCGGACTCCCGGAGCGCGAAAGATTCGATCGGCCATCGGGGTCTCGATAAATCCAGGACACACCGCGTTGATCCGAATCCCGCTTTTGGCATTTTCGAGGGCGGCGCGTCTTGGTCAACCCGATCACTCCGTGTTTGCTGGCGCTGTAGGCTGCGGCACCCGAAGAACCGGCCAGACCTGAACTGACGCCATATTGACAATCGCTCCGCCGCCCTGCTTCAGCATCTGGCGGATCTCATACTTCAGACAAAGCCAGACTCCCTTCAGATTGATGGCGATGGTCCGATCAAAGTCTTCTTCGGATTGTCGGATGATCGGTGCCCAGGCACCCTCGATCCCGGCGTTATTAAAGGCGATATCCAAGCGGCCAAATTTCTCGACCGCCTTTTGAACTAGGGCCTCGACTTCGGCGGCCTTCGATACGTCCGCCTTCACAAACAAGCCGTCGCTGCCGGCAGCATTGACCAGTTCGACGGTTTCGTTGCCTTCCTGCTCGCGCCGTCCTGCGACCACAACCTTGGCTCCTGCTTTCGCAAAGAGCACGGCGGTCTCGCGGCCAATTCCCGACGTCCCACCGGTCACTAGCGCGACTTTGCCTTCCAAGTCCTTTGTCATCATTCCGCCGTTCTGCGTTTTCCTTCGTGCATCAGACGTGTGAAAATAAAGTCAGAGATCTCAAGATTGAACGCGGAGTGTAGGCCTTGGACGGAGCTCGCGTCAAGCGGGTATCCTGAAATGCCTGCTTAGAGAGGCGCGGTATTCGTGGACGCAACCAACAAACTGGTGGGCACCTGGAAGCTGATTTCCGCTTCGAGCGTGACGAGGGACGGGGAGCGAAACGAACTCCCTACGGACCGAACCCCACGGGATTTCTCATTTACGGTACGGATGGCAGAGTGACCGCGATGATCAGCTATGGTGGCCGCAAGCCGCTCTCTGTCGGCGGCGGACAGATGGAGGAGCAGGCGGAGGCGTTCAAAACATTCCTCGCCTACGCGGGCCGCTACACGCTGAACGGTGATCAAGTCATTCATTCCATCGAAATCTCATCCATCCAGAACTATGTCGACAAAGAGATGGTCCGTAGCGTCAAGTTTGAGGATGATCGCATCATCCTGGCGACGCCGCCGACGCGCGTGAACGGAAAAATCCAGACCATTGAATTGACTTGGCGGCGAATGCTGGCCGGGTCCTGAATCATGTCTTCGCGAGTCGAAACAGCTCTGCTTATCAGAGGAGGTAAGTGTTGTCGAACGTTGGCGCTCCGGGCAAAGAAAATTGTTTTCAGCGAAGAGGTCCTGCAGGACCCCTATCCCACCTACGCCCGATGCTCAAGAAGGTCCGATCCACTACGTGGACGTGGCAGCAAATGGGCGGTGTGGTCGGTTTTCAGCCATGCAGAAAGCTCCTCGGTTGCGAAAGATCCCAGACTCTCGGCAAAACGCGCGCAGCAAATGTTATTGCCGCTGCCGCTCAGCCGCCAAGCGGAGTTCAGGGAACTTGCCCGCATGTTCGGTCTGTGGCTGATTTTCATGGATCCTCCAGAACACACGCGGCTGCGCAAACTTCTCAACAAAGGATTTTCGCAGCCAGCGATCGAAGGCCTGCGCCCGCAAGTCGAGGCCATCGTCTACCGCATGCTGAAGCCACTTGAGCAGGGCTCGGAAATCGATCTGATGCGCCTGTTCGCGAACCCGATGCCGGTCAGCATCATTCTGGAAATGCTCGGCATTCCGCAGGAACTCCAGGAGCCATTTCGTCGATTGGTCGCGTGACATCGCGGTATTTCGCGGCAGCCCCAACCGCACCGTGGAACAGGCGCAAGCCGCACAGGACGCTCTGGTCGGCCTGACCGCTTTTCCGAAAGACCGTCGCGGACCGCAGGCGCAACAAAGGACGGCCTGATCAGCCTCCTGATCGACATCGAAGAAGAAGGCGAAGTGCTGACCGAAGAAGAATTGTACGCACAATGCATGGCTCTGCTTTTCGCCGGACACGAGACCACCCGAAATTTGATCGGCAACGGAATGTACACGTTGCTCAAGCACCCCAAACAGACCTCAGAGCTGCGAGAAAATCCCGAGATGATCCGAACCGCGGTCGAAGAATTACTGCGATATGAAAGCCCCGTGCAATTCACCGCTCGCGCTCCCAAGGAAGAGATCGAGGTCTGCGGCCAGCACATACCCAAAAGGTGGACGATTTTGTGCATGCTAGGCGCGGCGAACCGGGACCCCAAACGATTCAAGGATCCGAATGAATTGGACCTCGACCGGCTGAATAACCAGCACTTGGCCTTCAGCGCTGGACCGCATTTTGATCGGGGGCCAATTGGCTCGGTTCGAGGGGCAGGTTGCTTCATGAACCTAGTGCAACGCTTTCCAACATGAAGCTCACGGGCCCGAAGCCCCAGTGGGCGCAAACGTTTCGATTCAGAGGATTGAAGAGTCTTCCGGTGACTCTTTGAAGGGTTAGAAAATCCTCCCGAATGGTTTAATCTTGGAAATTCCAAATTCGCCCCACATTTTTTCGTGATCGGAGAATCTGTGCACATATTTCACGTCGTCGGTGCCCGTCCCAACTTCATGAAGGCGGCACCTCGTTGCTGCTTTTGCTTGGCGGTCCGCTCCGGGGTCTCAAGCAGACCTCGTCCACACCGGGCAGCACTACGACGCCAACATGTCCGACGTTTTTCTTCCGTGCAGCTGCGGCCTCCCCGACCCCGACGTCAACCTGGAAGTCGGGGGCGGGCAGCCACGCCGAGCAGACGCCCGAACATGATGGCCCGCTTCGAGCAGGTCGCGCGCGGACAACAACGACCCGACCCTGGGGTCGTCGTCTACGGCGACGTCAACTGCGACGCTGGCGTGCGACCCTGGTCTGTGCGAAGCTTGCCTTCCCGTCGCCCACGTCGAAGGCAGGCCTGCGCTCCGGCGACCGCACCATGCCGGAGGAGATCAACCGCATCGTCACCGACGCCTCGCCGACCTGCTGTTTACCCCTCGGAGGACGGCGACGCCAACCTCCCCGCGAAGGCGTCCCCGCCCCGAGAAGATCAAGCGGGTGGGCAACGTGATGATCGATTCCTTCATCGACCCGCCGCCCAGAGCAACAACCGAAGGAAGCCGGGAAGGTTACGCGCTGGTCACTCTGCATCGTCCTGCGAATGTGGACGACAGTGTCGTGTTGAAGCGCATTCTCGAGTCCTTGCTCGATGTTAGCCGTGATCTGGCCGTCGTTTCCTGCCCATCCGCGGACTAGAAAGCGCATTGCCGATTTCGGCCTTCACGCCGGTCAACTCCGAGTCCTCGACCCGCTCTCCGATATCGAGTTTCTGGGCATGCAGTCGCGCGCAACCATCATCATTACAACCCCGAGGGATACAGGAAGAAACGACATACCTGGGCGTCCCTTGCTTGACTCTCCGCGAGAATACCGAGCGCCCCGTTACGGTTTCTGTCGGAACCAACGTTCTTGTAGGACGTGATCCGGTGAAGTTGCGCACTGAGCTCTCGCACATTCTGGCAGGCAAGGCGAAGAAGAGGAAGCATTCCGCCACTGTGGGACGGACATACCGGCGAACGAATCGCGGCACTGGTGGCGAGCTGAAACTCAACCAGCCAATTTGCTTGCTCCCGGATTCCCAAAAACGAACGCGTCAACCGTTGAAGGTCCGCTTTGCGACGTGTCGCGTTACTCTTTCCTTCCGGTATTAGTCGGTGACGACAGCTGATCAGACCCTCCTTATAGCG
>CAVSBD010000003.1:0-608939 GCA_963726095.1 uncultured Acidobacteriaceae bacterium
GGGTATGCGAAGGAACCGGTCAGCTACGAAACCAGGCTGTTCGTTCAAAAAGAATTGGATATTGTCGGCTCCAGAAATGCTCTACCGGCGGATTTCGAGGCCGTGATCAAACTTCTGGAAGCGCAGACGTTCCCCGTTGATCAAGCTGTGAGTCTGGTTGTGCCCCTTGAGCAGGCAGCGGATGCGCTGCGTTCCTGGAGCGATAATCCATCACGTTTCAGAAAGATTATGGTGAGCATGGATTGATGTTCTGTTTGTAGAGCCGCGCTGCTGCTGGACCAGGAAATTGCTGCTGAATTGATCCGGCAGAAATCGACGATGCGTCTGACGAAAGGGCAATAATGTTTTCACCTCGTTTACTCTCAGTTCTTAAAATTGGCACAATTTTGTTACTGTCGTCTGCGGTTTCTATGGCGCATGCCCAGAGTGCCACGGCTCCAACCGCTACTCAGGAGCCGGCTAGCATCGATCAAATCTGGCAGAAAGCGAGCGGTGAATACGATTCAGAGCGCGCCGCTTTGCTGAAACAAGTCGAGAGCGCGGACCACCAGGGCCCGTTCCGGGCTGACTGGGAATCGCTACAGAAGTACGAGGTGCCCGAATGGTACAAAGATGCGAAGTTCGGCATTTTCATTCATTGGGGTGTCTACTCCGTCCCGGCGTTCGGCAACGAATGGTATCCGCGGAATATGTACGTGCCGGGATCGCCCGAATATAAGCACCATTTGGCAACGTACGGTCCGCAAGATAAGTTCGGCTACAAGGATTTTGTCCCGTATGTTCAAAGCCGAGCACTTCGATCCGGCGGCGTGGGCTGAGCTATTCAAGAAATCCGGGGCAAAGTACGTTGTACCTGTGGCTGAGCATCACGATGGCTTTGCCATGTATGACAGCGAATTGAGCGACTGGACCGCAGCCAAAATGGGGCCGCATCGCGACACCACTGGAGAACTGGGCAAAGCCGTCCGGGCTGCAGGGCTGCACTTTGGAGTGTCATCTCACCGAGTCGAACACAATTTTTTTCTCGGCGTGGGCCGCAGTATTCCCTCGGATGTGAACGATCCGCAATACGCGGCATTCTACGGACCAGCTCATAACTGGTTGTCGGCCCCGTGGGGCGTCCCTCTTAACGATGACTTTCACTTACGTGTCATCAGCGTGGGCCGACGACTGGCTCGCGCGAAGTGCAGAACTTGTGGAGAAATATCATCCCGATATCGTCTACTTCGATTGGTGGATCGGACAGGCTTCGATCCGGCCAAATCTTACCAAGTTTGCCGCTTTTTATTACAACAGTTCTCTGAAATACGGCGACCACGTAGGAGTAATCAATTACAAAGACTATGCCATGCAGGAGCACTCCGCCGTGCTCGACTCTGGAACGCGGACAACTGGGCGATATCCGTCCCCTCTACTGGCAGACCGACACCTCGGTAAGTAATAAATCCTGGGGCTACATCAAGGACGACACCTTCAAGTCGCCGGAATTCGTGGTTCATCAGCTGATCGATATCGTCAGCAAGAACGGCAATCTGTTGTTGAACATCGGTCCACGCTCTGACGGCACGATCCCGGACGAGGTGCAGCAAGTTCTTCTCGACGTAGGTGCGTGGCTGAATGTGAATGGGGAGTCGATCTACGGCACTCGACCGTGGAGGATCTATGGTGAAGGTCCAACAAAGGTAGCGGCCGGATCTTTTCACGATACCGACACGACGCGCTATACAGCCGAAGACTTTCGTTTCACGACCAAAGGGGATGTACTCTACGCGATTGGGCTGGGCTGGCCGACTAATGGCGAGGCCGTGATTCACTCGCTCGCATCGGCCGTTGGCAACGAACACGTTCGGTCCGTGATTTTGGTAGGCAGTGAGGCGAAGCTGCAGTTTGAGCAGCGGGCCGATGGTCTCCGAGTGCGGCTTCCGGACCAGGCTCCGGGCAAATATGCATACGCCCTCCGAATAATGTTCGACCCCTCATCACATCAACCTGGATCTTAGCTTCAATTAACCCAGCAAGAGAACAGGAAGAGGTGTACCATTCTCTGGCAATTATTCGCTAACTGTACCGATAACTATGAATAAGGGACTGACCCTCCGGGAAATCGCGCGACTGGCCAAAGTGTCCACCGCCACAGTGTCGCGCGCCATTAATCGCGTACCCACGTCGATCCGGTTCTGGCCAGACGTATTCGAAAGGTGATTGAAAAGGAAGGTTACTTTCCGAACACAAACGCTCGCGCGCTGGTTCGTGGACACAGTCGTAGTCTTGGCCTTATCGTCTCCGAGATCACCAATCCCTTTTTCCCGGAAATCGTGCAAACCTTTGCGAAACTCGGCGTTCAGCACGATTACGAAATCTTGTTGAGTTCAATCGACCACGACCCGCGATTGTTGGAGACGACGGCCCGGCAAATGATTGAGCGTAGGGTTGGCGGAGTCGCGATTCTGACCTTTGGCGACGAGCTGCCGCTCATCGATGCTCTAACTGCACGAAACGTGCCCGTGTTCGTCGTCGACGCAGATTCATCTGGACCGCTGCTAAAGACCGTCCAGATTGATTATGAGCACGGAATCCGGCAGGCTGTACAGCACTTGGCGGCATTGGGACACGAGCGTATCGCTTTTATCGGCGGCCCACGAGATTTGAAAACCGCCACTATACGGAGATCCGCGGTCGAAAAATGCATGAAGGAAATTGGCTTAGAGCTTCTTCCGGAACTGTTCGTCGATGGGGATCACACGATCGAAGCCGGCATGAAAGCATTGTCTGCTCTCGCTGCCATGCCTGATCGCCCTTCCGCTGTGCTCTGTTCAAACGATATGACGGCCATCGGCGTGATGCGAGCGGCATTCGACCTCCGTCTCAATATTCCGCAAGATTTGTCGGTCGTAGGATTCGATGACATCAGGCTGGCCCAATTCATGGCGCCACCACTAACCACAGTACAGATGTCGCAGACCGAGATCGCCCAGTTGTCATTTTCAGCGTTGCTCGATTCTCTGGAACCGACTCGCCATGGAAATGGGCGGCAGATGTATTCAATGAAGACTAACCTCATACTTCGACAATCAACGGCCCTCGCGCCTGGTTGCCTTGTGAACAGAGCGGAAACCGCACGCTCCGAAGGAGATATGGTCCTGAGGCTTGCCGAGAGGATGCAATCGAGGAAGGATCGAACTCGTAGTCTGGAGCCGCATCAAAGGGATATGTTCTCGGCCCCGCAACTTGAGTCCACATAATTCCGCATTTTGCATGACTATTCCGTCGTGGAAGTTCGGGCCTTCCAAGCAACTTTCTTATGGCAATGTCTCTGCACAGAAAGGGGTATGGAATGCTTCCACGTTGCATGCCCCATTCTTCCCGGAAAAAAGTGACGGAAATGGATATCTCGAAACGGCTACACGTTGCTTTCGTAACGATATTGAGCCGCGCCCGACGAGAACGATGGACCAACACCGTCGCAAGCTCCCCTCTTACCAGCTTCGATTGCTCAGATGCTGATCCTTTTGCTACCCCACTCAGAACTGCCGGCGCCTGGGCGAACTCACCAGAAGTGTGGATGTCATATCATGTTGGAGCAAAGGAGCAGTAATAATCCCGATCTATGTTCACGCGAATCACAGTTTGTCTCCTCTTGGCCATGATCTCGGCCCGAGGCCTGCCCGCCGCCGATTTTGCCATGAAGGTGACCGACAAGAATTATCTCGATACTCAAGGTTTCAGCGTTTTTCTCTACGACAGCACGTACCATCCCGTTTTTGTGGACCAAAAGAACACAGCTATGGAGATGATTCTCCACGGCCAGCGCATCGCCACCAACGGCGACGTGCGCCTGATGCCAACGCCGGAGCAGTGGGATTTGGTAGCAACCCTCAAAGGTCGCCATGCCGACAAGGCGACCAGCCGGCTCACCGCCGACCTCGCTTTCCCGACGTTCGACTTCAGTTACACACTGGAAGTGGCAGCGGAACCCGGCGGCGTGAAGGTCAGCATCAATCTCGACAAGCCGCTACCGCAGAAACTGGCCGGGCGGGCGGGCTTCAACCTGGAGTTCCTGCCCTCGATCTACATGGGCAAGGCCTATCTGGTGGACGGAACCAAAGCCGGCATCTTCCCGCGTACGCCGAACGATCCGATGACGAAGGTTTTGCCCCTGCCGGATGAACCGAAAAAGGCGTACTACCTGGAGGACTGGGATAAGGCCAAGGGATACACTCAGCCGCTGCCGTTCGCCGAGGGCAAAAGCATCACCCTGGGAGTCGACGACGCGCTGGCCCGGGTGAACGTAGTATCGGATACGGCCAACCTCATGCTGTTCGATGGACGCGACCGCGCGCAGAACGGCTGGTTCGTGCTGCGTTCGCTGATCCCTTCAGGCAAGACCACCGGCGCCATCGTTTGGCACATCAGGCCGGACGTGATTCCGAACTGGACACGTCCGCCGATGATCGCGCACAGCCAGGTCGGCTATGCGCCGGGCTTCTCCAAGGTAGCGGTGCTCGAACTCGACCCGAAGTACAACGCTCCGAAGATGGCCAGAGTGTTGCGCCTGATGGAAGACGGATCTTACAAGCAGGTGTTCGAGGGCCCGATCACGCCTTCAACACCGTGGCTGCGCTACGTCTACTCGAAATTCGACTTCACTCCCGTGAAAGACCCCGGGCTTTATGTCATCGAGTACGCAGACCAGCGTACGGCACCCTTCCCCATCTCGAAGGACGCTTACGCGAACATCTGGCAGGACAGCCTGGACCATCACCTTGCCGAGCAGATGGATCACGTTTCCGTTCGCGAAGGCTACCGCATGTGGCATGGCGCTTCGCACCTGGACGATGGCCGTATGGCGCCAGTGGTCGGGGAGCAATTCGACGGCTGGAACCAAGTCGACGGCAACGGACGGGAAATACAAAGGCGGCGATCACATCCCTGGGATGAACGTGGGCGGTTGGTACGATGCCGGTGACTTCGACCTCGAGGAGCCTGCGCAACTGAGCGTGATTCAGAGCCTCGCTCTGGCGTATCGCGAATTCGATCTCAAGTACGACGAGCTTACGGTGGATGAACCCGCTCGTGAGGTCGAGATGCATCGTCCCGATGGCGTGCCGGATACGGTGCAGCAAGTCAAGCACGGCGCACTGCTCATCCTGGCGCAGTTCCACAACATCGGCCACGCCATCCGCGGAACTCACGAGCCAGATCTGCGCCAGTACACACAAGTGGGCGACGGAGCGTCGAAAACTGACGGCCGCATTTACGACCCGAAGCTCGGCCCGAACGAAACGAAGGGCGATTACTCCGGCAAGCCAGACGATCGCTGGATCTTCACCACGAACAACTCGTACTTCCAGTGGAATGCCATTGCGGCGCTGGCTGCAGCAGCGGATACGCTGAAAGGCTGGGACGACGCATTAGCGAAAGACTGCCTTGAGACCGCAATCAAAGCATGGAAGGACACGTCGGCGAATCCAACACTGTATCCGACATCCAGCCGGGCCAGACCGAGAGACTCCCGCAAACGGTGTGCTGGCGGCCTCTCAGGGTGTTGTCTCTGGCGAACAGGGCGCTCGTAAACCAAAGAGCATCTCGGGTGCTGCGACAAACTCGGCAGCACCCGGCAACTCCACCGACCGGCTTCGGCCGCGGCCGATCTTTTGTCGGCATGGACTGGGCCGCGGCTCTGGAATTGACCATCGCCACCAATGGTGCCGAGCCCTACAAGTCCAGGCTCAAGGAATTGTTTCCTCAGATGATTAGTCCGGAACAGATGGACTTCAACGGTTGGAAAGCAGTCCGGGCGTTGTCTTATCTGGACGCGAGCGCGAAAGATCAAATGCGCGAAGCGGTAAAAACATACATGGCTGGTTTGGACAAGCGGCTGGACGAGACTCCGTTTGGCGTACCCCCGAGCCTCGGCACCTGGGGCGGCTCGGGCGCCGTGGTGGACATGGCGGTCCGAATGTATTTCCTCCACAAGACGTTTCCGGATCTCGTGGGCCCGGAATACACACTTCGCGCGGTCAACTACATTCTCGGTACGCACCCGGTATCTAGCACTTCGTATGTAGCTGGAGTCGGCACAATCTCGAAGACGAAGACGTACAGCAACAATCGCGCCGACAATGCTTACATCCCGGGTGCCGTGATTCCGGGGTATATCATCATCAAGCCGGATTTTCCGGAGTGCATCGACGACTTCGGATTCCTCTGGTTTGAGGATGAAGCCGTTGTGGCCGGATCGGCAAGCTGGGTCGTGGCCGGCAACGCTGCGAACGCGATCATTACGGAATCGAAGTGACCAAGTGCTAAAGGCGCCCGGCGGCCTCGAGGAGCGTTGGTGGCTATCTTCTCAAGAAGCGAAACCTACGGGATACTCGCTTGTGGCAGGCTTTTCCCGAGTCGAAATGCGAAAAGATTTTCGTACAATAAACGGCCGCTTCAGCACAGCCTTAAGTTCGCGCTTATGTGACCGGTAAAGCGTTCCATAAGCGCGTTTATCGTTACTGACGTAAGACCAACTTCTCACTTCGATTCTAAAGTCCGCCTAGCTAGACGTTCGCCTGCTCAGGCTGCTAATCTCAATAACGCACACCAAGGGTGCACCCCGTCCGCGGAAAGGGATCATCCCACCTTTGCACTTCTGGAACACCACAACCCACTCTCTTCTCGTCCGACGAAGCGGATCGCGGACTTTAAAGAAGGAGTGAGTCATGGCTATTCGAGAACTTCCTGCGCACCCCAACCTTGAACATCTGAAGAACCAAGCCCGCACTCTGCTGCGGCAGGGCCTTGCATCTGACGCATCTGCGATCGCACGGTTTGCTGCATTTGGCATAACTACGACGACTCCAAAGCTCGCCGACGCCCTCCACATCATCGCCCGCGAGTACGGTTTCGACACCTGGCCGGCGCTCAAACTGCACGTTGATGTTGCCTCAGAAGAACCTGTCGAAGCGCTTACTGCCGCTATCAAAGCCAACAACCCTTCACTCGTCCGAGATGTTCTGGCTCATCATCCCTCTCTCAAATTCCGCATCAATGAGCCGCTGCCGAACTACAGCTTCGATACGCCGCCCCTCATTGCTGCTGTTCAGAAGGAGAACCGCGAGATCATCGACGTGCTGCTCAATGCCGGCGCCAATGTGAACCAGCGTACCCGCTGGTGGGCTGGCAGCTTCGGCGTCCTCGATTGCGCCAGTTCTGGGCTTGCGGACTATCTCATCTCTCGCGGCGCAGTCATCGATATCCATGCGGCCGCGCGGCTTGGGAAAATCGACCGTGTCCGCGAACTCCTGGCGGCTGATCCGCAACTTGTGCATGTACGCGGCGGTGACGGCCAACTACCACTCCATTTCGCTGCCACCGTTGAGATCGCCGCCCTGCTGCTCGACCACGGGGCCGACATCAACGCTCGCGACATCGACCATGAATCTACCGCCGCGCAGTACATGGCTTGCTCTCGGCAGTACCTGGAATGGCGAGAGCCCTATCGGCACGACGTTGCGCGCTTCCTCATCTCCCGCGGCGCCCAGACCGACATCTTGATGGCATCTGCCATCGGTGATCTCGCGCTCGTCGAGCGCATCCTCAACCACGATCCTGAGACGGTTCGCACCACTGTCAGTGAACGCTACTTCCCCAAGCATGATCCGAAGTCCGGTGGGAGCATTTACATCTTTGGTTTCGGATGGACCAAGTCCCCGCACATGGTCGCGCACCAGTTTGAACACCCTGAAGTCTTCGCGCTCCTCATGCAGCGCAGCCCCAACTGGCTCCGCCTGATCAACGCCGCCGAAGTCGGCGATGAGTCTTACTTCCAGCACATCCTTATCGACCATCCGCAGCTATTTCAGAAGCTTTCAACCAACGCCGCCCGTCGCATCATCGGTGTGGCATTGCGCAACAACACCCGCGCTGCCCAGCAGCTTCTCTCGGCGGGCTGGCCTGCCGGCGCTGCAATGGACAACGGCCAAACCGCCCTCCACTTTGCTGCCTGGCACGGCAATCTAGAAATGGTTCGGGATCTCATCACCCACAACGCTCCCATCAACGTCTTTGAAACCGAGCATGGCGGCAGTCCACTTGCGTGGACGCTCCACGGTTCCCTCCATAGTTGGGAACGCGAAAGGGGCGATTATCCGGGCGTCACTCGGGCACTGCTCATCGCCGGAGCGGCCATACCAAAGCCAGAGCGTCCGCTGGAGGCCGCTGAAGAGGTTTTGGCAATTATCGAGCAGCACGCCTCTTGAGTTTGGACCAGTCACTACATGCGCGTTTATCGGGACTGATCGTGGTCTGCCTCGGTCGATTTTGGGTCCTTCAAACCACGTCTGAGGTATTCGCCTGGATTAGCTCTGACAACTCGCTTGAACGCCCTACTGAATGCGGCGTCGGACTCGTAACCGACCAATCGAGCGACTTCTGGAAGCTTTTTGTCACGCCGTTCAAGTAGCTGTATCGCCTTCTGCATCCGCCACTCGGTTACGTATTCCAGCGGCGCTTGTCCGAGTAGCTCTTTGAAACGTGCTGCGAATGCGGAGCGAGACATGCCCGCCGCTTCGGCCAGGGATTCGACCGTCCAGGGTGTCTTCACTTTGTCGTGAACGGCACTCAGAGCAGCGCCTATTTTGGGATCGAAAATTGCACGAAGCCATCCTTTGTTGTGTTCCGGTCCCGACGCGATATGCGCCCGGAGTACCTGGATAAACAGAACCTCGGCCAGCCGACTCGCGACGACTTCAGATCCCGGCGCCTGTTCTTCCATCTCTGACGCGAGCGCCTGCACTGTGGTGTGAAGAGCAAGCGTTCGTGCCTGATCGGCCTTCATCAAAATGAAGCTCGGCAATAACTGAGTGATCGGCCTCAGGCTGGCGCGATCGAAACTCAAGGATCCACAGACGATTGTTGTCGGTGCGCCACCGCCGCCACAAAGAGCGACATTACCGTTTGCCTTGGCCCCGATCTCGCGGAAACTCCACCTCGGACGTGTTCGCGGGCTGTCGCGCAAAACAATCGAAGTCCCCTTAGCCAGTAAAAAGCAATCACCACCGGTGAGGGGAATCGGCTCCGCAATCCCTTCCACACTCAACCAGCAGTTGCCGCGCGAAAGCATGGCGAAGTGCGCCAAATCTGTGGGTGACATCTTTTTGTCAGAAGGCGTGACTTTTTCTTCGGTCTGGTTTTCCTGTTTTATCCCCCACGGGGCGGTGGCTTCGAGCCGGTGCAAACCGAAAGCGGTCACGTGCATCGTCCTGAAGATGTCTGTTATCGGGTCCAAGTTAGCCTCCATACTTTGGACGAATAGACAAAGGATTAGGACTCCTGAGCAGTTCTCGTCCACCGCTAAAGAACTCTACTCTACTGTACCGAATGCTACACATCTACCGAAGGGAGAAATTATGGGAAAGCTTGAAGGAAAAATTGCGGTCATCACGGGTGGATCGAGCGGCATGGCGCTGGCGAGCGCCAAGCGCTTTGTTGAGGAAGGCGCCTACGTTTTCATCACGGGTAGGAGGCAGGAGCAGATCGATGAGGCGGTCAAGCTGATTGGCCGAAACGTGACCGGCGTGCGCGGTGACGCGGCCAACCTCGACGACCTCGATCGTCTGTTCGATACGGTCAAGCGCGAAAAGGGCAGGATCGACGTCCTGTTCGCGAGCGCTGGCAGGGGCGAGGCCCTACCACTGGGCGAGATTACCGAGCAGCACTTTGATGAGACCTTCGGCCTGAATACGCGCGGAACGCTGTTTACGGTTCAGAAGGCGTTGCCGCTTTTCAACGATGGCGGATCGATCATCATGACCGGATCCGTTGCTTCGGTGAAAGGTTTTCCTGGTTTCGGCGTGTATGCGGCGAGTAAGGCGGCATTGCGCTCCTTTGCACGCACGTGGCTCAACGAACTGAAGGGCAGGAATATCCGCGTGAACGTGCTGGGCCCGGGGCCGATCGCCACACCGATGCAGGAAGAAGTTCTCACCAAGGAGGCGAAGGAGATGTTCGAATCCCTGATCCCGCGAGGAAAGATGGGTCAACCTGAGGAAATCGCGACAGTCGCACTGTTTCTTGCTTCCGACGATTCGAGCTTCGTGAACGGGGTGGAGTTGAATGTCGACGGTGGCTTCTCGGCCATCTGAAGTCGGCGGTTGGGATCAATATCAACATGGATCGGAGAAGCATGATCGGAGAAGCACTATGAGCTATGCGATTGTCGGATTCGGCAAGATAGGCCAGGTCCTCGCCCACGCGTTCGCCCGTAAAAACATCAACGTGACTGTCGCGAGTCGCCGGCCGCCTGGGGCGTTGGCGCCGCAGGCTCGGGCGATTGGACCCACGGTCGTCGCCAGGTCGCTGCAGGATGCACTTGAGGCCGACACCATCATCTTGGCGGTCCCGTTCGGTGAACATCGCGAGGTTGCGAAGGCCATGCCGAGTTGGAAAGGCAACCCAAGTCTTCCTGTGCTCAGGCACACGCCCGCTCTCTCGCGGACACACGTGTTTCCGCGTGGTTCAGTACACAGTTTGCTTGGGGATTTTCGCTCTCAGCCAAGCCTCAACTTACGGGCCGGAAGGGACGCGTTTTGCCGCACGCATTGCGGGGTTCAGAGTGTGCCGAACCACCACTACTACCTCGGCTAGAGACCTTTAGAAAGGATGGGCGTTGCACCCACTGCTGATCTCTATCCGCACTCTATTCTACTAAGTGAAATCGCAATTCGGCTAGAAACTCAAAACCGGATTTGCCATTAAATCAGAGACTTCCGGACTTTCTTTGAAGGCCCACAATCGAAAAAATTGAAAATAAACCCGAGAGCAAAATCTGACCGCCATTTCGACAGGTTTAGAAGGTGCCAGCGGTCTGGATTCGTCCAGATGCGAAAAGAGCAGGGACCCACCTTAAATACTCGGTATTAATACTCAGCAGCGAGCGTCGATGTTGATAGCCACGGCCATGTGTCAATCCCTCAGACGCCCGATGCGAACCAACATGGGTCAACATCGTCAGCATGTACGAAGACGCCGGGGGGTCCAGTTGAAACAGCGGAGGCAAAATGTTTGGACACCCTCAAGTCACAGTCGAATTGCAATAATCCTTCCCACGAGCAAGCACTCTGCTCTCAATATGTACAGGAGGAATACTTCGTGGACGCCGCAGTCGCGTCCAAGTTTCTCTCGTGCTCTCGTAAGCATCTCCTAAGGCTCTCGGATCGTCGGCTCATTCCTGCCCATCCATTACCCGGATCGGCACAGCGTCGGACATGGCGTTACTTGCTCAGCGAACTTCGCACTTGGATGCTCGCTCACAACACCATCAGTTGTGTTAGCAAAACTGAACCCCAAGGCAATACAATGCCGTCCGGCAGCTCCCGCAAAGGAGGCCGTTAGATGGCATACCAGCGGGGGAGTTTGAAACAAGTAAAAAGGAAAGAAGGAATGACTTGGGTACTTCGCTACCGGATCAAGGGCAAAGAACAAACGCCACTCGTCGTCGGTCTTGTCAGCGATTTTCCCCACGAGGATGAAGCGAATGTCGAGGCTGATCGTCTCGGGCTTCGAGTCAGGATCAATTGCACCAACCCGAAGCCCGAGCGTGTCAGGTTCAATCAGCTTGCGGAGTATTACCTTAAGGTCGAATTCGATCCAGAGGTAACAGCCAGCCCGAAGTCGGAGAACACGAAGCCCATTCTTGACCATTACGTCCGCGACTTCCTGATCGCCGAGTGGGGCGACCAGATCGCGGAGGACATGGAGCCGCTTGAAATCCAGAAGTGGTTCAATGCTCTGCACAACAAGGAAGAGTACGGGTGGACTACAGTCTCGAAGATTCGGGGCATCATGAACCGAATCTTCAAAATCGGGATCATCCACAAGAAAGTAACGAAGAATCCGGTGGAAGGCCTGAGGACCAGCGTCAAGACCACGTACAAGGCGATCAAGATCACTCCGGCTCAGACGCTCTTGATCTTGCGTTTTCTGATGGCGAACATGCTGCACTTCACTCTGGTGTTTCTCGTAGGGGCGACGGCAATTCGAAGCTCAGAAGTACTTTCACTCCGCTGGGCTTACATCCTGTGGGAAGAGCGGAAGATCAGCATCGTCAAGTCGTGGAAGAAGACGGGCGTGGACGGAAGCACCAAGACTCCGTCTTCGGAACGCGATGTACCAATGGGCCGCGTGTTAGCACACTACTTGCACGAGTGGCATAGGCAAACGCCATACGCCAAGCCCACGGACTTCGTGTTTGCGTCGATGAATAGAAGCGGCAGAGTGCCGATTTGTTCGTCGGTATTTTGCTCCGACTACTTACGGCCTGCGGCGAAAGCGGCGGGCGTTCCCATCCCAGATGGGCATCGCTAGGGTCTTCACAACCTTCGACACAGCCTCTCAAACTGGCTTGTGAACAAGGCGAAAGAGAACCCGAAGACCGTGCAAGGAATCTTGGGGCACTCGCGGATTCAGACCACGCTCGACCTGTATACGGACGAGGACCTCGACGAGATGATCGCCGCTCAGGCCAAATTCATTGATGCGGTGGGATTCGAGAGGGAGACCGTCCAATGAAGGCGTGGGTGCAATTGTGGGTTGGACTTTTGGGTACCATTCGTTCCAACTCACTGAAAAGAATGGCGGGGACGACGGGACTCGAACCCGCGGCCTCTGCCGTGACAGGGCAGCGTTCTAACCAACTGAACTACGTCCCCTACTTGCTTTTCATACGATCCGCAGGCTATCGCGACGCCGAGCATCTGTCCATGCTCTGTGCTGAATTGTAGCAGACCGAATTCAGATCGGTACAGGCGCAGAGTCGGAACCACATGCTTGCAGACGTACGCTCTCAATACATCTGGCGATCGGCTTTTGCGGCCCAGGCTCGAAAGCTGGCCAAGGCCTCTTCACGCATGACCTGGATCGTCAGTATCCGCCGTTTTCCCCAAGGCAATTTCAGTTCCCGGTCAATCAGGGAATCGTCGAATCCTACTTTTGCCGCATCTTCGGCGGTGCTGGCAAAATAAATGCGCTCCAGTCGCGCCCAATAAATCGCGCCCAGACACATCGGACACGGTTCGCACGAAGTGTAAAGTTCGCAGCCCTTCAGTTCAAAAACGCCAAGCTTTGCGCACGCTTGTCGAATCGCAAGCACCTCGGCATGCGCCGTCGGATCGTTCGTCGAGGTCACGCGATTCCCTCCCTCGCCGACAATCTCTCCGCCTTGTACCACCACGGACCCAAATGGGCCGCCGCGCCCCGACTCGACGCTCTCGACCGCAAGCTCAATGGCGCGCGCCATGAATGGATTACTCATATTCTTATTGCTACCTGTTTCGCCGCTACCCGCCTGTTCGAAGCCATCTTTGTGGCCGAAGCCGCGAGCAAGTATACGGCCCCCACTGCGGCCTCTCTCGTTTATTTCTGGTTAAATTTATCGATGACGGCGATTTGAAAAAGCGCGTACATCCCGATACGCTCTTGCCTGACACTAACCGCACTCGACGCTCATAAGTCGAGGCACTTATCCCCATGACGTTGCGCGCCTTCCTTTCCGAACGCATCGTCACCCCAGATGGAGTTCGTCCCGCCGCCATCCTCGTGCAAGGCGATCGCATTAAACAGGTAGTCTCCCCCCATCAAATCCCCCCGCACGCTGTCACTCGCGACTTTGGCGACGCAGCGATCCTTCCCGGCCTCGTCGATTCTCACGTTCATATTAATGATCCGGGCCGTGCCGACTGGGAAGGCTTCGAGACAGCGACCCGAGCAGCGGCAGCCGGAGGCTACACGATGTTGGTCGATATGCCGCTTAACTGCCTGCCTCCGACAACCACCGTCACCGCGCTCGCAGCCAAACGCGCAGCCGCCGAGCGTCGATGCCGCGTCGACTGGGCCCCTTGGGGAGGAGTGGTCGCGGACAATCAGCACGACATCGAACCACTCGCTGCCGCGGGCGTCCCCGGCTTCAAGTGTTTTCTCATCCATCCCGGCATCGACGGGTTCACCATGGTGACCGAACGCCAATTGGTATCTGCCTTGCCCCACGTGGCGCGCACTGGTTTGCCGCTGCTGGTCCATGCGGAACTGTCCGCTCCGATCGATGCCGCAACCAACAATTTGGTCAATGCCAGTGCCGACTGGTCGCTTTATCAAACCTACCTCCAGTCGCGCCCCGAGAAAGCCGAATTGTCGGCGATCGAAATGTTGTTGGCACTTTGTCGCGAATATAAATTTCATCTGCATATCGTGCATCTCTCGGCAAGCAGCGCTCTGCCTATGCTGCGGAGCGCTCGCGCCGAGGGCCTGCCCGTGACTGTCGAGACGTGCCCTCACTATCTGCATCTCGCGGCCGAAACCATTCCCAATGGAGCAACCGTGTGCAAATGCGCGCCACCCATTCGCGGTCGTGAGAACTGCGAACGATTGTGGCTGGCGCTAAAAGAAGGAGATATCGATCTCGTGGTAACCGACCACTCTCCTTGTCCTCCGGAAATGAAGCGGCTTGGGGAAGGCAACTTCAGAACCGCATGGGGAGGCATCGCCAGCCTCTCGCTGGCTTTGTCACTGATGTATACCGAAGTCCACGCTCGCGGATTCTCCCTCCCTGACATCGCCCGCTGGATGTCATCGGCGCCCGCGGTGCTCGTCGGCTGCCACACGCGTAAGGGCAAAATAGCGCCAGACTACGACGCCGATTTTGTTATCTTCGATACCGAAAGCAAATTCGTCGTAACCAAAGATCGGCTGCACTACCGGCACTCGATCTCGCCCTACATGGGAGAAACGCTGCGCGGAGTTGTCAAAGCCTCTTATCTGAGGGGCGCACTCGTGTTTGATGAAGGTAAGTTCCCCGGAGAGCCTGCCGGGCGTGAATTTCGCCGAGAGTTTCAGAGGGAGACACAGCGCTAAGGATCGGTAACATCTTACCGATGCACGATTACCTATGAATGACCATCGCATCGTCGGCACATCGGTCGCGCGCATGGAGGGCCGAGACAAAATCACCGGCCGCGCTTGCTACGTCGACGACATGTCTCTGCCTGGCATGCTCTACGGAGCAACGGTTCGCAGCCGCATCCCCCGCGGCACAATCAAAAACATCATCTTCGGCCCCGGCATAAAATGGAACGAATTCATCATCGTTTCCGCGGATGACATTCCCGGAAAAAATTGCGTCGCCCTGATCGGCGAAGATCAGCCCTGCCTCGCCAACGGCATCGTCAACCATCCCGAAGAACCAATTCTGCTGCTCGCGCATCCCGACCGTCATCTTCTGCCGCAAGCCGTAGACGCGGTCAAGATCGAGTACGATCCGCTCCCTGCCATCTTCACCATCGACGAAAGCGAACGCCTTTCACAAATCATCTGGGGCGCGGATAACGTTTTCAAAACCTACCTGATCGAAAAAGGTAACCTCGACGCCGTGTGGGAAAAAGCCGATCACATCGTAGAAGCCGAATACACGACCGGCGCCCAGGAACAGCTCTACATCGAAAACAACGGAATGATCGCAGCCTTCGATCCCGAGCAAGGCATCACCGTTTGGGGATCGCTCCAGTGTCCTTATTATGTCCACAAAGCCCTCATGCGTCTTTGCGGATTGCCCGAGAATCGAGTCCGCGTCGTGCAAATGGAAACCGGCGGCGCCTTCGGAGGCAAAGAAGACTACCCGTCGATCATCGCGGCGCACGCGTCACTTCTCGCCATCAAGTCGCGAAAGCCAGTCAAGATTATTTATGACCGCCTTGAAGACATGGCGGCCACCACCAAGCGCCATCCTTCACGGACCCGGCACCGCACCGCCGTGACGCGCGACGGCAAACTTCTGGGCGGGGAGATCGATTTCGCCATCGACGGCGGGGCCTATCAAACTCTGTCGCCGGTCGTCCTCTCGCGAGGAGCCATTCACGCCGGCGGCCCTTATAACTGGCCCAACGTTCGCATCCGCGCCAAAGCCGTTGCCACCAATGCCCCGCCCCACGGTGCTTTCCGCGGATTCGGCGCGCCACAGTCCATTTTCGCCATGGAGCGGCACATGGACCGCATCGCGGAGGTCGTTGGATTATCCCCAGTCGAAATCCGCCGCCGCAATTTCCTCAAACCCGGTCAGACGACAACGACAGAACAAACAATCCGTGAAGAAATCGATCTGGACAAACTCCTCGATCGAGCTCTCGAACTTTCAGACTACACCGCGAAGAAAGAAAGGTTCGCAAACGACAATCTGCGACATTCCGCCAACAAACTCTCCACGAGAAAAGGCATCGGCATCGCGACCTTTCTCCACGGCGCTGGCTTCACCGGATCGGGCGAGCGCTATCTGAATTCGCTCGTCGGAGTCGAAGCGTGCGCAGATGGCGGCGTCCGCGTGCTCGTCTCAAGCACCGAATTCGGCCAAGGCACCAACACCGTCCTCTGCCAGATCGCAGCCGAGGCGCTCCGCGTGCGCTACGAAGATGTGTCAATAGCCCAACCTGACACCAAGCAAGTCCCCAATAGTGGCCCCACTGTGGCCTCGCGCACCATCATGGTCGTGGGAAAATTGGTGCAGTCTGCAGCGTTAGGAATTCTGCACACGCTGACCGCCGCCGGCAGAATCGTCGAGCCCTACACGCCAGAAGAATTTCGCGCCGCCTGTCGCGCCCACGTCGCCGAGCACGGACCTTTCCGCTCCATGTCGCGGTACGAGCCGCCCGAGGGCATTTTCTGGGACGACGAAAAATATCGTGGCGAAGCCTACGCCGCCTTTGCCTGGGCCGTCTACATCGCCGAAGTCACCGTCGATCTCGTCACCTATGGCGTAACCGTCGACGATTTCGTCGCGCTGCAAGAAGTTGGCCGCGTTCTTCACCCCATCCTCGCCGAGGGCCAGATCATCGGCGGAGTCGCCCAGGGAATCGGCTTTGCGCTCTACGAAAAAGTAATTTGGGATCAAGGTCGCATGCAAAACGGCCAGATGACCAACTACATCATGCCGACCTCCGCCGACCTGCCTCCGATTCGCGTCTTTTTCGAAGAACTCGGCAATGTTCACGGCGCATTCGGAGCCAAAGGAATCGGCGAACTCCCGATGGACGGCCCCGCTCCCGCCATCATCAATGCGGTCGTCGACGCGATGGGCGTTCCCTTCAATTCCATTCCCCTGCTGTCGGAAGACATTTTCGATGCTGTCGATTCTCAACCCGCATTGGGGATCAAACCGGCGACGGTGAACGGCCGATGAACTCGATGCCAGAGTCCGAAATCACTCTCACCGTCAATGCCAAATTGCACACTCTGCATGCCCACCCGATGGAGCGCCTGCTCGACCTGTTGCGCCATCAACTCGGATTGACGGGCACAAAAGAAGGTTGCGGCGAAGGCGAGTGCGGCTCGTGCTCCGTCCTCATGGATGGCCTTCTCGTGAACAGCTGTCTTATCCCCGCGCTGCAAGCGAGAGACGCCACCATCGTCACCATCGAAGGCTTGGCTCCCGATGCGCAACTGACGGCACTCCAGCAAGCCTTTCTCCATTGCGGCGGAGCGCAGTGCGGCATTTGCACTCCAGGAATGATCCTCGCAGCTTCTCATCTTTTGCAAAGAGAAACCGCAGCCGACACTAGACGAAGTCCGCGAGGGACTCGCCGGCAATCTCTGCCGCTGCACCGGGTACAAACAAATCTGCGAGGCCGTGTTAGAAGCCGCACGGCGGACCGGAACAAAATCGGAAGCGGCTAAATGAGGTCCCGCCCCAGCGAATACGAACTCGTTGTCCCCGGCACCTTGCCCGCCGTGTTATCGCTTCTCAACCGCGAACCCGGCGCATGGCTTCCCATCGCCGGCGGTACCGATGTCATGGTGCAGTACGGAGCTGGCAAACTCTCCGCCCGCAAACTCGTCAGCATTCACAATCTCCCCGAGCTTCGCCACATCGAAGTTTCTCCCGGCGAAATTCAGATAGGAGCCGGCTGCACCTTCACGGAATTGCGCGAGCACGCCATAATCAACGCCGAGTTCCCGCTACTTGCAAGCGCCGCGCGTTGGACCGGAGGAATCGCCAACCAGAATCGCGGCACCCTGGGAGGCAACATCGTCAACGCGTCCCCGGCCGCCGATTCCCTCCCTGCCTTGCTCGCTTACGAGGCCGAATTAATTCTGGTCTCCGCGCGAGGCGAACGCCGCGTTCCCTACACAACCTTTCACACCGCCTACCGCAAGACCAAACTCGCTCCCGATGAATTGGTGCGCGCGATATGTCTCACGAGACAATTTTCCGCGTACCATCACCACACCCGTAAAGTCGGAGCTCGCAATGCGCAAGCCATTTCAAAAGTGTGCATCGCGGCCTTGGCGCGAATCACGAATGGCGAGGTCGATGCCAATGTCAATGTGAACGACATCCGCATCGCGATGGGCAGCATCGCTTCCATCCCGGTCCGCTTAACCGAGACCGAGCGCATCATCAGAGGCAAATCAATCGATGCGGGACTCATCCTCTCCGCCAAGAATACGGCTGCCGCGGAGGTCCGCCCCATTGACGACATCCGCTCGACCGCCCGCTACCGGGCTGCCGTAGCAGGCAATCTGGTCGCCGAATTTCTGAGCAACCTCGCTCCGTCGATAAGGTTGGAGCCAACAAATGACTGAAGCGCCGGTCCTGGGGCAATGGAACACTCTTCCCTCCAACGCCGCTGCCAACGAAATCCTGCCTTGCTGCGGTTCCACGGCATGGGCGCACGCGATGGCCGCGCGAAGACCGATTCCCAACGAGTCACTTCTGCTCGCCACCTGCGATGAGGTATGGTGGGGATTGCCCGAGTCGGCCTGGAAGGAGGCGTTTTGCAGCCATCCGCGCATCGGCGAATCGCGCGCGCATCCGGCTGCCTCGGCGCGTTCGGCAGAATGGTCGGGAGAAGAGCAACGCCGCGTCGCCTCAGCCGGCGATGAAATAAAGTTCGATCTCGCGAGAGCCAATTCTGAATATGAAGAAAGGTTCCATCGCATCTTCATCGTCTGCGCCACCGGAAAATCTCCGGACGAGATTTTGCAGATTCTTCAGCGACGGTTACGCAATGACGACGAGGCCGAACTTCACGAATCCGCCGAACAGCAGCGGCAAATCATGCATCTCCGGCTGAAGAAATGGCTAGCCTCATGAATCGAATTTCCACTCACGTTCTCGACACCTCCCAAGGCAAGCCGGCGAAAGACGTCCCGGTCAAACTCGAGCGTCAAAATAAAACGGGCGAGTGGACGCCCATGTCTTCCGCCCGCACCGACGCCGACGGCCGCTGCGCGCAGTTGCTCCCCGAGAACGAAAGCCTCATCCCGTCAATCTACCGTCTCACTTTCGACACCGCGGCCTATTACGCCGCGCAAAACATCGAAGCACTCCATCCGCAGGTTGAAATAACATTTCAAGTTCGCGAGGGTGAATCCCATTTCCACTTGCCCCTGCTGCTCAGTCCGCATGGCTACACGACTTACCGTGGAAGTTGATTGGGGAGATGTCACTGGGGAGACATCGGGGAGACATCAATGATTGCCTTGGCCGAAAACAAATACGGCAAATCTCGCGTCCGACTTGTCCGGGTGAAGCGTCAACCCGGCCGCCACGATTTTCGCGAATGGACCGTGGAGATTTTGCTTCAGGGAGATTTTGAATCCTGCTTCGTCGACGGCGACAACAGCAAAATTCTCCCCACCGACACAATGAAGAACACTGTCTACTCGCTGGCCAGAACTTCCAAGGCCGATTGCATGGAGGAGTTCGGCAAAGAACTGATCTGCTTCTTGCTCGATCGAAATCCTCAGGTGACGGCCGCGGAAGTGAAACTTGCGGAAAAAGCCTGGGAGCATCTCACGACCAACGGAAAGCCGCACCCCACAACCTTCATTCAATCGAGCGCCGAATTGCAGACCGCCGAAGTCTCCCGTTCGCGCGCAGCTAGCGAAGCGGTCTGGGCAGGCTTCGAAAATCTCGTCATCATGAAAACCGCCGGGTCGGGATTCGCCGGCTTCATCAAAGATTCACTCACCACCTTGCCCGAAGCGACGGACCGCTTGTTTGGCACTGCCGCAAGCGCCCGCTGGAAGTATCTGTCCGCCGCCAAGTCATTTCCGGCGTTGCGAACGAAAATCCGCGAGATACTGCTCGCCGTGTTCGCCGGCCACACCAGCAAATCAGTCCAACACACGCTCTACGCCATGGGCCAAGCTGCGCTCGAACAGCTTCCCGAGATTGAAGAGATCCACTTGTCGATGCCCAACAAACATTGTCTCCTCTTCGATCTCTCGCGTTTTGGACAAGACAATCCCAACGAGATTTTCGTCCCCATCGACGAACCACACGGCTCCATTGAAGCGCGCCTTCGCCGGCAGGACTGACCTTTGACACCGATTTCGCTAAGCCTGACAACCCGCGCTGAAGAAGTGATCGCCCGCTGCAAGCGGTTGGCGTCTTTTAGTGAGGATTCGGGCAGCACCCGCCGCACTTTTCTTTCTCCGCCGATGCACAACTGTCACCGCGAGATCGCCAACTGGATGACCAGAGCGGGGGCCGTGACCACCCTCGATGCCGCCGGAAATTTGCGCGCTCTCTATCCGGCGGCGCAGCCGAATGCCCCGCGCCTGCTCCTGGGTTCACACCTCGACACCGTTCCCAACGCGGGAGCCTACGATGGAGTCCTCGGCGTAGTCATTGCCGTCGCCCTGCTTGAGAATCTCCAGGGCCAGAAACTTCCCTATGCCATCGAGGTCGCAGCTTTTTCTGAAGAAGAAGGAGTAAGGTTCGGAACCCCATTCATCGGCAGCCGCGCCTTGGTCGGGCGACTCGACGATGAACTGCTAAATTTAAACGACGCGACAGGCACATCCGTTCGCGCGGCCATCGAACATTTCGGACTCAATCCCGCCAATATCGCAGACGCCGCTCTAAACAACGACACCCTCGCATACCTCGAATTCCACATCGAGCAAGGCCCCGTCCTCGAATCGCTGGGCCGCCCGCTGGCAGCGATCGACGCGATCGCCGGCCAGACGCGCATGGAATTTTTATTTCGAGGCCACTCCAATCACGCCGGCACCACGCCCATGCACCTCCGCCACGATGCCCTTGCTTCCGCTGCGGAGTGGATCGTTGCCGTCGAGCGCGCCGCCCACACCGACCCGAATCTCGTAGCTACCGTCGGACGCATCGAAGCCAGGCCTGGAGCCGCGAACGTGATCGCAGGCGAAACCCGCGCAACTCTCGATGTCCGTCACAAATCAGATGAAGTCCGCGAGCGCACCGCCGACTATCTGATTCATCAGGCCGAGGAGATTGCCAATCGCCGCGGCGTTTCCTTTCAACACACCATCCTCCTCAACCAGAGAGCCGTTGCCATGGATCCATTTCTTGTCGAACAAATTGAAGAAGCAATCCGAAAAACGGGCTCGGACTCGCATCGCATGACGAGCGGCGCCGGACACGACGCCATGATCCTCGCTGAAAAAGTCCCGTCCGCTATGATCTTTCTGCGGACTCCCGGCGGCATTAGCCACGACCCCGCCGAATCCGTCGCAGTCGCAGATGTCGCCAGAGCGCTGGAGTGCGGATCGCACCTGCTCGATCAGCTGGCGAGTTCACCAGAGTTCGCACTGAAGTTCACAAAAAGGATCACCCGTGCATAACCTAGGCCAAACGCGCAGTTCGCAGCAGCCGAACCATCTCCTCCTGACTCCAGACACGTTCGTCCGCACCACGCTCCCAGGAATGAGCAAATGTTGCGCGATCGTCCACGCAAATCCCGCGCTGGGTGCCGACTTCACCCAATACACCGCCGAATTCGAAAAACATGGCGAGCTTGGCCCAACCCCCGCCCAGCGTTTCATTTTTGTGCTCGAAGGCGATCTGAATCTGCAAGTGAAGGGAGAAGAAAAAGGAAAAGTGAAGGGAAAGAAGAGCACGCTAGGGCCTCGCGGCTACGCGTATCTTCCCGCAGGTGTCGACCATAGTGTGATCGCGACCAAGACGAGCCGAGCATCGGTAATCGAAAAACGTTATCACCCTTTTGCGTCCGTTCAGTCGCCAGCCGTCATCATCTCCAGCGAGGATCAAGTCAGTTCCCATCCACTGGGCGACGATCCCGCGCTACAAGTGAAGTGTCTGCTCCCTGACACCATGAGCCACGATTTCGCGGTCAACACCATGGTCTACCAACCGGGCGCGGCGTTGAGTATGGTCGAAATGCATGTCATGGAGCACGGACTCCTCATGCTCGAAGGCGGCGGCATTTACCGCCTGGGTGATTCCTGGTATCCGGTGACCGCCGGCGATTTCATTTGGATGGCTCCCTGGTGTCCGCAATGGTTCGGAGCCATCGGGAAAGTGCCCGCGAAGTATCTCATCTATAAGAACTCGAATCGTCACCCGTTAGACGCCGCATAATAGGGTTGGGCGCGTGGTTTGTAACAGTGTTACCACACGAATGTTGAATATCGATATTGACACAAAGTGTCTGCTGGCCGAGATCGAGGAGTTATCGACGATCTCCGCGGCCGAACCTCCAGCCGTCACCCGTATCGTCTTTACTCCAGCAGACTTGAAAGCGCGCGCCTGGCTACGCGTGCGTTGTGAAAAAGCGGGGCTCTCGGTGCGGCAGGATGCAATCGGCAACACCTTTGTCCGCTGGGCAGGTTCCGATCCGCACGCTCCCGCAGTCGGCACCGGCTCCCACATCGACGCCATTCCAAACGCAGGAAAATACGATGGCGTCGTCGGCGTCTTAGGCGGTTTGGAAGCGATCCGCTCATTGCAACGCGCCGGATTCCGCCCCAGGCACTCGATCGAGTTGCTCGTCTTCACCTCAGAAGAACCAACCCGCTTCGGCATCGGGTGTCTCGGCAGCCGCCTGCTCTCCGGAATTTTGTCGCCGGACGCGGCCAGAAAATTGGTCGATAAGGATGGAGTATCGCTGGAAGAAGTTCGCCGCGGCGCAGCACTCCAAGGAGAACTCGAAGGCGTACAACTCCCCGAAGGGTACTACAAGGCTTTTGTCGAGCTACACATTGAACAAGGTCCTCTGCTCGAACAGCAGCAAGTTCCGCTCGGCATAGTCAACAAAATCGCCGCTCCCGCCAGCCTGAGCCTCACCATTCACGGCTCTGGCGGACACGCGGGCGCAGTCCTTATGCCCGATCGCAAAGATGCGCTCTGCGCCGGCGCCGAATTAATCCTGGCGATCGAAACCGCAGCCCGCTCCAGTGGAGCACCCGATACTGTCGCCACCGTCGGCATCTGCGATGTCTTCCCGGGCGCCGTCAACAGTATCCCCAGCCGCGTTCACCTGACCGCCGACATCCGCGACACCAATCTCCCGCGGCGTGACGCCGTGATGCGGGCCGTCGATGCCGCCTGCCACGAAATCGCCGCTAAGCGCCACGTTTCGATTCACTCGGAACTCATCAACGCCGACGCACCCGCCGAGTGCGCGCCCGAGATCATCGAAGCTCTTACCGGGGCCTGCCGTAAACACAAACTGACTTTTCGCCCCATGGTAAGCCGCGCCTACCACGACTCGCTTTTCATGTCTCGCATCGCGCCCGTCGCGATGTTGTTCATCCCTTGCTTCAAGGGTTACAGCCACCGCCCCGACGAATACGCGACCCCGGAAGACATCGCCCGCGGAACACTCGTGCTCGCCGAGACTTTGGCAGCCTTGTCCGCCTGACCCGCCAGCATTGGGATTAACCAGCATTGGGAATAATCAGTCAGCGCTACGGGGCGTGCGGGATACTCGCCTCGCGCTCGCTCCAGTGCTCGACAATATCGCGCACGACGCGATCGCCTACAATCTGCGCCGCTTCCAGAGCCGGCAGATAAGCCGAATAATTTCCTGACACCATTTCTTTCAAACTGTCTGCAACCGCCGTTCCCGGAGGTTCGCGGTCGTAATTGCTCACCGTGCGCAGCACCAAAACACGCTGCAAATCCACACGTCCGGCGTGACTCAGAAACGTCAGCGACTGCAGCGTCCCCGAATCCTCCATGCCCGCCATCATGTAGTTACCCTGGCCGCCGGTGAAATAACGCGTCCAGGCATTGGCCCAGTCTTCGAACTTCGAGCCGTGCCAAAACGTGCTGGCCGATAACGTGTCGCCACGCGTCACAAATGGAGGCTTCAACGCATTCGGAAATCCAGGGAATCGCGCCCGCGACTTACGCAAGGTATCGGAGTCGGTAAGTGCCACATCTCGAGTAAGCCGAAATGCCCAGTCCACCAGAGCCGGATTCAGCGTATAAACCTCGCCGAACGAATCGCTCGCTGGAGGTTCATAAGGCGTGCCCTTTCGCAACGGAACATACCCGGTCGTCCAGGACTCCGGAATCTGGCGCGCGTCGATTTCATATGACAGATCGCCATCGACCACGTGCTCCGCCCAGACCGCCGACCCCGCCGACACGTCTGCCGGATCGCCTCCACCAATGCCCGCGACAATCCAATACGCCTTCGAAAAATCAAAACGCGGATCAAGTCCCAAAGCCATCACCGACGCGGCCGCCTTCGCCGTCCCTACTCCGGTGACCATGCCGAGCACTCCATCTTTGTTCATCCGCACATGGTGATATCCCGCGGGCAACTCGATGATCTGATCCAGGTGCTCGCGCTCCACCCACAATTGATATTCTCCGGGAACGTCCCCGGCATCTTCGCCGCGCTCAAACATCGTGACCACCACGACCTTGACCGTGATCGGCTTCACCGGGCCGCTCTGCCCCACAACTGAACCGCAGAGCGCCATCCCCGCCAGCACGCACGACAACCGCGCCAATCGGCCTCGACCGTGGATCACATCTCCTCCCATCAGGCTTTTCGCTCTTCTTGTCCCTTCGTGAAAGACTCGCGCGTTAATGATCGCGCGTCAACGACTCGCGAATCCTCGCATAGCCCGGTTTAATCTTCGAATAAATAAAATCGATCCGCTGATCGTAGGGCAGGAATGCGCTCTTCATCGCATTGATCGTGAGCTTTTCGAAATCGCCCAACTGCAGCCCGAACGTATCCGCGGCCGCCTCGAACTCTTTGGTCATCGACGTGTTGCTCATCAGCCGGTTGTCGGTGTTGAGCGTCACACGAAACTTGGCCGGCCAGAGAATCTTGAACGGATGCTCCGCCAAACTACTCGCCGCCCCCGTGTGCACGTTGCTGATCAAACAGATCTCCAGCGGAATTCTCTTGTCGAGAACATACTGCGCAAGATCGCCGAGCTTCACCACCTTGCCGTCCGCGACCGCGATGTCATCGATGAGCCGCGTCCCGTGCCCGATGCGGTGCGCACCACAATATTGAATCGCCTGCCAGATCGATTCCTTACCGTAACCCTCGCCCGCGTGAATCGTGATATTGAAGTTCTGCCGCTGAATGTAGTGAAACGCGTCCACATGTTTTTTCGGAGGATGTCCACCTTCCTCGCCCGCCAAATCGAACCCGACCACACCGCGACCGCGAAAATCCACCGCCAACTCCGCCATTTCGAGCGACACATCCATGTTGCGCATGGCGCAGATGATTAATCCGGAAGCAATTCCAAAATCCTTCCGCCCGCGCTCCAGTCCCTTGAGCACCGCCAAAACGACCTGCTGGTGCGTCAGTCCCATCCTCGTATGAAAGACCGGAGCAAACCGCGTCTCGAAATAAACCACGCCGTCCTGACTCAAGTCCTCGGCCTGTTCATACGCGACTCGTTCCAGCGCCTCTTCCGTCTGCGTGACCGCGATCGTGTGCGCAAAGCCCTTCAGATATTCCGGCAAACTTCCCTGGTTCGCCCCTCGAAAAAACCACTCCCCAAGTTCCGTGGGATCCTCTGTCGGCAAATGCGCATACCCAACGCTCCTCGCCAACTCAATCACCGTCTTCGGGCGCAGCACTCCATCCAGGTGCTCATGCAACAGAACTTTCGGAAGGCTCTTCAGCACTCCGCGTTCGAGCTTCATATACTCTCCATTTTCTGCGCAAAGGCCCGCAGTTAGTCCATGATCGATACAGTTAGTCGAGTTAGCCAATGATCTTAAGCCAAACACTCGACCACAGGGGCCAGAAACCGGGCTTGAGTTGCTGTGAGCAAACTTTCCGCTTCGTCAAATCGAAAATTCCAAGCCGCGGTCGATGCCGACCTCACGGATGCCTCTTGCGTCCTCCAGTCGAGACCTTTATCGTAAACCGCCACGACGCTCTCCCAATTTTGTTCACGAAAGAGTGAAAGCCTGATGGCCACAACCGCGCCGCCCCAGACCTCGCAACCGACGTACGGACTCCGCGGTGGAGCGCTCTCACCCCTCGAAACGCTCGCGCAATCCGTTTCCACCATCGCCCCGACAACCACTCCCGCCGCAACGATACCGCTGGTCTGCGCTCTCGCCGGAAATGGCACATGGCTGGCCTATCTGCTGGCGACGCTCGCCGTCCTGCTCGTCGCCCTGTGCGTCGCCGAATTTGCGCGCTACTCCGCGTCTCCCGGCTCACTCTACATCTACACCTCGAAAGTCATGCCACCGTTCGTCGGCGCAACTTCTGCCTGGAGCCTGCTCCTCGCCTACATCGCCACTGCCAGCAGCGTCACCGGAGGTTTCTATCACTACGGCAACCTGCTCCTTCATGACGCTACCGGCCATGGCACTTCCGCCGTCTTTCTGGCGCTCGTCTGCGCCGCCGTTGCCATCTGGATCGCCTGGCGCGACGTGGAAATCTCCGCCCGCCTGATGCTGTGGATCGAAGCCCTCTCCGTCACTCTGATTCTTGCCCTGGTAGTTTTGGTTTTGGTCCGGACCGGTTTCCATCCCGACCTGCAACAATTCCGATTGCGCGGCATGACGGGCAGCGGCCTGCGTCTCGGCCTCGTCCTGTCTCTCTTTAGTTTTGTCGGATTCGAAAGCGCCACCACCCTCGGCTCCGAAGCCCGCAACCCGCTCCGCACCATCCCACGCGCCGTGATTCAAAGCGCACTGCTGGCGGGCGCAATCTTCACTCTCTGCGCCTACACAGAGGTCCTCGGATTCCGCGCCGCCGGTCAGGACCTGGGATCAAATCAGGCGCCATTGCGTGTTCTAGCCGCACTCGGCGGCCTCCCCGTTCTCGGCCTCCTCATTGACATCGGAGCGCTCGTCAGCATGTTTGCCTGCACTCTCGCCTGCATCACCGCTGCCGCCCGCGTTCTTCTCCTGATGTCGCACGACGGCCTCGCTCACAACGGATTGCGCCACACTCATCACCGCCACGAGACTCCCGGCCGCGCCATCCTGGTCACCGGTGTCGTCTCAGTCCTACCCGTAATCGTGCTCGCCGCCCGCGGTGCCAGCGGACTCGATGTCTATGGCTGGATGGGATCGCTTGCTACCTACGGCTTCATCGTCGCCTACGCGCTGATGACGCTCGCGCTTCCGGGATATTTAAAGGCTCACGGCGCCTATCGCCCCAGCAAACGAATTCTCTCGGTGCTGGCATGCGCGGCTATGCTTCTCGCTCTCCTCGGCAATCTCTATCCCATCCCCGAAGGCCCGTACGGCAAGCTCCCCTATATCTATCTGGCATATCTGGTCGGTGGTTTGTTGTGGTTCTTTTGGCGTGAGCGCAACTCAGCAACAGCATCGATAGACGCTGCTAAGTAGGAAACTCTGGTTCGGCTTTCGCGCGCACCGATAAGAATTTCTGATCCGACCCAAGTAAATTTTCACTGCATCGCGTGCTTTCCTTCCGCACCTGAGTCGCGTAAATTGGTCAATCGTTTGCGACGTGCAGCCGCGCAGAGCAAACCAGCTCTGCGCGAACAACATGAACAACAATGTACTGGTCAATCGTTGGCAAGCGATACCGCATACGTGTACCTAAAAACTCGTTCGAGGTAATGGATGCCCAAGAGCAAACCGATGAGCAAACCGAAGAACAAACGAAGAAGTGTCGCACTGGCCGTTTTCGTCGCAACAATTTCCCTGGGGATGTCTCTCGTCTCACCACGGCAAGCCGAAGCGCAGCAAACGCTCGGCGGTATCACCGGTGCCGTCGCTGACAAGACTGGCGGAGTCCTGCCCGACACTACCGTCACCCTTGTAGGAGACCAGACCCAGCTCACGCGCGCGCAGAAGACCAACACCGGCGGCATCTACGACTTCGTCAACCTGCCCATCGGCACCTACACCCTCACCTTCACTCACGAAGGATTCCAAACCCAAAAAATTCCCTCCATCACCGTGCAGGCCGACCGCACGGCGACCGTAAACGTATCGCTACCCGTCGGACAGGTCGGGACGGTAGTCGAAGTCCAGGCCGAGCCCCTGATGAATGCCGTCGACACCACCAACGGCTACATCCTGGAAAAAGATCAGATCGATAACATCCCGCTGCCCACCGGCAGCTTCACCGGCCTCGCCGTCCTCTCCGCCGGAGTGAGCGCGGAATTGCCGGCCGGCACGGGCGCAAACGCAGGCCTCGGCAATCAGCCCATCTGGGCCAATGGCCAGCGCGACACCAGCAACACATTCCTTCTCAACGGAGTCGACGCCAGCAACTTATTCAACGGCAAGAGCACCAGCAGCGTCGCTTCGGCGCGCGTCGTAAATAACACCGGCATTGCCGGAGCTTCCAGCACCACCGCCGAAGTCCTGCAAAGCTCCGCGTCTCCTTACCTCGCCATCGGCCAGGCTTTGCCGACGCCCGCGCCAGAGACGATTCAGGAGTTTCGCGTCAACACCTCGATGTACGACGCGCAGCAAGGCTCGACCAGCGGCGCGCACATCGACATCAGCACCGCCTCTGGCACCAACCGTTTTCACGGCAGCCTCTACGGCCACCGCGAAAGCGACTGGCTCAACGCCGCTCCCTACTTCTACAACCAGGATCCGAATATCCCGAGCAACGACAAAGTACCTGAGTTACATCGTTACAACGCCGGAGGCACATTCGGCGGCCCGATCATCAAAGACAAACTCTTCGCCTTCGTCAGCTACCAGCATCTTCATGTTGCCGACTACGAAATCGGAACCTCCCGCACCGCCGTGCCTTATGGATTAACCGACGACCGCACAGTGCCAACGCTTGTGGCTTTGGACAATGTGGATTTTAGAACTACTGAGATGGGCCCGTGCGTCCCCCAAGATCCTGCACCAACTGGGCTGTTAACGTGTTTAACCGCCGCTGGCGTGGATGCAAACGCACTCGCCATGTTGCAGTACAAACTGCCGAACGGTCAGTTCCTCATGCCGTCAGCCAATCCGAATTTCGTTCCGACCATCAACTTCCCTGAAAACGTTTTTCTCACTCAGCCCGCATACTTCATTTCAGATCAGGCTGTAACCGACCTCGATTACCAGCCCAGTTCCAAAGACACGCTGTCGTTCAAGTACTACTATCAGCACGATCCGACAACCGCTCCCTTTGGATTCTCATCCTTCGAAGGCTTCTCGCAGCACCTTGACGCCGGCAGCCACGTCGCCAGTATTACCAACACGCAGTCGATCACGCCGAGTCTCAGCATCACCGAGGTCTTTGGTTTCCTCCGCGAAAAGGTTTACAGCACTATCGCTCAACCCTTCACACCGCAGGCCTTCAATATCAATACTTTTGGTTCGACCCGTTTCCCCGGCATGACCATCAATGACAATTTTGGAAACGACGGCCCGGGTAACGTGAATTTCGTTTTCAACGCAGGCGCCAATATCGGTTCCACCGCCGCGTCGCAGGGCGCATTCACCGGCGTTTTCCAGAATCGCTGGATGCCCTCGGTCAACGCCATCTGGAACCACGGCAAACACACCCTCACCTTCGGTGGCAGCTTCGCCTATACCCAACTCAACGCCCGTGATCGCAGAACAGACGACGGCATGGTCGGCTTCACCAGTTTTGACAGCCTTCTTACCGGTTCACCGATCACGTATACCGCCAGCGGATTCATCACCACGAACTTCCTGCAAGGCGATGCCAACCGCTATTTCCGCGCCAACGACACGGGCTGGTACGTACAGGACAAATTTCAAATCCGCTCCAACCTCAGCTTCACCGCCGGCCTCCGCTTGGACTACCACGGAGGTCTCAAGGAAAAATACGGCCGCATCTTCAACTTCGATCCCTCGAAATACAGCTACGACCCGGCGAGCGACACCATCACCAACGACGGCTTCATCGTGGCCGGAAAGAATGGCGTCAGCGACTCAACTCTCACCGGCCGTCAATGGGGTCTCGCGCCGCGCTTCGGTGTGGCTTGGAGCCCGCGAATGTTCAACGACAAAGTCGTCGTCCGCGCCGGATGGGGCATGTACTACGATCGCGGCCAACTCTTCACGTATCTATCTCCAGGTTTTGCCTCCGGCGTCATTGCCGGTGGTCCATTCGGTGTCAACCAGACTCCTCCGTGGGTGAATACATCCGCGTGCAGTATCTTCGCCTACACCAACTGCACTTTTGAGAATCCCTTTGGAGTCACGCAAGGTCCTCTTCCGACAGGCGACCCCACCCAGTTGAATCTCCCCAATGCGGGCACGATCGAAGAAGGTGTGCCTCTGTTTTCGTTCGCCGACTACAACCGCGCCAACAAACTGCCGTATTCGATGAATCAGACCCTCGACATTCAATGGCAGCCGCGTCACGATCTGGTCATCGACATCGGTTACGTCGGCAATCTCGGTCGCCACGAAGTCGTCCCTCTGCCGTTCAATCAGGCCCGCATCGCCTCGCCTACGAGTCCGATACTTAAGGGCACGCAATTCGAGCAGGATCATACCTACGGCTATTCGCATCGTCACGACTGAAAACACATCCTTAACGCCGAAACCCATCCGATCAATTCGCTGCCCGACAGCGGCACAGCCGTACCTGCAAACCTTTCGAAGGCGGAAACGTCGATCTTCGCGTTCCCTATATCGGTTACTCCGCCGAATCCGAGTCTTATACCGCCGCTGGGATCTCCGCCTACCACGCTCTGCAAACCCACGTCGAGAAGCGGATGAGCCATGGCTTGCAAGTCGGTTTTTCGTACACCTACTCCCACTCCACCGACGAACAAAGCGCGCTCGGATTGTTTTACAACGGCAATAATCCCCTCGACCTGCGCTCCGGCTACGGCCTCTCCGATTACGACCGCAAGCATGTCATCAATTTCACCTATCACTACGAACTGCCCACGTTCTTCGCGTCTGCGACTTTGAAAGGCAAGTTCGCCAATGGATGGGCTCTTTCCGGCTTGACCGTGATTCAGAGCGGCCAACCATACAGCGTTGTCGATTATTCCGGTGCGGTCGGAAGCATTTTCTACGGCGTCAACGACGGCATCACCAATCCCGTTGTTCCGCTCTCCGGTTGCACGCCTAAAAAAGCCCTCACGGGTGCTTCCGGGGCAATTCCCGGTTCTCCCGCTCTCGATGCCAACTGTTTCGGGATAAATCTGTTCAATCCAGGAGATTTGAACGGAGCGATCCCTTCCAACGATCCTTACGAAACGAACTTCATCAGTCATGGCCAGCGCAATATCTTCCGCCAATCCTGGCAAAGACGCGCCGACCTATCGATCATCAAGATGACAGCGTTAACCGAGCGCTACTCGCTGCGGTACAGTTTTGACGTCTTCAACCTGACCAACACCGCCAGTTTCGATATTCCGATCGATGACGTGAGCCAGAACATCAACTTCCAAGGCTTCCCCTGGACGCAAAGTCCTGCGGCCCTGCCCGCAACCTTGAACCCTTGCAACACGCAATTTTCCGGTTCGCTCTATGTCTGCCCCACCACCGGAAGCGGTCTCGGCGTCACCAACAAAACCATCGGCAGCCCGCGCCAAATCCAGATGTCGCTGAGCCTTACGTTTTAGGTGTGGATTTTAGTGCGCAGCAACGTGCGCACAACGACAAGGACGGCGGTCAAACCTGACCGCCGTTCTTAGTTGACCCCACTCGATGGAGAAGATTTGATTGAGAAGGTTTGGTGCGAAAGGGGGGACTCGAACCCCCACGGTTTTACCCGCCAGATCCTAAGTCTGGTGCGTCTGCCAATTCCGCCACTCTCGCAAAGAGGACTCGTCTTGATTTTAACTCACCGCCGTTTGACCCGAAAATCTACGAGAATCACCCGATTGTCGCGCTCGATCTTGCGGACTATTCTAACGAGCATAGAGAAGGAGCAATCATGGCCAAGCTCACCGCTGCATCGCGTGATCGAATATCCGCCAAGAGTTTCGCATTTCCTAAAGAAAGTAAGGAACCGCTGGAGAATGCGACTCATGTGCGCAACGCCGCCGCCCGCTTCAATCAGGTGGAAGGCGTCAGCGATGCCGAACGCCGCGCCGCCTGGAAACGAATCGAAGCCGCCGCCAAACGCTTCGGAGTGAAGCTTCAGAAGTCGGCCTGACCTACTGCTCGCTTCCGCGCCCAGTCTTAGATAGCAGACTCACGGGTAAAGAGTTCGTATAAGCATTTCTTTATCAATATCTTACATAAATACGACGCATCCGCTTGACAATCCCTCACTCACATTCTTATAATTAGCACTCGTGGGCATTCAAGTGCTAACACCTCCCGGTTCACGGGCAATTTTCAATCGATTCAACCCGAACCATCCACTCTTGAAAGGAGTACGCAACTATGGCTACCAAGTTCACCCCGCTGCACGACCGCATTCTGGTCCGTCGCGTGGAAGAAGCTGACACCACTCGCGGGGGCATCATCATCCCCGATTCCGCCAAAGACAAGCCGCAGGAGGGAGAAGTCATCTCCGCCGGCAAAGGCAAGATCAGCGAAGAAGGCAAAGTTCGCCCGCTCGACGTAAAAGAAGGCGACCGCATTCTCTTCGGCAAGTATTCCGGCACCGAAATCAAGATCGACGGCGAAGACTTCATCATCATGCGTGAAGAAGAAGTCCTGGGCGTCCTGACCGGCTCGACCACCGGCGCCAAGAAAGAAACCGCCAGCTCGCGCAAATAGCTGTCAGCTCTCAGCCATCAGCTGTCCAGTCAAAACCTGAGACCTGAGACCTAACACCTGAGACCTTATTAGTCTCGCAGGCACCGCCTGCACCACAAATATTTGAGGAGCAAACATTATGGCAAAACAAATTCTTCACGGAGAAGAGTCCCGACAGGCCATTCTCCGCGGCGTCAACCTCTTGGCTGATGCTGTGAAAGTCACTCTCGGCCCCAAGGGCCGCAACGTTGTCATCGAAAAGAAATTCGGTTCGCCCACCATCACCAAGGACGGCGTCACCGTAGCCAAGGAAATCGAACTCCCCAACAGCCTCGAGAACATGGGCGCGCAGATGGTCCGCGAAGTTGCTTCCAAGACCTCTGACGTCGCCGGCGACGGCACCACCACCGCGACCGTTCTCGCCCAGGCGATCTATCGCGAAGGCGTCAAGACCGTTGCCGCCGGAGCGAATCCGATGGCGATGAAGCGCGGCATTGAAAAGGCCGTTCAGAAGATCACCGGAAAGTTCGACAAAGAAGGCAACCGCGAAAACGGCGAACTCGACAAGCTCTCGAAGCCCGTTACCGGTGAGATGATCGCGCAAGTTGGCACCATCTCCGCCAACAACGACGAGACCATTGGCAAGATCATTGCCGAAGCGATGAAGAAGGTCGGCAAAGACGGCGTCATCACCGTCGAAGAGTCGAAGACGCTCGAAACCCAGCTCGATGTCGTCGAAGGCATGCAGTTCGACCGCGGCTACCTCTCTCCGTACTTCGTTACCGATCCGGAGCGGATGGAATCGATCCAGGAGAACGCCTACATCCTCATCCACGAAAAGAAAATCAGCTCGATGAAAGACCTGCTCCCGCTGCTCGAGCAGATCGCCAAGGGCGGCAAGCCGCTCCTGATCATCGCTGAAGACGTCGAAGGCGAAGCGCTCGCCACCCTCGTCGTCAACAAACTGCGTGGCACGCTGCAAGTCTCGGCCGTTAAGGCTCCCGGCTTCGGCGATCGTCGCAAGGCCATGTTGCAGGACATCGCAACCCTGACCGGCGGCAAGGCCATCACCGAAGATCTCGGCATTAAGCTCGAGAACGTCACCCTCGCCGACCTCGGACAAGCCAAGAAAGTCACCATCGACAAGGACAACACCACCATCGTCGAAGGCAAAGGCAAGCCCGGAGACGTCCAGGGCCGCGTGAAAGAAATTCGCGGACAGATCGACAAGACCACCAGCGACTACGACCGCGAGAAGTTGCAGGAGCGGTTGGCGAAGCTGGTCGGTGGCGTAGCCGTAATCAAAGTCGGCGCCGCAACCGAAACCGAAATGAAAGAGAAGAAAGCCCGTGTCGAAGACGCGATGCACGCCACCCGTGCGGCCGTGGAAGAAGGAATCGTCCCGGGCGGCGGCGTAGCGCTAGCGCGTTGCGTCAAAGCACTCGACAGCCTGAAGCTTGAAGGTGACGAGCAGATCGGCGTGAACATCGTGAAGCGCGCCATCACCGAGCCCTTGCGCCAGATCGCCGAAAATGCCGGCGAAGAAGGTGCAATCGTGATCGGTAAGATCAACGACTCGAAAGATAACAACTACGGCTACAACGCCCTCACCGGAGAGTACGAAGATCTGGTCAAGGCAGGCGTCCTCGATCCGACGAAGGTAGTGCGCACCGCACTCACTAACGCCGGCTCCATCGCCGCGTTGATGCTCACCACCGAAGCCCTGGTAGCCGAAATTCCGGAAGAGAAAAAAGCTCCGGCAGGCGGCGGCCACGGTGGCGGCGGCGGCATGGAAGGCATGTACTAAGAGCAGCCGTTCGCTCTTAAGCAATTAGCTGTTAGCTTGAAACGAAAGGCCCCGCTCGCAAGAGCGGGGCTTTTTATGTTGCTGGCGGGGGTGCTAACCTGGAGAGCTTTGGGGTGGCGCAGCGCTTTCAGCGCTGCGATTCAGGCCACCGTTAGATTGGACGGCTTTCGCCGCTGAGGGACTGCATCCAACTCCATCCCTGCCCTAGCGGACGAATAGGGGTACTGTTCAGGAGCTGCCACCAATCCTCGCTTCACCGGATTCGAATGGATGTACCGACGAAAAGCACAATATTCCTCCCAATCCCGCACGCGATGGTCATAGAAACTTGTCTGCCAAATTTCCCCTCCAAAACCCAGCTCCTTCTTTGCTCGAAAAGAAAATCCGCCCTTGATCAGTTGCAGAGCCCTCTCCAGAGTCAACGTCGGAGTGATCAGCAAATGAAAATGATCTGGCATAACCACAAACTCATGCAGCAGAAATTTCTCTAGTGAGCGGTAATGAAAGAGGACATCCAGAAACAGACCTGCCATCTTCGCCGATTGGAATAAGCTGTGCTTTTGAAAAGTATCAGCGGTGATGAAGTATGTGCTAAACCCGGTGTTGCCTCTGTGTGGCGCAGCCATGGCGAACCTCAGCGGCTGAAAGCCGCCTCAATAGACCGACCTTATCGCAGCGCTGAAGCGCTGCGCCACCCAAATGCTCCTGCGTCGAAAGAAATTGCGGGTCACCTTACCGGAATGGGAATGTCAATACAGACACTACATCTCCGCCGCAGATTCCCTCGTTTCACGAAATCTTCTGCAGTGGTTTCCTCGGAACGCAGATCGACTCAAACCACCGCGAGATGTAAACCTCCGCGTGCGCCTCGCCACAGAAATGCCGCGCCGTCGGACTATTCGCCGCCGCCAAATCCCATTTAATCACCGACAGCTTCTCATCCCCACACTCAATCACAAACCAACGAACAGGACTATCGCTCACAATCCCACAAATCTCGCATTGAAATTCCTTCAGCGTTGACATGCCTTCTCCCCATGAACGATGAGCAACCACTCCACAGTCAGCTAGTATAGCGGCAACCGGGGATGGTCAGGCAGCACCAGCGGCTATTGCCATCAGCACCCTGTAAAATAGCACCCTCATCGCAAATTAATGGAGGGCTGATGGCGGGCAAGGCACTTTTTCTTGGCGTGAATCGAGACACGATGCTCGACTCGATTCGAACCACACTTGCGGCGCTAGCTGCGATGTTTTTGGCTCGCCTGCTGAAGTTGCCCGAATATTATTGGGCTCCGATTTCGACGATCGTTGTCGTGCAGTCCACGATTCCCGCGCACTTGATCGGATGGCAGCGCTTCGTAGGAACCGCGTTCGGCGCGGTGCTGGGCGCAGTGCTGGCTACGTTTTTTCATCCCACAGCACTGGTCTATGGCGTCGGCGTCTTCGCGTGCGGAATCATCGCATGGCTCCTGAGGATCGGAGGCGCATACCGCTTTGCCGCCATTACACTGAGCATCGTGTTGCTCATTCCGCGGGATCGACCTCCGTGGATTACGAGCTGGCATCGCTTCCTTGAAGTCTCACTCGGAATCGCGGTTGCGCTAGTCGTGACGGTTGCGTGGCCGATTAAGAAAACGGGATAGAGTCGAGCGCGTCACGTCAGCGTACGTCAAGTCACCGCCCGATACACGCTCAGCCACTGTTCGCGTACATTTTGCCAGGTATAGTTTTGCGCCTCACTATGAGCGTTTAGCGCCAGACGCGCGGCGAGCGCAGGATCGCGCAACAACCGGATGACATTTGCCGCAAGAGCTTTGTCGTCGCCTACGGGCGAAAGGAGTCCGGTGCGTTCGTGCTCGACCAGATAGGGCATGCACTCGGGAGAAGTCGTGACAACGGGAGTGCCGGAAGCAAAAGCCTCGATCACCGACAGCGGCATGTTGTCGAGCCACGATGCGTTGATGAAAATATCGGCGCGATCGTAGCACCTGCCGATTTGCTGGCGCGAGGCGACTCCCGTGAAGCTGACTCCGGAGAGATTCAGGTCAGCAACCAAGGTGCGAATGTCGGCTTCGAGCGGGCCGCTGCCGACCAGATCGAGTTGCGCTTCGGGAAATTGTTTCTTCACTTCGGCAAAAGCGCGGACCACGACGTCGACGCTGTAGTAAGTCGAGAATCCCCGAGTGCAGACCAGATGCGGGCGGAGCGGAGTGCGTTCGCGATAGACGAATTGCGAAAGGTCGACGATGTTGGAAACGGGGGATGCCGATAGGCCGAACTCGCGGAGCACATCGACTAGATATCCGGATGGAACTACGATCTTGTCGACCCGGGTAAGAACCAATTTGGCCGAGCGGAAGCGCTGGAGATGATCGCGCGCTTCTCCGCTGTGGTAGTTGATCAGGCTCTTCGAGCCGCGCAAGTTCGCGAACAGCCACGCCGGCGCGGGAGCCAGCAGAAATGACCAGTAGGCTGCAGAGAAGAGGTGCGCGACGTCGACGTCCTTCAGCTTGCGCCACAGATGCCAGAAGTAAATCGGCTCGCGAAGCATCGTGCGCAATCCGGGAACATTTTCGGCCCACGCAATCGAGCGAGGCAACGGAGGATCGACGGCGATGAAGCTGATCTCGATGTCGGGATCGTTCTGCCACGAGCGGAGAAGCAAGTCGGCCTGCGCCGACTGGCCTCCGATGTAACGGAGGCTGGGAGCGACGATGGCGACGCGCAGGCGCTTTCGCTTTGCCGGATCACTCATGCGCCGGAATTCCTTCTCTGCTTCTTATCGAGCAACCCGCGGTAAAGATCGATGTAGCGCCGGCGAACGCGCGCCAGGCTGAAGTTTTCCTGGGCGTACTGTCGGGCACTGCTCCCTTGCTGCTGGCGCAACGCTGAATTGGTGAGAAGGCGAGACACAGCCGCGGCGAAGCCAGTCTCGTCGCCGACGGGAATCAGCGCTCCCCGCTCTGGATCGAGTAACTCGGAATTTCCGCCGACGTTATAGGCCACGCTAGGCAAACCAGCAGCCATGGCTTCGAGGATGACGTTCGACAGGCTTTCGGAGTCGGAAGTGTTCACGGCAAGGTCGAGCGATGCGAGGACACCGGGCATGTCCTGGCGATCGCCTAGAAAAATTGCTGACGCGCCGAGGCCGAGAGTTGATGCTTCGCTTTCGAGTTCGGCGCGCAGTGGACCATCGCCGACGAGGACAAATTCGGCATTCGGCAACTGCTGGTGGATTTGGGCGGCGACGCGCAGAAATCCGGAGTGATTCTTATAGCGGTGGTTCATGCGTGCGACCATGCCGAGGCGGACGACGCCGGGGCGCTTCGCGATGGCCGCGGGAACTGACGCGAAAGCCTCGTCGGGCAAAGCATTTCCGATGATGGCGATTTTGTTGGGCGACAAGCCGGCGGAGATGAGGCGATCGGCAGCGGCTTGCGAGTTCGAGACGACCGCGTCACACCAGCGGAATGCGGACAACTGCGCGCGGAACTGTGCCGGCGTCATCAGGTCTCCGAGTTGGCGATGGCTGCCGATGACGACGGGGACGCGCGCGAGTTTCGCGGCGGGAATCATGGTCAGGTTGGTATAGAAATCGAAGGAGTGCGCGACCTGCACGCGACGCTCGCGCAGATGGCGGCGCAAGTTGAGGCGCGTGCGAAGCGAGCGCCATCCGAAGAGGCTGCCGCCGAGTGGGAACGGCGTAGCATCAGGGAAGTTGTGGGCCAGCGGGCCGCGACGGCTGACGCATCCAAGATGAGTTTCGAATTGCGGAGGAGCGAGGTTCTGGGCGAGGACAGTGTACTGGCGCTCCGAGCCCCCGGTCTCGAAGGTGTTGATCATGAGGAACAGGCGCAGCGGCAAGTCCCCACCGGCCGAAGCCGGAGTCGTTGTGGGATCGATCATCGAGGTGGGATCGATCATCGCGCCTCGATTATCGATCATCCAACGACCGGCGCGGAAGCGAGTGCGGCGGCGGACGCTGGCGGCTGGCGGCGCGAGTCCGCGACTGCGGGAAGCGAGAACAGGCCCGCGGGCTTGACGAATTTTTCCAGAAAATTGCGGTGCCAGAGTTCGAACATGAGCAGACGCCAGATGCGTCCGGTCATGGTTTTGCCGTGAACGAGGTGGTCGTCCATCAATTTGCGTACGCCCTCTGGGGCGAAATAGCCGCGGTTGAGCGTGCGCGGCTCGAGGAGGATGGTCAGCATGTCCTTCAGTTCGTTACGCATCCAGTGGACAAGCGGGAGGGAAAATCCCTGCTTCTGGCGGTAGAGCACTTCGCGCGGGACGCCGACGCGCTCGGCGAGTTTGCGCAGAATATATTTTTGCTGGTTGCCGCGGAGCTTCCATTGCGACGGCAATCCAGCGACCCACTCGGCGAAAACGTGATCGAGAATGGGCACGCGGACTTCGAGCGAATTGAGCATGCTCATGCGATCGACCTTGGTGAGAATATCGCCGACCATGTAGGTCTTGGTGTCGACGTAAAGAAGCTGATCGACGGGATCTTTCGCCGGAGCTTTGGCAAAGTAGCGGCGCATCACGTTGGCGGGATCGTCGCTGTGTTCGAGAATCTCACGAAAGTCTGGCGAGAGCAGCGGCGTATCGCGTTCGAACGCGGGAACGAAGGATAGAGTGGTCGATGTAGCGCTCCTGCCAGGGAAGCGAAACGTTGTAACTGAATTTGCGTCCCTGCATGCTGTTGGGCAGGCGCGGAAAGACCTGATCGCGAAAAAGTTTGCGCGCCCATTCGGGAACGTGTTCGAAGATGCGACGGCCTTCGTGGATGCGATAGCGATCATATCCGGCAAACATCTCGTCGCCACCGTCGCCGGAGAGAGCGACGGTGACATGCTGGCGCGCCATCTGCGAGACGTAGTAAGTTGGCAGCATTGACGAATCGCCGAACGGTTCTTCGAGAGAACTGGTGAGATGCTCAACGGTCTGCACCACGTCGGGCTCGAGAATCATCTCGTGATGATCGGTGGCAAATTTCTGGGCGACGAGGCGCGCCCATTTCGCTTCGTTGAAATCGTCTTTCTTGAAGCCGATGGAAAATGTCTTGACGGGACCGGAACTGGCGCGCGCCATCAGGGCGACGACCGTGGAAGAATCGGTGCCGCCGCTGAGAAACGCACCCAGCGGCACGTCGGAAATCAAACGAATTTTCGTGGCTTCGAAGAGTCGATGCTCCAATTCTTCCAAACATTCTTCTTCGCTCTTTGGAGCGTGCGTGTTGTATTCGGGCAGGTCCCAATACTGACGGATGCGAATCTTCCCGTCCTGAAATTCGAGCAGATGGCCTGGAGGAAGTTTGTGGATTCCGGTGAAAGCAGTGATGGGATCGGGTACGTAACCGTAATAAAGATATTCGAGCAGACCCTGGGAGTTGATTTCGGCCAGTTCGGGAGCGACGGCGAGAATGGATTTTATTTCGGATGCGAAGTAGAGATTGCCCTTGTGAAGCGCGTAGTGCAGCGGCTTCTTGCCGAAACGGTCGCGCGCCAGAGTCAACTTGCGCTGGGGCTTGTCGTAGATAGCGAGAGCGAACATGCCGCGCAGTTTCTTGACGCAGTCTGCGCCCATTTCTTCGTAGAGGTGAATGATCACTTCCGTATCGCAGTGGGAGCTGAAATGATGGCCGCGAGTTTCGAGGTCGGGCCGAAGGTCGGGAAAGTTGTAAATCTCTCCGTTGAAAACGATCCATGAACTACGGTCTTCGTTGAACACGGGCTGGTGGCCGCCGGAGAGATCGATGATGGAAAGGCGGCGCATGCCAAGGCCAGCGCCGTCGGCGACGTATAGGCCTTCATCGTCGGGACCGCGGTACACGATCTGTTCGCACATGTGGTGCACGAGCGCTTCGGTGATGTTGCTCTCGCGTGTTGTGCTGACCACTCCGGCGATTCCACACATGGTCTGTTGCCTCGTTCTATGAAGCTTATCTCAGGAGCTAAAGCGCCAACTCGACTCTGGTACGAACCCTCTTGCGAAAGCGATCTGTTTCTTCAATCGCATTCTAAATTCAGTCATCGGACTGGGGTTCTGGAACCGGGTCCTCCACGATCTGTGGGCGGTTCCTCGGCCGTGTTTTGATCGATGCTGATTGGTTCGATCATTCCGCGTTGGGCATAAACCTCGAGGAAATGGCGCGGCTTTTTCGATGGCGCGGTGCTCGGCGCTGGAGCCTGTCCTTCCTGTGCTTTTTGCTCATTCACCGTTTGTAACAGGGTCGCGGTAAACGCAGCGGCGAAATAGGGGAAAAACTGGTATGCCTCAGGCGAAAACAGAGCTCCCACGACGAAGCCGACTTGGGAAGCGGTGAGAGCTCCCGCAAACAGACGGATGTCGGGATCGAGTTCCTTAAAGCGATGGAGCGCGAACATATTCTGGAAGTCCCTGTAGAAAAACATGAGGTACAGAATCAGCACCGGGATGCCGCCCTCGACACAGATCTGCAAATAGCTCATGTGCACTTCGTGCCAGATGCCGGAGTAGGTTTCGAAGTTACGGGCACCGAGACCGAAGACAGGATAGTGTTCGATGCCTTCCACGGCGCGGATCATGAGGAACTTGCGATCCTCATAGGAGCCATAGGCGTTCATGTCGGTGGTGCTGTTGCCGGACAACGCGTTGAAGCGCGAGTAAAGCTTGCCTCCGACCGTGGAGATGATCACAACTCCGAGGAGCACGCTCGCCACGATGAGCATCGGGCGTTTCCCTTTGATGGCGACATAGTAGAGCGCGACACTGTAGGAACAGATCAAATCGATGAACCCGGCGCGAGAGGCGGTGAGGAAGATGACGCTCAACATGAGCAACATCGCGACAAACCAGAACACCTTGACCGGTATCTTCTTGGCCATTACGAAAAAAGCCAGCGCGTAGGGGAGCGAGAGCACGACGGCAAAGGCAAGATCATTCGGATTGGAATAGAAGCCGCCCAGAACCTGATTGAGCCGTGGCACATCGTGGCCCTTGATAATGACGGCGACGCAAACCAGAGTCACCGAGAAGGCCTGAATGAAAATAATCCGTTTCAGCCGGTCAAAGGTAGTGACAATCAGGAAAATGAGCACCCAGCAGATATAAATCTTCGAAAAGTCCGTGGTTCGAGTGACAGCACCGCCTCTCCATATCGGAGACGAAAATGCTCCGATATAAAGAAGGACGATCATGTAGAGCAGGTAATTCGCCATCGGCGGCATGTCTTTAAAGCCACGTTTGGTCTTGCCGAGTGCATTGAACAGGCCCCACAAAGCCAGGATGACGGGGACTTTGGCGACGGGCAGGTATTGAAAGCCGGGGATGAAATCCTGGAAGCGTGTGCAATAGACAATGAAGAAGGCAGTCAGCCAGAAGAACGCACTCTTGGTCGGGTCGGTCGCCGTGAAAAACATGCGTCGCAACGGCGATTCCGCCACTGCCGCGCCCCCGCTGTTGCCGATGCTGCCCATGGACAAGGATTCCTCTTTTTCTCTTCCTTCTTTTTCTCTTTCTACTTCTCTTTTTCTTTACGCTTGCTTTTCCGTCAAGCGCGCCGCGACGACACCCGCGCCATAGGATTTCTTTTCCGCAACTTCCTGCAAGATCTGGGCGAAACGTTCGCCGATCGCCGGCCAGTCGTAGCGGGCGGCGGTGTCGGCAGCGGCTTTTTCGTAACGTCGGCGAAGTTCAGGATCGCGCAACAACATGATGACGGCTTGCGCGAACGAACGCGGATCGTCGGCGAGAATGATGTCGCGTCCGTGGTGGACATCTAATCCTTCAGCGCCGATCGTGGTCGAAACGACTGCTTTGGCGGTTGCCATGGCCTCGTAAATTTTAAGGCGAGTGCCACCGCCGATGCGCAGCGGCACGATGACTACCGAAGACTGGTGGAGATGCTCGACCACGGAAGGAACGCGTCCGGTCACCTCAATAGAGTCGGATGCCCACTTTTGCACGCGGCGGTCAGGATTGCGGCCGACGACGCGCAATCGCGCCTGCGGGACTTCGGCTTTGATCGCGGGCCAGACTTCGCTGCAAAAATATTCGACTCCGTCGACGTTCGGCTCCCAATCCATGGCGCCCACGAAGGTGACGAGGGGAGCCGTGGCGTCCGAGACTGTGCCCCCGGTTCGCGGCCGTTCTGTGGGCGCTAACCTGGGCCCCATCTCGGGGGCGGGCCTGTATTGTGCAAGATCGACTCCAGTCGGAACGACCGTGACTCGATCTCCATCTACCCACTTCGTCATCAGCGCGCGGTCGTTTTCGGAAACGGCGATGACGTGCTGGAATTTGCAGACAGCCGCTCGCTCATAGCGCATCATCTTTTTAAATTCCATGCGATACATCATTTTCTTCGCAGGATTTCCGGCGGTTTCGGCGTGGCGACGCCAGATCTCGCTTTCAACGTTGTGTTGAAACAGGACGCTCGGGATGTTGAGGCTGCCGGGGAAATTGACGGCGGCGTCGAGGAAGTCACAAACCGCAACATCGAAGCGCTGCTCGCGGAACCAGGCTTGAAGCTGTCTCTGGACTTTCGCGTGGGCAAAGCGGCTCACGGCATAGGGCGGCTGAGCACTGAGATGGGCAAGGTAGTCGAGACCGCGCGCAGCTCCGGTGAGTTCACGCTTACCAGTACAAACGGCGACGGATCCGGGCAACTCCTGCTCCAAGTCGCGCTCGTAATCGGGGTCGGGAGTTCCTCCGTAGTAGGAATAGAAGGTAAGCTCGTGCTGGGCCGACAGATAGCGCAGGACATGATAGGTGCGGATGTTGCCCCCGTTCTGCACGGGGAGGAGCTTGTCGGCTTTGACCCAGAGAATTCTCATGTCTTGTCTACCCAAGCCGGAAAAAAAATCAGCGTGCCCAAACCGCCTTTCTGCCGGAGACGAAGTTGACGAAGGCAACTACAGCGGCGGAATTGAGTACGACGAAAGTGCGCGCGGGATCGGCGAGACGCGAGAGCGGCCCGATTTTCATTCCGGTCAAAGCAGCCAGGCTTAACGCGTAGAACGCCAGTTGGGCGACGAGAGCAGCGCGGTAGAACGGTTGCGGCAAGAATAACGAGGCGATCAAAAGCGTCAGCAGCGCGAATGGCACCGCCAGGCGCGAGAGCTTATGGCTGACGAATTCGAATCGAATTGGATTCTGTGAACTGAGGAGCCACGGAGCCAACTGCAGCAGCTGATAGTTTCCGCTGAGGGTGCGGACTTTGCGGGAAAATTCGCGGCTTTCGCCGAGGTCAGGCGAGTCCCATGCGCGGGCGCGGGAGTCGAAGATCACGCGCGATCCCTGACGAGCGACATCCATGGGCAGGAGAACGTCGTCGAGAATCGTTCCCTCGGGCAGCGAGGACTCCTGGAGCAAGCTGCCGCGAGCGCAGTAGATCGCGCCCGTCGCGCCAGCCACGGAACCGGAGGCGGACTCGAGTTCGCGAATCTTTTTTTCGACGCGCCAGTAGAGACCCATGCCCCTGCCAGTTTCTCCGCTCGCCGGATCGCCGAGCATCAGTTCGCCGCTGGCTGCGCCAACAGAGGGGTCTGCGAAATTTTCAATTAACAATCGAAGAGCGGCCGGTTCGATCTTCTGGCGGGCGTCAGTGAAGAGCAGAATTTCTCCGGTCGCGAGCCTGATCGCGTCATTCAGGCCAGCGGCTTTGCCTTGGGACGACGGCTTCAGCAGAGTTCGAACTCTTGGGTGAACTTGCGGATGGTCGGCATACGCGGCAAGAATCTCGGGCGTGCGGTCGTTCGAACCGTCCGAGACGACGACGACGTCAAGCTTATCCGCTGGATAGTCGAGTGTCAGTAAATTGTCGAGCTTCGATTCAATCCCTGCTTCTTCGTTGCGGACGACCATCACGGCCGACACGCTGGGCAAGGCAGAACCACGGCGGACGGGCCGGGGCGACCACCGACTGCGGAGCCATAGCCAGACTGGATAGCCCAGATAGGAATAGCCAACCAGCAGCGCCGAGATCCAGAAGATGTATTTCATCGTCCTCATTGTTTTTGCGCAACCGCCAGACTCATTGGGCACCGCGGCGCAGCAGCACGGTCTTGACCGTCTGGAACATGATGAGTAGATCCAGGCCAATCGACGCATTCTTGATATAGAAGAGGTCGTACTGCAACTTTTCGCGAGAATCTTCGACTGTGCTGCCGTATTTATATTTCACCTGCGCCCATCCCGTGAGGCCGGGACGCACCATGTGGCGGACGTTGTAATACGGAATTTCTTTGGAGAGCCACTCGATGAATTCGGGGCGTTCCGGACGAGGGCCGACAAACGCCATGTCCCCTTTGAGCACGCACCAGAGCTGTGGAATTTCGTCGAGGCGTGAAGAGCGTAGAAATTTCCCTACCGGAGTAATGCGCGGATCGTTGTCGCCCGCCCATTTCGGACCGCTGACGGCTTCGGCGTCCTGACGCATGGTGCGGAATTTCACGACCTTGAACGTGCGCCCACCTTTGCCGACGCGTGTCTGCGTATAAAAAACGGGACCCTTGGAGTCGAGGCGGATGGCGAGAATGATGAAGGGAAACAATGGCAACGCCAGAACCAAACCAACGAGCGAAATGACGATCGAGATGACGCGGCGAATCAGGATGAAGGCAGTGCTGCGGCGAAAACCAGTCCCAAACACCAGCCAACTGGGATAGAGGTTCTCGACTTCGATCTTGCCCGAGATTTTTTCCAGCCAGGTGGTGGCTTCCTCGATCTTGACTCCGCGCAGGCGAAGCTGGAGAAGTTCCTGCATGGGAATGGCACCTCGGCGATCGGAGGTGGCGACGATCACGCGATGGATTTTTTGCTTGTGATCGACCTCCATCAGGTGCGCGGCGATGGTCTCGATGTTCACCGCACCTTCCATCTTGCCGGTCCAACTGGCAATCTCGATGCCGATTTCAGGACTCTGGCGCAGGCCCTGTACCACGCGTTGGGCGCGCTCGCCGTTGCCGAGGACGTAGACGCGTTCGACCAGGATCGGCAACTGGACCAGCCAGGTAAAACTTGTCCGCCAACCGAAGAGGGCGAACGTCAGAATGATGAGGCCGACCAGCGAAGAAGCGCCTCCCAGCAGGAATGCCGGGTGAACGTAGGCGACGCCAGCAAGAATGAAGGCCAGTAGGCCGGGGAGAAGCAACAAGCGGAAGTAAAGCTCGCCCTTGGTATTGAGGCGTGCTGTGTCGTAGAGGTCGAGCCAATGGGAACAGAGCAGGACCAGCGCAGTGACTGCCAGTATCTTGTAAACGCCGCCGTTGAGGACGATTTCAATGTAGCTATCCGGCAACACCAACCACGCCCCGAGCAGGAACGAGGTCAGGACAATCAAGGCCTCTCCGATCAGCAGGACCAGAGTGCGTATCGGATAATAGACATTGAAGAGCCGGATCAACGGAGCCTCAGTTCATCGATCAACTGCGTGTTTCTACTTCCCTTCAACTTTATTGCGTTGGGTAACAGAAATCTCAGGCTTGGCTGCCTACGGTCTCACCGTAGTAATACTTCGATTGCGACGACTTTTCCGGTGAGGCTCCGTTGAGCACAACGCCCAGCAGGAGCTTCTCCGGGAACTCCTCGCGAGCTTTGCGCGCCAGGTCCGACGGAGTGACATTGGAACGAACCACCATGAGAATGCCGTCGCAGGAGCCGGCGACGATGGTTGCATCCGAGACCGGAACTACGGGCGAGGTGTCGATAATGATCCAATCGAACAGCGGTTCGACGCGCTGCAACAACAGTTTCAGACGGCCGTTGGCAAGTAATTCGGGTGCACTTCCCGCGGTGCGGCCCGCGGGCATGAAGAACAGGTTCTCCATCGGGCCGCGCTGCAGGGAGGCGAACTCGTCGCACTCGCCGAGCAGGTATTCGCCTAATCCTGGCGATTGCGGCGCGCCGAGGTGGCGGTGCATGCCCGGATTTCGCAGGTCGGCGTCGATGACGAGGGCGCGGCGCCCGTGCTGGCGCACCAGCACCTGCGCCAGATTCGCGGCGACGAATGACTTCCCTTCTTTTGGCAGCGCGCTCGTGATCATCAGGCGTTTGAGCGGCATCTTCTCGCGAATCTGATAGAGGCGCGAACGCAGCGTGCGGAACTCCTCCGCCCCGGTGCGGCTGTCATCCTCCTGAAAGAAGAGCATGGTGCGGGCGTCCGGCCGCCATTCCGTCTGCGGGCACCGGGCGAGCAGAGACTCGTAGGTAAATCCGCCCCCGATGTTTTGCATCATGGACTCGGGCACCTGCAGTTGAGTCACGTTCTCGCGCGACGGCTCATTGCGCAATTCAGGCTGGTCAAAAACGGGATCGACGTGCGTCCCCATGGAAGTTGCTCGTTCCTGCTCGGCGCGTTTTAAAGCGTCATGGATGCGGCTCATATTTTCCTTTCCTTGGGGAGATCCTGTTGTTCCGATTGACGTAAACGATCGGCTAGAGTTGCCAAAGTGCGTAAAGCATCGACCAGATCAAACTTTTCCGACGGAGGAACCGGGGCGGTCATGGCCGCGGCGGCGTTCGAATCGCTCAAATCGAAATCGCGCGCGACGGAATCGACGACTTCAACCGGGACTGTTTTCTTCTGGTCGACGAAGGCGCTGACCAGGCAGTGTTCACAGAGCAGGTTGATGACGCGGGGAATGCCCATCGAATAACGGAAGACTGCGACCGTGGCTTCAGGCTCGAAGATGGCTTCGCCGTTCGATCCCGCGATGCGAAGGCGCTGGCTGATGTACGACTTGGTTTCTTCGAGATTCAGCGGATGCGTCTTGGCGCGCAGCGTCAGACGCTGGCGCAACTGGCGCAACTGCGGCTGCTTCAGGCGTTGCTCGAGTTCTGGCTGGCCAACGAGAACAATCTGCAACAGCTTCTCGGTGAAGGTCTCGAGGTTGGTGAGCATGCGGATCTCTTCCAGCACTTCATCGGAGAGATTCTGCGCTTCGTCAATCACCAGCACCGCTGTCTCACCGGCGCGGTAACGATCGAGCAGCCAGTTATAGAGGCGTTGCAAGAGCTGGCTCTTCGACTTGGTATCGCAGGGGATGCCGAAATCAGCCATCATGAAATCGAGAAGCTGGGGCACATCCATGCGCGAGTTGAAGATGAAGGCAGTGGCTACCTGCTGCATGCGGAGCCACTCCATCAGCTTGTTGATCAGTGTCGTCTTGCCCGTGCCCACTTCGCCGGTCAGTAGCACAAAGCCTTTGCGGCTCTGGATGCCGTAGGTAAGACAGGCGAGCGCCTCTTCGGTGTGCCGCGTGAGAAACAGATAGCGCGGGTCCGGATTGACGTTAAACGGGTTGGCGCGAAGTCCGAAAAATTCTTTATACATGGCTTTCGCTAGACCTCGACACTCTCATGATCTTTTGATCCGCCAGAATCGCCTCCGCCCCAGAAGCGGCGGCGGTTCCCATTCCCATTGCCGTTGGTGGAAACTTCTTCCTCGTCGACCACCCACGGCACGGAAATCAGCAAGGGCAAATCCATGACGGCCGCGGCATCTTTCTCGGTGCGGATCGACTTGTCGCTGAACTCGAGGAAGACCGCAAGAATAACGCCGAGTGCCAGTCCGCCACCGAGACCCGCAGCCGCAAGCAATGGGCGGTTGGGAAAGCTTGGCGAATCGGGCAATCCGGCGGGAACGGCGATGTTCATCTGTTCGCCCTGTTGCTGGCTCTCCATGTTGGTGCCCAGTTCGGCCTGACTCTGTTTGCCCAGCAGGTCTTTGTAGAAAGCCTGAGCATTATCGTTGTCACGAGTCAGCCGCTTGTACTCGTCCTCGACATCGGGACTCAAGACGGTCCGGCCTTGGTAGACACCGATCTGGCTTTGCAATCGTTTCTGGTCGAGTGTGGCCTGATCGATCACGTCTTTGTACTGATGGATTTGCAGCCGGAGCTGGCGAATCTCCGTCGGCTCGGCGGCGCTGGCCTTTTCGGTAGCGTCGGCATCGTTGCCGGTTCCGGAATTGATTTCCTTCAGTTTTTTCTGGACTTCGGCAATATCGGCCTTGGTCTTGATCACATCGGGGTGATCCGCGGTATAACGCGCCTGGAGTTGCAATAACTGGGATTGCAACGTGGTCAACTCTTGCTCCAGAGTCTGAGGATTGGTGCTCGATTGCGAGCTCTTCCATGCGGCAATCTGCTGCGCCAATAAGCTTTCGGTGTAGGCCTTATCCTGCTGCGCCCGGCTCAGGGTCTGAGTTGTGGTGTCGAGTTGGGTATTCAACGACATCAGCATACGCATGTTGTTGTCGCTGTCGCTCGGCAACTGACCGACGTGCAATTTCTTGAATTGGGCGAGTGCAGCATCCTGCGCGTCGAGTTTGTCCTTGGCGTCCTTGACTTGCTTCTCGAGGAACTCCGTGGTTCCCTTGGCAACTTCGCCACGACTGTTCAGGTTTTCGTTGCGGAACGCCTCAGCCAGAGCCTGGCAAATTCTCTGCGCACGGGCGGGATTGCTATCGAAGTAGGTGACGTTGAAGCCGGGAACTGGCTCGTCGAGTGGTGAAGGCTTCTTCTTGGCGCCAGCGACTCCCGCGGTCGCCGCCTGGCTCATCGATGTCGTGATCGGGACAACCCCGATGTTCGACTGAATTTCAGAGATCAGCTTGGGCTCGTCGTCGGTCCGGATGAGAGTGGGATTGACCGCCGCAAGGTCTCGAATCATCACGCGCAGTTTGGACGGCGTGAGAATCTCCTGCTCGAGGGTTTGGACGCGCTGCGCGAAGTCCGCCGTAATAATGGGCGGCACGTAGCTATCGGGCACCTTCTGGCTTTCCACCAGAACGGTGGCCTGCGAAGTATATTTCGGCGGAAAAACATAGGAGATGGCAAATCCCGCCAAGGGAGCGAGCAGGGCCGGGATCAGGATCACCTTCAACCGCCGTTGCAACATCGCCAGATAATCGTCAACACCTAATTCGCGATCTACACTCATACGGTTCACCAATCCGGCCGCGCCATAGGTTCCGCGGCCAAAAAAATCTATTCGATGCGAGTCGGCGTGGGATGCCATTCCACGCCCACCGTGCCGACGTGACGCGAAGACAACTGACCGCAGCCCAATCCGATCGTGCAATTTTGAATCGGGGCGCTCAGCCCTAGTTCGCTAAAGCGATAAGCCATGAAAAAATCGTAATTACGTCCATAATGTTTGCGGACGACGGCCGCGGCATAGCCTTCGTCATATGTGTTGGCGTTGACTCCGATATTGGCGTCCTGCAGCCTCTTATTGTGGGAGTAACCGAAATCGGTATAAAAATCGATGGTTCGCGCCAACGGACGCTTGAATGCGAACCGCGCGGCCTGGGTTTCGGCGCCGGCGAACAGGCCCGATCCTTCCGAGGTGAATTTCTCGTAAGTCGCAACCAACGAAGAATGCGCGAACTTGTAGTGCAACTGCACCCGGGCACTCAGAGACCAGTGACTCAAAGCTCCTCCCACCTCGAGGTCGGTGTACTGCGGACCGGCGCCGACGATCAGGCTCATCCGCCCGGTGATGGTGTGGCTCCAACGGATGTTGAGCACGTGGTTGTAAATCTCTCCGCCGGTATCCTGCGGAAACTGGAAGAGTTGGAAGGCGTAGATCACCCCGATCTGATCGCGGCGGGAAATCAGATGGCTATAGCCTCCCTGAGCCGTCATCTGGTCGCTGTTGGCCAGAAAGTTGGTGGGGTCGTAGAAATGCGCGTTGCTGAACCCACCCGCGACGGTGATAGCCGAGACAGGGTTGATCGCCTGCACGATGTCGAGCACCGCGGTATTGGCGAGCCGCGGAATGTCTCCGACGCCGGGACCCCCGCTGCCAAACTGGTGCCCACCGGGGATGCTTCCGCCGAGACCACCGACTCCGGTCGCCAAACCCAGCCCGGGGACACCGCCGAAGGTTCCGATTTCGAACGAACCGTCGGGTAAGTAGTTGAAGGAATCGCGCAGAGTCGCCTGTCCGGTTCGCCAGCGGGTGACGGCATCGAGGCCGGCCGCCTGCAGCTGTTTGGCGGCGTATGGGTCGGCATAAAACGCTCCGCCGCCCAGATACTCCAGCAACAGATCACTCTTGGGCCAGAATTGCTGCATATCGACGGCGCCCAAAACGCGACTCACTGAGTCAAGGCCGGAGGCGCCGACTTCGTTGCCCGCGTTGGTGTCAGCCGATTCACTGACCTGCAACGCTGGCGCGATGAAACTGCGGCTCGCGCTGCGCAAATCGAGGCCGGGTTCGTCGAGGCCCGTGACGGGAGGGTTTTCCGGACTCAATATCGGCACGTTCTGGCCAAAGGCCGGCGCCGGAGTGGGCGGTTGCGGCTGCGGCTGGGTACCGGTTTGCGCGGCCGCGCACAGGCCAATTCCGAGAATCAGCACTGCCAATCGGATTATTCGCATTCTTACCATTCTTTCCACGCGTTTCACTTGCCCGGCCCGACCGCTCGTTTCAGATCTCACCACGAAAACATGCTTACGGGGCATTCTTACGGAACGACAATCGTGTCCCCTGGCTTCAGCAGATAGTTCTGGTCGATCTGTTCCCCTTTGATGATCTTCTTGTAGTTCACCGGCATCTTGGTCTGCTTGCCGTTCTCGGTGCGCAACACATAGATGCCCTTGGTCTTGGCAAACTGATTAAGGCCGGCGCTCGATAATGCCTGTAGAACCGTCATGTTGGGCAACATCGGAGTGGCTCCGGCATGGACCACTTCACCCAGGATATAAATCCGCTTGCTGTTGATCTCAGTCACAACCACGGTGACGCGGGGATCAGCAATGTATTTCTTCAGCTTGTCAGTGACCGAGTCGGCCAGTTGTTTTGGCGTGAGCCCCGAAGCCTGAACGTCATTCAGCAGCGGCAGGGAGATTTTGCCGTCGGGACGCACCGGCAGCGTGGCGGTGAGATCCGCCTCTTTCCACACGGCGATGTGCAGCACGTCTTGCGGGCCGATGACGTACACGGGACCGGCTGGGCTGGTCGATGGCGCTGCGGCTGCGTTGTCGGGAGCGGCAGTGGTGGCGGGCACATCCTGAGCGAACACAATGCCGCTGACCAGGATGAATGCCGCCATCATCGCTCTCCATGTCAATCTCATATCTTCTCCTCTTCCTCTTCCTCTAAACCGTCCTTGGGACGACCTTCAACCTTGCACCGCATCGCTTCTCGACAGTCTGCGCTCGAAGATCACGCACCGTACTCTTCGTATCCAATCTGTTTCAGCTTGTAGAGAAGCGCTTTGTAGCTGATCTGCAATTCCTGGGCGGCGCGCCGGCGGTTCCAGCGGGTTCGCGTCAACACCTGCAGGATGATTTCTCTCTCGGCTTCGCGGGAAGCGGCGCGGGCCGCGTCTTTCAGAGAGACTTTCTCGCCGTTGCCGCCGCGATCGACGCGACGCATGAGCGAACGCAACCCTCCCATGGCGAGGGTTTCGTCACCGAGCGCCACGATGGCGCGAGCGGCGTCCTTCAGTTCACGGATATTGCCGGGCCAGTTGTACTCCAGGAAAAAATTGTTGGTTTCGGGGCTGAGCATGGGGACGGGGCGGCAAAAATCGCGCGCCGCAGCCGACAGAAACCAGTCTCGCAATCCAGGAATGTCTTCTTTCCTCTGCCGCAAGGGAGGCAGCCGCAAACAGACTCCGCTGACTCCATAGTAGAGGTCTTCGCGGAACTTGCCGGCTTTGACCTCGGGCTCGAGTTCGCGGGAGGTGCCGCACACAAATCGAGGAACCCGCGGGCGGGCTTCGCTTCCATTGCCGCCATTTAAACCGATCTGACGAACCAGTTCCTTCTGCGCGTCTGGGGCGAGGTCGCCGACTTCCTGGAGATAGATGGTGCCGCCTTGGGCCTCGCACGCGGCCAGCATCGGTACAACGGCCTCGCGGCCCTGATAGAGCTGGAACGGTTCGGAAGCGCGGCGGGAAAGAGCGTGAATGCGGGCCGCGGCTGCCGCCTTACCTGAACCATGCTCCGCGACGACCAACACAGGCAGCTCATTTTGCGACAGTTCCCGGATCACAGCTTCGACTGTCCGCATGCCGGCACTGACGCTTTCGAGCCATACGCGAGCTCCGCCAACCGGCGCTACTCCAGCCGCAGACAGGATGTCAGTTCCGTCGAAGCCCATAAGGTTTGGCGACAACTTATTTCAAAACCAAGATATTCAAATCACAGCCATGATTTCACAGCCCTGATTCCACACTATGAGAACGGGGGGCTCTCAGACAAAAGCGGCTCGTACAAGTGTAGAGCACACCTGCTGCCATTCCGAGGAAAATATCGGCTCACGAATAAAGGAACATCTCTTCCATTATCAATGATTTGCCGCCAGTAGCCCTAGCGTGATGCTGTGACGGAGATGGCAAGATTGCGGACAAATGGGAAATTAATTGCCCACTTGGGGGACGCTGCTTGGGGATTACTTGCCACTGGTCAGGGGAATAATGGGCTTAACTGGCTCTCTGTCATAGAGTTTCATCAGGGTTTGAGAAATAGAGTTCCGGCGGCCGACGAAGACGGACGAAAACGGAAGAACTCTTCCGCATCCAATCGATATTGCTCTCGACAACTGGGCACAACTCAGGTTTCAAGTTTGACTTTGCACGACGAAGGTCTTTCGCATATTCTCGAAACAAAGTTAGCGCCATAGCGTCCTATGGGTCATTCGGTAGAGGTAGCTCCGCTCCCGCCCCCGACGGAGAGCCGCGAATTGTCCAAGCCTTTCAGTTGGCGGGGCAGTGCGCTCCTTCTGTTGCTTCCGATAATCGCCTGGCTGTACTCCTCGATCCTCTGGCACCTCGTTCTGGAGTGGGTCGGGCCTCATAGCGACCCGAACTTCGAACACGGGATTTTCGTTCCACTTTTTGCTCTGTTCGTCCTCTGGCAAGACCGTAAAGAGCTTGCAGGAATTCCGCCCGCGCCGTCCTGGGCCGGCCCTCCGCTGGTAGCACTGAGCATGCTCATGCTGGTGCTGGGAGTCTTGGGAGCGGAACTGTTTTTCTCACGGACGTCGCTGCTCGTACTGCTGGCAGGTCTCATCCTCACGTTTCGAGGATGGCGTTTCTTTCGCGCCGTGCTATTCCCCTTGGCGGTTTTGATACTGATGATCCCGATTCCGAAGTTGATCATCAATGAGATCACTTTTCCTTTGCAGTTGCTGGCATCGAGGCTTTCGACCGGACTGCTCGAACTGGTTGGCGTTCCGGTACTGCGGCACGGGAACATCATTCAACTGGCCGCCATGCCGCTGAATATCACCGAAGCCTGCAGCGGAATTCGCTCCCTGCTCTCGCTGGTGACGCTCGCCGTCATTTACGGCTACCTGCTCGATACGCGCACCTGGGTCAGAGTGGCGCTGGTCGGCTTCGCGGTGCCGATCGCAGTGGCGGCCAATGTTTTCCGGATTTTTGGTACTGGGCTGCTCGTGCAGTTCGGGTACCCCGATCTGGCGGAGGGTTTTTACCACGCCCTCGGCGGCATACTGATTTTTGCTGTGGCGCTGATCATGTTGTTTGTCGTGCACAATGTCATCACCCGGATTTGGGGATCCAGTTCCGCGGCTCGGGACGGCATCATCCTGGAGAGAGGATTCGAGAGAGCACGACCCGGAATTGACACTAGCGATGGATCATGGTCGTTTCGTTTCGCGATCGTGGCTGCGGTCTTGTTGGTGACAGCCATCGGCCTCAAAGCGCATGCGCACAACGAAATTTTCCCCGCGCGCGAGTCGCTGAGTTCCCTGCCCTCGCAGATTGGCAACTGGACCGGCGGCGGCGATGAGACGCTCGACGAGGACACGCTGAATGTGCTCGGACATCCCACCGAGTATCTGCTACGGTCTTACGCAAACCCCGCGGAACCGCGACCCATTGATGTCTATCTTGTGTACTACGCTTCGCAGAGAGCGGGTGATTCGATCCATTCGCCGGCGCATTGCCTGCCCGGAGCAGGATGGATTTCGACTTCGCGCGAAGTGGTTCGGGTTACGCGCCCGGACGGCTCTTCTTTCGCCGCCAACCGTTACGTGGGGTCGTTGCCCGGGGACGCTCCGCAACTGGCGTTGTTCTGGTATCAGGCGCATGGCCGCGGACTGGCCAGTGCCTACCAGGCGAAGGAATATCTGATCACCGATGCCATTCGCATGAACCGCAGCGACGGCGCGCTGGTGCGCCTGATGACCTATATGCTGCCGGGCGAGTCGGCTGACGCCGCGCAGGCGCGAGTGATGAAACTCGGCTCCCAGTTCCTGCCAATGCTTGACCGGTATATTCCGCGGTAGAGGGCTGACGCCCGCTGCTAGTCCGATTTCTCTCTCCGAATCACCTCCAGATACTCGGTCGGTGAATACCCGGTAATGGCGCGGAAATCGTTGATCAGATGCGCTTGATCGAAATATCCCAGGTCGAGAGCAAGCTGGGACCACTCCGGGCCGTCGGCGCGATTTGAGCGTTCGATCAGTTCGTGCAAACGATACCTCCGTATCACCCACTTCGGCCTCGCGCCAACATATTCACGAAAGATTCGCTGCAAAGAACGCTTGCCGATGCCCGCGACGCCAACGAGGTCGTCTACGCTGTTGATTGAGCGATCCTCGAGAATGCGCTTCACCAATTCCCCCGCGAGCGAGACCGTGGGGTCATGCTCAGGGAGGCGTGCACGGAAAAAATCGTTGGCCGCCTCAACTTTTTGTTTCTCGGCGCAGGACGAAAGCACGATCCGAGCGAGAGCATCTACGTTTCCGAGAATGCGCTTTGCGGGAACCGTGCGGTCGGCAATCGTCGAGACCGCAGACTTGAGAAATGGACGAAAACCTCCGGGCTTGAATTTGATTCCGAAGACTTGCGATTGACCCTCGATGAGCCGCGTAAACATGTGGGTTTGCACGCCGGCGACCACCGCGCCACTCGCCTCAAAGATCACGTGAACGTTCGGATGAGGCAGGCTCTCGGCCAGGTGGGGCTCGCAACCGCGCAGGTCCCACCGGATCATCCAGTAATGAGCGATCCATTCCGCGAGATCATCGGCCGGACCGCGGCGCGCATGACGCATCTTGCCGGCAGGCAAGGGGCGGCGGATCATTCCCCGAGCCTGGCCAACCTCTGGATCGAAGACCTCTTCGATCTCGGCAGCTCTTTTTCGCGGAGCTTCCTGCGCCGGTCGCGTTTTTCCAATTCTCACAGCCACGATGTCTATATTCTCAGAAGAATGATACGGTGGAGAAAACGATGCCTGAACTGTTGATTCGCAAATCAATCGAAGTTGCCGCGCCGGTCGAGACGCTCTGGAAAATTCTTACCGATTCGAGTTTTATCAAGCAATACATGTTCGGCTGCAACGCCGAGACCAACTGGACGCCGGGCTCACCTCTGCTTTGGAGGGGCGATGCGGACGGCAAGGTTTATGTAAAGGGAAATATCGTGTCGATTGATCCGCCGCGTCATTTGGCCTACACGATTTTCGATCCCAACTCGACGATCAAGGATATTCCCGCTAACTACCTCACGATGACGTATTCGCTCAAAAAGCGTAACGAGCATGGGTCAGTGCTGGAGATTACGCAAGGCGACTTCTCGGCGGTCGAAGATGGACAGACGCGGTATGAGCATTCGCTCAAAGGGGACGATTCCGTACTGAACGGAATCAAGCAGCTGGCCGAAGCGGAAGCGCGAGCCGCCTGATTTCGCACTCACGCGTGAATTCACGCGTGCCTCAAGCATGAACGACGACGTCTCCTGATTTCGTATTGCGCGTCCGCGCGAACGCCTCGGGCAGGAATCGCAGCAGATCGGTCGCGACCAGAGAATTTTCTCCGACCGCTTCGCACGCGAGGTCACCGGCGAGACCGTGAAGATAAACAGCCAGAGCGGTGGCCTCAAGCACATGCTGTGGGTGTTGCGCGACCAGACCGGCGACGATCCCGGTGAGGATGTCTCCGGTGCCTCCGGTGGCCATTCCAGGATTGCCGGTTGGATTCACCCAGACTGTCCCGTCGGGCGCGGCGATTAGTGTGCGATGGCCTTTGAGTACGATGACCAACTGGTGTTCGCGGGCAAATTCTCGGGCGACATCCAGACGATTCGCCTGGATTTGAGGAATAGGCAATCCGGTCAGGCGTGACATTTCTCCCGGATGGGGCGTGATAATGACGGTGCGGCCGCTGCCGTTGAGTTTGTCCGCGGCTCCTTCGAACGCGTTAAGTGCGTCGGCATCGATCACCATGGCAGTGCTGCGGCCGGCCACGACAGCGCGCACGAATTCCGCAGTCTCGGGATGACGCGAGACTCCCGGGCCAATCGCAATCACTGTCTTTGTTTCGAGCATTGCATCGAGGCTAGGACCGAGGGCTCCGAGTGAGATGGTGCCATTCTTGGTCTCCGCCAACGGCTCCGTCATGAGCTCGGGATGAAACGACGCTACCGTTGCCAGGGCAGACACCGGCGTGGCGACAGAGGAAAGACCGGCGCCCGCTCGCAGCGCCGCAAATCCGGCCATCGCCGCCGCCCCGGCTTTGCCGAGCGAACCGCCGATCACGAGAACGTTTCCGTAGCTGCCCTTGTTGCCTTCGCGGGCTCGAGGCGCGAGCAACGGCGCGAAATCTGGAGCCGTGCTCAGATGCAATCCCAGTTGTGAAGCAATCGCTTCCGGCGGTGAACCGATCGGCGCGATCACGATGGGACCACTGCTCAGAGAAGCGAAAACGTGGGCCGGACGCGGCGCGGTAAAAGTAACGACTGCATCTGCACGAACAACGTCGGCGCTCCCGCAAGGCTTCATGGCATCGGCATTGGCGCCGGAGGGGATGTCGAGGGCAACAATCGGTGCAGCAGAGGCATTCATCTTGCCGATTGCAGCGGCGTAGAGTGGGCTGACCGGCGGACGAAAACCGGTGCCGAGAATCGCATCGACGATTACATCTGCGGCAAAAATCTCGGCCGCTTCAGTGGAGTCGAGTTCGCCTATTTCGCGCACGACGAGCGCCGCGATCTTTAGAGTTAGCGTCGGCAACTTCTCATACATCACCGCGGCGTCGCCGCGCAGTTCTGCCGGGTCGCACAACAGAAGAAGCCGCACGGCGCGGCCCGCTTCCAGCAGTTTGCGGGCGACGACGAACCCATCGCCGCCGTTATTGCCCTTGCCACAGACGATGGCGACCCGCTCGGCTCGCGGGTACACGGAGACGACGAAACGCGCAACCGCGCCGCCGGCATTCTCCATCAAGGTGAGTGAAGGCACTCCGAACCGGTCGGAGGTGACGCGGTCGATCTCGCGCATTTCCGCGGCGCTTACGATTTTCATGGCGCGACTTTCACCAAGCCATTCTCATGCTGTGCTGGTTGCAAAATGCGAGTATAGCGCCCGCCCGAAAAGAGGACGATAAAACACGCAGCTTGGGCGACACCTTACAAAGTTTGCTAGGATTTTCGCCATGCCAACTCTGATTTCACGTCCCACACGTATCGAAGCTGCAGGAAGCAAACCGAAGATCATTGAAGAGTACGTCGGCCGCGTCAACACGTCGACTCAGGCGGTGAGTGTGGCCCGCATGCGTAGTCCGGAAGGATGGGAAGAACCGGGACAGACCCCGGAGTTCGACGAATACACCGTGGTCTTGCTGGGCACGCTGAGGGTGCAGCATAAGTCCGGTGAACTCGATGTCGCGGCGGGGCAGGGAGTGATCGCACATCGCGGAGAATGGATTCGCTATTCGACTCCATTTTCCGGCGGCGCGGAATATATCGCGGTTTGCCTGCCGGCATTCTCACCGCAGAGCGTGCATCGGGACGAGTAGGCCCGCCTCCGCGAATCGGTCATCAGGGCTGGGGTGCTTCGCGCTTTGGGAGATTCGGCGTGAATTTCCGCACCACGAATTCCTGAAAAAGATTGGCAGCGGCGGTCGCTCCAATTCCGATGAGACCGTTTTCAAAGGTTAGCTCCGCGCCTTCGCGGTCCGAGGCAGGATAGTAAAGATTGGAGATGCCACCCGCGGCAAAGTTGCCGAGGATGTTCGAGTAGTTCGCCTGCCAATGTCCGTTGTCGCCTTTACAGATGACCGAATTGGCAATCGCATAGAGTGCGCGAGAGCGTTTGCTCCCGGTGCCTTTGTAGAAATAACGGGGATCCTGCTTCAGCAGCGAGGGCAGAATGGCGCTGCCGATGAAGGTGCCGACTACGCCATCGGCATAGGATGCGCCGTAGCGCTTTCCATAGCCCTGCGCACCCTGTCCGTATCCGCTGAAATCATTCTGCGCCTGCTGCACTCCGGCGATGATGCCGGTGATCGCGAAATTCACTGGGTCGATCGTCGATCTCCACGCGAGGCCGAATTTCTGCTTCGGAGTTAGGGGTGCGGCGTCAGGAATGTAGCTGACGTAGAAATTCGGGATCACGCCCAGCACACGCTGCTTCTCTTCCAATGCGATCTGTTCCTGCGCCACTTCGATCTGCGTGAGGCTGACCTCGACTTCGGCAACATTCGCCGCGACTGCCAACGCAATTTGCGGGACGCTGAATATTTCCCCTGAATGAAGAGCTCCCGACGTCGTTTGTGGCGCGAATCCCTTGGCCGTGACGGTTAGATGAAATGTTCCGGGAGCGACACCGGCAAAAGAAAATTGACCATCGCTGGCCGAGAGTGTGTCCTGGCCCGGGGACTGATCTTCATGACTGAGCGTAATCTTGGCGGCGGCAACGACGGCTCCGCTTTGATCGACTACCGTCCCGTTGATTGTTCCGGGGCTGATTGTTCCGGGCGTGATTGTTCCAGGGGCAACGGCGGCGGGCGCGGAGTCTTGCGCCGGTGCGCGCGTCGCGGCGGCCAGCAATATCAAAGCGAGAATCGTCGGTGCCGCCTTGAACTCGGAAATCATGAAGGCCGATCTGCTTCTCGTTAAATTACTGAGATGCAGAGAATCGCTTTCGCGCAAGTTGGGGAACGTTGTACGAAGCATACAAGAATGCTGGAATTGCGACCCGCACCTTAGGTAACCGAAGGTTGCGTGTTAACCGTGGGTCTCGCGGCCGGGTAGTCGAAGAGTCGCCGGAGAACTCGCCCCTCCGAGGCTGGGTTTACAATCGGGACCAGTTGCACAGCAGCCCGCGACGTATCGACACTTTTGCAGACGTATGAAACTTTCAGTGGTCATGCCGATTTACAACGAACGCGCCACGCTGCGCGAAGTGGTCGCGAAGGTTCTCTCCGCTCCGGTGTTTGCCGTGCCCATGGAGATCGAACTGATCTGTGTTGACGACGGATCCGAAGACGGGTCACGCGACGTTCTGGCCGCACTGCAGTCTGAGCATCCGCAAATCCGGGCAATTTTTCAGCCGCGCAATCTGGGCAAGGGTGCGGCGCTGCGCCGCGGCATTCAGGAAGCGACCGGCGATTACGTGATCATGCAGGACGCCGATCTCGAATATGATCCAGCGGAGTATCCGTTGCTGATCGACCCGATGATCCAGGGAAAGGCGGACGTCGTCTACGGCTCGCGATTTCTCGGCGGCGGTCCGCATCGCGTGCTCTACTTTTGGCATTCGGTGGGCAATCAGGCGCTCACGCTGCTCTCGAATTGCCTGACCAACATCAATCTCTCGGATATGGAGACCTGCTTCAAGGCGTTTCGCCGCGAAGTAATTCAGTCGATTCCGATCGAGGAGAATCGGTTCGGTTTCGAGCCCGAGATTACTGTGAAAGTCGCGCGCCGGAAACTGCGTATCTACGAAGTCGGGATCAGCTACTCGGGACGGACTTACGAAGAGGGCAAGAAGATCGGATGGAAAGATGGAGTGCGGGCACTTTATTGTTTGCTGAAGTACTCGTTCAAAACTACCCGCGCTGAGGTTGCGCCCGCACCGGTATCCGCGCCGGACCGGTCTGGCGTTTCAAGATAAATCGAGAGGGCGAAGCGATCGGAAGTTCCTTACTGGGCTCACTATTGGCGAGCATGCTTTTGGCGCAGACGTCCCTTGTAGGGGTTCGCGCCTTGATTGACCGGCGATGAAGCCTTGGCGCCATTTCCGTTAAAGTTGATCGGCGGATTGGGCTTGTCTTTGACGGGCTTCAGCGCGGGACTCTTTTTCCCGCCCGATTTCGGTGCCTCGGACTTGAGGCTCTCGTGCTCGATGGCGTTCAAATCCTTTGCGTTTGCCGCCGACGCGGTCGTGGCATTTCCGGTTGGTCCGATGGGAGCAGAAGACTTCGGGGCTTTCGCTTCCGGGGGCGAAGGCTTGACTTTAAAACTATTCTTTTGCTGCGCAACGCCACTCACCACCACGCTCGCCATCAGGACTGCAACCATCAACGAAAATCTCATCACCATTCCCTTGCTCCGTAGGGAGCCTTCCAAAGCCAGCCTAGCTACTTGTGGTTAGATGCACGCATCCTGCCGCGTAGCTGACCTCGACACTATCCATCATAAACCCGCCCGAACCAGAAAACACTCGGACTGAACGCTAAGGAAGTAAATGAGTTAGCGGCGAGCCGGGGTTGCGTTAGAGATTCGGCAATCGAATTCCCGCCCTGGGCCGGACGTCAGCAACCGGCAATCTATTGCACAAGGGTTACCACAGGGCGGGTTGATCCGGGTGCCAGGCGTCCCGATTAGCCATTGCCGAGAGCTTTATTTCCGGACGGTAACTGAGTTTATCCATTCATTAGCAAGCACTTAAGGACGATAACTGAGGTCCCGGCTTTAACACTACAGTTCAATCCCTAAAAGCGGATTAGGTCGGTACTAAAACTGGCCAGATGCCGCGCCCAGCTGGGTCTTTCGCAATCTATGGCTCAGGGCACCCCTCAGGGGAGACTGGTGATGCCGAAGTTGGGACTTCCCGGCTTCAGTGACCCAAAATCCCCCGGCCGTGGGTTAGTTCATACGGCGATTGAGGTCGCATTGAAATCGAACGATGCACAGTTGTTTCGTCGGTTAGTCGCATCCCTGGTGATTGCTGGCGGGCTATTGTTCCTCAGCGGGTGCCAAGGCCTTATGGGTAACAACCAAGGGTCGGGCACGGTGACCGTTGACGCCTCATCCTTGAACTTCGGCGCCATACCAGTCGGCACTACGAAGACCATATCGGACACGCTGACCAACGGCACTTCCTCGCCCATCACCATCAGTTCGATCGTCGGGCTCGGCTCTGGCTTCCAGATCACGGGCGTGGCCGTACCGCTGACGGTAGCCGCGGGGCAATCGGTTTCGTTCAATGTCCAATTCTCTCCAGTCAATTCTGGCGATCCGACAATTACGATTGGGTTCGATACCCAGAGTTCCCAAACACCCGTGGTGTCCGTAAATGCAACCGGCACCGCTGTCACCGCTGGTCAACTCAGCTTTACGCCATCGTCGGCAAACTTCGGAAGCGTCACGGTCGGCAGCAGCAAGACGATTCCTGTGGTTGTGTCGAATATGGGCGGAGCGGATATCCAAATCACGCTGGCGACCTTGAGCGGCGCGGGTTTTGCCATGGGCAACATGACCCTGCCCCTGACGATCAGCGGGGGAGCGACCACCACGGTTTCGATCACATTCGCGCCAACCTCAGCGGCAAATTTCAGCGGCAGTGTCACGTTCGCGACGAATTCGGAGCAAGTCAACAGCAGTCAGGTCCTGAGCATCTCTGGCGCAGGCATCGGCGTAGGAACACTGGCGCCGAATCCGTCGAGCATTGCCTTCGGCTCCGTGACTGTCGGCAGCAGCAGCGCAAAGACCGAAACCTTAACCAATACCGGCGGGAGTAGCCTTACCATCTCGCAGGCGACGGCGAGCGGCGCGGGATTCTCAATCAGTGGCCTGACTCTCCCGGTAACTCTCGCCACCAATCAAAGCGTCAGCTTCACATCGACTTTCACTCCGACAACGGCTGGAGCCGTGACTGGTTCGGTGAGCATTTCTTCGAACGGATCAAACTCGACGTTGAGTGTCCCGCTTTCGGGCACAGGGGTTACGGCAGGGACACTGACGGCGAACCCAACCAGCGTCAGTTTCGGGAATGTAACCGACGGAACGAATAAAACCACGGCCGTGGTCGTGACCAACTCCGGCGGCACGGCGGTAAGCCTGTCGAGTGCGTCCGCCAGTGGCACGGGATTCAGCTTTACCGGTCCTGCTCTTCCCGCGACGCTCAACCCAGGGCAGACAGCGACATTCAATGCAATCTTTGCTCCAACAGCTGCTGGCGCGTCGAGTGGAACGCTGGCGATCAAATCCAACGCGAGCAACACAACTTTGTCTGTGCCATTGTCGGGCACGGGCGTGGCGCAGGGCCAACTAGGAGCGAATCCGGCGAGCCTCGCGTTTGGAAGCGTACAGATTGGCAAGAGCACGAGTCTCACCGAGACCCTGACCAACTCCGGCGGCACCAGCATCTCGATTTCAGCCGCGAGTCCGAGTGGCAGCGGGTATAGCCTGAGCGGTTTGTCGCTGCCGCTGACGCTGAATGCAGGTCAGAGCACTTCGTTCACGGTGACGTTTGCCCCCACGGCGAGCGGCGCAGTCAGCGGCAATCTGGCCATCACGTCGAACGGGTCGAACCCGAATTTGAGTATTCCTCTATCCGGCACTGGCGTGACACAGGGATCGCTCGCAGCGAGCCCAACGAGTCTCGCCTTTGGCAGCGTTCAGGTTGGCAAGAATGCGAGCCAGTCGGAGACCTTGACCAACAGTGGTGGAACCAGTCTCACAATTTCGGCCGCCTCCGCGACAGGCACCGGCTTCAGCATCAGCGGTATCTCGCTGCCGTTAACATTGACCGCCGGACAGAGCACGTCGTTCACCGTGACGTTTACACCCACGGCCAGCGGCGCGGCGAGCGGGAGCGTGGCGATCACTTCCAACGCCGCGGATCCAAACTTAAGCGTGCCTCTCTCTGGCACAGGAGTGACTCAGGGAACGCTGGCGGCAAATCCTACGAGCCTGGCTTTCGGCAGTGTTCAGGACGGAGGCAATTCCAGTCTCACAGAGACGCTGACAAACTCCGGTGGATCGAGCCTGACGATTTCGGCGGCGAGCGCCAGTGGCACTGGGTTCAGTATTACCGGGCTCACGTTGCCAGTGACCTTGAACGCCGGGCAGAGCACTTCCTTTAGCGTGAAGTTTGCGCCCACAAGTAGCGGCGCAGTCAGTGGCAGCGTCTCCATCACGTCCAACGGATCGAATCCTAACTTGAGCATCGCCTTGTCCGGGACTGGCGTAGCACCGGGCGCGCTCAGCGCGAATCCGACGAGCCTCGCCTTTGGCAACGTTCAGGTGGGTAATAATGCGAGCCTCTCTGAGACCGTAACCAATACGGGTGGATCGTCCGTGTCGATCTCGGCCGCGAACATGACTGGCTCGGCCTTCTCCGTGACCGGACTCAATCTGCCGGTTACGCTTACCGCGAATCAGAGTGTGACCTTCAGCGTGACCTTTACGCCGTCGAGCGCAGGCGGAGCCAGCGGGAGTCTTTCCATTGTGTCGAATGCCAGCAACTCGCCGCTGAGTATCGCACTCTCGGGTACAGGAACCGCTCTCGGTCAGCTGGCCGTGTCCCCGACAAGCTTGAGCTTCGGCAACGTAGTGGACGGGCAGAGTTCCGCCCTCACCGGCAGCTTGACTGCCAGCGGCGCTTCGGTCACGGTTTCCTCGGCAAGTTTGAACAACAGCGAGTTTGTGCTCTCCGGCATCACGCTGCCGAAGACACTTACCGCGGGTCAGTCGGCTACGTTCACGGTGACATTCACGCCACAGGCCACTGGCGCCACCTCGGCAACGTTGTCTTTCACGAGCAATGCTTCGAACTCGCCGACGGCTCAGTCCATGACGGGAACCGGAACCCCTCCCGTGCAGCACACCGTCGATCTCTCCTGGACCGCCTCGGCAAATGCCGTCGGCTATAACATCTACCGCGGCACGGTGTCGGGTGGACCTTACACGATGATCAACAGCGCGCTCGACGGCACCACCGCTTACACCGATAGCACGGTCGTCTCGGGAACAACGTATTACTACGTCGCGACGGCCGTAGATGGCAGCTCGAATGAGAGCGGATACTCAAACCAGGCGCAGGCCGTGATTCCGTAGTCAAAAGTATAGGCAAAATCGATCTTCACGGAATCACCGCTCGTGCTTCTCGCGAGAACTGGCTCTCGCCGCCTTTGCTATCCACGGCGGTTACGACGTAGTAGTAGGTACGGCCGCTCGTAACGAGCCGATCTTCGAAGGGCGGCCCGGAAACCCCCGACGCCAGTATCACGAAACCCCTGCCTGAAGTGGTGCTCCGGTAGATGTTGTAGGCGACAATCGACGTTGCTGGGGACGCTGGAGACGCCTGGGGCGGATCCCATCTGAGCGTGACGCTGTGGGGCCCGGCACTACGGCAGCCGAGAAGGCTCACGCAAAACAGACCGCACGCGACCAGCAACTGTCGGTAAACCTTGACTCTTCCAACCCTGAATCTCATGGACCGCCTAAAACCACCCGTTATCCCCCGTCTGCGCCGGCTTTTGCCCGGATCGGCATGGCTGCGCCGTTAGTAGCCGACGCCGGGAGATGGTGGCACAATCGTGCCATTGTTGCAAAAAGTATCATCTTGACAGCTGATCCGCGACTCGCCGTTTAATGTAGAAGGTTCATAGGCACACTTGGGGCAGCCCCTCTCATACTCCCTCGGCCCAGGTGCTTTGCGAATGTTGGCAACAGGGGAGCTGTAATGAGCAATCAAAAAAGCAAATGGCTATTGGCACTTGTCGTGGCGTGCTGTCTGGTGCCTGCGACGTTCGCCAGTCCGCGACGCGATCGGGATCAAGGGTGCGATCCCCGTTCGCCGAGAAACTGTCAGCAGGTTCCGGAGGGTGGCTCGACCGCGATCTACCTTCTCGGGGCGGGGCTCACGTGTTTCGGAGCAATGTTTCTTCGGTCGAAAGCAGCCAGACCGATGCAATCGTAACCTAACCGTCAACCAAAGCCTGCCATGCGATTTCTCGCATGGCAGGCCTTTTTGTTGTCCTCGTTAGGGTGCCACCAGCGCCGCGATGCGTTCGCCCGTCTGTCCATCCCATAGCGGAGGAATGCTTCCCTTCTTCGCCCTCCCTGCCAAAATGTTCGAGAGTTCAGCGCGCAGCTTTGCCGGATCTCGTCCCACGAGAACATTGGTTCCTAGAGAAACTGTGACCGGGCGCTCGGTGTTTTCGCGCAGCGTCAGGCAAGGAACACCGAGGTATGTCGTCTCTTCCTGGATTCCCCCGGAATCTGTAATGACGACGGTTGCGCGCGACTGCATGGCCAGAAACTCGATATAGGAAACAGGGTCAAGGATCTGGAGTTGGCCAGCGTTCAGTCCGAAATCGGCAATGCGCTTTCGGGTGCGCGGATGGGCAGGAAAAATGACGGCCAGATCGCGGCTGACATCGAGCAAGGACTCAAGGATTTTCCTGAGCGCGACACTGTCGTCCACATTCGCCGGACGATGGAGAGTGATCAGGGCATAGGGCTCCGGAACTTTCATCGGTGGCTGGCTTAGAGCAGCGGGCAAAAGACGGACTAGAGAATCGATCATCACGTTGCCCACGCGAAATATCTTCTCCGGCGAAACGCCTTCTTTCGCGAGATTGACGTCTCCGTCTTCCGAGGGCGTGAAAAGCATATCGGAAAGCTGGTCGGTGACGAGGCGGTTAATTTCTTCCGGCATGGTGCGGTCGAAGGAGCGCAATCCGGCTTCGACGTGGCCGACGCGGACGCCAAGCTTGGCGCAGACCAACGCCGTCGCGACCGTGGAGTTGACGTCTCCGTACACGAGCACGAGGTCGGGGGCTCGTTCCAATAAAACCGGTTCGAAACGAGTCATGATTTCGGCGGTTTGCCGGGCATGCGATCCCGACCCAACGGCCAGATTCACATCCGGAGCCGGAATGCCCAACTGCTCGAAAAATACGTCCGACATATTCGCGTCATAATGCTGACCGGTGTGAATCAGCGTCTGTACGACGTGCGGCCGCGCCTTGAGGGCGTTCATCACAGGCGCGACCTTCATGAAATTGGGGCGGGCGCCAACGATGTGAAATACGTGCACGAAGTCTCCGATCAACAAAAAACAGTGCCAGTCGAATTTGGAATTTCCAAGAGTAAACCATCCCGGGGGACTACAGCTTGGACACGGGGCATACCCAGGAATCTCGCCCGTATGTGGAGCGGGTGGGACGGAGTCGGCACCGCCGCTGTGACCCTGGTCGGGCCCATCGCCTACTTCACCCGCGCTTTAAAGCAGTAAATCCATATTACTTCGTTGGAAGGAACCGCGCAGGTAACGAAAGGCTGGTTATCAAAGTCAGCCAACGGCTGGTCTGCAAACGGCTGGCTCTGGAGAACCGCCGGCATTACGCTTGTTCGATTGGAAGCTCCGAACGTCTAGTAGAATTGAAGTTGTTCAGTCGCACTGTGACCGCCGGTTTATTTCGACAAACACCCTTATGAAAGATTTGATTCTCGTTACCGGCGGTGCCGGATTCATCGGATCGAACTTTGTTCTGCAGTGGCTTCGGCAAGACTCGTCGGTCGTCCTCAATCTCGACAAGCTGACTTACGCTGGGAACTTGCGCAATCTCGAATCGATCGCGGAGCGTCCCGCCTACCGTTTCCAACAGGGCGACATTTGCGACCGCGACCTGTTGCGCGGCCTGTTGCAGCGCGAGAAGCCCCGCGCCATCGTTCATTTTGCGGCTGAGAGCCATGTCGACCGCTCGATTCACGGGCCCGACGATTTCGTGCGCACCAACGTAAATGGAACTTTCAGCTTGCTTGAAGAGACGCGGGCCTACTGGTCGGCGCTGCCCCAAGCTGAGCGTCAGGCATTTCGGTTTCTGCATGTTTCGACCGACGAGGTCTACGGCTCGCTCGGGCCCGACGATGCTGCCTTCAGCGAGACGACGCCGTATGCTCCGAATAGTCCGTACTCTGCCTCCAAGGCCTCTTCCGACCACCTCGTCCGCGCTTACCACCACACCTATGGCTTGCCAACGCTGACCACGAACTGTTCGAACAACTATGGGCCTTATCAGTTCCCCGAAAAGCTGATTCCGCTGATCCTGCTGAACGCGGGCGGGGGAAAGCCTTTGCCGGTTTACGGCGACGGACAAAACGTCCGCGACTGGTTGTATGTGGAAGATCATTGTGACGCCATCCGCACCGTTCTGGCGCGCGGGCGCGTGGGCGACACTTACAACATCGGTGGATGCAACGAGAAAAAGAATCTTGAGATTGTGCACACGATTTGCGGACTGCTCGACGAATTGCGTCCTGGCGATCCAGTAGTTCCGCACAAGGGCCTGATTACGTTCGTGAAAGATCGTCCCGGCCACGATCGGCGCTATGCCATGGACACGCGCAAGATCGAGCGCGAACTGAATTGGCGTCCGAAGGAAACGTTCGAAACTGGCATCCGCAAGACGGTCAACTGGTACCTGGAACACCAAGAGTGGGTAAAAGACGTTACCAGTGGAGCGTATCGGCAGTGGATCGCAAAACAATATACGGTGTGAAAACAGATTAGATCATGATGACTGCGACGACTCCATCACCTTCGCCTTACAAGGGCATCATCCTCGCCGGCGGCTCTGGGACGCGCCTGTATCCCGTGACCCATGCTGTTTGCAAGAGCCTGCTTCCGGTTTACGACAAGCCGATGGTCTACTATCCGCTTTCGATTCTCATGCTGGCAGGCATCCGCGACATTTTGCTGATTTCCACGCCCGAGGATTTGCCCAAGTTTCAGCATCTGCTCGGCGACGGGAGCCGCTTTGGCATTCGCATGCAATACGCGGCGCAGCCAAAGCCCGAGGGGATTGCGCAGGCTTTCATCATCGGCAAGCCGTTTATCGGGCAGAGCGGGTGCGCGCTCGTTCTCGGAGACAACATTTTTTATGGGCACGATCTTGGGAAGGACTTGCGCGAGGCGACCACGCGAAAACAGGGTGCGCGTGTCTTTGCTTACGCCGTGCACGATCCCGAGCGCTACGGCGTTGTCGAGTTCGACAAGGACGGCAAGGCTCTCAGCATCGAAGAGAAACCAAAGCAGCCGAAATCGCGCTATGCGGTGACCGGACTGTATTTCTATGACAATCAGGTGGTCGAGATTGCAGCGAACCTGAAGCCTTCGGCGCGCGGAGAACTGGAAATCACCGACGTAAATCGCGAATACCTGCGGCGCGGCGAGTTGGATGTCTGCGTCATGGGACGCGGCATGGCCTGGCTCGACACCGGCACCCACGAGGCTCTGATGGAAGCGTCGTTATTTATCCAGACGATCGAGAAGCGGCAGGGGTTGATGGTCGCGTGTCCAGAAGAGATTGCCTATCGCTCGGGCTATATCACGGCGCAGCAAGTAGAAGCGGTGGCGCAGCCGATGAAGAACAACTCATACGGCGCCTATTTGTTGCACATGCTGCAGGAGCAGGTTTTTTAAGCGAACGGCGAGAGAGCGAACCAAGAATGAAGAAGATCGAAACCAGTCTACCGGGAGTGCTGCTCCTCGAGCCGCGCGTGTTTGGCGACGATCGTGGTTTTTTTCTGGAGAGCTACAACCAGCGGACGTTCGCGGATCTCGGCATCCGCGAAACCTTTGTTCAGGACAATCATTCTTTTTCCAGCCGGAACGTGTTGCGGGGCCTGCATTTTCAAATTCAACAGCCGCAGGGAAAACTGATCCGCGCCATTACCGGAGAGATCCTCGACGTGGTCGTCGACTTGAGACAAAGCTCGCCGACCCTCGGACAATCCGAGTCTTTCCGTCTCTCTGGCGACAACAAACGCATGCTCTGGGTGCCGGTGGGATTCGCCCACGGGTTTCGTGTGGTCTCCGAGAGCACTCACGTCACCTACAAGACGACCGACTTCTACGCTCCCGAACACGAACGCAGCTTGCAATGGAACGATCCTGACCTCGCGATCGATTGGAAACTCGACGGCGAGCCCACTCTCTCCGCGAAAGACCAGCGCGGCATTCCATTTCGCGATTGCGAGAGATTTCGGTAATCCGTGCTAGGCAGGCGCCATCGGCGCGGCGTCCTTGGGCACGCCCCGCCGTTCCGTTCGCTGCAAGATCCAGAGCAACAACACCTCCGCCGCTACCGCGATTCCCAGGAAAATAATTCCTCCCTGGCGATGAAGGTTTCCGTGCAGGTAGCCGGGGTCTACTCGCGTCCCGAGGACAGCGATCGTGACGATGCGCAGTGAGTTCTTTGCGACGGAGAGCGGAATTGCGGCTGCGATCATCAAGGTCTTCCGCCAGGGCGAGCGCAGAAACAGCTGCGCCAGGACCATCGTGATCAGGATCAGCATCATGCTCGAGCGAATGCTGCTGCACTCGGTAGCGACCTCGATATCGAGATTTGGGATGGAGAGCATGACACCGTCTTGTGCCGCGGGGACGCCGATGGCGTGGAAGAGCAGCCGTGAACCAAAGGCCGACTCGTGTTGCAGGAACCGCACCGCCGGGTTCAAGAGAAATTCGGGAGCGGGGACGATCCAAAATAAGAAACAAAGCGGAAACAGAAATGTGCGAAGGGTTTCGGCCCCGAAACAGAGAACTCCGCTGCCGATCCACCAGAGCACGAGAGCAAACATGCTTATCGACAGAGCCGAGTTCGTCAGCAGTTCGGCATGGCTCCAGCGCGCCAGGCACGCGACGAGAACCGCAACCAAGAGGACGAGGACGGCCAAAGCAACCGGCGTACGGTCGTGCGTCCGGTCTGGCGCGTCGATGCGAAGGGTTTTCCGATCGAGATAGATCAACGCCAGGCTCACCGGAAGAACGAGAAGAATGTGGGTGTAGGCATCGTTTGCCAGGGCTAGATTAAGCGTCAGAATGAGCGGACGCCACCAAAACACGACTGAAACCGCGAACAGAACGGCGAAAGTTAAGGATCGGTTTCGTCTCGTCATTTTATTTTTTCAGACTCTTCGTTCTTAGCCTGCTCGAACTTAGCACTGTCCGAACAAGATTCGGCTGCGCCAGCCATGCTCCCAACGCGGAACCCAACGTGTTGGTGATGATATCCGTCACTCCCGAGACTCGCTGCGGAATGTAGGCTTGCATCACTTCGATTGCGAAACTCAGCATTCCCCCTGCGAGCACAGCATAGAGAAACGCGTTCCTTCGAGGACGAGTCAGAGCGAAAAAGGCACACAGAAGGAACCCGACGGGCACAAATCCCCCAATATTTAGCAGCACATCGCTGAGGTATTTCCAGGTCACTTCAAACTCCCGGATGGGCGAACGCAGGAACGCCTTGTGAGGAATTCTGAAAGTCGACGGTATCTCCAGGTCAGGTCCCGAAGCGACGGAGCTGTGAATCTCGCGGCCAGCTTTCTCCGTGAACGCATAGAGCGCCACGGCTCCGTCAAGATTGGCGAGACCGGTGCTTGTAGTCCAGGTTTCGTAATGCCGAAGCACTTCTTCCGGCAATAACTCTTTGGAATATATTGCCAAGCCGTGAATTTCTCCGGGCCAGGTTAGATAGTCCGTGGCAGAGGTTCCCATCACGATTTGGCCCGCCATGTCGCTGCGCAAGATTGTGAAACGGGGAAAGACCTGCGCTTTGCGGCCATCCAAATAGACCGTGGTACCGCCGGCACCAGACGTGATTGTCAGCAACAAGACTTTTCCGGGCTGGAATGCGTGGTCCACATCAAACTTCATCGCTTTCATTTTCTGTCGCGGATTACTACCTCGCGTATCCAGAAAATTGCGATTGACCAGGAGACCGTCCATCCACTGTCGGACTCGGAATTGTCCCGGGTTCTCTGGAACGTAGAAATTCAAAATGGTGTAGCTCCTCGTCGTTTCCGCGGGCGAAAGGAACATTTCGAGGCTGCACGATTCTCCCGCGCTTGTCGTCGACGCGGCCAGCAGCGATTTGCTGACGATGACACCGTGTGCCCCAAAGCGGACTCCATTTGCATTCGGCAGCCAACTGACCTGGTTCGAAGGAAAAGGATTGAACGGCCAAAGGGTTGCGAATAGAACGCCCGCGATCACGAGGGCGCACAGTGTTCTGAGGCGCTTCGTGTCGTCATCCTGTTCGGGCATCGTTTCTCGTCCCTTCTGTCTCGTCCCATCATGCGATCAAGCGGGCCAGTGTGACCCAGATCACAGACTTCTGTGGCTGAAGTGCATACCATCTCTTCGTCGGAACGAATCGTTTTCTGACGAATCGTTCTCTAGAGGAGAATCGGGCGATGTCAGCTCACTGGGTCTACCTTCTTATCGCAATCTACGCCGTCGTCGGATTGGTCATCCTTCGCCTGGCTCGCCGTCCGACTTGCCGTGTCTGTGTTCTGCGGGCGGAATGTCCCAATCGGCCAGCTGTCGGCCTCCCGGTGTGCGTCAGAACGCGCGTCAGAACGTCCGTCCGTTCCGAGGCTACGGCAGCGGCTAGGGCGAGCGCACCAGAGGACTAAAGACAACCAGCCTATAACCATCTTATTTTCAACAACTTACATTCACTCCCTCAACCATCAAAAGACGCGATACTATGGAATGAGCGTGCCAACAACACGCCCACAATTGGTTCGGTTCACGAGGGGGAGCGGTGAAGAGCTACCGGCAATTCTACATTGATGGGGCATGGGTTGATCCCATGTTTAATCCCGCCCAGAGCCGCGATTTCGCCGTCATCAATCCCGCCACTGAAGATGCGATCGCGACCATCTCGCTTGGTAGCGCGGCCGATGTCGACCGGGCCGTTGCCGCGGCGAAAAAGGCTTTCGCGACATTTTCCGAAACGACCGTCGAGCAACGGCTCGCGTTTCTCCAGAAAATCATTCAGGGTTACCAAGCCAAAAGCGACGAAATGGCCGAAGCGATTTCTCAGGAAATGGGAGCGCCGCTGTCGTTCTCAAAGAAGGCGCAGGTCGCTGCCGGTCTCGCGCATCTGGCGGAGACGGCGAAGGTGCTGCAAAGCTTCGCTTTTGAAGAACTCAAAGGCTCGACTCTGATGCGAAAAGAGCCGATCGGAGTCTGCGGTCTCATCACTCCGTGGAACTGGCCAATGAATCAGATCGCCACCAAAGTGGCTCCAGCGATCGCGGCCGGTTGCACCATGGTGCTGAAGCCGAGCGAGATGGCGCCGCTGTCGGCATATCTGTTTGCCGAGATTCTGCACGAGGCAGGGCTTCCGGCCGGCGTTTTCAATCTGGTGAATGGCGATGGCCCAACGGTTGGCGCGGCGATTGCGTCGCATCCGGATGTAGACATGGTTTCGTTCACGGGGTCGACGCGAGGAGGGATTGCCGTCGCACAGGCGGCCGCTCCGACCGTCAAGCGAGTCACCCAGGAACTGGGCGGCAAGTCGGCCAACATTATTCTGGACGATGCCGATCTCGCCGCGGCGGTCAAGGAAGGCGTGCAGTCGTGCCTGCGAAACACCGGGCAGTCCTGCAACGCGCCGACGCGCATGCTCGTTCCGCAATCGACAATGGCCGACGCCGCGCGCGTCGCCAAACAAGCTGCGGACGAAACAAAAGTTGGTGATCCGGCGGCTGAGACTACAAACATCGGTCCGCTTTCGAGCAAGGCCCAGTTCGAAAAAGTACAGTCGATGATCCGCAAGGGGATCGACGAGGGCGCGGAGTTGATCGCAGGTGGTCCCGGACGTCCGGATGGAATCAGCAAAGGGTACTTCGCCAGGCCCACCGTCTTTGCCAGCGTAACGAACAATATGACCATCGCTCGCGAGGAGATTTTCGGGCCTGTGCTCTGCATCATCGGATACGAAAATGAAGACGATGCCGTTCGAATCGCCAATGACAGCCCATATGGGCTGGCCGGTTTTGTCACTTCAGGAGATCTTGATCGTGCTCGCCGTGTGGCGAAACGAATTCGCTCGGGTAACGTCCATATCAACGGGTCGCGAGTCGATTTCGGCGGCTGCTTCGGAGGCTACAAACAATCGGGCAATGGCCGCGAGTGGGGCGAGGCTGGACTCGAAGAGTTCCTCGAATTGAAGGCCATCTTTGGTTACGCGCCGCGCAGCAAATGACCTGTTCCGCGAGATTTGCTCGTTATAAACTCTAAGAATTCAAGCCGCGCAGGAGCATACAAGACCGCGCGGGTTGAGCCCTGGGGAGGGTGAATGGAAGTCGGAACCGGCTGGACGAAGACCTGGACGTATTTCGAGGGTAAATGGCAGGAGGGCAACATCGGCATTATGGGCCCTCGAACCCATGCCGCATGGCTCTGCTCGGTGGTATTCGACGGTGCGCGAGCTTTCGAAGGTGTGACTCCCGATCTCGAATTGCACTGCGCGCGCGTCAACGACTCCGCCAGAAAACTCTATTTGAAGCCCGTTGTCCCGGCCGAAGAATGGGTGCGACTGGCGCGCGAAGGGATCAAGCTTTTTGGGAACACGGATGTCGCGCTCTATATACGGCCGATGTATTGGGCGGAAAAAGAGAGTCCGTGGGTGCAGTCGCACGATCCTGAATCAACCCGCTGGTGCCTCAGCATCTACGAAGCTCCGATGCGTGTTCCGAAGGGTTTTTCACTCACGCTGTCGCCTTTTCGCAGGCCGAGCTTTGAGACCATGCCGGTGGATGCGAAGGCCGGATGTCTGTATCCGAACAACTCTCGCGCACTCTTTGAAGCGCAGTCGCGTGGATTCGACAACGCCGTCGTCTGCGACATGCTCGGCAACGTAGCCGAATTGGCCACCTCGAACGTCTTTATGGGAAAGGATGGCGTCGTCTACACCCCGGTCGCCAACGGCACGTTCCTGGCAGGCATTACGCGGCAGCGAGTGATCGGGTTACTTCGTGATAACGGCGTCAAGGTCATCGAAAAAACTCTGACGTATCCGGACTTCGAGAAGGCCGATGAAATCTTCTCGACGGGAAATTATTCCAAAGTCGTCCCCGTAACACGGATCGGCGACCGGCAACTGGAATTTGGTCCGCTGTACAAGAAAGCCCGCGAATTGTACTGGGCGTTCGCGCACTCATCGCGCTCATGACCGGTGCTCCCGATTCCAAAACTGCAAGTCTGCTGACGCCGATCTGGGAGCGCGTATTGGGGCGTTCGCCGATCGGCGCCGGTGAGAACTTCTTCGATCTAGGCGGCGATCTTCCTGCCGCGACAAAATTGTTCTCCGCAATCGCAGCGACTTGCGGCGAGCAGTTGCCCGTCGAAACCATCTGCCGCGCATCGTCCATCGCCGAACTGGCAGCGTATTTGGATCAGCCTGCGGAACGTCGAGTGGCGGAATCTCCTCTGGTGCCCTTAAAAACCGGGACAGAGCTGCCTCCGGTTTTCATCTCGCACGGGTTAGATGGCGGAGTGATCAAATTTTTCCCTCTCGTCCGGCACATTCGGTCGCAAAAACAAAGAGCGTTTTACGGAATTCAGGCACGGGGATTTGATCGCCAACCGCCACTCGATAGCGTTCAAGACATGGTCCCGCTCTATCTGGAAGCGATTCAGAGCGTGCAGCCGCATGGCCCGTATTTCCTTGTGGGCTATTCGTTCGGCGGGCTGGTGATGCTCGAAATTGCGCGGCGTCTGTTGAAGCAGCAGGAGAAGATTGCCGCGCTTGTGATGCTGGACTCCTACCCGCACCTCCGCCAATTGTCCGCGATCGAAAAAGTGCGGGTCATGGCCCGGCGGGCGAACGGACATCTCTTGGAGATCCTGCGCTTGCCGCCAGGGGAAGCGTTATCGTACGTAGAGCGTCGCTGGCAACATCGATCGCGGAACTCGAATCCTGAAAGCGAAAGCGCGAACAACGGACTCGTCGAGACGCACGCGAAGCTGATCCCACAGCTCGTGTTCGACCGCGCGGAGAATGCTCTCAAGCACTATCAACCGGAATTTTATCCCGGGAAGATTACGTTTCTGCGAAGCGAAACGGGGTCGTATTTTCCAGGGAACCCAGTCTCAGTTTGGGCGCACCTCGCGAGCGAGTTCGAGTGCCAGACCGTAACCGGAGACCATCAGACGATGCTCACGGAGCACTATGTGAATCTGGCTGGCGTATTGGGCTGCTATCTCCGAGAAGAACCCTCTGTGTCAACCTTCCGTGGCACATAGCTTCGCCAAGTACGATGGCTTTGGCTCACGAGCATAACTGCATGCAAGATTATAAGCCATATGCTTTTGTTGCAAAGGCCCGGGACTTTCAACCCAAGCTTTTTGAATTAGATTACGATCCGCATGACTCACGTTCGCCCCACACACTAATCTATCAACATAAACTTGTAGATGTCCTCATTCCACAGAAAGAGCGTGGCAGTGTGTCCGTCGCCGTCCGGCCCAGGAGAGGCGCTGGTCGACAAATTGTGCGACGGGACACCGGAATTGCAATTTAGACCGATCGAGGTACCTCCGTTGAGCTTTACTTCGAGATCACTGTTTTCGGCGGTGAATCCCAGCGACTGCCAAACGGCAAAGTAGACACCATGCTGGTAGTACTCGTCATCGACGCTGACAAATCCGTAGATGTCGCGAATGTTCGTGGCCGTGGAACCCGCGAGCCAACTGGCCGCCGTCTCAACTCCGTTCACGAGTGTGGCGGTCGGCGGCGCAGATAGGTTGATCGCGCGCGCAACCGTATATTGATAGGCAGTAAAGGTCGACATGTCTCCGCCCTGAGAATGTCCGGCCAGGATGACACTTGACCAAAGGGGTGTGGTCCTGGAGAGATAGTTCCCCCAATTTGTGCCGTTCTTGTTGTACCCATTCGTATTGAGATATTGCAGCATCATCGAGATTCGCCGCGTGACTGTGTCCGCGGAGTTACTGAGATAAAAGGGTTCCCCCGTTCTTGGATCAATCCCGCACTGGGATTGTCCTGGAGTCGAACAAATGCCGGTGGCATTGAATTTGGCCTCGGAAACATTCCCATAGCAGTCTGGGTCGCCGGAGCAAATGTTGTTCTGAGAAGATAAATTGGAATAATTGACGCAGATCACATCAAAACCCAGTCTCTGAGCAGTGTCGTCAAAAGATGCAGCCGCTGGACATGTTTCGTCAGAACCCGGCAGATCGACCACCAGAATGTTTCTGCGGCTAACGCCAGGGGAGGCGTAATAACCATATTGGTTGTTGTTCGGCAGGAATTCTACGGCTGGATCCACCGTGCTGGACACGATCTTAATCGCCGGGAGAGGCTGCACTGCACCCGTGTGAGGCATCTGCGAAGCTGTGCAGTCGCTCGCAACCGGAGCATTGGAAGCCGCGGTTGAGTAACTACTGCAAGCCGAACTGTAACAGGCCTGGACCTGATAGTAGTAGATAGTACCCGCGACGAGGCCGCCATCTCGACAGGCTCTCATGCTTCCTGCCGTCGTCGTATTCTTGAGATTTGCCAGTCCGCTGCAAGCCGCAATTTTCGTGTAGCCCGAACTAGGTTTGGTTGAGCGCTCCAGATTGTAGTAGAGCGCGCCGCTCATCGAATCCCAAGACACGAAAAGCTGTCCGGTAGTGCCGTTCGATATGTCGGCCCTGAAATTAGTGGGAATGGGCGTGAGCGAAACGCTGAGATTCGCCGAGCCGAGGATCGAGCCGAAACTGGCAGAAATGACGGTTGATCCAGTTGCGACGCTCAGCACTACGCCGGACGCGTTGATTGTGGCCACACTCGGTGTCGAAGAGCTCCAAGATACGCTGGTGCTGACATCGTTGATCAATCCGCTCGCATAGGTCGCGACGGCGCTGTATTGCTGGTTGGCACCCGGACTGATCGTACTAATGGGCGGCGAGACACTGATCGAGAGAAGTGAGTCTTGTACGGCCAGCGATGTCGAGCCGGCGATCGAACCGTATGTCGCCGAAATCAGGGTATTTCCTGAACCAGAGCCGGTCGTTAACCCCTGCGTCGCGGACGTATTGCTCACCGTGGCCACGGCCGCAGACAGAGAAGACCACGTGACAAACGCAGTTATGTTCGCTGTGGATTTATCCGTGTAGATACCGGTCGCCGTAAACTGCTGCGTCGCTCCAATCGGGATAGACGGATTCTCCGGGGTGACCTCAATGGCTGCCAAGGCAATGCTGATCACGACCAGATTGCCCGATCCGGTTACGCCGCCGATGGTTGCGTTGATGGCCGAGCTCCCACTGCCAAAGGTTGCGGTCCTTCCATTCGTTCCGGGGGTATTGCTGACTGTGGCCACAGCCGCCAGCGATGAGCTCCAGTGGACCGAACTGCTCAGGTCCTGGCTCGATCCATCCGTGAAAGTGCCTACGGCTGTAAATATCTGGCTTAATCCCAGCGGAATGGTGGCAAATGCGGGGCTCACCGTGATCGAAACCACTGCCGCGGGTGTGACGGTCAGGAGCGCGGATCCATTCGTTCCGCCAAGGGTTGCGATGATGGAGGCCGACCCAGCCGTCAGAGAAGTGCCTACCGCGCTTGAACTCACGGTTGCCACAGCGGCATTCCCAGAGGTCCATGTGGCCGATGCTGTCAGGTCCTGCGTGCTGCCATCGGTAAACGTACCGGTGGCTGTGAACTGCTGTGTTGTTCCCAGGGCGATGGAGGGGTTTGGCGGATTCACCGTAATCGAGACCAAGGCGGCCGTCGTTATGGTCAGGGCAGTTGACGACAAGACTGCGCCTGAAGTTGCCGATATGCTGCAGGTGCCGCTGGCAACGCTAGTCGCTAAACCCTTGGTTGCGGGATCATTGCCGATGGTCGCGATGGTAGTGTCGGACGAAGCCCACTGGACCGAGCTGGTAATAACTTGCGTGCTGCCATCGCTGAAAGTTCCAGTCGCGGCAAAGGATTGCGTCGTCCCCAGAGGAATAGATTGAGTTGCGGGACTAATCGCAATCAAGATCAGTGTGGCCGGAGTCACAGTCAAAATCGTCGAACCACCGACGCTGGAGGCGGTGGCAGTGATTGTCGTCAGACCAGTCGACACGCTGGTGGCGAGTCCGTTTGTATTGACGCCGGCAACCGAGGGTAGGCTTGAACTCCAGGTTGCCGATGTGGTCAGGTCGAGCGTGCTCCCGTCGTCATATGTGCCAATCGCTGCCAACTGTTGGTTGGTGCCCAGAGCGATCGAGGGACTGTTCGGCGTCAGGGCGATAGTGAGTAGCAACTGGGAATTTACTCTGAGCGTCGCTGAGGCATTGATGGCTCCAAGAGCAGCGCAAATTGTGGTGGATCCAGCACTCAACCCGCTCGCTAGTCCGGCACCATTGATCGCGGCGACGGAGGGCTGAGACGATATCCATATCACAGCGGTGGTCAGATCTTGCGTGCTCCCATCGGAGTACTGTCCTGTGGCTGCGAATTGCTGATTCTGGCCCATGGCGACGGAAGGATTGGCAGGAGTCACGATGATCGTGACCAGGTTCGGGGGCATAACGGTTACTGTCAGGTTAGTTGAGCCGCTGACCGAAGCACCGCTCGCCAAGACAAAGGTCGCGCTCATCGAAGCTGTCCCGATTGCCAGGCCTGAAGCGAGCCCCCCGGAAATCGTGGCTACGTTTTGATTGGACGAGTTCCAGATTACCGCACTGGTAAGATCCTGCGTGCTGGCGTCGCTGTAAGTCCCCGTTGCCGTGAACTGCTGCGTGTTACCCACAAGTATGCTGGAATTGATCGGGTTGACGGTGATGCTGGTCAAAACCGCGTTGGTCACAGTGAGAACAGCCGAGTTACTAATCGCGCCCGATGACGCCGTAATAGTGGTCGTGCCAGAACTGGAACCGGATGCCAGGCCACCGGTGGTGATCGCCGCCACTGAAAGTGACGAGGACACCCAGCTTACCGACGCAGTCACGTCCTGAGTGCTGCCATCACTGAAGGAACCGCTAGCCGTGAACTGCTGGGTTGTACCAACCGCGATGGTGGGGGTGCTCGGATTGACGGTGATCGCCAAAAGAGTAGCGGGAGTTACATTCAGGAGTGTGGAACCGCTCACGGAACCGGCGGTGGCCATAATCGTGGTTTGGCCGCTCGACGTCCCTCGCGCTAGTCCTCCTGCCGCAATGATGGCAACCGAAGGCTGGGAGGAACTCCAACTTACCAATGCGGTCAGATTCTGGATGCTGCCATCACTGAAAGTACCGGTGGCAGTGAATTGCTGAGTGGTCCCGACCGCCAGTAGCGGGTTTTGTGGAGCTACCTGCAAAGAGACCAAGGTCGGCACCACGCTCAAACTGGTTGAGCCTGTCAGAGTTCCTAGCGTCGCAGCGACGGTTGTAGTACCAAGAGTGATGGCGGTCGCCTGTCCAGCGGTGTTGATCGCCGCGATGGCTGGATTCGAAGAACTCCAAGCGGAGGAGGAAGTCAGGTCGTGGTTGGTGCCGTCGCTATAGCTTCCGATGGCATCAAACTGCTGCGAGAGTCCGACAGCGATCGAAGGATTCGCCGGAGTCAGAACAACTGATTGCAACGTCGGCTTACACATACCCCCGCTGAATGCCTCGTAGACCTTTCGGATTTGCGAGGAGCTCAGCGCCTGGTTGAAGATGGCAATTTCATCGATCAGTCCGGAAAAGGATGGCTCCTGTGGGCCCAGGTAGGCGCCAAACGAAAGTTGTGGATACCAGGAAGAGTTCTGAGATGCAATCGCGCTCGCGGCCGGGTTCCCGTTCAAATAAACCGTTACGGTGACTTCAGGATTCGAGATAGAATACGTTAGCGCTACATGCGACCACTGGTTGAAGTTGACGTGCCCGAGAGCCTGTCCCGATAAGTCTCCAAATTCAAAAGTCAAGTTGCCATAAGCATCAACTGCCAGTCCTGGGGTCCGCTCTGTGCCGTCGAAACTGCCGGTCAATGCTCCCGCGCCTGTTGGCAGAAACCAGAACATAAGCGTTCCCGCCGTCGGCGAATAGACTGGAGAACTTATCAGGATAGAGGCACCCTGGCCGGCAAAACTGAACGCATGTCCGACTTCTCCGGCACCATAAGTTGCGCCGTTCCGCAGAGTCGCGGAATTATTTCCCGCGATGTCCACGACATTTCCGTCTCCCGTCCACCAGTCGATAAGCCCGGGAGGGGCGGCGGTGCAGGAAGGCTCGACAACCTCCAGCGTGGCACTACCGATCACCGACTCCGCAGTGGCTGTGATCACGCTGCTCCCCGGCGCGACAGCACCGGCGAGTCCCGAACTGGATATGCTGACCACGGCCGGGGCAGACGTAGACCAACTTACTAAGTTACTCGTTTCTTTGGTGGAACCGTCGCTGTAACTCAGGATGGCCGTGAACTGTTCGTAGGCACCCACCAAAACGGACTGACCATCGGGAACGACGCTGATCGACGTCACATACGGATTTGCGACCGTAATGATAGTCGTCCCGCTGGTTGATCCGTAGGCGGCAGTAATCATCGCTGCTCCCTCGGTGACAGCCTGTACCAGTCCCGTCGAATTCACGCGAGCGATTGGTGGCGCCGAGGACAACCATGTAACAGCGTTGCTGATATTTATGTTCTGATTGCCCGAAAAACTGCCCGTAGCAACAAACTGCTGCTGGGTCCCAATCGAGAGATTGGGGTTTCCCGGCGTAACAGTAATCGATACTAAACCGGTGAGTGACCCAGTGCCCGAGAGAGTCGCTTGCTGCAGGCCGCCAGGTGCATTGTCAGCAACGGATAGAACTCCAGTTCGAACGCCGACGGCAGTCGGCCTGAAACTGATTGAAATTGAACAACTCGCTCCCGCTGCTAACGTATTTGGAGGAAGCGGGCACGTCGAAGTTTCTCCGAAATCGCCAGACGTGGAAATGCCCAGTACGGTCAGCGGGACAGTTTGATTATTTTTCAATGCCAAGCTCTTCGCCGAACTCGAGGTACCAAACAATTGATTCCCGAAGGCGAGGCTTGACGGTGTCAGAGTAATCGGAACGCTTCCCGTACCGGTCAACTGCGCTATTTGTGGAGTATTTGGAGCATCGTCGTTCACCATCAGAGTTCCCGTACGTGTCCCGGATGCAGTGGGCGTGAAAGTGACTGAGATGGTGCAGCTAAGCTTGGCTCCCAACGTGTTCGGAAACAAGGGGCAATTCGAAGTCTGGGCAAAATCCCCCGAGGTCGAGATCCCCGCGATCGTCAGACGGCTCGTCTGGTTGTTTTGCACCGTGGCGACTTTCGCCGCGCTGGTTGTGCCGACGATCAGGTTGCCGAATGACAACGTTGCGGGCGATACGCCCGCGGCGATCAGTCCTGTTCCTGTCAACTGCGCTGTTTGGGGAGAGTTGGAAGCGTCGTCTGTGACCATCAGGGCCCCCGTTTGCACACCAACAGCGGTGGGTGTGAAGGTAACCGAGATGGAGCAAGCAAGCTTCGGCGCCAGTGTGTTCGGAGATACGGGGCAGTTCGAGGTCTGGGAAAAATTACCCGAGGTAGATATCTGAGCAATGGTCAGAGGTACGGACTGGGTGTTCTTTAGAGTAAGGGTTTTGGTCGTACTCGTAGTCTGGAGCACCCAGTTCCCAAAGCTCATGCTAGTTGGAGTTAGAGTCTGCGCGCTTGCAATCAGGACAAGGCTGGACAAGAAGGCTGGTGCCAGTAACAAGCTTCGACAGAAAGCCCTCGAAGACATGGGGAAGGATCGAATGTGAACACAATATTACAGATATTGCAACAAGTTTTGCACAGCTCGTCCTCGGTTACCCAGCCCATTCCATCTCTCTAACTGCAAATCTTGCTGGCTGCTTGACTTGTCGCGAACCTGTCGTCCAACCTATAAGGTTCTCTCCCGACGGTCGAATGGAGGGCAAACGCGGTGCTGGTGCCGTTTGACGGCAAGGATTCGAATCAGGGCGTCGCTTGAGCGATGCGACAAACGGCACAAACGTAGACGGATTTTCAGCCGCTGTTGTTGCCGCGCCAGTCGCGGCGGCTTAAAGCCGTTTATTTTTGCATCGGGTTCGAAAATGACTATGCGCAACGAGATGCTTATGTATGCTGATCGCAAGCCAGGGGACAAATGTTCAACCGCATTCATCACATTGCCATCATCTGCTCAGATTACGGGCAATCGAAGGCCTTCTACGTCGAGACTCTCGGCTTCGAGGTTTTGCGAGAGGTTTATCGCGAAGATCGAAAGTCGTTCAAGCTGGATCTAAAAGTCGGTGAAACGTACCAGCTCGAGCTGTTTTCGTTTCCGAACCCGCCGGCGCGAGTCTCTTCTCCGGAGGCGTGCGGCTTGCGTCACATTGCGTTTGAAGTCGAAGATGTGGAAGGCAGTTGCAAAGTGCTTAGAGCGCGTGGCGTCGATGTACAGCCGGTTCGCGTCGACGAGTTCACCGGCAAGAGGTTTACTTTTTTTCGAGATCCTGACGGCCTGCCGATAGAGATTTACGAGATCTGACTTCGTCCGCGCCTGCGGTGAGGCCATTTCCAGTCAACGCGAGAACGGCAAACCCTGTCGCGGCATCGTCCATGAAGTGCCCCACATTCGAAGATGGAGTGCGGCGCTGATTCACTGAGTCTGAAAGCCAATCGCCTTCAACTTTATTCTGACTGCGGGCCAGCCATGACAGGCCGCGGGCCAGGCGAGGATCGGAGGCGGGAATGCCTACCCGTTGCAGCGAGTACACAATCAGGCCTGTAGCGTAGCCGTCGCTTCGCTCGATCTGGCGAGTCCCGTCGGATCGCCATCGTTTGCGAACAAAGGAGTGGAGGCTCCAGTCCTTGGGCCAGGTGAGCGACGATAGGTCCCAGCTGCCATCCGCCCGCTGCTCGTCCCACACCTCGTTGATGATGGACTTCTGGCGTTCGGCGTCGATGAATCCAGGCAGTTTTGTTGACGCCCAAAGCAACATGACCTGATTGATCGTGGACTGAGTCGCGAAGTTGCGATTGAGATATTCCCGCAACATGCAGAGGTTCGTTTGGATCTCTGATGACGAGCGATAATTTTCGGGAGCCGTGCCCACCGCCACCGCAGCCAAAATGGCCCCGTAATACTGCGAGTCTTTCGCTTCAAACGGCTCCATGCCGAATTGAATCCATGACCACGCGCCTTTTCCGTCGCCATCCTTTTGCTGAAGTGCCCACATGTTGGCTAGAGCCGCCCGAGTCGTGTCACCGAGGTGGTCACTCTGGGCGTCGTAGCTGGCGAGGATCAATGCGTTAAGCACACTCTCGGTGCCGCGGGATCGAGCAACCTTGTCGCCGCCGTATCCTTCGTCGCTATAGAACGGGCCGATCTCGTTCCAGAGTTGAACGCGTTTCGTGACGTTGTCCAGAAGTTTCTGTTCGCTGACGGAAAGTCCGTCTTCGCCAATCGCCTTGCGCAGCGCGGGCCTCGCGAGCGCGTAAGGTACGGCCGTGTGACAGGAAACACAGAAAGTTCCGTGATCCCGGGCTGCGCCCTGCCATCCCATCCACGTGACTTCTCGTTGATCGAGATAGGCCGCCGCAGCTTTGGGATCCCATGACGCGGGGGAGACTGCCTCCACGCTTTGCGTGCGCGAGCAGGCGCTCATCGCCGCGACGGCCACGCATAGAACCACAAGTTCCAAAGCCCGGACTCTTATACTGCGCTTCACCAGATAGCTCTCACCTGAACATGCCTCAACAATCAAAATCTCTCACAGTTTGATACGCATTTCAACCAGCCCTGCGACCCGGCCCTGCGGCAAAGCTCGCCCAAAGGATCGCTTTAAGGACATGCCTTAACCTCGCCACATCGTTCGGTATACTCAATACCGACACTATGGAAAATCTACGATGAATGGCGCTGAAAGCCTGATTAGGACCCTCCTCGCGTCGGGAGTCGACACCTGCTTTGCAAATCCCGGGACATCGGAGATCCATCTCGTCGCCGCGCTCGACCAGATCACGGAAATGCGGTGCGTGCTCGGCTTGTTCGAAGGAGTGGTCACGGGCGCGGCCGATGGTTATGCGCGGATGGCAGAAAAGCCGGCCTGCACGCTGCTCCATCTCGGCCCCGGTCTCGGCAACGGTCTCGCGAATCTGCACAATGCCAGCCGCGCCCAGGTCCCCATCGTCAGCCTCGTGGGGCAACACCCCTCGTCTCATTTGCCATACGACACGCCTCTCACGTCTGACATTGAAGGCATTGCTCGTCCATATTCCAAGTGGCTGCGGACGTCCGTCTCTGCATCAACGCTTGGCAGCGACGCGGCCGAAGCGGTTGTCGCGGCGCGGACTGCGCCGGGGCGAATCGCTACACTCATTGTGCCCGCCGATGCCGCTTGGGGCGAGAACGCCAGCGTGGCGAAGGCTCTTGCAGTACCAAAGGCTCCGATGCCCGCCGATGCCGCCATTGAACGTGCCGCGGCGATGCTCCGTTCGGGTGCGCGAACCGCTCTGCTGCTCAACGGAAACGCTCTCTACGGTACCGGGCTAGCGGCGGCCGGACGAATCGCTGGCTCCACTGGAGCGAAGCTGTTTTCACCGTATCCATTGACGCGTCAAGAGCGAGGCGCTGGATATCCGCCCGTCGACCGAATTGCCTATGTGCTCGAACAAGGGATTGAGCAACTCAAGGAATTCCGGCAACTGATTTTGGTCGGAGCGCGCGTTCCGATCGCGTATTTCGCCTATCCGGGAAAGAAGAGCGAGTTCGCTTCACCGAAGTGCGAGATTCACCAGCTGGCTGCTCCCGGTGAAGATTATGTCGGCGCGCTGGAAGCACTCGAAGCGGCTCTCGGAGCCAGCCGCACTCCTGCGGCGGTCGAAAAAGCGGAGCGACCGGCTCTGACCGATGGCAACATAACCCTCTCCGGTTTGGCTTCGGTCGTGGGCGCAGTTCTGCCGGAGCATGCCATTGTGGTTGATGAGTCCATGACCTCGGGACGAGGCATGATGGCGGCGACGAAGGGCGGTCCGCACCACGATTGGCTCGCGAACACAGGAGGCTCAATTGGTATCGCGTTGCCGCTCGCGGTGGGCGCGGCTGTGGCCTGCCCTGATCGGAAGGTGCTGTGCTTGAGCGCCGACGGCAGCGGAATGTACACACTCCAAGCGCTGTGGACCATGGCGCGCGAAGGTCTCAAGGTGACGACCGTGGTTTTCGCGAACCGCGATTATGCGGTTTTGAAGCGGGAGTTTTCTTATCTGGGAATTGGAAGCCCGGGGACCCGGGCTTTAGAGATGTTTGAGATCGGACGTCCCGACCTCGACTGGGTCAGCTTGGCCAAGGGCATGGGAGTGCCCGCCAGTCGCGTCACTTCGTTAGGAGAGTTTGCGAAAGCCTTGCGGGAGGGCTTTGCGTCCGGCGGGCCAACGCTGATCGAGGTCCCGCTACCACGGAGGAGGGAGAAAAGGAGGAAAGAGTAAGGAAGTGAAGGGATAAGGTGAGCGTGTTGGGAATGGGAGAAGAAATTGGCTGGTTGAGTCAGCTGCACAGTGCGCGGATTGTGCGGTATGTGTACAGTGGCGGAATGCTCCCCCGCTGCTGCAGAATGTGCGAGAGCTCAGTGCGCAACTCACCGGATCACGTTACAAGAACGTTGGTCGACAGAAACCGTAACGGGGCGCTCGGTATCTGCGGAGAGTCAAGCAAGGGACGCCAGGTATGTCGTCCCTGTATCCTCGGGTTGAATGAGAGGTGCGCGCGACTGCATGCCAGAAACTCGATATAGGAGAGCGGGTCGAGGACTCGGAGTTGACCGGCGTGAAGGCGAAATCGGCATGCGCTCTAGTCCGCGGATGGGCAGGAAAGACGGCCAGATCACGGCTAACATCGAGCAAGGACTCGAGAATGCGCTCAACACGACACTGTCGTCCACACGCAGGACGATGCAGAGTGACCAGCGCGTAACCTCCCGGCCCCGGTGTGCCTGGGCGGCGGGAAGTCGATAAGGAATCGATCATCACGTGCCCACGCGAACCTGACGGAACGCCCCGCGAGATTGACGTCTCCGTCCCGAAGGCGTGAACAGCATGTCGGCGAGTGATCGGTGACGAGGCGGTGATCCCGGCATGGTGCGGTCGAAGGATCGCAACCCGGCCCACATGGCCGACACGGACGCCAGCGCGCAGACCAATGCGGTCGCGACGGTCGAGTTACATCGCCATACACGAGCACGAGGTGGGCTGCGTCCACGCGAGGGCCAAGCGGGTCATGATTCGGCGGTCGCTGGGCGTGCGACCAGAGCCGACGGCCAGATTACGTCCGGCGCAGGAATGCCGAGCTGCTCGAAAAATACGTCCGACATATGGGTGTAAGCTGCGGTGTGAACGAGGGTGGACACATGGGGGTGCGCTGAGCGTCATCACGGGTGCGATTCATGAAGTTAGGCGTGCACCGAGATGTGAAATATGTGCACAGATCTACGATCAGAAAAAATGTGGGGGAATTTGGAATTTAAAGATAAAAGGGAGGAACTTAGAGAGTCACCGGAAGACTCTTCAATCCTCTGAATCCAAACGTATCCGCCCACTCGGGCTTCGGGCCCGTGAGCTTCATTTTTGGGAAGCGCTGCACTAGATTCAGGAGCGCCACCTGTCCTTCGAGGCGAGCCAGTTGGCCTCCGATACAAAAATGCGGTCCGGCGCTAAAGGCCAAATGCTGATTATTCAGGCGGCCGAGGTCGAGTTCATTCGGATTCTTAAACCGTTTGGGATCCCGGTTGGCCGCACCTAACATACAGAGGATCGTCCATTTCTTCGGTATATGCTGGCCGCAGACCTCGATATCTTCCTTCAGCACGCGCGCGGTGAATTGCACGGGGCTCTCGTAGCGCAGTAATTCTTCGACCGCGGTACGGATCATCTCCGGCTTTTCTCGCAGCTGTGAGGTTTGTTCCGGATGTTTGAGCAACGTGAACATTCCGTTGCCGATCAAATTTCGAGTTGTCTCATGCCCGGCGAAAAGCAGCGCGATACATTGTGCGTAGAGTTCTTCTTCAGTCAGCACTTCCCCGTCTTCTTCGATATCGATCAAGAGACTGATCAGGTCGTTGCCTTTGTTGCGCCTCCGCTCGGCGACGGTTTTGCGGAAGAACTCGGTCAGGCCGTTCAGAGCGTCCAGTGCGGCTTGCGCATGTTCCACGGTGCGGTTGGGGCTGCCGCGAAATACCGCGATGGCACGCGACCAATCGACGAATGTCTCCTGGAGTTCCTGCGGAATGCCGAGCATTTCCAGAATGATGCTGACCGGCATCGGGTTCGCAAACACGCGCATGAGATCGATTTCCGAGCCATGCTCAAGTGGCTTCAGCATGCGGTCAACGATGGCCTCGACTTGCGGGCGCAAGCCTTCGATCGCTGGCTGCGAAAATCCTTTGTTGAGAAGTTTGCGCAGCCGCGTGTGTTCCGGAGGATCCATGAAAATCAGCCACAAACCAAACATGCGGGCAAGTTCGCTGAACTCGGCCTGACGGCTGAGCGGCAGCGGCAATAACATTTGCTGCGCGCGTTTTGCCGATAGTCTGGGATCTTTCGCAACCGAGGAGCACTCGGCATGGCTGAAAACCGACCACACCGCCCATTTACTGCCCACATCCACGTAGTGGATCGGTCCTTCTTCGAGCAACCGGGTGTAGGTGGGATAGGGGTCCTGCAGAACCTCTTCGCTGAAAACAACTTTCTTTCCCGGAGCGCCAACGTTCGACAACACTTACCTCCTCTGATGAAGCAGAGCGGTTTCGACTAGCGAAAACATGATTCAGGAACCGGCCAGCAATCGCCGCCAAGTCAATTCGATGGTCTGGATTTTTCCGTTCACACGCGTCGGCGGCGTCGCCAGGATGATGCGATCGTCCTCAAACTTGACGCTCCGGACCAATTCTTTGTCCACATAGTTTTGGATGGACGAGATTTCGACCGAATGAATCACTTGATCCCCATTCAGCGTGTAGCGCCCCGCGTAGGCGAGAAATGTTTTGAACGCCTCGGCCTGCTCCTCCATCTGTCCGCCGCCGACGGAGAGCGGCTTGCGGCCGCCATAGCTGATCATCGCGGTGACTCTGCCATCCGTGCCATAAATAAGAAAACCCGTGGGGTTCGGTCCGTAGGGAGTCTCGTTTCGCTCCCCGTCCCTGGTCACACTCGAAGCGGAAACCAGTTTCCAGGTGCCCACCAGTTTGTTCGTTGCGTCCACGAATACCGCGCCTCTCTAAACAGGCATTTCAGGATACCCGCTTGACGCGAGATCCGTCCAAGGCCTACACTCCGCGTTCAATCCTGAGATCTCTAGTTTATTTTCACACGTCTGATTCACGAAGGAAAACGCGGAACGGCGGAATGATGACAAAGGACTTGGAAGGCAAAGTCGCACTTGTAACCGGTGGGACGTCGGGAATTGGCCGCGAGACCGCCGTGCTCTTTGCGAGAGCGGGAGCCAAGGTTGTGGTCGCAGGACGGCGCGAGCAGGAAGGCAACGAAACCGTCGCACTGGTGAAGAACGCCGGAAGCGAGGGCTTGTTTTTGAAGGCGGACGTATCGAAGGCCACCGAAGTCGAGGCCCTGGTTCAAAAGGCGGTCGAGAAATTCGGCCGCTTGGACATCGCATTCAACAACGCCGGGATCGAGGGCGCCTGGGCGCCGATCGTCCGACAATCCGAAGAAGACTTTGATCGCACCATCGCCGTTAACCTCAAGGGCGTCTGGCTGTGCCTGAAATTCGAGATCCGCCAGATGCTCAAGCAGGGCGGCGGTGCGATAGTAAATATGTCGTCGGTTACTGGCCTGGCCGGTGCTTCCGGCGCGGCCGCCTATCTGCGAGCAAACACGGCGTGATTGGGCTCACGAAGACCGCAGCCCTCGAAAATGCCAAGAGTGGGATTCGGGTCAATGCAGTGTGTCCCGGATTTATCGAAACGCCGATGGCCGACCGCCTCTTTCGTGCACCGGGAGTCCGCAAAATCGTCGTAGGTTGTCATCCCGTCGGGCGTTTAGGAACGCCGACGGAAATTGCAGAAGCGGTGGTTTGGATGTGCTCAGACCGCGCCTCTTTTATGACCGGCCAAACGCTAGTGCTCGACGGAGGATTATTGGCCGGCCCGAACCCAGCAGCCTAGACCGCCGATTGCCATTTAGAACGTCCATTTGCCACTGCTATTTGGGCGCGTTCTGAACCGTGGCCCGATGTGAAGGCAGGCGCGACAACTGCGAATTTAAGTGCAGCGGGTTTCTGCAGGACTCCAATGCCGCCCCAAAACCCTCGCGAATAGCCGGGCGCACATAAAGACGAATGGCGCGGGATCGTCGTTGCTCCACCAAGCCAACTCCCCTCCCCGGCCGAGAAATATTCGCTTGAGCCTTGCTTGGGAGCGCCCCGAGGCAGACCGCGAAGGAGCGCGAGGAGATAGAACGACTTGACGTTGAAAAGTCGGCTTTCGATTGGGGCAACATCGTCAATGTCGCGGCCAGTTAGGTCCAGGTGCTGTGCTCGAACCACGTCAATCCCAGCATTGTTTTCAAACATCCGGAAGTTCTGGCCGACTCGCGGGTTGCAATCCAGGATCTTAACTGGTCTCGCTGGTCCCAGCGCCAGTCCATGTCGATAATGCCCGAGTAGGCAACCGCCTTCAGGAGTCTCGCTCGCGCAGCGTAATGCTCCGTTGTCGACCGAGAGGCCAACCGCGGTGGATCCCGCGTCGTTCGGATAAGAGCGCAACTTTCTTCCCGTAAAAGTCACGTTTACATTTTTTTCTGAATTGTAATATCCGTGACAATCAATGTCCCCAGGAATATACTCCTGAATCATCAGGCGCTCGGTCCCTCATAATTGGAGTTCTCACACAAGCTGAACAGTTGCGCAGGCGTCTCTGCAATGTCGTGCAGACCATATTTTTCATCGGACGCCACTGCTCGGCCGCCTTCACCAGCACCGGAACTGTGTGCCGTCGGCGATGCCTTCACATCGTCAAAGAGCTGGGAACGATGCTCCGCGTGTCAGGTGTTAAGACCGGCTCAGAGCGTATGAAGACTGGACTTATTCGCTAACTGGCGTGGAAGCTGCGGCGGGACGTGCGGGACGAGAAACCATGGGGCGAGACTCGAGGCGTTCTCGGCAACCATTACCGCGGACAAATCGTCCATCGGAATGACGATCGTAGGACGAGCGATGATTTCGCCGATCAGCAACATCGCCTTCACAAACGATTCCGAATCGGCGGGACAGGTATCCCAGAAGAACGCCTTCGTCAGATACCGTGTTCTGGCCAGTGGTGTATAGGCGTCTTCGACAACCGCATAACAGACACGCCACACCTGCCCAAAGTTCGCGCGACTGCTAAAGCTCCGTGATGGATGACACCGCGGCTCATTTTCAGGATAAGGGCAGGTACCTCGTATCGAGGCGGGTAACATTTGTTTCCGCAATCTTATCCGGGTCGGCTTCAGTCTTCTACGCACTTTCGCTGGGCGGCGAACGGAGAACTCTTCGTTCGTCGATCTTTGGCGATATGAGTCGCGATACGGCGAGCTGTGAAACCGGTTCCCGCGATAAACCGCATAACGGGACCGAAGCAATTCGCGCTGGCTAGACCAACAAAAAATAGGCCCGGGACGGAAGACTCGAAGTAGGACGAGAGTTCAGGGAGTTGCTCTTCATGAGCAATCCGCGCCTTCAGACTCTGATCCATAAACGGGAGCTTTTGAAAATCGAAACGATATCCGGTTGCCGCGATCACAAGATCGGCAACCAGCTCTTTGGGCCGCTGATTTTGATCGGTAAGGTGCAAAGCGACGCGCCCATTCCGCGATTCGGCCTTGCTGAACCGATAACCGACGAGAATTGGCAAATGGCCAACGACGCGTTCTTTCAGCCACCAGCCTCCGGCGGGGCCGAGTGATGCCTTTACTCGCGAGAGTCGGGCCTGCTGCGGCAGACGGCGAAACAGGTGGGGCGCATTGTCGTAGACCCAGAGCTGGAGCCCCTCGCCGAGTTGGGTCCTTGGGCGACGCAGACGTTGGTAATATGAGCGATGGGCTGTGGACGGAAACCGGTTCCAGGCGACTGTTGGAGCGCGCACCACGACGGTGACAGAGGCTCCCTCTTCGTGCAGCAAGGCGGCGGTCTCCAACCCGGACTGGCCACCGCCGATGACGATCACGTCTTTGCCTTAAACTTGCTGAGGTCATAGTGGACCGCGGAGTGAGACCACAATTCAGTCGGCAAGTGAGCAAGCTGTTCGGGAACACGTTCCATCTGATCCATGCCAGTGGCAACAATGACCTTGGCTGACCGCAAGGTCTCCCCTGTGCTGAGTCGCAGCTCAAATCCGTCGTGGGCCGTGGTCATCGCTTCGACCAAGACGTCTTCTACCCCAGGAACAACTCCGTTGAAAAGAGAGCGCATATCTGGCAAAGGTTTCGCGCGACAGAGGAGAACCGTAGTCGGCGGGCAGGCTTTGTTCGCACAGAATTGAGGGAGACCGTAAAGGCTCTGTGGGTCTGGTAGCCCAGAGGCGCATCCTTCGGACTTCAGGAGCATAGCTTTCGGCATCTGGGTGAGCCAACGCCGCATTGGCGACCCGAAAATTCGGAAATCCACGCCGGCATGGCGCAGATGCGCGCCGACCGCGAGACCAAACGGTCCCGCACCGATGATGCAGGCCTCTACTTGTGGGACAGAGCTGACTAATTCCTCTCATTCCGGGCTGGCGCGATTCGGCGAGCCACTTGGTGACGAAACTCTCCACTAGAGTGGAAGGCGGACTAGTTCCTTATCTCCAGAAGGATTGGCTTCCGCGATGCTTCAGTTCGCCTTTGACGATCTTTCCGGTCGGGGTCAGGGGCATGTTGGATGATCAATAGAATTTGAGATGGTCGTTTGTATCGGGGCAAGATGCTGGGCGGCATATTCCGCAAGATCAACTTCCTGAAGTCGTGTCTTCGGCACGAGCTCGACGAACGCGACGACTTCTTCGTCGCCGGCGATTGCGCGGCCAATGACTGCGGAGCGAACCACCGCCGGATGAGCGTTCAGCACCGCCTCCACTTCCGCCGGGTAGACATTGAAGCCTTGATGCACGATCAAATCCTTGGTGCGGCCGACGATGAAGAGATTTCCGTCATCCAGCCGGGCGAGGTCGCGCGTATTGAACCATCCCTCGGAATCGATCGCTGCGGCGGTCTCTTCGGGGTTGCGATAGTACCCCTTCATAATGTTGGGGCCGCGTACTTGTAATTCACCCACTTCACCGGCCGGCACAGGTTGATGATCGCTCCCGAGCAGGCGTATTTCAACCCCAGGAAATACCGGACCAATCGAAATGTCGTTGCGAGGAGCTTCTGGGCGCGTTAGTGCAATGGTCGGAGAGCATTCGGTGATCCCATAACCGTTGTGCAGCGGCATGCCGAAGAGGTTCTCGACCGCCGACTTAGTCGCCGGATCAAGTGGAGCGCCGGAGGAAGTAATGATTCGTAGCGACGGGAAATGCAGTGACGACAGCTTGCGCAGCTTCGCGTATTGGATCAGCTGATTGAAAATCGCCGGCGTACCGAAGAGGAGTGTTACCTGTTCTTTTTCCAGAGTCATGCGCGCGGTCATCGGATCGAAGCGCGACGTTACATAGATCGACGCTCCGGCGAGCAAGGAACCAAGCAGCACGACCGAAAGGCCGACGGCATGGGACATGGGCAGAACGCCGAGGAGGCGGTCGTCGGGAGTCACGGATCGCACGGCTGCCGATCCTGCTGCCATGAACAAAAGGTTCCTGTGGGTCAGCATGACGCCCTTGGGAAGGCCGGTCGTGCCCGAGGTGTAGATCAGAGCGGCAACGCGATCGGAAATGTTGCCGCTCAGCGGCTCCGGTTCGACGGTATTATTCAGCGTGCCAATTGCAATTTCTCCGAAACTGTCTCGCTCTTCGGGTCGCGCGCCATGCCTCGCCGCATGCTCCGCAGCGTGGCTCGAGGCCCCCACGGTGTAGAAGACGCGTCGAGCGCCGCAGTGTTCACGGATCTCGCCGATTTCGCGGGCCGAGAGGCGTGCGTTGGCAAGCACAGGCCATGCGTCGAGGCTGCTAGCGGCCAATAAAATGGCGACAAAAGCGCGGCAATTTTCGCCGACGATCATCACCCGGTCGCCCGGCCGGATCCCCAACTGACGAAGCCGATCTGCGGTTTCGCCGACGACCTGGTCCAGTTGGCGATAGGTCCAGCTCCCGCCGGCTTCCACCAGGGCAGGCTGGTCGGGGAGCCGCTCTGCCCATGGCTTAACCACATCGCAAATACGATTGGGAAGCGTCATCGAAATGATTGGCTCTTCATTGTTGGCGGTTTTTCGGCTCAAGCTTTGCTGTGGAGCTTCTTTTCGACAAAAGCAACCGCTTGCTTCAAGGAGCCGAAGTTCTCCGGAACCGCGACTTCGTCATCTTCCACTGTAATGTCGAAGCGATTTTGCAGGAACATGACAAACTCAATGGCACCCGTGGAATCGAGTATGCCGCCGGAGAGTATCGTGTCCGGCTGAAGGGCCTCGGCTCGGCCAAAAAGGAAGCTCTTGGTTAGAAAATCTCGTATTTCGCTTTCAATCTCTGCTGTTTGCATTCTTCGCCAGTTCTTTCTCGGTTGATTTATACAACGTATCGATGTGGGTTAAGTCGGTATTTGACCTGGCACCATCGGAAGGGTTCGACATAACGACGTTCATCGCACTCTCGTCAACTGCCGCCAAGGGCGGAAGCGGAACGGAAAATGACGGTCTGATCAAAGTTGTGTCGCCATCGAACGGCGAAGCGTACCAGGCGACACCGTTAGAAAGCTCTTGATGCAACGCCGGGTCCGCCGCCTTATAGTAGAAGGGGCACGCCGGATATTTCCTCGAATACGGATTCCATAGCAAAGCTACTCGCCGAACGGCAGGCGGGAGGCCAACCACCTCAAAAATGTAACTGCCCTGACGCTTCGCGTATTTGTATGCCGCAACAAATAGAGTCTTTAATACGTCCGGGTCATCTTCTCTGGCCACTACATCGGCGACGAGTGCCTTGATCCGCCCGTCGGGCTGAGGATCGATACGAAGCACTGCATACCCTACGAGTTCTCCGTTGCGACGGCAACCAAAAACACGCGCGCTCCCTCTGTCCCCTGGAATCTCGAAGTGCCATCGCAGTATCTCGGGCGTTCGTTCTGCGAACATCTGTGTTTTTTCGTCGCGTTTCTGGTTCCAAAATAATTGGAACTCATCGCCGATAGAGCGGGCGTCCATCTCGCTGACAGTGAAACCTGTTGAAGAGCCTCGCGGCCATCGTCGGCGAAAGAACGTGTCGATCGCTACAGCAAACGAAGCCGAGATGCTTCCCAGGCCCGCGAGGAGCGGCCCCAGCCCCATTTTTTCCGTCACCACCTGGGCGAAAGAATGGGCTTGCAGGACCCAAAACAGCACAGTTTCATAGTCCGTCTGCGGAAGAACATCGGCCTTGAATGCCTTCGACAACCGGCCTACCTCAGGAATCGCGGTTGTGGTCAAAAAGAGATCGACGCCTTTCTGACGATAAAACGCCGAGACCAGGCTCATGCCGAATGCGCGATATTGCGGTTCAATCACCAGGCTGTGGCCGGTGACGGCACTGAGTGTCCGGTCACCATAGCGATATACTCGTGAGATATTTCCGATGTAGCCGACAACGGTTTTTCCCGCTTCCACCACCCAACCGATGGAACGTTCGGGACGTTCGGATCCTGTGTGCCGGAGGGCCGGATTTTGCCGCCACAACCGTTCCCAATTTTCCGGGGAATCCAAGGCCATGTTGGCCCGTCGCTTGAGATCGGCGATAGCCTGGAAATCAGAAAACGACGCTTCCCTGAGACGGGCCGGCACAGCATCAACGGAGGATCGTAGTGGCAGTTCCTCTCTCGACCCGGCACGCACCTTTCGGCGCGACCGAATCATGTCGAGGATCGCTGGAACAATCTTCTGATCGAGAGATGCCATTGGATCAAAGAACCGGATTTGCGACTTCATTGCGGAACCACACGATCGCGTAGCAACTGGAAACGATTGTCACCCTCACCGCATTTCGCCGCTTGCCTGGTTTGAGCGCACACGCCCACCGCGCGGGATGAACGATGACATTTCAGTTTTCCGCGACGCCACGTAACGCACCCAATTCCTATAGACGCAGGCCGCGGTAGCGTTCCATCCGTTCTGCAGCCCGCCGATGACGGCGCCTTCAGGAAAAGCCTTCATGACCTCCTCGCGGCGATCGGCCATCGCTTCCGTCTGAAATTTGTCGAGAAGCCGGACTAAACAAGGGTCGAAATATCCTCGCGGCATCGTCGGATATGTTTCGCGTTCACGATTAATGAAGCGCTTGATGTCTCTCCGGTATTCCTTAAACAGGGTCTGGGCGCCGTATTCCGGATGTCCCTGAAAATGCAGAAACAGACTTCCCCGCTTCTTCTTCACAAAGGTGTCGACGCCGGCGTCTCTCGATTTCGCAAGTATCGTATATCCGGCCGCCGTCAGATCTTCCTCGCGCACCTCGTTCCACCTGGAATGCGGGAAACGTACCTGTTCGCCCGTGTCGTCCATCAGCGAATGCGTGCCGCTCTTACGCGATTCAAACACGCCAAATTGCTTGTCGGGCAACGGATGGCGGCTAATACCGTCGCCGTGAAGCACGCTGGCATGCGCCGCCAGGCAAGACAGCATCGCAGATGCAGTGTGGCGCTCCGCCCAATCGAACACGTCCGCGAGAAGCGTCCAGTACGGTTCGTTCCGCAAATTGGGTTGCTTCGGCTCGGTGCCAGTAATGATCACGCCATCGAACTGGCTGTTCCAGAGATCGTCGAAACCGAAGTAGAACTCGTCCAAATGATGCTGGCCGCGCTCGGCACGCGAAATACCCGGCAGCGAGTAGAGCTTCACGAAAATCGGGACATCACCAGACGCAATATCAAGCAGTTTGAAAAATTGTATTTCGGTGTCTTCCAGCGCAGCATCCGGCATGTTATTGATGAACGCCACACTCGGTGCTCGCCGCGCGGACTCGGACCAACTGGACACGAGTTACCCTCCTGCGCCCAGCGAGTCGGAACTCGCCCACCTTCAATAATCAGCGGCATGTCATCCCTCCCCCACAATCGATGTCCTGCCGGAAGTCGTGCCGGCCTGCAAACTCCTCATATCGTGCGTGTTCCAGGGCCTGACCGAGATCGTCAAGAATGTCGTCAATTTGCTCGATGCCGACGTTAAGCCGAAACATTTCCGGAGTGACGCCAGTTGGCCTGCTCCTCTGGCGTGAGTTGCCGGTAAGTCGTCGACGCGGGATGACAGGAGAGTGACTTCGCGTCGCCCATCTTCACCATCCGCTTGAACAGACGAAAGCATTAAAGCACTGACTCCCCCCCTCGTATCCGCCCTTCACTCCGAAAGTCAGCAGCGAGCAGAAATTGTCGCCCAGATACCGATGCGCCATCGGATAGAGCGGATTGTCCGGGAAGCCGGCATAGTTGACCCACGACCATCCGATGAGCTCGCAGAAATTCGGCGACCTTCCGTGCATTCTCCACATGACGTTCCACACGCAACGCCATCGTCTGGATTCCCTGCAGAAACAAAAAGCCGTTAAACGGAGACAGCGTGGCTCCGGTATTCCGCTGGCAGACGGTCCGGCAGCGCGCGACAAACGCGGACTCCCCGAAATGGTCGACATAGACCACTCCGTGGTAAGCGATCTCCGGCCGGTTGAACATGTAGAACTTGTCCGGATATTGTCGCCACGGAAACTTGCCGCCATCGACAATCATGCCGCCGATGCTGGTGCCGTCTCCCGCCGATGAACTAGTCATCGAATGGACCACGACGTCGGCGCCGTATTCGATCGGCCGCAGCAAAATCGGCGTCGCCACGGTGTTATCGACCACCAGGGGTACGCCGTGCTTGTGCGCAACCTTCGCCAATCCCTCGATGTCCGCCACGTTGCCCGCCGGATTCCCCACGCTCTCGCAATAGACCGCACGGGTGTTTTCGTCGATCAACTTCTCCACATCTTCCGGCCGATCGGTCGCCGAAAAGCGACCGGTGATTCCCCGTTTCGGAAAGATATGCGCGAGCAGCGTGTACGTGGCGCCGTACAACTGTGGAAGTGAAACAATGTTGTTCCCGGCTTCGGCGATATTGATCAGAGCGTACTCGATCGCTGCCATTCCGGAACTGACGCTCAGGCCGTCCACTCCGCCTTCGAGCGCGGCCACTCGCTTTTCGAGAACTGCGTTGGTAGGGTTTCCGATGCGGGTATAGATGTTCCCTTCAACTTCAAGGTTGAACAACGCCGCCCCGTGTTCCGCGCTATCAAATTCAAACGCGACGGTCTGATAAATCGGCACCGCGACCGCCTTGGTCGTCGGATCGCCGTCGTAGCCCGCGTGAATGGCAATCGTTTCTCTCTTCATTTGTTTTCGTGTCTTCCTAGGACCTTCAACGCCGCAGAGTCAGGCCGATCACTTCGAACTCGTTGCGGCAGCTCGAACCTCAGCCGGCGCGGAGTTGGGCGAAGCCGATTTCTTCAGCGCGCGGGTGACCGTCTCCGCCGAAAACTCCGCGCCATAAGCGAAGCGCATGACCGGTCCGAAGCTATTCGCCGCAGCTAGCCCGACAAAATGGAGACCGCGTTCCGACGATTCGAACGTGGAAGACAGCACCGGAGTGCCTTGGACCGTCTTAAGGTTCGAGCGAATTGCGGGACTCAGGAAAGTCAAGCGATCCACGTCAACTTTGTATCCAGTAGCAGCTACAACGTGATCCGCCGCTATCTCGCGCGTCGTCCCGTCGTCCGACCGCAGATGCAAGAACACCCTCCCATTCTCGACCTCGCCGCCGGTTACCGAATAGCCAAGAAGCGTTGTTACCTTGCCAACAACCTTGTCGCGGATCGCCGCTCCGCCCGACGGACCCAAGGCCCGGCGAACCACTGCGAGCCGCATATTCTCCGGGAGATGATGAAATAGCCACGGTGCGTTGGAATAGAATCGCGAACGCCATCCCGGTCCCAGTCCAGACTTCGGAGCCCTGATTTTCTGCCAGAAGGTCCGGCCTCTTATTACTCTTGCTATGAAATTTCAGCACAGGCTGACGGCATACCAGTTTCACGTCAGTGCCGGCCTCGCGCAGCAAACCCGCTAAATCCAGCGCCGATGCCCCGCCGCCGATTACAACCACGCCGCGGCCGCGAAACGGCTCGAGTTCGCGGTGAGCTGCGCTGTGGGTCAAATACTCTTTCGGCAAGTGCGCGAGCGGTTCCGGGATATTTTCGAAATGCGTCACTCCGACAGCGAGCACCACGCGCCGCGCCTGGATCATTTCTCCGTCCTCCAGCACCACTAGAAAACCGTCTGGCGACCGGTCGACACTGACCACGAACTTCTGTTCCAATTCCGGAACCATCCGGTGCTGGAACTCGATCCCATAGCTGGAGAACGTATCCAACTGGACCGGATACCCCGAATCCTCATACTCGATCCCGCGTTCGGCGCAAAACTGGGCGAGCGTAAATTCACCCTTCGGGTCCGAGATATTCGAGGCAAAGCCATCCGACTTGAGCAACATTCCTTTCGGCATGTGCGCCACCCAACTGTCCATGGGACGGCCGAAAATACGGAACGGGATTCCAGTTTGTCGAAGATGTGCTGCTAGCGACAATCCATAGGGACCTGCACCCACGATTGCGGTGTCGAGCATGGTTGATATGACCTTCTTCTCTCGGAGTATGTAGCAAAGGTTAGAGCAATAGCGAAGTAGATTTATCGATAGTGAACAATAAGGATCGATCAGAATCACATTCCGATCCGCCCGATCTTAGCCAGACTTTCTAAAGATCACGTTCATACTTGGCCCCGACTTGGCCCAAGAGGCAATCCGTGCAAATGGCGCGACAAATGAGAGGCGTGCACCCTTTCGAAGGGCTCTTTGCACAAGACTCGTGGCTGTTGGCTTGGCTTGGGGGGTCGGTACCAGACCAACTTTTTCAATGAGGCGCGAGCAAACATATCCAACGCTCCGCTCGATATAAGAGATGGGCGGCGTAGCTAAATACACTTCCTCAAAACCCTCCGCCGCCATGAGATGCCGAAGAGACTTAGGAGTGAAGTGAAATAGGTGCCTGGGCAGTTCGAGACCGTACCAATAACTTCCGAACAACTGAGCTTCCCATGAATCGATGTTCGGCAATAGTGCTACGAAAATGCCCCCCGGCTTGAGCCATGTGCGGACCTTTTTCACAAATTCGACGGGGTCGTACATGTGCTCTAGCAAATCGAAGCTAGTAACGACGTCAAATGTCTCAGGCGGAAACGGCGCTTCGACGGCGTCTCCCACGAAAACTTGGGCGCCCGTCGCTGCTCTTGCCTTGACCGCGGTCGATTCCTCCATTTCAATTCCGTAGAGTTTCCACACATTGCTTTTCATCGTGCTCAGAAATCCGCCGGAGCTGCACCCGACATCGAGAATGGCTCCGCGTTGCTTATAGCGGGAGATGAGCGCTTGCTCGTTCTTCCAGCGACCCCGATTCGAATTCCCACCGGACGCAACGATCGCGTTGTGGTAGTCCTCGTCGTAATGTACGCCCATTTCTTCCGGTTGCGGTGGGCTCGCGAGCGAAACGCATGTGCATTTACGGCACCGAACTAGTTGATAGATCTCCTTGCGCCAGTGGAATCGGTCCGGGGCAGCCAACAGCTCAACGACCTCGGTACTTCCGCAAATTGCACATACTATAGTGCCACATGGTCCGTTACTGATGTCTGTTCGCGCGTCCGTTTTGGAGGTGTCGATCTCGATGCTCATTGCGCTATCGCCCTTCGCTCTTAAGGTTGCTTGCCGATTGCAGTCTCTTGATGTTGGCCAGTCCGCGCCTTCTTAGTTACTCTTCGTTCGGCCTTACGTCTGCTCGCTAAATTGCTCGCTTGGGAAAAAGAACCCTCGTCAGCGCTTTGCTCTCGGCGATGGTGACAAATTTTGTCAGCAACAACGCCGGCCACAAAGCAAGCGCATAAGCGGCAGAGATCGTTGCCACCCGTAGTGCGGCGCAACTCCGAGGTGTCCCACAAGGCAGCGGCACGTGGCTCACGCCGAACCCGATCATGAGGATGACCGCTGTTGCTCCGATTACTTTTCCTGTATCGACGAGCAGCACCGATGGCCGAAACAGATGGAATGTTTTCGCGACGGCATAGATCATAAAAAGCATTCCGATAAATTCAGCGACCGCCAGCCCCCCAAGGACACCATAAAACCCAAGCTTGCGTGCAAACACAGTGGCACAGAGTAGTGTGACGATCGCCATTATTTGGCGAAGATTATCCAGTAACACCTCCTGCAATTCGATAAAGCACTAGTCCAAGAATCGAGATCCCCTGAAATACCCCTGCCAGGGAGACCGACGCCAACGTCGTGCCGGAACTCCGGAGCGTTATATCCGGTTCAGGCAAACACGATCGGCGTGCCCAAGTAGGCCAGCGAAGGCCATGGGCACCATGGCGAATACCAGGAACCTGACAGGAATTGTGCAGCAATTCCGCGTTGTTTCGGTCGAACCGGAAGCGAAAACCATCGAGCCACCGGAAAGGATGGAGAGCAGGAACGAATCCTGCAACATCGTTGCGCTGGGCTTATCAGCCTAGCACTCAGGGCATACATGCCGCCGTAATCGGCACCAAACGCCCGCAGAATCGCAATGGGCAGGATCGCGGCATAGAAGACTTGCAAAAGGTTCACCAACTGGTAGCTGCCGGCAAACCGGAACAGCTCCGGCAAAACCTTGGCAGTCAAATACCTTGCCCAGGCATGGATTTGCGGGACAACCTTGCGGGACGTGAAAAAGCAACAGATCACAAATCCGAGTTCGGAGATTCCCGTCACCGACGCCATGGCCAGCAATCCATGGCCATAGTGGAGCCGTGCCACGATGGCCATCGCCTCCACGATCGAGAAGCCGGTGTTGAAGCGGCGAGCAACATCGATCCTATGCCCGCCCATCATGATCGCCTCAAAGACCGCGCCCACGTTCGACATGACCATGATCAGCGCCAACACCGAGATGGCGGCGCTGGCCTGCTTCATGAATTGCGGTGGAACTCCGGCCAGCCGGGCGAGGGTCCCCGAGAAAATGGACACTGGGATCAACAGGGCAACCGAAAGCAGGAACATTGCTGCGCAACCCGTGCTCAGCAGTTTGCTTGCCGTAAGATAGTCTCCGGATCCGTTCGCCTCGGCGACATACTTCTGGAACGCCGATTTCACTCCGATGGCACCAAACCGCATATACGCTGCCGTGGTCATGATGATCGCCCAGATCCCGTAGCCGCCTAGACCGCGGTGTGCGATCACGATCGGCATCGTCGGGAGACGTGCCTCACCTGCGTCTGCCCCGGAGATCATGCCGAAAATCGTATTTTTCCGAACTGGGCGCAATTTCCAGTCGGAAGTCGCCATAGTGCGCGTTCAGCGTTTTTTTAGCGAGTCCAGCGGCCGTCATGATCCGTCACTTCGGTGATCATTATCTTCACTGGTCTTCGGCGATGGCTTTGAGCCCAACCATTTATATCAGCGAAAACACCGATTTCACCCTTGACCGCTGCTCTTCCCGCAGGAACTCCACGAAGTCGGGCGGCACCGATCGCGGCTCGCTGGACAGATAAGGCCAGACAAATCCTGCCATGAGAGTCAGTGACAGCATTGAATCCGGCCTCTCGTGAAATCGCCGCAAACATTTCACCACTTCGAAGACGGGATCGCTCCCCAAGGAATAATCCAGCTTGCCTGAACGAAAAGCGTTCTTAAGCGGACTCGATCCAGTCCGGTATGCCGACGATGGAAGATCTCAGACTCGGGATGGCCTCGACCTTCCATGCCCTTCATTCGAGCGTATGTCTGCACGTACCAGTCTTCGCCTCCGTATTTCAGAAGCGCATAGCCGCCAATGGCGTCATAACATTCCCGCCGGACCAGCTGCGCTGCATGGGCGACGTTGACACGCTGTTAAACCAGCGGCTCTGAAAGCCGGTTCCGTGGTCTTCGTAGACGAAGCCGCCGATCAGGCCCAGGTCCGGATTTTGCTGGAAGCGAGCAAGCAAGCGCTCGAAGTAGTCCGGATCCAGCGACAAATCGCCGTCGAGGTTGCCGATGAACTCGTACGGAAAGCCCTTCGAGCAGACGTGCTCCCTGCTGCAGCGCGACTGCTATGGGAACAGAACTGTGTCCCGCTGTCTTATTTACCCGCAGGAAGCGGATGAAATCGTGCTTCGCCGTGTGGCTCTCGACGGTTTCTTCCGTCCGGTCCGGCGAATCGTCGCTGACAATCACCCAGCGCAGGGGCCGCAGGGTCTGCGAAAGGACGCTTTGAAGAGTTTTCTCGATGTGCGCCTCTTCGTTGTATGCGGCCGTTATCAGGACATAGTTGTGCGGCCCCGGGCGACGCATTTCTATTTGTGTTGGAGAGTCCATCAAGAGTAGCAACACCCCGAACAGATCGGGTGCATGCAGTGGCAGAGGAGACGTGGAACAGCACCATCGATCTGGGGATCCAGATTGACCTCAATATTAGAACCCCGTAGGCCTTTACCGCTATCAAGGCGATTGAAAATCTGTTCTGCGCGCTTTGCCCAAGAGTGCTTCTCCCGGACAATTGTAGGCACGCCTGATCGACAGCCACTGACCGACGGATCGTCACGATCGGCGTCCAATTTAGCAGCGAGATCGGATCCATCAGGAGCGACCTCTAAGATTGCGTCACGGGGCGAGAGTTCTCGCCGTATTCACCACTTCGAGGGAGCACTCCTAGGAGTCGAGCGCCTGCTGCCAAGTGCCTCCAAGTAACGCATCACGAAAGGGCTAAACCCGCCCGTCCTTGTCGGCTCCGCCAGATCTGGGGGGGGTGACGAGAAAATATCGCGAGCTGCCGACCACCTTTCCCAATTCTCGCGGATCGGGGAATTCTGCGGACCGTTTCGTATATGGATGCTCCAGCCACGATCTCGCAATCATCACCATCGCTTGATGCAATGTCTCGTAACGACGACCCATCCAGTAGGCAAATACGGGCCTTTTGCCAGGGACGGCATCAAAACATCAGTATGGACACCAAACGGAAGCCACTCGAAGCGGCCTCGTGGAAACCGTCGTTTCAACTCGTCGCATCCTTCACGCATGGACACAAAACATCGATCAAGCCCTGCATCACAGCCAAGGCACCGATCTTCGATACAGTGCTCCAAGGATCAACGACGAAAGCAGACCGTCGCGCACGACCCGGAGGGCTGAGCGCAAAACAAATCGGCCATTCTGGCCGCGACGCTCCTTGCATCCAAAACAAGGTGTCGGCGGAATGTACACTCCCCAAAACAGTGCACCAATCTCGCTTACGTTTGAACGCCAGGGGGGGTGGTGCAATCAACCGCGCATCTCGGCACGCAGCGAGCGGGTTAAGGAGCGGCGGCCCAAGCGTCGTCCAATTCACCCACGGGTTCAGCCTTTGGTCAAAGCCCCGACGCATCGACTTTCTTCCCTCCATCAGGTGAGAAGAGTTTGCCACACTTGCCGGCTGACCCGACGTTGTAGATCCTGCCGGTGCGACGGGTCAGTCAAAGGCTTCGGCGCAGCGGCCAGGCCCAACTCAGTTTCACCGAACAATGACTGCCCATTGGCCAACCGACGCCCCCAACTGCTGGAAAGGGACTTCAACCAGCCTATAGGTCAAAGCTGCAAGTGACACCGTTAGCGCAACGAGGACGCAGAGCACCGCGATCCTGATCTCAATGCCACTACCTCTCAGGGCGTTTCCGAATCGCCACCTAAATAGATCTAATGGTATGAGGTGGACAAAATAAAAAGAAAACGAGATTTGGCCGAGATACATTATCGGCTTCGTGGTGACGAAGTGATGTACGGCCGAGCTTGATAAGACAGTCCGAGTATTAGTCCCGCAAATCCGAACACCGAGAGGATAGCAAAGCGATCTACTGAAAACAGCGCACCAATGAGAATGACGGATGCAACAGTTACAATCGCAGCCGTCCTCTCTCGAACGGCTCCTAATTGGAATGACCTACAAAGATAAGCTCCCGCCACGAAACAGAACACCATTCTGATCGCACCGAATGTTCCGCTCGGATTGTTTGTCGCGTGACCGCCGATGACCATAAGAACAACAAATATTGTCAGACAAACGATGGCCAGAGCGTCGCCCGCAAAGCCGAGCCGGTCTAAAAACGAATGCTGCGGAGAAACGGAAAGAAAGAATAGCCCAGAACCTCGGCACTCAATGTCCATGCCGGCTCATTCCACGTCCCGATCTTAGGCCTGTCCACGTTTGGGTGAGCAAAAACGACTGCACGAATGCTCGAGTGAAAAATCACGAGAAGCTAAACGCTGCGATAGGTAGGCGTTCCTGTGCCATCCGACGAACGTGGAGAAAGAAAGGAATTGGCAACATGAACAAAAGTACAACGGTATTCAGCGGGTAAACACGAAAAAATCGCAACAAGTAAAATGCTTAGTCTGAGACGGTTAAATTTCTAAAGTCTTGAGAGTAGTAAGTGCGACAGTATAAATCCAGTAATATGAAGAACAGGTCGACCCCCGAAAACCGTTTCCTACAAATCTTCAGGCTGGCTTCTAGCTTCAAAACCCAAGAAACTCAAAGCGATAGGCTCGAAGTGACAAAGGAATATGCTAGCGCGGCGACTCTGCCTCCAGTTAGCCCAGGTAAGGATTGACGATGTGGACGTCTTAAATTGGGTTGCATTTGGCGTATTGTTGTCCAGAGAGGCCGTCGCAGCCGGTTCGCCTGGCGGGAAACCGGGTGCCGTTGATTTTCGTCTCCACCAGCTAAGTTCTTTTCGCCGGAACGGATTCGGAGGGATCGGCCGCCTGCAGTAGCTTGCTTCTTGGCAACGCCAAACGCTGCGGCAGAGATCCTCACCAGCAAGCAGTACCAAGGCACGATGATCTGATCGAGTAGGTGACACCCGAGCAACCCCATCGGCAAACAGAGCGGAACCGAGAGCCCACAACAACACTGGCTTCTGGCGGTCCGACGTCACTCTTCGGGCTCTCCCGACAAACCTAAAGCCATACACAAAAACCAAAACGAACAAAATAGCGGCAGAAGCCCTCAGGCGTCAGCCGTTTCCACGAACTGATTGCTCGTGTCCCGCATATCCAGCCAGTCATAGGTGCTTCACTCCGATCAGACACAAGTCTCCGAAGTGCGATGCATTGATCAACAAGCATGAAACGGTGATACCACCACGCCCCCGAAAGGTGATCTCGAGATCAGGTGCCATACCGGCGCCTTCATAGCGATGTGCAGGCTAATAAGAGTGATGACGATTGCCAGCGCACAACTCGCCTCCAGTCCCGTACCGGCCACATGCAGGGCCACGACGCCGCCAGCGTAAGCCAAGATGGGCGTACTGGCGTTCGCGCAGACGGTAATCGAGGTCGCCGCGCAGCCCGCAGCCAGCTAGCAACCGGTTATTTTGCGGTCGGCTCCACAACACAAACATCAGCGGGATCAGGGTCGCGCCAAAAGCGCCGGCCAAGAGTGGATGTTCAAAACATGGCATTCGCGCGAAAGCGTCCCTCGCGCTCCATGGCATTGACATAGAGACGCATTTAGCCCAGCAAAGCGTAGGGCTTGGTCCGGTCACCTGTTCGTAAATCATCACCAAGGCAACTCCGCAAGCCACGCACGCGAGGATGCGGATCGCGTATAGGACGTCTTGTTCGTCGCGGATAAGAAATGGAAGCAAGAAATAGATGCCAAACACTGTGTAGATTAATCCCAGTTGAAAGATAGGGCGCCAGACTCGCGGAAAACACGGATCACGTCCAGGCGATCAAAGGGCGAGAGAGTGACACCCGATCCAGCTCATTCATGCCCCCGCTGAAAATCGAACGTTTTGCAATCTTCTTTTTGAACAGTCGGGCAATGCCAAACGAGTGCCAAGACCCGCAGCATCGGGAAGTGAGGCCTCCCACCACAAGCACTTGATCGGTGGGGAATTACAATGGCAGTCGCCAAGAAAGGTGCGAGGGCATGCCGACGAGTGAGAAACAAAATGCATAGGCCCGCGAGGAAGACCACCAGGAAAACAAGCGGATTCACGACGCTCGCTTCTATTCCTCCGCCGAATTTTAGATGGTCTGGCAAGACTAATCCGGACCTATAGTGGAACTATCAAACCAATCTCTCGACAAGGATGTAGTCTGCGTTCACGATTCTTGAAGCTCACGACGGGAGAGTTGGCTCTCAAAGTGGGTCGTCCGTCAGATAGTTTTAAAGGGGGAATGATTTCAGAAAACGATGGCTCAAAGGGGTGCGCCCGAAACCGATTGAGAGAAAGGGGACCAAACAGACAAAGCAACCACAACTTTCGTCCCCCCTCACGTCCAGACTACCCGGTGATGGAAGAGGATGAGTCTAGTGAGCGACTACGACGAGATTCTGCGGAGAGCCAGCCCGTTGAGCTCGGTCCCCTCCAACGTCCCATGCCCCGTTGGGCGCCTGGCATTGGCGGTTCGGTTCGCGACCAGAACCGGTATGATTTGTCGAATCGTAGCCGACACCAACAGTTAAATCTGATACGCGCTGTTCAGCGGCTGCGCTTATAACGCCGATAACGGCGACAATAAACTGATGTCCTTCGTACCGGCCCCCACCGTCGAGTTTGTCGCGGTAGTCCGGAGGGAAACGGTAAGAGCGTGAGTAATACTGGTCAAAATGCATTGAGGTGTTGGATTCTCGATGTTGATTTGGATTCGCAGACGTTCGACGTATAGGTTGTTGCAGGCGCCAAATATTCGTGAATGTCGGACGACTTCCGCCAGTAATAAAACTGGTTGTTTATCACGACCATAGCAGAGGGTTTTCCGATTGGCGCATTGACCAGCCAGGACCCGAACCGGCATCAAGTCCCATTCTTCCGTCTGATTAATAAAAACGCAGGTGCCGCCTGCCTGCTCAAGCTATCGCATTTCCACGGATCACGTTGTCGGCACTTCCATAGCTCTGCATGTCTGCAGATGCTGTTTAAGGCATAGCTCTTGTCCCAGCCTGCGGAGACAGAGCAAAGCCACTAACCCTTCTGAAACAGTCGCGGTATCCCCATCAGCCATGTAATTGTCATAGAAAAGCAGCCCTGCAGAAAGATCCGTGTTCCATTCGAAAGCATTGTCGTCGATGCCTACGCCTGCTCAATAGAGATCTCGAAATTCAGCATGGTATTCCCGTATACTTGGCAATAGCTTCCGTTTAAGCCGTCAGAAAGCGCAGAATTAATGTAGTTGTTGTAAAAAATGCCCGGTCCTCCATAGCTAACACCAAAACTCTGCTTTCTGTGTCGCTGCCATCGACGTCCTTATTGTAAGGCTAACCCCTGGGTCCCGGTTCACCCCTGTACTGCCGAGAATAACTGCGCAACACCCTTCACCTCCCGCCGATGTTGGATACGGTGGATGCGCCAGCCGTGAAGTAGTTGTCTGGATATTTGCATGTGCCACTCATTGCGCCGAGAACAGACGCTGATCGAAAATACGCTGAGGCACTACCGCCTCGATGAAGGCCAAACCATCTCGACCTGCGCCGAGTCAGCATACGACACATTCCACACAATGAAATGATGTGCCGTCGTGGTCGTGTCGTGAGACGGGGAACCGGAACATCCCGTCGCCCCACCGCCGTTGATAATAGGACCACAGTAGGCGGAGTATCCGTGAGCCGAGCAGTTGGTGGAACCGTAATAAGCAAACGTCGATCACCGCAAACATAGTAGGAATTGCCGCTGGTTCCTGAACACGGCCACGTCCATGGTAGAACGGTGTAGTCCCACTTCACTCCGCCCTTAAGAAGGAAACTGTCTCCGGAGTAGGCATCAATAGGAAGAGGCATTCCCCGTGGCTCCGGTCATTCCCGGAGCGTGCCTCCAAGGCGCGCTAGTGCTCCCGCCGTCGTTAGTGTCCACGCCAGCCGAAAAGTCGACATAGTACGTCGCCGCCGAGGCGCTGGCAACGATAATGCAGAGTTGAATCCCAAAAGAACTGAGGTACAGACACGCTTTATTCGACTCCCTCGTCTGGACGCGCCAGGGTACGCACGAGCCATTGGAAAAGCCTACACTCGAGGCAGGGCTGAGCCAAGAATCGGAAGGGCATCGGCAAACTCACTCGACGTCGACGATGGGGCATGTCCTTGGATGGTGCCCATTCCAGGCTCCGATTTCGCTCAAAACCTGCTGCACCCGTAAGGATTACGTATGCCGCTCCGATATGCCGAAGCCACGGCAATCTTTAAGAGCTCGGGGGTACATCCGTATTCAGATGGATTTGGGCGAACGTCGTGGTATAAAAATCAGCCAGCTTCTCTGTTCGACAGCCTCAAATTAATTCTTCAACCCTGGGACTATGTCAATACCGCCGTAGAGCCGGTTGGCGCGCAGCAGATTTAGATCGACTTCAGGCCCGTTCAGTCCGGGAAAATACCCCGCGAACTGCTCAGACCGGGCCCCAGACCTCGTTTCGTCTGCAGCGTCACGTGGCCGTAAGGATAGGCAAAATTGGCGGTGCTCTGCGGCGTCATTTCCTCCACCGCCGCGCGGCCTTTTTTCACGTCATCCTGGAACTCACCCAATGAGACCGCGCGCGAAGAGCTATGGCCAACGTCTGGCTGCCCAGTTCGTGCCCCTGGCCAGAGGAGATGCACATCATCACGGACAAAGAGTTCGCCCAGTTCGTTCGACCGATTCATCAACCCTGCGGTCGCGTAGTAGGTGCCACGTGCCCCAAACTCCTCGAGGATAGCGCCCCCAACGGTATATGCGCTCCGAGGAAAATCATCAAAGGTAAATGACGATCGGGCCATTGTTCCCGAGCGACACGCAGCGCCGGTAAAGCGCAGACAAAATGCGGGTACGAACGACTCCGAGTTGAGAGCGTACACTCATGGTTGGTTTCGAGAGGGTTACGGGAAAAAGAACCCAGGAAAACGTGCGTCAGGCCGCAGGAGAATTGATTTTGTTCCCGAGGCTGATCCCGATATCGATCGGATTGCGATCGGGACGAGACAGCCATTGCAAGCATCCTAGGCAGCGCTGCATGCGAGTCACGTTGTCGGCCCTCTCCGACGGCGACCAAACGTACCCCCCCGCCGCGCCGACTAGTCGAATCAGGTGGTGCAGGGCCGAACTGCCGAGGAATGCCATACGGGAAAACCAGCCGTGATGCTTTCTCCAGTACTGCCAGTTGGCGTAGATACAGCTCCAGGTAAAAACGCAGAGGCGCGTTCGACGAGCTTCCCCCACCGTAATGGATCGCCCCGGCGCCGGCGAAAAAGACAACCTTTTCTCCCGCTTCGTGAATCCGGTAACACCAGTCCATGTCTTCTCCATACATGAAGAACTGGGGATCGAGGAGACCGACATGATCCAATGCGCTGCGACGGACCAAAACAAACCAGCCATTCAGCACTTCGACCGGAACGGTTGTGTCATGATCGAAATCACGCATCAGATGACCGCCGAAGAGGCGTGAGTGTTTGAACACAACGTCGAGTCCGACCGCGCGGCAGAATACGTTCCACACTGTCGGAAACGCATCGTGGAACGCCCCACATCGCCACTTGCCGCCAACATCTTGGGCCCGAGCATGGCCACATCCGGATTTTCCGACAAGTACGCCAGCATGGGCGAGATGCAATCATCAATAAACTTTACGTCCGAGTTCACCAGGCAGACAAAATCCCCAGAGCACTGTGCCATCCCGATGTTGTTGGCCTTGGCAAACCCAAGATTTTCAGTGTTGCGAATCAGCTTATAGCCGGGGAACATCTGCGACACAAGGTCCGGAGTTCCGTCGGTCGAAGCATTATCGACGACGATCACTTCCGCGCACACGTTCTTGCAGAACTCATCCAGGGACTGGAGACACTCGATCACGTATTTCTTGGCGTTCCACACAACGATGACAACCGAAACGCTCGCGAGCTTCGGCCGCGGCATTCGGGAGAGGGGTGGGTCGTAAGGTCGTATTTCACGAGGGGGATCCTTAAAGATGACATTGGTGATTGCATTCTTAGCGACAGTTGCTTGGTTAGCGGTTGTGTTGTCCTGCGACAGCCGTAATCTTTGACGCATTGCTGCCCGTCCGGCCAGCAAACGCATACAGCAGCCATCCCAATTCATACGGCCGGCATTCGAACAAAACTTCGAGGTCCGCGGCGCGGTCGTGCTGTATGGGGACGGAGTAGCGGCCGAGCGCGGTATTCAGGTAGCGACCGAGCGAACGCTGGGAACGTTGTATGCAGCGCCACACCAGTTTCGCGGAGGAGTCCTCCATTTCAAAACCCAGTTCGTTGCGCGAGTTGATCCATTCCAGGCCCTTGTAAATCGCCGGACGAAAATCCTGCCCCGTGGCGTCGCCAATCCTGAATAGAGTCATCGGTCCCATGGCATGTTGATGGACGGAGAATACGGGATAGCCATCGACGACCTGTCCTCCGATGGAGTCGTAGTGCCACCACCATTGTCCCATCGGTCCTTGGACGTCGCAGATGCCGCGAGCGCAAAGCATCGCACGCTTGCCGGCCTCGGCGTGGCCGAAGGCTTGCGCGAATTGCGTCATGCCGTAGACCGGATAGACCTGGTCAGCGAAGCTGCCGATGCGTCCGCGAGAGAATCCTTTAAAGCTCGACGAGGTGCAGAGATGTGCAAAAAATCCGCGCTCTCCCTGGTTCCGTTTCAGCTGTTGGTAGGTCGCGAGAGCCACGCCCTCAAGCTGCGGCCGCTGGTTTGGGAAGGCCAGCGCCCAGTAGGAAAGTCCCGTGAGGAACCACGCTAACTCCATGGTGACGCCTTTTCTTGCGGCGGGGTAGGTGGATAGGGCCTGCGCGATCGGAATCTGCTTCTCAATTTTCGCCAGACGATCGGGCGCAATCACTCCGCAGAGCCACAACAACACGCCGAGGTCGCCAATGTCTTCGATCCAGCCGAGCTCGGCGAGCAAGGTATTGAGGACCGGTTCGGTTGCGATCGGCGAGATGCCCCCAGCCTGTTCGTAACGATGGAGACCAAGCAACGTCATCATCGTATAGCGCTGTGAAATGCCTTCCTGGACCAATCCGCGACCGGTCTTCCTGAGCTTGTGGCAGAAAAGCTGCCGGCTTGCGTCGAACATGGGCGGCAGACCCTCGACCGCCAGTTTCACGATCGATCGACGGTGGCCTGGGCCTCCCTTGATGGAGCAGCAGGTGTTGTCTGGGTATCAATCATTTAGCGTAGGACTCCTGAAAGAGTGCAATGACTAAGTGGGGTTGATTTGCGATGAAACATTTCAAGGAAACTTGCCGAAATCCTATCCAACGTGGCCATACAGCGCTGCGCCGATTCGGGCGACCAGACGTGACGGCAATTGGGAGATGACGAATTTTGCGGCGTTCCTTTTCCACGTCCCAGCGCGCAGATCGAACGCGTGCGTCGACGGCTGGCCGGCGCTGTAGCGCGAATAATCGAGGATGGTCTCGGCCGCACCCCATCGCCCTTTAAAAGTAATCAGCCCCTGCTGGTCGGCATCGGTACGGCCAAAATCGAAACAACGGAGGTCAGCCGACTTCGCTTCCTGTATGGCGTTCCAAAACAGCATATGCATGCTGCCCAAACGGTTGAAGCGCGTGTCGGAGCAGCCGTACTTGTACATCATCGTGTCCTTATAATGTACGGTGATCATGGCAGCCACCGCATGCCCCGACAGATATGCTACGCGGATCTTGATGCCGTCGCTGCACTCACGCAGCAGGTTACGAAACCAGCGTCGCGGTGGAGGAGGCAACCTGTGGCGCGCGCGCGTAACGCGGAAGAGGCGGTAGAAATCGTTCAGCAGTTGGTCCGACACGCCCTCTCGATAGACCAGACCTTCCCGTTCTGCGCGACGAATCTTCCGTTGAATCGAACTCTTGTGGAAGTTGTGCGAAAATGGTCTCCAGATCCGGCCGCAAGTCCAGGGCATGGAACGTATATCGAACCGTGGAACGGGACAGCCAGATCGGAATTTGGATGGCCTGCAAGGGACGCACCTCAAGATACCGCCAACCTTCGGTTGCGATCGCCAGTTCCAAGGCTCCGCAGATTGCGCGTTCGTCGTCCTTATCCCGACTGTCTACCAACCATTCACAATGGTCGGAAAATGGAAGCGAAACCAGTCTTCGTCCGGTGAGCCAACTATCGATCTGACAGAAAACGGCGGCATTGCGCAGCGGTCCTCCGGGCCGGGACGTCGTGTAAGCAACTGGCCGATAGCCGTATGTGAGAGCGAGGGCGCGCAACCAGCCCGAAGATTGGAACAGCGAGGCCCGCGGATGCGATGCCAAAAATTTGTCCCAGCGCGGATCGCACAGTGGATCGACGATATGAACCGTCTTCGGTCGCCCGATGCTCTTCGGTGCACTAGAGCGCGCAACGGTGGGTTCGATTTTGTCAATCACTCTAAGCGCCCATTGCAATTCTGTAGCTTGTGAACTCATTGGCGGGGCACTCGCGCGGTCGAAAACGTTTCGCTCCAGTGCCATTGCATGTACCACGCTTTCTGCTTGCGGCTGTCTGGATGCAGGCCCGAACCAACTCGCTTTCCGACCAGGGAACATCGTGATAAGTGGACGCGAGGAAAGGACTCTCGGGATCGCGCAGCCACTCCTGCGGAAATAATGCGATGGTATCGTTCTCTGTCATCTTGAGCGCGGGCTGCAACGCCTCTTGGGTAACGGCCGAATACAGTGCGGCGGGTAAGTCGCGTCCCGCCCCAAGGGTCAGATGCCCTACTTGCGTCGTCCGCGGATTGATTTCGATGAGGTAGGCGTGGCCGGTATTGGCTTCGAGCATGAAATCGAAGCCGTGGAAACCGGATAGCCCCAGGCGACGAGCGGTTTTTTCCGCTGCGGCGGTCATTTCCGGGTTATCGATCCACCGGATCACACTGGCCGGACCAGCCGGGTCACTTTTGTGCAGAACCTCGAAGTGAAGACTGGCAAGCACTACGCCTTGCCAGCAAGCGACTAGGCTCGTTGCTTCTCGACCTCCGATAAAGCCCTGAGCATTGACCACGGGACGTTGTCGCAAAAATGCAGGCCGGACCAGCCGCTTGTCTCGGTCGACGATCACCCTTTTCGCCGCCCTAGCCAGCAACGGAGGAGCGCTCAACGATCGAAATTCCTGCTTCGCCTCCTCGAGATTTCGAACCACCCTTACGCCCTCGCCTCCAGATGAGACATCCACCTTAAGGACCATGGGCAGACCGATGCGGTCTGCGAAGCTCTTCAAATCGCTCTCGTTCGTGATTACTTCCGTGGCCGGACAGCGAATCCCCTCCGCAGCCGCCACCTGCAGAAAGCGGGTTCGAGCATAAACGACCGGGAAGCTTTCGTTGCTACCCAAAGAACGCTCGAGCATCGCACAAATTCGCGTTGCTTTCGCCCCTCGTCTTTTCTCAAGCGCGTAGAGGTGATGCAGGTGCAAGGTGGCAAGATCGTCGCCGGGCACCACCAGATCAGGATTCGCCCGCGCGATGGCATCTGCAAAAGACGACAGTGGTGCTATCCCGCTGTAGGGATATATCTCCTTCACCGCCGCGGTCGTCGACAGCGGATGTGCCGTAGGACACACAGCTTTGACCGAAAATCCGGCCTGCGCCAAGGCTGCCGCCATGCGTGCCGTCGGTATCCATCGCGATGTGGTCGCCATCAAAACGGTTGGTTTCAAGAGAGTGCAACCTCCCCCGTTTCAATCCCTCTGCCGCCGTTAACCGTCGCGACCACATGTTGCACGATCGCCGCGAGGGCTGGGCGAGGACTACTATCGGGAGCTGCCGGTCGTTGCCAGCGTTCCAACCGGATTTTGCTCCGAACGTCCTCTATACTTTCGATCAGCGTCATGCGTCCTTGCCGAACCAGATAGTGATCGACCGCTCCGATCTTGCCGCGGAAGACGCTATAGACTGGAACTCCGAGCGCCGCTGCCTCGCGGTTCATCGTGCCGCCGCCACTGATCACCAGATCCGAAAACCAGACCAAGTTCAGACCGTCGAGCGGTCGCTCTGGAATCATCATTCTGCCGGACGTCAGCTGGTCGGCCCATTGCAATCGCAAACGCTTGGCTTGGCGCTCGTTGCGCGGAAGGGTCACCGCCAGCACTCCCGGCTGACTCCCCAGGAATCGAAGCACTTCGGCAAACAGCACGTCACTCTCGGGATTGTGATAGTGCGCCTCGTCAGCCGGTGGCCGTAATAGGGCAATCAAGGGGTTCCCGGAAATATTTAACTCCCGAAAAATACCCGGATCAGGGCGGAAGCCAGGCGCATACACGTCTTCCTTCAGCCCGGGATATCGTGTCACGTGGCTGCCATGTTTGCTCATGGCTCCATCTGGTATAACGTCTGGCATCACCGTCCAGTCGGGTTCGAGAAACCCGGTCTTGGTAGTGAATTCGTAATCGTGGATCACAGTGGTCGGAATGTTCAACGCTTTGCAGATCAATACCTGGGCCCGCGAGCCATGCGACAGTCCGAGATCCGGGCGTGTGCCGATTGCTGTCGGAGCAAGTTGCAAGGCGCGCGCACAATTGACCAGCACTTTGAGAATCTTGTTTTTCCCGGAGTGTCCACCGATTACTTTGCACCGGACCTTGTACAGGTCCAGCAACTCGCGGACCTGATAAGCGTCTCGCGCTGTGAGAATGACGTCGATGCCCCGCTTCTTCAATTCCTCGACGATAGGCAGAAAGAACGGCACATGCGGCGAGTTATCGAGATCGATCCAGACTCTCCTGGCCCGCTGCTTCCGACCGTTTGCTGGGGCCGGAACTTCGACCACCAGTAGATCGGACGCTTCCCCCGCCATCGCCGGTATTCTCTTCATTGTGTTCTCGACTTCAGACATATAAGGTGTGTGCTTGTAATTGTTGTATCTTCCCGAAGATCCCCTAAAACGCGTCGTCCCCCATCAGCACCGCTCTTCTCCGCGGGCTTTCTCGCAAGCATAGAGATGATGGAGATGCAATGCCGCCAAATCGTCGCCCGGCACAACCAGGTTGGGCTCGGATCGTGTGATCGCGTTCCCAAACGAGGACAGCGGCGAAACGCCGCTGTAGAGAAACGTCTCCTGCACAGCCGGGTCTTGGACAACTGGTGTCCGGTAGGACACACAGCCTTCACCCTGAAACCGGCATGCGCCAACGCCACCGCCAATCGGGCAGTCGGAACCCAGCGCGAAGTGGTCGCCACCAAGACGGTTGGTTTCACCAAGTTAATTGCTCGCTATCGGGCATCGAGTTTTGCTGATTGCCACCAGAGTTTTTCATCTTCGACTTGTATTTGTGCGGGGGTGGGCTTTTGTCAGCGGCGGTTGCCTAAAACGCGTCGTCTCCCATAAATACAGCCTTCGGAGTCTTGATCAGTATCTGAAGATCGAGCCAGAGCGACCAGGTCTTCACGTACTGGAGGTCGAGTCGTACCATATCGTCGAAGCGCACACGGCTCCGGCCGGTGACCTGCCACAGACCAGTAATACCCGGTTTTGCTTCGAGCACCCGGCGACGGTGCCAGATGGCGTATTCCTCCCACTCGTAGGCCAGGGGCGGCCGCGGTCCGACCAGGGACATCTCGCCTTTTAATACGTTGAAAAATTGGGGCAGCTCGTCAAGGCTGGAGCGGCGCAGGAATGATCCGATCGCGGTGATCCGCGGATCGTTGGTCATCTTGTACACCGGCTTATCGCCGCCGTGCGCGTTGCCGTCGTGCTTGCCGGCGATGACCGTCTTCATGAATTCCTGGTGGATTTTCGGGTCGCTGTCGCAGCGCATCGAACGGAACTTGAGTAGTTGAAAGGTTTCGCCGAACTGGCCGAGGCGCTGCTGGCGATAGATAATCGGTCCCTTCGAAGTCAGCTTCACCAGCAACGCGATGACGGCAAAAATCGGTGAGAGCAACAGCAGGGCTGCCGCACTGCCGATCACGTCCATCACTCTTTTTGTGACGCGCAGGTGTTTCTCTTGTTCGTCCCGGTCGACCAGGTCGGGGTAGAGCGTCGGATTTCCTGGCCGCTCGGCGGTCTCCTGATCCCAGTCTTCCGGATACAGATGGAATGACATACCGATCTGGCTGAATTGACGCAGACTGAGATTGCGTTCCAGCACCTGGCTGACGCGCGCCATCATCTTGGTCACGATCGAACTACGTTCTTCAGCCGTGATTTCGGTGAACATGATACCGACCACGGCATTTTCCCAGTACCATCCCGTAACGTCAGTCTCGCGCGTCGACGACGACAGCGCCGACAACAGTTTGCGCAGGACTTGGCCGTTGCGTTCGCTCGGCAGACCGTGACCGAGGTCGAGCAGCATCAACAGAAACGGATTCTGCGAGCGTTCCGTGCGCTTCCGCTCCCGCGTAATCATGCGCTGGAAGGAAACTTCGTCGAGCATTTCGCGGTCGTGCGCGGCAGCCGATGGATCCGCTGTCATCTTCATTGGGAAACCGTTGCTAGTCCGTCGAGACGTCATCACTTTCCCCTTCGTTGATGTTTCGAAACTCAAAACTCTGTTCAGTTCGAATTACTTGTTCGAATTACTCGATCGACCCGCTGCATGGTCGGTGCGGAACTGCCTTCAGTCCGCACTGGCATGTTCCGAACGGTAGTTAAAGATTCTGGACGGCCGACTCGCCCGGCCAACCGGACGCCGCTCTTCGGATTGAACCTCACGGGATTGACCGTCAAGGGACTGACCGTCAAGTTTGAGTTCGCGATGGACTGCGTCCATGGCCTTTTTCAATTCCTGCCGGGCGACCACAAAAGACAGACTGCAGCCCGACAACGCCGCCACCTTCACGATCACCTGGACCGACTCTTGTCCAAGGGCCGCCAGGGTATGATCCGCCGCGTCCGACTCGATGCCCAGATTCTGGCCGACTAGCGTAATCACACTTACCGGCGCTTCGGAGACCCTTTTTTCGTTTTCATTCCGCGGGCTGGAGAAGAATTCGCGTCGCAGCGCTTCCACCGTACGCTCGGCCGTGTTCGATTCGACCACCAGGCGGATTTCATACGCCGACGGTTGCGACACGAGCAGCACATCCGCCCGAACCGCTTCTGCCGCGGCGAGCGCGCGTTCTGGAACATCCGGCGCTCCGTGCTTGGCGGCGCTGGCAACCGGGTTCTGCGCAGCCGTGATCCCCGCAACTGTGATCCCCGTGACTGTGATTAACGACGCGTCGCGGAGCACAGTCAGTGCCTTGACGCCTGCCGCAGTCGGCGGGCCGGCCGGCGTCACCTGCGTCCCTCCGTCTTCGGGCTCAAACGTGTTGCGGATCCACACCGGAATGCCGCTCTGCATCACCGGGCGCAGCGTCTTCGGGTGCAAGACCTTGGCGCCGAAGTGAGCCAACTCCGCGGCTTCGCGATAGGAAATTTCCCGGATGGTCCGGGCTTCGTCGACCAGCTTCGGATCGGCGGTCAGCAATCCGGACACATCGGTCCAGATCACGACTTCATCCGCCCCAAGAGCCGCGCCGAGGATGGTTGCGGAGTAGTCGGACCCGCCACGGCCGAGCGTCGTCGGTACACCCTCTTCGGTCGCTCCGATGAAGCCGGTGATCACAGGAACAATTCCTTCGTCAAGAACCGGGAGCGCGTCTGTTTGGCAGCGAGCGCGCGTCAATTGCATCCGAGGCTCAGCCCCGCCGTGGTAGGAATCGGTCACGATCAAGTTGCTGGCCTCAATCGACCGGCTTCGAACTCCGGCTTCTTCGAGCGCAGCTGCCACCATCGGAGCGGACAGACGTTCGCCAAGTCCGGAGATCGCGTCGAGGGTACGGGGAGTCAACTCCCGCAACCGGGACGTCTCGTGGCAAAGACGTTCACCTTCGGCAAAGAGGGCTTCCATCTTGTTGTCAAGAGCCTGTCGCTCGTCGGTGGAGTGGATCAAAATCTTGACCGTCTCCCGGTGACGCTGTTTCAGTTGGAGCAAGACTTCAGCGGCAGCACTCTCATTGCCCGCTTTCGCAAAATTTGCCGCCTCGATGAGGCGATTGGTGACGCCGCTCATCGCCGAGACGACGATTGCGACACCACTCTCACGAGCCGCGGCTCGAGTGATCTCGACCACCCTGCGGATACATTCGGCATTGCCAACCGACGTACCACCAAACTTCATCACCTGCAGCGGGCGCCTGACGCCGGTGTTTCGGTTGTCGATTTTCGGTTGCGTCACCGGCAAACCAACGATCCGTTCCGAGACGGGATTGAGCCGTCTGAGCGCCTCAGGAAACAGCTGGCACGAGAACTTGATTTCGCCGAACTGCTGGGGCGTGAGTTTCTGCCGCAGAGTCGCGTTGATGCGAGATAGGATGTTGTTCAAAATGAGTGCATCGTTGGACATGATTTCCGTGAAGAGGACACCCACCGATGTGCCGTTCCCGTACCAACCCATCAAATCGGTCTCGCGCGTACCTGGCTGAAGAGTCGCCAGAATATCCAACAGAATCCCTGCATCTTTGCCGCTGCCGCGGTTCGCTCTGTTGCTTGCTCCCAAATCCGATTTCGCTTCGACCGCGCTGCCCGTCTCCATCAGCAGGAGCGCGAACGGACGCGCCGAGCGCTCGCTGCGTTTGTGCTCGAGCGCAATCATCCGGCGGAACAGAGATTCCCGCAGAACTTCCTGGGAGTTCGCCCAGTTCTGCGCCCTGGGCCTGCGACCGGATACTCGGGACTTTGGGGACTGCGACGCCACGCAAACATCTCCTCGCCCGCGCCTGACGGCGCGTTCGGTTCTGGTTGGAATTACTGGTAGACGCCGGGGGAGAATTCAGCTTCAGGGGGATGGAAGCCGTTTACTTCAGTCTTATTTCAGGCTTACGTCAGTTGTCGCCAGCGGTGGACGGACTTGGTTCACCGTTGGCCGAGGGATTGTATCGCGAATAATAATACTTGTGCTCGTTGCTGCTACAACTATTCACGACCACACCGAGCATGGTAGCACGGTCAAGGACTTCCACTGTGCGCTCCAGTTGCTTCTTTTCACACACACCTTCGCGAGCCACCAGAAGCACGCCATCAGCAAGCTTCATCCACAGAGGAGTGTCGGCCAGAGGACGGATAGGTGGAGTATCGATGATGATCCAGTCGAAGAAGGTTTCCAGTTGCTCGAGCAACTGCGTGAGCCGGTTCGATTGCATCAGTTCGATCGGATTCTCGGGAGTCACACCTGCGGGAATGAATCGCAAGCCAGTCCCTTCGAGCTTGTACACCACGTCCGCCAACTCGCGCTCTCCGCGCAGTACTTCGCTCAGACCGGGCAGGTCGCGGCGAAAACCGAAGCGCTTGGCCAATTCCGGCCGGCGCAGATCGCCATCCACCAGGACCGTGCTCAGCACCTTGCTGCGCGCCTGATTCAGCGCCAGGTTCGCGGCGATCATGCTCTTGCCTTCTTCCGGAATGCTGCTCGTGATCACGATCCGTTTCAGCTTCCGCTTTTCGCGGAGATTGCGCAGCTTTAATCCCAGCACACGAAACTTCTCTGCCGCCATTCCTCCCTGGTCGGTCAGGCACACCAGGCGCGAATCGGGCCCGAGGGACGGGGCGATGACGCGAGACGAAGCGAATGTTCCCACCGCCGCAGTTTCCGTTTTCACGGCTGGAGGCAATTCGCCGAGCGCCTGCTTGCGCTCGATTTCCTGTTCCACTCCCTGCAGCAGATCGGCCACCGAATCGGCGTTCTTGGGCAACACCCCGCCCGACCGCTCCGCCTCTGCCCGCTGCAACGCTTCAAAGATATAGCTCATGTGAATGTAACTCGCGCTTACTGCAACCGCCCTTTGGTTTCCGCATCCATCATGCGGTTCCGTACTTCGAGCAGCGTCTTCACCGCCTGCAACAACTCGGTTTGTTCTTGTTCCTTAGATGAAGATGAAGATGACGAGGAGGACGAGCCAGACATTGCGCCCAGCCGCGCGCTAGCGCTGTTTCTCGAATCGACCGCCACCACGCCCAACCGTAAATCCCGCGCCACGCTATCGATAATCTCCGAAGTGATGGTGGGCGCGTGCTGGGCATAACCCGCCAGCAGCGCATTTTCGCAAATCGTGTTGATCAGGCGCGGAACCCCGCGCGAGTGGCGGAACACAGCTTCGGTCGCGGGCGCAGAAAAAATCTGCACCGCACCGGTCGCGCCGGCAATGCGCAGCCGCCGCGCCAGATATTCCTTGGTCTCGGTCAGGCTGAGCGAATCCAAATGGCACCGCATCGCAATGCGTTGTTTCAGCTGGCGCAGTTCGTGGGAATCGAGTTTCAGATCCAGTTCCGGCTGGCCCGCCAGCACGATCTGCAGCAATTTCTGTTGCGAGGTTTCGAGATTGGTCAGAAGCCGTATCTCTTCGAGCACTTCCGCCGACAGATGGTGCGCTTCGTCGACCACCAGAATTGTCGTCAGCTTTTTCTGATAGCGCTGGACGAGGAAGCTGTTGAGTAAATGGATGAGCTCGTCTTTGGACTTGTCCCCGACCTGCAATCCGAAATCACGCGCGATGTAGCGTATGAATTCGAGCGGCGAAAGCGTGGGATTGAACACCAGCGCGAAAGCCACATCCCGGCGCTGCAGCAGTCCGAGGAGCGACCGCAGGATCAGCGTTTTGCCCGTTCCCACCTCGCCGGTCAAGACCACGAACCCGCGATGCGCCGTCACCCCGTAGTACAACGAAGCGAGCGCCTCGTTGTGCCGCACCGTCGGAAAAAGAAACGACGGGTCGGGAGTGATCTCGAACGGGTTACGCTGCAGATTGTAGAAAGCCTTATACATACTTTCGGAGTGCCCTGTCGGAGTGCCTGTGTCCAATTACCTGCTAGATGGTGCCTGTTGAATAGTGCTTAACCGTACAAATACGTTACTGCGGACCCCAAAAGAATAAAACCCATCACCACCACCGCCGCCGCGGCAGCCATCCAGGCGCTCCGGCGATGCGACGATTCTTCCTCCACCGTTTCGATCGGCGGGATTTCCGCGATCACTTCGTACGGGATCAACTTCTTGATCTCGCGCTCGCTGTAGACCTTGCCGCTCAGTTTTTCCTGGCCAAAAACAAATCCACCACCGAGAACCAGCCCCACGGCAAGCCCCGCCCCGCACAACATCAGACGGTTTGGCTTGTAGGGTCGCACCGGAAGGTTCGGCGGATCGAGCATGCGGAAATGTTCGGCTTGCTGCGTTTTCTCGAGATCGGTGGACATCTCCGACTCGTTTTTCTTTTTCAGCAGCGATTCGTAATCGGCCTTCGACTGATCGTAGTCGCGCGTGATGTCGGCAAATTGCTGTTCCATCACCGGCGCCATATTCAACCGCGCCTGGTATCCGTTGATCTTGCTCTGTTCGTCCTTGATCTCCGATTCGCGGTTGGCGATTTCAAGCCGATTGGCCTTGAGCTGGCTGTCCAGTTCGAGCATCGGTCCGGTCTTCGGTTCAAGCGACGCGGCCGGCGTCGGGTCTGGCGCGGAATTCTTCGCCGGATTATTCATGTCGGCGACGGCACGCTCGCGCGCCGCCTCCACGCGGGCAATCTGTTCTCTCGTCTTTCGGACGTCTGGATGTTTGTCCGTGTAGTGCGAAGTCAGATCCGCCAGTTGCGCTCGCAGCTGGTCAAGTTCTTTGTCGATCGCAGCCAGGCCTGCGGGACCAGTCTCGCCGGGCTTGGTAACGCGTTCGGCGGCCTTCGACTGATTGATCAATGACTCGAGATAAGTGTTTTGCTGCTTGGCCCGGTTCAACGAATCCTGATTCGCGGTCAACTGGCTCTGCAATCCGGTCAGGATCTGGAGATTGCTCTGCGTCTGCGTGGGTAGTTCGCCCAGGTGCTGGTCTTTGAAAACTCGCAGCTTCGCTTCCTGTGCGGTCAGCTTCGCCCGCGCCTGTTCGAGTTGATCTTCGAGGAACGTGGTCGTGTTCTCGGAACGCTTCTGGCGTTGTTCCAGATTTTCCGTGATGAAGAGGTTGGCCAGTTCCGCAGTCGCAGCCTCCGCCATTTTCGGGTCGCGGCTGGTGTAGTAGATATTGAACGCGGACAGTTTCTTGTCGTCGCCGTGCGACAACTCGATTTCGATGTCTTTGCGCATCTTGTCGACCAGATCGTCGGGAGTCTTGCGCGTCCGGTCTTTGGCGTAGAGGCCAAGCGAATCGATGATCTTAAGCAGTCGCGTGCGGCTCAGGATCTGCTGCGTAATGCTGTCCAACTGTTGTTGAATATCGCTGTCGATATTCGAGACGACGTACTTTTCCGGGACCGAGGGTTGCTCGACCAGAATCAGCGTTCCCGAACGGTAGGTCGAAGGGATCACCCAACTCGCTCCCCATACCAGCAGCCAGCCGCAGAAAAACGGCACCAGAAACTGCCAGCGCCGGCGGCGGACAATGCCCTTGATGTCGCTGAACTCGATCGGTTCGCCGGATTCCAGTAATTCTTCGTCCATAACTAAATTCCCAGAACTAAATCCCGAGTACTAAATCCCCAGTGGCTTCGCCCACTGATACGACAGCGTCACAAAATAACGGTTGCGATGGGCATCGAGTGTCGGTAGAGGATTGCCAAACATCTGCTCCTGAAAATCATGGCTGTAGCCCATCCGGAATCCGAAACTCTTCCCCACGTTACGTTCGAGAGCGATACCCGCCGAAGTCAAATTGACCGAAGTCGCACTGCTGGTCGACGGCAACGTCAGCGACTGGTTGGTTCCATGCAGCACGTTCAGCGCAACCGCCCATCCGGGAACGATCTGACGCCGGAAGTTTGCATACACATTTTGCAGCCGGACCGTGCCGAGCACGCCGCCACCGTCGCTGATCGTCCGCGAATAGCCGCCGGAGACGCTCGTCCTCAGATCCTGCCATCCCGCCTCAGCTCCACCCGCCGTCGACCAGTCGTTCGACGACGGCAGCACGCTGCCGAACACCAGTCCCTGGTTCTCCGAATACTGCGGGCCAATGAAAGCACTGATCGTGATGTGGCTGGAAAGGTTCAATGTGTTGACCACGAGAAAACTATGGACTCGAGTCTCACCATCTCCGGGACTGAAAGTAATCCGGTCAAAACGGTAGCTGACGCCGGCCCAGTCGCGCCGTAGGATCCGGTGCAGCCAGAATGCCGATCCGGATGCGGTTTGGGTGTCGGTCAACTCGGCCCCCATCGGGACATTAGTGAAATGCAAATCGTAAAACGATCCGCTCGCCCCGACCAGATCGTTCAAAGCAAAATGGTAGTTCGCCTCAACCGTGGTCGTGCTCGATCGTTGCGTGGCCAGCGGCGCAAGCAGACTCACGTTGGGCCCGCCCGATCCCGGGACCCCCGTCCCAGTGCCCGCATCAAAGAACCCGGTCGTCAGCGAAAAGTTCTCCGCCACGCGCAGGTTCACGTGCGGGCTCAGCCGGAATTCGGAGTCGAAATTCAAGTTGTGCGATCCCTGGTTCTCGGCGGTCAAGTTCTGGTTGATGGTCCAGCCGCCCGCATAGCCAAGCTCCCAGCGGGTGCGCGACGTTGATTCTTCGATCTTGATATTCGGGAAGATGGTTTCGCTGGTGTTGCTTTCCGCTCCACTCGACAGCAGAAGCGGGTTGTCGTCGTAGGTTGCGCCGATGTTCAAGCCGCCGCGCAGAAAATTAGACCGTTGCATCTCCGAAAGGAAAGCGCCAGAAAATCCCTTCCCGCCGAGAATCGAAGGAATCACCGGCAGGCTGGCGCTCGTATCTTCTTCAGCGACGCCTGAGATCTGCGCATCCGCGATACCCGTAACCGCAGTCGCCGGAGCGGTCCGAGCGCTCTCCGTGCCGCTGGTCTGCGTCGCCGGAGCGTTTTGCGGATTCTGACTTTGTCCTTGCGCGAAAAGATTCATCCCAGCCATCATCCATCCCACGATCGTCCCGAGGACCAAACCAAAGATCAAACCGCGTCGTAGGGTCATCGGCATGCCGCGAAACCGAAATCGCGAATTAGCACTACGGGACCGCACTACGGAATCACGACCGTGTCGCCAGCCTGCAGGCGGACGTTCTGTTCCGCGTTCTTCCCTTTGATCACGTCTTTGTAGTTGAAGGGCATCCGCTGCTGCGTCCCATCCGGAGCTTGCCGCAGGACATAGACCGACTTCTGCTTGGCAAAATCTTTGAACCCGCCAGCCATCGCGATGGCGTCAAGCACCGTGGTTGTGCTCGTCAACAAATAAGCGCCGGGACGAGCCACCATCCCGAGGATATTTATCTTCTGACTCTTGCTGTCGGTCACAATGACCGTGACTTCAGGCTCGGAAATGTAATTTTGCAGACGTTTGGTGATTTCCTGTTCCAGTTGCCGCGGCGTTTCCCCGCTCGCCTGTAGCTCTCCAACCAGTGGCAACGAGATCTTTCCGTCGGAGCGAACCGGAACCGAACGCGAGATGTCAGGCTCTTTCCAAACGCTGACGGAGAGCACGTCGTTCGAACCGATCACGTAGGAACTATCCGAATGTGCGGCATGCGCAGCATCGGCAGATTTGTCACTTTGTATATTGCCCGCTTGTTTACTTTTATCGTCCGCCGGCTTGTCGGTCGCGGCCGCAGTGGGCGCCGACGGCGAGGTGGAATCGGATTGCGCAAACGCAGCCACGGACAGCAACACCAGAAACGGAATGACAACGATCTTTGGGATTGCCGTCATCGCTCGTGCCACCGGTTGCGTCATAAGCTTGCGCCTCTCAACCATTCCCTCTCTCACTATTTCGTAAATTGTTTCGTACCAATCCTAGTCCCACCCGCGACCCGCTTCAATCTATCTCCTTGGCTGGTACCCGCTTGATATCTGGCGTCTTCCTTATGCGGATGCGCCAGCTACCGAGACACCAATCATTTCGCCTGCCGCAGCGGATCGATGAGCACGCGCGCGTATTCCGCCGGGGGCGCCAGGCGATACTCCTGGATCTTGTAGAGCAGCGCGCGATAGCTGACGTTGAGCAATCGGGCGGCCGCTTTCCGGTTCCAGTTCGTCTGTTCGAGGGCCTGCGCGATCGCACCCCGCTCGGTTTCACCTTTGGCATTTCTTACCAACAATTTAAGAGACGATTGCTCGTCCGATGCTTGCAGGTTCAAAACATGCGTACCGCTCTTCGTCTGTCCGTTGCCGTTGCCATTTCCGTGCTCGGCTCGAATTCCCGATCCCAATTCAGGACGCCCATGCAACTCCCGCATGGCCTCGCTTTCGTCCCCGTGTGCCAGGAAACGCTTGGCAAAATTCTCCAGCTCGCGGAGGTTGCCCGGCCACGCGTAGTGCTGGCAGGCGTCAAGCAAAATGCTTGAGAAGTGCGGTGCCGGGACTCCATAGCGCCGCGTCAGCCGGTTCATCAAATGGCCCAGAAGCAGCGGGATTTCCTCGTGCCGATCCCGCAGTGGCGGGACGCGCAATTCAAAAACGCTCAGGCGGTCAAACAGCTCTTCCTCGACACGCTTTTCGGCAGCTGCCGACTCCAGATCGCCACAAACCGCGATGACTCGCACGTCGGCCCGGATCGGGTTTTGGCCTCCGCCGCGTACAAACTCACCCCTTGTCAGCAGTCGTAGCAGCCGCAGTTGTACCGCACCCGGCATAGAGTCAAATTCTTCGAGCAGGATCGTGCCCTTGGCACACTGTTCGAACTTACCCGCGGTCGATTCGGGGCGTCCATCGGCCGAAGCGTGCTCATAACCAAATAGTTCGTTCTCCAGAAGATCCGAGGTCAGCACCGCGCACTTGACGCGCATGAAGGGAAAGCTCGACCGAATCGAGAGCGAATGAATCAAACGCGCCGCGGTCGTCTTCCCGCTGCCCGACTCTCCGGTAATCAATACTGGCACATCGGTCTGCGAGAGCAATTCCGCTTGCGTGCGCAGTCGGCGGGTAGCCGGACTGGCGGCAATGAAATACAGCTCTTCGCCGATGCGTTCGATTTCAGGTTGATACATCATTGAGATTGGATTGAGATTGCGAATGAGATTAAGGCGAGAGGTTTGAGATTAATTCTTTGAAAGATTGCTGCGGACTCGAGCTTCACAGAGGTTCAACGTGATAGCCGTCGATCCGCACCGCCATCGACCTTTGAATCGCGTCGACGGAAATGATCAGGCTGTGATCCCCATTTTCGGAAACAAACACGCCTTCGACGCCGTCCATCGCCCCGCCGCGGACACGCACTCGCTGTCCCGCCTTAAGAAACGGATACGAGCGCCACGGCGCCGTCTGGGTCAGAATCTTGCGGATGCTTTCGATCTGCTCATCGGGAATCGGCAGGCTCGACCCGCGCGTGCCCACAAAACCATGCACGCTATCCACCTGATAAACCCGCGTCCGGTCCGCCGCGCTCAAGGCGCAGCGCACAAAAACGTAGCAGCTGAATAAAGGAACTTCGACTTGCTTCTTGCGATCGCTCCAGCGATGCACTTCCATCGCCGTCGGAACGTAAGTTTCCATGCCCGAGTCGCGCAATCGCCGCTCCACGGTTTTTTCGTGCCGGGCCCGGGTGTGCAGGGCATACCACCGTAGCTCTTCCCGCTGAGTTTGATCTGAAACAACTCGATCCGATACGACTTGATCCAATACTGGCTGGCTCACGGCACTGCTCGCCTCGAGACGGTGAGTGTTGCTGCTCATAATTTCCGATTGAACTCGTTCACAGCTTCGCCCTCTGGGTCCCATCGCAAGAAAAATGCGAATGGCTCCGCCTGAATAACGAAGGATTACGTGTAACGCCTATCTGGGGGAAGAAATAGACAACCAGGGGGGAGTACTAGCTCACTCAGCGTAGTGGCACTTGCAAGACTGTGCAAGTGGTAGGACTACCCAGTGCACATCGTCTCTCCGGCCGCTAGAGATGTAGAGCCCATGCTCAAGCTAGCTGGCTCTAGAGACGTATTTCCTTGGCACACTCGTGGTATAAGGCAAATCCGGCGGCTTTTGGGAGCACAGCCCGGTAATTAATCCTACCGAAGCAACACCGTGTATAATATTGATATATAGAGACTTATCTACTGCTCGTCGGCCTGCAATGTCAAGTTGTAAACTTGTGTAAATCCGAACGGATCGCCGCTGCGCCATGACCTAGGGTCGCTGGCACCGACGCAAAGTGAGACCCATTGCATTTTCTTGCATACATTGCATTCTGTTGCTTGCCCATCTGCGGGAATAATGCTACCTTTCAGCAGTGGCAAGAGACTTTGGCCGGCTGTTTGCCTCGTTCTAAACCCTCCCCCAAGGCTATCGTCAAAATCGAGCGGAACCTTTTTGCCCCCTCCGTCTCGCACAAGCAATAGACACAGATATTGAGGAGGCTTCATGCCATCCCCTGGGGAATCGAAATCTGATTTTGTCAGCATCGTGGTTGCCGACGGCACGCGCATCCACACACAGCTTCTGGCCGACGCTTTGCGCAATGACCGCGGACTCCAGGTTGTCGCTGCCGCCTCAAACTCCGAAGAATTACTCGCCGCCGTCACTCGCGTTCCCATCGACGTCGTCGTGATCAGCCACAATCTGGACAATCAGCCCGGCCATGGCGCCGAGGTGTTGCGTGAGATGCGTGCGCTTCGCCCGCAGATCAAGGGCGTCATCCTCCTGGAATCATCGAAACCGCAAGAGGTACTCGATTGCTTCCGCGCCGGGGCAAGAGGAATCTTTTCCAAGCAAGAGCGAATCGAGAGTCTCTGCAAATGCATTCGCACGGTCCATGAAGGACAAGTTTGGGCCCGCAGCGTCGATCTCGATCATGCCCTCGAAGCGCTCGCGAACGCCCCCCAAGTTCGCGCCACCAATTACAAAGGACTCGAACTGCTGTCCGCCCGCGAACGTCAGGTCATCCAGCACATGTCGGGGGGCATGACCAACCGCGAGATCGCACACGTACTCAAGCTCAGCCCGCACACGGTGAAGAACTACCTCTTCCGCATTTTTGACAAGCTGGGCGTGTCCAGCCGAACCGAGTTGCTCTATCTGACGATGAACACTCCGGGACCGCAGCCAGCCCGCGCGTCGAACCAGCACGGCGAAGGCAGCGCCATGATCGAGGCCGCCGAGGCGGGCGATCCCTTCGCACAGATGAAGATGGGCGATTATTTTTGCAACGATGCAGCGGGCGCTGCAGCGGAACCGATCTCCGCCTACATGTGGTATTTGCTCGCTGAAACGGCAGCGGCTCCGATGCTCAAGGAAATTGAAAGCCGGAAAAAAGCTGTCAGTCAGTCGATGACCCCGGAAGAAATGGCCGAGGCCGCTCGCCGGGCCGGCGCCTGGTTGAGCACCGCAAAGAAGAAAGCCGCGTTCGCCGCCGATGAGCCCGCAACCACCGAAAATCCGAAGCGCCGCGCAGCCGGCGACTAGACTAAAGAGATCTGTTCGCGTGCTCTCAAAGCTGCATTAAGTTAGCTTGCAACTTGGCATAGCCGCGGCTCTGCGCCCACACGTCCAGAGGAACGGCGGCCATCTCGTCAACAATCGGCTCGGCGCGTCCCTGGGTGGTCATGTTCACTGTCTTGATATAGGTCTTGCAACTCTCACAGGCCTCCACGCGGACATGCTTCATTTCCTCTGCCACATAGACGGGCAGCTTGGCGTGATCTTCTTCTCCGCACCCCGGGCACACGATTCGCCGAAACTCCCACTCCGCCAAACAGAAGGAACACACCAGCGATCGCTGGCCGCCATCTCCCAGCGGACGAAGCACGCCCAGCCCAGGTTTTCGCTTACAGAACGGACAGAGACACGGAGTTGGGCCTGACCAGTTCAATTGCGAACGTTCGCGAACACTGACCGCATAAGGCTGAAGAAAGGCGCGCGCAAAGAAATCGTTGGGACCGGGTGGCAACGCTCCGGCCTCGCTTCCATTCCAGAAAACTTGGAGCAATTGCCGATGCGAAGCATGGCCTTCGGTGCGCAATTCGTGCGCGGATTGCTTCAGCGAATTCGGGCCGTGCTTCTCTGTTACAGAAAGAAACTCGTCGAAGCGGCCGCTCAATGTCGGCGGCAGATCGAATGCAAGAAGATCCGAGGCAAAAGGATCGGACGCAAAAGGGTCGGAATCGGAAGTCAGACCGCCAACGACTCCGGCTTGCGATCCTGCAAGGTCGGCGTAGAACTCTTGCTGAAAGCGCGCGATGGGAATATAAAAACGCAGGATTTCGGCGGCAAACATGTGCTGAGCGCCCAGTTCTTCCGCCCGCGCCATTCGAGACTCCCATTCCCTAACCATCGACGCCTGCTGGGGAACGCCACGATTCGACATCCGGCGATTATCGGTCGCCAGCCTCATCGAAGCAATGCCTTTACCTGATTGACGGCCCTGCCGCAACGGGGTTATATTCTTCGCATTCGCGCCGTACTCGTTGGACGCTCGGGGTCGGGCGTCTGCAAAAGTTCACCTCCGTAATTCTGGAAAGCGCAGCACGGGGGCAGCACGATGGAGCTTTCTCGCAGGACTTTTCTCAAAGGCACCGTTCTTGGCGGTGCTGGCCTCTCCGCACTCGGCTTTGACCTCGCTCCGGTATACGCTCAAACGGAATCTCTGAAGATTTCCCGAGCCAGCGAAACCCGCAGCACTTGTCCTTATTGTGCGGTGAGTTGCGGCGTCATTATCTACACCATCGGCGACAAGGCCAAGAATGCCATTCCTCAGGTCGTCCACGTTGAAGGCGACCCCGACCATCCCATCAATCGGGGCACGCTCTGTCCCAAAGGATCGTCACTAGAGCAGGACATTCTGAATGACCGTCGCCTGTTGAAACCGCAAGTACGCCGTCCCGGAGGCACCGACTGGGAAGACATCACCTGGGAACAGGCTTACACCGAGATCGCCCAAAAGGTAAAAAAAACGCGCGACGACTCCTTCGTCGAAAAAGACGCGAACGGCCACACCGTCAACCGCTGCGAAGGCATGGCCTTCACCGGCGGCTGCACCGACACCAACGAATTCAATTATCTCGCCGTCAAAAGTATGCGCAGCCTGGGGGTCTGCTACCTGGAAAACCAGGCCCGCGTTTGACACGGCCCAACGGTCTCCAGTTTGGGGCCCACATTCGGACGCGGCGCAATGACCAACGGCTGGGTCGACATCAAGAACACAGACATGATGTTGATCATGGGCGGCAATCCCGCCGAGAATCACCCCTGCGGCTTCAAGTGGGCCGTCGAAGCCAAGATTCACCGTAACGCAAAGACCATCGTCGTCGATCCGCGTCTGACCCGCACCGCCGCCAACGCCGACATGTATCTCCAGATCCGCGCCGGAGCCGATATCGCTTTCCTCGGCGGCCTCATCAACTACGCGATAGCCAACAACCGCATCGCCAAAGAATATCTCGTCAATTACACCAACGCCGCCTTCATCATCAAAGATGGATTCTCGCTGCCCGAAGACGGTCTATTCTCCGGCTTCGATGCCGAGAAAAAAATCTACGACAAAAAGACCTGGAATTACGAAGAAGGTGGAAACCTCGCCGGTAAAACAGTCGTGGCCACGCCAGCCGATAAGCCAACTCCTCCACTAGCGGCGGGCGCCACACCGCCCGCGCCTACGCTTCCAGCGAATGTTGCCTACGATCTGACGCTCCAGCATCCGCGCTGTGTCTTTCAACTGTTAAAGAAACAATACGAGCGCTACACGCCCGAAATCGTCGAACGCATCACCGGCATTCCGCAGGATAAATTCCTCAAAGCCGTCGATCTATTCACCTCCATCCGCAAAGACGGCGACATGAAAAAAGTCGCCACCATCATTTACGCGGTCGGATGGACCCAGCATAGCTTCGGCACCCAGATCATCCGCACCGCCGCCGTCGTCCAACTTCTCCTCGGCAACGTCGGACGCGCCGGTGGCGGAGTCAACGCGCTCCGCGGCCACTCCAACATTCAGGGCGCCACCGACATGGCGGGAATCTTCGATATCCTTCCCGGCTACTTGAAGATGCCGAATCCCGGCGATGTCGACCTGGCCACATATGTCAAACGCACCACGCCGACCGCGTCCAAACCCGATCCGTGGGAATCCTTCAATTACTATTCCAACACTTCAAAATTCGCCGTCTCTCTTCTGAAAGCGTTCTACGGCCCCGCAGCCACGAAACAGAATGATTTTGCCTTCCACTATCTCCCCAAGATCGATCGCAACTATTCCTGGGTAAATATCTGGAACGATATGTACGAAGGCAAGGTCAAAGGTCTCTTCGCCTTCGGCATGAATGGGGTCATGATCGGCCCCGACTCCAACAAAAATATCAACGCCCTGAAAAAAGCCGACTGGCTCGTCGTCTGTGAAATCTATCCCGACGAGACCAGCGAATTCTGGCGCGCGCCCGGCATCACTGCAGAAGACCAGAAAAAGATCAACACCACCGTCTATCGGCTGCCCGGCGCGGGCTTCGCAGAAAAAGACGGCACCTTCGTAAATTCAGCCCGCTGGTTGCAGTGGAAGAACGTCGCCGTACCGCCGCCCGGACAATGCAAGCTCGACCAGGAAATCCTCGCCACCATCTTTCTGAAAATTCGCGACCTTTATAAGAAGGAAGGCGGCAAATTCCCCGATCCCGTTCTGAACGCGACCTTCGCCTACACGAACCCGTATAACCCTTCGCTCAGCCGAGGTCGCGAAAGAACTCAACGGCAAAGCGCTCGCCGACCTCACCGATCCGAAAACAAATACGACCATCAAAGCCGGCCAGCAACTCCCCGGCTTCGCCTGGCTCAAAGACGACGGCACCACTTCATGCGGAATCTGGATCTACTCCGGATCATGGACCGAAGCCGGCCCCCAGATGCAGCGCCGCGGCACCGACGACCCATCCGGCCTCGGCATCTATCCCAACTGGGGATGGTCCTGGCCCGCCAATCGCCGCGTGCTCTACAACCGCGCCTCCTGCGACGTTGAGGGCAAGCCCTGGGATCCTTCACGTCGTCAAGTTTGGTGGGATGAAGCCAAGCAGAGCTGGGTGGGCGTCGACGTCCCCGACTTCAAACCCGATTCCGCGCCCAAAGATCACATGGGCCCCTTCATCATGAACCCCGACGGTATCGGACGTTTGTTCGTCCCCCTCGGCGGCCTCAATGACGGACCTTTCCCCGAATTCTACGAGCCTATTGAAAGCCCGCTGGCGAATCTGTTGCATCCGAAGCAGTCCAACAATCCGATCGTCAAAAAATATAAGACCGACATGGACAAGTACGCTCCCGTCGGCGGCGACTACAACGTCATCTGCACCACCTACCGTCTGACCGAGCACTATCACTACTGGACAAAGAACAATCCGATGAACGTCCAACTCGTCCCCGAACCGTTCGTCGAAGTGCCCGCCGAACTCGCGGATCGCATGGGCATTCGCGGCGGCGAAAAAATAAAAGTCTCAAGCATTCGCGCCACCTACATCGCGAAAGCCATGGTCACGCGTCGCATCCACTCCATGAAAATCGATGGCAAAGAAACATTCCAGATCGGCATCCCCATTCACTGGGGTTTCCGTGGCATAGCAGAGGATGAAGGCAAGACGGCAAAGACGTTGACCAATCAGCTGACGCCAACCGTAATCGATCCAAACGCATTCACGCCAGAATTCAAGGGCTTTTTGGTGAAGATAGAAAAAGTATAAGCGCTGTCAGCCGTCAGCTATCAGCTCTCAGTAAGGTCGAGAGAAACTGACAGCTGACAGCTGAAAGCTGAAAGCCGACAATGCCAGACCGCAAGGCACTACAAGCCGAACAGATCTCGGGCCACTCCGGCTCCTCGTCCGGCCGCGGCATGCAGCGCGACCTCGAAGTCTGCAAGCTGATCGACACCACCACCTGCATCGGCTGCAAGGCCTGCGAAGTGGCGTGCGTGGAGTGGAACGACATGCCGTTCACTCCGACCACCTTCGACAACACCTACCAGACGATGCCGGAAACGACCGCGCATTTCTGGAATCTCATCAAATTCAATGAGCACCAGAATCCCGACGGCACCATCCAGTGGCTGATGCGCAAAGATCAGTGCATGCACTGCGCCGATCCCGGCTGCCTGGCCGCATGCCCCGCCGATGGCGCCATCGTCAAATACGCCAACGGCATCGTCGACTTCAATCAGGAAAACTGCATCGGCTGCGAATTCTGCGTCTCCGGATGCCCGTTCAACATCCCGCGCTTCAATCCCGAAACCAAGCGCGTCTACAAATGCACGCTCTGCGCCGACCGTGTCGGCGAAGGCCTGGAACCCGCCTGTATCAAAGCATGTCCCACCGGCTGTCTCAAGTTCGGCAGCAAAGACGACATGACCTACATCGCCGAAGAGCGTGCCAAACAACTGCGCGACAATTTCGGATGGCAGAACGCCGGAGTCTACGACCCCCAATCCGTCGGCGGAACCCACGTCATCTACGTTCTCCACGACGCCACCGACCCCGAGCGCTACGGCAACCTCCCGAAAAATCCCACGATTCCGTGGAGCTACACATGGTGGAAGTGGCTCGCCAAACCCGTGTTCGGCACCTTCGCGCTGCTCGGCGGTCTCGGCATTCTCTTTCACCACGTGACCAACGGTCCGCGCCTGCCCCAACCTGAACCTCCTAAAAAGGAGGAGACCCATGTCTAGCCGAGCCATCGAACACTTCGACGACAAAGCCCGCGCCACCCTGGAGCACGCCGGGCGCACCACCATCTATCGCGGAGAAATTCTCCGCCATTCCGTCTACGACCGCGTCCTCCACTGGACTATCGCCCTCTTTTTCTTCCTAGCTCTCTTCACCGGCTTCGGCATCTATCTTCCCTGGCTCTTCCGCTGGTTTACTCCCATCTTCGGCGGCGGACAACTCAGCCGCATCCTGCACCCCTACTTCGGCGTGGCCTTCGTCTTCTTCTTCTCCCTGCAAGTGCTCAACTGGTTCGGCCTCATGCTCTGGGCCCCCGGCGATACAAAATGGATGGGCAACATAAAAGCCATCGCCAGCGGAGAAGAAAAAGTAGATCCGCCTGCAACCGGCTTTTTCAATGCCGGACAAAAAGTTATGTTCTGGGAGATCGTCTTCGGTTGCTTCGTCTACATCGTCACCGGCACCATCCTCTGGGCAGGCGCAAAGACTTTCGGCAGAATCGCCGTAGCCACCAGCTACGTTCTCCACGACATCTCCGCCCTCATCATGCTCGGCGGCATCTTCATCCACATCTACCAAAGCACATTCGGAGAACCCGGCACCTTCCAGGCGATGGTTCGCGGAGCGGTGAGCGAAGCCTGGGCGTGGACCTTCCACCCGGCCTGGTACAAACAGGTGACAGGACGCGACCCCGTTGAGGCGTGCGAAGAGGCGCGGCGCCAGATGAAGACGAACGGCAGCAAGCCATAGAAGAAGTGCGAAGATCCTGATGGCCACGCGCTGCGAATCGGTTCGCAGCCGAAGGCGGCCCAACCGTGCTTGAAACCCTACTTGTGCCGAATTTCCTCCGGCGCCCGCGTCCGATCCAACGGAAGAACTCGCAGTTGCCATTTAACCGGGACCGACTTGGGCACAAAACACTCCGTTTTGTTGCAGGCCTGGTATTCAAGCTTGCCTGAGATTTCGAAGACTCTCCCGTCTTTCCCGAGCGAGCCCCAAAACTGCGCGCCTGAATTCACTTTAACGTCCTGGCTGATGCGGAACGTCCCTTCGAAAACGGGTATGCGCTCCTTGATCGCAGGCATATACAGTATCTGCGACTTCGGGAAAGCCGGCGGTGTCAGTTCCAACTCCGGGATCGGATCAATCACCAGCTTGATCGGCTTGTAGCCCTGAGCGCCGGGCGCATAAACATGCACGTCCGCCGGCAGACGCACCTCGGCAGCAATGGTGATGCGAGTGCCGGGAACGCCCATGCGATCGGATTGTTCAAGCGCTAGTTGAAGATTCGGCGCATCGACGGTTTCGGTTACCTCTTGACCTAATTCCGGAAAGAGCTTGGCGATAACGCTGTTTCCGGTAATCCGCTCGCGGTATCGCGCATCGAAGAATTTTTCACGAATAATGCCCTTCGTATCGATGAAGAAGTATCCGGGGCGGGCGAAGCCCTTCTGCATCCCCGTTGCTTCCGGATTGAGCGCGCCGTAGTTTTTGATCGTTTTCGAGTCCGGATCTCCAAGCATCGGGTACTCGATCTTGTGGCGATCGGCAAAGAACTTCAGGATCTCTTCCGAATCATAGCTAATAGCCGCCAGCTTAACTCCTTGCTTCTCGAATCGCGGAAACGCACCTTGCAGCTGGACCAGCTGCCCTTTGCAGAACGGTCACCAGTCGGCGGAACGGAAAAACAGAAGAACAGTGCCGTTCGATCCTTTCAAGGTCTCGAGCGTTTGCGTTCGGCCAAACTGGTCGCGAATCGAAAACGGGGGAGCCTTCTGGCCTACCGCCAGGCCAATCGACATCAACTCGACCGACGCCACGCGAATCGTATCCTCATCGAGTGTTCCACGGACGGTCACCGTGTCTCCGATATGAGCAGTCACCGATTCCTGCGGCTCCAGGCTGTACATGACGCGGCTCGTATCGTCATACAGCGCAAGTTTCGCGCCGGGCACCTTCTTGGCGCACTCCGGAGATTGGTTGAAAGCTTCGTCCGCATTGCAGCTGCTGGACACCAGGACTCCGGACCACGACCGGGAATCATTCACTTTGTCCTGCCCGGCCAATCTGAAGTGGGCCGTCAGGCAACACGCAAGATATAAGAGGATTTTCGCCGCTGTACCCGGTCGCATCGACAACATCCGTTCGCACCTCGTTTTCGCAATTGAAATCTATCGCATTAGCAGACAGCAGTCGCACCCAACCGTCTTAGGGCGCAAAATTGCGCATTTAGCGTTTCGAGGGCACCGCGAACGCTTCCGTCTTCGCTCGGCTGAAGGCGAACTGCAACTTCCATTCCCTCGCGCCTGCTTCACCGCCTTGTGCCGGAACAAACTTCCAATCTCGCGCAGAGTCCAGCGCAAGGCGCTTAAAATATTTGCTCGCCCGGCCAGAGTCGAACTTCACCACCTCGACATTGCCCGCGTCATCCACTTTCACTTTTACTCGAACTACAATCTTGCCCTGAATGGTATGGCGAGCAGCTGCCGAGACCTCGGGAATCTCTTTGTGCACGACGCCGCTCTGGTCGGCATTCGCTGGTGCTCCCCGAGGATCGTCCGCCGTCGAAGCACGAGTAGGGTTTGTGTTTTCCGCCGCCCCACTCTGTTGAGTTTCCGTCGATTGCACATCCGCCGGCGGGCCCGCCGGCTTCGGCCTCGCGATCAAGAAGACGGCGATCGCCACGACCGCCGCCAGCCCCACCCCGTAAGGCCATTTCGAAGTCGGTTTCCGCGGTCCAGCGGTTACAGGCGATGAGACTACAGGTGCCGAAACCGCCGGCACGCTCTCCACTAACCTGGCTGCTGGCCGCTTCCCTTCCAGGCAATCGCTGATCTGCGCGAGCGTCCATCTCTTGCTGGCATCGACTTGCAAGCTGCGCCCAGCGATTTCGCGGAAGGGCTCTGCGACCGCCCTTGATATTGCAGGTGCCATCGGTCGTGCGCGATCCCAGACCGGCAAGTGCTGCGTAAGCACCTCGACCAACGTCATCGCCAACTGCCAAACGTCGCCAGCCGTCGAAAGCCCCGCTTCCGGGGGATCGATCGCGCGCGGCGCTCCGGCAGGGTCGACCTTCTCTCCGGCGACATGCAGCGAATCCGTTGAAAGCTTCACGTCGTCGCCAATGGCAAGAATGTTTGCCGGCTGAATGCTGCCGTGCACGAAGCCTTTGTTATGGACAAACTTGAGAGCCTGTAGCACCGGAGGCAGCATCCCACGTGTTTCCTCAGCGGTCAGTGCTCGCTCGGGAAGAATCTGCGCCAGGTTTTCCTCGGCATACTCCTCGACCACGTACAGCAGTTGCGTGCCGTCGAGGTCGCACCGGCCAGCTTCAAAAATACGAATCAAATTCGGATGATTCCATTCGCGGATCGAGTTCCATCGCGCCAGTTGCTTCTCCGCGCCAGAATCGGCGGCAAACCGATCGGCGGCGATCAATTTGATGGCAGCCTTGTCAGAACCCGACGCCGTCGACTGAGTGGTAAGAAATACAGCGCTGTGATCGGAGCCGCCGAGATAGCTTTCCAGCGTAAATTTTCCGGCGACGTTGCGTCCCGTCCATTGCTTCCACAGCTCGCTCATATCTCTCGTTCATCTCCAGCGCTTCAGTTCCGAATTCGAGTTTCGAATTTGAATGCGGTTTTTCTTCGCGGATGGCAGCAGCCCGCTATTGTATGGGATGTTGCGCGTCACCGGTCAAGTCGGCTGGCCGAGCGCGCGACACAAAACTTCCTCGCCGCACTTTACATTGCACTTTACAATACTCGGATGGCGAACATCCCACCGGAAATCCACGGCCAGAAATACCTGAGCCTTGCAACCTTTCGAAAAAATGGTGCGGCCGTGTACACACCCATCTGGTTTGCCGAGGACAACAACAAGCTTTATTTCATGACCAACTCTAAGCTCGGAAAGTGCAAACGCATCCGCAACAACCCCATCGTCAAGATCGCTCCCTGCACGATTCGCGGCAAGATCACCGGGCCCGAGTTCCCCGCGACCGCATGTTTTCTGCCAGCGGAAGAATCCGGTCGCGTACGCCGTCTCATCAATGCCAAGTATTGGCTGGCTCGCGTCCCTCTGATCTGGCGTAACACCGATACGTATATCGAGATCTCGCCCGCATGAAACAATAAGAATTGGCTTCTCTCTGCAAACACAACCCGCTGTGATCCCTGACGTTTACGGTGGCCGCTACACCCTGTTACCATCGAAAGTTGTCTTAAAGGCTCTACATACTTTCAAAAGCACTCAAATTTCCCTCGGAGGAACAATGGCCGTAAAAGTTGGTATCAATGGTTTTGGACGCATCGGACGCAACGTTCTGCGCACCGCGCTCGCCGACAAAAATCTGGATTTCGTCGCGGTGAACGATCTCACCGATCCCAAGACGCTGGCTCATCTGCTGAAATACGACTCGATTCTCGGCAACCTGCCAAACACGATTACCGCCGGCCCCGACAGCATTTCGATCGACGGCAAAGTGATCAAGGTTTTCAAAGAAAAAGACCCCGCCGCGCTGCCGTGGGAATCGGTTGGAGCACAGGTCGTAATCGAATCCACCGGACGCTTCACCGACGCCACTGAGGCCAAAAAGCATCTGCGCGGCAGCGTCAAGAAAGTCATCATCTCCGCTCCCGCGAAAAATGAAGACCTCACCGTGGTTCTCGGAGTGAACGACGGAAAATACGATCCCGCGAAGCACCACATCGTTTCGAACGCATCCTGCACCACCAACTGTCTCGCCCCGGTCGCCAAGGTGATCAACGATACCTTCAAGATCGTCAGCGGCACCATGACCACGATCCACTCCTATACGAACGATCAGGTGATCCTCGACTTCCCGCACAAGGATTTGCGCCGCGCCCGCGCTGCCGCGCTCAACATGATTCCGACCACAACGGGCGCTGCCAAGGCACTCAGACTGGTCGTCCCTGAACTGGCTGGCAAGCTCGACGGTTTCTCCATGCGCGTGCCCACGCCGAACGTCTCGGTCGTCGACCTAGTGGTCTGGGTCGAGACAAAGACGACCAAAGAAGACGTCAACGCCGCCCTGAAGAAAGCTTCCGAAGCTGGTCCGCTGAAGGGATATTTGGGTTTCGAAGAGAACGAACTGGTTTCCTGCGACTTCAGGGGAGACTCGCGTTCGTCGATCGTCGATGCCCCGATGACTCTGGTGGTTGGCGGCAACTGCGTCAAGGTCATCGCCTGGTATGACAACGAGTGGGGATATTCCAGCCGCGTCCACGATCTGATCAACCTGATGTCGGCCAAAGGCCTCTAGATTTGCTTGTGTGGTGGATTTGCTCGTGTGGTGGATTTGCTTGTGTGGTGGATTTGCTTGTGTGGTAGCGGGCGTCCCGCCCGCCAAGCGGAGCGCAGCTCCGCAAGGTTCGGAACGATCAAGGACCAAAGGCCTTAAACCAAGAACCGACGATTAACGACGAACGACGGGGTTTCCAATGTCGAAGCTTTCCATCCGCGATCTTCCGCTCAACGATCACCGCATTTTCATGCGCGTCGATTTCAACGTCCCGCTCGACGACGGCCGGGTCATGGACGACACCCGCATCCGCGAAACTCTCCCGAGTATCGAGTACGCCCTGCGTCACGGCGCGCGCCTGATTCTCGCCTCGCACCTCGGACGCCCGAAAGGTAAGCCCAATCCGAAGCTGAGCCTGAAGCCGGTGGCCGAGCGCCTGCGCATGTTGCTCGACAAAGAATTGTCGCGTGGAGAAAACGTCGGCTTCTGCCCGCAGTGCGTTGGCCCCGAGGCCGAAGAGATGGCGCTGAAGCTCGAGAAGGGCCAGGCTCTGTTGCTCGAGAATCTGCGCTTTCACGCGGAAGAAGAAAAGAACGACGAACATTTTTCCCAGCAACTAGCCAAACTCGCCGAGTTCTATGTCAACGATGCTTTCGGAACCGCGCATCGGGCCCACGCGTCGACCGTCGGCATCACGAAATTCGTGCAGAAATCGGCCGCCGGGTTGCTAATGGAAAAAGAGCTGCAATATCTGGGCCGAGTTCTCCAGGCTCCCGAACAGCCCTTCGTCGCGATTCTGGGCGGCGCAAAAGTCAGCGACAAGATCGGAGTCATTCAGAACCTCCTCAGCAAAGTCGATGTGCTCATTATTGGCGGCGGCATGGCCTACACCTTTCTCAAGGCACAAGGGCAATCCATCGGCAAGAGTCTGGTGGAGGAGGACAAGGTCGAACTCGCCCGCGAACTTCTCCAGCAGGCGAAAACGCACAAGATCAAGTTCCTGCTGCCGACCGACCACGTGATTGCCGACCGCGTCGAGGCCAGCGCGACGCCGAAAGTTCTTGCGCCCGGTGAGCCGATCCCCGACAACATGATGGCGCTTGATATCGGCCCGCAGTCAGTCGAAGCATTTGCCGAAGAAATCGCGAGCGCGCGCACCATCGTGTGGAACGGCCCCATGGGAGTTTTCGAATTGGCGCCGTTCTCGAAAGGCACGTTCAAAATCGCGCAAGCCGTCGCCGATAACGCGGCAGCCATCACCATCGTCGGCGGCGGAGATTCCGTAGCCGCCGTCAAAGCCGCCGGCGTAGCCGACAAGATTACCCACATCTCAACCGGCGGCGGAGCATCGCTCGAATTTCTAGAAGGCAAGAATCTGCCGGGAGTCGAGGCGCTGACGGACAAGCGTTGATATCCGTAATGTAACGCGTTACACTTCAATGATCAGGTCGATTCGTCACAAGGGGCTAAAACGCTTGTACGAAGATGCAGATGCGCGAGGAGTCAGCGCGGAACACGCGGTTAAGTTACAGGATATTCTGGCTCGCCTCGATGCGGCCAATAGTGTGAGCGACCTTGATGTTCCCGGCTTTCGACCGCATTCTCTGAAGGGCGAACTGAAAGGGTTCTTGGCGATAACGGTCCGCGCCAACTGGCGAGTTATATTTCGCTTTGAAGGACCCGACATTTATAACGTCGACTACCTGGACTATCACTGAGGAGACCGCGCCATGCCGATGAAGAATCCACCTCACCCCGGCGGCTTCGTACTGCGCCAGTGCATTGAGCCTTTGGGCCTGACCATTACTCAGGCCGCAGCCGCGTTGGGAGTAACGCGAACGACGTTATCGGAACTAGTGAACGAAAGGCGCGGCATCTCTCCAGAGATGTCTGTGCGCTTGTCGAAGGTGTTCGGCGGTAGCGCTGAAAGCTGGCTCGTACAGCAAGCGCAGTACGATCTCGCACAACTAGACACCAGCCATCTGAAGCTCAGGCGTTTGGAATTAGTTTAGCTCGGCAAGCAATCTCTTTATATCTACAAAGGTCCTTCATGAGAAAAAAGCTCATCGCCGCCAACTGGAAGATGTTCAAGACGCCCGACCAGACTCGAGATTTCTTCCGCGATTTTCTTCCGCTGGTGCAGGGCCATGACCGCGACGAGATTGTCGTCTGCCCCACCTACCTCGCTATCGACGCCGCAATCACCGCCGCCAAGGGATCGAACATCGCCATCGGCGCGCAAGATGTCTACTGGCAGACAGAAGGCGCATTCACCGGAGAAATCTGCGCCAGCATGTTGGTCGCGGTCGGCGTAACGCACGTCCTCATCGGACACTCCGAACGCCGCCAGTATTTCGGCGAGACCGACGACACCGTAAATCTCAAACTCAAGTCGGCGCTCGAAGCCGGACTCATACCCATCGTCTGCGTCGGCGAAGTTCTCGAAGAGCGCGAAGCCGGACTGACCGACGACGTGCTCCGCCGCCAGTGTCTGCGTGCCTTCAACAAAGTCTCGGCGAAAAAAGCTGCCCACATGGTCGTCGCCTACGAACCGGTGTGGGCCATTGGAACAGGAAAGACTGCGACTCCGCAGATGGCGGCAGATGCTCATGCCATCATCCGCGGCGAAACCGCCGATTCCTTTGGACAGGAATTCGCCGACAGACTCCGTATCCTCTACGGCGGCTCGGTCAAGCCAGAAAATGCGCACGCGCTGATGTCGGAAGAAGAAATCGACGGCGCTCTGGTCGGTGGAGCCTCACTCGATCCGAAATCGTTCGCCGCGATCGTCAAGTACTGATTGTCAAGAACTGGTTGCGAAATTCAGACTTGCCCGGAGAAGACGCAGCGCGGTGCAATTCTCCACCCGCTTTCGGGTCTACAATAGGAAAATCACCAGGGCCACTCCGTCTTCAACCTTACTCGGTTGAAATTTGTTTCGCCACATAGGAGGTCACATGCCCGATCTACTCGCACAACTAAAACAAAAATACCAACCGGTGCTCGACGTGATTCAAAAGGAAGGCGCCGAACTGCAAAATGTCAATCTTGACGGAAATCAACTCTATCTGAAAGCCACCGCAGTCTCCGAAGCCAGCAAGAACCGAATCTGGGACGCGATCAAGGCGGTCGATCCCACCTTCTCCGATCTCAAACACGACATCGAGTTCCGCCAGGGCAACCAGACCTACACGGTCGAACCCGGTGACAACCTGTCCAAGATCAGCAAGCGGTTTTACGGAGACCCCAACAAGTACGCAACCATCGTGAAAGCCAACAACCTCGCCGATCCCGACAAGATCAAAGCGGGACAACAACTGATTATTCCAGCTGCCTGACCGCATGAGGGCGCCTGCGTGAGTAGGCGCCCCATTTTCGTTTTGCCGTTTATAATTGCGTTCGATTTCGACGAGAGGCACCCCCATGCCGGCAAAATTCAAAAGCACGTCCGCCCTACTGTTGATCGCTCTTTTCCTGCTCCAGGACTTCGCCCCCGTTCTCGCCGCACAGAGTCAGCCTCTTTCGCCGCAAGAACTGGATCAGTTGCTCGCTCCGATCGCCCTCTACCCCGATTCCCTGCTCTCGCAGATCACGACCGCCTCCACCAATCCGCAGGAAATCCTCGACGTCGACAACTGGCTCCAGGACAACCAGGGATTAACCGGCAGCGCACTGACATCTGCGGCCGAGCAGGCAGGATTCGATCCTGCCTTCATCGCCCTCGTAAATTTCCCTGACGTCATCGAAATGATGGCGCAGCACATCGACGACTACGCCGCCATCGGAGACGAATTTTCGCAAAATCAGGACGCCGTTTCCGCTTCAATCCAGCGCCTCCGCAACCAGGCCTATAACGCCGGATCGCTGCGCAGCAATTCCCAGCAGCAGGTCCTGGTCCAGCAGGATGCCGGTCAAACTTTCTACGTCATTCAGCCGGCCAGCCCGCAAGTCGTCTACCTTCCGCAATACGATCCAACCGTCGTCTATGTCGGGGCGCCCTCCGGCGGCGTAGTCGCCGCCTCACTCATTTCCTTCGGCGTCGGAATCACGATCTCCGCACTCTTGGTCAACAACCAGCCCTGGGGATGGGGAGGCTGGGGATGGAACTGGACCTCCCGCCGCGCCTATTACAACCACGGTTATTGGGGAGGATGGGGTCCCAATCCCTACCGCCCGCCGCGACCTTGGTACCGCCCCCGACCGATCCCCTGGAGCAACCGGCCCGGATACGGTGGCGATTGGCACTACCGTCCGCCAAATTATCGTCCGCCCGGTCGCCCCGGAACGCGTCCGCCCGGCTACAACCGTCCGCCGTATCGTCCAGGTAATCCTCCGATAGACAATCGCCCCGGAAAACCCGGTGGCAATCGGCCCGGAAAACCAGGAGACAATCGTCCGGGAAAGCCCGGTGACAATCGCCCGGGAAAACCAGGTGACAACCGTCCCGGAAAGCCGGGCGATCAATCGCCCCAATCCGCGGCCGCAGCCCGGCAAGCCGGCACCAACCAAGCCCGCTCCGACCAAACCGGCTCCAACTAAGCCAGCGCCCCCAACGATTCAGCCGGTTCGTCCGACACCGTCGCCGGATACGAAGCCAAGGCCGACGCCGGGTACGAAGCCGACGCCGTCGCCGTCAAAGCCGAGTCAGCAGCCCAAGCCCATGCCGGCAAAGCCCGCGCCGACCAAGCCTGCTCCCCAGCCGCGACCGACGCCGAAACCTACGCCGCAACCCAAGCCCCAACAACCCAAACCGCAGCCGAAGCCGGCCCAAAGTCGGCCGGCACCGCCAAACAAAACCGCACCAAACCCTAAACCTGCGGACAAAACGCAGCCTCCCCCGCAGACGCGATAAAATGTGCAGACAAAGAACGCCCACAAGCGTCCAAATCTAGAATGTCCAAAGACCGCACGCCCGAACGCCGAATTTCACAATTATGACAACCGCATCCTTCGTCCATCACGCCGCCTTCGTCTTCTTCTGCTTGCTCGCCGCATGCGCTCTCGCCGCCGACAAACCCACCGAGATCAAAGGCGGCAACGGAATTATCCTTCCTCCGCCGCCTCCTACCCAAGCGCAGCCGGTAACCGACACCGTCCAAGGCGTTCAGCTCACCGATCCCTATCGCTGGCTTGAGGATGGCAAGAGTCCCGCGACCCGCGCCTGGATCGACGAGCAGATGAAGTACACCGAAAAATATCTTTCGCAGGTCAAGATCCGGCCGGAAATCGTCAGTGAGCTCACCAAGCTCGAACGCGTCGAAACCTTCTCCGTCCCCTTCGAGCGCGGCGGGAATTATTTCTTCAAAAAGCGCGGTGCCGACGAGAACCAGGGCTCCATCTACATCCGCCGCAGTTTGCACGGCAAAGATGAATTGGTCGTCGATGCCACCAAACTCAGCACCGACCAGAACACCTCCGTTCAAATTAACGACGTCTCAACCGACGGCACGCTCCTGGTTTACGGAATTCGTTCCGGCGGCGCCGACGAAGAGTCTGTCCATTTTCTGGTGATCGACAAAAATGATGTCGCCAAAAATCACGCACTGGCCGACACTCTTCCCTCCGCCCGCTATCAAGGAGTTCAACTCAGCCCCGACAAACAAGGCCTCTACTACGCGCGCTTCGATCCCACCGGAACCCTCGTCTTCTATCACCGGTTCGGCTCGACAAAAAGCGACGAAATGATTTTCGGCAAAAGTGTCGGGGGCGAAACTTTAGGACCGATGGAACTGATCGGCACCGAAGTCACCGAAAACGAACGCTATCTGATGATCAACGTGATCCACGGCGTCCCGCCAACCCGCGTCGATATCTATGTAAAAGACCTGCGCCAGCCCGATTCGCCGATCCGTCCATTGGTCCACGGTATCGACAGCCGGTTCAATGCCGTGAATTATGGTGACGACTTCTTTGTTCTCACCGACTACCAGGCGCCAAATTATCGTGTCGTAAAAATGTCTCTGCCTGAGTCCGAGCCCCAACAGTGGAAGACGATCGTGCCTGAAGGCAAGGAGGTCGTCTCAGACATTTCGATCGTCGGCGGAAAACTCTTCGCCACCGGACTGCACGATGTCGCGACCGACACGCGCATCTTCACCCTCGATGGCGTACACATCGGAGATCTGGACTATCCGACCATCGGATCCGCCACTTCTCTTTCGGGCCACGCCGATCCGCATTCCACGGAAGGCTTCTACAGCTTCGAGTCGTTCATCATTCCGCCCACCATTTATCGCTACGACGTTTCCACCGGAAAGACCGAGGTCTTCGCAAAGCCAAACGTGCCGTTCCCTTCCGATCAGTACGAGGTGAAGCAGGTCTTCTACAAATCGAAAGACGGCACCACCATCCCGATGTTCATCTCGTCAAAAAAAGGAGTAAAGCGCGACGGCAACACGCCCACACTCATGTTTGCCTACGGCGGCTTTCTCGTGGACCTGACTCCGGCATGGAATCCCGAATACGCCTGGTGGATGGAACAAGGCGGTTTCTACGCGCAGCCGAACCTGCGCGGCGGCGGCGAGTACGGCGAGAAGTGGCACCAGGCGGGCATGTTTGAGCACAAGCAGAATGTCTTCGACGACTTCTTCTCTGCCGCTGAATTCCTGGTCGACGAAAAATACACTCGCACCGAACGCCTCGCAATTCGCGGACGCTCGAACGGCGGCCTCCTCATGGGCGTTGCCATGACCCAACACCCGGAAATGTTTGGCGCCATCTGGTGCGGCTACCCGCTGCTCGACATGATTCGCTACCAGAAGTTCTTGGTCGGCAAATGGTGGACCACCGAATACGGATCATCCGACAACAAAGACCAGTTCCCTTACCTCCTCAAATACTCGCCGTATCACAACGTGAAGCCCGGAATGAAATTTCCCGCCATCATGTTCAACACCGGAGACAGCGACACCCGAGTCGACCCTCTCCACGCCCGCAAGATGACCGCGCTCGTTCAAGCCGACAACGTCAACGACCGCCCGATTCTCCTCCACTACCAAACCTTCAGCGGCCACAGCGGAGGCGTCTCCGTCACGCAAGCAATTACAGACACAGCCGACGAACTGTCATTCTTGTGGAACGAGGTGGCGGGGCAATAATTCGTAGAGAACTTATCCCGCAACCGAATGCTAATGTGTGGCGCGGACACTCTTGTCCGCGAAAGGCACGCATTGCATCGAATCACGCTTTCGGGTGGACAGCGCTTCAGCGCTGCGTTTAAGGAATCCAGGCCCCGCGGCTTCAGCCGCTAAAGTACCGGCATAAGAATCCCTTGACCTAAGCCCCCATCCTTGCCACACTCAGCTCAAAGTGCCCAGAATAGACCGCCGAAACCGAGTTTCGGAGTGATAAGTCTTTATTCTTGAAGACTTTACCTCTAAGTATCATGGTTTGAATATTTTGGCGGGAATTCTCGCTAAAGTCTTGATTCTAATATACCGAGCCTAGGGGGGTGGGGGTACCCAGAGGGAGCGTTATCCAAAAGCGCGTTTCACCTCGTCGTCGACCGCAGAAATCATTGATCGTGCACGCTGAGTGGAATAGCCTGGTCGTTATTCAACAAAAGCAATGCGCAAACGCTAACTCGATGTTCTGATTTCGAAGTCAATGAGCACCTCCGGAACTATGCGCAACCAAATGCATAGCGGTAGAATCGAACTCAATTAAGGGCGTGCCACGTTCGTCGCTTTGCGACGGGAGGTGGAGATAGTGAATCGTTTCAGTCGTAATTCTCTCGTCGCATTTCTTTCTTTGGCCTTAACCCCATTCGCACTCGCCCAACACGGCGGAGGCGGCGGTCACTCCAGTGGCGGAGGCGGTTTTCACGGAGGCGGTGGCGGAGGTGGCTTTCATAGCAGCGGTGGAAGCTATCACGGCGGGGGCTACGGTGGCGGAAGCTATGGCCGCGAAGGCGGTGGAGCCTATGGCCGCGAGGGCGGTGGAGAATCGCGCGGCGGGTCTTATGATGGCATGCGTGGTGGAATGCGATCCGGTGCCGGCAGCAGCTCCCGTGGCGGCGCAAGCGAGAGTGGACGCAATCTAAGCGCGTCGGCTAGCCGCTCGTCCAACATTCGTCCCGCAATCAACGATGGCCAGTGGCATTCATTCGGCAACGGCTCCTCGGCACATGCATCGGCCGGTTCCTCCAACCTGGCTGCCCGAAACATGGTCGCGCGCAGCGCCGGAAATTCCGATGGTAGTTGGCACGGGTTCGGGTCATCCCGCGCAGCCTCGTTCGGAGTCGCGTCGACCTTTAACGGCGGGTTCCGCTCAGGTTTCGGTTTCCGGGGAGGCTGTTGTTTCCGCCCAGGATTCGGATTCGGGTTTGGCTGGGGCTTCGGCGGTTGGGGATTCGGCTACGGATACCCGTTCTGGGCCTTCGGCTGGAATCCCTGGTGGTACAACCCGTACTGGTACAGTCCGTACTGGTATGCCCCATATGCCTACGGCTACTACCCCGGCTACGACACCTATCAGGATTACGGCGAAGACTGGTCGAATAATCCGCCCCCGTATCGTCCAGGTTCCTGGCCGAACCACGATCAGGACCCAGGCAACTTGAGTGCGTCTGGATCAGCGAATAGTTCCGACGACACTCCAAACGATATTACGAATTACGACACCGCCCCGGTGCAGCCCGAAGCTACTCCGGACAGTGCCGCTCCGTCCTCAAATTCGCCGACGGCGTCGCCGACTTCCCTCGTCGGTGTCACCGGCGGCAACCAGGCGAGCTTGACCGTTCGGCAGCAGTGAAGCGATCGGCACAACTTGCAGTCTAGCTTTCAATCAAGGCGCAACACATTCCAGTCGCGCCTTTACTTTTTCCTTGACCCTGCTAACGGGCCTTGTCACTATCAATTATTCCCTTTCCAAGAGGTTCTGATGAAATTTGGCGTCATCATTTTCCCCGGTTCGAATTGCGATCACGATGCCCACTGGACAGTTGGGCAGGTCGCGAAGCAGCCCGTGACTTTTCTTTGGCACGATTCGCACGACCTCCAGAACTGCGACGCAATCATCGTCCCCGGAGGATTCGCTTTTGGCGACTATCTCCGCACCGGCGCGATCGCAAAATTTTCACCGGTCATGGAATCCGTCCGCAAGTTCGCCGACCGCGGCGGACTGGTTCTCGGAATCTGCAATGGCTTCCAGATTCTCTGCGAGGCTGGATTACTGCCGGGAGCGCTGATGCGCAACGTCGGCTTGAAATATGTCTGCAAACCGGTCCACGTAAGAGTTGAGAACAACGACACGCCGTTTACGAACACTTGCCGCCAGGGTGAAGTGCTGACCATCCCCATTGGGCATATGGAAGGCAACTATTTCTGCGACGATTCGACACTCGAAGAACTGAAGCGCGACAATCGCATCGTGTTCCGCTACTCCGACGCGGACGGCAAAATCACGAACGAGTCGAACCCCAACGGGTCGCTCGAAAATATCGCCGGAATTTGCAGTCCCGGCCGCAACGTTCTGGGTATGATGCCTCACCCAGAACGCGCCGCCGAAACAGAGCTAGGCGGCGTCGACGGATTCAAGATTTTCGAGTCGCTCGTCGGAGCCATGGCAGAAAAATAATAATCAGGTCGCAGGTGTTAGGTCTCAGGAAGGGCAAAACCGAACAATTTCGGAGTGACGCTCATCACTTTGGGCGATTCCCCGGTTAGTCTGCTGCAAACGGGATCCCATGGCTGAGAGTTATCGCGACTTAATTGCGTGGCAAAAGGCGAAGAGTCTCGCGTTGAATGTCTATCGTTGTACTCGCCAGTTTCCAAAAGACGAAATTTACGGCCTCAGATCGCAGATGCGTCGTGCGGCCGTATCAGTGCCGAGCAACATCGCTGAGGGAAAAGGGCTTACACGCCGAAAGAATTTGTTCAATTTTTGCATCACGCCCGCGGATCGCTGTTGGAATTAGAAACTCAACTCTCGATCGCGCGCGATCTCGGTTATATAGATGGCTCCACGTCAAAAGAACTGGAATCGGAAACGGAAGAACTCGGCAGAATCCTGAATGGCTTAATCAAACGTTTCCAAACGTCAAAACAAACCTGAGGTCGGGGAAAACGGATCAGAAGTACAAAGGGTTTTCCTGAGACCTGAGACCTAACACCTGAGACCTGCCTTAATAGGCCCATCTGAGCAGAGTTGCTCCGCTGGTAAAACCCGCACCGACCGCAGCCAGCAATATAAGGTTGCCCTTCTTGAGCCGCCCATCCGCAATCGCGGTGCTCATCGCCAGCGGAATCGTCGCTCCCGTGGTGTTGCCATAGCGATCGATGTTGATCACGACCTTTTCCGCTGGAAGCTTCAGGCGATCAGCTGTCGCGTTGATGATCCGCAAATTGGCCTGATGCGGGACCATCAGATCGATGTCCGATCCTGTCAGTCCGTTGCGCTTCAAAATATCGAAGCACAATTCCGACATTTTCCGCACCGCAAACTTGAATACCGCCGCTCCATCCTGATGAACGTAGTGCATCTTCTTGTCCACGGTTTCGTGCGAAGGCGGATTCAAACTTCCACCGCCGGGCATGTAGAGCGAAGAACCGCCGGAACCATCCACCTCATGCAGAAAGTCGATGAGGCCGAGCGAATCGTCGTCAGCCGACTCCAGCGGCTCCAGGATCACCGCTCCCGCGCCATCGCCAAAGAGCACGCAGGTCGCGCGGTCCGTGTAGTCGATGACCGACGACATGACGTCCGCTCCGATCACCATGACTTTCTTGTGCGCCCCGCTCGCGACAAACTGCGCGCCAACCTGCAAGGCGTAGACAAACTGCGAGCACCCCGCCGATAAATCGAACCCCCAAACGCCCTTCGCGCCAATCTTGTCTTGCACCAGACACGCAGTCGCGGGGAACAACATGTCGGGCGTGACGGTTGCAACAATGATGGCATCGAGTTCACTCGCTTCAATCCCACGCTGCGCCAACGCCGCCTTCGCGGCCTCCGCCGCGAGATCGCTGGTCGCAACGCCTTTGTCGACGATGTGCCGCTCCTTGATACCAACCCGGCTCATGATCCATTCATCGTTGGTATCCACCATCTTTTCGAGATCGGGATTGGTGAGAAGGCGGGGCGGAACGTAGGTGCCAAGGGCGCTGATCTTTACGCGGTGAAGCTGGGTCAATTAGCTCTCCTGCTGTGCATGGTGAATTGATCATTCTAGCAAGATCGCAGAGCAAGGTCTCAGGTCTCGGAAAAGCAGCGCATCGATAATCCTAAGTTGGAGTTTTCCTGAAATCCGAGAACTCACTCCCGGGACCTGTTCTACCTCATTCGGGCCGCCAGCAATCCAATGAGTGGCAGCTCGAAGCGTTCACCCTGCCAGGCTTTCAACGAGAGAACAACCCACAAGAAAACCATGGCCAGCGACACCAGAATTCCGAGCACCAGGAAGAGCATGGCGGCGGCGACATTTGACAGCAGAAGTGCGGAGATGGTCAGAAGAAAGAAAACAGTCCAGAGCGTGAGGCCTTGCCATGCGTGAAAGCGGACGAACCGGTCGCGGCGAAATGCCGGCAGAAGCAAAATCACTGCCGCTGGAATCAGCGGTAAATAAGCCGCTGCCGCAACCGCGCGCTGCGCCGGCGAGGGCGGTCTCATCGGCCAGCGGCAATCGGGACAGTATGCCGCATCCGCGGGCATATGGCGGCCGCAGGCCGGGCAGGTCAGCCCTTCGACAGTTTCCTCGGGATTGGCCGGAATATTCCCAGGGCTAGACAAGGCGCGCCCCGTTTTTTCGGCCGCCGCAGTCGTCGCACACGCCGTAAATCTGAAAAGTATGCCGGGTCGTGAGATAACGGTGCTTGCGTCCAATCTCGCGCTCGATCTCACCGACTTCTTCGGAGAAAAATTCGACCGACGCGCCGCACTCGGTACACACCATGTGGTGATGGCTGCGCCGGTTGTACTGGTGCTCGTAACGGGCGATGCCATCGTGGAAAGCCACTTCGCTCGCGAGTCCGCAGCCCGCCAGAAGCTTCAGCGTCCGGTAAACGGTGGTGAATCCGATGCGGGGATCAGTTTTTTTTACCAGGCGATGCAGTTCGTCGATCGACAGGTGTTCGCGCGTTTCAAGAAAAGTGCGCAGGATGGCGTTGCGCTGTTCTGTTTGTTTCAGACCGACGCGTTTGAGATGCCGGAGAAAAATTCCTTCGGCTTCACGGATATTCTCACGCGAGATCGTCGGTTGATCGTCGATTCGTTTCTGCAGCATGTTAGCTGGCGCGCAAAGCGGCAATGCCGAGGCACGCCCTACGGGTCGTCAACATGATACTGGGGGAACACTGGTTACGCCAAACCTGCTTCTGCCAAACCTGCCTCTGCTACACCAAGCTCAGAGCCCCCAAATGCGGTTTGCGCCGACCACCAGGCCGAGCGTCAGGCAAGCGATCAGGATTTCTCCGAGAGCGCCAACGACAAAAGGACGTAAACCCTGTTTCGACATCTCGCGAAAGTTCGTCCGCAGGCCAACTCCGGCGAAGGTGAGCAGGAATGCCCATTTCGATAGATTCCCGAGTGAAGCGACTTGTCCCTTGTCGAACGCGTGGAATCCGACGAGCAACGACATCGCGAGGAATCCCAGAATAAACTTGGGAAACTTGTTCCAAAGGAACACCGCTTTATTCGTCACCGTTTTCGCCTGACCCTGTCCAGCCCAATAAATCGCGTATCCCAGGACAACGAAACCAATCATGGCGTTACGCGCCGTTTTCGCGAGCACGGCAACCTTGCCGGCCGCGTCGGAATACAGAGCGCCAGCTGCGGTTGCCTCAGCGGTGTTATCCACCCCCAGGCCAGCCCACAAGCCATAGGAAACATCGTTCATGTGCAGCGAGTGGGCGATCGCTGGAAAGGTAAAGAGCGATAACGCTCCAAGCGCCAGAATTGCGGCAATCGCGAACGAAGAATCCTCATCGTCGGCATCAATCGCTCCCTTGGCGGCGATGATGGCCGAGACTCCGCAGATCGACGACCCTACGGCGAGGAGCGAAATGAGCTTCGGCTTCAGCTTGAACAGTTTCCCGAGCGCCGTCATCAGGATCAACGAGAGCGTGATTTCGACGACGACCAGCGCCAGGCTGATGCCGCCGAGTTTGAGCACGTCCGCCAGAACGAAACGCGCGCCCAGCAGCACGATGCCGAGTTTCAACCAAAACTCATAGGTAGCAATGCCCGGCTGGAAGACTTTCGGGATCGTGAGCGTGTTCGAGATGACCAGCCCGATCAGGATGGCCCAGAGCACATACTCAATGTTGGGAAATGTCCAGTGGTGGACTTTCGCGTAGGTGTTGATCGTGCGTTCCAGGGTCTTGGCGGCGTATCCGATCCCAGCCAGCAGTAAGACGCCGGGGACGATGCTTAGCGCATTCGGGATCCGCTGCTCCGACTCCACCGGCGACACGGTCGTTGACGAGCCCATAATTGTTTCTCCACAGATAAGCGATAGAAAAAGCGATTTAACTTGCCCACGATCGACTTCGCTACACGATTGACGTAGCGACTTCGCTACCAGGGCACGCTCTTAAAAATGCTGAGTTTCACCGCTAGCGCCAGCAAAAGCGCCACAATGACCGCCCAGGTGTCGAGCGAAAGCGAAAATCCTTTCGCTGTGTTTGGGGATCTATCCGTTGCCATCGAACCTCTCCTTTAGACACGCCGTCCGGCGGGACGGCAGAAGCGATAAACAGATTAAAGCATAATAGTCCACTAGTCTAATGGACATTCTCATCATTTAGGCTTTAGCAATCGCAGAGCCAAACAGCGGCTAGGCACGAATCTCCTCGTAAACCATCGACAGTCTGCTGTTTGCATCTCGCTCACTAGACTCAGTCGAAAATGTTATGTCTGCATCCGCTTGCAACTCTCCGAAAGATTCTTTGATCTCCCCGCGAGTCGAGCCTCCGATAATGCAGGGCCGCATTGCAGGTTGTGTTGCGAAGTCCGCGCGGTTGTCACTTGTGTTCGTCGCCCCTACAATCTTTGAGTAATGTCTTCGACCGCTTCCCTGCCAGAAACACCGCTCTCCTACACGCGGAAACCGAATCCCGCGCTCCGCATCTTGTATTACGCCGTTTGTCTCGCGCTGCTGGCGATCGTCGTCGGCATCTGCTGGCTCTATGCGATCGCCCGTTCGCCCTTGCCGCAACTTGACGGCAGCATCGCGGTCCACGGAATTTCAGCCAAGGTAAATGTCTTTCGCGACGGGCACGGCTTTCCCACGATCGAAGCCGCTACTCTCGAAAGATTTGTTTTTTGCTCAGGGCTACGTCACCGCGCAAGATCGTCTCTGGCAGATGGACATGATGCGGCGCGCGGCCGCAGGTGAGCTTTCGGAAGTCATTGGTCCTGACACTCTAAAGCTTGATCGCCAGCAGCGGATTCTCGGCCTGCGGCCGGCTGCGGAAGTGTCGGAGAAAATGATTTCAGACCGTGACCGCGTCTTTTTTGCGGCGTATGCCCGCGGAGTCAACGCCTTTCTCGAATCGCATCGTGACCGGCTCTCGCTCGAATTCCGCCTGCTGAAATACACACCGAAGCCGTGGACCGTGACCGATTCTCTGCTCGTCGGCGCGCGCATGGTGCAGGATCTGAACCACTACAACAACTCCCATGCCTTCGCGCGCGAGAAGATACTGGCCAAACTCGGGCCGCAGTTGACGGCGGACCTCTACGTAAATTCCTCATGGCGCGATCGTCCGCCAACCGACGTGCGGCGCATCGACGAAGAGCCTGCCGCCAAAAGCGGGGACGGCGACGAAGATGATGATGACGACGAAGAGATGGATCCCGAGGGCGGCGCCAGCCGGACAACTTCCGCGCGGCCTCCTGCACCCTCACCCGTTCTCTATTTTTCGGCACAATCGGCACTTCGCGCATTTCTTTCTGAAGAATCCTATCTGTCTCGCCCCGGATCGAACGACTGGGTCGTTTCCGGTCAGCACACAGTTACGGGAAAACCGCTGCTGTCGAATGACATGCACCTCGATCACCAGATGCCCAATCTCTGGTTCGCCGCGCACCTGATCGCGAAGTCCTCGAACTTCGACGTCGCCGGAGTGACTCTGCCCGGAGTTCCCTTCGTCATCGTCGGACACAACCAGCGCATCGGTTGGGGTTTTACCAACGTCGGACCAACGGTGGAAGACAATTTCATCGAGGAGTTCAACGCGCAGGGACAGTACAAGACTCCAAAAGGATGGGTCGATCCGCAGCATCGCCAGGAGATTATTCACGTCAAAGGACAACCAGATGTGACGCTCGATGTCGTGACAACCCGTCACGGGCCGATCATCACCGAACTGCTTCCCGGAGAGACCCGCAAGATTGCCTTGCGCTGGACGCTCCAGGACGGAGAAGGTCTGGTCTTCTTCGATGTGAACTCGGCCCGGAACTGGAACGAATTCCGCAATGCCTTCTCGAATTTTTACGCTCCCGGGCAGAACGCGATGTATGCCGACGTCGATGGCCACATTGGCTATCAGGCCACGGGACGTGTGCCCATCCGCACAGCGGGCGACGGCAGTGTGCCGGTCAGCGGCAGCGACGATGCGCACGAGTGGAAAGGTTGGATTCCCTACGACGAGATGCCGCATGTTTACGACCCGCCGTCCGGAATTCTGGCGACGGCCAACGGCCGCATCACTCCGGATGGCTATAAGTACTCGATCAGCACGGAATGGGACGCACCGTGGCGAACCGACCGCATCTACCGCGTGCTCGAATCAGGCAAGAAGTTTGCGCCAGCCGACATGCTGGCGTTGCAGATGGATGTGTCTTCAACTTTCGACCGTTTCTGCGCCGATAAATTTGTCTACGCCATTGACCATGCGAACGGCGCGTCTGACCGCGCCAAGCGGGCGGCGGAAATTCTACGGGATTGGGACGGCCGCATGTCCGCCGATTCCGCCGCACCCACCATTGAGACAGCGGCGCGACAAGAGCTGGCCCGGATGCTGCTCGAGCCGAAGCTGGGTGCGGCAGGGACAACGATCGCATCTGATCCCGGCGATCTGAGCTGGAAAACATATCGCTGGTCGATGTCTTCAGTCTGGCTCGAAAACGTCCTGACAAAGCAACCAACGCGCTGGCTGCCCCCCGGATATTCGGACTACGAAAGTGTGCTCACCGCCGCGCTTGAGAATGTCGTGAAACAGACCGGACCATCGACACTGGACTCCTCCAAGTCGGATGCTCGCGCCCCCGCCGACCTCAATCAGTGGAAGTGGGGAGACAGTCATACGGTCGGGATCAACCATCTCGTGCTCAGCCAACTTCCGTTGATCGGGCGCTTCACCGGACCGGGACGCCATCCCCTGAGCGGCGCTGCGTACACGGTGAAGCAGGTGAACCGTTCGCTTGGACCGTCCGAGCGTGCCACATGGAACTTCGCCAACTTCGACGAAAGCACTTTGAACCTGGTTACGGGCGAGAGCGGGATATTCCTGAGTCCGTATTACATGGATCAGTGGCCGGCTTGGTATGAAGGCTCGACGTTCGCGTTTCCGTTCACCGAGGCCGCGGTCGAGAAACACCGCGCCCATACCATGACCCTCGAGCCGAAATAAGATCCGGTTTGTACTTGATTTTGGGTGGCGCAGCGGTTTACCGCTGCGATAAATGGCTTCTTTTCAGCGCCGGCTTCAGCCGCCGAGGTGACACTCCGTCGCGGAAAAATATTCTTCCCGCAGCCTACTCAGCCGTGCCGCCATCTAGAAATCAACCAACTTGACGTCGACGAAGTCGCCGACCAAAGCGAAGATCTGTCCCGGGTTGTTTGGATTATTCTGTATGATCTGCAGTCCGTCGGTCAGAGTGTCGTAGATCCAGAGACTTCCTCCCTGAACCACGTAGACCACGCTGCGTTTGCCAATCGGTTCAATGCCGGTCACGTCGCCGGGTGCGGGCGGAATCAGGACTCCTCCCGGCGCCACCGGTCCCACTGGCGTCGAGAGCGTGTTGTAGATGGAAAGACAGCCGCTGACGCCCGGATTTTGCGTGCACGTGCGCGCACCGACGAAGAGCTGTCCATTCGGCCCAAGCCCGATGCGGTTGTGAAAACCGTCTGTGATGGCGATTCCGGAAGTGGTTACGCTCATACTGCCAAGGTCGAAAATCGTGAGCGACCCACACGTCGGCGTAAACGCAGTTTGCCCCGGACAAGGCTGTTGCGGCAAAGCGGCATTCGCATACGAACCCGCCAAATACATCGTCGATCCCACCACCAGAGCCTCGCTGGCCGCGGTCACCGGGACTGGCTGACACGCTCCGTCGGGCAAGCACTGCGATGGCGTCATCTCAAGTTTCTGAACGCTCGACTGCACCCCACCGCACTCGGGACCGCAATTGATGACGTAGGCGGTCGTGTCGTCGCCGCTGAAAAACGCAGCCACGGGGTGGTCAAAGGGAAAGTTGACGCCCGGAAGTGGCACAGCAGGACAGGGTGTAGTCCCAACCAGGCTCGGTGTGATCACAAACAGGTAGCTCGGTGTCTGCACGCATGGTGCTCCGAGCGTTGACAGAACATCGGTGAACCCTAAAATTCGGCTGCCACCGTTGTTGATAGACAAATAGTGGATCGCCGGGATATCGACTTCCCCGGTGAAGGTCGCGCTGCTGAGCCCCATCACTTTCACAGCTCCCGGAGATTGCCCAACCACCGGAGCGGTCGGAACAGCTGCGTAAGCGGTGGAGCTGTCAGGCGATACGATTATGCTCTCTGTGGAACCCGGCAAAGTCAGGTGGCCTGCGGCGCTTTCACTCGCATTATTGATAAAAGTAAGCTGGTTATCGGAGAACTGAGTTCCAAGGCTGCTGAAGACCAGGGTCTGGCCTTTGGTGGGGGTGAGAACCATCATTCCCGGAGAGTTTCCAGCCGAGATCGCTCCGATGCTCGGCTTCTCGTCGATTTGCGCATTGAGAATGTAGACGCCGGCGGTCCCCGTGCCGGCCGACACCTGGTTCGTAATAAAAGCGCGGTACTTAAGACCGCTGGTTTGACCGGTGCTGCTTGAAACATTGGACCCGCAGCTCACCAACACCAGAGCGGCAGGCAGCAGGGAAAACAGCAGGATCAGGACTCTTTTCAAACCTGGGACTCCAACCTCATATGGGATAAACACTTGGATGCAAACAAAACGCGCTGCAAGCACAAGAATGTGACAGCAGAGTGTCGGAACAAGAAGGAAGATTATAGCAAGCCGACAGGAATCGCGTTCAGATGGAGAACCGCTCTACCCGCTCCAGAATCACTCATTTATCAGGAACCGCCGATCAGGAACCGCTGATCGCGAACCCCGATCAAGAACTGCCGATCCAAATCCCCACCGCGAAGACCAGAACCCCGCCGACGACGACCTGAAAGGCCGCCGAAAGCAACGGAGTATCCATATAGCGGTTGCGGACCCACGCAATGATTGCCAATTCCATGGCTACGACGATCACGGCAGCCACCAGGGCAACGTGAAAGTCTTTCAGCAGGAATGGCAATGTATGGCCGATCCCACCGGCTGCCGTCATCAATCCAGTCACCGCGCCGCGCAACGCGGGACGGCCGCGTCCGGTCATCGAGCCGTCGTCGGAGAGCGCCTCGGCAAACGCCATCGAGATGCCTGCCCCAATCGAAGCCGCGAGACCAACCAGAAACGCATCGTGGCTGCTCTTCGTCGCAAAAGCCGCCGCGAACACCGGAGCCAACGTCGACACTGAGCCATCCATCAAACCTGCCAGACCCGGTTGCACGATTTGCAGCACGAACAGACGGCGTTGCGCCTCTTCCTCGGTCTTTTTGACCGATTGAGGAATGTTTTCCTGCATCGCGCCGGCAGTAGTTTGATGTTTCCGCTCCATTTCCTCCAGATCGCCCAGCAGTTTCCGGATGCCCGCATCCGTCACTTGTTCGATCGCTTTCTGATAAAACCGGCGCGTCTCAAGCTCCATCAATTCCGCCTGTTTGCGGACGTCGGCGATTTTTAGCGGGCGCGCCAGCCAATAGGATTTACGGGGCGCGAAACCTTTCACGTCCTCACGCCGGATCAGCGGAATGTGTTCCCCGAATCGAGCACGGTAGGTTTCGATCAGCATGGCGCGGTGCTCGGATTCCTCAGCGCCCATGTCATCAAACAATTTCGCGGTTGCCGGATACGTTTCGCGCAACCCCTCGGCAAAATCGGCAAATACGCGGCCATCTTCTTCTTCCAGAGAAACCGCCAGCGCCAGAATCTCGCGCTCCGTCAAGTCCTTGAATTTACGCGCCATGCGGACAAGTGTACCGATTCTCAACTTGGTTTCAAGTACGGGAGCGAGTCGTGTCCGCCCGACTCGATACCTCCGTAACATTTCCCGTCATTGGTAAAAGCGGTCTAATTAATCTTCAACGTCAAGGAGACTTATGAAACGAATTGCGTCTTTCGCCGTGATTTGCGCCGGTTTGGTCTGCACCTCTCTCGCTCATGCCCGCGACCATCAAGGCCCTCAGTCTGGCACCATTTTGCAGATGGACTCCGTCAATTGTGGGACGGACCAGAAAGACAAACATCAAAAGACGCATACGTTGCTCTGCCAGGAATATGTTTTGCAGACCGACCGCCTCAATTACCACATTCGCCCGAAAGACGATAAACACCCGACACTTCTACAGGTCGGTGCCAAGGCGGAGTTCCAGCTTGAAAAGAACTACGTCAAACTGCGCGCTGGCGAGTCTGCCAAAGAGCACGACTACGTCGTCGTTTCCATGACCGCTCGCGCGGATGCCCAAAGCGCGAACGCCCCGACCGCCGACGCCCAGAAGTAAGTTCGCCCGGCTACACCTCGGCCCTCCACAGTAGCATCTCAACCCCGGCAGACGTTGCCCGGTCGCGCGGCATCCGTTGCCGATCAGCGGCCGCCATCATCGCTGTACTAGAGCGCAAACATCCGCCAAGCCCAACCAAACACTTGAACATCGCCAGTCTGGTCATTCCAGCAACGATTGGAATCGAGTTTGCTTTTGGAGACATGGTTCGCGCCGAATTCCCCCGGCGGCAAGTCGCATTTCCGCCTGGAGCAATTCCCGCCGACTGATCTTCAAATCTTGCATCGAGGTACAACCATGTCCATTTCCGCAATTTCAAGCAGTATCCTCAATTCCGCTACCCAAGCACGTCCCACCCAAACCCCGTTTCAAGCGGACTTCTCACAACTCAGCAAAGATCTCCAGTCTGGAAATCTTTCTGCCGCGCAGACGGACTTCGCCACTTTACAGAAGGACCTACAGGGGGGAGGAGGCGCGGGTCCAACCAATCGCTTTCACCAGATTCGTAATCATCACTTAAAGGACGAGGGCTCCGGTTCGACCGGTTCGGGCGGTTCGATCACCTCGACCGGTTCCTCAGGGTCAGGCTCGAGGGTGGCGGAGCCTCCAATTCAGGTTGGAGGCGGCCCATTTCCGCTCCCGCCGATCGGGGGCCGATCCCGCGATCGCCGGAGCAACGGATCTTCTGGGGATCCGCAGATCTTGGGGCGCCCATTTCGGTTCTCGCCTGACCAGTCTTCTCTGTCGAATCCCTTCGAGATACTGGCTGACAAGCACCCTCCGACTCCACGGAGGGTGCTCGCAACAAAAAATGCAGGCCAAAGGGCCTGCACGTCTGTCGCGGGATAGTGTTGTCTTCATGTCTTCAGGGATTTGGCTGCGCTTTAGCGCTCTGCCTTCATGGTCTCGACGGCATCGTGCAGTTCGCGCTCGGCGGCATGCAGATGTTCTTCCGCTTTCGCACCGTGGCCTTTCATGTCGTAGTGGTTGGCAGCGCGAGCGCGATCCAGTTCATTGATCGCTTCCACGACGTGGCCATGCACCGCATCCAGATCGTGCCAGTCGTGAACTCTTTCGGCAACCGCAATTCCGGCTGCGAAAGAGACACAAGCAGAAATAACCGCCACCATAATCGCCTTCGTCATAATTTTCCTCTCCGTTTTCCTCTCAACGTTGTGAAGTTAAGTTATCCGCCCCGCCCAGATACCAGCCATTTTCGCCAACACTAACTCCAGAGTCAAAACGAAATACCGTCGGCTAGTGTAACGACTGGTTCCGGCTACGAAGGGCTGCTACCGTTCGAATAGATTGTTTTCTAGCAGGCTTCTTGGTCGAAGTCGATTTGCGGTGCGCTTATGTGCGCGGTTCGTTCATGGCGACGACAAATTCCTGGCCGCAATGCGCGCATTTCGTGCTGGTAAAGAGGATCACGCTTCCGGCGTGGCGGAGTGCAGTCTGCTTTTTGCAGTGCGGGCAGGTGAGCAGATGTCGATGATCGCTGAGATCGATGAGGTCTGCGTCTGACATGATCGATTCCGCTCCGGCGCGAGGGGTGACTCGATTGAAGATGGATTCACTCGCTTGGGTGCAACTTACGCTCAAGCCGGCAACGTGTCGGTACGGCGGTGGACTACTGTATGTGCGCTGGCGCGCACAAGGCCTGGCTGCCGACTAGCTCGCTTCCCCCTGCCATTCTTTGACCTGCTGCGTCATGATTTCGTAACACTCGCACGCCGCCTCTTCCAGTTGCCTGCGGTCGACGATTTTCACGTCTCCGCGACTGTGCGTGATGAGTCCCGCCTTTTGCAACATGCCGGCAGCAACGGTGACGCTCGAACGTCGAGTGCCGAGCATTTGGGCCAGGAATTCCTGTGTCAGAGGTACGGAATTCGATCCGATACGGTCCGCGCTCATCAGCAGCCACCGGGCGAGCCTCTCGTTTACTTCATGCAGCCGGTTGCAAGCCGCGATCTGCGTCACCTGCATCGCCATGATCTGCGAAAACTGCTGCAGCTTTCTTTCCAGCTTGACGCACTGCGGCAAAAGTCCCATCAATGCTTCGGCATCAATCCGAAATGCGGACGCCTCGATCTGTGCGATCGCTCGCGTGGGCGCAGTTCGGAATCCAGCCACCAGCGGTACTCCAATGAAACCTTCCTTGCCGACCAGACCAACTTCCACGCTTTTGCCGTCCGGGAAGACGCTGAGAATCGAAATTAGCCCGCTATTGCAGAAATAAGCCGACTTCAGAGAATCACCCGGCTCATGTAAGACGTGGTGAGTATTCAGACGAACCAGTTCCAGTTTCGGATACAGCAACTCGCGTTCCTTCGCTGGTATCGCGAGCAATATCTCGTTATGAACCGGGTGGCCATCAACATCAACGGTTCGTGCGGTAGTAGCAGACTTCGACGGTGGACGGAACTTCACAACCATGACCGCTCCTTGCACAGCTAGCGCTGTCAATTTTTCGCAAGGGGCCGTCAGGGAGGGTGCGACGGAGGAATGCTAGAAGAGACTTCTTTACTCTACTCCTTCGGAGCGTTTAAAGCGTGCGATATCGTACTGCGGAGGGTACGGTTGGCTCGGTACGCAAGGATATCGACCTCATTGCGTCCAAGGGTTGAATAAGGCCTTTACCGCTGGCTGAAAGTGCGCAATGTTGCGCGTCACGAGAGTCAGGCCATACACCTCGGCGGTGGCTGCGATAAAAGCATCCCGGGCCTCAATTGGGTGCCCAACCACTTCGCTTCGCGCCACCAGCCGCCCGCACTCATCTGCGATGGCAAGGTCCACGGATAGGATTCGCGCTTCAAAACGAGTGAGCAGATCTCGATGCAGCCAGTGATCGAGCCGCTGCTTTCGGGCGCTCGCCTTCAAACGCTCGATACCATAACGTAGTTCCGTGATGGTCACTACGCTCAGGAACGTCTGGTTCTCGTCGGCTACTTCTAGCCACGAAACCACTCCCGGATTAGGCCGGGGTTTGAGCCACTCCGAAACCACGTTGGTGTCGAGTAAGAAACTCACGATTAAGAGACTGAAGGTGCGGATCTAGTCGTCCTCGCGCAGGTCAACCTTGCGCAAACGCACGGGCAGGCGATCGAGCTTAATTCCAGAACCGCGAAGTGGAGAGGCGGCAAAAAAATCAGCCAGAGTCCCTTGTCGTTTCGTTCTCCGCTCCCACTCTTCAACCGCCACCAGTACAGCCGCACGTCGGCCGTTGCGAGTAATGGTCTGCGGCCCCTCGGAGTTCGCCTTTTCAATCACTTCGCTGAACTTGGCCTTGGCTTCCGCCACGCTCCACGCATGATCCGCCATAGGAACCTCCGGTTCAGACCATTATAGTCATCATGGTCATTATAGTCATTTGGAAAATGCGGGCAAGCGCCATACAGCCCCCATCAGGGCCTGGCCATTATTCCGCGGGGTCGTAGTTCAGGTTTGGACCAAGCCAACGCTCAACCTCAGCGATGCTCATGGCTTTCCGTTCGTGATAGTCGGCGACCTGGTCTCGTTCGATCTTGCCCAGACTGAAATAGCGCGACTGCGGATGGGCGAAGTAAAGACCGCTCACGCTCGAGCCCGGCCACATGGCGAATGACTCAGTAATCTGCATTCCGGTGTTCGCCTGCACGTCGAGCAACCGCCAGAGGGTGCCCTTCTCCGTGTGATCTGGACAAGCCGGGTAGCCGGCGGCGGGCCGGATGCCGCGATACTTTTCGTGAATGAGTTCCGCGTTGCTCAGTCCTTCCGCGCGGCCGTAACCCCATTCTTCCCGCACGCGCTTGTGCAGGCATTCGGCAAAGGCTTCCGCCAACCGATCGGCGATGGCCTCGGCCATGATCGCGTTGTAGTCGTCGTTTTCGGCTTTGAAGCGGTCGCACAATTCTTTCAGGCCGATGCCGCTGGTCACCGCGAACGCTCCGATGTGATCCGGCAGTCCGGTTTCCTTCGGCGCAATGAAGTCGGCGAGCGATCGGCAGGGCTCACTGCCTTCGCGGTTGGCTTGCTGGCGGAGGAAATGGAATCGCTCAAGCACCTTGTCGCGTTTGCAATCCGCGTACAACTCGACATCGTCACCCACACCGGTGGCAGGAAAGAATCCGTAGACGCCCCGTGCCGTGATCAGGTTCTTTGCAATGATCGAATCCAGCAGAAGGTTGGCCTCGGCGAAGATCTGCCGCGCCTGTGCGCCTTGCTTCTCGTCCTCAAGAATACGAGGGTAGACACCCTTCAATTCCCAGGTGTGGAAGAACGGCGTCCAGTCGATAAATTCACGGAGCGTCGCCAAAGGGAAATCGTTCAAAACTCGCACTCCGGTAAACTCCGGTTGCGGAATGTCTTCAGCGCGCCACACGATCGGAGTTCGCCGGCTGCGCGCGACATTAAGCGACACTCCTTTCTGCCGCGGAGACGAGTGCGCTTTCCGAAGCGCGTCATAATCCGCGCGAACCTGAGCCACGAACGCCGCCTTGCCGTCCTCGCTCAAAAGGCTGCTGGTCACTGGTACCGCCCGGCTGGCATCGAGCACATGCACCACTGGCTCACTGTAATTGTGAGCAATCTTGACCGCCGTATGAGCACGGCTGGTGGTCGCTCCGCCGATAAGAAGCGGCAATTTGAAATGCTGGCGCTCCATCTCGCGGGCTACGTGCACCATCTCGTCAAGCGATGGAGTGATCAGACCGCTGAGGCCGATCACGTCCGCCTTCTCCGCCTTGGCACGTTCGAGAATCTTCTCGCACGAGACCATCACTCCAAGATCGATCACATCGTAATTGTTGCAGGCAAGCACAACGCCGACAATATTCTTGCCGATGTCATGAACGTCTCCCTTTACGGTTGCGAGAAGGATTTTGCCCTGCGTCTTCACCACTTCGCCCGCCGCAACCATCGACGCTTTTTCGGCCTCCATGAACGGTGTCAAGTGCGCCACGGCCTTTTTCATCACGCGCGCGGACTTCACCACCTGGGGCAAGAACATCTTGCCGGCCCCGAACAAATCACCCACTACGCTCATGCCAGCCATCAACGGCCCTTCGATAACGAGCAGTGGCCGGCCCAGTTTGACGCGAGCTTCTTCCGCATCAATTTCTATGTACGTGTCGATGCCTTTGACTAATGCGTGCGAAAGCCGTTCCTCGACGGTGCCGTGCCGCCACTCCTCGGCCTTCTTTTCGCTGACCACCGATCCGGCATTCTTGAGCGTTTCGCCAAACTCGACCAGCCGCTCCGTCGCATCGGGACGGCGATTCAGCAGCACATCCTCCACGAGTGCCTTCAGCTCGGGATCAATTTCTTCGTACACCTCGAGCATTCCGGCATTGACGATTCCCATGTCCATGCCCGCGGCGATGGCGTGATAGAGAAACGCCGAGTGCATGGCCTCGCGGACCTTATTGTTGCCGCGAAAACTGAACGAGATGTTGGAAACTCCTCCGCTCACCTTCGCGTGGGGCAGGTTGGCCTTGATCCAACGCGTGGCGTTGATGTAATCCACGGCGTAGTTGTTGTGCTCCTCCATGCCCGTGGCCACGGTGAGGATGTTCGGATCGAAAATGATATCTTCGGGTGGAAAATCTACCTCATCGACGAGGATTCGATAAGCCCGCTCGCAGATGCGGATTTTCTCGTCATATGTTGCGGCTTGACCTTTCTCATCGAAGGCCATGACCACGACGGCAGCACCATATTTATGAACCGTGGCTGCGTTCCGGCGAAATTTCTCTTCACCCTCTTTCAGAGAAATCGAATTGACGATTCCCTTCCCTTGCAGGCACTTCAACCCGGCCTCGACAACCTCCCACTTCGAGGAATCGATCATGAAAGGAACTTTGGCGACTTCAGGTTCGGTGCCCAGCAGTTGCAGGAAGCGAGTCATGGCCGCGACGCCGTCAATCATGCCCTCATCCATGCAGATGTCGAGCACGTTGGCGCCATTCTCGACTTGCTGCCGGGCAATACTGACCGCCTCCTCAAATTTCCCTTGCTTCACCAGCTTGGCGAACTTCGGCGAACCGGCCACATTGGTCCGCTCACCGATCATGATGTAGACGCCGGCTTGCTGCGTGAAGGGTTGCGATCCCGACAGGCGGAGAGGTCGCGTCTCGGAACCTTCTCCATCGGTCCCGACATCGATTGCGTTCTGGCTTATATCCAAAGTCACCGCGCCGCTCCCGCCGCTACTCTCAGTTCTCGCGGAGCCAGACCCTCGAGCGCTTTCGCGATCGCCGCGATGTGCTCAGGCGTGTTTCCGCAGCAGCCGCCGGCAATATTGATCAGCCCGCCGCGGGCAAAATCGCCCAGATAACGAGCCATGTCGGCCGGTTCAAGATCAAATCCGGTCGGCGAGAGCGGGTTCGGCAAACCGGCGTTTGGATAGCAGGAGATCGCAACGTTAGCTTTCTCCGAGAGATCGCTAAGGAACGGATACATCAGATCGGGGCCGAGCGAGCAATTGAGCCCCACCGACAGGGGCTTCACGTGCGACACCGCGTTCCAGAAGGCCTCGGTCGTCTGCGCCGAGATCATCGTCTCACCTCCTCGGCCGACAGCAGCCGAGATCATCACGGGAAGAGTCTTGCCATCCTCATCAAACACTTCGCGGATCGCGACCAGCGCCGCCTTGGCATTGAGCGAATCGAAGATGGTCTCGACCAGCAGCAGGTCAACGCCACCGGCAATGAGCCCGCGCACCTGCTGCGCGTATGCCGTCTTGACCTGATCGAAAGTGACCACGCGGAACCCGGCGTCATCAGCATCCGGCGAGTTCGACAGAGATACGGTCAGGGGCCCAATCGCACCGGCCACGAACCGCTGTCGTCCGGTCGTGCTCGCAACGCGATCAGCCCACTCGCGGCACTGCTGCCCAGACTTCTCATTGATTTCAAAAGCCAGGTTGCCAAGAAACGAATCGTCGATGATCTTCTGGTAGAACTCGGGGTCTTTCCGGCCGCCACGCTCGCGCGGATCCTCCACGAAGAACTCGCTCTGCGTAATGCTGGTCGCGCCGAACGTATTCGTCTCGATGATGTCCGCCCCGGCTTCCAGAAACCGGCGATGGATGTCGCCAATCATCTTCGGCTGCGTCAACGAGAACAGATCGCCGTTGTTGAGCAGGTCCTTCTTCGAATCCTTAAAGCGCTCGCCGCGGATATCCGCTTCCTTCATCCCGTAGGTGCGGATGGTCGTGCCCATCGCTCCATCAATGATCGCGATCCGGGATTCGAGTATCTTTTGCAGAGGATGTTGGTGAGCGGTTTTCATCGTTCAGTTCCCCGTTCTCAGTTCTCGGTTTTCAGTTCAAACCCATCGGGCCGACCGAAAATGAGAACTGCTCTATATACGACAACGCCGGTCCCGATGGGGGACCGGCGTTTGGTAAAGAATCCAAAACTTCGTTATCCCTTCACGCCGGCATCCGTTTCCGATTGCGCAAATACCTGATTGGCTCCCATATGAGCGGGGGCCGGCGCCAACATCTGTTCTTTACGGTAAATCAGGTTGCTGGCGTTGAAACTGGCCAGCTCGAATCCGTGACCGTGAGTGATCGCGTCGGTCGGGCAAGCCTCCACGCAATAACCGCAGAAGATACATCGATTATAGTCGATGTTATAAACTTGGGCGTAGCGTTCGGCCCCCGAAACCCGCTTCTCCTCAGTGTTTTCCGCGGCTTCGATGTAAATACAGTTCGCCGGGCACGCCGCCGCGCAAAGGAAACAGGCCACGCACTTTTCCAGGCCATTTTCATCGCGCTGCAGAACGTGCATGCCGCGAAAGCGCTCCTGAAACATTGCGCCTTTCGTTGGGCCGGGACCGTCCGGATAGTTCTCGACGATCGTGGGCTGAAACATCTCCTTAAAGGTGATGGTCATCCCCTGGGCGATGGCTCCGATGCTTTTGATCACCGACATGGCCTCAATAGTATAGCGGATGCCGGCCGTTTAGGCTGAAGGCTGATCCCCAAACGGTCCACGGCATCCACCAACGAAGGGGAGACTTTCGTGGACATGGAAATCTTCCCTTAATCGGTGAGACTCGGATAGTTCGCCGAGCGTCGCGCGGCGCCGAGTCGCCTTTCCATTATGCCCAGCCGGAATCTTCGTTGTTGGAGTTTTGTCTTCTTCCTTCGTCTTCTTCTTCCGGCGCTCATTTTCGGCGCAGGTTTCTCCACAGTCACCGCCGCTCAAGAACCAGATAAGAAGACGCATTCTTCCGCTCAAGAACGCCAGGAAAATCGCCCGTATCTGCGAGATCAGCTGAATTCAAACTGGAATCTGCGAGGACGCAGCGCGCCTCCGGGAGAGTCGGCGGCCGCTCTGCGATATCGGGCTTATCGGCAGAAAATGTCGTTTCGGGACCAACGCGCGGCAGACCGCAGCTCAGCTTCGCGCTCCGCAGTTTCGCCTTCGACCTCCATCGTGTGGACCTCGGCCGGTCCTGCTCCGCTCGCTTCCGACGCCACCGGCGACGGCATGCAGAACTACAACTGGGTTTCGGGGCGCGCCACCTCAGTCCTGATCGACCCAGCGGATGCCACTGGCAACACCGTACTGCTAGGCGGGGCCTACGGCGGACTTTGGAGGTCGACCAACGCCGGCAGTCTCAGTTCGAATCCAGCTTCGGTTACCTGGTCACCGCTGATCGACGACCAGCCAACTCTGGCAGTCGGCGCGATTGCCGTGCAGCCTGGCAACAGCAAAGTGATTCTGGTCGGTACCGGAGAGACGAACAGTTCCGGCGACTCTTACTACGGTCTGGGAATCTTGCGCTCCACCGACGGAGGCATGACCTGGACCGAAATCACGAGCGCGGCGAGCGGTCAGTCTTTTCAGGGCGTCGGATTCAGCAAGATTGCATTCAGTACGGCGAATCCGAGCGTAGTCGTGGCCGGTACCGCGGGGGACAACGGTCTCGACCTCGGGCTGGAAGAAGACGCCAATTCAACCGCGCGCGGACTCTATTCCTCACTCGACGCTGGCGTGACATGGAACCGAGTCGTCCTGTCAGACGGCGCAGTCCCCGCCTCCGTCACCTCTGTGCTTTACAACCCGAGCGCCGGATCGGGCGGAACTTTCTACGCATCGATTCGCCGCCACGGCCTCTACTCCTCGACCGACGGCCAGACCTTTAAGCCGCTTGCTGTTCAACCAACCGCTGGCACAGTGTCGGGCGTCTGCCCCGCCGCATCGAACGCCACAACCTGTCTGATCTATCGCGGCGAGTTCGCCGTGGTTCCGGGACGCAACGAGATGTATACGTGGGTCGTTGATGTGCAGCCCGACGTCCAACCAGACGAAAATGGCAACCCGGCGCCCGTCGACGAGGGCATCTGGAAAACGCTGAATGGCGGAGCCAGTTGGACCGAGATTCCCGACAACGGCATCACCAATTGCGGCGATAGCGCGTTCGGCCCAGACAGCGGATGCGGCGTCGAACAAGGTTGGTACAACCTCGAGCTCGCGGCAATCCCTGATGGTCCCGGAACCGACCTCTACGCCGGCGCGGTCAATCTTTACAAGTGCACGATCGAAGGTGGAACAACATGTTCACAGGGCGATTGGATTAATCTGACGCACGTCTATGGCTGCAATCCTGGGCCGCTCGGCGCTCCCGCACACGTGCATCCCGACCAGCACGGCATCGCCTTTCTCGTGGCGAGCAGCAAAGCCGTAGGCTACTTCGCGCACGACGGAGGAATCAGCCGTACGCTCGATGGCTACTCCGATCTGAATACAGGAAGCTGTACCGGGACGAATGAGTTTGACAGTTTGAGCCAGAGCCTGGGGTCCCAGAGTCTCGGATCGATGACGGAATTTGTTGGGTTGTCGATTCATCCGACCGACGCTGACATCATGCTCGGCGGAACCCAGGATAATGGCTCTCCCAAAACAAGTAGCGCGACCAGCAGCACGACCTGGCAAAATGCGCTTGGCGGCGATGGCGGATTCAGCGCCATCAACCCTGCGAACCCGAGTGAGTGGTTTGCTTCGAATCCTTACGTCACAATTCTGAAATGTGAACTCGGCACCGACTGTAATGACACGGGATTTTCCGAGGTCGTGAGTTCCGCTACTCTCGGCGGAGATCAGGGCGCTTTCTACACTCCCTACATTCTCGATCCGCAAAATAGTGGGTGGCTACTCGTCGGCACCTGCCGTGTGTGGAGAGTCAGCACGAGCGGAAGCGCGCCGCTGCAACTGAGCAACGACTTCGACACGCTCGGGACGGGTCCTTGTACAGGCGATGAAATCAATCTGGTGAATGGCCTCGCCGCGGGCGGCCCCGCCGATGGAAACGGTAATTCCACAGTGGTCTACGCCGTCACGAATGGATACGGGCCACTCAGCGGAATGCCGGGAGGCGAAGTGTGGTCTACGACGAATGCGGGCACGACGGCCATGGCCAATGTAACGCAAAATGAAACGCAAAACGTGAATCCCAATGGCTATGCGATTTCGTCAGTCGCGATCGACCCTTCCGACGCAACCGGTCAGACCGCTTACATGGGGATCATGGGCTTCAGCACTCCGCAATTTCCGGCATCGCATGTGTGGAAGACCACTAATGCCGGCGCGACTTGGGCAGATTGGAGCGGAACCGGCTTGCCCGATTGCCCAGTCAACGCGCTGCTGGTTGATGCGCAAACGGGACTGATTTACGCGGGCACCGATGTCGGCGTGTTCGTCAGTTCGACGGCGACACCTTCATGGCTCGAAGCGGGACCCACTCCAGGTCCGACCACTTCGGGATTTCTGCCGGACGCTCCCGTCACGGCGCTACAGATGTTTAATCCCAATGCGGGCACAAAGACTCTGGTGGCCTCGACCTATGGGCGCGGGATTTGGAACTACGCGCTCGTCACTTCGCCGGACTATAGCAACACGATTACGAATTCTCCGCAGACAATCTTCGCAACGCAGACGGCAACGTTCAATGGCACCCTGACAGCCAAGAATGGATACGCCAGTCCAGTGAACCTGAGTTGCACCGGCGGAGCGCCTTTGACTTGTGCTCCGCAGCCCGCGCAGGTCATTCCGACCGCGGCCTACGCGATCAACGCCAGCGGAGCCGCGGGCGATTACACTTTCAACGCGCACGCCGTTGGCACGGACGGAAACTCAATCACCCACGACGCGCCGGTCACGCTTCATGTTGTGGATTTCAACCTGACTGCGCCGATCCCGAACGCCTTGAGCGTTGGAATTGGCGGCACATCGCCGCCGAGCACATTTCAGGTGACCGCAGCGGGAAGCTTTGCGGGGACGGTTGCGCTCAGTTGTCCTTCTGGTCTTCCAGCGGGAGCGGCTTGCGTATTCTCGCCCGCGGGACCAGTCAGTCCAAAGGCCTCGACTCCCGTGACGGTGCAATTGACCGTAACCGCTGCGGCGGGAACTCCCGTGGGAGGTCCGACGACGGTAATGATCTCGGCGACAACGACGGGAGCACCAACTCCGAAGACCCAGACCTTCAGCTTGACCGTGACCGGCCCAACCCCGGATTTTGCCATCGCGGTAGTGGCGACGCCGACGAGTACGCTGGTAAATCAGAACGTGACTTGGAACGGAACGCTAACGGCGCTCAACGGATACAACTCGAGCGTGCATTTGAGTTGTTCCGCTGGAGCGCCAGCCACCTGCAGCATCGCTCCCGCGACTGTGACGCCGACTCAGAACGGAGCTGGCTTTGCCGTGACGTTGGCAAGTGCAACGACAGGAGTATTTAGCTTCACTATCAAGGGAACCGATGGAACCAGGACCCACGCAACCGCAACCGAGACGCTGACGGTCAGCACAGACTTTACCTGGACGGACACAGGCGGAAGTTCAGTTACGGTTTCCGCCGGACAAAGCGCGAACTATTCGTTTTCGGCAGAGCCCGGAAGCGGCACATTCACTTCAGCGGTTGGCTTTGCCTGCTCAGGACTTCCACAGCTGTCCACCTGCGCGTTTGTTCCGTCGTCGATCGCGGTTGGCTCCGGGACCACTCCGGTTACGGTTGCGGTGTCGACGACAGGCGCGAGTTCGGCTGGGCGAATGGCGGGCACATTCCCGAGTGGCCGAGCATACTTCGTTCTCTCGTTCGGAATGTTGGGGATTCTCGGACTCGGGCTCGGTGGCTACAAGCCGCGTCTCTGCTGGATGATTCTTCTAGGAATCGGATTGCTCGCGACAATCTCGTGCGGCGCAGTCGCCGGCGGTGGTGGTGGCGGAGGAGGCGTAACGCCTCCCGGCACTTCGCAGATCACCGTGACCGCAACTGAGGCAGGCGGCGCGTCTCATGGGGATGTCGTGACGCTCGTCGTGCAGTAGTCGCAAAGCATCTCTGTCCCTCTCGAGCACAGATCTTCCCGCTCTTACTAAGCATCACACTAAATCCCTGAGGTAGGATCATCGTCTGGGGTGTGCTTGGAACGTGCCAGGAACGCGCCCACTCCCGAACGAATCATGACCTACGACATCGCCGTAATCGGCGGAGGAATCGTTGGCCTTTCCTTCGCCATGCAGGCTTCAGAACAATTCCCACGACTGCGCGTCGTCGTTCTTGAAAAAGAAGCCGGAGTAGCTCGTCACCAGACAGGCCACAACAGTGGAGTCATCCACAGCGGAATCTATTACAAACCAGGATCGCTGAAGGCGCGGCTGTGCGTGGCCGGAGCACGCGAGATGGTGGAGTTCTGCGCGCTCCATGGAATCCCATACGAGATCTGCGGGAAGCTGATCGTTGCTGTGACCCCGGAGGAGTCGACGAGACTCGACGATCTACTCGCGCGCGGCGTCGCGAACGGACTGCCAGGGTTGAGAATGCTGGCGCGCAAAGCCATGCTCGAAATCGAACCACATGCTGGGGGTTTGAGAGCGATCTATGTACCATCGACAGGGATAACGGACTATGCAATGGTCGCGGCGAAGTATGCCGAGATTGCGGCGACGCGAGGCGTCGAGGTGCACACTCAGGCTGGCGTTGCCGGTTTCAGATCGGATCGAGCGGCCAAATCTGGCAGCGGACGAGAAGTGATCGTCCGCACGCATGCGGGAGATTTTTCAGCGCGATATGTGGTCAATTGTGCGGGGTTATACAGCGACCGCGTGGCACGAATGGCGGGAGACGATCCGGGAATGATGATCGTGCCCTTCCGCGGCGAGTATTACGATCTGGCGCCAGCGCGCCAGAGTTTGGTGCGTGGCCTGATTTATCCAGTGCCAGATCCACGCTATCCATTTCTGGGCGTGCATTTCACGCGACGCGTTCATGGCACTGTCGATGCCGGTCCGAACGCAGTGCTGGCGTTTCGCCGCGAAGGTTACCGGTGGCGCGACATCAATTTCGGCGAGGCGCTGGAAGTGGTGCGGGACAAGGGGTTTCGGGCGATGGCCCGGCGGGAATGGAAAAATGGGATGGCGGAATTTCGACGGTCGCTGCGGAAACGCGAGTTTGTCGCTTCGTGCCAGCGCCTGTTGCCCGAGGTGCGCATGGAGGACATGACTCCCGGCGGCGCTGGCGTCCGAGCGCAGGCGGTCGGTCCCGACGGCGAACTGGTCGACGATTTCAAGTTTGTCTCGCGAGAACGTTTCCTGCATGTGCTCAACGTGCCATCTCCAGCGGCAACGGCGTCTTTGCCGATTGGGCGCGAGATTCTGAAGATGGTTCCGGCCGAGATCACGAACCAGTAAGCTGCACCGACGATTCCCCGGCTGGTATAGTCTTGTAATCTTTCCGCGCGGATAGATTAAGACACGCGGCCTGCGGCGTCTGTGCCGCGGAATCTGGTTTGGAGAATCGCATGGCGCAGAATTCGGGTTCAAATTCGGGTTCAAAATCAAAGAAGAAGGTCGCGGTCTTGGGTGCCGGCAAGATGGGAGCGATCCTGCTGCAATCATTCTTGCGCGACGGATTGCTTTCTCCGACGCAGACCTGGGCAACAGTGGCTCATCCAGAACGAGCACGACTGCTCAAGGACAAGTTGAAGGTGCATGCCGGGACCGACAACTCCGAGGCGGTGAAAGATGCGGACATTATTTTTCTCTGCGTGAAACCTCAGGTGGTCGCCGACGTGGTGCGCGAAATTCGCGCGCACTTGAATGATAAGCAGCTGATCATCTCCGTCGCAGCGTCAGTTCCGACGGAGATGATCGAGCGCGCGATGGAGAAAGAGGTTCCAGTGGTGCGCGCGATGCCGAACACTCCGTGCGTATTGGGCGCGGGCATGACGGCCTTGTGCAAGGGTAAGTTTGCGAGCAAGCAGCATCTGGACACGGCCACAAAGTTTTTCGACGCGGTTGGTCGCACCGTCGTCGTCGACGAGAAGCATATGGACGCGGTGACCGGACTCTCCGCCAGCGGCCCCGCCTATATCTACATTATTTTGGAATCGCTAGCGGAGGCAGGAGTGAAAGTTGGACTCCCGCGCGATGTCGCGACCCTGCTCGCCGCTCAAACAACGATGGGAGCCGCACGGGTTGTGCTCGAGACGGGAGATCATCCAGCCCTCTTGAAAGACGCGGTGACGACTCCGGCCGGATGCACGATCGACGGCATCATGGAACTGGAAGAAGGCAAGCTGCGTGTGACGCTGATCAAAGCAGTCGTCAAAGCCGTCCAGCGGGCGAAGGAGTTGGCGTTTTCGTAGAGGGTAAGACTTCCTGGTCAATCCAAATTCAAGGCAATCTTGATTCTCTCGTCGATGCCGCGCATTGTTTCTCGATCAACTTTACCGATATGTTTGCCGAGTCGCTGCACGCTGATCGCCCTTATTTGTTCGCACAGCACTACCGAATCGAGTGCGAGGCCAGCGATGCCTTTCTTCAGTAGGATTTGGCTGGGATAGATTTTGCTGCAGTTTTCAGCGTCTGTGCAGGGGACGCAAATAACCACACTGCTGTTGCGATTGATCGCATCCCTGCTAACGACGATAACGGGTCGTGTGCCTGCCTGTTCGGAGCCCTTGATCGGGTCGAGCAAAGCGGCGTACACATCCCCACGCGATAGGACGGCTGCCGTTATGGCTTGTTCCTTTCCGCTGATCGTATCGTTTCACGATCATTGGTCTTGAATTGCTCCGCCAAGCGCTGCGATTCCCGCTGGTATTCTGCGTCATGTCCCATGTCAGCGAACTCTCGATCGATCATTTGACGCTTGATGCGTCGCACCTTTTCACTGAGAGCGCTGACTAGCAATTCATTGAGGCTACCAGCGTTCGTGTCCCCCTGTTCAATAACGCACCTGGCCTCCTCATACAAGCGCCTGGGTATTCTCACCGTAGTTTGGAGACTGGCCTTTTGAGCTGTGGCAGCCATTTGGAGTGCTCCTTTCCTCGGGATTTGCGCAGGTCCCACTAAGTGTCAATTTGTGGTGCGCAATGTGCCATTGTATAACCGATTCATAGACAATCGCAAGAAACGATTCGACTGCGAAACCATAATGTGACTCTCATTTCGCATCGCATTGCGCATCAAGTGTGACTTCAGGTATGCCCATGCGGAAGACCTCTGGAGCCAGCGGGAAGTTACCGCACCAGCCACTCGGTAAGTCGATGGGTGAGGATCAAAACCGGGCGGTTCGCGACCGAGACCAACAACGAAGTGGCCACCGCAAACGGAACGATAAACCAGGCGCGAATGTGCACGCGCCGCGATTTGCTGGCCTCGTCCCACTCGAGCAGAAAACCGACGCGCTCACTAATCGACCCCGCAACAAAGGATGTGCCGTAGAGAGGAGCTGCTTTTGCAGGCATTTTTACCGGAACGAGCCGCGAAAGCTTGACCAAGGCACCGGCCAGGTCGAGGGCTTCCCTCTGGTTCGAGACGGACGCATCGTCCGCGGCGAGTTCAGTCGCTTGCGACCATGCCTTCTCAAGCCGCGTCATGCCGGGAAAGGGACAGAAAGTCAGGATCAGTCGCTTCAGGTTATCGCGAGACTTCAGGTGCTCCTGCTCATGTTTCAGCGCCATGCGGAGTTCTTCAGGACTGAGCAATCCAACCGTCGACTCGGAAACAAAAATTCTCGGACGGAGCACGCCGACAATGATGAGCGGCGGGCTTTCACGCCGGGACTGAAAGGCGACAGCGGAATCGGCCTTCACTTTGAGAGGGCGTGCGCCTTCGAGCCAGCAGGTCACGGCGCGAGTCGTCCTGGATTGGGCAGCGATTGCGCGGAAGACTCCGCAAGCAATCGTGAGCACAGCGCAAACCCCCAGCGCGAGCGGGATCGCGCCCATGTGCTCATGGATCGGCACCGGTCCCATGAGCCGAAACGAGGGTACGACCAAAGCGAAGGTGACGATCAAGGAGCCAACGAGCGGGAGAATCCGCAACCCGAAAAGAATAGTGGCAACGCTTCGCTGCGCGACATGCAAAGGCCTGGCGGGACGCCACACCGTTTCCACCAGCACCGACAGAAGGCAATAGAGTAGCAGGAAACAATCGAGCGAAATCGCGACTTTAAGCAGAGCAAACATTGTCTTGCGGTACGACAGCTTACCGTACAACAGCTTACGCGATTCTCATCCGTCCCGGCCTTATTCGTTTCCGTTCCGGGCGTTGCTACGGCGCTTCTCATCCACCAGGCGGCTCAGTTCCTCAAGCAGTTCGGCGTCGTGTTCGCCGATTTCTTCGACGATTCGCGAAAGCAGCAGCGGACCCGACAGCTCCAGACCCAGCACCTGACGAATCGCATGGCCGGCGACATCCCGTTCAACTTCCGCCATGGTGAACCGAGCCACGTAGCGGAAAGTCACAACCTTGCTTCCTTGAATGGCGATCCGGTCTACCAGTCCCTTCTTCCGCAGACGGTTCAGGGTAGTCACAATGGTTATATAGGCGCGCCCATCCGTGCTCTCCCGAAGTTCGCGTATCGTGATGCCGTCCGGGCGCTGGCAAACTGCGGACAGCAGTCTCTCTTCCAGCGGACCGAGCCGGATCTTTCGAGACGCCAGAAGCAGTCGGAATATTTCGTTCATGATGACCCAGGGCCAGCCATGGAAGTGTACGACGAATCTGGGCTCGCTTGCAGAAAAATTTCACAAATAGCCGCCCGATTGCAACAGTTACACCAGTCGATGTAGATTCAGCCTTGGGTGAGGGACGCGAAATGGACGGGAGCAAAAAGAAGTCCGCATGGATTGACCCAGAGTTCGCTAAATCGATTGGCAGGAAGCTGCCGGAGGATGGTTGGGTCGAGCCAGCCACGGGGTCGGCGGAACCGAGAGAAGGGTCGTTCGACCTGCATATCTCAATCCTCGGCCCGCTTAAGCCCGATCCGCATATCCCAGAGTGGCTTGTATCCGAACCGCTGCCGATTCCGTTCTTTGACGGACATAATCTCTCGGTCACTATCAAAGACCTTAGGGAGACCGACGTAAGAGACATCGAGCATGCCACTTCCTCGTTCCTGAAGCTCGGTCACCGTGATCGGCTCGCAGCCAGTCGATATGTTTTCGCAAACTACCAGCGAACGGCTGAGCTTGTCAGCGAACTCGACCTCGGCTGCCTTATCGAATCTGAAGAGGCGGTTTGGCTGCATGTTCGACCGTCCGAAATATTCGTCTCTCGGCGACACAGGCGAGACTGCGCAATCTACGTTTCCATTGTGGCGAACTGTGATTGGGAACCCGAGCACGGCCTTCAACTCGTGTACCGACGCGGTTCAGAACTCGTGCGTGTCAGCGACCAGGATGGCCATCTGACACACACCGATGCATATGATCTTCCTGAAGAGCAAGACAGAATAGTGTCGTGAAATCGTACGTCAACTCGCCTTCGACTTGCGAGCACCAGCACGGTGATGGGCGACGGCGCTCTTGATCAGCGTCTCGAGGACTGTTGAATCGATGTCGGCCATCTTCTTGATGTAAAGGCAGCCTTTTCCGGTGGTGTGTTTTCCCAGCTTGGCCAACAGGACCTCGGCGTCGCTTGGGCCGAGCAAACCGTACAGAACGCTCGCCGCCTTACGCGGTGAAAAGCCGATCAGAGGCATGTCTCCTTCACGACCGCTGTCGTATTTGTAGTGGCAGCTGCCGAAGCCAATGATGGCCGGTCCCCACATGGTGGGCTTTTCCCCGGAGGCCCGTTGCATCAGTTGAACCAGCACCTTCGCGTCTGCACGTCGCGTCTCATCGGTGAGCGCAGCGATATACGCCGCAGCGCTCGAAGTTGTCGGCTTAGTTCTGGTTTGTGGTGTCTTTTTCCCTGGCATGGCGGGCCTCGTTTCGAGTTTCAAGTGCCTATTTTTCGGGCTCGAATCCCCGGCCGGTACGAGTGATGCACGCTGATAAGGATTCTAGGTCGCTCAAGTGATTCGCAAAACGAGCAGGGTCGCGTCATCGCGAAAGTTTCCCCTGCAGAAGGCCGTCACCTGCTGCATGATCGTACGTTGAATCTCGAGGGCACTGCCGTCGTGGCCGCGAGCGGCAAGTATGAGGCGTTCGTCGCCGAACTCTTCGTCCTCGACGTTTTCAGCCTCCGTGATGCCGTCCGTCGAGAGCAGCAGTATGTCGCCCGGTTGAAGTTGCGCGGCGTAGCTCTGGTAGGTCCAATCCGGCAAGGCGCCAAGCACTGCTCCTCCACCCTCTAAAGTTTCCGTCGTGCCGTCGCTGCGCAACAGATAACCAGGTGAGTGCCCGGCGTTCTCGTAGGTAAGCACGCGCGAATTTGCGTCGAGCACCGCGTAGAAGAAAGTTACAAACTTTCCCGAAGCGATGTTCGCACAAAGAAACTTGTTCAGCTTGGTACAGACTGTTTGAGGCGACGCTTCGGCGGTGGCGAACGCGCGAAACGATGCCTGGAGATTCGCCATGAGCAACGCAGCCGTGATCCCTTTTCCTGCGACATCGCCGATACAAATGCCGATGCGATCTTTGTCGAGTTGAATCACGTCGAAGTAGTCGCCCCCGACTTCACGAGCTGGCTGCCACGCGCCGGCGATCTGGACTCCAGCGGGCTGTGGCAAAGTGCTCGGCAGCAGCATTTGCTGGATCTCGCGCGCCCGCTTAAGTTCCTCTTCTTGCTGTTGCAGCGCGACGGTCCCTTTCTCGACAGTCTGCTCCAGCAGTTGGTTGCGTTCTTTCAGCTTTCGCTGGAATTCCTCTATACCAAACCCGATGCCGGTGGCGACCAGCACAACGACGATAGCGAAATAACCAATTTTGCCGAGAAGTACCGGGAACGGCTCGGGGTCAATTTTGGTCAACTGCAGGAACAGAATCGAGCCCACCGCGCAAATCCCGCCGAACACGATTTGGACTGGAAAAAATACGACCCAGTTCCAGGGGAACGGTCGCGTCACATACAAACGCCGGCTGGCAAAGGCCAGGGGAATGACAAGATTGCCCACCGTGAGGGTAGCAACCATGATGACGAAGAGCGAAGCCGCGCGGTTGATCGAGACCAGTAGGGCGTAGACCACGAACCCGATGATCACAAGCACCTGCTCGATCCGGAACATACTGCGCCACAAGATCGAGCGATTCTTGAGTGTGTCAGAGGGGATGCTCACGCATGACTCGCTTTGGGAAACTGAACGGCAAGGGTGACGCGGGGGCTAACGCGCGGCCTAACGCGTACGAAGAGAAAAGTCATGCGGCACGACCAGCGGTTGTGCGATTCCGCACCTGCCTCGTCGTAGATTTCTCGGGCTGTGACGTAGTTGACGAAAAATCTCGATTTCACTGGGTCGACCCGCAGTGCCCAACTTACTTCATTCCCCGCACGACATACACCCGCGATAGCATCTGGTCATAGAGATAGACGTAGGATCCGTTGTCGCCTGCCAGATAGGTTCCCGGTGAAGCGACGGCTCCGGGAGCCAACCCGTCTCCAAAGGTCTTCCACGGCTCGCTTTTCCCGGAGACGATATTTGCTTTATCGATCGTCTGTATTCTCTTGGCGTGGTGAATGGAGACTACGTAGACAGACTCGCCATCAGGAGACCAGCCGATCACGCGCTGGTTTGAATCCAGTCCCGGAATCGGGCGGAAGCTGGCTGCGGCTCCAGCTTCGTTCAGGGGCCAGACTCCCCATTTTCCATCTGGGCCGAGGACAGCCGCATAACGGCCGTCGCGCGATGCCTGCACTCCGGCCATGCCTTCTGGAGTGATTGCCTTCGAGTTGCCGCTGCCGACATCGATCAGGTAGTCGCGCTCGCCATGCCCCGCCTCGATTCCGCTCGCCAGCAATTGTTTCCCGTCTGGCAGCCAGCGTGCTTTCTTGTAGCTCACGTTGTCGTGCGTCAACTGCCGGGCCTCGCCGGCTCCGGTTGGCACCAGGTGCAGCGGTCCTCCTTTTGCGGCCTGCGTGATCACCCACTTCGCATCGGGAGAAACCGCCAGACCGGATCCATCCCCCATTCGTACGGGCGGTGAGCCGTCAGTGTCGCGCAAAAAGACAGTGTAGTTCGGGCCGCCGCCGTCGCCTTCCTCGTCGAACAGAACTTTGTGTCCGTCCGGCGTCATGTCGCTCAGAATCGACCAACCGAACCACCCCAGTTCGCTCTCCTCTTTCGAACCGGGAGCTTTCGACCCGGGAGCCGTACCGCGAAGGCCAACCCTTCGTTGATTGGTGACCGCAAGAGCAACTCCATTGCGAATGTCTTCGATCCACATCCCTCCGGGAACGGTGGTCAGGGCGCGCACCTTGCCCCCAAGCGAGACCGCGCGCAGGTTCTCGGCACTGCCGTTGCTGGCGGCTGTGAACCAGATTTCAGTTCCCGTCGGCGACCACACCAGTCCGTGGATCGAGCCCCAATCCGACGAAAGAATCTTTTCCTTGCTCTTCCCGTCGGCTCCAATCACGGCAATCGATCCTTGATCGTCGCCGATGGCGTTTTGGTGATCCGCGAACGCCACCCACTTTCCGTCTGACGAAATTTTCGGATGGCTGATCCAGTTGATGCCGTCGAACAACACTTTCCCAATGGGATATTCCAAACGCCAGTGGCTGCTCTCGGGCACGTAACGAACCACCGCCATGCTCTCGCCGTCGGCGGCCCAGTCAGCGTCCTGCACATTGTCCAGGACTTCACGCGGCGCGCCTCCAGCCATCGGAAGGCGGGCGAGCGTTCCGGCGATGGCATAGCCGCCCAGGTTCACCGCATTGCGGCGAACTGCGAGTTCACCGGTCTTCGAGATCGAAAGCAGTTCCGCATCTTTCACGCCGAGTTCCCGTGCGCCGGGGTTGTCGGTGTGACCGACATAGAGCTGCGGTTCGCCGCCATCCCACAAAGCGCTGTAGACAATGCTGCCGTCAGGCGCATAACGCGCATTGCCGATAGAGCCGTTGCGAAACGTAATCGGCTGGTACTCGGCCAGCGGCGTCGAAACGCTGCCTCGCCCCCAGAGCCATCCGAGACCGAGCGCCAGCAACGCCAGAATCAGCGCACCGGCCAGGTCGCGGAGATGGTTGTGGGAAGTAACTTCGACTGGCACCGCCGCAATTTTCTCCGAGAGCGCCGCCGTAGCTGCTGCGTCTGTGATCGCGTGCTGCGAAGTTGTCTTGCTGGCAACCGAGCTGTCAGTGAGCGCTTCGAGGTTGAAGGCCAAATCTCCGGTCGCCTGGAAACGGTGCGCCGGATTTTTCTCCAGACAATGCCGCACCACGCGTTCGAGGGCCGCGGGAACGTTGCGCGTCGACTCCGAAAGTTCGGCGGGCTCCTCTTTGAGAATCGCGCTCATAGTGTCGGCGGCAGTGTCTCCGCGAAACGCGCGCTGTCCTGAGAGCATCTCGTACAGAATCGAACCGAAGGAAAAAATATCGGAGCGATAGTCGGCGGCCTTCCCCCGGACTTGTTCGGGAGACATGTAGCCGACGGTCCCCATGATCTGGCCCGGTTCGGTATTCACCTGCACAGTCGGCGCATCTGCGCCGGAGTTATTTTCCGGGCGCGTCAGTTTTGCCAGACCGAAGTCGAGAATCTTCACCCGTTCGTCGCTCGTAACAAACAGATTTTCGGGCTTCAAATCACGGTGGACGATTCCCTTCTCGTGCGCCGCAGCCAGTCCGCGCGCGACCTGCAATGCATAGTCGATTGCTTTGCGCGTGGAAAGGGGTCCGTTGCGGATGCGCTCCCGCAGTGTCTGCCCCTCGAGCAATTCCGAGACGATGTAAGGTGCACCGCGCTCCTCGCCGATATCGAAAATCGAAAGGATGTTCGGATGATTCAGGGCCGCAGCAGAGCGCGCTTCCTGCACAAAACGCTGCAGGCGCTCGGCGTCGGCCGAGTAAGACGCGGGAAGAACTTTAATGGCAACGATGCGGTCCAGCCGCGAATCACGCGCTCGATACACTTCTCCCATGCCCCCGCTGCCGAGCAGAGACTGGATGTCGTACGGACCTAGCTTTGTGCCGGGAGCGAGTGCCATCTGAAGCTGTGGATTATATCGGAGTGGGGGGCGGAGGGTGGAGGCTACATGGCGCGGAAGCGGGTGCTTCCGCCGCAATTACATCTGCTTCGTTTGCTGTAGCGCCAGATTCATTTCGCCGCGCTTGCTGAAGTTGACCCGGAGAACGCTTTGCCGATCGCTCGAGAAATCGCCGGCCAGCGTGGCGGATTGAGCAGAGGCAGATTGAGCAGGGTTAGATCCAACCGAGGTTACTTGCACGCGGACACGATGTTTGCCCGACGGGATCTGCAAGGAATGAAGTTCGTGTCCCTCGACGCGGTTAAACAAGACAAGGCGCTTTTCGCTGGTGGCTGCCAGACGATGAGTGTAGGTCAGGCGATCATCCACCCAGAGTGACAGCTGAGCATCAGCAAATTTGTGGTCGACCTCGATGACCAAAGTGGCAGCAGGGTGCGACGAATTACCGGTGGCGATTTTTACCGAGTTTCCGACGGGGTTTCCCGAAGAGATCGAGGCCGCCTGGACCGGCGCGCTGGTGACCATTGCAGGGGTCGTGTTCGCGGGGGATGCCAACTCGCCCGCCTTGTCTAAACCGGATTTGTCCGAAGCAGTTTTGTCCGAACCTGATTTATCCGTAGCGGGCTCTATCACCGGAGGCACTGGTCCGGCAGTGCGGGGCGCTCCGCGAAGGCCAAATGTAGCCGCCCACACTCCAAATCCAAGGACGACAATACCGAACCCGACCGCCGCGCGGTTTGAAATCTTCCTTCGCTTCCCTTCCGGCGTATCGTCGGCATCACCGCGCCGCTGACGCTGACTCTGCCTCTGCCTCAAAGAGCGCGCCGTAGCCAGGAGTCTCGCGGCAATCCGAGGTTCACCGAGTGCCGACCTTGCGATTTGATTGGCACCCTCCGGGCCGCGTCGGCGCGTGTGCGAGGCCGGCAGCTTCGCTTTGCTCCACGGTTCGCGGCCCTGTTGCAGGTGCTGGATATCGAGAACCATCTCCATGCCGCGCTGGTACCGCTCGGCAGGCTCCTTGGCCATGGCTCGTTGAATGATGTAGTCGAGCCCCGGCGGCAAGTCGGTGTCGAGCAGAGTCGCCGGGATGGGATCGCGGTTGACGACCTTGAACGAAACAGTCATCGCACTATTGCCTTGGAACGGCCGATAGCCAGTCAAGATTGTGTAGAGGACGACACCAAGCGAGAACAGATCCGATCGCCCGTCCACGACATCGCCATTCAACTGCTCAGGGGACATATAGGCGGGCGTGCCCAACGCGCGCCCTGCCAGCGTGTGATTGGCGAGATTGAGTTTCGCCACTCCGAAGTCGGCAATCTTGGCGTGGCCATCTTCGGTCAACAGGATATTCGAAGGCTTCAGATCGCGGTGAACCACGCCCTGACCATGCGCACAATCGAGCGCCTCGGCAAGTTCGAGCGTCAACTGCAACGCGGTCTTTACCGGCAGCTTGTGGTCATCATGCGACAGCACTTGTTCGAGAGACTGGCCACCGACAAACTCCATCACGATATAAGGAGAGCGAGTGTCAGGTTCCTCCCCCACATCGAAAATCGTGACGATGCCAGGATGTGACAGGCGGCCGGCAGCTTCCGCTTCGCGCAAGAAGCGCTCGCGATATTCCGATTCCTCTTGTGGAGATTGACCGGCCAGGGAAATCGTCTTGACCGCGACCACGCGATTGATCTTGGGATCGCGCGCCTTATAGACAACACCCATGGCGCCCCGTCCGAGTTCGGTCAGGATCTCGTATCGTCCAAAGCGCTCGGCCTTGCGGTCATCCATAAGGTTGGTATTTTGCCGGTACGGTTCGGGGCCGGCGATTTGGTCAAACTGACGCCGCTTCCGACTTGTCGTTCGACGCAGTGGTTACAACAACTCCCACCAGGTTTTCATTGAGCACGTCGAGAATCTTCCTCGCCCGGTCGGCAGTCATCCCGTTGAGCATCTCGAACGTGATCTCGACGCCTTTGAATGCGGCGATGGTGTCGTGGTGAGGGCGCAGCTCGATTACGATCGGACCCGCTTGCCGCTTGATAGCAAAACTTATGCCTGCCTTCTCAATCTTCGCTGTCGCCATGGGTACCTCGCTACAAGGCCGTACATCCTGCGGGGTAATAACCGTCAGGAAGGGAACTACGTCACTTTGATTTTCTACCAGTGCGGGAATTGGCCCAAGTTACCGTCGTGCGGGCATTTTGACTCGCTCGTGACTGGCCGATATGCGGCAGCAAATTGCCGCACTGTCAGGGCATCTTGTCAGGCTCGAACCATGTTCTTGAGCGCAGGGTGGTTGCGGATGATCAGCGTCGAGCCTTTCAGCTCGGCCATTTCGTTCCTTCGGAACTCAGAGAGCAGGCGGGTGATGGTTTCGCGGCTGGTGCCGACGAGTTGCGAGATTTCCTCGTGAGTCATGGCCAGACGCACGCGCACGGTTCCATTGCTGATCTGGCCGTCGGCCGCGGTCTCGAGCAGGAACCGGGCAAACCGTTCCGAGACGGAGTGCGAGAGCCCGATCGCACGCACCACGCCGTAGGCATCGGCACAATCGCGAGCGAGATGTTTGGTGGCGTGAAAGCTGGCGTCCGCATGTTCCCGCAGAAAACGCAGCATATCTTCGCGGCCAACGAAATTCAGCTGACAGGGTTGCATGGTCTCAACCGTCAGTTCGTAGGGACCGCCGGTGATGATGGCATGCAGACCGAGCACTTCGCCGGGTTCGGCGATGCGTACGATCAATGTTTTCCCCTCGCGCGAGGTCGTGGAGAGCTTGGCGCGGCCCTGGCAGAGAATGAAAATCCCCCACGGACTCTGGCCCTCGACCTGCACCACCGCGTGTTCCGGAAAAACGGCGGCATGTTTTATTTTGTTGAAGGCATCGAGGGACGATTGGGAGAGCTCACAGAAAAAACTGTGGGAACGCAAATGGCAATTGAGGCAACTCTCCACACACTTCATGCCAGACGTCACAAGCGCTCCTTCATCCTCTCGCTGCGATAAATACACGACGGGCTGGCGAGCGACGATGGACCGCATAAAGATGTAGGACTCGTGGCCAGACCGCCCCGGGCGAGCTGATGACGGAGCCCTCGCACGCCAATAGCCATGGTGAGCACGATCGCTTTTGGGCCTGTTTACCAACATCCTCGAGGTTCGGCTCCGCAGCGCGAATCGCTGGTTTGCCGGAGGGCGGTCAGAGGTGCCGTGAATCGGGCACTTGTGACCGCAGCCGGCCGGCGGCAAATCGACGGCCGCGCCGCTTGCGAGACTCGGAGAAGAGAGAACCCCCAACTGCTAAGCGAGACCTCACCTTCTGGTTTTTACAGTCTCAAGGTTTTCTCCGTGCCTCCGTGACTCCGTGGTGAAGAAGGCAAGCCAAGACACTACTCAGCGACCCTCCTGCTTGCGCGGCGCACGGCGACAGGGGTAGGCTGATAGATTCAGTATCTGGCAACTGGGAGAGTCCTGCGCTATGCAACTGAGAATGAGCACGCGAGCGATGGAAGGTGTACTGGTCGTCGATTGTAGCGGCCGCGTCGTCTTCGGCGAAGAATCCGCCACGCTTCGCGACATCGTCAAGAAACTGTTGTCCGAGAACCCAAACGTCGTGATGAATCTGCGCGAGGTCAATTACATCGACAGCGGCGGCCTCGGAACGCTGGTTTCTCTCTATACCAGCGCCCGCAGTGCCGGCGGAGCCGTAAAGCTGGCAAGTCTTAGCCAGCGCGTCGGCGATCTGCTTCAGGTTACCAAGCTGCTCACGATTTTTGAAGTGTTCGACGATGAAGAGGCGGCAGCGAAGTCCTTCAACAAGGGTGGGGCGTAGCGAACTCGACGGCCGAAGTCGAGATTCACTGTCGAAGCTTGAGTTCGACGATCTAGCGGGCACGAGCGTTAGTCGAGATCCGACAATTCCAGGAAAGTCGAACTCATCGTATTTCCATTCTGAACATCCGTTAGAACAATGGTTCGAACCGCACCACCGTTGGTGGGCGACAAACCCTGCCCTATGATGTAGGGAGGCGCCGTGCTTCCAGCTTTCGTCACGAACACCGTGTAGCCGGGAGGAGTGACATCATTGTTGGGATTATAGGGAAGCGTAATGTATTCGCTGGACTGTTGGTAAGTGACAGCAGGAAACGCCGGCGAGCCACTCGGGCCATTGCTCGGATTCAGCAGGATATAAACGTCGACTGCACCCCCGGTGCCGTCCGGTCCACTTGGCGACGCGTTAATCACACGGAATGCAAGGTTGGTTGCCACCGGGTTGGGAATGTCGTCAGGGATCGTCAGGATCGATGCATTTTGACCGTTTCCGACCACGCCGGTAGCGATCACGGTGTACTGCTGCGAACCAGTCAGATTGAGAGGGGTGCTATTGAACGCGACGTTCGTCGTTCCCGTCAGGAAACCCGCAATCGTGTCGGTGCCCGAACCCACCGCAGTGTAGCCCGGCTGGTTCGGCCTAACTCCAAGGAATGAGACGTTGGTGAAGACTTGCAACGGGACGATACTGGGTGGCGTGGTGATATCGATGTCCATGGGACCGACGTTCTGAATGGCGTGAACAAAACGCACCTGCGCCTGGGCGCTACCGTTGCCGCAACCGGCGGTCACAAGGCACGCAGCAGCAAGCGGCAAAGCGAGAAGCAAGAGTTTCAACCGGCACCACATCTTTCTTTTATTTTCTCCAGCTATTTTCTCTAGGAAGCGCTTCAGCAGCCGCCATCTTCATTTGCGTCAATTCTTCGCGAAATTCTTCACATCTTTAGAACAGATCGTCGATCGCAACCGGCGTCGGCGAGATTTCTCCACCATTCAGCACGTCGACCAGCACCAGCGTGGTGATCGTTCCGCCAGTGGTGGTTGAAGGATAATTTTGCCGGATTACTTGCGTCGTTTGATTTCCCGAAGGAGTCACGATCACCGCAAAGCCGCTGCCATTCGGATTCGCGGTCAGCTTCTGGTATTGGCTTCCCTGCTGATAAGCCAGGGCCTGGATTTGCGGAGTCAGACCACTGAGGTCGCCGTTAAAGGGATTCGGCTCGAAATAGACATCGACCAGCCCTCCCGGAGAACTCGGCGAGGCGTTAATGATGCGGAACTCGAGCTGTCCAGAAGGCGGCGCGGCATTGTTATCGGTGATGGGTACGGCAGTCGGCTCGTTGGTGCCCTGCGTCACGCTGTTGAAACCCATGAGTACCACGGTGTAGTGCGTCGAGCCGTTGAGCGTGAAAGAACTCTCAGGCGGAGCCGGTTTTGAGTTTCCGGTCAGGAATGCCTCGACCGTCACGCCACCCGACGGCACATTCGTGTATCCCGGTTGCGTGCCCGGAGAGATGCTCTCAAATGACAGTTGGGTAAAACTCTTGGTTCCGTTCACCGACACGTCAACCTCTGGGCCGTCGGAGATGGCGTTGAGGACGCGAACCTGCGAGGTGCCGCTCGAACTGCAACTGGCCAGAAAGATACTCGACGCCACCAGGGCCAGCATGAGGGGTAAAGCAAGCAACCAGCGAAACATCCGAGATTCTCCAAAAGGCTTCGTAAGCAAAAGGGATTTTATCAGCTTGTCGACCGGATTACCGGGCCTCGTCCCAGACCCGGTCCCTTTTCGCTGGGAGTCTCGCTGCAAGTTTCGCCGAAACTGCGACCCAACACGAAGCTGCGGGAAGCTTCCCGCCTGACGTCCCGTCTGACGATCAGCCGCGATCAGTTGGTGCATCCATTGAGGTCATTCAGCAGGATCGGAACCGAACTCATTTGGGATCCGTTCTGCTGGTCGGTGAGTACGATGGTGCAAATCGCTCCCTCGGCTGAACTGCCAAAACCGTTGATGGTCGAGCTGAACCATGGCTGTAGATTTCCCGTTTGCGTGACGACCAACTGCCAACCGTTGCCTTCAGTATTGATGGGAAGGGTTATATACGGACTGGTGCTCTGGTAAGCCAGTCCTGAAACGCAGCCGTTCGCCGTAGTGCATGAAGGCAGGTTGCCGTTGGCAGGGTTCGGAATGATGTATATGTCGGGAGTCTGTCCGCCGCCGAAGGGTCCGCTAGGTGACGCATTGATGATGCGGAAATTTACATTGCCGTTGGCCGGTGCCGTGTTGTTATCCGTCGGGTTCAGGATGACGACATTGCTGCCGGTGCCAGCCGCAGATCCCGTTGCAACCAACGTGTATTGCGACCCACTGCCCACGTTAACCCCGGGGTGGGTGAAGACCGGGGTCGATGTCGTCGGCTGGCCGGTCAGATAAGCCGCAACCGTTTGATCGCCAGAGGGCACGGACGCGTAGGTCGAATTTGATTCCGCGCCGAAAGGAACGTCTGAGAATCCTTTGCTATTGCCAAAATAAATATCCAATCCCTCGTTGTTGTAGTCGTTGGAGTCCGCAATGGCATTGACGAAACGAGCCTTCGCCGAACTCGAACCGCAACTGGTCATGACGATGATGAGAGCCGCAAAAGCTAACGCGAGGGACAACGCTTTAAGGAAGCGCAACATATTCTTTTTTCTCCAAAGGCAGTTTTAGTCGTGGGCAATGACTATGGGATGCGATTATCGTAATCCCTGGTTTCTCAGGCCTGTGTAAATATTTGTATTGGTGAACCTCAGTATACGATAGCCCAAGGATTGCGGTTGGTTGCGGCATGGACCAAAATCGTCGTTCGTCGGTTGTCGCTGGTCGTTAGCAGAACCCTAAGGGTCATCCGCGAATCGCGAACGACTACCGACCAACGACTTCCTAATCAATCGAGTGAAAGAAAGGCGCAGAGCCTATGGCCGCAAAACGTAAGAGCAGGCCAAAGCCGAAATCAGAACCGAAATCGGGACCAAAGTCGGAGCCAAACTCAGCAAACGCTCGCCGCGTTCGCGTAGTCCGTTGCATACGCTCTCTGCCAAGGGGAAAAGTGTCGTCCTATGGAGCAATCGCCAAAGCCGCAGGCTGGCCAAGAGCGGCTCGTCAGGTGGCAAGAGTTCTGCGCGACGTCCCAGGATTGCCGTGGTATCGCGTGCTAGGCTCAGGCGGAGCGATCAAAACAACCGGCGAATACGCAGCCGAGCAGAGATTTCGTCTCCAGATGGAAGGTGTCACATTCCGCGGGTCGCGAGTCGACATGAAGAAGCACGAATTCCACTTCCCGAAAACCAGTTCTCGGAACCTAACCTAAATGGCGTTGAAAGGGCACGGCTTCACAGCCTGCGGAAAAACTCCGGCCTTGATCTTGCTTTGAAAGGGTGCGGCTTCTAGCCGCACCGCAACTCGTAAAAATCAATAGCGGCTTCTAGCCGCTGGGGGATCGCTGCGCCGGGAACACACTTTTTCCGTAGCCTCTTCAGCCGTGCCGCCAAAGCCAATAGGTACGAGGGCTTCAGCCCCTGAGGGACGCTGCAGTCTAATCCGGTGCGTTATGAGATGGCTTCGGAGTTCCCAGCTCTCAGTAAGCACGGTTTTCACTGAGAACTGGCAACTAAGAACTGCCTCCCGGCAACTTCCCTTCCAGCAACTCGTGCAGCTTTTCCGCCGGACAGCGCAGGCCTACATAGAAAGTTCCAAATAGCGCATAGACAGCGCTTACATGATCGAAGCGCATCTCGTAGATTAGCTTCTTGAACACCAGCGGATCGTCGGCGAAAAGATCGACGCCCCATTCCCAATCGTCGAAGCCGATGGAGCCGGTGATGATTTGTTTCACTTCTCCGGCATAGCGGCGGCCGACCATGCCGTGCTCGTTCATCTGGCGCTGACGCTCTTCCATCGGGAGCGTGTACCAGTTCTTGTCTTCGCCGCGCCGCCGATCCATGGGATAGAAACAGAGGTAGCGATTCGGCGGCATCGACGGAAACAGCCGCGGCTTCATCGCTTCTTTCTGGCGCGCAGTGGTTTCGGAGATGGCACTCTTCCATTCGGCAGAGTGCGGTTCCACTCCGCGCTCAGCGAGTGTCTTGTAAGTCTTAAGCGACGACTCGTACAGGCCCAGTTCAATCACCGATAAATATGAGGTGGTCGGCTCCAGGTAATCATTCAACCGGAGGCGCGCCAGGTCGAGCTCAGCTTGATTGAGCTGGTCGAAAGTTTCGCGGAAGTGGACCAGCATCAGGTCGCCTTTGTGTCCAAGCAACGAGAACAGGGCCGACTGGCCATCAGGCTTGGCTTCCATGGCCGCCAGCACCTCAGCCGCTTCGTTCGTAATTGCGCGGCGGTCTTCCTTTGCCAGCGCTCGCCATGCCGTCCAGCGAAAACGCATCATCTGGTGCAGCGTCGCGTACCCCTCGATTGTGAGCGGCACCGCCGGGAGTTGATCCGCCGCAACCGGGACGGTCGCAGGATGGGTCGGGTTCATAGAGTCACCTGGCAGCAATTGTAAATCGGGAAAACAAATCGGGACATGGGAGCATCCGGTAATCAAGAAGCGCCTTTGACGTTCAATGATCCGATCTCTCAATGATCCCAATGACTCAATGACGTATCCCATCTGCCACGGGGACTGATTGCTCCGGTGTCCACGGTTATGCTACAAGCGCTATATGCGGAAATGGATGACCGAGCGCCTGAAGCGCCGGAAAAAGACCGGAACCGACTCTACCAAAGAAGCCACCAAGGCGCCCGAGCCTTTGCAGCCAAGATTCTATGACGATCAACCAGCGGTAGCTGAAGCGCGGTCGGAAACGGCCGTCGAGTCCCCAGTAGTCGAGCATCACACAAATACAAATAAAGAGCAGGAGCCTAAAAAAGACCGGGAGCCTAAAGCAGCGTCGCGCCGGGCCGAATCTCGAGCGTCGATCTCAACGCCGGAACCAGCCCCCACGGCTGAGGCGACATCCGAAGCGGAAAGCGCGGCAGAGCCAGCGTCGACTCCAAGCGTATCGCGACCTCGACCCACTCGCCGGAGACGCGGCCGTGGAGGTCGTGGCGGCTCCCGTCAGCGGACGCCAGCGGGAGCTCAGGCCGTTGTCGCCGAGCCATCTGACGCAGCATCGGAAGCCGCATCCCTAGCATCGCCCGCACATGCCCCGGCTGGCGCGGCCGTTCCGGCTCCCGGTCTCGCCACCAAGGGCACGGTAGTGCTAGCCATCGGATTGCCGGGATCGGGCAAGAGTTCATGGTTCAAGCGCCATAGCATTCATCCGCTCTCGAGCGACCTGCTGCGCGAGCTGTTGTTTGATGACGCGCAGGAGCAGCGCTTTCAGGATCTCGTATTTTCCAATCTGCGATCGATGCTCAAGGCTCGTCTGATTGCGCGGCGTCCGATGAACTATGTGGACGCGACGAATCTCACTCCCCACGACCGCCATAGCTGGATCAAACTGGCGAAGGATTACGGTTACGATGTGCAGGGATTGTTTTTCGATGTGCCGCTCGAGGTCTGCATGGAACGCCACCAGCGCCGCGGACGGGCCGTGCCAGAAGACATCATGCGAAAGATGGCGAGCAAGTTAAAGGCGCCGACGTTCGACGAGGGGTTTTCGAAGATCACGGTCGTCCGGGTGAAGCAGAAAGAAGAAGGCGCAGCGGAGTAACGCGACTGCTCATTCACCACGGAGTACACGGAAAACGGCGCCTTGGTTTTTCCTTTTTGTAGTGGTTGATTTTCTCCGTGCCTCAGTGCCTCCGTGCTGAAAAAACTCACCCCTTTAGATACGGCAGCAATTCTCGAAATGCGGGCGAGCCCGACGCCCGCAGCAGTTCGTAGATCATCATCTCGGCCGAGGAGAGAATTACTCCCGCGGACTTCATCCGATCGAGACCGATTTCCCAATTCAATTCCGTACGTGAACTGACGGCGTCCGACGCCACGTGTACTAAATAACCTTCCCGCAATGCTCCGAGCGCGGTCTGCATTACGCAGATGTGCGTTTCCATGCCACAGAGCAGCACCGTCGTCCGCTGCCCGGGCAAGCGCTTCAGCATCGAGCAGAACGCATCGCTGCCAAAGCAGGAGAACGTCAGCTTGTCGATCGATAGCTTGTCGATCGACGGAGACTCCGGCAGCAGCGAAGCGATCTCCGGGACCGTGTGGCCAAGGCCCTTGGCATTTTGCGTCGTCGCCATCGCGGGGATCTTCAGGATTCCCGCGAGGCGAATCAGCAACTGGACGTTGCGCACGAGTCGCTGCTTTTCCCAGATCGGCGGCAGCAATCTTTCCTGCATGTCGACGACCACCAGCGCGCATTGCTCGGCTTCAAGCGGACGCCGCGCCATTTCGGCATAAGTGGCGTCGAAAGGGATCGATCCCGTTAAGCTTTCGCCGGTATGCATCGCCATTGCTTGTGTCCCGCTGTGTGGATTCTAACGCGAGCTCTTGCAGTTTTGCAGCGCCCGCAAAATGAATTAGAATTCTGGCATAGCCCGGTCGTTCAACGGTAGGACATCTGCCTCTGGAGCAGAGTATCGGGGTTCGAATCCCTGCCGGGCTGCCAACCTTTTTCTCTCCGATTCCCTGCAAGACCTCCCTCCCACAGCATCCACCTTTGCATCCGCCTTTCTTGAAACCCGCGTCCGCCGCAGACTGTATAATCGAGAATTCCGATGAGCTACCAGGTCCTGGCGCGTAAGTACCGTCCGCAGAAATTTTCCGAGGTCATCGGCCAGGAGCACGTTACTCGCACTCTCCAAAATGCCATCGCCCAAGAGCGCATCGCGCACGGCTACATCTTCAGCGGTCATCGTGGAATCGGCAAGACGACCGTCGCGCGCATCCTCGCGATGGCGCTGAATTGCCGCTCCACCATCGACATAAAGAACGGCACGACCGGCAAGCCTCCCGTCGAGCCCTGCGGCATCTGCGAATCCTGCACCGAGATTCGGGCGGGCAATTCCGTCGACGTGATCGAAATCGACGCCGCCACCAATCGCGGCATCGACGAAATCCGCGAATTGCGCGAAGCCGCGCGCTATCGCCCGGCGCGCGACCGGTTCAGAATTTATATCCTCGACGAAGCCCACCAGATTACGGACGCCGCCTTCAACGCGCTTCTCAAAACCCTGGAAGAACCGCCCAGCCACGTCATCTTTATGATGGCGACCACGCAGCCCGAGGATATTCCCCAGACCATCCGCTCACGCTGCCAGCATTTCAGTTATCGCGCCATGAAATTCGACGCGATCATGGACCAGTTGCGCGAAATCGTCGGCAAAGAAAATATTCCCGCAGACGACGATGCTCTTGCTCTGCTCGCCGAGGCAGGCGATGGCTCGATGCGCGATGCGCTTTCGATTCTCGATCAAGCGATCGCGTCGACTGCCGACCACCTCACGCTCGATTCGGTCCGCAGCCTGATTGGCTCGGCCCCTGCGGTCGCCCTCGAAACCGTCATGCAGGCAGTCGCGGAGAGCTCAAGCGAGAAAATCCTCGTGCTTGTCGATGAGTTGATTGGCGAAGGCCACAGTCCCACCCACTTTGCGCGGCAGATGGTGCGTTTTCTGCGCAATGTGACGGTGGCCAGGATCGCCGGCAAAGATTCCGCCTTGTTGCAGGTTTCCTCCGATGAGCGGGCCCGTGTCTCGCGCATCGCGGAATTGTTCAGTGAAGAAGATCTGGCCCGGCATCTGCAAATCATGCTGCGCACGCATGCCGAACTGGGGTACCGGCAGGAACAGCGTTTTCATCTGGAACTGGGCCTGTTGAAAATGGCGCACGCGCAACGCTTGCTCCCGATCGAACAGTTGCTGAGCGATGCGGCGCTGCCGGTTTCTGGAGGTACGCGTCCCGCTCCTCGGCCAATGCTAGCGCCGACCGCAGAGGTTCGTCGGCACGAGACCCTGGCCCCAGCCCGATCCAATCCCGTATCGCCCTTCGCCGCCGACTCGGCGCGCAAAGGCGGTCCTAATCCTAAAGCTGCAGGCTCGGGAGAGATCGCGGCGTTGGCCGACAAGTTGGCGGAGAAGAGTGTCCGCACCACACAACGAGTCATCATGGGATCGGCCGTGCCCACACTGGAATCGCGACCGCTATCGCAACCCGAACCTCAGCCCCAACTCCATAGCGAGCCGAAAATCGCTCCGCAGGCCGAGAGTAAGGGCGATGCGAATTCTGAGTCATTGCGCGATGCCGTCCTCGGCGCGCTCAGCAACCAGCAAATGCTGGTCTCGATGTTGGGCAGCGCGGAATGGGCGCTCAACGGCAACGTGTTAACGGCAAAAGTTGCGGCGTCGAGCACGATGATCGAGATGACCTTCACCAACGACGCGCGCCGCGTCGCCAGCGCCGCTGCCAGCGGTGTGGCCGGTCGCCCCATCAAAGTGCTTGCCGAACCGGGTGGCGTAGCGCAGACCCCACCGGCGACGCGCAAGTCGTCGAACGGGAGCGCACGCAGCCGCGCCGAACAGGATCCGATTGTGCAACGCATGCAGGAAAAATTCGGAGCGGAAATTCGCACCGTAATCGACTACCGGGAAAAAGATAACGCGTAACCTTCATGGCAGTGCACGGGGCAGTGAATAGGGGTAGTGAATAGAGCTTGTTTCATAAATCGGTTTTGGGAAGGGCACGGCTTCACAGCTTGCGGAAAAACTCGGCGTTGTACTTGCTTTTGGGTGGCGCAGCGGTTCACCGCTGCGATAACCACTCTGTTTTGAATGCGGCTTCAGCCGCTGAGGGAGCGGCGCTATCCCGGAAACGCGTTTTTCCGCAGCCTCTTCAGCCGTGCCGTTTAGGGTGCAGAAGAATGCAGGCTTTAGCCCCTGAGGGATCTACTTCCCAGGCCGAAGGATATTTATAAAACACGCTCCAAAGGTTTCTCTTATGGCTGGATTCAATCTGCAAGAACTCATGTCGCAGGCCAAGCAGCAGTACGAAACGCTGCAGAAAAAGATGGAGCAGACCACCGTCGAAGCCTCCGCCGGAGGCGGCACGGTCACGGTAAAAATGGATGGCCGCAAGCAGGTCGTCGGCATCAAGATCGATCCCGAGGCCATCAAGGATGGCGATGTCGAGATGCTCCAGGACCTGATGATGGCGGCCGTCAACGAAGCCGGACGCAAAGTGGATCAGGCGATGCAATCGAGCGTGGGCGGAATGCTTGGAGGGATGGGACTGAATCTGTAATTTGCGATTTGTAATTTGTAATTGAAAGGCGTGGCGTAGTTGCCCTTCAATTACCAATCACCAATTACAAATCTCAGATTCTCCCTATGTCTAAATTTGCTGAACCGATGACCCGGCTCATCGACGAACTCAAGAAACTGCCGGGAATCGGCAGCAAGAGTGCGCAGCGCCTCGCGTTTCACATTCTGCGCTCGAGCGCCGATGACGCCGACGCGCTGGCCGCCGCCGTGCACGACGTGAAAGCCAAGTTGCGCCTGTGCTCCATCTGCAACAACATTACCGACGTCGATCCCTGCGACTACTGCAGCAGTCCTACGCGCAATCAGAAAATCGTCTGCGTCGTGGAAGAGCCGACCAACATTGCCGCCGTCGAAAAGACGCGGCACTTTAACGGTGTCTACCACGTCTTGCACGGATCGATATCGCCGCTGCACGGCGTCGGACCCGAGCAGTTGCGCATTTCGAACCTGATCAGCCGCGTGGGCGGCGGCGAAATCGAGGAAATCATTCTGGCCACCAATCCCACCGTCGAAGGTGAAGCGACTGCGACCTATCTCGCGCAGCAACTGAAGCGCCAGGGTTTACGGGTGACGCGCATCGCCATGGGGATTCCGGTCGGCAGCGACATCGAATATACCGACGAAGTGACCATGTTGAAGGCCATGGAAGGCCGCCGGGACATGTAATGTCAGGGTCTCAGGTCTTAGGTCTCAGGTCTCAGGAAAGTCAAAAGCAACCCAAAATGGTTAAGGGACTGCTGGTTTCCTGAGACCTGACACCTAACACCTGAGACCCGTTCCTCTGATCCATAGATATCAGCAACTTACCCGCCCCTTCGTGCAACTCAAGTTCCCATTTCGCGGCAAGACCCACCTCGCGCCTACTTTTCACGTTACCAAAGGCATTAGCCCAGCCTATCGCGCCTTCCTATAATTTCCCAAAGGGAGAAATTCTCAATTGGGAAAAGTAACTATGGGATCCGCCTTTCGTGTCGTTCGAGCGAATTTCCGAGCGACTGTTCGAGCCACCGCCATCTCCGCCGCCGTCGTCTGCCTCGCGCTCAGCACTCTGTGCGCCCAGGAGACCACGGCCGATCCCGCCCCTCGCCAGTCTGTCGGCCTCTTGCAGGACTGGAGCACACGGCGCGTCGTTTTCACTCGCAACGGCTCCGACGAAGACATGTGGAAGGTGAGCAATAATCCCCGATTCATGCATAACACCCTTCTGCGCTACTTGCGGGAGCACAACAAACAGGCCGCGCAGTTCGCCAGCTCGATGTCTGCCAGTTCGATCATGATGACGAACGGATCCCTGCGGACTCTTGACGGTGATGCCGAATTGCCGCTGCAACTTCTGCCCGGCTTACCAAGTTTCCGGCGCCGAAGCAAGAACTCCCACGTGGACTGGTCGATCTCTCTTGGGCCCACGGCCGGCATGGCCACCGGCGAAACCCCCGCAATCTACACCTATAACTACGCCTCGCCCAGCTGCAGCAACCTTTCGGCAACGCCAGCCACGGTTGGCGACTTCGCGGTATACACAGTTAACGCGACACCCAACAGCACCACGCCTCCGGGTCAAGCCAATCTGGTGGGCATCACCAATCTCTACACCACCGGCGATGGCACCGGATTTTGTCCGGGCACCGGGCCCGACTTTCTGTTCTCGTATGCGATCGGAACGGGCGGATCGCCGCTGTCTCCCGTACTTTCGGCGGACGGGTCGCGAGTTGCGTGGATTGAAAACCGCCCCGCTGGCGATGCCTGGTTGCACGTGACGATTTGGGTCGCCAAGCAGGGCTCCTCAGCCACCGGGCCCGTTGCCGTCGGCGCCACGTCGTTCACCGCCGGGCAGTGCGCTACTGCCGGCACATCCTGCGATTTTTCTGTCGACTATACGAACGTGAAGTATGCCGGTTGCAATAACACAAAATATCCGGCTCAAAATACTCATTCCGAGATTTACGTCGATTATTCCAGCAATACCGGTTTCGTCAGCGCCAACAACGGACTGCTCTACCACATCAAGAATATTTTCAGCACCACCACCAATCCCAGCATAGATTTCTGTATACCGGTCAACCCGGCCTTCGAAACTACGAACAAGCCCGCGATGAGCGGTCCGCTCTACGATGAGATCAACAACGAGGTCTACATCACCGACTCTGAAAAGGTCTACGCCTTCACCGTCGGCGCTACGTCGTTTACAGCCGCGGCTCCGGCGTCGTACACCTATGGCAACACCGGAAGCACTTACACGTACCTGACCGGTCCGGGGCCAATCCTTGATCCCTTTAACGGCTATCTCTACCTGTTCTCGACCTACGACGCGGCAGGCAACACATCGGTGACGCAGCTGCCAGTGACTCTGGCGGCGGGATCGGGTACGGTGGTACAGCTCGGGGCCAAGAGCACGAACACCAACAAGATTCTGTTTGACGGCGCTTTCGACAACAACTACTACATGAACGGGCCGAAGAACGCCACGTCCACGCTCTACACCTGCGGCACTGACGCGACCACGACCACCCAGGGTCTTTATGCGATCAGTTTCAACACCAGTACGGGGGCGATGAACACGACCCCGGCCATGTCCGACAACAAGAACGTGAATCCAGGCGCAGCGGCGAACGGAGTCTGCTCGCCGATTACCGAATTTGATGACGGATTGAAGGATCGTATCTTCGTCGGGATGGGTCAACCCGGCGGCACCGGTGGCGCCAACGTGGTTACAATGTGGGACGTCACGACTAGGCTGACGAATGCCAGCACCTACACCGCCCAGGCCGCCAATTACTACGGTGGATCGAGCGGCATCGCTGCCGACAACACTGCAGCTGCGGCCCAGGCGGAGAGCATCTACTTCTCGACCGAGTCGACTCCCTCGGCAACCACTTACACCAACGTCAGCGACCCCACCCATTACAACGTCAACGGCATCTACACTGACGGCACGACGTTCTCAAACACCGGCGGCCTTGACAACGACGGCAACGCCTACTCCTCGAATCTGATGGGAACTACTGTGACGTGGAATGGAATTGCGTTCACCATGGGGCCGGCAAACGCGCTCGACGGTTGGGCGAACACTACCATTACGCTCCCAGCAGGTCAGTACGGCACCTTGATCGTTCTGGCGGCCGCCGTAAACGTCACCAGTACCGGTACGACGCAGTCCTTCACCGTCAACTACAGCGACTCCACCACCACCACGCTCAGCCAGAATTTTAGCGACTGGTTCAATCCTCTCGGCTTCAACGGAGAGTCGATCGCGAGGGACATGGCGTACCGTGATCAAGCCAATGGCGGAAACAACACCGGGCCATTTGACGTTTTCGGTTATTCGTTTGCCATCAATCCCAATAAGACGGTCAGCTCTCTCACTCTTCCGCCGACGCGGAATGTGGTTTTTCTTGCCGTCGTGCTGGCCACCAACTGCGGCGGCGCCGACTATTGCGCCGTAAAACTGACGCAAAGCGGGCTGAAATAGCGTAACCCCACGGTCTTATTGGAAGTAGAAGAGGTTCGAATGGCCGCTGCCTCTGGAGCGGCTAGGAAGTCTTGCGGCTGATGTTGCAGACGGTAGAGTGGCCGTGAATTTTCCCGCAGCTCAGGGCCTGTGTTTCGAAAACGTGCTCGAAGCGGAAACCGGGCTTGGAATAGGGTTTCTTCGTTTTCTCTTTCTGAGTGCGCTTATCCGTTACGGGTCCCACTGGATCCCCAATTGCCATCAAATTATCCGCTCCAATAACAGACTCGTCGCCCCGTAACTCCACTCAGACATTCTTGTGTGGGATTATACAGATTCACCCGTTGGAGCCGAAAGCTTTTGAGGCGGCCGCACACAAACTGTGCAAAAGTTGTCAACACCCCGGTTTCGCCGCACGCCAGACTATTCCGTTGTGATTCCGCCGAGGCTCGCCGAATAAAGCTTTAGATTCTGTTACTTGCGAGTCTAGATCTAAGCCATTGAATGGAGTCTAAAACTGGGCACCGATTTGCTCGGACCAGTGCGGCTACATTCTCGCTCCTGAAAACTTTTAGCGCCAAGGCTCGTGATGTAACCGCATCGCAGCCAAGGCAATCGAAGCCGGGCCATAAGCCCGGCTTCATTTTTTTCAATGCACGTCTCGGTATCAGATCGCCAGGTTCTAATCTCCCGCCGCTTCGAGGGAGCGTCTGATTAAGTCAGGTCATGGACCGCTTTGAAAGGGTGCGGCTTCTAGCCGCACCGCAACTCGTTAAAAATCAATACGGCTTTTAGCCGCTGTGGGACTCGCGTTGAGGGCATCCCGCCCCGCTCGGCAGGACTTAATCAGAAATTCCCTAGTAGAAATCCGTTAGGCTCTTCCTTCTCGGCTACCAATCCTTCAGGCAGACTTCCGCGGTTGTACTCGGCCATGCGATTTTTCCATTTCAGAAAGTCAGTGATGCTCTCAGGTTCGATTCGGATCTCTACGCGGCGCAGGCTTGCAAGCAGCAGATTCATCTCGCTCTTGAAACCGAGTTCCGTTCGCAAGTTCTTGGCCGACGATTTGACGCGTTCCACTTCGCGGCCCTCGACTTCGAGCAATCCCCATCCCGCCGGCACTTCATCCGCGCGGATCAGCCCACGTGGAGCAAGATAATACCTCTCACACCCAACGCCGGCCTCCGGCTTTAGCCGGAACGGCTTGTCGCGATCGGCGAGAAAATCGCCGCGCGACACTTTGCATTCCACGAGCACGGAGTGGCAAGCCTTCTTCCAGCCAATCGCGTCGGGCATTTCGCCACTGACACAAGCCTGCTCGCTCAGCACCACGCCGCAGCGATATTGCCGCAGCCACCGCACCGCCATCGAAACTAGTTTTGCGTGATTCACAAATAAAGTGTGGAAGCGAAAACGAATGCTGAGAAGTGGCAGACTAGTGTCGCGAAGACGGACCTTCCCCTGCCGATTTTTACAGCTTCACGGTTTTACTGGTTCAGGCTTTTCTCCGTGACTCCGTGCCTCCGTGGTGAAGCACTTCGCAGTGCCCTCACCAGCACCGGCCGCCGCAGCACGGTTTCGATCAGATGCCGCGCCGCCGCCACATCTTGCGCGGAACGGTCCAGAGGCGAATATCCCGGGACTCGCACCACGATGCAACGATCCTTGTCACTCACGACGCCACTCACTTCGACACTCACTTCCAGCCGGGGAGCGATCTCGGTGTAATGATGATGACCGTTCTGCCGGGGCTGCATGTCGAGCGCGTTCGCCAGCCGAAGAACGCCGGCCAACTCCATCGCGAGCGGACGATCCAGCAGGTCGAGCAGTTGCACCGTTTTCCCCCGCGGATGCGGCAACGCGCCGCGGTGATAGCGGGCAACGACGGCCGCCAGTTCCAGTTCGCGCGCACTCCATCCGAGCGGCCGCGCCAGGCCGCGAATCATCCGGTACGAAGCCTTGTGATGATTCTGGTCATTCTTAAACTTGCCGACATCATGCATCAGGGCGGCAGCCTGCAAGATCGCCCGCGGATCGCGATCGGCCGCGGCCGAATTCAGGCCACCATTTCCGCGATGATGTTTTGCCGCGCCCCCGTGGGCAGAATCGTCGCCCGAATCGTCGGCCGCATGCGCAGCCGCGAGCAAACCGGCATCCAGCAGTCCGTCATATAAAAGCAGCGCCAGTCGCTCCACTCGCTCCGAGTGCGGGAAATCGGGATCGAGATATCCGGCCCACACGCGCAGCCGGTTCATAGCAGCCGAGCGCAATGCCTCACCCGAGGGCAGCTCTGCACGCCACACTCGCCACAACGAATCCTTACCGACCATCATTTCGCGGTAACGATCGATTCTTTTCGCGCGCTCGGCGTTCAATTTCTGACGCCAGCGGTCGCGGCTCGCGGCGTCCGGGAAGGCGTGGATTTCAAGCGCCGTCGCCAATAGAACATCGAGGTCGTGCATTTCGCCGAGCAGGTCCTGGAGTTCTTTGAGATCGCTGCCCCACAGAGCATGCTGGCGAGGCAGAAAATTTTCCACGGTATAACGGAAGCGTTTGATGCCAATGCGCAACGCGTGCAGGCTGACCCGCGAACGCGTCCGCAAAGCGTGTTTATGCAGGTCGTAAGCAGCCGTCCATTTCTCCAGCGCCAGATGCAGATACACCGCGCTTCCCGGCCTCACTCGCGCCGCCCGCTGCGGCAGACTCTTTGACCACTGGCGCCATTGCTTGCGATCAAACTGGTTGAGATCTTTGAATGCCAGTTGTTTGCATTCCGTTTCGCGGGCGTGGATGTGATCGAAGAGCTTTACGACAACAGGGTCGCTGACATCGCTCTGACTTAAATCGCTGCAGACTTAAATCGCGCGGAGTGGAATCAGCAGAACTGAGATGGTCCTCGGTCAGATGATCGAGGCCGCTCAACTTCTCGATCCACTCCTGCATCACCTGCATGTCGCGGAGTTCCCCAAGCGCCTGAAAAAGTTTCCGCCCCGCCTTCTTCATTTCTTTCCACGAAGAATCCGGATCGATCGCGATCATGCCATCGGCCAGCGACCGGCAGCGCCGCAAAGCCACACGGAGATCGTGCACCGGGTCCGCATCAAACCCCGCCGCAGCGCGGTCACACTCCACCAGAACCCGCTCCATCCAAGCGCGCAGCCCAAGCTTGGGCTTGGCATCCGGAGAGTGCGCGCCTTCAGGCTTTGTTAGCGGACTGGCGACCGTAGCTGTCATCCGTTGCTATTGTCGCTTCTTTAGGGGAATTCTTCTAGAGCAGCGGGGTTGGATGACCAGCGACCTGGATTCTGAGTGTAATCCGACAGTTACCTCGTCTAGCTGTCATCTCGGTTGCATCAGCTGTACCGCGCATGCTATCGTGCCCGCGATTTGTCGTAACGGAGGCAACGTGGACCACAAACTCCATCCTGCGCATCGCCACCACAGTCACTCCAAACCGAAGCCTCCCACCCGGCGCGAATTTCTTGCCGCACTGATGTCGACGGCAGTGCTCGCTCCTTGGGCCTTCGGCCAGAAGCAGTCAGCGACTGACATGGCAGAGCGCTTTCGCCAGATGTCCGAAGAGTACGAGCAGGAAGGTCTCGCAGCGCCGTTCCATGGAATCACGACGAATTGGGAACCCATTCCTGGGTTGTTCAAGATCGCTCCCAGCGGGGTTTCCACGGAACCGGTTCGCAACGCCGCCGAAAAATTCATTGCGTCATTAAACAACGTGCAGTTGGCAAGAACCATGTTTCCAGTCGATGACGTGCAATGGCGCAAATGGATGAATCAGCACTTCTACGTGCGGGCGGGAATCGGCTTCCAGGAGATGACGGACGCGCAACGCGACGCGGCCTTCGGCCTGATGCAAGCCTCGCTCAGCGCAAAAGGATTCGAGTTGACGCGCAACATCATGCGTTTGAATGAGACCCTTGCCGAGCTGTCCAACGAACACGTTTTCCTCGGCGAGTGGCTCTACTTCATCACCATCCTCGGCAAGCCCTCCGCCTCCGAACCTTGGGGCTGGCAACTGAGCGGCCATCACGCGATCATCAACTATTTCGTCCTCGGCGATCAGGTGGTCATGACCCCCTTTTTCTTCGGCTCTGAGCCCGTCCGCGCAACCTCCGGCAAATATAAGGGTCTGGTCATCCTTCAGCAGGAGCAAAATGATGGCCTCGAAATGCTGCGGGCGCTCTCCGACGCCCAGCGCCAGCAGGCAATCCTTAACTTCTCCAAGACCGGCAACAACAACCTGACCGAGGCCTTTAAAGACAACGTCATGATCGAATACGCGGGCTTACGTACAAACGAGCTGGCGGATCCCGCTCGCGCCCGCTTGCGCGATCTCGTACACCTCTATGTCAGCAACATGGACGACGGCCACACTCGCGTAAAGATGGATGAAGTGGACCGGCACCTCGACAATACCTGGTTCACCTGGATCGGCGGAACGCAGACCGACAGCGCCTTCTATTACCGCGTGCAGAGTCCTGTGATTCTGATTGAATTCGATCACCAGCGGCCGGCGAATCTGCGGGAATTTGCCACCGATCCCAAGAAGCCGACCCAGCAGCACATTCACTGCGTCGTGCGAACGCCCAATGGGAATGACTATGGGAAGGACCTGCTGCGACAGCACTACCTGGCGCACCCGCACACGACTTGACGAGGCCCGAGCCACCAGTTGGCCCGTCTCAACCCGCTGTAAGGGATGATCAAGGGCGGCCACGACCGAGACCGTGACCACCCTCGTGATTCGGCAACTGAAGTCCGCCTAGTCATTGTCCGGCGGATCGATCTCCTTCGTCACCTCATCAATGAAGAAGGTTCCAGTAAGCGGCGCCGGTATCGTCTTGTATACCGTCGGCGTATTGTGAAAATTGAAGAACTCGTGCAGATCACTCGCCGCGCGCGCATCGGCGAAACCGAGACTGCCGAGGCCAAAGATGCCCTCAATTCCCTTCACGATGCTGCCGAAATCATATTTGAGGTTGCTGATGTATCCGACCTTCGGCGAGTACGCTGAAACGACGATGAGCGGTACGCGAAACCCCAACTGGTAGTCGTCCTGGTTCGCGCCCGTCTGGAACACGGGATGCACGTGATCGTACCAGCCGCCCCAATCGTCCCAAGTAATGAAGATGGCTGTGTCTTTCCAGTAGCCCGTGCCGCCGTCGCAGTTTGTGTTCGTCCCGATCGCGTTAACGATAGCCGCGATCCACGAAGGCCCCTGGCCGCTGTTAATCGGATGGTCGGAATACTGTCCAGCCGGCGTGATCCAACTTACCTGCGAGAGATTGCAGCCAGCAATGTCGGTTAAGGCATCGGGCGGCGCGGTGTCGACGTATCCGTTGGACTCGCCTTTGGTCCAGTCCGGCCCGGTGCAGAGTCCGCCTACAGGAAGGCAGATATTCGAAAGCGAGTTAGGCGCGACCCACAGACTCGTCTGCCCTTGCGCATAGTAAGTCCAGGTAATCTTCGGATTAGGTTTGCTGAAGAGATAATCCATCGCATTGCGGTTGAAGCATTCCGGCGTAACGTCGCCCGGAGTCTCTGTGCCAAACGGTGCCGCCCCATTGCCATTCGGACGGATGAGTTGCACCGACTCCCCCCCACCGCAGCCGTAATTGCCCGGAGCATTTTCCGAGACAAAGATTCCCGCCGCATCGTCTTCTGCCGTGGGAGCCGAAGTCGCGCCAAAAATAAACTGATGCGCCGGATAACTTGGACCCTGGTTGGTCTGGAACATCTTGTTCGCCCATCCGTAGTTTGTCGCGAGCGCGATATAGGGGTCGAGCAGCCCGCCCGTCGTTCCATTGCTGTTCTTCACGGGCGTGTTGTAGACATACATGAATTGAGAATCGTTAGCGGCCGGCACCACGCAGCCAAAAATGTTTGCGCCACAAACCGCGGGAACGTTGACTCCCGGTTTGCCAGTAACCCCCTGGTTCTCGAACTCGAAATTCCATCCGCTGACCGTTCCATTGAGTTTCGGCCCGCCATGGCTATGGTCAAGATCAAAGTTTGTCGCCAGTCCAACGGGCAGTAACGGCACGGTCTGCCCCTCGGCATTCACATAAGTCGAGACAATATCGTAGTTCGATGTGCCGGACGCGCTACAACCGGGCACACCACCGTTCGCCGTGCACAATCCCTGAAACAGATTGTCAGGAGTGCGGTTCTCCTGAAAAATCACAATCACATGCTTGATAGGAGTCGTACCGTACTGGGCGCTGGCTGAAATCGCAGCCAGTCCGAGCGAGAGAAGGGGCAAAACCTTGCGGATAAACTTCATTTTCGACTCTCCTTAGTTTGACGGGAATGGGAGGTGGACTGTTCTTTCTCGTGAGGCTCCAAGGCCATCGCAGGCATGAGACCTCCCGATACGCCATCAAACCCAGGGCACGAGCAAAAGTCGCGAGCCCAATGCGACAAATCCCCGAGTAATGTCGCGCAGCGACGAAGACGAGCGCCGAGAAACAAAAATGCCAGCCCCGAAAGGCTGGCATTTGAGAATAAGATTGAGAGCCGAAAACTGAGAGCTGAAAGCTGACAGCTGAGAGCTTCTTAGTTGCTCAACACCTTCTCCCGCTCCTCAGCATCCGCCAGTTCCTCGCGCGGAGAACTCGGCAGAGCGAAGGCCAGCACTTCGTCGATGGTCTTGACGTAGTGGGTGTTCAGTCCCTGCAACTGCTCGGGCGTGAGGTCCTCTTCGACATTGGTGCGGTTCTCCGCCGGCAGAATCACGTCGTGGACACCGGCGCGCTTCGCGGCAAGCACTTTTTCCTTGATTCCTCCAACCGGCAAAACATTGCCGCTCAGCGTGATCTCGCCAGTCATCGCGGTCAGGGGGCGAACTTGCTTTCCCGAGAGCAACGAAACCAGTGCGGTCACGATGGTGACGCCGGCCGAAGGACCGTCCTTCGGGATCGCTCCCGCAGGCACGTGGATGTGGATGTCGTGGTTAGCGAAAAATTCCTCGTCAATGCCGAGGTGCTTCGCGTTCGAACGCACCCAGCTCAATCCGGCCTGCATCGACTCGCGCATCACGTCCTGAATCTGGCCCGTGATGGTGAGCCCGCCTTTGCCCTTCATCTGATTCGCTTCGACAAAGAGTACGTCGCCACCCGAAGGAGTCCAGGCCAGTCCGACGACGACGCCCGCGCGCTTGGTGCGCTCGGCAATTTCGCCTTCGCTGCGGACTTTGATGCCGCCCAGAAATTCCTGCACGATTTCCTTCGTGATCACGAGCTTCTCGGTCTTGCCTTCCGCCAACCGGCGCGCCTGCTTGCGGCAGATCGTACCGATGGTGCGCTCGAGATTACGAACACCCGCCTCGCGCGTGTAGTGCCGGATGATGTAGCTCACCGCTTCTTCCGGAAACTCGATCTGTTCTTTGGTGATTCCGTTTTCGTCGATCTGTCGCGGGATCAGATACTGGAACGAGATATGAACCTTCTCCTCTTCCGTATAGCCCTGCAGTTCGATGATCTCCATGCGGTCGCGCAACGGCTCCGCAATCGGGTCGAGCATATTCGCGGTCGTGATAAAGAGCACCTTCGATAGATCGAACGTCACGTCCAGATAGTTGTCGCGGAAGGTCGCGTTCTGCTCGGGATCGAGCGCCTCCAGCAACGCCGACGCCGGATCGCCGCGGAAATCGCGGCCCACCTTGTCGATTTCATCGAGCATGAAGACCGGGTCCTTCGTCTCCGCGCGGCGAATGCCCTGAATGATTTGTCCCGGCAACGCGCCGATGTATGTGCGGCGATGACCGCGGATTTCCGCTTCGTCGTGTACTCCGCCAAGCGACAGGCGGACGAACTTGCGTCCCAGAGCGCGCGCGATGGATTTGCCGAGCGAAGTTTTCCCTACGCCAGGAGGTCCGACAAAACAAAGGATCGGCCCTTTCATGTTCGGCTTCAAACGCCGCACCGACAGGAAATCGAGGATGCGGTCTTTTACTTTTTGCAAATCGTAGTGGTCGGCATCGAGAATTTCCTTCGCCTTCGGGATCTCAATTTCTCCGCCCGACGTCTTCGCCCACGGCAACACGGCCAGCCACTCGATGTAGTTGCGCGTGACGGAATAATCGGCTGCCATCGGCGACATGCGCGCCAGACGGCCGAGTTCCTTCAGCGCTTCCTTCTTGACCTCATCGGGCATGCCCGCGGATTCGATCTTCTGCTTCAGTTCTTCGGTATCGCGCGCGCCTTCATCCTGCTCACCCAGCTCTTTCTGGATGGCCTTCATCTGCTCGCGCAGGTAGTATTCGCGCTGCGTCTGCTGCACGCGATCCTGCACTTCCGACTGGATCTTGTTGCGCAGTTGCTGCACTTCGAGTTCCTTGGCGAGATGCTGGTTGATTTTTTCCAGACGCACGCGGACGTCCGTCGTCTCGAGCGTCTCCTGCTTGTCTGAAGTCGAGAGCGACGGCAGCGACGAGGCGATGAAATCCACCAGGCGTCCCGGCTCTTCAATGTTCATCGCGACCGTCGAGAGTTCGTCCGACAGAGTCGGCGAACCGGCAACGATCTGCTGGAACAGCGTCAGCACATTGCGCTGTAGAGCCTCAACCTCGGAATCCTTCGGAGGTATCACCTCTGGAATCGTCGTGATCCGCGCGCGCATGAAGGGCGAGAGCTGGGCGAAATCCGCCAGCTTCACCCGTTCCAGTCCCTCGGCAAAAACGAAGAGGCTCTGGTTCGGCATTTTGACGACTTTGTGCACCACCGCCAGCGTTCCGATCGAGTACAAGTCGGTTGGCTGCGGCGAATCCACGCGCGCCTCGCGCTGCGCCACAACCACGATGGTTTTGTCTTCGCCGAGTGAGTTAATCAGCTGAACCGAACTCTCCCGGCCAACCGTCAAGGGCAATACCGCGTGGGGAAACAGCACCGTGTCGCGGACAGGCAGAATCGGCAACGACCGCTCACTGGGTTCGTAGGAAATATGTTCGGAGGAAGTAATAAGATCGCTCATGTTTTTCTCTTGAGTGAGTTTCACTCAACTTTGATGACTGACCAACCCAAAAAGATGCAACTCTGCGTCTAGGTTGTTGAATTCTAGACCCTTTTTTCCTTTTTGCAAGGCTCGGAAGTACCCGGGCCTCACCGCGGTAACAGCGACTGGGGACGCCGCCTGTTGTCGTCCAATGAAAGATCCACCCTACGGGACACGATACCGGAGAGCTGTGCAAAGGCTCACGTCTGTTTGTGATGAAAATCGGCGAAAACGTTGCACCTACCAACTCTGTCATCCAAGGGTTGCGACAATTGCGCGTTTTCGCATGGTGAGCACCGGTCAGATCCGCAGAATCATGACTTCAGTTGCCTTGATCAGCGCCGCCGCGGTCTGGCCGGCCTTCAACTGCATCTCGCGAGCCGAAGCGGACGTGATGATCGACGTGATTTGCTGGCCGCCGATTGAAATCTTTACCTCCGCCATCAATCCGCTGATCCGGACCGAATCGATGCGTCCGACCAATTGATTCCGTCCGCTGACGCGCCGCACCACTCCCAGGCGTTCTTTTTCCGTCCTGCCCCGGGTTTTGAAAAGCATCTTGTCGACTTCGCTTTGCGGAATCCGGTGATGTCCGCCTGCTGTCTTGACGCTGCGAATCTTCTTCTTGTAGATCCACTGCTTAATGGTGGGAAAGCTGATTCCGAGATCGAGAGCTGCGTCGCGCAGCTTCAGCAATGCTTCCGACTTCCGATCAGATTGGCCGCGCACGCGCATCGGACCGAAATCGTAACGCCGCCAGAGCAGACGGTCAACCTGTCGTTAAACGGCAACGTTAAACCGCAATGACAAGCGCCACGACCTCCCAGCCCACTCCTCGCTATCGTATATAACCGCACAGTATTCGACATATCAATCGTATTAGTTGTACACTTTTTGATTCATTTTCAAAACAATTTATGTTTCCGGAGGGATCTCGTGCGAAAAGTTGTTCTGCTCTCGGTTGCGCTTTATCTTGCGATGGGAGTTTCGTCGGCATCGGCCCAAACGGCATCAGCCCAAAATGGACCGACCCTTTCGGGCGTCGTGACCGATCAAGCCGGCATGACCCTTCCCGATGTCACGGTAACCATTAAGAACGTCGACACCGGTGCCAAGCGCACAATCGCAACCGACGCCACAGGCCGCTATCAGGCACTCGCTCTACCCCTTGGCCACATCGAGATTCGCGCAGCAAAGTCGGGCTTCGCCGAAGAAACACGCACCGGAATCACCCTGACCGCCGGCCAGGACGCCGCCGTCGACATCAAGCTGCAGCGCAACACTCCTGACCCCTGCGCCAGCGGACACGAGTTTGCCACCACCGATTGCGCGCTGACCTGGCATGGCATCACGCTCTACGGTGCCTATGACATTGGCCTCGGCTGGGTCAGTCACGGACTGCCGAACGACGGCCATAACTATGAGGGAGAATCCCTGGTCAACCGGAACGGTTATCAACGCCGATTCCTCGCCGCACCGAATAACCTCCAGCAGTCGGGTCTCGGCATCAGGGGCAAAGTACAGTTTGCCGACGGCTGGTATGTTGTCTTCAATGCCTCCACCGGAATTAATCCCCAGTCCGGCCTGCTCGCCAACGCATCCGCCACTCAGATCGTCAACAACGGTCTTCCCCGCAGCAGCTACTCCTTCGCCATCGACGGCACGCGCGCCGGCCAACCCTTCAACGACGAATACTACGGAGGCGTATCGTCCAAGGTTTTCGGCACCCTGACCTTCGGTCGTCAACGCTCTCTCGGCACCGATGCCATGCTGCAATACGATCCCGCCGGAGGCGCCTACGCCTTCTCTTACATCGGCTATAACGGAACCATGGCCGGCGGCGGCGACACCGAAGACAGCCGTTGGGATGACGCCGTGAAATATCGCATCGCCTATGGCCCCGTCCATTTCGGAGCCATGTATAAATTCGCCGAAGGTTCCGGTGGCTGCTACTCCGGCACCGCCGATTGGACTGCCGGCGACTGTACGCCCGAATCGGCGCACAACAACGCCTATGCATTCGACCTAGGCGGAGAACTCGGTGGCGAGAACGGTGGAAACAATAAGAAGTTCTCCGCCGACTTCGTCTTCCAGCATTACAACCAGGCCATCAGCGTCCTGAACCCCCTGCTCGGCCCGCAGAGCCCGGCGACGCCGCATCTCGGCTATACGCAGTCGCTCACCAACAGCATCAATACTCTCCCGATCAACGGAGGCGACGGCGTCGGCCCCAATCTGATCTCGCCCGACAATACCGTCTACGGCATCGTCACCGACAACAACGCCATCATGTTCGCCGCCAAGTATGCCTGGAACCCCTTCAAGTTCTTTGCCGGATACGAATACATCTGGCAAAACAACCCGGCGAACCCGCTCGGAGTCGGCGCTCCCGATCAGGGCGGTTACGTCATGAGCGGAGTCGAAAACAACAATCTTGATTCTGAAAAGCTGGTGAACATCTGGTGGACGGGCGTGAAATACGCTTACGACAAAAAAACCGACATCACTCTATCCTGGTATCAGCAGCGCCAGAACGACTTCCGCGTTCCGCCAGCCTGCTCGGTGTCAGCCGGATTCCGCGCTTCCTGCTCCGGCACCCTCAACGAGACCTCGCTCTTCACCGATCACCACTTCAACAAACGTTTCGACGGTTACGCCGGCGTGGCCTATTCCTATGTAACCGGAGGCCTATCCATCGCCATCCCCCACGGCCCCGGCGTCCCCTATTTTCACAACAGCAACTTCGCTCCAGTAATCGGAGGACGCTTCGCCTTCTGATCCCCAAAAACAAATTTGTCATCCCGAGCGAAGCGCTGTGAGCAAAGCGAAGCAGCGCGCAGTCGAGGGACCCCGCGTTCCCCTCCCCCTGCACCGCCGCCGCAAGGCATTCTCCCGATGAACGATTAAGAGACCGAAAAATAAACTTTCCCTTACCAGTCATTGCTGGATCAGGGCCACGCCCTGAATGGCTCGATGTTTACTGGTCAGTACCCCCACCCCCTCCCCCCCTCGGTATCTGGAATCAGTGGGTTAGCGGGAATTTTTGGACTCGGTCTTTGAAACTAAAGGACTTATATCAAAGTATTCCGGAATAAGGACTTACGGGTTTCTTATCGTCGGGCCCCATCTTTCGCCCGTCAGTTTGTCAAGCCCTGCTTGGGAGCCGCAATTTCGCCTCTGGAAACTGGCAAACGCGGATTCTCGCACGGCGTTGTGATGTTGTCAGCGACGGCCGTCACAGCGGGTTTGTGATGAAAAATGATGGACAATCGGGGAGAATTCGGGGTTTCCGATTCAAGCCGAAGGAAGGCCTGATTGGGCCATCCGCCCAATCACCAAAATTCGGGTGTGCTCTACCTTCGATGGCTCCGGATGCTGCGTAAGGCGCCAGTCAACAAGAGCGGCAATTTGCCGAGAATCGGTGAATTGCTGGGTTTTGTGCTCTTTCGTGTGTGCCGCGTCTCAAGCATTGCAGTCATCGACACGGACCTGCCAGCCCCTTGCCGGAGCAACCGCACTGCGGCGTAACGCACAGACCGTCGTGCGACCGCCCATTCTGGGGCGCTCCCGATTAATCTAAATCCTTACAGTTTGGGACTGGCGTCGGCGAAGTGCAGCAAACACAGGGGTATTTAGATTGCGTCCGTTACCATAACAGCACATTGGACGGGCGCGAAGGGAAACACGATTTCGCATTGTCGCCGAATCCAATCACCAAAATTTCGAGTGTGGCCTACCTTCGATGGCTCCGGATGCTGCGTAAGGCGCCAGTCAACAAGAGCGGCAATTTGCCGAGAATCGGTGAATTGCTGGGTTTTGTGCTCTTTCGTGTGTGCCGCGTCTCAAGCATTGCAGTCATCGACACGGACCTGCCAGCCCCTTGCCGGAGCAACCGCACTGCGGCGTAACGCACAGACCGTCGTGCGACCGCCCATTCTGGGGCGCTCCCGATTAATCTAAATCCTTACAGTTTGGGACTGGCGTCGGCGAAGTGCAGCAAACACAGGGGTATTTAGATTGCGTCCGTTACCATAACAGCACATTGGACGGGCGCGAAGGGAAACACGATTTCGCATTGTCGCCGAATCCAATCACCAAAATTTCGAGTGTGGCCTACCTTCGATGGCTCCGGATGCTGCGTAAGGCGCCAGTCAACAAGAGCGGCAATTTGCCGAGAATCGGTGAATTGCTGGGTTTTGTGCTCTTTCGTGTGTGCCGCGTCTCAAGCATTGCAGTCATCGACACGGACCTGCCAGCCCCTTGCCGGAGCAACCGCACTGCGGCGTAACGCACAGACCGTCGTGCGACCGAGATCAAGACCTTCCAACTGGATATGATCCCGGTCAGATGTTCACCGGTAGGATAAGAATGTAGACTTATATTGTCTTCTATGTTTATACTTTCACAAGGTGATTTACGAGGTGTACAAATGGTTAACACAAAGATGAACATGGACATGGAACCGGTTGCAATCAACGGCTCCGAATTTCCGAAGCACTCATTGAAGACGGCACTCCGTGTCGCGCTGGCTCTGGAGGAAAAGAACAGCGGCAATCCGATGCCGCCGACTGATATCGCAATCGCAATCGAAAAGAGCCCCGGGAGCTCAGACTTCAGAGTGCTCCTCTCATCGTCGATCAAGTACGGCTTAACGACTGGGAGCTACAAGCAACCCAGGATTGCGATGACCACACTCGCTAGGGACATAGTTGCGCCGACATCCGACGATGTTAAGAGTAGAGCGCTATTCCTATCGGCGTTCACGCCGCCACTTTTTAAGACCATCTTCGGTGCCTACAAAGGAAAGAAAGTGCCGGACATGCAGTTCTTTCAAAACGCCCTTGTGCGCGACTTCGGGGTTTCGAAGGACCAAGCGGGTCGATGCGCCGCGGTGTTTTACGAAAATGCAGACTACCTGGGCCTGATCCGGCAGGCATCTACGGGCAGGTGGCTAGCTTTCGAGCCCACAGGCATCGCCGCACCCGAAGAACCGATGGGCCCTAGCGAAGAAGGCGATGAGGAAAGCACCCGCCCTGACCCAACCGGTGGGACGTCAACGCCACAGCACAACCGGTCGGAAGATAAGTCACCGTTGACGCCGTCCGCGAAGAACGCGATATTCCTCGGCCACGGGAAGAATAGGATCCCCTTGCAGCAGCTGGAGAAATTCCTGTCGGAGTACAAGATTCCTCACAAAGTTGTTGTGGACGAAGCGAATCAAGGACGACCTATCTCCCAAAAGGTGGCGGATTCGATGAATGAGTGCGGTGCAGCAATCATCATCTTCACTGCGGACGAGGAGTTCAAAGACGCACACGGACAAATCATCTTCAGGCCGAGCGAAAACGCGATCTTCGAACTAGGGGCAGCCAGTGCGCTATACGGTTCCAGAGTAGTCATCTTTAAGGAGACGAGCGTGACATTCCCGACTAACTTCCGAGACATCGGCTACATCGAATTCGAGAAAGATCGGCTCGACGCGAAGGTTAGTGAGCTATTTCGCGAACTGATCGCGTTTAAGTTAATCACGGTGTCGGTCGCGTGAGTGTCTGAGTGGCGCTTGCGGGAAACCGAGTGGGTAAACAGGTGGCGGCAAAAAGCAAACTCGTGCGGCTAGAGAAAAGAGTCGACGAGTTCTGCTCGTTTTGCGAAAAGGTAGCCCTGCGCGCTCTGCTGTTCGGTTGCTTCATCTACGAGGCCGGCAAATTTGTAGCTGGAATACTACGCTGAGCGAGCATTTGTATGACTGAACAATAAGGCAGACGCAACATCCCGTATGGTTCCCACTCTTGCGCACAAAACGCGCAAGAATGGGGCACCCTCGGTGGAATTAGATGTCGGCGAAAATCGTTCTTTGGTTGTGGCCAAAACGCGTCACGCTTGCGGATAAATTCCCAGCACTTTCACCAGATCGCTGATCTCGTTTAGGTGGCGCAATGCATTCCGCGCAGCTTCATCGTCTCCGCGCAGCAAGTCGACGAAAAACACATACTCCCACGGACGTCCGCGCATCGGCCGCGACTCGATTTTGCTCAGGCTGATGTCGCGCAGGGCGAAGACGCTGAGCGCTTTAAAGAGCCCGCCCGGAAGGTTCTTCATGCTGAAGGCGAGCGAAGTCTTGTTGGCGTCACGCGCGGCCTTCGCTTTTCCGCGCTTGATCAGGAAGAAGCGCGTGAAGTTCTTTTTGTCGTCCTCGATGCTGGCCTTGAGGATCTTGCCGCCGTAAACTGCGGCAGCGCGGCGGCTGGCAATGCCCGCGGCGTCGGGCAATTTTTCCGCCACCACGTGCTTCACGCTCCCCGCCGTGTCGTAGAAAGGAGTGGGCTCGAGCTTTCGATTTTTCGCAAACAGATCGCGGCATTGATCGAGCGCCACGGGATGCGAGAAGACGCGGCGAACGTCGCCGAACTTCGTTCCGGGCAACGCAATCAGGTTGTGCATAATGCGCAGACGAAACTCACGCTCGATGTGGACGTCGCGACTCAAAAGCAAATCGAAGTGCTCGGCGACCGAGCCAGCCAGTGAGTTCTCGATCGGAATCACGGCGCCATCGACGGTTCCGCGCTTGATCCGGTCGAAGACGTCGAGCGAGCGGGCGCAAGGCACCAACGTGGCAGAGGGCAGCATGGTTTCCGCCGCCTCATGGCTGAACGAACCGAGTTCTCCCTGGATGGCAATTTTCATGAATGTCGTTCCGTTTTCGTTTCCAGATCAGACGCTTCGACGGCCATTAATTCTTTGATCATAACCAGTGCATCCAGTTGGCCAGAATAGTATCCAGCGACGGTCTTCTCGACGAAATAGCCTTTTTTCTTATAGAAACGGATCGCGGCCTCATTGTTTACGGGCGTCTCAAGCGCAACGGTAGCGACTCCATCGCGGATCAGGCGGTTCTCCGCTGCATCCAACAGGACCGAACCGACCCCGCTGCGGCGCGCCTCGGCGACCACGTCGATGGTGATGATGTGGCCGATCTTGCGGCGCGTCTCAGCCACGATGAATCCCAGAATGAGGCTGGATGCTTGGTCACCGTCCAGGTCCTCGGCCACGAACGTGAACGATCCTGGCCTTCGCATGTAAAACGCCAACTCCGGGCGCGAGTAGGCCAGTTGCGGATCAAAGCAGGCCTGGTCGATCCGCCAGAGGGTATCGAAATCGGCTTTCTCAAACGGTCGGAGACGGAACGCCACGCCGCCAATTGTACTGGGAACACGGCCTCTGTCGCGTGCCATCAAGGGCACAGGGCCGAGAATCGCGGAAAAATAGTAATCGTGGAAAAATAATTCGGATTGTGCGAGTGGTTTGGAAACCGCGAGGGTTCATTTACATCTAGTAAGCAGTGCGTAGTAAGCCAGTTGTAATAAACCAGACCTCGCAAACCAGAGAAGGACAGGAACTATGCTTCGACGCACGCTCCCCGTGTTATGTGGATTCGCTCTGATCGCGGCATTGGCCGCGATGTCGCTCGCCCAAACCGCATCCCCTGCAGCATCCCCTGCAACCCAGGCCACGACTCCGCAGACGAAGACTCCAAGAATCAACGGCACACTTGACGGACCGCGGACCGCGGTCTTCTCCACGCCCCAGGATTCCTGTTCGCCGAACGACATCCCTGACGCTATGGCGCGCGCGTTCCGCGATTACACGGGGACAATCCATTTCGTGACCGCCAGTTCCGAGATGTTCGCTAGCCTCGGCCCCACGCTCGACAGTCTTACGCGCAATTGCGAGGCAGCGCACTATTCGGCGATCGACCCGAATCCAGCCGACTACAATGACGCGACCTGGCTAGATTCCTTCTACACTTTCGACGGCAAGAAGATCGCGGCCCTCACGCACACGGAATATCACGGCTGGGTGCATCCCGGCGAGTGCCACACGCAGAATATCTTTAATTGCGAATACGACTCCGACACTTATCACGAGTCGAACGATGGCGGCTACCACTTCAATTCGCTGAAAGCACCCAAGAATTTTGTGGCCGGAGTTCCCTTTCAATATGTGATCGACAACGGCGCCGTCGGCTACAGCGTCGACACCAACATTGTCGAGCTCGGCGGGTGGTATTACGCGATGGCCACCGATGACGGCAACTGGCCGCTGAATTGTACCGGCGTGACGCCGCCTCATCGATGTCTCGTGCCGGGTGGCGGAGCGCCGATTCGCACCACCAACGTCTTCGATCCAACTTCATGGCGCGGCTGGAACGGCACCGATTTTTCCGTAGCCTTTGTCGATCCCTATCTCGGTCCTGTGTCGCATCCTGAACAGCACGTCTACACTCCCGTCTCGTATATGTTTGCCGTGACCGGGCTCAATATTTATCAGCCGAGTCCTGATCAGGCTCCCGTGGCCGTCGCCACGCTCTGGGACTACTGGGACCATGAACTCGGCCCCCCGGGGATGTATCTGACGACTTCGACCGATATGGTCAATTGGACCAAGCCCACGCTTGTCGTAACCTTGGCCGATATCCTCAAGAACGATCCCAAGGGAAACTGGCTCTACGCATATTTTTCGTTGATCGATCCCAATGCGCCCGACCTGAATTTTTCGATCATCGGCGATCATCCGTACCTTTATTACATTCGGCTGGATAACGACGGACAGGATCGCGTGCTCTTCAAGCAGCCACTTACGCTCACGATGATTCGATAGCTCGCAATTAAAAGCCTTCAGCAGCAAGTTCTGGTAATTTGTTGTCCATGAAGAAGCCAGTCCTCATCGTGATCGACATGCTGAGGGACTTTCTCGAAAAATGGGAGCCGGCTCGAAAGGCACAGCTAACCGCGAACATCAACGAACTTGTTGGCCTTATGCGGAATGCCTCTCGTCCTGTGATCTGGGTTCGTCAGGAATTCGAACCCGACCTGCGGGATGCGTTCCCCGAGATGAGAGCAAAAGGAATCCGCACGACCATAAAAGGAACGCCGGGTTGCGAGATCTTTTCGGAGCTGATGGTCGCTCCAACAGATACGGTCATCATCAAGAAGCGATACAGCGCGTTTTTTCGAACCTCGTTGGACGATGCGCTCGATCGCTTCGAGCCCGATGCGATCATCCTCGCGGGAATCAACACTCACGCTTGCATTCGGATGACAGCCATCGATGCCTATCAGCGAGACTGGCCTGTCATATTGGCTGGTGACTGCATTGACTCCTATGATCGGGAGCATCACGACATCTCTCTACGGTATATGAAAGACAAAATCGCCGCGATCATGAGCAACGAAGAGATTCGCTCGGCTCTAACGGATCCTGCGCCCTCCCGGCATTAGAATTGCGACCGGGATTTCTTGAGGCCTCCTGTGATATCGCGCGCGTAATAGCGTTTTGGCGGCTACTTTTTCCTCATCCCTCCCCTTGCGCATTTGCATCTTAAAGAAGTACGATTTCTGCCACGAGGCAACGTGGGGCGCTTCCTTCTCATTGACGCAATTCTGGCGGTGTCTCTCTCCGTCTTGTGGTACGGCTGGTTCGTGCATTACAACCGGAAGCGGGCGGGCACTGTGCTGCGCTGGGTACAGGCGGCGTGCCTCGGAAAAGGGCACATCGGCGATGTGCGGTGGCACGGCAGCAGCTCGCGCCTCAAGGCCACTCTCAATCTCCCTTCGCGGTGGTTCGAAGACGCGAATCTCACCATACGTTTGTTGCCGCGCGCGTTGCCGGTGCAGTGGGCGCTGAGCCGCTGGCGCCAGCAGCAGGAGACGCTCACTTTCGAAGCCAATATGGGCTTTCCGCCGGGATTTCATCTCGATGTCATCCGGCATCGCTGGTCGGGACAAACCGGGGCGAAGACGAAAAAAGGCACGCGCGCCTGGACCATCACCCATCCAGGACCGGTGATTCTCACGACGAAAGAAGATTGGCCGGTGGAATTGAGCCCGGTCGTGAACGCTCTGGCTTCGTGGCGCGACAAGGATTTCGTCGGCGTCCGCTTTAACTCGAAAGCGCCGCATTTCTCGGCTACGGTTGCGCTCGAGAGTCTCTCCGATCAAAAAGCCGCAGCCGCGCTGCTCGGGCTTTTCCGTGAACTGGCGGCGAGTTCCTCCGCTAAACAGCACTGAAGGCTAAATACTCGAAACTAAATATCGATCCGCTTCTCGGTATGGCGAGTGACGTACCAGCAGGGATTGCATCCGAAGTGCGGAAACAGCGAGTGCACGCATTGATCAGTTTCCTGCGGACCCATCTGGTATTCCGTCTTGCCCATCTTTTGATGGATGGCGTAAAGGACATCGACGTTAGCCTGCCCGAATTGCGGACGGCCTCCGGGAATCTGATAGCGCAAGGCCAGGTAGTCGCCGGCGTAAGTCAGCATCAGTAAAGCCACCGTTGCAATCGCGAGACGGAAAAGAGCGCGCTTTATCGTTGTCACTCGACCCTCTCCATCGACACCTCGGCTTCGCTCCCGCTTGCAACGTTTGGTTTCGCGCTCTCGTCGATTCTAGTTTCGGAGCTGCCAGCACCGACCAGCGAGCTGAGATCGCTGCCAACCGACCCAAAACGTCGGCGCAGAAACCGATTCATCGGCTCGGAATAGAAACGCGCGACCACGCTTCCCAAAAGAGCGGCACTTCCAATCACCAGGACAAACAACAGTGGCACCGCATAGATCGGCCGGTTGTGGATAGGCCGGCCAAGACCGCTGGACCAAATACTGGTAAACAAGGCAAAGAGCGCGAACACGACGAACATGTGCGTCAAATAGACTTCGTAACTGCGTTGCCCAAGTCTTAGAAGCGGAGTGAAAACACGTGGAGAGCGCCATCCCGACTCGGCCGACGCAATGATTACCAGACAAGTCCCGAGCGCGAGAATGGTCATGTCGAGACCACTGCGCTCCAGTCCCCAGCGATCGAGTTGCAGAGAGAAGCAGAGGCACGCAATCAGGATCGCCACGCCAGTGCCGCTAATCGCGAATAGTCTCGCGCGAGAGAAATGGATTCGCGGAACGAGCAGCGCCGTGAGGCAACCGAGAGCGATGGCATCCATTCCTCCGAGATAGGAATATTCGCGCCAGATTTCGCTGCCGTGCGCGAGCACCGTGCGGGCGAAGGGTCCGAGCAAAACGAAGGTGCACAAAATGGGGATAAAGAATTTCGCGCGCCCGAAAAAGCGCGCCACCAGAGGGAAAAAGAGATAGAACATTTCTTCCACGGAAAGCGACCAGAGAATATCCCAATTGCCGGGAAGGTAGCCGCGACGGGCCTCAAGCACATTGATGTGGAAGGTGAGAGCGGCAAAGAGCGCACGTCCGAGGCCGCCTGTTTCCTGGGAAACGACGAAATGCTTAACCTCGGCGAAATGCAAAGTGCTGAGCACGGTTAGAAGCAGAAAGAGCAGCGGCGCAATCCGCGCAAAGCGAAGACGATAGAAATCCCGCACTCCGACTCGCGACGGCGTGCCCCAACGGCGCAACGAAGTGGACGTAATGAGAAAGCCGGAGACGACGAAGAATATCTGCACGCCGTGCTGGCCGTTCCATACAAGTGACGAAACAAGTTGATCCGGCAGGCCTCTGGTGTAGGGGATATGCGCGAGGAACAGGCGCATATGGACGTGATTGAGCAATACGAAGAGGATGGCAAGGCCGCGAAGCGCATCGACGCCGTCCAGACGCTTCCAACTGTGCGCGGAAACCGCCACTATTCCGGCTCCGCCACGAACCGGTAGCCGACGCCGCGCACCGTTTGCAAGTGCTTCGGACGCGACGGATCTTCCTCAATATAGCGCCGCAGTCGCACCACAAAGTTATCGATGGCGCGCGTATCGGTGTCTTCATGCAATCCCCAGACGTCTTCAAGAATCGCTTTGCGCGAGACCACCCGGCCTTCGCTCTGCACGAGGTAGCGAAGTAAATCGGCCTCCATGACCGTGAGGTGGATGGTGTTCCCAAACGTGCGCAATTCCAGTTCCCGGAAGTCGATCGATTTGTCGGAAAAATTGAAGCGTGTCGGCGACGGATTCTGGGTCACGCTTCTTTCGCAGACTCCATCGGCCGGACGTTAGCGGTTGCGTCGGCGGTTGTGTCAACTCTTGCGGCAGCCGTGCCATGATTTTTCTCGCCTGCATCTTTCATCCACACGCTACGCCGCAGCAGGCTTTCGAGGCGCGCGATCAGGATGGCCAATTCAAAGGGCTTGGGGAGATAATCGTCAGCGCCAGCCGCGAATCCTTCGAGCACATCTTCTGGACGGCCGCGGGCCGTCAACATGAGAATCGGGACGTAGTTCTTTTTCTCACGCAGCAGCGCCGCAACATCGAAGCCGCTCTTGCCGGGCAGCATCACATCGAGGACGACGGCATCGAAGCGTTCGTTTTTTTCGACCAGTTTCTCAAGCGCCGTTTCGCCGTCGGCCGCAACTTCCACGGCGTGGCCTTCCTCCTCGAGATTGAAGCGCAGGCCGTGGGCCAGGTGCGCCTCGTCCTCCACCACGAGCACGCGGCTCATGCCGCACCTCGCGGCAAGCGGCGCGGCAGTTCCAGAGTTACGGTCGTTCCCTTCCCTGCGCCCTCGCTCTGCGCAAAGACGCGTCCGCCGTGTTTGCGCGCGATCGAACGCACGATGAACAATCCGAGGCCGGTGCCTTTCACCTGCGACAGCGACCGCTGCGTTACTCGATAAAAGCGTTTGAAGATGCGTTTCAGTTCCTGCTCCGGAATGCCCACGCCAAGATCACGCACACGCAACGCCAGGCGCTTGTCGTCGGGCGCATCCAACTCGACCGAAATGTGGACGCCGTCCGGCGAATACTTCACCGCGTTGTCGAGCAGGTTCGAAACTGCAGTGCGCAATTCCTCCGGATCGCCGAGCACGCGGGCGCCGGCGCCATTCTGCGATTGCAGCGCCTGCGATTCGCGATATTCGAGATTGTCCGCGGGCAGATGATGCCGCCTTCGCGCCAATTCCATGCAGTCGCGCACAAGCGCGTCAAAATCCACCGGCAAGCGCTGTGCGGGCGCTTTTTTCTGCGCGGCTTCGCCCGCTTTCAAGACTTGTTCAACGGTGTGCAGCAGGCGGTCGGTATCGAGCAGCATCAATTCGTAAAACTGTTTCCGCTGCGCCTCTCCAACTTCGCGGCGCTGAAGAGTTTGCAAATACAGACGGATCGATGCGATCGGAGTTTTCAATTCGTGAGTAACGGCGTTGATGAAGCTGTCGTGCCGCTCATTCCGGCGAATTTCGCGGACCAGAAAAATCGTGTTGAGAACGAGCCCGGCAATGATGACGAGAAAAAGTATGCCGCCGAAGAAAAGTTTGAGGCCTTCGCGCCAGTAGAGGATGACCCAGCTGACGTTCAGCGCAAGCGCCGCCGCAATCAGGCAAACGCCCAGCGTGATGAAGAAGTAGATGGCCTTCTGCCGACTGATGATCCGCACAGAAAAAAGGTAACACCAGACAGGTCTCAGGTCCTAGGTGTCAGGTGTCAGGTGTCAGGAAAGTCAAAAGCAGGTCACAGGTGTTGGTATGACCGGTTCAGCGTTTGACCTTCCTGACACCTGACACCTAAGACCTAGTCTTTAATCATTTCCTGCCGCAGCGGCCAGAACCTCGGCCGCACGCAGATCGCGCGTCAGTGCTGGCTTCGGCGGCAACTTGTCCAGTTCAACTTTGTAGACGTGCCGCGCCAAGCCCAGTTTTTTCAGGGCCCAGATGCCGTACCAGTTCATATCAATTTCGTACCACTTCAAGCCGTGGCGCGCGGAGACTGGATGGGCATGGTGATTGTTGTGCCAGCCCTCGCCGAACGTCAGCATGGCCACGAAAAAGTTGTTGGTCGAAAGATCTTTGGTAGCAAAGCGCCGCGATCCCCAGAGATGGGTGACGGAGTTGACCATCCAGGTGGCGTGAAGACCGACTACGACGCGGACGAAAACGCCCCAGAAGAGCCAGGGCAATCCGCCAATCGCCAGCAGGATCACGCCCACAACGATGTTCGAAGTCCAGTGATACTTGGTGAGCCACACATGCACTTTGTCTTTGGTCAAGTCCGGGACGTAGCGGGCCAGAGTCGTCGTGTCGTGATGCATCGACTTGCCGCTCAGAATCCATCCCATGTGCGCCCACCACTTGCCATCGAGAGGTGTGTGCGGATCGCCATTCTCGTCGGAAAATTGATGGTGGATGCGGTGTGTTGCGACCCAGAAAATCGGTCCGCCTTCAAGCGCGAGGGTCGCGCACCAGGTGAGGAAATATTCGACCCACTTCGGAGTCTTGTAACCGCGATGTGTCAATAAACGGTGATAGGCCATGCCGATTCCAAGGCTGCCCGAAATCCACCATAAGAAAATGGCGACAAAAAGTGCTTTCCAGGTAAAGAAAAATAATGCAGCGATGGCGCCCACATGAAACAGGCCCATAGCTATTCCTGTAACCCAATTAAAGCCGTCCTGGCTGGCCCGTTCGCGGCGGTTGACGCCGTCTCCGGCTTGATTCATTTGTTGGCTGGTTGCTTCGCTGATGGTGTCGCGCACTGCCTGGCTCATTCGTTTTCCCCCCGCAGCGTCATGGCTGAGGTCTGTTTCGACAATATCAAGAGTCCGTCAATTCCTTTGTAATACTTCTGTAATCCCCGCTGGATAAAGGGGTTACGACCGTAACGATAACTGGCTTTCGGGCTCGATTTTGCCGTCAGAACCGGGTATCTCGGCAGCAGACAGTGCGGCCGAAACGCCGGATCGATGCACCTCGGCCAGCATCCTCTACCGCAATTTTTCGCAACCATGGCGCAAAAAAGGGAGTATCTTTGGCGCGATTGGAAGGCGACTGAAACAGGAGGTCAGCGTTGAATCATCAACAATGGAATTCGGTGCGTTTTAAGCGAGCCGGACTGGTTCTTCTTGCAACATTTGTCTTCGGATACGGATTAACCCTTTGGGCCCAAAAAGCCAAGGACGAGAAAAGCGCGGCTCCGGCAGAGTACAAAATTCCCCCTGAGGCCGCTGCCAAAGCAAACCCCGTGAAGCCTACGGAAGAATCGCTGGCCAAGGGAAAGAAGATCTACGCCATCGACTGCGCCATGTGTCACGGCAACCGAGGTGACGGCAAGGGCGACATGGGAGGGGACTACAAGACCATTCCGGACTTCACCAATGCGGAAGCGATGAAGAGCCGTACCGACGGCGAACTCTTCTACATCATCCGCAACGGCAAAGGAGACATGCCCCCTGAAGACAATCGCGCCAAGGATGACGATGTTTGGAACATGGTGAATTACGTGCGGTCGTTCGCCAAAAAGTAGGCATGCGAACTTCACGTGTTGAACTTCGGGTTTGAACTCCGAAAGACGGAACGGACGGAGGCGCCTGTCCCTGCTTAATTCGACGACGCCTTCACTTCCACCCCCGCCCACTTCTCCAGCAACGTAAGCGTCGAAGCGTAGTCCTGGTCACCTTGGCCTTCTTCAGCCGCGACGTCATATACCTCTTCGACGGCTTCAAGGCCAGGCAGTCGCACGCGCGATTCTTTAGCCGCATCGAGCGCCAGACGAATATCTTTCAGCATCAGCCGCAGCGGAAAATTTGGCGAGAAATCGCGCTTCAGAATGAATGGGGCCTTGTAATCCACCACGCCCGAACGCACCATGGAGGCCTGCACCAGCGGCAACAATTTCTCGACGTCAACTCCGAGTTTCGCGCCGAGGGTCAGCGCTTCGGCGAAACCTTCGTAGATGAGCGCGATCTGGAGATTCATCACCAGCTTTGTCGCCTGGCCCTTGCTGGTCTCGCCCATGTGGAAGACCTGTTTACCCATGGCTTGAAAGAGCGGCTGCAAGCGAGCCAGCACGGCTTCGTCGCCGCCAGCCATGAAGATCAGGCTCCCTGCGGCGGCGGCGATCTTCGATCCCGTCATCGGCGCGTCAACCCAATCGACACCGCGCTGCTTCACGCGTTCGGCAAAACGCCGCGTGGCCGATGGAGAAATCGTGCTCGAGTCAGCAATAGTCATGCCCGGCGTTAATACCGATTCGATTCCGCCCGCGCCAAACAGAACGCCCTCGACCGCCTTGGTGTCTGAGACGCACATCCAAACGACCTCGACGCCTTGGGCCGCATCGGCCGGTGACGCCGCGGTGCGCGCGCCTTCCACTTCTGTTTCGCTGCCAGCCGTGCGATTCCACACGGCGACCTCGTGTCCGGCTTTGACCAGATTCCTGGCCATCGACCGTCCCATAATCCCCATGCCCAGAAATGCGACGCGCATCGCGGTTGTTCCTCCGTTGATCATCCAAAGATTATTTCGTCAGGCATTGGATTATAACTAGGACGATCGAGCAGACGCTGAGAATGTAGACGAAAAAATCCGTCGGCGATTATGCAGGCACCCAACAGTCGTACCCGCAGTACCAAAGAAATTGGACCTCCGTGTTTCCTCGGCCATGCGCAGACCATCGAAATCCACTGGAGACTTCAGAGAACAAAGTGGATAATGGGCCTACAGGCAGAGGTGTATTGTTTTACGCGTAGCGAGATGTTTCTAATCGTATTTTTGGGTAAGGGATGATTCTGGGCAAAGAATGATAAAGGCTTCATTAAAGAATCCGGCTTTACGTAAGCGAGCCGGCCAATTCACGCGTCTGGTGCGGCACTCCGCCGTTACTCCGGTCACGGGCGAGACCCACAAGCCGCGCCTCGCGGCCAACGGGGAGCTGGGCCTGACCTTCATCGGCCATTCCAGTTTTTTCCTCCAGATCGGCGGGCAAAACGTCATCATCGATCCCAACTTCGCGCGCTGGCTCTTCGTCCTCAAACGCCTGCGGCAGCCGGGACTCAACCTGCGCGACTTGCCGCCGATGGATTTAGTTCTGGTGACGCACGCGCACTTCGATCATTTGCATCGGCAATCGTTGCGCACGATCGCGCGGCAAACGCGCCGCCAGACTGGGAAAGCCCCCACATTGGTTGTGCCGCATCATCTTTACGATTTGGTAAGCGACCTTGGCTTCGACGAGATCGTTGAGCTCGAGTGGTGGAACAACTATCGCCATGGGACGCTCGATGTTACCCACGTCCCCTCGCGGCATTGGGGAGCGCGCATCATCAAAGATTCGCATCGCGGGTACGGCGGCTACGTGCTAAAGAGCGGCAAGCATTCCGTATATCACGCCGGGGACACCGCCTACTTCGCGGGTTTTCGCGAGATCGGCAAGCGCCTGTCGCCGGAATTGGCGCTGCTGCCGATTGGCGCGTATCACCCCGAGAGTTTCCGCAATGTCCACACCAGTCCCGGCGACGCTACGCGGGCCTTCATCGATTTGAACGCGAAATGGATGGTCCCAATGCACTACGGCACCTTCCGCTTGTCACACGAGCCGATCGAAGAACCTTTGCAATTGCTGGAGCGTGAGGCGCTCGCGGCCGGGGTGGCCGACAAAGTGGTCGTGCTCGAAGAGGGCGTCACCCGGTTTTTCTAGCAGCGGGCAATCACTCCTGGCGAGTCCAAAAACCGAGTCCAAAATAACGATGACCCGAGACGCGGCCTATTGGATCGATCGCCTAGGACTGGAGCCCCATCCTGAAGGCGGCTACTACCGGCAGACCTACCGTTCTGACTTGGTTCTCGCAAAACAGGCTTTGCCCGGCGAGTTCACCGGGCAGCGGACGGCGTCGACCGCAATTTATTTCCTGCTCGACAGAGACAATTTCTCCGCGTTTCATCGTTTGCGTTCCGACGAAATGTGGCACTTCTATCTTGGAGCGCCACTGCTGGTGCATGTGATTGAAAAGGACAGCCGGTATTCGGAAATTCGGCTCGGCAGTAATCCCGAGGCGGGCGAAGTGTTTCAGGCGGTGGTAAAGGCGGGATGCTGGTTCGGGTCGTGCCTGGTGTCTAATTCCACGGTGTCTAAAGCGACGAGTGAGGCTTCGTTCGCGCTAGTCGGATGCACCGTGGCTCCCGGCTTCGATTTCGATGATTTCGAACTGGCCGAGCGGGAGGGACTAGCGCAATGCTATCCACAGCATCGGGAAGTAATCGAGCGGCTCACGCGGCTGCGAAGGGGCAACAGATAGTTAGATGTAAGCGGAATTTGTGTGCGCGTGAGATTCACAGACGTACAGGCAACCATCGGAGAGCCTTTATGGTTCCCACTTTGTAAGCGAGCCTGGCTCCACGCGGCACTGGAATTGTGTTTTTGCTCGGCCCTGATTGAGAATAATCTTTCCCTTGGAGCAGTCCCGTTGAAGTCGCTTCGGTCAACGACCACGCCACGGTCCATCTCCCACGCCCTTGCCGTGACCTTGTTTTGCGTCGCCTGCGTGATCAGCGCTTTCGGACAATCGCCGTCCGAGGATGCAGACACGATCCACGGCGTCGTGATTAACAGCGTGACGCGCGAGCCAATCTCCCGCGCGCTGGTTTCTTCTCCTGACAATCGCTTCGCCACGCTCACGAACAACGAAGGACGATTTGAATTCGCCCTGCATAAAGTCGATTCCTCGGCCGCGAGCGATCCCAATGGCCCCCTGCTCGACGATCGGGCTTCCAGCGGAGGGACCATCATCGATGGGCCGAACCATCTGACTGCCCGCAAGCCAGGGTTCCAGTCCGATCCCTACGATAACTGGCGTGACGTACAGAGTGATCGGGGGAAAGACCTGATTCTGCAACTCGTACCTGAGGGACTCATCGTCGGAACCGTGAGTCTGGCCACTTCCGAAGCACCCGACAGCATGACGCTCCAGATTTATCGCCGCCAGATTCAGGAGGGGACAGCGCATTGGTTTCCCGCAGGCGGGACGCAGTCCAATTCAGAAGGACAATTTCGCTTCGCCGATCTACCCGCGGGGACTTACAAGATCTTAACGCGCGAACTACTCGACCGCGATCCGCTAACGGCCGATCCGCAGAACTTTGACCCGATCACGAATGAAGCTCGCGGGCCACTTTTTGGATACCCGCCTGCTTATTACCAGAATGCTTCCGACTTCGAGTCGGCAACCCCGATTCAGTTGTCGCCGGGTCAAACGAGCGTCGTCGCGCTGTCGGTGACCAGGCAGCCCTATTACCGGGTTAAAGTCGGGGTAATCGATCCCGCAGCCGGCTCCGGGGAAAACGGACTTCAGGTCAACGTTTACGCCAACGGACACAAGGGCCCCGGTTTTACTCTTGGTTACAACAACGCACATCACACGATCGAAGGTTCGTTGCCCAACGGAACCTACACCGTCGAAGGCTCCAGCTTCGGGGAGAACGGGATGTCCGGGTCGCAAACGATCACAGTTAAGAGCTCTCCTGTGCAAAGCGCGAGCTTGGCGCTCGCGCCGAACAGCCTGATCCCCATCACGGTAAAAGAAGAATTTACCGGCAACAATTTCAACGGCTCATCGAGCTTTGGTGGCGGTGGCCGTAATGTAACGTTTACTAAGGGACCACGCGCTTACTTGCGCGTTTTCCTGGAACCGATCGACGAATTAGGCATGGGGACGACATTTACGCTGCGAAATCCTACAGGCACAGCCGATGACTCTCTGATGATTGAGGGTGCTCGTGCCGGGCGTTATTGGGTACGGATTCGTTCGCTCCGAGGCTACGCCGCTTCCGTGCGCTCGGGCAATCTCGATCTGCTGCATCAACCGCTGGTCGTCGGCGAAGGAGGCGCGACCTCGCCGATCGAAGTCACCATGCGCGATGACCTCGCAGAGATCAGCGGGATGATCGAAGGAATGACTGCGCCAGTCGGTAGTTCCGCCGGAAGCACCGATTCGACGTCAGCGTCGGCAACGCCACAGCCGTCAGGGCAATCCGCGGCTCATGTGTATTGCATTCCTCTTGCCGATAGCCCGGGGCAGTTCACCGAGATGTGGGTTGGTCCGGATGGAAGCTTCGTCTCGCAGAACGTGGCCCCGGGCGCGTACCGGCTGCTTGCCTTCGATCATGAACAAAGCGATATCGAATATCGGAACCCGGAGGCCATGCAGAACTACGATTCTAAGGGGATCGTCGTGCGCGTCGCGGGCGGGCAAAAAGAACATGTACAACTGCACCTGATTTCCTCGGGCGGCCCGGCGGGGGCAGAATGACAACGGTCACGCCATCGAGATTTCGTTCGATCGTTTTAGCCGTCGCTTGCCTCGTTCTCTCGATTGCAGCGTTCGCACAGACCGACACCTCGTCCGACCGCACGCCGATCCCGTCGGGCCCTTACCGCATCGCCGGAATCGTGGTCAACGCAAAGACCAGCAGTGTGCTGGCGCGGACACGCGTCACGATCGCCGACGTCAAACGCCGCCAAAGCATGCAGTCGGTCATTACCGGCGACGACGGACGGTTCGATTTCCACGTTCCCGCCGGGAAATACTCGCTCAATGGCGCGAAGCGCGACTACATCGCCGCGGCCTACAACGAACACGAGCAATACTCAACCGCCATCGTAACCAATGCTGACATCGACAGCGAAAATCTCACGCTGCGTCTGGCTCCAAACGCCGTACTCGCTGGCGGCGTCTTCGATGAATTCCAGGAGCCGGTCCGCCATGCGGAAGTGATCGTCTATCGCGAGAGCCATGTCCAGGGCGTGAGCCGCATCGAACAGTACCGCGCGACGGTAACGGATGATCAGGGCCGCTATGAAGTCGCGCCGCTCGACGAAGGAATTTATTTTATCTCCGCAAAAGCTTCTCCGTGGTACGCGGTACACCCGCCCGCAAACGACGAGGGCGGTGCCGCATTGCCTTCGCAAGTGGATTCGTCGCTCGACGTGGCTTACCCCATTACTTACTACGGAGACGCCACCGAATCCGAAAATGCGGCTCCAATCCCGGTACGCGGCGGAGACCGGCTGGAGGCGAATATTCACCTGTCTCCAGTTCCTTCACTGCATCTGATCGTCCACGTTCCGGAAAACAGCGGGCACATCGTCAATCTTCCACGACTCCAGCGACCGTCTTTCGACGGCTTCGAACCGGTGGAGGACGCGCAGTTGCAGAGTCTTGGCTCTGGAGCCTACGAGCTCAGCGGAATCGCCGCGGGGCGCTACACCGTCCGCGTGCCCGATGCGAACGGGCAATTGCAGGAACCGACGGAAGTCAATCTCAACAGCGGCGATCTCGACGTTTCTTCCGGCCGGTCGACCGGGAAGATCAAGGTCACGGTGCAAATCGCAGGCGAGACGAGCGCTCCGACGCAATTACGAATCGGCTTGCGTAACAGCAAAGGACGGATCGAGAGCGTTAATGTCGATGCGACGAATCAGACGGTCTTCTCGGACGTGATCGCGGGCAAATATGACGTTGTGGCGTGGTCCGAGACGCGAGCCTATTCGGTGGTCCGCTTCACGACCGAAGCGGGCACAGTCGCCGGACACTCCATAACCGTACCTCCCGGCGCGTCGCTCACGATTTCGCTGGCGTTGGTCGCAGGGTCGGCTACGGTGGAAGGGTTCGCCAAACGCGAGAGCAAAGCGGTGCCGGGCGCGATGATTGTCCTCGTGCCTAAGAATCCAGAAGCCGATCACGACCGCTTTCGCCGCGATCAAAGCGACCTCGACGGAAGCTTCAGCCTCGCCAACGTAATCCCCGGCTCCTACACCGTGATCGCCATCGATAATGGCTGGGACCTGGATTGGTCTGAAGCGGCGGTGTTGGCGCAGTATATGAAGCAAGGTCAGAGCGTCGAAATTCCCGACGGCTCGTCAGGGACTCTCAATTTGCCAGCCGCAGTTGCGGTGCAAAGCAAATAAAATTCCCCCAATTTTCTTATCAGGGCGTGCTTGGCGCGGGCTCGGTTTCCTCGGCGTGCGCTGTTTCCTCGGAAAGCTTGCGCAGCGACAGATGTTCGTGGCGGGAGAAGAAAAGTCCTACGGGGACGATTGCGACAAAGTTCACCAGCCAAAGCATGATCCCGCAACTGACGGCGAGTTCCTGGCGAATATGAAAGACGCTGCTGAGCGCGCTGATCGTGGCCAGTTGCGAACCGCCGCCCACGCCCGGTAATTGCACCATCGAGCCGAGCATGCTGAAAAACATCAGGAGCGGCACCTTCGCAAGACTAATGACCTCCAGGGGTTCGCCATAGGCAAGCGCCACCTGCTTATACGCCAGCGCAATGACGAGCCACATCAGGACCGACACGACCGCAAGCTGGAGAAACTCGAATGGCCCTTGAATCGTATTCAGTCCAACAACGAATTCGCGAATCTTCTGAGCGATGCGATGACCGAGATTCGCGCTGAGATGGGAAAACGTTTTTTCCACCCATTCCGCGATGTAAGTTCCGCGATAAGCAATCAGGAAGGCCGCAAAAAGAAGTCCGAGAACGAACGCAACCAGGAAGACTCCCGTGAATTGGATGATGTGCCTGATTTTGGGTTCGGCGGCGAGTGTGAATGAGTTCAGATCGGAGAATGGCAGGAAGATCGCCGAGACCAGCAACAGCGCGACACCGGCGAAATCGAAGATTCGCTCCACCAGCCAGACCGCGATTTGCGAAACGAACGGCAGCTTCTCCCTCCGCGCAATCAGGTAGGGACGAATCATCTCGCCGGCGCGCCCGAGCAGAGCGAGACCGGCAAATCCGATGGCGGTAGGTGGGATCAGCCCGAGGATCGAGGATTGCTTGCGCACCGGCTGAAGGAAAATCTTCCATCGCAGAGCGCGCAGGAAGTAGGCAAAGTAAATGAGCAACACTCCGCCGAGGATGTTCCACGGATTTAGCGGATAGTGCAGCAGTTTGGCCCAATCGAAATTGCGCCAGGTTCGGAACTGTAGATAGACCAGCACCGCCAACACGGCGAAAATAACTGCGAAAACGAAGTACTTCTTTTTATTCATTTAGTGGAGAGAGAGCAAGCACCTGTGTGAAGGTAAATGAGAGAGCAGCATGGGTCAACGCGCGGATTGGGCCGCAATCACAGTCATACCCGGTTTGAGCGGGGGCTGGACATGTCTGGCATCCTTGCTCGAAGCTTTTTTCACGCCGCCAGTCTTCTTTTTTGCGTTTGGGTTTTTTGCGTTTGCGCTGGCAGAAGCTACCTGCTGTTGCCGCGCGAGTTTTTCTTGCGCGATCTTCTTCGTGTTGTATTCGTGCACGACCCGCGCCACGTAGGCGCGAGTCTCGTGGAATGGAGGAACACCGCCATATTGTTCCACTCGCTCGGGACCCGCGTTATAGGCGGCCAGCGCCTTCACGAGATCAAAGTTGTAGCGCTCGAGAAGTTCCCGTAAATAACGGCTACCGCCCGTAACATTCGCCTGCGGATCGAAAGCGTTGACCACACCAAGTTGATTGGCCGTGCCAGGCATCAACTGCATCAGGCCCTGAGCGCCTTTTGGCGAAACCGCATGCGAGTTGAATCCGCTTTCGGCGTGGATCACGCTATTCACAAGGTCAGGGTCAAGATGATAGGCAGCGCTCGCCGAGTTCACGACCTGATCGAGAGGCAGCGGCGAGATTGTATTCGCGGAGGGTGCTGGAGTTGAGCGCGCTTCCGCCGACGACGGCACGGGCAGCGCGAGATCCTTTTCGAACCCCGTGATCTCTGATGTCGGCACATCGGTGAAATTGGAATCGTCAGCGGCGAAGAAGAGTCGAGTCGTGTCTCCCATGACCAGGTGATGGTCATGGCGGAGGTTGAAACCGTTGCGCAGTATCGCCAGCTCGGCCGGGCTCGCGGGCAGAGCAAGCCAAACGAGAGCGATGGCGACGGAAGGGACGAAGAAGGCGACATGAATAGACTTCGCAGCCTTTTTCCCCGCGCGCATTAGACTTCTTTCCATCATTGCCAGACAAGCATTGCCATCACAAGCTATTCACAATCGCCGGACCCAGAATCTGCTCACCCGCTTCGACATCCAGCGCGGTTCCGTGCAACACATGCTCGACAGCCGCCGACACTCCGCTCTCTGCGTTCGAACGGGTCAACTTCCAGCCGCGAGTGCGCAATTCCTCCGACGCATTCCCCATGATAAAAGGATGGCCAGCAAAGGCAAGCATTTCGATGTCGTTATAGTTGTCACCAACGGCCATGACCTGCTCAGGCGTAATCCGGCGATAATTCGTCCAGCGTTTGAGCGCATGCCCTTTGGAGCAGCCGGTGTTGAGCACATCGATAATCGACAGGTCCCGGCCCGGATACTCTGTGCGCAGCACGGTGACAGGCAGACCGCTGCTTTCGAGCATCCGCAACACCCGCTGCATCTCGGCCACAGGGCCGCAGAACATCGCCTGCACCGGATCGGTCGTGAGCGCGTCTTCGATTGGAACCACGAAACGGATGTACTGCATATTTTTCTGAAGCCAGTGCTTGATGCTGCCTTCCAACTCGTCCAGCCGCTCGAGGACGATCGTCCCGGCGGTGCCACTGTCAAAAGTTAGAACGGTCTGGCCGCGAAATTCTTGCATTGCGGTCACCAGATCGCGGCAAGTGGGTACGGGGAGCAGGTCGCGATGAAACGTTTCTCCGCCGAGCGACCGCGTGATCGCGCCATTGGAGCTGATTAGCCAGAGATCGAACCCCAGTTGCTGGGCGATGGGTAGCGCGAAAGCGTGCCGGCGTCCCGTGGCCAACGTGACCTCGATGCCCTGCGCATGCGCCCGCCGCAGAGTGGCGAGATCAGTCTCGGAAATGCGGAATTCCGGGTTCAACAAGGTGCCATCAATGTCGATGGCAATGAGGCGGAGCGGAGATGCGGTCACGTTTCATTTTAACACTCGCGCGATTCCGGGAAGATCGACCTCTGACGCGCCAAAAGCGTGTTTTATACGCGTGTTTTATGCGATAAATTGTAGCGATGAAACTTACCGTCCGATTGATTCTTCTCTCGCTGATGCTCCTGCCGGTCTCGCTTCCGGCGCAACCTGCACCCGAACCCGGCAAACCGTTTGTCATCGAGTACTACTACAAGGCCAAGTGGGGGCATGCCGACGAATTTCTACAGTTATTCAAGAAGAACCACTATCCGCTGCTAAAGAAGCAGGTGGAAATGGGTCTCATGCTCAAGGTTTGGATGGATCAGCCCCGCTACCACTCCACCGAAGACGGGCGCTGGGATTATCGCGTCACCATCGTGTTCAAGAATTCGGCCGCCGCCAACGAACCCTTCGATGACGATTCGATCAAGAAACAGCTCTGGCCTGATCAGGCGACTTACGGGAAAGAAGAGCAGCGCCGTTTCGAAATTCTCGACGCGCATTGGGACGTGCCCATCGAAACCGTGGACTTGGACGGTAAATAGCGGCTGCCAGTTCGCCATGCCGAGCGAGGGATGCTCAGTATAGCGAAAAGATGTTAAAAATTGGCGAATCCCGGCGAGGAACTTTTTATAGGTCCGATCAGAATTTGGAGTTAGACGCGGCCCGAATATGCCGCTAGGCTAACTCATGGATACTTTAATGGTTCTCGAAGACTCGCCTGTCGATCTACTCCACGAAATTGGTGGCCGCATGGCGACGGCTGATGGCTTTCATGACGTGCTTGACCGGGTGGTGGAATTCGCCTCGGCGCTGGTGAAGTGTGATTCCTGCCTAATCTATGTTCTCGAAGGTGACCATCTGGTATTACGCGCTTCGAAGAACGCGCATCCTGATATTGTCGATCGCCTCAAACTCCGCGTGGGGCAAGGCATTACGGGCTGGGTCGCGGAACATCACGAACCCGTAGCAATCACCGAAAAGGCCGCGATGGATCCGCGATTCCAGTTCTTCCATGAACTGCCCGAGGATAGCTACGAGGCATTTCTCTCCGTTCCCTTGACCTGCCGCGGACGCATCGTGGGCGCGATCAACCTGCAACATCGCCGGCCTCACGTCTACAAGAGCAAGGAAGTCCGCCTGATTTCGGCGATCGGCTTCCTGGTGGGCGCCGAGATCGAGTTAGCGCGCATGGAAGAAGTCAACTCGAACCTCACCGACCAGTTACAAACGAGAAAACTTGTGGAACGCGCCAAAGGAATTCTGCAGCGCGATCTCGGACTGAGCGAAGAGCAGGCTTATCTCGCACTGCAACAGCAAAGCCGGCAAAAACGCAAAGCGATGAAAGACATCGCGGAAGCGATTATTCTGAGCGAAGAAGTGAAAGCGAATACCCGCAGCTCGGCGGTCTAGCAGCTTGCGGAAAAAACTAGGGTTTGTCCCTTGATTTTGGGTGGCGCAGCGGTTTACCGCTGCGATAACAGGCTTCTTTTCAGCACCGGCTTTAGCCGTTGAGGTGATACACCGACGCGGACGAGTACTTTTCCGCAGCCTGCTAGAGAAGCATCCTGTAGCGCAAACCAGACACAATCAAACGAAAAACCGGGAGCAGACGATGAGGAATCTGCTCCCGGTTGCATCAACCGCGAATTGAGCCATGGATGTGGGCCACGGCCCGATTCGCGGCTGAAAACTCGGTGGTTCTATTTCCCGAACGTATGGACGAACTTATTTCGACGAACTCTCCGAAGGAACCGCAAAGTGCAGCGTCATGTCGTAATCGGGCAGGGCCATGGTGCTGACGAAACTGTGGCCGTCGCGCGATACGAGCACGAGTTTGCTGCTGTCAGACTTCATGGAATCCACATCGTTGACCATCATCATGGCGTCCGTACCGGTTCCAACGCCCTGGACAACGAGAAACTCCGACGGTCCGACGCTCTTGACGGAGAAGGTGTACTCCCCTGGGCGAAGCACAACGTTCTGCCAGTGCACTTCGTGCGACAAAGTGAACTTGCCGTGTGCATCCTCAGCGGAGGCCAGCGTCGGTTGAATGGTGAACATACTCAAACCCAGAAGCGCAGCGTATGCAAACGTACGAGTTGAGGTGATTGACGAACCAAGTAATTTCGAACCCAGCAATTTGCCAAACGATCTCATAGAGTCTCCCGTTCTTGGTCTTAACGCGGTACCGCCCACAATCGAGTGGTGCGCGCTTCGATGAAGGTGGAGAACAACGAGGTCAGCAGATTTGCAACGCAGCGTACAGGGCTGAACGCAAAAATCAGTTTCGACGAACCCGCATGCTTTGCAGGCTTCGAACTACGTAGACTATGAAGGAAGTTCACGCCAGCGTCCAACGAAAAAAATCGATGCGCTGGATTCGCAAAAAGTCGATCACTTTAGTAATCGGTAATCACCGCCCGATGCGGCGAACACGCCATTAAACCTGCTTTCCTGCGGCTTCAGGCGCGAAGGTTTGCAAGAACCTCTTCCGGTGCGAGAAGATATTTGGTTTGCATACATCCCACAGTTCCTACAAGGAAGCAGCCAAAATATGGCGAAGGTGAAAACGTCTCGCGTCAAAGCGGCGAAGTCAGCAACAAGAAATTCGGCGCCAGTAATGTCGACCGTAGAATTCAAGTCTTCAAGTTCTCCAAGCGGCACTGAGCACGACCACCGCATCGCGCCGGCAAAGGGAAAGCTTGGCGTCATGATTCCGGGCATGGGAGCGGTCGCTACCACTTTCGTTGCCGGCGTCGAAGCCATCCGCAAAGGATTGTCGCATCCGATCGGCTCGCTCACGCAGATGGGAACGATTCGTCTCGGCAAGCGCACCGATGGCCGTTCGCCGAAAGTGAAGGAGTTCGTGCCGCTCGCCGGCCTCGACGATCTGGTCTTCACCGGTTGGGATATTTTCGAAGACAACATGTACGCCGCCGCGCGCAATGCCGGAGTGCTCGAGCGCGACCTGCTCGATAAAGTGAAGGGACGTCTCAGCGCGATCACTCCCATGAAGGCGGTCTTCGATCACAACTACGTGAAGAAGATCGACGGACCGAACGTCAAGAAGGGCAAGAACAAGATGGATCTGGCCGAGCAGCTTCGCCAGGACATCCGCGATTTCAAAAAAACGAGCCGTGCCAGTCGCCTGATCACCATCTGGTGCGCGTCGACTGAGAGCTTCATCAAGCCAAAGGCGATTCATCAGACTGTGAAGTCGCTCGAGAAGGCGATGTTGGCGAACGACAAAAACATCGCGCCTTCGATGATCTATGCCTACGCTTCGCTGATGGAAGGCGTTCCTTTCGCGAACGGCGCGCCGAATCTTACCGTCGACATTCCCGCGATCCTCGAACTGGCGCGCGAGCGCGAAGTTCCAATTTGCGGCAAAGATTTCAAAACTGGTCAGACTCTGATCAAGACCGTGCTGGCTCCCGCGTTCAAGGCCCGTCTTCTGGGCGTGAGCGGATGGTATTCCACCAACATCCTCGGCAACCGAGACGGCGAAGTGCTCGATGATCCCGGGTCGTTCAAGACCAAGGAAGAATCGAAGCTGGGCGCGCTCGAGCACATTCTGCAGCCCGATCTTTATCCCGAGCTTTACGGCAACATTTTCCACAAAGTCCGGATCAACTATTACCCGCCGCGCGGCGACAACAAAGAGGGATGGGACAACATCGACATCTTCGGATGGCTCGGCTATCCGATGCAGATTAAAGTCGATTTCCTGTGCCGCGATTCGATTTTGGCAGCGCCAATCGTGCTCGATCTGGTGCTGTTTCTCGACCTGGCCCAGCGCACACCCGAACTGCGCCGCCTTGGAATCCAGGAGTGGCTCAGCTTCTACTTCAAGTCTCCGATGACCGCACCGGGGCTCTATCCAGAGCACGATCTGTTTATTCAGTTGATGAAGCTGAAGAACACGCTGCGGCACTTGAGGGGCGAGGAACTGATCACGCACCTCGGGCTGGAATACTACGACTGAGACCAAATCTTCGAGCGGGCGCGGAAGGGGTGATGTCCTTTTTCGCGCCTTTTTTTTGCCTCTTGCTATTTATTGCGAGATCAGTCGCACGGCCACCGGCGACGCGCCGTTGCCAAGGATGGGCTGGGGAGGCGCGGCGCCAAGACCGCAGCCGACGATATTGATCACCTGCGTGTGAATATGGTTTGTCGCCGGCACCGGGGCTCCCGTCGGATTCAGGAATAGCTGCACAAAGCCAATGATCTGAACCTGGGGAAATGCGGGAGGCGGCCAAGTAGTTGTGTCGATAACGGGAACCGTAACCAGCGAATCGCTCACCATGATGTCGGTGCCGTCGCTCAACGCGCCCGCTAGTACCGCCATATTCTTGTTGCCCGCCAGAAATTGAAACGGAGCGGTTCCGCCCGGCGGCAGCGCCGCCGATGTGTCAACGCTATCTCCACCAACGCCCGTCGCGTGAGTCAGGTTATCCACCGCTGCCGCAGCTTCGATGTCGCGGGTCGTGTCAGCCGTGGTCGTGTCCACGTTCACCTTTTGATTGCATGCAATTGGCGGTTGAACGCACCCCGCGATGCTGAGCTGAAAATTGTTGTATCCCGCACAGCCAACGCATGACGACGTAGCGGGTGCCGGAAAATCTCCGGCAGCATCGGTCGTTCCCGGGTAATACCTCCACGTGGTGGGCGCGTTGGCGGCCGTACAGGTACCGCCACCGCCCATGCAGTTGTCCCTCAATTTCGTGTTGCCCGCTCCCGCCGGACTCACCCAGCCGAGCAAGGTCGCCGTGCTGACAGCCCCGGTGGCGGCGTTGAAGATGGCGGCTCCGCCAGCGCTTGGATCCATGTTTGGAATTAGCCAGGGCTTCACGCAAATCGGCGCGACCGGAGGTCCACTGGAAGCCGCGCCCGCAATGATTCCTCCCGACGGATTGTAGGCCTCTGCGGTCGCGGTCGCGGCTACGCTGAGCAAACCACCTCCCCAGATGCGAGCGAAAAATGCCGGTAAATTGGTTACCTGCACTCGCACGGTGACCGTCGGGTTGAAAGGGGATGACCCTCCAAATGTTACGTTCACATTCGCACTGGTCAAGTTCACCCCGCCAACCTGATTCTGAACGGCTACCTGCGTAGCAACCACGCTGGCGGGACCAGGGATGGCCGTGACGGTCATAAGCAGCGCCCCCGTCGAATCGGACGTCGCTCCCGAATTCGCAATCACGCGCGCCGCCGCAAGTGCCGCCCCGTCCGCGGCCAGCTGCGCTTCGCTGCGCGCGGTATAGAGGGTCACAACGTCAATCGAGAGGGCAGCCATTGCGCCCACCACACCGAGCATAACGACCGCGACGAGAACGATGATGACGCCACTCTCATCATTTCGGACTCGATTTCGAGCCCGCGAATTGCCTCGATGGCGGCGCAGAATCTTCATATCTGGGTATGGACCGCGGCACTCTCGGTCAAGTTCGTCGTGGCAGCGTAGGTGGCGCCCGGCAACAACAATTGAATCACACTATTGAACCGAAAGTGATAGGGATAAGACACCGTCACGACCGTGCCAACCGCCACCGGCGGACCCGCTGCGCCGACCCATCCGCGATCGATCGTGATGACAAGACTGTCGGGGCAGCCCGAGATGGTGTAAGTCCACTTGAGGGTGCCCGGTTTAGTCGCGGTGCCCGGGGCACTACAGGCTCCGTTGGCGATGACGCCACTGCCGGTCAGCGAATTGAAGATCGCTGTCACGACGGGTTGCAGAGATTCCGGATTGCCGTTCGTCGAGGCGATGTCGTTGGTCGGCTGGGCACCGGTGAGAATCGCGCCTTCCTGCGCGGCTTGAGCGATTTTTTGTTTCTGGTTGAAAGCGCCGCTGAAGTCGTAGATGCCAACAACAAAAACCACCAGCAGCGGAAGGACGATGGCGAACTCCAAAATCGCCGCGCCTTTTTCTCCCCGCTTGATCCGAGAGTGCCTAATTCGAAGGTGTCGCGGAAATCGGCGGCTCGACATTCTAATTCTCCATCCGGCTTTCTGCGTTCGCGGTCAGGACGATCTGGTTCAAGTTCAGCGACGTGAAAGGCAGGTAAAACTTGAACGGATATTGAAAGCTCACCACGGTTCCGCATTGCGGCGTCTGGGCGCCGACCGGGGTGTTGAGCGTCGCGTTCCGGCAGATCGAAATATTGCTGCTCGTCGTGCAAGCGCCCGCCGGGATTGGCGGATTCGTGCACAATGTTGGCGCGGGAAGACCTGGATTGATGATCTGAGCCGGATCGAGATTTGAGGCTTGCATCACCGCTGTTATGGCCCCAACGACCGCTACGTCGGTGGGGAATGGATTCCCTGCCCCGCAAGTGGCGCAGGAGGGGCGCGCCGCGAGAATCGCTCCCTGTTGCGCGGCCTGCGAAATCGTCGCGTAGATATTGAAGGCGCGACCAAACCAGACGATGCCGAGCAACATCATGAATACCAGCGGAAGCACGAGCGCTGCCTCGGCGATTTCGGCGCCGTCGGCGTTGAGGAGGCGACGCGAGATGCGACCCGGGATGCGAGCTATGAGCGGCAAACTCCAGATCCTTTCCGTTCGCGAATCATAACTTCCCCATGGCTCTGCCCACCCCATACATCAACACCGCAATCGCCATGGCCACTCCGAAGGGAATCTTCGTCGACTGCGGATCGTCGAGTGACACGGCGGCTCCGGGCATTCGCAGGCTCAAGAGAGCGCCGAGCAAATGCGCAATGTTGAGCAGCGTTCGCTTTAGCCTGCCTTTCCAGATGACGACGGCCAGCGCCATCACTCCCGCCACGAGAATCGTCCCGGCCAGCACCGCCAACAATTGCCGCGGACCAAGACAAGCTCCGAGCGCTCCTGCCAGTTTCCAGTCTCCCGCGCCGAGACTGCGCACGAGCACGAAGGGCAACAACAGTCCCAAGCCTAGCAGCGTCCCCAGCAGCGCCGCTTTCAATCCCGGCCAGCGATAGAGTACCGTGTTGACCGCGACGCCGGCGGCAAGGCCAGACAACGTAAGCCAGTTCGGAATCCGGCGGTAGCGCCAGTCAAGAACTCCCGCCGAGAGCGCCACCGCGACTGCCAGAACCCACGATGCGGATTGCATGCGCCTCCGCGCGTTTCTCTTCCAGTACTTTAGGGCTTTCGTTGACGACACTCAAGCGGGAAGTTCCCGGCGGCGGTTGTCAAAGTGCTCGGCATGCGGATATACAGGTCATAAATAGCAAATCAGAGAGAGCGAAGTACAGAGAGCAAAAGCAAAGGCCCGGTTGCCCGAGCCTCAGATTGAATGTTTTCAGGATCGTTCTTACGTGAAGTTATCGCGAAACTGGGGCCGCCAGAGATCGCTCCGCGACGACTTTCTTGGCATTGTCTGCCAGGGCGCGGGCTTGCGGCATCAGGTCGAGAGCCTTCATCACGTCCGGATCGGTTTCGGCGCGTACTTTTAATCCCTCTTCCTGGCCGAAAGCGTCGACGAACAATTCGCTCTTAAGATTGGAGCGCAGCCAGTCGTTGCTCTCGATCATCTCAGCTTCGGTGTAAGGAATCTTTTCCGAATCCAGGAATTTGCGGAATTCCAACAGCAGCGCGTCGTCCACTTCAAAACTCTGCGTGATCTTGTGCGAGATCGCGTAGTGCTTTGCGAAATTAAACAGCGCGTAGTGCTGGAGCAATGAATCCTGGAATTTATTCGCCTTGTAAGGCGGCAACTTTACGTCAGGAGTAATTCCACCGCCACCATAGACCGTACGTCCGCCATCAGTGAGCTTGACTTCGTGATTGGCATTATTCTCTTCGCCTTCACGATTGTAGTAGTAGTCGTAAAGCGAGAGGTTCGTGTAATCGCGCTGGATCAGGCGTCCGCTCGGCGTGTAGTACTTCGCGGTCGTCAACGCCAGACCCGTGTTTTCGGTCAGCGGATAAACCGTCTGTACCAAGCCCTTGCCGAAAGTTACTTCGCCGACGATCAGGCCGCGATCATGATCCTGAATGGCTCCAGCCACGATCTCGGCGGCGGATGCTGTACCGCGATTGACCAGCACCACCAGCGGATAATCTTTTCCACCGTTGCCGCGGGCAGCCACATAGCGCTTCTCTGGAGAAGAACGCCCGTGGTGCGAGACGATGAGCTGACCCTTCTTGAGGAACTTGTCGGCCACGCCTACGCCCTCACTCAGCAGGCCTCCGGGGTTCTGGCGGAGGTCAAGAACCAGACCCTTCAGATCGCCCATCTGATCGAGCGCTTCGGCGACCTCATGCTCGGTCGTCTCCTGGAATCCGGAAACGTGCATGTATCCGATGCCGGGCTTGATCATGAAGTGCAGATCGACGCTATAGCGCGGAATCTCGTCGCGGACCACGGCAAACTCAAGCGGGCGCTCCGAACCCTCGCGCAACATGGTGATGCGGACGGTCGTACCTTTCGGCCCCTTGAGCAGATCGGCGACGTCGGACGTGGTCATGTTGTCGGTCGGCTTGCCATCAATGGCGGCGATAATGTCGCCAGGACGGATGCCGGCGCGATACGCCGGAGTTCCGACGAAGGGCGCGATCACGATAACTTTATTATTGCGCGGCCCGACGGTCATGCCGACGCCGTAGTACTTGCCGCGCTGCTCTTCCCTCAACGCGGAGTACGACTTCGGATCGAAGAAATTCGAGTGCGGATCGAGCTGGTGCAACATGCTCGGAATGGCGCCGTTATAGATGGCCTTGTCGGGATTTACCGGGTCGGCATAGTTCTGCTCGATGGTCTCGTAGACCTCGGTGAACTGCTTCAGACTATCGCGCACGTCGGAGTCGCTGCTCGGCGTAGCCGCCGGGCTAATCTTCTGCGCAAACAGCATTCCCAGCAGGCCAAACGTAGCGAGAATAAAGACGATCAGGAAGAGAGAACGACGAGAACTACCAGCCATGTTTCAAAATCCTCGGGCGGGGACGTGGAGGGACCCGGCCACCCCATCTGAGCGCAAGTATAACATTCTGCGCGCCTGTTTACTTGGATGCTGGGAACCGCCGGAGGTTACTGCCGAGCGACACTTTTGGGTGGAGACGGGCGTCCTGTTTTGGGCAAAATCAGCGCGGTTCTAGCCGCCGATCTAGCCACCGAGGCCGCTCCCTACCCTCAAGGGCGACTTTGGCGTTCGCCCCTCCCTGCTACAATTTGTAGGTACACCGAATCCGTACAACACAATATCCAGCATGAAATGCCCTTTTTGCGGGTTTGAGAATGACAAGGTCGTCGATTCGCGCGAGAGCAAGGAAGCGGATTCGATCCGCCGCCGCCGCGAATGCCTGAAATGCGAGAAGCGTTTCACGACCTACGAGCGCATCGACGAAATCCCCTACATGGTGGTGAAAAAAGACGGCCGGCGCGAGCGCTTCGACCGCCAAAAAGTGCTCAACGGGTTAATGCGCGCATGTGAAAAGCGTCCTGTGCCGATCAGTAAGCTGGAGCAGATTGTGAACGAGGCCGAAACGTTCGTCATCGAGTCGGCCGAGCGCGAGCGCAAGACCAGCGAAATTGGCGAACTGATCATGAATCGCCTGCGCCGCTATGACAAAGTCGCATATGTCAGATTCGCGTCGGTTTATTTGGACTTTAAAGATGTACAGGAATTTATGGCAGAGTTGAAGGATCTGCTCAAGACGAAAGACGCGCCCGAACCGAAAGGCAAGACGGCGGCGAAGTCCTGAAAACTTAATTTATGGCACACAAGATCACTCTTATTCCGGGCGATGGCATTGGACCTGAAGTGGTGCAGGCGACGGTCCGCATGCTCGAGGCGACGGGCGTCAAGTTTGAATGGGAAAGCTTCGCCGCCGGCGCGGAGGCTTTCGAGAAATACAAAGAATACATCCCAAAAGAACTCACCGAATCGATCGAACGGACTCGTGTCGGGCTGAAGGGACCGGTGACCACTCCGATTGGCGGCGGCTTTGCCAGCATCAACGTCGAGCTTCGCAAACGCTTTGAGTTGTTTGCCAACTTCCGTCCGATCCGCAACCTCCCGCACATTCCGACTCGTTATCCGGGAGTCGACCTGATTGTCGTTCGCGAAAATACGGAAGGACTTTATTCCGGGATCGAGCACGAAGTCGTGCCGGGAGTGGTCGAGAGCCTGAAGATCATCACCGAGAAAGCATCGACGCGCGTCTCACGTTTCGCCTTCGAATACGCGCGCAAAAACCAGCGCAAGAAAGTTCATTCCATCCACAAAGCGAACATCATGAAGCTTTCTGACGGATTGTTCCTGCGTTGTTCGCGAAACGTGTCCAAGGAATATCCCGAGATCACCTACGGCGAGCACATCGTCGACAACACCTGCATGCAGCTCGTGATGAATCCCTATCAGTACGACATTCTGCTGATGGAGAATCTCTACGGCGACATTCTTTCCGATCTGTGTGCGGGCTTGGTCGGCGGGCTGGGCCTGGTTCCGGGAGCAAATTTCGGCAACGAGTGCGCCATCTTTGAGGCGGTCCACGGATCCGCCCCTGACATCGCCGGAAAAAATATCGCCAATCCGACCGCCGTGCTGCGATCCGCGTTGCTGATGCTGCGGCATTTGGGAGAGCACGATGCGGCGCTCAAAATTCGCAACGCCATCGACGAAGTCTACCGCGACCGCAGCAAGCTCACGCGAGACGTTGGTGGGACGGCGGGAACATCGGAATTTGCGGACGCGATTATTCAGGCGATGGAGTCACCGAACGCTGTACCGGAGCCCGCAGCAAGCCCACAGGGGACGTAAAGACTAACCGTCCTATTATTAATCACTTACAGCTAGCACTTTGCCGGAAAACTCTGCGATTTTGCATTGACACAGTATACGTGCGCACATATAATGTGCCCATGAATATTACCCTTTCCGTGGACGAAAAGACGGTTGCCCGGGCTAGAAAACGAGCCGAGGCCATGGGCACAAGCCTCAACCAGGTGATCCGCGATTACCTGCAAAAACTGGCGGGCAGCGACGATCCAGAGCGCAGTATCGAGGAATTCCGGCGACTTTCGGGTGGGGGCCACTCGAAAGGCTGGAGATTTAATCGCGATGAAATCCATGAGCGATCGTAGTTTTTTCGACACCAATATCCTGGTTTACGCAGACGACGACGACACGCCCGCGAAACAACAGCTCGCCCGCGATCTCATTTATGAGCACCGACGTGGCGAAACCGGGGTTGTTTCAATGCAGGTGCTGCAAGAGTATTTCGTCACCGTAACGCAAAAACTAAAGGTCGATTCACCCGCCGCCCGCCGAAAGGTCGAAATACTGTCGGAATTCGATGTAGTTGCCCCTGACGTGGCCGATATCCTGGCAGCGATCGATCTCCATCGCCTGCACGGGTTTTCCTTTTGGGATGCTCTTGTTGTTCGAGCCGCCAAACAGGCCGGCTGTCGCGTTCTTTTGTCCGAAGATTTTCAAGATGGCCGCGAAATCGATGGCGTTAAAGTCTTAAATCCGTTCCACTAGACAGACGGAAACGACAGACGGAACGATTGACGGAAAACGATCGACGGAAACCACGCAGAAGCGGCTTTCGTCTGATAAACTAACCCGTTTTCGGAAACCAGCTCACATGCCGTTGCCGGTTTCCAAGGGAGGCTTTTCTGAAGGGCATCGAAGTTCCATACCATCGCGGACTGCATCGCTTCGCCGTGTTCACGGCTTGCGCCACGCTTTTCCTGATTGTGGCCGGCGCGCTGGTTACCAGCAATGATGCCGGACTGTCGGTTCCGGATTGGCCGACCACTTTCGGTTCGTTTTACAAGATGCCGCAGATGGTCGGCGGCGTGAAGTACGAACACGGGCATCGCATGGTGGCGGAATTTGTCGGCCTCTTGACCATCATTCTCGCGGTCTGGACGTGGCGGGTCGAAAAGCGGCGCTGGCTGCGTTATCTGGCGCTTGGGGCGATCGCCACTGTGATCACGCAGGGCATCCTCGGCGGACTCACGGTCTTATTCTTCCTACCGGCTCCGATCTCGAGCGCGCACGCTGCCGTGGCGCAGACATTTTTCTGTATCGCAGTCGCGATCGCGGTCTTCACAGGAAGACACTGGATGGAAGAGCATCCGCGGACGGAGTTTGACGAGCGGCGTCCGGCGCTTTTTACTTTGACTCTGCTTTCGATTTTTGTCCTCTACGTGCAGCTGATTCTCGGAGCGATGTTCCGCCATCATGGATTGAGCTGGTGGCCGCATGTGATTAACGCGGGCGTGGTGGCGATCGTCCTCTCGTGGACTGCGGTGCGCGCGATTTCGGTTTATCCCCAGGTAGACGCGGTGCGGCGTCCGGCAGTGGCGATGCTGGGACTGATGGTCGCGCAGCTTTGTCTTGGCTTTCTGGCTTTCATCACGCGTGTGATGTGGGGACGCGACGCGGCGCAACCGGAGTTACCGATGGTGATTTCGACGGTCGTGCACGTTGCGGTGGGCGCGGTGTTGCTGGCGACGACGGTAGTTCTCGCAATTCAAGTATGGCGGCATGTGCCCGTGGCGTTTGGGGAAAGGGTTCCGGGGCACGATCCGGTGGCGGCGTAAGAAGTTGGTCGGAAGCGGGAATGCTTGCTAGAAGCTGCCGTTCGGGTCGCGGCGAGTCAGAATTACCCGCTCCAACTTCATTTCGTTCCCCACAAAAATAAAGTTGTACGACGAACCGTTCAAGAGCGATCCGAGCACGTCGCGCGCGGGAGCCGGACCCAGTTCAGCAGCTACCTGTTCTTGCTCGGCGCCAGCCGGGATAGCGATTTCGGCTTGCGTCTTGCGCTGGACTTCGAATAACACTTGAGCGAGCGTCGCTCTCTCGGCGCGGATGGTCAGCATCCCGTTTTCAAAGGTCACAATCACCGGAGGTGGCGGCGCCGACGCCTGTGCTTCGCTACCTACCGGTGGCGCGGCAAAGCTCGTGACGGGGCTCGCAACTGCCGCGGCAACGGCTGGTGCGACTCGGGCCCCGGAAACACTGGAGACACTGGATCCACTGGATAGCGAGGCATTCTGCAATCTCACGCCACCGACTGTCGGCATCGACTGTGAATTGCTTCGAGCCGCGACGGAGCCGCCCAGCTTCACGATGATGGCATTATTTGCCGTTGAAATGTGGTAGTCCTGAGGCTCTGTGAGATCGAGCACGACACGCGTGATGGGCGGGTTACTGAAAAATAAACCCGAGCGAACGGCCTTCAGCGCGCCGCGATTCACTTTGAGAGCACGCAACTCGGCGGCCGGAAGCGCGCCAGGAAAATCGACTACGATGCGATCGGGACCGGCGATGGCTTGCGTGTCAGGAGCTACTGCGGGTCCGGAAGTTTGAATTTCGACTTCAAGATCATCCCCGCTTCCGCGCACGACAACATGCTGCACGCGAGCGGCCGTCCGTGCGCTGGTCGTCCTGAGCGAAGATCGTCTGCGTGAAAATCGTCGCCGACGACAACGCCGCGATGCCCAGCAGGGCTCCGAAATAGGAGAGGCGTGGCATTTGGTCTTGCGTAAAGTCTAGCAGTTATAGCAAGCGGCGCTCGCATCGGAAGTCGTAGCACTAATTACCTAAGGGTGTCGACCTCCGGCCATGGTCGGGACGGGCGAAGTCCCGCCGTCCGCAACGCACTGCAACACGCGTCTTATTTCCCTTTGTAGGTCTTCGGCGAGCCGATGCCGGTACATTGGTCGAAGCCGACCTTGCATTGCGAGCCGCCTAGAGTTATGTCGTTGAAGTCAGCTTTATATTGCGCGTGGTTGGCCAACTCGCTGTATATCCAGGTCAATTCATCGACACTCGATTGCTGCTTGTTGCCGGCCGCGTTTACGATGCCGGCAAAAGTTGGCGAGGCCCAACTGGTGCCGCCGACAGTAGTCCAGCCGCCCTGGATATAGATCGCGGCGCAGCAGAAATCAGACGCGACATCGGGATATCCACGCTGCGTTCCGACAATTCCGGCGACCCCGCTTTGGTAGCTCGGGATGGGCTCAAACGGGCTGAGGTCGCCGCCTCCGCCACCGGTGTAGTACACCTCGTTCACGAACTTGCCGTTGCTGCGGTTGAAGTAGGTTCCTCCAACGGCGACCACGTTCGGAGATGCGCCCGGATAGATGCTGACTCCAAGCCCAGAATCACCGCTGGCGGCGAAGTAGACGACACCGGGTTTGGTGAAGTAGTGATCCCATTTGAGTTCCCTGGCAACTTCTGGATCTCCCCAGCTCATGCTGACCACACCGCCTCCGGCTTTGGCGACGAGATTTGCGGCGAGCTGAACAGCGGCCCAAGTTGGGTCGGTATTGACCTGTGCAGACTCGACCAGATAGAGCTTGGCGTTCGGGGCCATGGCATGGGCCCACTCGATATCCAATGCTTCTTCAACCAGCCAATCCGAATACACGGGAGGCTTGGTTTTACCTGACCAGGTCACGGTCAGGTCGGCGTCCGGTATTCCGAAATAACTGGAGAAGGCGTGCAGGTCGGAAGCAGCGGTCGGATAGTCTCCGGCATCGACGATGGCGATCGCGCCCCAGCCACCGGTGGGCACTTTCTTAGTGGTGGCGATAGGGCAACCGGTTGGTCCAGTCACCAATTTGTAGACACAGGCGAGCGATGACGGCGTCTCGGCGTTTGGATCGGGGCCGTTCGGATTCGGGATATCGGAGTCGACGAAGAAATAGTTCGTATGATGGCGTCCGGGTACAGGAAGACTGGATTCCGGGTAGATGATTCGGTGTCCGTTGAACACCGTTTCGTAGCGCCCCTGGGCGAACGCGCTAGACGAAGCAACAGCCAGAAAGACGAACCCAATTGCGATTGCACAGATGATTACGAAGACGATTGCGGAACGCTTCATTCGACTGACTCCTTCAACGCCAGTCGATAATGATGAGGGCAGTGAGCGGCAAAAGCAAGTTGAAATCGGGCGTCTGGTGCGGCGTTGCCCCGCCGTTACGCACCAAACGCGCAAGGACGGGGCAGCTTCATTCTTGCAATCCTTGAGACAACCCCCGCCTACGAGTGAGTTGTAGTTGCTGCCTTCAGGTCGCGGCGGATCAGAGCGGAATCGAGCAGGAAGCCCAGTCCGGCGGCCAGGGGTACGAGTCCGGCGGCGGCAGCTGACCACGCGTCCGGTTCGGTCCGCGCAATGATCGCCATCATGGCGACAAAGCCGAGCGAAACTGCGGAGAGAAGAATTCCCCAACGCCGCGAGTGCGCCGCCTCGGAAAGATCTGGTTCCATCGCGACATTCGCGCCGCGGGCGATTGCGGCCAGGCGCTCTTCGGTTTTCAACTTGCGAATGCGGAAGTAGGTGTACATCGCCGCGAGCGGAATTCCAAAAAACAGCGTGACTGCTACTAAACCTATAAAGTTGCCGTCCATCGTGCGCTCCTTTGCGGGCTTAGTGTGCCCGCTGTGTCTGGTTGTGAATACGCAGGGGCGAAGACGGAAGTTCCGTCAGACTTGCATTGTTGGGGTTGGTTGATTGCGAGATTCGGGTGCGCGATCTGCAGCTACGAGATCTGTCGCGACGACGCGACCGTGCCGAACGTACGGCGATAACGCCAGACGATCAGCGCCATCCCGGCGCCGATTAGAAAAATGGTGGAAGGCTCGGGGGCTGCTGGAGGCTTCGGTTTGTGGTGGCAGTGTCCGTTGATCGACTACATCCTCGCCGTGGCAAACACCTGCGGGGAATCGGAGGGCCGACCGGAACGTAGGGGAAGATGAACGAATTGGCGAAGAGCTTTGGGGCAATCGGCTGGCCGGCGGGCAGGTCCGGCGGAGCAAGCGTAGGCCGAGCCGGGAAAGACGGGCCCGGTTCGAGTTCGGCGACGGGGCGATCCAGAGCATCCTGGTCCGGTTCGTCGTTCGACACTTCGGGCTTGGCCGTGTCGGAGATCTGGTTCCCGCAACGCGCGCGCGCGGTGATGTTCCCGTCCGTCAGAAGCATCTCGCCGAGGCGCAGACGAATTCTCTTGCGCGTCCAGTAAACCGTGTCACGAATGCGGTACGAAAGATAGACTTCGCGAGCCTCTTGAGCGCGTATCAAACGGGCATGTTCGAAATCGAAGTGCGTATAGTGCCGGCGGACTACGTAGTCGCGCGCGGCGGCATAGCGCAGATCGCTCACATCTTTGACGCCGCCCGGAATCACCGAATAGGCAAACACCTGAGAACGGTTCGGAGCGTGCACAGGACGGACGGAACGAGTCGCCATCTGCGAGAGCTCTTTGCGGACATTCTGGCGGGCCCAGAAAGAATCTGGCAGCACCTGCGAAGCATGCAAGGTAGGCAAGGAGAAGTGCCGCGCCAAATTCTGCCAGCACGCACCGGCGATCAATATCCCCACTACAACCGCGACCAGCGTGCGTTGGATGCGCAGGCGACGCCGGTACCAACTGCGGCGGCGGCGCACGCCTTTCTTCGGTGCGATCGTGGTTTTGTTTGTGACTCCGTCGGTCAAAAGCACTCCTACTGCGAGAGGCCAGCCGGTGGCTGAGGGAGAGCCAATTAAACAGATAGCATTCAGGTATCCAAAACGGCCCCGAGAACCGATTCGGATGCAGGAACTTAGCGTTCGAGCCAGCTCATATTAGCAGAGTTATGCAAGGAATTTCGCCCAAAGTGGCAGTAAGAGTGTTTAAGTTCCCAATTCGGCATAGTCCTTAGCCTGATCGTGCCATGGCGCGAATTCCCGCGCCGGTAGCGGCTTTTGGAGAAACCGTCCGCCGAGCGGGACTAGTGGCCGAACCTGTAAGTGAAACTGACGCCCGCATACAACTTCGAGCAAGCACCGAAGAAAACATCGATCGAAGCAATCTATTCTTGCGCGCCTCGCGTACTCAGGACAGTTGCCGCTCGGGTGCTCCCCTAGCGGTGGCTCAAAGATCCCACTCTGAGGAGAAGTCTCATGGAAATTGACCTTGTAGCGGAAATCATGAAGAAGAACAAGAACTATGACCGTCGCAAATTCTTGCGGGCCAGCGGCATTGCGGGCCTTGGCGTGGCAGCGACTAGCCTAATCGGAGGAAGCGCCGTTGCATTCGCCAGCCAGGAGTTAAAACAGGGTTTGAGTCCTAAAACGAACACGAACCCGGTGATGGACCCTGTCACCAAAGACACACCCGCAGAGATTTTCACGGCTGCGCTGATCGCCGAAGATCTGGCAACGACCTTTTACTACAACGGACTGGTTGGCGCGGTGCTGCAAGATCCGGCTCTGGCCGGCCCCGGAGGCACGGTCACGCATGCTCCGAACGGCGACCAGGATAATGTGAACTACATTCGCGCGGCATTGTTTGAAGAAATCACACACGCGAACCTGCTTCGCGATCTGCTTGGAATTTCCGGGTCTGGAAGCGATCCCGTTCAGACTTTTTATTTTCCGGCGGGAACCTTCGATACGCTTGCTCCTTTCATCGGCACGCTCGAAGCTTTGGAGAACGCCTTCATTGGCGCTTACCTAGCGGCGGTGCGCGAGTTTGCCCGCATGGCGGCGGTGGCCGGGAATGACTCGGACTTTACTTCCTCCGAGCTGTCGTACTTTTCGCAGGTATCGGCCTGCATTATGGGAATCGAATGTGAGCACCGGGCGCTCGGACGAGATATCGAATCGGCAACTCCGGCGAACAACCGCAACTATGCGGCGGTCGACGGGATCCGAAGCGTATTTAACGGATCACATTCGGCGGTCGTGGCACTCACTCCTTTCCTGACAGCTGCGACCGGTCCCGCGTTCTCGTTTCAGAATGCAGTGGGAAATGCTTCCAGCGTTTGGCTAAAAGTAGGCGGCACGCTGCCACCGAAGTAGCAGGTGAAGTAGGAAACAACGATTCGCAGAACGTCGTTTCGACAGAGGGGCCGGAGGCAAAATTTCGGCCTCTCCGTTTCATGCGACAAGCCGCGTAGATGGGCGCAGATGACGCGCTGACTCGTATTCGAGATTGGAGGATTTTATGTTTGAAGGATTATTTCAACCGATGCATTTACTGGTAATCGCAGGACTGGCCCTGCTGATCTTCGGTCCGAAAAAACTTCCAGAATTGGGGAAAGGAATTGGTGAGGGCATCCGCGGATTCAAGACAGCGATCTCTGCGAACGAAAAGACGCTGGAGTCCGCAAAGGTGGAGTCCGCAAAGGAAGTTGCCACGACAAGCGCAGGCTGAGGGTTCCGAGCAGACTTATCGCCCGATGCAAATCAGACTCAGGGCTGCAACTTGGCGTACTCGGCTTTAGCCTCCTGAAGGATTGGAAGATCGGAGTCGGCATCCTTCCATAGCGCAAAGAATTGCTGGTACGACGCGCGCGCCGCGTTCTTGTCGCCGCTGATCGACTGGGCGCGGGCCAGTTGCAAACGGGCGAGAGATCCGAGAATGAAATTGCAGACGACTCCCGGATGGTCAAGAATCTTGCGGAATTCGACCTGCGCCTCTTTTCCCTTCCATTCCATTAGATAAGCGGAGCCGCGCACATAAGCCGGATATAAGGTCCGGTTGACTCCCAGTTCGTACGGCTCCGTCGGTTCAAGTTCGCGAATCGCCCCTGCCGGGTCGTGACTGTTGAGCAAAAGAGACGCGCGAAAAATTGGCAGGTAGAAACTCTGCACCACCGTGCCTTGAGGAAACTCTTTGTCGAGCTGGTCGGCGATTTTCCGCGCCTCGGTTGAGTCTCCGGCGCGGGCAAAGGCCAGGCCCGCCGCGTACTTCACGATCAAGCCCGGCGCGAGCGTCATGGCCGCTTGCGCCTCTTTGCGGGCTTCGGTCAAGTTGCCGACTTCCGCTTCGCGCACCGCGGCCTTGGCTTGCCAAAAGGCGGCGGACTCTTTTACATCTTCTGTGGCGTGCATGGCAGATTGCACGGCGCGCCGCGAATACTCGCGGGCCTGCGCAAATCGGCCAAAGTAAGCCTCGGTATCGGATTGCTGAGAGAGCAGCAAGTCTTCCTCATCACTTTTCCCCTTCGCGCCCGCGACCAGTTGTTGCATCGTAGCCGTGTCGTTCTGAAGGAAGGCTAGGTCGTAGCGGTTTTCGTGCAGAACAGAGCTTTCCAGCTTTCGCGACAGCGCCTGATCGTAGGCTTTTTTCGCATCGTCCAGGCGCCCGAGCGGAAGGTACAGACCCATCACGATGGCATAGCCGCCGGAGTCATCAGGAGCGAGATCCAGGACTTTCAGATTTTCAGCGACAGCTTCCTGATACCTGCCGTTCGCTCCATAGCGGACCGACAGGTTAAAGTGCGGCACCATATCCTGCGGGTAGTTCTGAATCCACTCGCGATAAGTCTCGATCGATTTGTCGGTTTCGCCAGTGACGTGAGAGTAGTAGTTGGCCTCGATGTAGTACCGTTCGCGGTCGCTGACCCGATCACGCAGGCCGTAGGCCTTTTTGTAGCTTTCTATGGAATGCGCCGATTGATGGAGATTGTGGTAAGCGCTGCCCAAGGACGCATAACACCGGGCAAAATTGGGGTCGAGTTCAATGGCACGGTTGAAGTACGCGACTCCGGCGCTCTGGTCTCCCTTGCTCATCGCCATCTGACCCTGGGTATAAATCTTGAGCGCTTCGAGCGACGACGTCGTCGCCTGCTCCAGGGGCTTGTTATATTTCGCAACCGAGGTCAGCGACTCGCCGAGTTTTTCGCGCAAACGGTTGCCGACAAAGCCCAGGCCGGCAAGAATTCCGTCGCGGTTAGCGGCTTCGTTCGAGGCGCTGGCCAAGGTTTCGCCAGACTGGCACTCCCACGCGCGAAGACCGATGAGATAGTGAGTTCCGACACTACCGATAGAACCTTCGAGAACCGCCTTGCCATTGTTGCGGAGACAGACTTCGCGAGCCGTGTCCTGCTGAATGCGCTCGCCCGCTGGGCGATTCATCAATTTCAGTGTGCTTCGGACCTTGCTGTCCGGCAAAACGCGCAGATATGGCGATTGTTCCAGCTGGATGGCCAGGCCTTGCTTCAGAATGTCGTCAAACAGAACATCGCCGGTCGTGTTGTTGAAGTCAGCAATCACGATGCTGTCTTTCTGCGAAAGCATCGGCGCCGGACGGGGCTGCCGCATCCACTTCCAATAGAAACCTCCACCAACCAGAGCCGCGACCACGACCGCAGTCAAGCCGACCCACAGCCATGTCCGGTCGGGTGTGCCCGGATCGTCGATCACCACCCGCGTGATGGACCGGCTTTCGACGACAATTTCCTGGTCCTGATGCTCCGGGACAGACCTCACTTTTTCTGTAAAGCGGTATCCCCGGCCGGGCACAGTCGTGATGTAGCGGGCATCCTGAGCGCTCTCGCCCAGGGCTTTCCTGAGCGTAAAGATGTTCTGAGTAAGGTTCGACTCCTCGACAAAGCTGTCCGGCCAAAGTGTTTTCATCAAGTCGTCCTTCAGGACGACCCGTTCGCTGCTCCGAATGAGGATCAGAAGTGTCTCAAACGCCTTCGGAGTCAGCGCAATGGGCTGACCTTCTCTCAGCAGCAACCTTTCATCGGGATCGATTCGGAATGGGCCGAACTCGTAGAACTGCTTATTTTCCTTACTCATAGCCGCTTTGAGGGACTTTTGAGAACTTTTTGATCTGTTCCTGAGGACTTTGAAACGTCCTCCGGGGCATTCTGCCGCTGGTTGATGCGGTCTAGGCCAGAAGCCCCTGAGCTGTTGAGCAAATTTATCACGGGAAGCCGCGCCAGACAAAGGAAACGAACCCGGTGGCGAAACCAAGAAAGATCGAAATCACGATCCAGACCGACCGGCGATTGGTGATTTATGCCACTGGCTCGGGCGGAACCTGGTGCCGCCAATGTAACGCCGACCGAGAGTTCGTCACTATCCAAACAGCGGGTTTGTTAGCCAACTCAATGCTGGGAGTTCTGGCGAACGGCGAACTGCCGTCGAGTTTGCACCTGTCGGATTTCTCCGACGGTTCTCCCCGGGTTTGCCTGGAGTCATTGTTGCAATTGGCGAACGCTGGGAAACCCGCGCCAGACACACCGATCATTCGAGCTTTTTTGCCGGAGAAGTCGGGGCCCATCCGGCCCACCGAGCCGTAAGAGTTAAGAGTTTAGGGCCGTTCCTCCGTCATTCTCGGCGGAGCGAGGCCGACGAGTTGCCAGCCGAGTGGTTCGCGCTTGGGGAAGGGCGGACAGCTTGGCGAGCAAACCGCAGGGCATGCTGAGCAGCCACGTGTTCTGTTGCTCAGCATGCCCAATGCGCTAGAACCTGCCTGCGCTTTCGATCAAAGACGCGGCCCTCACGAGAGTTCAAAAGAGAGTTCAAAAGATTGCCCCGGAACTGGAACTTAGGAGTTTCATCGGCTACTGGAAGCTGGAGATGCGAGCACGCGGACTGGGCTGAAGTCAGAAAGGCGGGCACACGCCGACTGCACTCAGCCCATTTTTTATTTCCGACCCGCTTTACTACGGATCACGTTACTCCCGACCAACGAACGTCTCGGCGAAAGACTCATCCGGAGAGCTTGCCGGCCAGCCCATTATCACCAGGAAAATGTCGAGCACAAAGAGCGCAATGGCAAGGTCGTTCCACAGAGTGGCCCAGCGAGCCACGGGCCAAAGTTGATTCGCCGCCCAGAAGAGAAAGGCGATGGCGAGCAAACCCGCCTTGACGAATTCGAGGGCTGCGGGACGACGCTCGGCCTGATAGACGAGATAGGCGATGGCAATCATCGCGAGCGGGAACGCTCCCAGAACGTCGTGCGCTCCGCTTGGAAAAAGATGAGGAAAGGCATCCCACGACAGCAGGAGTCCGACGCTTGCGAGCGTGACCGCACCGAGCGCGACGGGCACCGCGCGGCGGGCTCGATTCAGATGGGTGAGCATACGCTAGCCTACAACCAGAGCCGCTCAACCGTTCTTCTTTTCTAATTCGGCCCAACGCGTGTAGAGAGCATCCAAGGCTTCTTGGGCTGCGTCGAGCGCCGATTGCGCGCTTACCAGACGCGGGGCGTCAGTGGCGTTGGCGGGGTCTTCGAGTTCCGCGCGCTTGGCATGCACGACTTGTTCAGCCTCTTCCACTCGCTGCTCGATGGTGGCATACTCGCGAGCTTCGAGGTAAGAGAGCTTTTTCTTCGACGGCGCTGTCGTTGAAGAAGTTGAGGACGACGAAGAAGACGAAGAAGTAAATCCGCCCAGGCTCTGTGAATTCGCCATCGCTGCCACTTCTGACTTCGAGCGCTGCGCCTGCCACATCTCCCACTGCCCGTAGTCGGCGAACGTATCGGCGCCGCCTTTTCCGTTCAATCCAAGCACAACAGTCGAGACGCGGTCGAGCATGTACCGGTCGTGGGTGACGAGAACAAGCGAGCCGGGGAAATCGATCAGACTTTCTTCGAGAATTTCGAGCGTCGGAATGTCAAGGTCGTTGGTCGGTTCGTCGAGCAGCAGAATGTCGGCGGGCTGCAACATCAACTGCGCAATCAAGACGCGAGCCCGTTCTCCTCCGGAGAGGCGGCCCACAGGCTGACTGAGTTGTTCGCCGGTAAACAGAAATCGCGCGGCCCATCCCGCAACGTGAATCACGCGGTCGCGATAGACGACGGAATCTCCGTCAGGCGCAAGCGCCCGGCGCAAAGTCACGTCAGAATCGAGCGTGCGCGTCTGATCGAAGTAGACAATGCGAAGCCAATCGGCGCGGCGAATCTCGCCGCTGGTCGGGGCCAGTTCTCCGTGCAACAGACGGAGCAGCGTTGTTTTGCCACTGCCATTCGGGCCGACGAGGCCGACGCGCGCTCCAGCGGTGAGGATGAAGTTGAGACTCTCGAAGAGCGAGCGATCGCCCATGGTGCACGTAACACCTTGCAATTCGATCAGGCGTTTGGTCTTGCGTTCGGTGGCAGAGAAATCGATTTGCGTTGAGGCGCTGCGCGTTCGCTGATTGAGGTCCGCCAACTCTCCCATCAGTTCGCCCGCCTTGCTGATGCGGGCTTTGGATTTTCGCGTTCGCGCCTTGGCTCCTCGACGCAGCCATTCAATTTCCCCATGGACCAGATTTTCAAGAGCTTCCTGTCGCTTGGATTGCGCGTGCAGAAACTCCTCTTTTTTCTCGAGGAAGCTACTGTAGGCGCCGTGGACGCGGAGCGAACCTTCGGGATAGATGCGGTTCAGTTCAACCGTGTCGGTGGTAACGTTCTCGAGGAAATAGCGGTCGTGGCTGACGATCACGCTGGCGAAGGCCGCATTGTTCGAGCAGATCTTCGAGCCAGGTGATGCCGGGAAGATCGAGATGGTTCGTCGGCTCGTCGAGCAACAGAATGTCGGGATGCTGCACCAGAGCTTCGACGATCGCGAGTCGCTTCTGCCAGCCGCCGGACAACTCGGTGGCGTGCGCGTCGAGATTTTCGAATCCGGCGCGGCCGAGCGTCTCCGCAAAACGTGCGCCGCGTTCAGAGCCTGTGATGTGGCCCCGGTCCAGGGCGCCTTCGACGACCGAGCGGATCGTCGCTCCCGGTTCGAAGCGCGAGTCCTGTTCGACATAGGCAAGCCGTGTGCGCTTGCGAAACGAGACTTCCCCGCTGTCGGTGTCAACCTGCCCCGCAAGAATTCGCAGCAGCGTCGACTTCCCAGACCCGTTCGGGCCGATCAGGCCGATACGGTCGCCGTCAGAGATCGTAAACGACACATTCTGAAAAAGCGGATTGGCTCCGAAGGCCTTGGTGATTTCCTGCGCGTTGACAATAGGCGGCAATGCGTTGCGATCTCCTGAAAATTTCGTGTCTCTTTGAGAGTATCAGTTGGACAGCATCAGTTGCGGCAGGTGACGATGCCTTATTGCCTTATTGAATGATGCGTTTCTGCTGGAGATCGAGAGTGGCCTGTGCCACATTTTCCGGCTTGCCGAGATCGCGCCAATAATATTCATCGGCGCGGAAACCTGAGATCCTTTCGCCTTGGTGAGCCAGACGAAGATAGGTATCGATGATGGAGAACACGCCATCTTCAGTCATCATCGAAAGAAAACGCGGAGAAACAACGTGGATTCCAGAAAAGGCCAGCGGGATCAGATTCCGCGCGTCTCGCACGTATTCGGGCTGGCCGTCGCCCGTCTGACGCCCGCCGAGTTGAAGTTGGTCGTCGAGTCGGTCGAATAGCAGGTGGCGCGAGGTCTTGCGATCCTGTACAGCGAGCGTGACGAGGGCCTGATTTTCTTTGTGGGCATGCAGCATGCGTCCAAGATCGATGGAGCTAAGGACGTCGACGTTGTGCAGGATGAAAGGTTCGTCGCGACGGCCGCCATCCCCGGTAAAAAAGTGAGCCGCTTTTTTCAATCCGCCGCCGGTGTCGAGCAGCACATCCTCGCGCGAGACTTCCACATGCATTCCGAAATCGTTGTTTGCCTTGAGATAGTTCACAACCTTATCGGCAAAGTGATGAACGTTGATGATCGCATCGCTCACCCCGAAGCTTCGCAGGCGTGACAGCGTCATCTCAAGCATCGTGCGGCCGTCAATTTCGACGAGCGCCTTGGGACGATCGTCCGTCAGCGGACGAAGTCGCGTGCCGAACCCCGCGGCTAGAATCATCGCTTTCATGCGTTCAACTGCGCCTGCTCGCGATGACGAAGCACGACTTCCACGCCATCATTTCGTCGCAGATGTTTAGCCAATTCTTCGGCCAGGTACACGCTGCGATGTTGGCCACCGGTGCATCCAAACGAAACCATCAGATTCTTGAACCCGCGACGCCGATAAGTGCTGACGCTCCCGTCGACCAGCGCCGTGGCATTGGCGAGAAATTGACGGACACTCTCCTGCTGATTGAGATATTCGACGACCGCCGCGTCTTTGCCAGTGAGAGTCTTGAAGCGTTCTTCGCGTCCGGGATTCGGCAGGCTACGGCCGTCGAAAACGAATCCGCCGCCGTTGCCGGTGTCGTCCTGTGGCAAGCCTTTGTGAAAAGAGAAGCTGAATACGCGCACCGTCAACTTGCCGGCCGATTTTTCTTCGGAGGCCAGGCCCTGCAGCTTCTCTGACGCGACCATGTTCTTGAAAGCTTCCGTCAGCGTCGGCAGCGCGATCGGCAACTCAACGTTGTGCAGCAGCCAGCGCAGGTTCCTCAGGGCATAGGGCACGCTCTGCAGGAAATGTTCTTTGCGCTCGTAAAATCCGCGAAATCCGTAGGCGCCGAGCGCCTGCATGATGCGGACGTAAACATACGGGTAGTAGAACTGCATGAACTCGGCGCGATCCAGATCGATGAAGCCACCGAGGCTGTCGAGGTAATGATCGAGTAATTGCTGACGCAAATCCGGTGGCAAGTCGGCTTTCGCGTCGTACAAAAGCGAGGCGATGTCGTATTGCAGCGCGCCTTTGCGTCCGCCCTGATAGTCGAGGAAATATGCCGCGCCGTCGCGCAGCATGACGTTACGCGACTGGAAATCGCGATAGAGAAAATAATCGCGGCTGGCGCTCAACAGGAATTCCGTCAAACGGCTGAAGTCGTCTTCGAGCGCTTGCTCGCTAAACGAAACGCCCGCCAACCGCAAAAAGTAATATTTGAAGTAGTTCAGGTCCCATGCAATCGATTGGCGATCGAAGCTGTCGCGCGGATAACATACCTTGTAGTTCAGATCCCGGCCCGCCTCTACCTGAAAGCGCGGCAGCAAGGCGACGACTTTGCGATAAGCCGCAACCGCCTCCGGAGCGATCGTCGCGCCATCGCGATGTTCGGAGAGAAACTCGAACAGCGTAGTGTTGCCGAAGTCTTCTTCGAGATAAGCGCCACCGTCTAGGTCTTCCGCGTAAATTTCCGGGACTGGAAGTCCGTGGCGGCGGAAGTGACGGGAAAATTCGATAAACGCGACGTTTTCTTCGCGGACGCCGTACAGAATGCCGATCGCGCTGATTTTCTTGCCGGATTTGTTGCTCGAAAGGCGGATGATTTTCCGGCCCGAGCCTCCGAGTTGGCCCTGCAACGGTTCCACGCGCTCGACAGGCGAGTGAAAGTGCTGCTCAAAAAGTCTCTGGAGAACTTCCATAAAATGATGTCCGTTAGCGCAGGAACATCATAAAGATAACATCGCGCTCGTTGCAGACCGGGAATGACGACTTGGCTTCCTGTCGATGCCGACTTCGGCTTCTGTCGGCAGCCCGTTTATAATCTTTATTCGGATAATCAGCGTTCGGCTTATCAGTATTCGGATCAGTGTTCGGCCAATCAACGTACTCCGACTGGCGAAGTTCCGAGTTGAACAACGACAACCAGACTGGGGGAACTTAATCGGGTTCCCATCAACAAAACTCAGACGAATAGGCGGGATCAGTGCTCGATTTTTTAGGCGATCTTAAACGAACTCATATGTGCGGGGAGTTACGGCTCTCCGACGCTGGCAAACAAGTTGTGCTCATGGGATGGGTCAACCGTCGCCGCGATCTGGGCCAGATAATTTTTGTCGATCTCCGCGACCGCACCGGCGTGACGCAGGTCGTCTTCAATCACGAACTGAATGCCGCGGTCCACGAGAAGGCAGAGGCGCTGCGCAACGAGTACGTGATTGCCGCAATCGGCACGATCAAGCGTCGCGATGCCGACACGATCAATCCGAATATTCCGACGGGCGAAGTTGAGCTCGTGGTTTCCGAGCTGCGCATTTTGAATGTGTCGAAACCGCTTCCGTTCCTGCCTTCGGACACGGTGCTCGCCAACGAAGAGATGCGCCTGAAGTATCGCTATATCGATCTGCGGCGCGACGCGATGCAGGCTAACATCAAGCTCCGTCACGAAGTGGCGCTGGCCATCCGTGCGAATCTTGCCGCGCAGGGTTTCTACGAAATCGAAACGCCATTTATGACGCGGTCGACGCCCGAGGGCGCGCGCGATTATCTCGTCCCGAGCCGGGTGCAGCCGGGGATGTTTTATGCGTTGCCGCAATCGCCGCAACTGTTCAAGCAGATCCTGATGATCTCAGGTTTCGATAAGTATTTTCAAATCGTTCGCTGCTTCCGCGACGAAGATCTGCGCGCGGACCGCCAGCCTGAATTTACCCAGATTGATCTTGAGATGAGCTATCCGCAACCGGAGCGGGTGTGGGAAGTGGTCGAGAGCTTCCTGACCGCGGCCTTCAAGGCGGCGGGGCACGAGATCAAGACGCCTTTCGCAAGGATGGATTTCGACGATGCCATCCGTCAATACGGAATCGATAAGCCCGACCTCCGCGTGCCCGCGTTCACCGACGCCAAAGACTGTTTTGCCCCAGCCGATCTTGAGCAGCTGGCCATCAACAACGATTTGCCCGTGATTGCGATTCGCATTCCGAAGGTTGGCGAGCTGTCGCGAAAAGAGCGCGACGATATCAAGCCGCTATTTGTCTCAAAAGGCGGGGCGCGCGTGTTCGAAGACTTCAAGCGCATCGAGACGAAGTTCCCCGAAGCGGGTGCAAAAGTGCGCGCGAAATCGGGCGCGGCGGCGGATGACCTGATCGTGCTGGTCGTGGGTTCGGCGCAATCGGGAACGGAAACTCATCCCGCCAGCAAGCGAAAAGTCACGCCCGCCGAGTTCGCCATCTACGCTTCGGCTGGATTACTTCGCGTCGCGCTGGCCCAAAAATATGCCGACCGTCATGGCATCTTTAAGAAGACGGGCGATCCGGCGAAGGATTACCGATTTCTGTGGGTGACGAATTTCCCGATGTTTGAATACGACGAGGGCGAGAAGCGGTGGATGGCCGCGCATCATCCGTTCACGTCTCCGCACGACGAAGACATGGACAAACTGGAAAGTGATCCGGCGATGGTGCGGGCGCTGGCTTACGATGTGGTGCTGAACGGGACGGAGCTAGGCTCGGGATCGATCCGTATTCACCGCCAGGATATCCAGAGCAGAATTTTCAGCGCGCTCGGCATGTCCTTGGAAGAGGCGCGCTCGCGCTTCGGGTTCTTTCTCGAAGCGCTGGAATATGGCACCCCTCCACACGGTGGCATCGCGCTCGGCCTCGATCGTATCGTGATGATCCTGGCTGGAGCGGAGAGTCTGCGCGAAGTGATTCCCTTCCCCAAAACTGCCGCCGCCAAAGACTTGATGATGGAGGCACCGACTCCAGTCGCAGCCACGCAGTTGCGCGATTTGGGGATTGGGATCGTGAAGAAGTGAAGGTTTTGACTGAGAGCTGAGAGCTGACGGCTGACAGCGGCGAGCGCAGCGACCGTGCACCGAACCCCTCGGCCCCTTATACTGGATCACCCCTCAACCTTCAAGGAGAACAACAATGAAGAAATTAGTGGCAATCTGTTTCGCATTGGCTTTGTTAACCGCGGGAGTTGCGTCAGCTCAAGACGCGATGCAGAACGACAGCATGAAGGCTCCTGCAAAGGCCGTACCCGTAACCGGCAAGATCAGCGCCGATGGCAAAACGTTTGTGAGCGACAGCGACAGCAAGACCTGGACAATCGTCAACCCCGAAGCTGTCAAGGGACACGAAGGGCACCACGTGACTCTCACCGCGCATGTGTATCCGGAAAAGAAACAGGTTCACGTGATGTCGCTCGAAATGGCGAAATAATCGGACTCGCAATCGCGATCCCCAACACCCAGAGGAAAATTCCGAGAACGATTTGAGATGCCGGCGCACCCACCGCCGGCATTTTCTGCGATCGGGTGCCGTACAATCCAGCGAAGAGCCCACCCGAGACAGGAAGAGTGATTCTGAATTCATCCGAAGAGGTTGGCGATACGCTGAATGGGAAAGAAAATGCAGTACTCAGTAATGACGATTGTGCTGTTGCTGCCCTTGTTATTATCCTCTTGCGCCAACTGCAATTCTGTCTCGGGGGCAGTGGTCAAAGCCAACTCGGCTGACTACATAGCCCTCACGGCAAGCTCAAACTGTGGGCCGCTAATGAGTGAACTCGACTCTTTCGTGGAGATTGAGCATCCCTTCTACGCTTGGCAACGGAAGATTTGGACGACAAAGAAAACCGTTGCGGGCGGGAAGTTGAGCTTAGATCAGCTCACTCTAAAATGGGTCGATGACCACCACCTTACCGTGAATTGTCGCTGTAGGAAAGAGACGCTAGATTTCGCCATCGGCGATTGGAACGGCGTGGCGATTAGCTACACATTCTCCCAATAGAAAGATATTGGGATATTTTAAATCTTAGGTAGAGACACAATTCCGGGCGTTTCGCGCTTTTCGAAACGTGGGATTCCACGTTCGAATGCACCATGAGATCAATGACGCCGCCTCCTCAGCTTGACGAATTGCTGGCCGCTCCCCGCGACTCCTCGCGCGAGCGCGCTACCTGGGTCTATGGCGCCCTGCGTTATTTTCTGGACATTCCCGTCGCATCCCGAACCGAACGCGTTATCCGGTTCGCCGCCCAGATCGACGCCCATCCGCGCCGCCAGGAAATCCGCGACATCTTGTGGGATTTCTGGTCCCATCATTCCTATATTCGCGTGATCACCGAAGCGGGATTGCCCAACCAAACCTTCCTTTTCCGCGAACTCCTGTCGCGAGCGTTCCGCCACATGATGCCCGTCGATGAAGTCCAGGGAGATCTCTATGTCCTGCTCGACTCGCTCAGCATGCGCCGAGAGGATGCCCAATGGGTAGCGTCTCTGCCCGACTCCTTCGTCGATTGGTGGGGAGACATTTTCCGGCCGTCAATCGCCTCGATTCTGGCTTCGAGTGCTCTGCTGGCGCTGCGGGCGACGAATGTGGCGCTGGCCCGGGATTTCTTGAACCTAGGCGATGACGAGCACGTCACGAAGTCGAGCTTCTTCGATCTTTCCGACGTCGTCGAACGCGTGGCACGGAACCCCGATGAATTTCCGCAGTGGGAAGCGCGCCGGGAATCCTGTGAGGCCCAACTGCTGGAGCTGACCAAATCGCTTGAAGAGCGAGGCTCCTCGCCCGGCTTGGCGTTCCGCGTTCGCATGCTCCGCTCTCTTCTGTTCCGCATCCAGCAGGTGCTGAACCTCCAGCGCAAGGACATCGACTCGCGGAAGTTTGCCGTCTCCATTGTCGACGGGTTCGCAACCCAGAGAAGCATCGGGAGCGTACTCGGCTCCAGCGCCAATCGCTTGGCACGCAGCGTGGTCGAGAAAACGGGACGGGTCGGCAAACACTACATCGCAAACAATGCCGCGCAGTGGAGAGCGATGGGACGGGGAGCCATCCTGGCGGGCGTCGTCACTTGCTTCACCGCATTTTTTAAGTACTCGATCTCGGCTGCGATCCATGCTCCGTTGCTGGTGGCGATTGGGCATTCGCTCAATTATGTGGTTAGTTTTCTCGTGATGCAGGCCGGTGGATTTCTGCTGGCTTCGAAAATGCCCGCAGCCACAGCAGCCACCCTGGTCGACGCCATGGATGATCCAGACAAGGATCAAATGGCCAGCCTCCAGGCCATTTCACAGACGCAAGTGCTGGTCACGATCGGCAATCTGATCGGCGCGATCGCCGCCTCGATCGCGGTCGATCGGATCGAGAACGCTCTGCTTGGGCATCCGTTTTTTACGCCGGAAGAAGCCGAACACGGCATCCACGCGCTCTTTCCGTTGCACTCGCTGACCATTCCTTTCGCCATCGTCACCGGAGTTTTCCTCTGGCTCTCGTCCCTCGCGACCGGATGGACCGCAAACTATGTGGCTGTTACAAAGATGGAGTCGGCGATTTCGAAAAGCCTGCGCATACGCAGCCGGATCGGCGCCAAGTGGGCCAATGCCATCGCACATTGGGTAAAGCATCACGCCGCCGGCAGCGTCGGTTACATCGTCCTCGGTATTCTCCTCGGCACGGTGCCGATCGTCGTTTCACTGTTCGGAATCCCCCTCGAGGTCCGCCATGTAACCCTCGGCGCAGCCGGACTCGGCTATGCGCTCGATGCCGCCAGCATCGGCGGCGTATTGACCCTGTCAGACGTAATCGACTCCGGCATCGGGGTAGTGCTGGTGGGGATCTTCAACATTCTTACGTCGTTTGCGCTCAGTTTCCTGTTGGCGGTGCGCGCCCGCGACATCGGAGAAGCCCGGGCCCGCCGCTTTCTCAGGGAAGTCGGCTCCAGGCTCGCCTCGCATCCCGCTGCGTTTTTGCTACCACGATTCGAATGATTCGCTAGTCCAACGCCCTGAGGCTGTAACTTTATCTTCGCCCGCGCATCGTACACATGAAAGCAGGCAGTCGCGGAGGAACGTATGTTCAGTCGTAGAGAGTTTCTGACGGGTTCGGCACTGGCCGTCGCGGGAGCGGGTCTGGCCGCTTGCGTCAAAGGCCCCATGGCCGTTGCCAATGCAAGCTCTTCGAGCAAAGGGGATGGCAACGCCGTTGTCACCGTCATCCGTTTCAGCGATGCCGGCAAGAAGATTGGCCGCGTTCAAGTGCCCAAGGTCCGCAAGAGCGATGACGAATGGAAAAAGCAACTCACCCCGCTCCAGTTTGAAGTAACGCGCCAGCAGGGGACGGAAATGGCCTTCACCGGTGCAACCTACAAACTGCATGACAAGGGACTCTACCGTTGCATTTGCTGCGACAACGCGCTGTTCAGTTCCGATACGAAGTTTGACTCAGGCACGGGATGGCCAAGTTTCTGGGCCCCGATCGCAGAAGAAAATGTCCGAAGCTCGACCGACAGGAGCCTCGGGATGACGCGCGACGAAGTTTCATGCACCGAATGCGACGCCCATCTGGGCCACGTTTTCGACGACGGACCCCGGCCGACGGGTCTGAGGTATTGCATGAATTCCGCGTCGATGAAGTTTGTGAAGCGGACGTAGTCGCTGGGGCCGCGCTCACTGCAAGGCCGCGAGCACGTAGTCGGTGAGGATTTTTTCCGTCTGCTCGTGCATTCCATGGGTGTTGTAATTGGTGCTGGTGATGACGACGGCCAAATCGAGGCCCGGGATGGCAACCACCTTATTCCCTCCGTTGCCCGACATGAAAAATGCGGGATAAACCTTTTCGCCAGACTTGAATGACTTCAGCCACCAGAGATAGCCGTATTCGGTGGTCTCGTCGATCCGCGCGTGCGGTTGCGTTGAGGTGTGCACCCACGCTTCGCTGACGATACGCTTTCCTTGCCATTTGCCGCCGTCGAGATAGAGCTGCGCTACTTTCAGCAGATCGCGGCTGGCGAGGCGCAGACCTCCGCCAGTCTGCGGAATATTCATTGGCGAGTAGACCCACTCCACGTTCGTGATACCGAGCGGACCAAACAGTTTTTCGCGTGCGTAACGATCGGTCTGCTCACCGGTCGCTTTCTCGATGACTTCGCTGAGTGTAAAGACACCGCCCGTGCAATAGCTGAAAAAGCGTCCATACGGGGGAGATTCCACCTGCTCACCTTTGCGCATTCGTCCGCGAATGGGCAGACCGAGAATGAACTGCGCCCAATCCTCCACGAGGTACATACGTTCTTCGTTGCCCCGCGATGCGTCGTTCCAGTCGTCGCACTCGAGCGGTGAACTCATGGTGAGGAAATCTTCGATCGTGATCGCGGACTTGCGAGGGTCGGGGTTCTGCACTCGGCGGGCACGCTCGGGCAGGAGCGTCAGAACCTTTGCATCCACTCCCCTGAGTTTGTGCTCGTCGATTGCGATTCCGATCAGGGCGTCGGTGATGCTCTTGGTCGCCGAACGCGTGTCGCGCAACGTGGCGGCGTCCCCGTCGAAATACGATTCGTAAACCAGCTTGCCATGCCGGGCAATCAGGACGCTGCCGATCTTCTTAAACTCTCCGGAGCGAATCGCGGCGTCGAGCGCGGCGAGGCGGGATTCAGAAAGACCGCTCTCCCCGAGCGAACCAGTGGGCCATGCGCTGGTTGTGGCCTGAGTGGTGGCTTGAGAGGTTCGGCCCGGCGACGGCGCGGTTTGGGAATCCGCCACGGTCAAAGCCAATAAAACTAGCGAGCAGAAGATTGTGTAGCGAATCGCGATCATGGTTTGTCCTCGAGCGTTTGGACGGGCCAAAGCGAAGGAGGGTGAGCAAGGCCCAGCACAATGCCAAAAAAACCTGTTAGCTCGCAGCCATCCGCTGAGCCACCAGTTCCTCGATGCGAGCCAGCACTTCGTCCTCAGTCATATTCGTGGAGTCGAGCACGACCGCGTCTTCTGCGGCCACCAGCGGCGACGTCGCGCGCGTGCGGTCCCGGTGATCGCGCTCGCGAAGTTCGGCCGCGATGGCCTGCGCTGACGGGCCCTTGACGCGCTGCTGATCCAGTCGCCTCTGCTCGCGGATCACAGGGTCGGCGTCGAGAAAAATCTTCAAATCGGCGTCGGGAAACACTTGCGTGCCGATATCGCGTCCCTCCATCACCACACCGCCGCCGAGGCCCATCTCGCGCTGCCGCGCCACCATCCACTCGCGTACCTTGGGATGCACCGACACGCGCGAGGCTCCCTCGGTTACATCGCGTTCCCGAATGCGCGAAGAAACATCTTTCCCGTTCAGCAGGATGCGATTGCCACCGATGTTGCGTTCGAGGGTAATGTGTGAATCCTGCGCCATCTTCACCAGGGTAGCTTCGTCGTCAAACGAAGCATCCCATTCGATCGCCCGCAGCGCGAGCGCGCGGTACATCGCCCCGCTCTCCAGGTTGACGTAGCCGAGTTTGCGCGCCAGGCGCGACGCGATCGTGCTCTTGCCTGCACCGGCAGGGCCGTCGATAGCAATGATGAGTTTGCGCTGGGATGAGTCAGACATTGGGCGAATGGGCAAACGTGCGAATGTGAGATTCTACACGGCTCGCGAGCGCAAAACTACGCTCCAAAGACTATGAAGTCGAACTGCGCTCCCGCATTCGTTCGGCGCGAGACTTGGGAACATACGCCACCTTCGGCGGGGTCACCTGGAGCAGAGACTTGCTCCCCACGTGCACGAAGCTCAATTCACGCGCCGCCAGCAGAGCATGGATGGCTTCTTTCACGCGCGTCCTGGGCACAAAGTTGGAAAGAAAGCTTTCAACGTCTGCTTCATCCACGGCCACGACGCAGTCGAGATATTTCGAGACCAGCGCCGAGAGCGCTTCCGGAACCGAGATGCCGACACCTTCGCGGACCACATCCGGCGCCCAGCGCGACAACTCATCCCACACCGACCCTTCTTCCACCGTGTAGTCGACGCGCGTGATGCGCAACTTCGCCCACAGTTCGCTCAGGGCGCGATCGAGGCCGGCATTCGACACGGATCCTCCCAGCATTTCACCCAGTTTCGATTTCGAAATCGGCCCGCGACGCCGGATGATTTCGAAAGCATCACATGCCAGCGGAGAATATGGAGATCGCGGCCCTGAAGCTGGGGGCAGCTTCGGGTTGCGCTCGCCCACAAGAGAATAAAAATAGGGAAACACCGACGCTGCCAGCAGAAACGCGTTATTCTCGTCGATCAAAGGAGCTTCGTACGCCGCTTTGTCGCGCAGTGCCCGCACCATCAGGTCCGTAGCTTCCTTCGCCCGGGGATCGTTATAAGCGTGCTGACGCATCGGCAGCTTATCATCGGCTCCGACCCAGGCTCCGATAAACGTCGGCACCAAAATCGCAGGCCGCATTGGATACATCAGGCAAAATCCCACCGACTCAAGGAAGGCGCGCGCGTCGTCCAGCGTACGCATGGCCTGGCCGTCAAGACGCCACCTTTGCGTGCGCGCCTGTATGAGTTCGGGTTCGGTCATTATCTATTAGACCACGCTCGATTAGACCACAACCGCTTACAGGCTTTTCGCGGGTGATGAATTTTCGTCAGCGCGCCATTCGCGACACTTGCGCCAGACCGTCGATGAACCAGTCGCCCAGACCGTGCATGATCGCGACAATCCAAAGGTTGCCCGAGCGCTTGAAAATGAGGCCGAAGAACAAACCGATGGCGAAGATCCCCGCAAATATCCATAAGTGAGAGGGATGCCTTCGTGCTATCAGAAAGTGGTAGGCATGCAGGGGGCCGAAGGTGAATATCAGATTGCTCGCCAATATTCCCCTAAGACTTCCCCAGCGACGGACCAGTTCCGTTTGAAGAATGCCGCGATACAGAAACTCTTGATAAAAACCCCAAATCATTTTCGGCACAAAGATGAATAAGACGAGGCTCGCCAAATTGGCATGCGCCCACAGCGCTTTCAGCTCGGAAGATGTGAAAAATGAAAACACGACAATGGTGATCGGTATGATTTGCAAAAGATATAATCTTTCCGTTCTTGACCAGCGGAGCCATCGGTAGAGTCCCAACTGAGACAGGCGGATTGCGACGAGTCTGACGGCGAGCGCCCACGCCAAGGCGGTCAAGAGGCTCACTTGCAGAAGCGGCCACCAGTCGCGCCCCGCGATGTTTGACCAGCGCGCGCCAGCGTCGACAAAAGGGCGGGCAACTCCTTCGAGGAAAACAAAAACCAATAACAGCGTTAGCCCTTGCCGCGAAGAATAGGTTGGCGCTCGAGGCCGGTCGAACAAGAGCAAGTGTCCACGCCAGAGTGGGCTGATTGCGGAGGCTTCGGGCTGCGTGAAAACCGTTCGCAGAGTGGTCATTAGGCCCATTCCTGACGAGCGCTCTAAACCTACCGCTCGAACTAAATGCGCTTGAATGCTTTCTGAATGTCCTGCATGGAATAACGCAGCACGACCGGCCTGCCGTGCGGGCAGGTCATCGGATGGTCGGTCTTTGCCAGCTCGGCGAGCAGCCATTCCATTTTGTTTTGCTCCAGCGGCATGTTCACTTTGATGGCGGCGTGGCAAGCAATCGACGCGGCGATGCGCGAGCGAACCGCTTCAAGGTTGAGGGCTTGATCCTCGCGCGTCATCTGCTCGAGGATTTCGCTCAGCATGTGTTCGACCTGCGCGGCATCCACCCCCGCGGGAGCGATTTTTACAGCGATGCTGCGCGCACCGAAAGGTTCGGCCTCAAAGCCGTTGCGCGCCAGTTCTTCGGCGATATCGGCGAAGATCGCTTGCTGGGCGGGCGTCAGCTCGAGGATCAGCGGCATGAGCATGCGCTGGCTCTCCACTCGCTGCGCTGAACGCTGGCGAAGGATGCGCTCGAAGAGCACGCGCTCGTGAGCAACGTGTTGATCGATGATCCAGAGACCGTCTTCGTTGACGGCGAGGATGAACGAATTGCGAATCTGGCCCAGGGGACGGAGGGTTCGCAACGACTCCAGCGTAGGAGCGGCGAGCGGCGCTTGGTCAATTGGCGGCGCGCAGCCGTGGTCGGGAACCGGTTGTGAATCGGCTGTCGTTTCGGCAGTCACCGTCCTTGCCAGAGACAGGGCAGCGTTGGCTTCGACTGCGATTCCGCCTTCGAATTGCAGGCGGGCCGTGGACGCCGGAATCGCCGGTGGCTCCAACGCGAATCCGCCGGGAGCGTTCGATTCCTGCAAATCGCGCCACGGAGCTGCCTGACCGTTGCCCGCGTTGCCACCTTCGCCGCCGCCGTCGCCGAATCGACCGCGCCCGGGACTGGTGAGGCCGGGAGTCGCCGAGGGCTGCGCTGCAATCTCGGTCAGAAACTGCGGGACTGGCCGCGCCTTCATCAAGGCTGCGCGGATCGATTCGCGCACGAAATCGTGAATCACCGTCTGCTGGCGGAAACGCACTTCTGTCTTTGACGGGTGGACGTTGACGTCGACTTCGGCGGTCGGCATCTCCAGAAAAAGCAGCACCACCGGATACACGGTTGGCGCGAGAATATTGCGATAGGCTTCGGTAATCGCGTGTTGAATGAGGCGGTCGCGAATGAGTCGTCCGTTGACGAAAATAAAAATCGAATTGCGATTCAGCTTCTGGATCTCGGGCTTCGAAATGAAGCCGTGCAGCCGTACCTCGCCGAAATCGTGTGGCGCGGGCGCCCGCGTGGGCTCAGGGTCGAAGTGAGCAGAAGGAGGAACGGCCGAATCATCCGCAGCCGGCACGCTGGTCGCGGTCCCCGCGCCCTGCGGATCGGCGGCGCGCCGCCACGGCGGAGGTTGCGGCAGCCCGACGCGCTCCAGCGGTTGCACGGCCGCCAGCGGAATCAATTGGTCGAGAGTCTCTCTTCCGAACACCTGGTAAACGCGTTCGCGATGGCCAGCAACCGGCGGTGCGACGAGCAGAGCGTTCGTGGCCGAGTGCAGCTCGAAATGCTTCTCCGGATGAGCCAGGGCATAATGCGTGACCAACGAAGCGATGTGCGAGAGTTCGGTCGGCTCAGACCTAAGAAATTTCTTGCGCGCCGGCGTATTGAAAAAGAGATCGCGGATCGTGATCGAAGTCCCGAGAGGCAGGCCAGCCTCTTCGACGCGAATCATCTTGCCACCGTTAATTTCAAGCACGGTTCCGGCTTCGTCTTCAGGGGCGCGAGTCTCCAAATGCAAGCGCGCCACCGAGGCGATCGAAGGCAGCGCTTCGCCGCGAAACCCGAGTGTCGCGATGCTGAGGAGATCGTCCGTTTCTTTGATTTTCGATGTCGCGTGGCGCTCGAATGCAAGCATGGCATCGTCGCGTACCATACCGCAGCCGTTGTCGGTAATCTGGATCAGCTTCTTGCCGCCCGCTTCAACATTGATGCGGATGCGCGTGGAACCCGCGTCCAGCGCGTTCTCCAGCAACTCCTTCACCACCGACGCCGGGCGCTCGACCACTTCGCCAGCGGCAATCTGGTTGGCAACTCTTTCGGAAAGAACGTGAATTTTGCCCATGGAAATCGGTGTTCAGTGGCTGGTGGTAAGTGGTTAGTGTGACAGATTCCTGGGCGGAGCGTAAAGACCGCCAACCCTACGAATGGACGCAGCCGCGATCAACTCCCGCTCGAAACAGATCCCAGGCTTCGCGAACGCTAACAAAATTCGTCGTATAGTTGTGCTGGAGAACACGCTGGAGCAGACGAATGAAGCACGCAATTTTGGGAGCGGGAGCAGTCGGCGGTCTTGTCGGCACGGCGCTCGGATCGCTCGGAGAAAATGTCATCGTGGTGGTGCGAGCCGAACGGTTAGCGGATTATCCGGCGAGTCTCGTCCTTGAACGAACCTCGGCACGAACTTCGGAACCAACTTCGGAAACGCTAACCGCACCCGTAAAGGCGGTTGCGTCCCTCGCGGACCCGGTCGACGTTCTATGGATCGCAACCAAAACATATCAACTCGAGACTGCCTTGCGTGAAGTGCGGATCGAGCCGGGCTGCGTCGTTCCGCTGCTCAACGGCGTGGACCACATGGCAGTGCTCGCGGCCAGATTCGGGCGCGATCGGATTGTCGCAGCCACCATTGCGGTAGAGGCAGAGCGCACCGCTCCGGGGCGATTCATCCAGCGCTCGCCGTTTGTCAGGCTTAACCTGGCCGCCAGTGGCAAGCCGCTCTTGGGAGAGATCGTTCAACGACTCAGCGGTCTCGGATTCACCTGCCAGTTCATCGAGAACGAAGAGACGTTGCTGTGGAGCAAGCTCTGTTTCCTCGGCCCGTTCGCGTTGGCGACGTCTGCCTCCGGCAAGAATATCGGAGAAGTTCTGGCTGATCCGGCGTGGAAAGCGCAATTGGAGTCCGCGATCGCGGAAGCCTGTGCAGTCGCGAGGGCTAGCGGAGCGTCGATCGACACAGCGCAGATGCAGGCTATGTTCAACGGCGCCCCGCCGGGGATGCGCAGTTCCATGCAGAAAGATCTGGCCGCCGGACGACGACTTGAACTCGACGCCATCGGAGGAGCCATCATCCGCGGCGGAGAACGCAAAGGGATCGACGTATCGACGACCGCAAGACTGATGGCTGCGATCCGCGCAAAAAGCGCGTGACAGCTAACCCGTGACGCCGAACAATATCGAGTGTCGGCGAAGAATCACTTCAAGCCAACTCCGTAAAAATAGTCGTATCCCGACCCGCTCGGCGATACCGGAGAAAAAGACCCAAACAAAAGGGAGTTATTCAAAAACGTCACGAACACATCCTGCGGCTGGCTGCCATGCATAATGCGAAACGTGAATAGCCCGTTGCAGGGATCGGTCAACTCTCCCGCCGAACCATAGAGGTACGATGTGTCCGCAACCGCGGATAGCGCCCCGGCGAGTAGCACATTCGACTGCGAATCCGTAATCGTCACATTCCCCACCGCATCGACGACGATCGAGGCTTGCCCGAGCGAAGGCGTCCCCGATTCCTGATTATTCTGGTTCACGCTGGCATTCATCTTTTGGTAATAGACCGCCTTGTAGGTGCCGGCGACCGACGGATCGAAATTCTTGGTCGCGGCTTTCTTCATGCTCATAATCGAGCCGTTCGGTGTATCCACGATAAACAAGCCGCTCGCAGTTCCGAATATGTAATCGGTGCTGGTGACGCCCTGCTGCGTTTCCGTCAGTGTCAGGAAGTTCCCCGATGGATCCTCATGAAAATTGGTGCCCGGAAAAGATCCCGAGTTAAAAGGATTGGGCGACTGGCCCATCGTCGCTCCGTAGGGCCAGTATTCGTTGACGCTCACGTCGCCTTGCCCGTCAATCGTCAACGAACCAGCTTCGAGGCCGCCGCTTGTGGTGCGAAAACCCAGGAAGTTGTATTGCTGGTTCTCAATCGCGGCCTGCGTGATCGGGCTGGCCTCGACCGAAGTAATCAGCGCCGGCGTATTTTGGCTGGGGCCGGCCTTCTCCGCCTCGATCAGCAGCGCATAATTCGGCACTTCATAACCCGACACGAGATTTCCAGTGGAATCCGTAAACGTGAACGTGCCATCCGTGTTCACCGTGTAAGGAACCGTCCCTGTGCTGCCATTCGAATAATCCGAGTACGCCAAAGTCAGCGCCGTGGGATTGAGGCTGATGCTGAAAAAGTCTCCGACCGACGCCGTCCCGTTGTAGCCGCGCACAGCTCTCGAAGCCGGATTACTACAGGCGGACAACACCAACAATGCCGCAATCGCCAAGCGAAGTTTCATGGACGTGCCCTCCTGTGCATCAATCGGCAGGGGCCAGGGGGCACTTTAGGGCGTAGGCACCGATTTTGGAGAGGTTACCGACGACTAGAACGCGTCAATCCCCGTAACGCTCGCCCCAATAATCAAGGTGTGAATATCATGGGTGCCCTCGTACGTCTTCACGCTCTCGAGGTTCATCAGATGCCGCATGATCGGATAATCATCGGCCACTCCGTTTGCTCCCAGAATATCTCGCGACAGCCGCGCACACTCGAGGGCCATCCAGACATTGTTCCGCTTGGCCATTGAAATGTGCTGATGCTGCACTTTTCCGGAGTCTTTCAACCGCCCTACTTGCAGAACCAGCAACTGCGCCTTGGTGATTTCGTTGATCATCCACGTCAGTTTTTCCTGTACTAACTGATGTGAAGCGATCGGCTGATCGCGGAATTGCTTGCGCAACAGCGAATACTGCAGCGCGCAGTCGTAGCACGCCATCGCCGCCCCCACCGCTCCCCACGAGATTCCGTAGCGCGCCTGATTCAGGCACATCAGCGGAGACTTCAGTCCTCCCGATCCCGGCAGCAAATTCGATTCCGGAATGTGAACGTCTTGCAACGACAAGCCCGACGTCACCGAAGCTCGCAGCGACCATTTCCCATGGATGTCGTCCGCTTTAAATCCAGGACGATCCGTCTCCACGAGAAATCCCCTCACTCGATCGCCTTCGTCTTCGACTTTGGCCCAGATCACGGCGACGTCGGCGATGGATCCCGAAGTGATCCACATCTTTTCGCCGTTCAGCACATATTCTTTTCCCACTTTGCGGGCGCGCGTTCTCATCCCACCCGGGTTCGATCCAAAATCCGGTTCCGTCAATCCGAAGCAGCCGAGCTTTTCGCCCTTCTGCATCGCCGGCAGCCACGTATTTTTCTGATCGTCCGACCCAAAGGCATAGATCGGATACATCACCAGCGCCGACTGCACGCTGACAAACGATCGGACGCCGGAATCTCCACGCTCCAACTCCTGTGTCACCAGTCCGTATTCGACATTCGACATGCCGGCGCAGCCATAGCCGTTGAGTGAGGCTCCGAAGAATCCAAGATCGGCCATCGGCTTCACCAGTTCGCGCGGAAAGCGGCCCGCTCGGTTGCACTCCTCGATGATCGGGACAAGGTTCTCCTCGATGAACTTACGCGCCGTGTCTCGCACCAGGCGTTCGTCGTCGTTCAACAACGTGTCGAAATCGATAAAATCCACACCACGAAATTTAATAGCCGGCATAAAAGCTCTCCCTACAAGACGGTCAAACAACGAATAGGAAACTAATTACGGTAGCAGAGCGGAGAGGAAAAATCACTCCACGATGGTGCCCCAGGTTCGCGCCCGTTTTGTGGGCGCTAACCTGGGCGCCCTATCCACGAAATGAGACTTTTGCTCCGAAGAGTCGACCAGACGGGCGATGCATCCGCCGGAGTGTCACCACCCGCCATCGTCTCGGATAGAATCGTTTTCTAATCCCAATGACAATGACGAGGACCCTGAGAACGAAGACGCTGACAACGAAGCCCCTAACCGTCTCCCTTGCTTGCTTGTTCTGTCTCGCCTCACTGATCACTCTTCTTGCCGCGAGCGCCAGCCCCAACGCTCAGCCCGAGGAAGCAGCCCGCCTCAACAACATCGGCGTGGCCTACATGAACCAGCAGCTTTTCGAGAAAGCGCTGAAGTCCTTCGACCAGGCCGCCGCGACCGATCCGGGATTGCAAGCCGTCGGCGTCAATCGCGGCGTCGCTCTGCTCAACCTCCAGCGCCTCGACGAAGCAAAAGCGCAGCTGGAGAAGGCGGTCAAAGACAATCCCAAGGACGCGAACGCCTGGTACAACCTCGGCCTCTTGTACAAGAATTCCTCCGAGGCGTCATCTGCTGTCGACGCTTTCCGTCGCGTCACCGAAATCGATCCCAACGATGCCGACAGCTGGTATTTTTTCGGATCGACCTACGCGCAACTCAAGCAATTTCCAAAAGCCATCGCCGCCTTCGAGCATGCGCTAAAGCTCGACCCGCACCACGCCTCCGCCCAGTTCGGATTGGCCCGCGCCTACCAGCAATCCGGCCAACCCGATGCCGCCCACGAAGCGATGAAAAAATTCCAATACGTCACGCAGAACAAACTGGGCGCGCCCATCAGCCTGGCCTATGGCGAGCAGGGAAAATACTCGCGGGCAGAAGATTCGCCGGTAGCTGTGGAGAAAGTGCCGGCGCAGATTCCGGTGAGGTTTGTGGATGTGACGAAGGAGGCGGGGATTGTAACAAAGGCGAATGCCAAGGATCCGCTCCCGGTAAAGAGTTATCGGCTCATCTCTCGGTCCGGGCGCATGTTTTCTTGACTATGACAACGATGGCCGAATCGACATGTTTCTGCCTGACAACGGTCCTGAAGGCGGAATGGCGTTATACCACAATCATCGGAAGGCAAGTTTGAAGAGGTGAACGAGGAAAGCCGGACTCGATCCCAACCATGCACGCATTGGGCTGCACAGCGGGGGACTATGACAACGATGGCTTTACCGACTATGCGTCGCTCAGCGTGCGACGGCCGTGTGCTTTTGTTGCACAACGAAAAGAACGGCACATTCAAAGATGTCACCGAAACAGCCGGCATCAAGAATGACGGATTCAACGTTGGGCGTCACATTCATCGATTACGACCACGATGGCGACTTGGACCTTTATGTCACCAGCGATAGCCATCCCGTCACTCGGATCAGAGTAAAGCCGCAGACTGCCGACATCGTGGGAGCAATCGATATGTGGCGCAACAACGGAAATGGAACATTCACGGACGTGACGGACGCCACGGGGCTTGTCGCAGCTAGAGTCCCAGTCATGGGAGCGGTCGGAACCGACTACAACAACGATCGCGCGGTCGACATCTGGTCGTAGCTCGGAGACCATATTATGCGACCGACCGTGATGTCCGAGAACCCGCGTGAAGGCAACATTCATAATCCGCGGGAGAATGTGGTCGGACCAAAAACAGTTCGAATTCGTCTCCGGGCTAGGACGGAATTGCCGCATTTGATTTCGACCACGATGGCTGGATGGATCTGGCGTTTACTCAGAAGATGGATCCGGCTCACGCTGTGGCGAAACAATCAGGGCAAGAGTTTCGATCGAGTTCCACTTCCCGAAACCAACTGGGTCCGCGCCTACGGCATCGTCGCCTTCGACTACGACAACGACGGCTGGGTCGACCTTGCCGCCGTCGGCGAAACAAAAGACGGCCACGGCGAAGTCCGCCTCTTCCGCAACCTCGGCCCCGACGGATGGAAAGATGTCACCGCCGACGTCGGCCTCGACAAAATTCAGCTCAAAGATCCTCGCGCCATCATCGCCGGCGACTACGACAACGATGGAGCCGTCGATCTCCTGATCACGCAAAATCACGGCCCCGCCGTTCTGCTCCGCAACGAAGGCGGCAACAAGAACAACTCCCTGCGCCTCGCGCTCAAGGGACTGAACGATAACAAGTCCGCCATCGGCACAAAAGTTGAAGTTTTCTCCGCCGGCCTGCGCCAGAAGTTCGAAGTCTACGGATCGTCCGGCTACCTCGGACAAAACTCTCCCTACCTCACCATCGGCCTCGGCCAGGCGAAACAAGCCGATGTCGTCCGCATGCTGTGGCCGACTGGCGTCTTGCAAGACGAAATCGAAGTCCCCGCCAACAAAGTGCAGAACATCACCGAACTCGATCGGCGCGGCAGCTCCTGTCCAACTCTCTTCGCCTGGGATGGCGAAAAATATCAACTGGTCGGCGACATGTTAGGCGCGGGCGTCGTCGGCCACTGGATCTCCGCCGACGGCGGCAAAATCGAACGCGACATCCCGCGCCCCACCGAAGCCATCAAGATCGACCGCGCGGCGCTCCGCGAAAAAGATGGCAAGCTGAGCTTCCGCTTCATGGAGCCGCTCGAAGAATCCGTCTACCTCGATCAGGTTAAATTGCTCGCCGTCGATCATCCCGCCGGCGTGAACGTCGATCCCAACGAATATTTCGCCAGCAATCCTCCCTACCCGCCCTTCAAAGTCGTGTTCAGCGAGAACAACAACACGCGCCCTCCGGCAGGGGCATGGGACGAGCACGGCCACAACGTGCTGCCCGATCTGCTCGCTCATCGTTATTTCGGCGACTTCAAAGTGCTCCCGTTCCTCGGATTCGCCGAGCCGCACTCGCTCGAACTCGATCTTGGCGAGGCTTACGGCGGCGGCCCGCTATGGCTTCTGCTCCATGGCGAGATCGAATATTTTTCCGCCACGAGCATGTACGCCGCCGATCAAGCGCACCTGCGCCCGTTCGCTCCCTACGTCGAGGCATGGGTTGAGTCTCCGAAATCATCTACAGACTCATCGAAAGAGCGTTTTGAAAGGGCACGGCTTCAGCCGTGCCAAAAAACCGCTCCCTGTGACGCGGCTTTAGCCGCTGAGGGAATGCCGAATGCAAAGGGCAAATGGGTCCGCGCCGTCGATGACATGGGATTCCCCGCCGGAGGCGCCCGTACCATGACCGCCGACCTCACCGGCAAGCTTCCCATCGGCACGCGCCGCATACGCATCACGACGAACCTTCAGATTTATTGGGACAACATCCTGATCAGCCGCACTAGCCAAAATCAGAACTCCCGCCTCACTTCCGTCCCGCTCGCGCGCGCCGATCTGAGTTTCCACGGCTTCCCGCTCAAGATCGAGGATCAGCCCCCCGGCAATGTGAAATATATCTACGAAAAAACCAGTGCCACCGGCCCCTACACGCGCCCCGCCGGAGCCTACACGCGCTACGGAGACGTGCGCCCGCTGCTCACTTCGCTCGACGACAAGTTTGTTGTCTTCGGATCAGGCGACGAAGTTGCCCTCGACTTCGATCCCGCAAAGCTGCCTGTGCTTCCGCAAGGCTGGGTGCGCGATTATTTCTTCATCGCCAACGGCTACGAAAAAGATATGGACTTCTACGCTTACCGCGGAGACGCGGTCGATCCGCTTCCCTTCCGCGACATGCGCACCTATCCCTATCCCGGACAAAATTTCCCAACCGACGCCGACCATCTCAATTACCTTCTCGAATACAACACCCGCTTCATGTCAGGCAACGAGGCGAGCGGATATTCATTCCAGTACGGGGATGGGCGTTGAAATTCGCCCCTGGCTGGGAACCGCCGGACCGATTGTTGGTGAAACCGGGATGTTTCAACAAAATAAACCTAAACCCCTGCTCGCACCTCGGTTACGTAGACGAAACCCAAGTCTGTCGCTTACATTTTCTACATGAAGAGTGTGGCGATTGCCCTATTTCTGGCGGTATTGACGAGTGTCTGCCCGTCACAAGAAATGCCTACCGGATGGACGAAGCCACCCGCCAAATTTACGAGGCAGGAGTTTAGACGGAAAGACCCGAACCACTTCTTAGTTGTGACAGGCGATTTCAACGGAGATGGTATTCAGGACAAGGCTCTCCTGCTCGTCAACGAGCACACTCAGAAACTTGGCTTTTTTATCTGTCTGACAACGGCGACGGGTTGTGACTGGCATCGGCTTGAGATGATGGAGATCGGCTTTCTCGAAGTAATGGGAATTGCCAAGGTCAAGCCTGGCCAGTACGAAACGGCGTGCGGAAAAGGGTATTGGGAGTGTGGGAAGGATGAACCTGGAAAACTCTCAACGAAGCGGGATGCTGTGGAATTCTTCAAAGACGAAAGCGCAAGTTCTGTGTACGTCTACAATCCGCGAAAACAGAAATTCATCTCAGTCGCGACCAGCGATTGAAGCAGTTCGCCGCTCCCCGGTGTCGAAAACGCGCGAGTACACTTACTGAGAATCGCGCGCATGCTGAAACCATGCGAAGGAGCAGTAGGGCACCGGTTTGCATATCCGATTGTCCCGGGATTCCCATGAGGACCTGCGGTCGTTCCTGTGATCGGTACCGTTGCCGCACGGCTATATTTAGTGGAACGCCGGAGTGCCATCGGACCAATAGGGCACTTCGATTGGCACGGCCCGCAGCAGCGGCAGCTCTTTGTTCAGTGGACTATCTGGTTTGTCAGGGTCCGGGAACCAGATAGATGTCGAAAAAATGGGTGCTTTCGGATCATCGGCGTTCAATTCAGCAGGATCTTTGATCGGCAAGAAGAACATCACATGGCATAAATTGTGTGAACCCAGATGGCTAAGGTATGCGTCCTTGGACATCATATAGCTCATTGCCCCCGGCTCCACCGGCGGAATCTCCTTCTTCGCATACGCCTCTTGAATGCCCGCGATGCGCTCTTTTACGGAGGTCACTCCAGCGAGCGTCATTTCAGTCAGCTTGCGAAAAAGCGGCAGGATCGACCGCACAGCCGCTGGATTAAGGCAAATCGCCCCTCTCTGCTTCGGACTCCAGACGTCATAAAAGTCAATGCTGGCCGTCCATGCCGGCCCCGTCATGCACACAAAACCGTTTGTACCTTTAACCGCTGTTTCCCAGCCCTTGGGCGTCAGCACCAAAACAGACGCATCCCTCGAAATGCCCTCCGGAGCAGCGCTTCGCGCCAGCGCGATTGCCGCATTCCGGTCCATTAAATACTGCGAAACTGGCAGCATCTTCGGATAGGGCCTCTCTGCCTCCTGTGCCCGCGTGCTCACAGTCATGCTCAGCAAACTCACGAGCACAAGCGATCCCACTGCAACTCTGGCCGCAATCTTTTCGATCTTTGCAAATCGCATCATGCTCCTTTTCGTTTCCTTCCTACCGAAGACGTGTCCTCAACTGCTCCAGGCTCGATGCTTAGCTTGCTTGGCGCGGAGTACCGCGGCGTTGCCCTCTAGGTTTCCACCGCCGCCGAGCGCTCCCCAGGAGCCCTGGGCTTGGCTGCGGACTCTACTGCTGCTGAGATGCGGGGCAACCGAAGGTCCAAACTCAAACCCTTTCATTTGCAGTGGCTTAGGGCTCGTTGATCTGCTGAAATTATGGGTTTCTGGATTAATCCCGGTAAGTCGGCTTGTGTTTATCGATAGCTGTTGTTAACTGGCTGTTGAAAAACTCCTACGCGCAAAATTCGCAAAAATACTAACTACCGTTACGGAGCCACTGGGAGCAAAAATTCCTTGCCGTCAGACTTCATAACTTCGGAGCGAACGATTGAATTAGGCGGGAACTCCCAGACCTCATCCTCGGGGTCGTAATTGGGCGTTGCGAGAACTTTAAGCAAGCCGTTCCCCAAATCAAGCGCCTGAGTCGGGCGTGAGCATTCTGTTCCTTCGTGTAGTAGTCGGACACAAATCTCGACGGATCGCGGCATAGGGAGACCCAGTCACAATCATAATGGTTGCTCTCATGACCTCGCTCATTCCTTCCTGCACCTCCTGCCAGCGAGCGCCCCAGCTTCTAGAACCTGACCCCGGTGCGGAGGTGTATAGCTTTTCCTGTTCGTATAGCTAACCCCTACCATTTCTCACCCTCTCTTGACACCAGGCGCAAAATTGATTTAAACGAAGCAGGGTCTTTGACATAAGAAATTTCCCGCCCAGGTCAGGCCGCTTTTCCACGCGATCCTTGCCCAATTTTCAATTTAAACCGCAAAACGTCGAGCTAGTATTTTCAATGCCTTAGAGGACGCTCCAAGAGCTAACTCCTTTGCAATCTGGGTCTCAGAGGTAACTCCTTCACCGTCATCATCTTACAGGAAATCGGGGGGGGGCATAATGCATCTGAAAAATGCAGCAAGTTACAATTGCATTCAATGTTTTCCGCGCAGACCTTCCGCGTCGTCTCAGTCGTTGTCTGCTTGCTATTGACCCAGGTGATGGCCCAAAACCCCAGCGGCCCCACCGCAAAAATCGCGCCGCAAAAATCCTCTGCGGCTAAACCCGCCGTCCCCGTCTTCCGCGACATCGCCAACCAAGCCGGATTGACTGCCTCCCACATCTCCTCGCCTGAAAAACACTATGTCATCGAATCCATGAGCGGGGGCGTCGGCCTGTTCGACTGCGACAGCGACGGCAAACTCGACATCGTCATGGTCAACGGATCGACAGTCGATCGCTACAAGCAAGGCGGCGATCCTCTGGTCACGCTCTGGCACCAGGATGCCAATCTCCACTTCACCGACATCACCGAGAAGTCTGGACTCACCCGCAAAGGTTGGGGAATGGGCGTCGCCGTCGCTGATTACGACAACGATGGCAATCTCGATCTCTTCGTCACCGGATACGGCGGCAACGCGCTCTATCGCAACAAAGGCAATTGCACCTTCGAAGATGTGACCGACAAGGCCGGAGTCCGCGGCGGCGGCCTCTCAACTGGAGCCGCCTGGGGAGATTACGACCGCGACGGCAACGTTGACCTGTTCGTTTCGCGATACGTTCACGTTGACATGAACAACCTGCCTGCTCCCGGCTCGACCAAGTTCTGCCAGTTCAAAGGCGCGCCGGTGCAGTGTGGCCCCTGGGGCATGGAGGGCGAGACCGACATGCTCTACCACAACCGCGGTGACGGCACATTCGAAGAAGTCTCAAAGAAGGCTGGCGTCGACGATCCTGAAAAGTATTACGGCCTCGGCGTCACTTGGGGAGACTACGACAACGACGGCTGGCCCGATTTGTTCGTCGCCGACGACGCGACGCCGAATCATCTCTATCACAACAATCACAACGGCACCTTCACCGATGACGCGATGGTCGGCGGCATCGCGCTCAATAGCGAAGGGCAGGCGCTCGGCTCCATGGGCGTGACCTGGGGCGATTACGATCACAGCGGCAGCCTTTCCATGTTCATCACCGAATTCGCCGACCAACCGAACACCCTGTATCGCGATCTTGGTTTCAGCAAATCAGGTCCGCATGGATTCGAAGATGTCGCCATGCAGTCGCATCTTGGGCAGGCGAGTTTGCCGCTGGTCGGCTGGGGCACGTCGTTCTTCGACATGGACAACGACGGCTGGCTTGATCTCTTCGTGGCCAATGGCCACGTCTATCCGCAAATGGACACGGTCAAGGGCAGCGCTGCATATGCCGAGCCGATGCTCTTGCACCGCAACCTGCACAATGGAACCTTCGAAGAAGTTTCGAAAGCCGCCGGACTTGCCGACATGCCCTTGCAATCGCGACGGGGCGCGGCTTTTGGAGACATCGCCAACACCGGCAACGTCGATATCGTTGTACTGAACGTCGGGGCGCCGCCATCTTTATTTCTCAATACGAACAAAAACGAAAATCATCGCGTGCTCTTCCGCTTGGTAGGAACAACCAGCAACCGCGCCGCGATCGGAGCGCGTGTGACCATTCACGCCAAAGGAATCACTCAGTTCGACGAAGTGCGCAGCGGCGGAAGTTATCTTTCACAGAACGATCTGCGCTTGCACTTCGGACTTGGCCCTGCGGTCAAGATCGACGTCGTCGAAGTGCGTTGGCCGACCGGAAAGACGGAAACTCTAAGAGACATCGCGGCCGACAAGATCTACACAATCGTCGAAGGGCGCGGGATTCAAGACTCGGCCGCGTTCAGCGACCTGCACGATCATTTGCCATAACTCTTGCCGTAATTCTTCGGCAAAGCTTTCGCTAAATCCTTCCATCCCACCAGCACAAATCCCTGGTCTTTGAGAAACTGCCGGAATTCCGCACTCCTAACCATATCCAGATCATGCTGTCGCCAAGCTGCGCCCCAATCCGGATGATCGAACGTAGCACCCCGCATCTCTTCGTCGTCATACGCGAGATGCACGATAACCTGATACACGCCTGGACCAAGAGGTTCCAGTTGCTTGCGATACCACGCGGCCCAATCCTTGGCGTCGACGCCCGGTTCTATCTCGATCACCTTCTCAACCAGCACTTCTTCTTCAGGAGGCAATGTGCCTTTGGCCGAATGAGAACCAGCTCGCGCCTCAAGGATCGGCAAGGTATAGCTGTAACCCATCTTCTGATAGACCTTGTATAGGTCATTGGATTCGAACAGCGCTCCCATGTGCGAGTCCAGATGCGTGAGGTGAATCCCCGCCGACTGAGCCCGATCAATCTGCGCATGCAGTTCGCTTTCGACCTCAGAGAGCTTTGCGTTCTGCGCAACCTCAGGTGTATCAAGCGGGAGATAACCATCAGAGTCGAGCAGTGACGGCACTTTATCCTTCGGACTCACAGGCCCCCATCGAAGAGTTGTCCACTCACTATTAAGCGCCTGATGAATTCCGAGATCAGCACTAGGATGTTCCTTCGCCCACTTCACCACCTCCGGGAACCACGGGCACGGCACGAGGATGCTGGCCGAGGTGACCCACCCTTTGTCGAGAGCCTCAAAAATGGCGCGGTTGACGGAATGGTTCATGCCAAGATCGTCGGCATGAATCACGAGCAGACGCGCCGATGCCGGATAACCCAGCCGCTCTTGCACAGTCTGCGCCGCGCCCGGCACCGCGGGAACTGTCTGGGCGAAAACTCCAGTCAGGCAAGTCAAGACGAACGGGAGTAGAAAACGCAGTCTGGGATGATTCATGATGGTGGCAGTCTCCGTCTAATTCTTACGCTTCACCAATACTCGGCAAGAATCGTTTTAATAGGACCGCTTTTATGTTGACAGAATATCGCTTCCATATAGAATGCGAGAGGAATTTTGTCGCACTGCGGCGGGATTGACAGGTTTGTGATCCGGAGCCACAGTTAGCCCTTCCCCAGACCCCGTTATCTCAGTGGGATAATGGGGTTTTCCTTTTGAGGACGATAAGGACGACGCAATTTCATGAGTTCCGCAGCCAACCCGCCCGCTGACGCTCCTCGACTCAGGCGATCGCTCACGCTCTGGGATCTGATCCTGTACGGCATCATCGTGATTCAGCCGACCGCTCCCATGCCGGCTTATGGAGTATTCAGCAACGCCGGCCAGGGTCACGTGGTCACATCTATTTTGATAGCGATGATCGCCATGGTGTTCACGGCGATGAGCTACGGTCGCATGGCGCGCGTGTATCCGAGCGCCGGCTCGGCCTACACGTATGTAGGACGCGAACTGCATCCATCTCTCGGCTACGTTACAGGATGGAGCATGACGATGGATTACATTCTGAATCCGTTGATCTGCACGATCTGGTGTTCAAAGGCAATGGCGGATTTATTGAGCGGGACTCGGTTTCAAATGCCTTATCCCAGTCTGGTTTGGCCGTTAATTTTCGCAGGGTTGTTTACGGGGCTGAATCTGCGTGGAGTGCAAACTTCGGCGCGCATCAATAAGACACTATGCGCGATCATGGGTGCGGTGATCGTGGCATTTTTTTGGTATACGATCCGATATATTTTCAATCTGCCGCAGTATCCAGAGGCCTACTTCTTACGGCCGTTCTACAATCCGCAAACTTTCAGCATCAGTGGGGTGTTCCATGGGACCTCGGTGGCGGTGTTGACCTACATCGGCTTCGATGGAATTTCGACTTTGTCGGAAGAAGTCGAGAATCCCAAGAGGAACATTTTTCTGGCGACGGTGCTGGTATGCGTGGTGACGGGATTTCTCGCTGCCGCCGAAGTCTACGGTGCTCAATTGTTGAGTTTGCAACATTTCGGCAGGGACTTTGGTGTCTTCCAGCAATTTGGAGATGAGAACGTATTCAGCCACGTCGCCGGCATTGCGGGTGGCGCACTCATGACGAAGGCGATCAGCGTCACGCTTTTAATAGCGACAGTTGGGTCGGGCATGGGGTCGCAACTCGGCGCGGCCCGACTGCTCTACGGCATGGGACGCAGCGAAGCCATCCCAAGAAAGTTTTTTGGAGTGATTCATCCCAAAACCCGCGTTCCGGCAAATAACGTTATGTTCGTGGGCGTGGTCGCGCTGATTGGCGCGTTCCTGATTACTTACGACAACGGCGCAGAGTTGCTGAACTTCGGGGCGCTGATTGCGTTCATGGGCGTGAATCTGGCGGCGCTGACGCACTACTACCTACGAGGGAACGACCGAACTCTGGGGCAATTGGTCCCACCGATTTTGGGATTTTTTATCTGCTTATTTATTTGGATTCACTTGTCGAAGCTGGCGTTGATCGCCGGGTCGGTATGGATGGTCGCGGGGATTGCTTACGGCGCCTGGAAGACGCGCGGCTTTCGCGGCGACTTGGTAAACTTCGACATTCCCGCCGAAGAATGAAGGGAGAAGATCGGAGTGTCAAATGCTAGGAAACAACAGTATCATTGCGTTTGTTCCTACAAGAGATTCTGCGAAGGCTCGCGCTTTTTATGAGGGCGTTGTAGGCCTGCGGTTCCAAAAGGACGATGGCTTCGCGCTGGTGTTTGACGCGAACGACACAATGGTCCGGATCGCAATCGTCCCGGAGTTCACGCCACTGCAATTCACGATTCTCGGATGGCAGGTTACCAATATCGAGGAGATGGCTGCTGACCTTCAAAAAAAAGGCGTGCACTTCGAGATCTTTGGCCTCTTCAGACAGGACGAGCTAGGCATCTGGACCGCACCGATCGGAGACAAGGTCGCGTGCCCGATGGCAACATTCTGTCCATCTCGCAACACGTTTAACAGCTACTCTGAGGCCACATTCCAACCGCTGACTTCGACCTCCGCCTTTTCCGATCCGAAATTCCCCGCCCGATAGTTCGCATCAATTTCGCGCTTTTCACCTGGCAACAGCGAAATGTAATTGTCCTGCCATATCACTGGAAGAATTTCGTTGCCATCTTTCGCGTTCTTGATCTTTAGCCGCACAAAAAACGCAATTGACTTACTCGGATTCTCCACTGAGACATGCATGAGTGTCGGTACGCCTTCATGCACAGTAAAGCTCACTACCTTCAACTTCACTTTCGGCAATTGGGCCAGCGCGGTGTAGTCCGCATACGATTCTGTCGGCGTCGTGTACCAGTTTGATTTCGACCAGTCGATGGTTTCGGTTTTCGTCGAGAGCCAGTAGAAGTTCGATCCGACCAGCTTGCCGCTCGCGTCGGTGACGCGAAGATCGAGGAAATACGCTGGCGACAGGCCGTCGATTTGCGGGATCTCGAAGACTTTGGCCGTGCTGTCGGCAGCCGCATTGACCGCAATGTCTTTCGAAAACTTCTGCGTGCCATCGAGATTGAACACACGCGCCGTCAGCTTGAGCCCTTTCGCATCCATGTACTGGCTGCTGACCAGCCAGATCGAGTGATCGTCGTAGCCATACACCGGATCGAGCGCCTGCATCGCTTTCTTCGCTCCGAAGTAGCCTCCGCCCGGCCGCAAATAATAATCGTAGAGATGCCAGATCATCGACGGCCACGCGTTGTTCAGCATCCACTGGATGACACCCGTCGAAGTGTACTTATTGCGGCTGTAGGCCTCATACATCGCGCGCACGCCCTCATACGTCATGAGCTGCGATTTGTAAGTGAAATCCTCCGCGCTGACGGCGTTCCCGTAGCGCGCGTTCAGAGCATCCGTAAATACATGCAGGTTTTTGAATGCACCTCCGCCTGCATGAAAACTCCAGAAGTCGTCGAGCGATCCCTGCGAGGTCCAGAGATGATCCTTGCCAACCATGCGTTCGACACTCTCGATCGGCGGCACCGCCGGCCCCATACTCGTTTCGCTGTTGAACCCGTAGGCTCCGCCACATCCGCCCGCATTGCAGTTCTTTTCTTCGGAGTGGAGATGCGAGTCCGTGACCCAATACGAGGGCGCGACATATTCATACGGCCCACTCATCTTCACACCGCTTCCCCCGGTCAGTGTGGTCTGCTTCGCCGTCGCGGAAGAAACAATCGGGTTCGGCCACATCAGGTCCGACTCAATCTTCAGATACATCTCTTCCACGTCCGGAGGCGGCGGATTATCGCTGCCGTTCAGCCACATCACCATGCTCGGATGGCTCCGAAGCCGGTACATTTGATCGCGTAGCGACGCCTTCGCGATATCGAAGTCCTCGTTTTTCCAGCTGCCCCAATGCTCCCAGAAATCGCAGCAACACCATCCCGCCATGACCAGGATGCCCTCGCGGTCAGCGGTCTCATAAAATTCTTCAGTCTCAAGTTTGCCCTCGAGGCGCACCGTATTCAGACCCATATCGCGCACGTAGCGAAATTCATCGGCGAGGCGCTCTGAGTTCTCGCGCATCATCATGTCGGGCGTCCAGCCGCCGCCGCGAATCAGAACATTTTTCCCGTTGACCTTGAACAGGCGTTTCATCCGGTCGGGCGCAATCTCCGAGACTTCGGATGTGATCTCGCGAATACCGAATTTCGTCCGCGATGCGTCCGAGACTTCGCCGTTCACTTCGAAGGCAAGATGCAACTCATACAAATTCGGCGTCCCCATCTGCGCCGGCCACCACAGCCGCGGATTGCTCAAATTGAGCTGCGGATATTGGGCGGGCGTGAAGGTCACGTCTTTCGACTCGCCTGCCGCCAACTCCACGGGCTGAGAAAATTCGACATTTTCAATCTTGCCCTTCAACGTTCCTTGCACGGGATGATCGCTGCCGTTTTTCAGCAGCGCAGTTACCGTCAGATGAGCCGTGTTGTTCGCGGCTGAATCCACTTTCGACATCACTGCCGGATGCCTCAAAGCAACCGGCCCGCTCGCCGACAAATACACTTCCCGCCACAGACCCATATTCTTGTCAGGCGGCGATGGATTCCAATCGACGAAGGTGATCGCGAGGCTGTTCTCGGTTGGCGCCCAAACCTGCACCGCCAGCACATTCGCCCCCGCCTTTACCGCGGACGTGACGTTGAACTCGTAAGTCCGCCACGCTCCCGCGACATCGTTCGAGTTCGCAATCTGTTTTCCGTTAAGGAAGACATTGGCGCGATAATTGATGCCGCGAAAATTCAACCACACCGTCTTTCCCGCATATCCGGCGGGCAGCGAGAACTCTTTGCGGTACCACCACGAAACGGCGTAGGGACTGTCCGGCGGCATGGGGATGTTCGAAAAATTAAAGCCGATGGGATAACTGACGCCCGGAAAGTTCCGTATGTTCATTCCAAAAAAAGGATCGGGTAACACCCCCGCCTTCACCTGCGCCGCGACCACCGTCGCCGGAACCTCAGCTTTCATCCAATCCCCGTCCTTAAACGACTCACTGGAAATTGCGTCGCCCGTTGCCATCACTTTCGTGGACGATTGGATCGCCCATCCGTCACCCAAACTCTGAACGGCTGTCTGGCCGGCAGCGAAAGCGACCAGAAAAAACGGGAGCAGCAAGCGGAACATCTTCATGCAGTGTCCTATCCGAGCAAAGTGATCGCGATGACCGGATTTTACGACCATCGCCCCCACGTTGATAACATCTTTATTAATTCGATTCAATAGGCCATTTCTGTCCGCTCGCCCTCTCCTCGATCGGCGAACAGTGCTCGACCATGAAGAGCGGGGGGGCTCCAATTCAACCTCGTCCCTCGCCAGCAGCCATCGCAGCCCGCTGGTTTATAATCATTGATTCTCGCTTCCAGCGAAGAGTAATCCACCGGAGTTTAGTCAACTTATGATTCGACAGCTTCAAAATGCAGGGTCAACCGTCAAGATCATTCTTGGCGCGCTGCTTCTCCTGATCTGCGCCTCCATGGCGATCACCCTGATCCCCGGCTTCGGATCGAACGCCGGCGTCGGATCGACTCAAGCTGGTGTTCTCGCCACGGTGGGCGACCAGACCGTAACCGTTCTTGAAGTACAGCGCGAAGCCCGCGCCATGATCCGCCAGCAATTTCCACGCGGCGGTCCCCAGGCCAGCATGCTGCTTCCCTATTTTGCCAGCCAGGCGGCCGAGCAACTCATCAACGAGAAAACACTGGTCGCGGAAGCACACCGCATGGGTCTGCGCGCCAGCGATGAAGAGCTCCGCGACGAACTTCAGCACGGCCAGCTCGGCGCAATGCTGTTTCCCGACGGCAAATTCGTCGGCCAGGAACAGTACGAAGACTTCGTGCAACGTAACGACATGACCGTGCCGCAGTTCGAAGCGCTGGAGAAGAATTTCATCCTCGTCCGCAAATTGCGCGCCCTGGTCGCGAGCAGCGCTTTCGTCGGAAACACCGACGTCCGCGACGAACTCAATCGGCGCGACACCAAGGTTAAGTTCGAATATGCCGTGATCACGCAGGCAGACATCCTCAAAGGCCTGCATCCGACCGACGCAGAACTGAAGGATTATTACGAGAAGAACAAGGCCAGCTACAACAATTCGATTCCCGAAAAGCGCGAGATCAAGTACGCGGTGATCGACACCTCGAAAATTGCAGCGACGACCACGGTTTCCGATCAGGAACTGCAGACCTATTACAACAATCACCGCGAAGAATATCGGGTACCCGAGCAGGTGAAGGTTGCGCACATCCTGATCAAGACGCCGGCGACCGAACCGGGCGCCAAGGAAGACGACAAGGCCGTCGCCGAGGCTCGCACGAAAGCGGAAGCCGTGCTCAAGGAAGTCAAAGCGGGCGGAGATTTCGCCAAACTCGCGGAGAAATACTCTGACGATCCTGGCAGCGCAAAAGCCGGGGGTGAACTCGGCTGGATCGGACGCGGACGAACCGTTCCCGAATTTGAGAAGGCCGCCTTTTCGCTCGCCAAGGGACAGACGAGCGATCTGGTCAAGAGCAGTTTCGGATTTCACATCATCCGTGTCGAAGACAAGCACGACGCAGGCGTAAAGTCGCTGGCTGAAGTGAAACCTGAGATTGCGGAAAAGGTAAAGCAAGAGGACGCCGAGCACGCAACCGAATCGACCGCCAATGCCCTACTCAGCCAGGCTCGCACCGACGGACTCGACAAGGCCGCAGCGGCCAAGGGTCTAACGGCAGTCACTACTGACTTCATCACCCGCACCGACACGTTGCCCGGACTCGCCCCCGACCCGCAGTTCACAGAAGCGGTCTTCAACGAGGCCGATAAGGCGCCTGTCGACATGGTTCGGGTGAAGCAAGGCTATGTCGTTTTCCAGTTGCTCGCGATCAAACCTCCGGCGACGCCCACATTCGAAGAGGCTCGCGCGAAAGTTGAGGGCCAATTCAAGAACGAGCGCGCCGCTTTTCTGCTGCAACAGAAAACCAAGGAATTGTCGGAACGCGCCAAGGCTTCGCACGATCTGAAAAAAGCAGCCAAGGACATGGGCGTCGAAGTCAAGACCAGCGAACTGGTGCAGCCCGATGGACAGGTTCCGGAAATCGGCGCGATGTCCAATGCTAGCGCGATTTTTTCGATGAATTCTGGCGAGATCAGCGGACCGATCACAGCTGCCGGCAATGGCGTGGTCGCTCAACTCCTCGAAAAACAGGTGCCGACGGAGCAGGAATTCACAGAAAAGAAAGACACAATCCGGCAATCGCTGCTCGAAGCGAAGCAGAACGATTTGTTCGGCCTGTTCGTGAGCAATCTCCGCAAAGAGATGGAAAAATCGAAACGCCTGAAAATCAATCAGGAAGAAATGAAAAGTCTATCGCGGCAGAGCTCGCAGGAAGGCTCCTAGCGTCAACGTCAGTTCCCGGTTCCAGTAGTCAGTTTTGCGCTCAGCGAACGGCGTGAACTGGGAACTGAGAACAAAGAACTGCTTTCATGCCCTTCCCGCGCGCCAGCGGCATTCTGCTTCACCCTACGTCGCTGCCTTCGCGCGGCGGCATCGGTGATCTTGGTCCGTCAGCCTACGCCTTCGCGGATTTCCTCAAGTCTGCGCAGCAAGGGACTCTGGCAAGTCTTGCCCCTCGGACCACTCGGCTACGGCAGTTCGCCATACTCATCCACTTCGGCCTTTGCGGGAAATCCGCTTCTGATCAGCCTCGAACGGCTTGCTGACCGCGGCTGGCTCGACCGCGCGCGCATTGACGGCCTCGCGAGCATTGTCGAATCCGTGGATTACTCCGCCGTCTTCCGCCAGAAAATGCCTCTGCTTGTTTGAAGCGGCGCGAAATTTCTTGCGCACGGCTGAAGCAAACATGCGCGATCGCTACGAGAGTTTCAGCGACTCCAACCAGGGCTGGCTCGACGATTACGCTCTTTTCGCCGCACTGCGCGCGCGATACAAGCTTGAGAGCTGGAATCGCTGGCCTCGGGAATTGACTCATCGCGAACCAGCCGCCATTGAAAAAGCGCGCGTCGAGCTGAAGGAGGAACTCGAGGTCCGCCGCGTCGTGCAGTTCTTCTTCTATGAACAGTGGCAGGCGCTTCGATCGTATTGCGCCGAGCGCTGCATTCGCGTCGTCGGCGACATCGCCATCTTCGTGAACTTTGACAGCGCCGATGTCTGGACTCACCCCGATCAATTTCGACTCAACGCGGAACTCGATCCCGAAGTCGTCGCCGGCGTCCCTCCCGATTTCTTCAGCAAGAGCGGACAGCGCTGGGGCAATCCTCTCTATCGCTGGGACGTTATGAAGGCGCGGGGATATTCCTGGTGGATCGACCGCATGCGTTGGCTCACTCGCAATTTCGACTACATCCGCCTCGATCATTTCCGCGGGTTTTCACAGTTCTGGGAAATACCGGCCAACGAGCCCACGGCAATCAACGGACGCTGGGTTGACGGACCCAAAGATGACCTCTTCGTGAAATTGCGCGAGGCTCTTGGAGGGCTTCCGTTTTTCGCCGAAGACCTCGGCTACATCACCGCCGACGTGAACGAACTCCGGGAGCGCCTCAAAATCCCAGGCATGGCCGTCTTGCAGTTCGGATTCGGCGACACCGGCGCCCATGCTCACCTGCCCCATACCTTCACCAAAGAAAAAGTCGTCTACACAGGAACCCACGACAACGACACATTGCTCGGATGGTGGGCGTCAGGAGCCACCGATCACGAGCGCCAGCAAGCCGCAGCCTACCTCGGCCGATCGGATGACGGTTTTAATTGGGGCATGATTCGTGCCGCATCGACTTCAGTCGCCAGCCTTAGCATCGTTCCCTTGCAGGATGTGTTGGGCCTCGGGAGCGACGCGCGCATGAATGTCCCAAGCCGTCCCGAAGGCAACTGGCGCTGGCGGTTTCGAGCCGATCTCTTGCGCCCTGAGATAGCCACAAAGCTAGCGACGCTCGCCGAAGTCTCCGATCGCCTTCCGCAGCCACTACCGTCGATCGACACCGAACAGTGGGCCGCATAAGCCGTCTACGCCGGGCTTCAGCCCCGAGTTAGTGTATTCTCGCTGCGAGGCAAATTGACCAATCCTGCTGGAGTTGCGATCCCGTGTCCGAGCCCATCATTAGCGCCCAAGCTCTCGAAAAGTTCTACACGCAGCCGGATGGCAGCCGCATTGAAGTCATCGCGCCCGTTAATCTTGACGTAGAGCCCGGAAAAATCATCACTCTGCTCGGCCCCTCCGGCTGCGGCAAATCAACCCTGTTGCGAATGTTGACCGGACTCAGCAAGCCTTCCTCCGGCCAGGTTCTGTGGCATGGCCAACCCATCGCGTCACAGAACCCGGGCGTGTCGATCGTCTTCCAAAGCTTCGCGCTCTTCCCCTGGCTCACCGTCATCGACAACGTGGAGGCTCCGCTCGAAGCTCGTGGAGTGCCGGCCCTTGAACGCCACAAGCGGGCCTTGCGAATTTTAGATACAGTCGGCCTCGACGGTTTCGAAAGCGCTTATCCCAAGGAACTCTCCGGCGGCATGAAACAGCGTGTCGGCTTCGCGCGCGCTCTCGTGGTCGAACCTGAGGTCCTTTTCATGGACGAGCCGTTTTCCGCCCTTGACGTGTTGACGGCCGAAAACCTGCGCAACGAACTGCTCGAACTCTGGCTCAGCAAGAAAATGCCGACGAATGCGATTTTCATCGTCACGCACAACATCGAAGAAGCCGTGCTCCTGGCCGACCGCGTGATCGTGCTGGGAAGGAATCCAGCGCGAGTGCGAGCGGATTTCAATATCGAGCTGGCGCATTTCCGCGATCGCAAATCCCCGCGCTTTGTCGAACTGGTCGATTACATCTACAAAATCATGACCCAGCCCGACCTCGCACTGCCAGTACCCGGCTCGGCCGCCGCACAAAAGCCGGCTCGTGTGAAATACCAGATGATTCCGCATGCCCGTGTCGGCGGCATTGCCGGACTCTTGGAGCTACTTGGGGACCGGCCCGGCAAGGAAGACATTTATCGCCTGGCCGAGGAACTCAAGATGGACGCCGAAGACCTACTTCCGATCATCGAAGCTTCGGTTCTGCTCGGGTTCGCCGCCCTCACCGAGGGCGATGTCGAGATCACACCCGAGGGCGCGCACTTCACTGAAGCCGACATCCTCGCGCGCAAAACTCTGTTCCGCCAGGCCGCTCTGAAACATGTCATGATCCTGCAACAAATCGACAGCATTCTCCACGCCAAGGCCGACCACTCCATTTCCGAAGAATTTTTCTACGACATCCTCGACGAGCACTTCAGCGAAGACGAAGTGCAGCGCCAGTTCGATACGGCGATGAACTGGGGTCGCTACGCGGAAATTTTCGATTTTGATCGCGAAGGGCACAGGCTCATCCTCGCGGAGCCCGTCAATGAACCGCATCAACCCGGCCCGGCCCCGGTGCGGTCGTGAAACGCCCGCAGCGAGTCTCGTTCCGCCCGTTGGTCCGCATCTGGTCGGTGCTGCCGCGTCCGAACGCAGCCAGCCTGCCCGACCTGGTCATGTTTTCCGCCGGCCTCGCGCTTTTCTATGGCGTCGTCGAAGTCGGGCGCAACTGGCTGGGCCCGTTCACTCCTCACGTCGAGATCAGCCGCAGTTTGGGCGCACTTCCCGTCTATGCGGGATACTCCCTCCTCCGCATTGCACTGGCTTACGTCCTGAGCCTGCTCTTTGCCCTCACCTACGGTTACGTCGCCGCCTATCGCCCGCGCGCCGAACGATTCATGATTCCGCTGCTTGACGTTCTGCAATCGATCCCGGTCTTGAGTTTCCTACCGGGCGTGATGCTGGCGATGGCGGCGCTTTTTCCTGGGCGCCAGTTGGGCGTCGAGATGGGCGCAGTCCTGCTGATTTTCACTGGACAAGTCTGGAACATGGCCTTCAGCTTTTATGCGTCGCTGAAAAGCATTCCACGCGAGATGCGCGAGGCGGCGACGATTTACCGCTTCAATTGGTGGCAGCGCTTCATCCAGATTGAACTGCCGTTCGCCACCATCGGCCTGGTTTGGAATTCCATGATGTCGGTCGCAGGCGCGTGGTTTTTCCTGATGGCATGCGAACAGTTCTCCGACTTCCGACTACCCGGCCTTGGCTCTTATCTCCAGACTGCCGCCGACGACGGCGACTCACGCTCAATTCTTCTCGGCATTCTCACGATGGTCGCGGTGATTGTTCTGATCGACCAGTTTGTGTGGCGTCCCGTAATCGCGTGGGCTGAGAAATTCAAGATGGAGCAAGTCGAGAGCACGAACGCTCCGACTTCGTGGGTGCTCGATTTTCTGCAGCGATCCAGAGGCGTAGCGCTCTTTCGTAAACGCGCGGTTCGTCCTCTTCGCGAACGAATGGTCACCTATTTCGCGCGGCAACACGAGGTCCGCGCCCAATCATCGAGCGAAAACAAAACGGCCTTGTGGCTTTGGCGGATCGTGGGAATCTTTGCGCTGGCCGCGATTGCGTATGCAGTCGTGCGTGTCTTCATGATCCTGGCCAGCCTGCATGCGTCGGAATATCATCAACTCGGAATCGGACTGCTGGCGACTTTCTTCCGCGTCAACCTCACGCTGCTGCTCGGCGCCCTCTGGACCATCCCCGTCGGCGTGGCCATCGGATTCAACCCGCGCCTCGCCCGCATCGCTCAGCCCCTCGCGCAGATTGCCGCGTCCGTCCCGGCGACGGCGTTATTCCCGGTCGTACTGCTCGTCCTCATTCGTCTCGGTGGTGGCTTGGGAGTCGGCTCGATCGTTCTGCTTCTCCTGGGCACTCAGTGGTACATCCTCTTCAATGTCATTGCCGGTGCGATAGCAATTCCCACTGACTTGAAGGAGGCGGCGAACGTTTTCGGAATCCACGGCTGGGAGCGCTGGCGCAAACTGATTCTCCCAGGAATTTTTCCATTTCTCGTGACCGGGATGGTCACCGCCTCTGGCGGGGCCTGGAACGCAAGCATCGTCGCGGAATATTTCCACTTTAAAGGCCAGACCTACTCGACGGTTGGCGTAGGCGCTCTGATTTCCGCCGCGACGGATACCAAGAACTTCGACCTTCTCCTCGCGAGCACCATCGCCCTAGCCGCCGTCGTAGTCGCTACCAACCGCCTAGTCTGGCGAAGGCTCTATCGTCTGGCAGAAACTCGTTTCAAGCTCGAAAGCTAGTTCTAAGTTCGCCCTTCCGCACCGCGAACTTCTCCGTTCTCAATGCAGTGTTTTGACTGAGAACTGAGAACTGGCAACTGGCAACTGGTTACCAGAGGTTACCAACAAGATACTTATTCACATACCTTTAACCAGCTCTTCATGAAAGCGCAAAACACGCATGTCCAAAATCACACATGTGGCCACTGCAGTTCACGGAGAACGAAGAACCGGGTGTCTTATCCGGCCCACCGTTTCTGGAAGGACTTCCGCCATTTACCGAAAAATTTATTCCGATGGAGCAGGCGCGCGATCTCTATCGCCGTGTGCGCTCGGCGCCGCCCGGCTTCCGCCTCGAGGCATTGCTGGCGGAAATGAAAGTAAGACTCGACGTTCAGTCCGCCGATTTGGGGCATATCCCGGCAAAAGGCGCGCTGGTGGCCGTGGCGAACCATCCCTTCGGAGTGCTCGACGGCGCTGCACTCGCCGCGCTCCTAAGTCGCGTCAGGTCCGATGTGAAGATCCTGACGAACTCGCTCCTCGAAGGCATCCCGGAACTCCGTGACCACTGCATCTTCGTCGATCCGTTTCAAACTCCGTCCGCAAACGAGAAAAATGCGAGGCCGCTGACGCAGGCTCTCGACTGGCTGCACCAGGGTGGCGCCCTGGCCGTTTTTCCCGCTGGAGAAGTGTCGCAGTGGAATATCCGCCAGGCGCAGGTCACCGACCCCGCCTGGAACACCGTGGCCGCACAACTAGTCCGCGAGACCGACGCGACTGCGCTGCCTGTATATTTCTGCGGCCACAACAGCGTCGGATTTCAGTTGCTCGGCATGATCAACCCCAGGCTGCGCACGCTCTTCCTGCTCCAGGAATTTTTGCAGCAACGCGACAAAGCGCTAAAGGTTCGCATTGGTAAGGCGATTCCCTCGGAGCTGATCGCGAATCTCGACAGCGACGAGGAAGCGACCGAGTATCTGCGCTTGCGGACCTATCTGCTTTCCTACCGCGGCAAGAAACCTATCTCGCTGCCAACGAAGATGCGCTCGGCCCTTCCGCGCAAGCGGCACGATCCGATCGCCGCGGAGGTTCCGGCGCAACTCGTCCGCAACGACATCGCCGCGTTAGCGCCAGAACGTCTGCTCGTCGCAAATGCCGAATTCGCCGTCTACGCAGCGCGTGCCTCCGAGCTTCCGCACGCGCTCGACGAACTCGGCCGTCTCCGCGAAGTAACTTTCCGCGCCGTCGGCGAAGGCACCGGCCGCAGCCTTGACCTCGATCACTTCGACTCCTACTACTGGCACCTGCTGCTGTGGAACAAAGAGAAACAGGAGTTGGCCGGCGCTTATCGCGTCGGCAACACGGACGAAATCATCCGCGACCATGGCAACCGGGGCCTCTACACAAATACCGTGTTCCGCTATGACGAGAGGCTGTTCTTAAAAATCGGTTCCGCGCTCGAACTCGGCCGCTCATTCATACGCCTCGAATATCAGCGCCAGTACGCTCCTCTGCTTCAACTGTGGAAAGGCATCGCGCGTTTCGTCGCTCTGCATCCCGAAAATCCGGTGCTCTTCGGAGCCGTCAGCATCAGCAACGAATACAGTTCTCTCTCCCGCGAAATGATCGTCCGCTACTTCGAGAAGCGCGAAAACGAGGACGGCGGAGAGTTCTCGGACCTCGTCCAGGCTCGAACTCCATTCCGGGCGCCCATGCTTCGCCGCTGGGATTGCGGCGCCCTGTGCAGCCTACTACGCGATCTCGACGAACTCGGCGAGCCGATCTCCGATGTGGAAGAAGACGGCAAAGGCGTGCCCATCCTCATCAAGCAATACATGAAACTGGGCGGCCGCCTCGTTGGCTTCAACCTCGATCGAAAATTTTCCGATGTGGTCGATGGCCTGGTAATTGTCGATCTGCGCAAAACCGACCCTCCCGTCCTCGAGCGCTACATGGGCAAAGAAGGCCACACCGCCTTCCGGCGATTCCACCAACTCGATTCGCGCCAGAAGTAACGCGTCATCTGGCGTCTGTCCCGAACGGGCGTCCCGCTCTACGCTCCGTCACAATTCGTACTCTTTGCTAAATCCGCTTACTTGTTGAACAATGAATAGTCACTGCACCAAACAATAGTAAGGAGCCTTCATGCCCGCAACCGGAGAACTTATCCGTCTCATGAACTACATCGACGACATCGCCACCACCCTACGCCGCATCAGCGCCAGCATCCCGGCGATGACCAAGGAAGAATCTGCCCGACTCGGCGAATACATCCGCAAATCCGAACCGAGCTATGAGAGCGTTCTGCAGCACCTCGAGCAGGCAGGCAAATAGTGGCCGAGGAGTCAACCGGAGTCGTGTCGGCCGAAGCCGACACGCTCGTCCGCACGATCGCCGTCATCGGCGCGGGCGTAACCGGCCGGAGCATCGCGCAAGCCCTGGCGGTAGCCGGCTATAGAACCATTCTCGAAGACCTTCTTCCGAACGCCCTGCGCAAAGCTGAAATCGACATCCGCGCCAAACTGGACGAAGCCGTCGCCGCCGGCAGGCTGACTGCCGCCGACGCGACGACCGCTCTTTCTCGTATCGAGTACGCGGATTCAATCGAGCAAGCAGCGCGCGCGGCTGATCTGGTGATCGAGGCCGTTCCCGAAGAACTGGAATCGAAGATCGAAATCTTCACCATGCTCGACAAGATCTGCCGCCCAAACACCATCCTGGTGTCAACGACGTCATCGCTGAGCGTCAACGAAATCGCGAGCGTGACCTATCGTGCCAAACGGTGCGCAGGTATCCGCTTCGGAAATCACGCGCAAGCAACGAAGACGATCGAGGTCGTGCGCACTCCAGAAACGGACGACCACACGCTAGCCGCCGTGACGAAAATCGCCAGACGAATCGGAAAAACTGTTGTGATCCATCAGGAATCGTCGAACCCGTTTTACGCCCAGTCGCATTAAGCAATAACTTGAGCGCCACATGCCAGGGCTGAGTGCAAGGCGCTAACTCTCCCATGCTAGATTGAAACATGCGCTCCATTCTGCAAAAACGTTCGCTGCGATTTGTATTTGCCGCGAACGTGATCTCCATGATCGGCAGTGGAATGAACTCCGCCGCAGTCGCCTGGACAATCCTGCAGCGCACTCACTCGGAGATGGCTCTGGGCAAGTTTGCCGCGCTGCAGACGATCCCCGCGATGCTGATGCTTCCCTTCACCGGCGTTCTCATCGACCGTGAAGATCGCCGCCGTCTGGTCATGTGGCTCGATGCAACCCGCGCCATCGTCATTCTTGTCGTCACTGTTCTCGCGTTCCAGCATCGCGTACAGGTGTGGCAGCTCTATCTGATGAACACCCTCGTGGCCGCTGGATTCTGGATGTTCTGGCCGACAATCACCGCATTGATACAGGAGCTGACGCCCGAGGGCGAGTTCGTCCAGTCCAACACATTCCTGCTGGCGGGAATTCAGGGCGGCTGGCTGATCGCGGGCGCAATCGTCGGATTCGTCTACGAGCATATCGGTCTCGGCGGTGTGCTGCTCATCGACGTCAGCACCTATGTGGTGTCCTTCTCTTGTTATCTCGCCGTTCGTCAGGGACGGCACGTCGTCCCGCGCGCGGTCGAACTTCGCCACGATCTCCAAGCCGCCGAATCCGCCGTCGGACGATTCATCCGCGAAATGCGCGAAGGACTTACTTTTCTGCGCAATCATCCGAGCGTCGTCTTTCTCGGCACGAGCTGGGCACTGTTCCTGGGCGCGATGATGACCGGAGTCGTAGTCACGGCGCCGCTCAGCGATCGCGTATTTCACGCCGGAGCCCAGGGCTACGGATGGCTCAACGGCGGATGGGGTGTCGGCGCATTCGCGAGCGCACTTTACGCTCCCGCTTTGATCGCATGGGTGGGTGCTCGGCGTTCGATCGCGCTCGCCATGCTTCTGCTCACGTTCACCATGGCGTTCTCGCCGTTTTCGCCCGTGCTCGCGCTCGCGGTCCTGCTCTATGCGCTGATGGGATCGGCGCGCGGCGTCAGCGGCGTCGCCATGAACACCAGCCTGATGGAACAGGTGCCGCAGCATTTCATGGGGCGCGTCCAGAACACATTCTATTTTTTCGGCACGTTCTTGCAGATCGCGCTCGGCCTGAGCGTGGGCTGGGTGGCGTCAAAGATCAGCCTCGCGGCCGGATTTGCCATCATCGCTGCCGTCTACGCTGTGGCCTTTGGCAGCGCCTGCTGGCCCATCCCAGCGCGGAAGGCTGCCACTGCGGTCGCGGATTAGCCCGCCCCACACCCGATGCTGTTATTCTTTTTCTTCGAAAAGGGAGACATTCATGTTTGAAGACTTAAAGGGCCGCACCGCGGTCGTGTTCGGAGTCGCCAACAAGCGTTCCATCGCTTGGGCCATCGCCCAGGGACTGCATGCCTCCGGCATGAACCTGGCCATCACCTATCAAAACGAACGCATGGAGATGGAAGCCAAAGACCTGATTTTGTCGCTGCCCGGCGCCGAAGCCTTCATGTGCGATGTTTCGAGTGACGAACAAATCGCGCAGCTCTTCGAGAAGCTCAAAGCTCGGTACGGCAAACTGCACGCGCTTGTCCACAGCGTGGCGTTCGCACCGGCGGAAGAATTGAAAGGAGATTTCAGCAATACCACCCGCGAGGGCTTTCGCATTGCCCACGATGTCAGCGTCTATTCGTTGATCGCGGTCTCCCGTGCAGCCGTGCCTTTAATGGAGGACGGCGGCAGCATCATAACCATGACTTACTACGGAGCCGAGAAAGTCGTGCCCCACTACAACGTGATGGGTGTGGCCAAAGCCGCGCTTGAGTGCACAGTGCGTTATCTGGCCCAGGATCTCGGCCGCCGCAAGATCCGGGTCAACGCGATTTCCGCCGGGCCGGTCAAGACGCTGGCCGCGCGCGGTATCTCAGGCCTCGGCGACATGCTCCGCTCGCATGCCGAAAGAGCGCCCTTGCAGCGCAATGTGGAAGTCAGCGAGGTCGGAAACACGGGCGTGTTCCTCGCTTCCGACGCCAGTTCCGGCATAACAGGCGAAGTCATCTACGTCGATTGCGGATATAACATCATGGGGTTCTAGGCAGCGCCGAATAACGACACTGATTCCTCCCCGCACTTTTGACATTTTTTTGACAATAGCCCGGCGGGATAGAGGTAACCTGACGATATGGCCAATCGACGGATTCTCTGCCTGTGCGCGGGGGTGCTTTTCCTGCTGACTCCCTGCTTCGCGCACCACATGGCGGTCGTGGTCGACAAAAGCAACACCGTCAAGAACGTCACCTCGGCTCAATTAGGTCACATGATCAAGGGAGAGGTGAAAAAATGGCCGGACGGCAAGAATGTCGTGCTCGTGCTGCATAGTTCATTGCCCGATGAGATGAACACACTGCAACACCTGAGCAAAATGTCCGAGGCTGAAGTGAAGGCGCTGCTTGCCTCGCACAAGGATTCGATCCAGACCGTCAACTCGGACGCAGAAGTCATCGATGCCGTCGCCTCCACTCCAGGAGCGATGGGCTTCATCGAGGAACACTCCATCACAGACCGCGTGACCGTCGTCAGGGTCGACGGCAAGCTGCCGATGGAGTCTGGCTACCTCCCGCACTAAATCGCCGCACCCGCATTAGCACATTCCCAATGTGAGTGGCTTTGCCTCCAGATAAAGTAGTCGGACCAGTCTGTCGATTACATGGCAGGTCTTCACTGCTCCACTGGTCTGATCCTCGAAATCTGATCCTCGCGGCCTGACCACACTCGCCATGACAGCAAAAGCCGCTATCGCCGAAGCTTCCCCGTTTTCGTCCGCCTTCTGGCGTTCGCTGTTCGACGAGCGCCCGGTCGCACCGGCTCCAGTCGATCCTCTCCACTGCGACGCACCTCGACTCCGCGATGCCGAGATCGCCGCTGTCTATAGCGGCGCACGCGTCGCGGGCGATTTCTATGAATTCCTGCGGGTATCGCCATCGCGCATGCTGTTTGTGCTGCTCGACATTGCCGGCCTGCGGGCCGATACCCGAGAGATCCTGATCGCCGTGCAGAAAACGTTCCGCGCCCTCGCGCCCGAACTCTTCGCGGGTCAGGATTTCAACGAGACCATGGCCATGATCGAGCTCTGCTACGCCATGAACCGTACGATTCTGCTCGGCGGAGTTCGCAATTGCGCAGCATTCATCGGTTGCTATCACGAGGATCTGGGCACGGTCTGCTACGCCAATGCCGGCCACACTCCCGCGCTGCTGCGCGACAAAACGGGAATCACCCAGCTCGCAGCAACCGGCTTGCCTCTTGGCCTGTTTTCACACACGACGCAGAGCGCGAGCGTTTGCCACCTGTTGGCCGGTTCGGCTCTTCTGGCCGTTTCGCGCGGGATGGTCGAAGCGAGCCCGGGCCACTCTCTCACTGAGATGGAGTTTGGATTGGACGGAGTCAAACGAAGCCTCGAACAGTCGGTCGCCCTTGGCGCTCGCGAATTGTGCCTGACGGCTCTGGAGGCTGCGCGGACGTTCACAGTGAGAATGCCCACGGAGAACGATCTGACGACACTGGCTTTGGTCCGACTAAAGGGGACTTCCTGAGGCCGCGATGTACCAACCCTCGGCCACAAACAGCTCGATCGGCCGCTCCTGAATACCTTCCTGTACGCGCAGTTCGTCGTTCAGAAAATGGTAGGAGAGGTTTTGGTTAGCGGGGTCCAGGTGGTCGATGCGAATGCGGTTGCCGTCGCGGTCGGCGCAGATCAACCCGACTGCTACGTCCGCAGCCGTCGCTTTCCTGATTTTCGATTCGTTTTTCAGAAGCATGCACTGATTAGTTGAGAACGTGCGGCCAATGATGCTGAAGCGAAGCCCGCTGACTAGTATTTTCCCCGAAATACCGCTTGATTGATGTCCGGCCAGAATTCCTTCAACGTGTTGAAAACGCCGTCCAAGCCCACTTGCGTTCCCCACCGCTGGTACGTCTTTACCCAGGGATTGTACTGATGGGGATAATATGTGTTGCCGATGCCTGCCGACGCACCGGCGCCAACGATTTCCGATAGGTTGAAGGTAGTTCCGCCTGAATTGGTTTTGGTAACAAACAGCCGGCTGACCGCGTACCCAGTCCGTTTGATAAATCCACCTTGGCCCAGGGTGTAGTATCTCGGGTCTTCTCTCGTTGCTGCCGGGATGATTGCCTCAGTCATGTAGTTCTCTATGGCTCCGTCGACGAAAACGTGCCAATAGTATTTACCGTAGCCCTCAGCGCCTTGCCCAAAAGACGGCTCCGATTTGCCAGCCATATCGATTCCCGAAAGTGCTGCCACCAAAATGAAATCGGAATAGTCGAATGTATCCTGGGTCGCCAGCCACATTGCCTCCTTGAAACTCAGGGGAGGTAACTGCGTATTCGCGCTCACCGCCCGATAATTGGGGATAATACCCAGTATTCTCTTGGGCTGTTTCCCGAACTGATCGTTGGAATCTGGCTGGCTGACCTTGGGTGTTGGCGCATCCGGTAGTGACGATTTGCCGTCCGACGATTTGTCATCCGGCTTCTTGCCATCGGAAGTCGCGCCTGGCTGCTGAGGGTCCTCGGTAAAGAGCGCAGCATCGTTCGGAACAAACCGGGCAACTTCTTCCTGCGTTTGCTCTTGGGCGTTCCATACGCCCGATGCTTCCGACAACGCCTGTGCTTGAAGAAGCGAAGGACAGAAAGTGGATGCCAGGGCCATTGCCGTGCAAAATAAGCGAATTGCCTTCAAAATCCTAACCCTCCCGAGCCGAAATCTTCCCAAGCCTAACTTGTTCTTCTATTTTGGCATTTGTTTGGATTGCACCGACCTGAGTTTGGATGCACCCTTTGGTCGTAGGCGGTGCTAACTTTGAAAGGGATATATCAGTCGGTGGGTTTTTTCTGCAAACGGCGGTCGTGTCTTCGCTCAAGGTAGTGGTGAACATCCGGCCAAAATTCCTTCAGTTCGTTGCCAAAGGCGTCCAGGCCCATTTGTGTTCCCCAGCCAGAGAGACTCGATGAAAAACTGCGGTCAGAGGCCGGGTAATACGTTGTGGAAATAGCAATTGCCGTGGCGTTGCCGGCAAACTCGGGAATGTTGAACATAGACCTCCCGGAGTCTCTCCGGGTGACGAGAACACGGCTAATGGCATAGCCAAAGCGGTGGGCGAATGCCCCTTTGCCTAATCGAAAATAGCGGGGATCGGTTTTCAGGATCGTCGGGAAAACGCCGCCGACCATGATATTGCCATCCACCTGATCGGCGAACGCCGCTCCATATCGCTTCCCAAATCCTTGCGCCCCCTGGCCGAAGCCGGGAGAGGAATTTTCCGCTTGGCGAATGCCCGCGACGACACCAACGATAAAGAATTCGTATGGGTCGAAAGAGCCCTTCGCTGCCATGGCAAACTTTTCTTTCCATGAGACCGGTGGCGCTTGCGACTCACCATCGACTGTCAAGTAGTTGGGCATGACGTAAAACATCCGGTCATTCTTCTTCGTATCTTCTTTTTTCGTATCGCTCTGGACTGTGCTGTTTTGATCCGGAAGCTGACTCTGGGCAGGCGATTGGTCGCTGGCGCTATCCTGCTTGGAAGCACTGGCCGAGGGCGTCTTCTGGGGTTCCGGCGCAGTCTGCGCGCAACAGAAAACAGAGGACGCCAACTGGTAGCACAAAAGGAGGACCGGCAGGTTGGCGAGTGCGAGACGCGAGTGTTTCAAGTTAAAGTTGTCTCCGATTCGGCAAGTTAAGGGATGCGCGACCACAAACCGCGACGGCGACCGCAGAGTCAGCCAACAACCCGCTGAATCCTGCGCTCCGTTTCCCCCACTCTTTCGAGTGTAATTTCGATGTCGCGATCCCGCACCAACCGCGGAAACTTCTCTCCCCACTCTATCAGTAAGATGCAGCCGGGAGCGAGCAGGTCGTCGATTCCGAGAGTGTCCAATTCCTTCTCGGTGTCGATGCGGTAAAGGTCGATGTGGTAAAGGGTTGCGCGCGGCCCGCGATACTCGTGGACAAGGGTAAACGTGGGACTGGTGACATCGTCGGCGAGAGCCGCCTCGAAGCCCTCCGCGATCCCCTTGACCAGCGTCGTCTTCCCTGCCCCGAGGTCGCCGCGCAGCAGTATCACGAGAGGGGGACGAAGCTCTGCCGTCAGCTTCTGTCCGAAAGCAATCGTCTCCTCGGGCGAGTGAGTGATGGTCTCTGTTGTCGGCACGCCGAGACAGTATAGCGAAGGTCTGCGAGCAGGAGCCCGCTCACGACTCACCGCCACAACCCCTAGCTCACAGCCTATCCGACTAGAAGCCGGGAGGCGTCTGCAGTTGCTCCGAGACGGGATCGAGAAAACTGCGGTCCAGCGCCGAATCCAGCGCCATCCGCAGTTTGCGATGATCCTCGTCGCCGAGTGCGATAAACCGGAACGGCTGCAGGCAGGCGCTCTGATACTTACGCGTCACGTGTAGCATTTCGGCCATCCCGCAGATGGCGCCTGATCGGGTATGGAACGCGATCTCGACGAAATCGCCGGTGGAAAGCTCATGCTGCAACTGCAGCAGTCCGCCGGTGATGGAAATGGATTGAAGTTTTGCGCGCGCCCGTTGACCGCCTTCGGCCATAACCGCGGCCGCGACCGATCCATGAAGTTGTACGCGAGGCGAACGCCCTGAGGTGGATTTTGATTGGGGGAAGTGACTCATATTCAGCCAAACTATGCCATGGCCCGGCCCTTGGGGGCAGATTACGAAAGCGCCTGTACACAGGCGTATGCTTAAGACTGCCAATAAAGACAGGCTTTAGGCTCGACAGTATGCCCCAGAACGCCGCTTCCGCGTCTGCGATAATAACGGCAGTAACTTTTCCGCACTGTACCAAGAGAGTACCTTGGTGCGGCAGGGCGTTGATAACGATAACGATAGAGATAGCGGTTAAAAGTAAAGATAAAGAATCAACAGGCAAGACCAGAGCTTCTTCCTACGTGAGGCGTTCACAGACATGGGCAAGGCGATGACTCAGCGGTCAAGGTTAGGGATTGCAATTGCGGCGGCCTGCGTGCTGGCTGCATTGCTCGGAGGCTGCTCGCGAAGTCCGGAGGTCAAAAAGCAGAAATACCTGGAGAGCGGCCAGCGCTACTTCGACAAAGGTCAGTACCAGGAAGCCGCCATTCAATTCGAAAACGCGATCCAGATCGATGACCGCTTCGCCGATGCCCACTACAAGCTTGCGCTGACGGCGATGAAGTTGCAGCAATGGCCCGCCGCCTATCAGCAGCTGTCGAAGACCATCGAACTCCAGCCTGACAACTATCCTGCTCGCCTTGACTTCGCCAATCTGCTGATCCTGGGGCATCAGTTCAATGACGCCAAAGAGCAACTGGATGTACTCGCCCAAAAAGAGCCCAACAACCCTGACGTCTTTGTGGCTCGCGCGAATTACTATGCTGGAACCAACAACATCAGCGCCGCGCTGGCCGATTTGCAGCAGGCTCTGAAGCTCGATCCCAACCGCTCCGACTCATATCTGAATCGCGCGGTTCTTGAGGTCCACGGGCAACAGTGGGATGCCGCAGAAGCGGATTTTAAGAAAGCCGTCGAACTCAGCCCGAAGTCCACCAACGCCATCGCCTCGCTCGGAACCTTCTACCAGAACCGGGGACGCTTCCCCGAAGCCGAACAGCAATTTCGGCACGCCGTCGAAGTCGCGCCCGACGATCCCGATGCGCGACTCGGTCTGGCCAGACTTTATGTGTCTGAGAACAAGCCGGCGCAGGCCGAAGACGTTCTGCGGCAGGCGAAAAAGGATTTCTCCAACAATTCCGCCGGTTACCGCATGCTAGGCGACTTTTATTACTCCAATGGGCAGATCGACAAAGCCACCACGGAGTATTCCGCTCTCAATCAGGAACATCCCAAAGATCTGGTGGTCAAGAAAAATTACATTCAGCTGCTCATCCTGAAGAACCGCGTCGACGAAGCCCGGAAGCTGAATGACGAGGTGCTCAGAGCCAAAGCCGACGACGAGGACGCGCAGATTTACAAGGCGGAGATCGAAATTCGCAGTGGCAAGGCCAACGACGCGGTCAACACGCTGCAAGCCGTCCTCAAGAACGACCCCGATCGCGGAGTGGCCCATTACCAGCTCGGGCTCGCATTCGAGCAACTGAACAATAACACCAGCGCGGAAGCGGAGTGGCGCAACGCGGTTCGTCTCGATCCCGGCAATGTTGAAGCGCACAGAGCGTTAGCCGGAGTGGCCATCCGACGCAGCGATCCGAACGCCCTCGCTCAGGAGGCCGACCAGATCGTCGCTCTGCAACCGGCAGCTCCCGACGGATACCTCTTGCGCGCGGTCGCGGAGATCGACCGCAAGCAGTTCGCGACCGCTGACGAATACATCCGCAAGTCGCTCGAACGCGAGCCCAACAATCCCGCCGCATACGTGCAGCTTGGCAACCTCCGCGTGGCGCAAAACCAGTACGCCGAAGCGCAAAAGGCGTATCAGCAGGGCCTTGATCTCGATCCGAATTCCTCCGACGCGCTGGGGGGCGTTCTGAACGTCGACCTGATGCAGAAACAACCCGACAAAGCCGTTGCCGCGGCCAGGGCTCAGATTGCCAAGTACCCGAACAACGCCGGGTTTCACGTCATGCTGGGTTCGCTCCTCGAGAACCAGAAGAAGGACATGGGCGGCGCTGAAGCCGAATTCCGTCGCGCAATCGAACTCAACAAGAACAACGTGGCAGCCTGGCTCGGTCTTGGATTGGTCCAGCATGAACGCGGCCAGATCGACGCTTCTCTGCAGACCTATCTCGACGGAACCGTGAGCAATCCAAAAGCGATCGATCTCTATTTCCGCGCAGGCAACATCTACGAAGAAAAACAGAATTGGGAACAAGCCAAGCAGATGTATCAGAAATCACTGGCCGCGGAGCCGGAGAATCCAGTCGTCTCAAACCAGTTGGCCTATGTGCTGCTGCAGCAGGGCGGCAACGTGGACATGGCCTTCAATATGGCCCAGAGCGCGCATCGGCAAGTCCCCGACAGTCCCAACTTCTCTGACACCTTGGGATGGGCTTTCTATCAGAAGAAGGTTTACACCTCAGCCATCAGCCTGTTCAAAGAGGCTCTAAAGAAGGAGCCCGACAACGCTCTCTACAACTGCCACCTGGGCCTCGCCTACGCAAAGAGCGGGCAGGTAAAACTAGCCAAGCAGCAGTTGGATCTGGTTATCAAAAAGAATCCGAACCTCTCTGATGTCGAGGAACTAAGGCGCGCCGTCGCCGAAGCGAAGGGGTAAGAACCGCGTCGATCAGCTGCGGCAGATCAACGCCCCGGGTAAAAATAATGCTCGAGATAGTAGAGCGCTCCGAACGCGAGCACCAAAGCAACCGATGAAACCGCCAAGGGACGCGCATTCCGCAAGCCCTGCTTCCAATCCGCGGTAGCCACAAAAAGCAAAATCATCGGCACCACTGCCACAATCGACAACTGGAAAATATGTGCGAGTGCGCCTTCGTCCGGCAGCGGTTGCTGCGTGTATCCAATCAGCACCGTGATCAGCGCAAGAAAAGACAAAGCCACAACAACTCGGCCGGTGACATGATTGATCTGCTGCACAGACATGACGGTTACTCCTTTCCTCGGAAGGACCTTCCGCGAACCTAGACTGGCAACTCTTCCTGCAGCCATCCGCCGGTGGGTTCGGGCTTGGGCTCGCTGGCCAGGTCGAGGATCAGCTTTTCCAGCACCATCCGTTTGCCGGGAGGATTCGAGCGCAGAGCCAAATCTGCTTTTGCCACCAGCCGGATCGAACGCGTCAGTTCGCGCTTCGATTTATAACGGCGCGCCTGGCGAATGACATCGTCGGCCGCAAACGGAGGGACGCGAAATCCCTGCCACAGCGCGGCCCATAACATGCGCTGGTCGCGGACGTTGCGCTCCAGGATGACCAGCATCTGGCGAAAGGTTTTCGCCAGCATGTAGAGATGTCCGATGGCCGCGTCTTCGCCTTCTCCGCTTGCAAGCAGGCCGTCGAGCACGGCGAGGGCGCGGACGCGATCTTTCGAAGAAATCGCGTCGGTCAGTTCATACAGCGACCGCTGCTTGGCCGCCAGCACCATGGTTTCGACGTCGCCCAGCGTGATTTTCTTTTTTTCGCCGACGTAGAGAATCAGCTTTTCGAGTTCGTTCGAGACCATCATCATGTCGCCGCCGAGAGCGTCGACGAGTTCGCGGGCGCCATCGGCGTCGATCTTGACCTGGCGAGTGACGCAATATTCGCTGATCCAGCGGACCGCTTCGCCTTCTTCGACGCGAGAGAGTTCGACGATGCCGCAGAATGGCCCGAGGTCTTCGCGGATTTTCTGGTAGCGGTCCTTGTCCGTCATCTCCATGCGGCGAGCGTCGGCGGGAATGCTGATGTGGTCGGCGACGAAAATAACGAGCGCGTCGGGATTGGGATTCTTGCAGTAGGACTCGATGGCTCCGATTTTCTCTTCATTCGATCCGCGGCCAAAAAGAGTCTTCACGCCGCGGACGAAGAAGACCTGAAATGGCGCCATCAGCGAGGGCGTGCGGGCGCGATCAAGCACTTCGTTGAGCGAAGTTTCCGCGAGATCGAATTCGAACAATCCGAAGTCGCGCGAGTCAGGAGAGACCAGATGTTCGAGAATGGCATCGCGGCAACGCTTGCGAAAGAAAGCTTCGTCGCCGACGAGCACGTATGCGGGCTTTAGCTTCCGCGATTCCAGTTCGCTGAAGAAGCGGTCGGCTTGGCTGAAGGCGCGCATCCGTTCATTACTTTAACATCACGAGAATTCCCGAAGCAGTATCAACGCAGCCGCAGCCGGCTGCGCTCTGGGTCTGACAAGAACGAGAGAGTCAGGATCAGTACGCCTCCAGTATGTTTGCAACCAGAGTGCGTGCAAAGTCGCGCGAGAGGCGATCGACCGCTGGCGAGTCTTCTTGAAAAAAGCTCGGAAGATCGCGCGAGATTTCGTACTGTTCATGAAATAGGTACGAAGGGTTGTCGAAGAGCACCTTGCCCTGACGGTCGGTGAGCTTCACCTGGATGCTGACGGTGATGAGGGCGCTCGCGGCGCGTCCGGTTTGGGAGTCGTAAGCGAGCGGAGTCGCGGACGCCGAGAGAACGGTTGCCTTGAGAGTGGCATCTGCATCTGCGTGGGCGTCGTGGATGACGTGATATTGCGTGCGCGCGTCGAATTCCCGGACCACCGCATCGGTCAGCAACTGCTCGACGCGGAACGTCTGGCTCTGGCTGACGAAGCCTGGGATCGCGATCGTGCGGATGTTCTGCGGCAGTTGAACCGAGCTTCCAACGGTGTGGTAACCACATCCGAGGCTAGACAGGCCGAGCGCGAGTGTGACTCCGGCTGTCGCGAACTTCGTCAAAGCCGAAATCATTGAATCTGGCCCCGCGGGCGTGATGTGGTCATGGTCTCGGCGCATTCTACGGCGGTCAACGCCGCGATGCGCAGGTTGTCGGTCGTGGCCCAGAGCCAGATGCCATTCTTGTGACTCGTGTCAGCCGTGAGGGCGACTTGAATGTCTCCCTGGCCGGCGGCGCTCACGTTCGTCGGCGTTTCGTCGGGAGTGGAGCTGACGACCACGTGCTCTCCCGAAAGAGCCTGCGAAAGATCCGGCATCGCGACTGCGGATTCGGTTTCGAGGTAGATCGAGAAACCGTGCCCGTGGAAAACCGGGGCTTGCAGCACTTGCAGAGCCGGTTCGACTGCTCCGCGGGCGATTTGACTGTAATGTTTGCGGATTCGTTGCGACATGGCATCGAGCGCGAGATGAGACCGATGTCCGTAGCGCGCGACCATGTTGAAGGCAACCTGAATATCGAAGACGTTCTTCGGCAGTTCCTGGAAGGAGAGCAGATTCACGGTCTGCTCATGCAGTTCGTCCATCGCCTTCTGGCCGTTTTCGGACGCTGGTTCGAATACAGTTGCGACCATGCTGCGGATTTTGGCAGCCTTTTCGGCACGCAGGCCGAGCAACGCCAGAACCGTCGCCGCTGGGTGCGCGATGACGACGGGACCGGGCTGTAGTTCAGGCGTAACGGAATGACCCGTCTGACGCTCGATCCAAGGCGAACGGACGGATGCTCCGGCTTCGGCGTCGCTGTCGAGTGCGTAAGAGAGGTCGACGATCGTGTTGCCCAGATCGCGCGCGGCTTTCCAGTTATTGCGCGTCGAGCGTTGGTCTGAGGCGAAGAAGGCAAAGTCGACGCGCTCGAACTGTTCCGAGCGAACGCTCTGGACGAAACTCATCTCATCGCCGACGGCTTCCAGTTGTCCAAGAGACTCATCGTCGTCGAGCAGGCGGACGTCGACGGCGGGGAAATTGCGTTCGCGTAGAATTTCGGCAACCTCTTTTCCCTTAAGAGAGGCAGCGCCGACGATGGCGACGCGATAGAGGTTCGTGCCGCGCAGGTCGGCTTGCGAGCTGGCGGACTTGGAGAGAGTCTTCGGCAGATTACTCATGGAGTCTGAGATGCCTCACGGTAGGCCGGAGGTGCAGGAGGGTTCTTGCGGTGGAAGATCCACTGCAAACGCCAGAGGACTCCGGACGCCATGTAGAGGATCGCGATGACGAAGAGCGCGGGACGCGAAAAAAACCAGATGGAGGCGAATAACAGGGCGATGATCAGGATCAGACGAAAGGGATGACGCGAACGAAAGTTGATGTCTTTGAAGCTGTAGAACCGCCAGGTGCTCACCATTAAATAGCCGACCACTACCACCATCATCATCCAACTCATAGCAGTGATCCACGAAGTGACGGGAACTCCCGCGGAGTAGTGGACGATAGCGGCAATCACCCCCGCGCCGGCGGGAATCGGCATGCCCACGAAATATTTCTTGCCAGGGTGACCGGGATTCGAGGGCTGCGGGTTCTTGGCGATGTTGAAACGCGCCAGGCGGCTCGCTCCCGCCATGAGGAAAGCAAAGCAGGCAATAGTTCCAAGCTCCGTGATCTTCTGGTGCAGATCGGCGCTTATGTCTGCGGCGGGGAGAAGATGGAATCCCCACATCCAGGCGAGCAGCGCGGGAGCGACGCCGAAGGTGATGACGTCGGCGAGTGAGTCAAGTTCGCGGCCGAAATCGCTGTCGGTGCGGGTCATGCGCGCGATGCGACCGTCGAGACCATCGAACAAAACAGCGAAGCCGATGGCCATCGCGGCGTAATCCAGATGGCGAGCTTCGCCATAGACGCCGTGCACGGTTTCGAGAATGGCGTAGAATCCCGCCGCGATGTTCGCGGTGGTGAAGAGCGACGGCAGGATGTACATGCCCTTGCGCAGTCTTCCGCGCGGACGGTCCGTTTCTCGACGCTGCGGCGTTAGTTCTTCCATATTTTTCGCTCTAGCATGATTAACGAGCTTCCCGCTTTTCTCCCGCGCCAACAGGGACGGGCGGCGTAATTGACGTTGACGGCGCAACTGGCAAGAGGGCAAGCACGCTGGCTCCGCCCTTGACGCGATCGCCGAGCTTCACCTGGATCGCGGCGTCGCGATCGAACAGGACATCGACGCGAGAGCCGAACTTGATCAGGCCGACGCGCTGGCCGCGAGCCACGTGGTCTCCAACTTTGAAATTGAAAATGATGCGGCGCGCGATGAGGCCGGCGATCTGCTTGAAGATCACGGTGCGGCCTTCGCCTTCAACGGTGACGACGTTCTGTTCGTTCTCTTCCGCCGAATTCGCCGCCATAGCGTTGACGAACTTGCCGCGCTGATAACGCACGTCGCGAATCACGCCCGTAATCGGCGAACGGTTCACATGCACATTGAACACGCTGAGGAAGATGCTGATGCGGCTGCGCGAAACGCCATCCGCGTTCACCACTGAAACGTCGGTGACCTTGCCATCGCCGGGAGAAACGACCGCTCCCGGCTGAGCCGGAATCTGGCGCTCGGGATCGCGGAAAAACTGAAGGAAGAAAACTGCCAGCAGCAAGACCGGAATGGCGTAAGGCCACGCTGCGAGCCACGCAATCACGCCCGCAGCGACGAGGCAGCCAATACCGTAGAAATAGCCGTCACGAACCATAGGAATTCAGAACAGGAATTCAAAACGATTATAGAGCGGGGCTGCGGCATTCTGCATAACTGCAATAAAAAAAGGCGTTTAGAAGCGCCGCTCTTGATGACATGGATGAACTGGGGGACCGCTCTGGTCTTGCTTGCCAGTCACGATTCGCCGACAAACCTTAGGCGGACTGCCGATGAACTTGCAGTTCCAAATGCTGCATCTGGTCTTTGAGGCGCAGCTTTAGTTTCTTGAGCCGCACTTCTTCCAGCTTTTCGTCGTCTGTAAGGTATCGTTTCTCGGTGAGGGATTCGAGGCGTTGGGAGTATTGCGAGTGCTCCTGAACCAGGCGTTGGAACTCGTCGTGGCCGGTCAGGAGTGGGTCTCGGGGAGTCAGCATCCTTGGCTAGACCTCCTGCTCAATTGTTACTACGCGGTTACAAAATAGCACAGGAATCGGTAGGCGTTCAATGAGATTTCATAGGAGATTTCCACCGTTTGGCCCGTGGCTTCGGAGGTGCGACAATGCACCATAAATGGTGCTAAGTCCTTTCCTTCCTGTAAGTAATTCAGCTTCAACGAATACATGAATTTAGCTTTAGCGAATAGACGATCGCGTCGTCCAAAGGGCCTGTGTAGTAAGCCTTTCGACGGCCAGTCTCTTGGAATCCGTGCTTTTCGTACAAGCGGCGGGCCGCGAGATTCGACTCGCGGACTTCAAGAAAAATGGCGGAAGCAGCGTCGCTCCGGGCTCGCCCGATTAACTCGCCGATAAGCGCATCGGCGATGCCGCGCCTGCGCTCGGCGGGAGCAACGACTACGTTTTCGATCTCCCACTCGCCTGCGACAGCTCTTGCGCAGATGAAACCCCGGATGAAACCAACGATGGCGCTTGCATCCTCGGCGTCAACAACGAAGACGAAGACGAAACCGTCGGCAATTAGTTTGTTGTATTGCTCGGGAGTCCAATGGGAAGCGCCCGGCGACTGCCGCTCGATTTCCAATAGCGCGGGTACGTCACTCGGCTGGGCGTTGCGAATGGAGACATTCATGTTTAGTCGAGAGCGCAAATTTCAAAGCTTGGAGAAAATTTCGGCGTCGGAATGGCGCATGTAGTTCGCTTCGAGATAATCGGCCGAAAGCGTTTCTCCTCGTTCAAAGCGCGACCAACCTAAGCGGGCGATCACGCTAGCGTCCGGATACTCGACTTGCTGCACTGCGATTCCCGCGGCCCGAAGCGCGTCAGCCAGCGCCGGATCGGGCGTCGCGATCGGCATGCCTTCTGCGGCTGCGCTTGCTGCCACTGCCAGCAACTCTTCCCTTCTCAACAGGCGTTCGCTAACGACGCTGGTTTGAATTGCGTCACCAAAGATTTCGTAATCGCCGACGTAAGCCTCGCCGCGACCCGCATTGAGCGCCGCGACGATGCCGCCTCGCTTAGTGACTGTGTGTGCCAACGCTTCCAGAAGTGAAAGTGCAACGATCGGTTTTTGCAGCGCCTCTGCCAGACCTTTGATGGCGGCCAGCCCGACGCGGAGTCCGGTGAACGAACCCGGGCCGTTTACGACCACAAATACTCCGAGATCGCGTCCGCGGTGTCGGTGCTTTTCGAGCAACGCGGCGACCTGCGGCACAAGTTGCGCTGAAAATGCGCCGCCATCGAGCGCGACGACTTCCAGTACAGCAATTTCTTTCTCGCCTGGCGTCGCGCACGCCAGAGCGAGGCTGCCATTTTTCCCGGAAGTGTCGACGGCAAGGAGAAGCATTTTAGCCCAGCGTAAGTAATAAGTAAGACGATCAGTGACTCGCTTCGACCAGCTCCAGCAACACGCCTGCCGTGCTCTGCGGGTGGACGAATACGTAGCGATGGCCGCCCGCTCCCGTCTTGATTTCGTTGGAGACGAGGCGCACTCCATCGCTCTTTAACTTTGCAACGGCCGCCGGCAAATCTGGCACACGCATACAAATGTGATGGAGCCCTTCGCCGTGTTTCGCGATGAACCGGGCGATGGTCGAATCGTCGGAGGTCGCTTCGAGCAACTCCAACCGGCTCTCGCCCACTGGCACCATGACCAGGCGAACTTTTTCGTGCTCGACAACTTCTTCTGGAGAAACGTTCAGCCCCAGCTTCTCGTAAATGGATTTAGCCGCGGAGAGCGACTTCACAGCGATACCCAGATGATCGATGCTGAATTCCATACGTTTCTCTAGTCGTTTCTAGCGAATCTACTTGGGATCGACGCCGCGCACAATCTCTTCCACCAGAGAATAGGGATCGCGTTTGTGCTCGGCAATCTCGGCGGCGTAGCGCTCGAGACTTCCTCCATCCAATCGGACACGTGCCTTCTCTAACATGGCATCGCGAAGCATCTCGATCACCCGCTCTTGCCAGTTGTGGACATTTTTCTTGAACGCGAGGTTTTCCTTCTTTAAATACGACTCGTAACTTGTGATCGCATCCGCCAACTCGGCAGTTCCCTCGCCTTCGCTAGCGACGGTCTTGACGATCGGGGGCGTCCAGCGATCACTCGAATGGCGCGTGGCCAACGATTGCATGGAGCGGATCTCGCGCTCCACCCGCTCGGCTCCGGGATGGTCGCTCTTGTTGATGACGAAGATGTCGGCGATTTCCATGATGCCGGCTTTGATCGTCTGCACATCGTCTCCCATGCCGGGGACGAGGATCACGACAGTGACGTCGGCGAGGCGCACGATATCGACTTCGTCTTGCCCGACTCCGACGGTCTCGATCATCACGATGTCGCGGCCCGACGCATCGAGAACGGTGGTCGCGTCGGCCGTGGCGCGAGCCAGGCCACCGAGCGATCCACGCGTGGCCATGCTGCGGATGTAAATTCCAGGGTCGGCGTGGTGATCCTGCATCCGGATCCTATCGCCGAGGATCGCTCCACCGGTGTAGGGACTAGTGGGATCGACCGCAATGATGCCCACAGTTTGATTCTGTTTGCGGTAGTGCTTGGCGAGCTGATCGACCAAAGTGCTCTTGCCGGCTCCGGGAGCGCCGGTCAGGCCGATGACTCGCGCGTGGCCTGTGTGCGGGAAAAGCGCCTTCAACAATTCGGACCAACCAGCCGCGCGGTTCTCAACCGTGGAGATAGCGCGGGCCAACGCTCGAGGATCACCGGAGCGAAGCTTTGCGATCCAACCTTGGTCAGCGATGTTCAAGCACTCAAGTGTAAAGCAGCGCTGAGACTAGCGGGAACCAAAACCTCCCTCCGCGGAGCGGAGTTGAAACCTCACTGACCGTTGACCATCGGGTTCGACATCTGCTTGACCACTGGCTCTAACGAATTGCCGCGTCCCCAGATTCCACGCAACCGCAGAATCCGATAGCCGTCGAAGCAGAGGATCACCACCATCACGACGATGGCCCAAGGGAGCATTTTCGCCATCCACAGGTTGATGAAGCTGGTCAGCACCAGCGCCTTCCCTGCCGACAATCCTGGGGCCCTGATGCCAGCCAGGGCCTGTGCTTTCAGCAACCAGCAAACAAGTCCCGCTCCGGCGGCATCGAAGAGCAGGCGCAGCGTGGCGCGTCGCGTTGTCCAATAGGGACGGAACAGATTCACAGCGGCGAGGGCGACATTTGCAGCCGCCACCAGTAGAAGACTCCAGAAAAAGAATCGCCATACCGGAGCCAGAGTGACTTCCACTCCGTGAAGCCCGAGTCTATGCAACCCGATCGTGTTCAGATCCGTGGGCTCTGGCCAGAATGTACTGGCAAACCAGATGTTGAAGATTACGGGGATTGCGATCTCGGCCAGAGCATTGGAACGTGAAATTCGGTTTGGGTCGCGCAAGCTAGGCAGTTTACGAGGGTTCCACGTATTCAGCTCAAGCTTGACGCCACATCTCTCGAGGATCGCGAAGACGAGCGTCGTGAAGAATCCGAAAAAGACGACAGTCGCCCACAAGTTCTCCATATGCAAATAGCCGCGATGCACTGGATCGATCAACAGGAACGCCAGCCATATGAGCATCCGCGGCACGATGCAGCCGACCAGCAGGACTCCCAGCACAAATCGATAGATGGGGAACAACGCGGGTCCGATCAGGAATTGTTGTGGCCGGTAGCGAAATGCCACTGTCATTGGCGAACCGCAGCGGGTAAGGATCTCCTCCACTTCCACGTCCGTCAGCTTGCGGCCGAGTTCAGACTCCTTGTCTTCAATCTGTGAGCGGAGGTCCTCCGACAGTTCCGAAATAATGTCTTGACGCTGCCGTTTAGGCAGCCAGAATTCAACGGCTTGAAGATAACGATCGAGTAGTTCCATGTTCAGTTCCTCGCAAAATTCGTTTATAGAATTTCTTTCAGAGAATTTCTTTTAACGACGCATTAATTCTCTGCCACTCTGCACTGAGCTGTTTGAGCATGACCTTGCCCTCGGGCGAAAGACGATAGAAACGCTTGTTCCGCTTTTCTTCTTCACGCCAGACGCTGGTCAGCAGACCCTGGCTCTCGAGCCGGCGCAGCAGCGGATAGAGCGTTCCTTCGTCGATATCCAGGCCTTGTTCCGCAAGGGCCTTGCGCAGTGTGTATCCGTAGCGCTCGGTTCGAAGCTGTGACAGCACGGCCAGACTCAGGCAGCCGCGGCGCAGCTCGAGACGAAGGTTTTCGAAGAGATCGTGATTTCCGTTACTCTGCGGCATACAGTGTACGACACACACTGTATGATACACAGTATTGGATTTCAAGACAAATATTTGGGGTGGGAAATTTCACTGAAAGAGTCGCGGTTAGTCTTTCAGCAGCTGCCGCGCAATTACCAGACGCTGAATTTCGCTCGTCCCTTCGCCAATCGTGCACAGCTTCACGTCGCGATAGAATTTCTCCGCGGGGTAGTCTTTGATGAATCCGTAGCCGCCATGAATCTGAACGCCTTCGTTGGCGCATTTCACGGCGACTTCACTGGCGTAGAGCTTGGCCATTGAGGATTCAAGCGTTGTCTTCATGCCGGCGTCTTTCATGGCGGCGGCGCGGAGAGTCAGAAGTTTGGCGGCTTCGATTTCGGTGGCCATATCGGCGAGTTTCCACTGGATGGCCTGGAATTCCGAGATCGGCTTGCCGAATTGTTGACGCTCTTTCGAATATTTCAACGCCGCCCCGTATGCGCCCTGGGCCATCCCGAGAGAAAGGGCTGCGATGGAGATACGTCCACCATCCAGAACGCGCATCGCATCAATGAAGCCGCCGCCTTCCTTGCCCAGAAGATTCTCGTCGGGCACGAAGCAGTCTTCGAAGATCAGTTCGGCGGTGTCGCTGGCGCGCAGGCCTAATTTGTTTTCTTTTTTCCCGGGACGAAACCCCTTCGCACCTTTTTCAACGACGAACGCAGACAGCCCGTGTGTGTGCGCGGCGCGATCGGTGATAGCGAGGACTACGGCGACGTCGGCGTAGTGGCCGTTGGTAATGAAGGTCTTCGTGCCGTTCAGAACCCATCCGCCTTTGGCGCGCGCGGCAGTCATGCGAGCGCTGCCCGCGTCTGATCCCGACGAAGGTTCGGTCAAACCCCAGGCGCCGATGTAGTCACCGGCCGCAAGTTTCGTCACAAATTTCTTTTTCTGCGACTCGTTGCCGGCGACATAGATGTGGTTCGAGCAGAGCGACGTGTGAGCGGCCACGATGATGCCGACGGAGCCGTCCACCCGAGAAAGCTGTTCGATGGCGGTGACGTACTCGACGTAACCCATGCCGGCGCCGCCGTATTCGGCGGGAAAGATCATGCCGAGCAGGCCGAGTTTGCCCAACTCTTTGATCGTGGCCAGCGGGAACTCGCTCGCTTCATCCCACTTCATGACATTCGGCGCAATCTCGCGCTCAGCGAAATCGCGCACTGTCTTCTTGAGCTGCAGTTGCTCTTCGTTGAGTTGGAAATCCAAAGACCCTCCGCTCGGAGTGTTGTCGTTAAGTTGCGATTGGGAGACCGCGCGCGGGGATGGCGCAAAACTGACGCCCAACTTTTTATTTAAGCACGCGGCAGCTCAATCAGCGAAATCCTCGAACCGACCGGTTGGGATGCGGCCTAACCTATGAAACAACGGCTGGATTGGCGAGGAAAGAGAACCTAAGTAACCACAACTCGAGGAGCCATGGCGGGTCGATCACTTCTCTGCGTCGCGGATCAGCACGACGTCTGATTCGTGGTGGCCGCGGATGATTGCTAGCTGCTTGCCGTCATACGAGTAGTCGAAATCGCGGATGTATTCCGACTTGAAGTCGGTGATTTGTTTTCCCAGCGAACCATCGAGACGCTGCAGCCATAGATTGTCTGTCTGGCCGTCGCGAACAGGGTAGATGATGCCCGTGCCGTCGCGCTTGAACACCATCGGGCCATCGCCGAGCATGACAGCATACTCGACACGGGGCCGCTCGAAATCCAGAAGCCGGATGGGCTGACTGAAATCGAGCGACAAGAGCCCCAGCTTCTCCTTCGTGTCGCCCACGCGAGCGGTGATGATCGCGGCGAGCTTTCCATCCGGAGAAACGCTGATCCGCCCGAAGTTCGGGTAATCAGGAAGCTGTTGCGATTGGCCGCCCTCAACCGAAACCTTGTTTAGTTTTGAATCCCCGTTCTGGTAGAGCACCGTTCTAGAGTCCACGGAGCACACCGGCATATAGTCGAATTTCCCGTGGGTGAGTTCCTTCACGTTCGCGCCATCCGCGTCCGCGCGAAATATATGACCTTCGGGCTTGGCTTCGGGAGCAGCCGAGAAGACGAAGTGTCCGTCCGGGCAGGAACGAGCGTACCCGGGCCAACGCAGTTGCGGCAGCAAGGGAGTCTTCGCGCCCGAGTCAGGATTGAGCAGCGTGACGCCCCCGCCAATCGCAGACATCAATAGTTGATTATTGCTCGTCCATCCCACTTCGAAATTCGGGGATCCTTCCATCGCGAACTCCCGAGCCTGGGCGCTGCTGGCGCCGTCGGGTACAACATAGGCGTTGTAGTGGAATTGCCTCTCAACCGCCGCTACGGTGTGGCCGTCGGCGGCGACGCTGAGGTCTATATATGCGTTGGTGTCGCGGGTCACCGGAGATACCTTGCCCGACGGGTAAGAAATAAAAACGATCTGATTCTGTCCCCCGAAGGGCTGCGCCAACGCCAACAGGCCGCTCCCATCCGGCAGCCAGACTGGGCGCGAGAAGAACAGGTCCTTAGAGGTCAGAAACGGATTGCGCTTTCCCGTTTCCACATCGATCGCGTCCATACCACCCAGCGCGTCGCCTGGCTGCGAAAGCGGCATCACGACAGTCTTGCCATCCGGCGACCATGCCAGGTCGAAGACCGTTTCTATCAGCGGGCCGTTAGCGATGGTCTTTTCGTCGCTTCCTTCCGCGGACCGGATAATCACTCTGTACTCGCCGGATTTCGGATTGTTCCCGAGAAGGTAGGCGAATCTCTTGCCGTCCGGAGAAAAGCTGATGTTCGAATCGATGTCTGTCACCAACTTCTGCGGCGTGCCGCCAAGCACTGGGACGCGGTATAGGTATTTCAAAGAATTGCTGCCAGCTTCGAAACGGACGAAATACAAATAGTTTCCGTCAGGGGAGAAGCGAAGGCCCTGATACCCAACCGGCGCTGGCGCCACGACCTGTGTATTGCTGCGGGTGGGAACGTTCTGCAACCACAAACTCTGTTGGCCACCATCGTCCATTACGTGGAGAAGATATTTGCCGTCGGGCGATATCGCGACCAGTATGGCCTTCCCAGTCTGAGTCGCTTTGCTGGCGGAAAAATTTTGAAACGGGGCCGGCCGCGAGCGGGAAAAGAACGAATAGACTCCATAGCCAGCGGCCGCGACCAGCAAAACGGCAAGCAACGCGCTGACGCCGACTCCCACTCGGTGTTGCTTGGCCACCTTGACCACTGCCGAACTGCTGGCCATCGGCGCCGAGGGAACAACTTGCGACGCACTGCCTGACACCGCATTGCCAACCCCGCCCAAACCTAAAGAAGAGCTGCCCACGTCAGAACTCACGGCCGCGACTTGCCGGCTCGAGTCTGTGTAGCGCTTCAGCCGCAGCAGTTCGGATCGCATCTCTTTCGCGCTCTGATATCGCAGGTCGCGATCCTTTTCCAGCGCGCGGTTGATAATGTCCTCGATCTTCGCCGGAAGATTAGGATTGAGGCGCATCGCGGGAGCCGGCGCGCGCTCCAGGATCGCGTTGAAGATGAGGGCTGAGGTGTCCCCTCGAAATGGCAGCGTGCCGGTCGCCATTTCGTAAAGCACCGCGCCAAACGAAAACAGATCGGTGCGCCCGTCGAGTTCCTTGCCCTTGGCCTGTTCCGGCGACATATATGCGACGGTGCCCAGGGTCGAGCCGGGGCTGGTCAGGTGGGGCTCGTCAGCGGTACCCGTCATTGTGTTCGTGTTCGCGGAGGCAAGTCGATTGGCAGAACCACTATCCGCCGCGACCTTGGCCAGCCCGAAGTCCAGCACTTTGGCATGACCGCGCTCTGTAACAAAAATGTTCGCCGGTTTGATGTCGCGGTGCACGATGCCCCTGCTATGCGCTGCATCCAGAGCATCCGCAATCTCGATGGCTAATGCGAGAATTGCCTCCGTCTCCATCGGCCGTCCCGCGATGCGGTGTTTCAGGGTCACCCCATCCAGAAATTCCATGGCAATGAAAGCCTTGCCGTCCTGGTCGCCGATATCGTGGATCGTGCAGATGTTGGGGTGGTTGAGGGCGGATGCGGCCTGGGCTTCGCGCTCGAAGCGAGCGAGTGCTTGCGGGTCGCCGGCAACGTCGTCGGGCAGGAACTTGAGCGCGACGAAGCGATGGAGCCGGAGGTCTTCGGCCTTATAAACCACTCCCATGCCACCGCCACCCAGTTTTTCGACGACTCGGTAGTGGGAAATGGTCTGGCCGATCATGAGTAGTGGCAGTTTGCGGTCGGCCCATCTTATGGAGGAGGCGGGCTATAGTCAATGCTAGCCAAAACAGGAGATTATGCCGCGGGTTTGTGAAAATGCAACGATCCGGCGGCCTCGATCACTATTATTGAAGAGAACCGAACGGTAGTGGCTACCTTATGGGGGTAGGTCTGTCTCAATGATCATGGGCACCGTCGCGAAGCGCAGAACCCCTTTATTTCGAGTACCGTTTTCGGCATCTCCATTGCTTTGCCGAAAGGGGTTTCCGGGTTATACTTCCGAGATTGCCGGAGTGCCGGGTTCTCGACTTCCCCACGACAACCTGATGCGACCGTTGCCTTGTAGAACTGAGGCGCGATCCCCCGCTGGCTCTCCGAACCCGGGCCTTTCCAATGGATGAGCGCGACCGCAGGGGCAAAGATTCCGATAGCCCGACCATGCCGGGTACCCGTCTGCCCGAAGATGCCATTGGCGCTGCGGCACTGACGCCTCCTCCACTCTCAAATGCTCCGGTTTCCGACGCCGCCACTCTACCCCACGGGACGCCGATTCCAGGCGCAACCCAGGCATTACCCTATATTCGACAGGCAGCCGCGGGATCGCATTCGACCGGGGCTCCCTCGGCGCAAAGCATCTCGGCCTTCAACAGTTTGCTGCCGGGCGTGCTTTTCGGCGGACGATACGAAATCCTCGGCGTGCTCGGCCAGGGCGGCATGGGTGCCGTCTATCAGGCTCGCGACCGCGAACTCGACCGGCTGATCGCGCTCAAGGTGATTCGTCCGGAGTTGGCGACGGACCCGGCGATTCTGCTGCGATTTAAGCAAGAGCTCATCCTTTCGCGCAACATCACCCATAAGAACGTCGTCCGCATTTTTGATCTGGGCGAGGCTGACGGCATCCGCTTTATTTCGATGGAGTACGTCGACGGCGAGGACCTGCGCACGCTGTTGCGCCGGCACGGGAAGTTCTCGCACAAGGACGCCATCTCCGTCATCGAGCAGGTCTGCCGTGCCCTCGACGCGGCCCACTCTGAGGGAGTGATCCACCGCGACCTGAAGCCACAAAACATCATGCGCGACAAGCACGGGCGCATCGTCGTGATGGATTTTGGGCTGGCTCGTTCGCTCGGCGAAACCGGCATGACCCAGACGGGCGCGATCGTCGGGACGCTCGAGTACATGTCGCCGGAGCAAGCCCTTGGGACCACGCTCGACCAGCGCTCCGACATCTTCAGCGTGGGGCTGATCTTTTATGAGTTGCTGACAGGAAAAGCTCCCTATGAGGCCGACACGGCCATTGCGAGCCTGATGAAGCGCACCCGCGAAGAGGCCCGGTCCGCTTCCGAGGTTGACGCTACTATCCCGCGATCGCTGAGCGCCATCGTTGCCCGCTGCCTCGAGCGCGAACCGGCCAACCGCTACCACTCTGCCGTCGAACTGCTCCAGCAGTTAACCACGTGGGAAGCCAACCCCAACATCAGCGCCGAAACCTTGTCGAAGATGATCGCGCATCCCATCATTCGCCGATCCCGGTTCAGTCTCGATCTGCCCGGGAAAAGTTGGATGTGGATCGCCGGTGCCGTCCTCGTCGTCGCACTGGCAACTCTTGCCGGTCGCACCGTTTTGAATCGCACAACGACGGCTCCTGGGGCGATCGTAGAGGGCATTCCCTCGCTCAAGCAGGGAAAGTATGTAGCCATCCTGCCGCTGCGCAGGGAGGGCGACGAAAAGGCCCTCGGCTACGTCGCAGACGGCATCCAGGAAGCCCTCGCGGCCAAGCTGTTTCAGTTGAAGGAAGTCCACCTGGCCTCGTCGGACGCGGTCGACGCAGCCACTGCGAAAAATTTGCCCGTCTCCAAGCTAGCCCGCGAATTGGGCGTGAACCTGATTTTGCAGGGTATTGTGCAGGGCAATAGCGACAAGCTGGGCATTGTGCTCAATCTGCAAGATGCTGCCACGGGCAAGCGCCTTTGGAGCAACGAATTTTCTGGTTCCCCCGGAGATCTGCTCGCCCTTGAAGATCAGATCTACGGAGATGTTTCCACGGCTCTGGCGTTGAAGCCGACCGAGGAGGAACAGGCGCGCCTGGGCGCGCATCCGACCCAGAACGTGAAAGCCTACGATCTGTATCTCCAGGGGCGGAACATTTTGCGCAATGGCCACACGCCGGAGACATACAAGAAAGCGGTCGATCTATTCGATCAAGCGATCGAAAAAGACTCCACGTTCGCACTGGCGTATACCGGACTCGCCGACTCCAGTTTGCGCATGTACGGCGAGACCAAGGATGGAGTTTGGGCGCAAAAGGCCACACTGGCGGCGCAGCAGGCGGAACGGCTGTCCAACAATTTGCCGGAAGTGCATATGTCGCTCGGCAGCGTCTATTCCATGACCGGAAAATATACGGAAGCCGTCACTGAACTAAAACGAGCGCTCGAACTGGCCCCGAACTCGGACGAAGCCTACCGAAACCTGGGCGACGCCTACAGTCAGAGCGGGCAGAGCGACGAGGCCATCGCCGCGTTCCAGAAAGCGGTCGCTGCAAACTCTTACTATTGGACGAATCACAACGCTCTCGGCAACGCCTATTTTAATCTCGGGGACAACACAAAAGCGCTTCCTGAATTTCAAAAGGTGATCGACATCGCCGCTGACAGTCCCATCGGTTACGAGGGAATTGGCAATGTGTATTTGCGGGAGGGTAAGTGGGGCGAGGCGATTCCTCAGTATCAGAAGGCGCTCTCGCTGGCTCCCGATGCGCCGACCTATTCGAATCTGGGAACGGCGTACTTCTTTTTGAAGAACTACGATCAGGCGACCATGATGTATGAGAAGGCCGTCGCCATGACCCCGAACGACGAACAATACCTCGGCAATCTTGGCGACTCCTACCGCTGGTCCGGGTTTTCTGACAGGGCCGCGGAGTCGTACGGCAAGGCGATCTCAGTCGCGTTTCAGCAACTCCAGGTGAATCCGCGCTCGGCGTCGATCATGGGAGACCTCGGCTTGCTCTACGCAAAAAAGGGTGATGCAGCCAACGCGCTGCAATATACGAGCCAGGCGCGCTCGATTAGCCCCGATGACCTGCAATTGATGTATTCAGAAGCCCAGGTGAAAACGCTGATCGGCAAACCGGAAGAAGCGCTGAAGTCGCTGCGATTGGCGCTGGAGAAGGGATACTCTGCGCAAGAGGCCTGGAGCGATCCCGAACTCCAGAAGCTCCAGGCCCTGCCGCAGTTTTCTCAGTTAGTGAAGCAATACACGAAGAAATAAACGACTGGAACTTACGACCGCAAGCGGCCCAGCCATTGCTTGCGACGCGAAATCAGCGCGCCAAGTCCCGTCACCATTAACGCCACCGTTCCCGGCTCCGGAGCTGCACTGGCGTGACCCGCAAATCCAGTTCCACCCGGCCAGCAACTGTTGCCAACACAGGAAAACTGAACGACGAAGCTCTGACCGTTTAGGATGCCGTTGCGAGGATTCGTCCCGCCCCTGACGCCCGACAGAATAATTTCCACCGAACCGTTTTGCAGCGTCTTGGTCGAGCAGTTCAGAAACTCCGTTTGCACGCAGCTGATGTCGACGGCTGGAACGCCATTTTCGACCAGCGTCAACGAAGTCCAGTTCTTCCCGCTATCGTTGGTGAAAAACACCTGGCCGGTGCCAAACTTCGGAACGCTAAAGTTGAAATTGAAACCGACATTTGTACAACCGGCGGGGGGGCATGTCTCCAAGGGAGAGTTGCCGCCATTGACGCCGTGAATGACAATCTTGGGATCGTGGATTCCATCGGCGAAAGCCATCACCGATCCAACGACCAGCAGCATGACGACCGCACAAATCTGAGAAATTTTCATCGAAGTTTTTCCTGTTCGCCTCAAGAAATAGTGCTGGGTTATTTTTCCCAGCTTAGGGGAGTGCCGCGAGGTTAGCTCCTGAAACAGTGCGGGTCAAGGGGAAAGCTGTGCATATCTATAAAATATTAAGGAAGCGTGCAAACTGTTGCGCATAACACGTTGAACTGTGCAAGCTTGTGCATGTTTCCTATTCTTAGGTCGCAGAGAATTGCGCATTTCAAAAAAAGCCGGAGCTCGAGAGCTCCGGCTGTCCAGTTGGTGTGTGCCCGGATAAAACTAAAACCTTTTAGTAGAGGCTCACCGCAGCTCTTTAGGCTGGCCGGTTAGGCGCTTCGCCGCGGACGCACCGTCAAATCGCGGACCTGCGCGAGAATGCTCGACATCTGCATTCCGCTCAGTTGCGACAGGAACGGCATGACCTCGGCGACAAACTGATCCTCCATCAACTCGCGAACTTCTTCCTGGCGATTGCGCTCGCCACCAGAAAGCAAATCCGGAACGCTCACTTCGAGTGCTCGCGCAAGACGTTCGAGTGACGAGAGAGTGGGAGTCGCTTTTTCGTTTTCAATTTTCGAGACGTAAGTTCGAGGCACGGACATGCGCAACGCCAATTGGCGTTGACTCAGTCCATTGCGCAGCCGTAGCGATCGAATAGAATACGCCAGTTTCAGGTGCCCTCGTCCGCTGGAATGGACGTTCATGGGCACCATTTCTGGCGCGGGAGTCATGGCGGCAATCTCGGCCTCGTCCTCATCCAATGAAAGATGACAACGGCGGCAAAGACTATTGCTTGTGCGGAATTGCACTAAAAGACAGCGGTCGCATCGAACAACTTCCCGTGAGTCCACGGGGGTAAGTGTGGTTGCCATTCAGGTTTTGCGAGTGCCAGAGCGGGCTACTCTCAAAGCCAACTACAACGTAATCTGCTGGATCGAGCCTGTGGAAGTCAAGACAAAACTGAGAAAAGCAAAGCCCTTACGAGGACGCACACAGACGCAGGTGTATAAAATCGGTGAAAAACATGCAGAAAGCATGAATCGGCGCGAGCTCGCCTAGTGTTTACTAACTGTATTCGCGGCCGCATCGCAGCGACACCAATCGCTGATTCTCCCGATTTGTTGCGAGCCGAAGTTCTGCATAAAGCCTGGTCATCAGCGTAGCTATCGGATCACTGCCCTGGGATTCAAACTCACCGTCGCACTCGGGGTGGCGATCTCACGTTTGGCGTCGATCAAGAGTTGATCGCCAATATCTTTCGGAATATAGAAATAAATTTTTCTCGGGGGAATCTCAAACCGCATGTAGTCTTTGAAGAGCATTGTTACTGGTCGGCAATCGAGATCGCTCCATGGAATTTCGAGATTCTTGGTAAAGCCTCCGGCTCGATACTTCCACCACCACCCGTTGCTCGCAGGATGGTACAAAAGGTAAAGTGCGGACTCGTTGGCGCCGATAAAGCACAGACTGTCGTGCTCAGAAGTCGCAAACCTTAACCTAGACTCGTAGCGCCTGCCCAGAAATTCGCTGTTATAACGATAGCCACTGACAAACCCATACCAGTTTGCACCATGCCAAAACGTCAGGGCGACGCCGGCGATTCCCACGATTATGATGACAAGCGTCACTTCTTTGCCCTCACGCAACGACTCCGTTAAGTATGTGGCCATGATCGTCGCAACACCAGATTACTGTCGGCACAAAGGCAATAGCCTATGGAAACCAATCGCTTAGACGAACACTGGAAACTCCTAACTGAGTTCACCCAGTCCGAAAGTTTATTGAAACATGCGCTCGCGGTTGAAGCCTGCATGCGCGCCTACGCACGCAAAGCTGGAGCCGACGAGGAATTATGGGGGACGGTTGGCCTTCTCCATGACTTCGATTACGAGAAATACCCGAGCGCCGAAGAACATCCGTTCCGCGGCTCCGAAATCTTGAAACAGCGGGGATACTCCGAAGAAGTGCGCCGCGCCATTCTGTCACATGCGGAGTACAGCGGCGTGGCGCGTATCTCGCCGATGGAAAAAACTCTGTTCGCGTGCGACGAACTGGCCGGATTCATTACGGCCTGCGCTTTGGTCAAGCCGGGGAAGTCGCTGGCGGAGGTCGAGGCTAAGTCCGTCCGAAAGAAAATGAAAGACAAAGCCTTCGCCCGCAGCGTGCACCGCGAAGACATTATCTCGGGCGCGGCTGATCTGGGGATCGATCTCGAAGAGCACATCTCTTTCTGCATCGATGCCATGAAGACAATCGCGACGCAACTGGGTCTCGAAGGATCATAAAAGCCACCCTGCCATCCGGGTGGGCGGCAGGGTGGCTTTTCAGATCGTGACTCTTTCGATCTACGTCCGTGGTTATTGCGCGAAGAAGAAATCGGCGAACGCCTGTGCGTTCGGACTTCCCGCTCCGGTTACGTTATCCCAGCCGGTCGCTGTTTTCAGAGACGAATCCGTGCCGAATGAGATCACCAGTTCGGTATCCTGCAACTGGTAGTAATCCCACAGGGCGCTGAAGAACTCTCCCTTTGGTTGGCCGGCAAGTTTCTCGGCTGAATATTTGGTCGTTCCCTTGGAAGTCTGAATCGATCCGGTCACGTTCGTCGCCGAGGTAACGGGAACGATATCGTAAACGGCTCCCGCGGGCAGCGTGTAGAGATATGGCGCGGCCTGGCCGAGTTCCGTTCCACCTCCCGCCAAAGATTCCTGATTAGCAATCGCCCATAGCGCCGAGAACATCGGCGTAGCCAGGCTCGTGCCGCCATACACCTGCCATACCTGCTGTGGAATCTGGCCCGGAACGCTGATCAGAATCGCCACACCGGTGTAGGGATCGGCCAGCCATGACACGTCCGGGAGTTGGCGATATTTTCCTTTCACCGCCTTCTGGAATGCCGGCTTCAAGAAGCCGCCAGTGCAAACAGGCGGGCGGAAGCGCGTATTCTTTGTGACGCATTCGCTCTCGCCACCTCCAGCGCCGCCGAAAAATCCGCTTTGCGGCGGATTGTAGACCGTACCCTCCTCGGTCAAAAGCGTGCCGTTGTTTCCCCAACCCGACTGCCATGCAATCGAGTTGTCGGAATTCAGCGCCAAAGATACACCTCCAACTGCCGTGGACCATGGAGAGTCTGCGGGAGCGCTGACTGTCCTGCGGATTGTCTGGAGCTGGTAGTCGCCATAGTCTCCCGACGCGAAGTTGAAGGAGATTCCCACAGAAGCGCCGAGCTCTGAAATCAGGTTCTCCGTATCCAGTTCCGACGTCGCCGTGTACAACTCGGTCGAAGCATAACTACCCGAGAGCACGTTGCCGAGACCATAGTTCGCGACGTCAAACTCGGCCTCGTCTACATCCTGGAAGTCGGCCGACGGGGGAACGACCAAGTTGATGCTGGCGCCGGGTGCGACGGCATGCGCCCACTCCACGTCGAGGTTGATTTCAACCTGGTCATAGGCAATACACTGGCTGGGCGCGGTGTAGGTGATGGCAAAGTTCGCGGAAGTGAGTTTCGGCAGACCGAATTTGGCCGAAAATCGGTTGGCGTCGCTCTGAATCGTGAACGAACCGCACCAGTCGACGATGGCAATCGTCTGGCCCGCACCATCGTATCCCTCGTTATACAAGCCGGTGAGGTTATACGCGGTCTGGATTGCCGGCGGAGTGTAGGCGCAACCCGGATCGGTTTGGGTCTGCAGATTCAGTTTGTTACCTGTGTAAGTGCCGATCGGCAACTCACCGTCGCTGTTGGTCGAAAAGCTAAGCGTCTCTGTGCCCGGGAAACATTGTGACGAAAAAAAATCCGGACTATTTACGGGTGCGGGTTTCGCTGCCGCACCGGACTTACCGCCGAAACCAGCCGGGCGGGCGACCAAAGTATGCTCGAACTGAGCGGAGTCGAGTCCGGATACGGCTCTCACCAGCGGACCGGCAGCCCCCTCTACGTAAGGGTCGCCGGCATTCGAGCGGATGATTTTATTGTCTACCTGATAATTGTTGAGTTGAACCTGGAACGCTTTCTCGACATCGCCAACCGTGCCGCGCGCTCTTACGTAGAAGTTGTTCGGGCCCGTCTTCACAACCCTGAGATTGTGCGCCGCAAAAAACTGTTGTACCGTCTTCGCTTCCTCTGCTGTCGGAGCAAAACGGTCTGCGATATCTTTCGCCTTCAGCCAACGATGGTAGTTGGGAGAGTTGCGATCGTATAGCGACTCGGTGAGTGCATCGAATTCGGCACGGTTATGAACTTGTAGCCAGATACTGACTTCGATCATTTTGGCGGGATCTTCTGCCCCGAGATTCTTTGCGGTCGCCACATAACCCGGCGTGTTGTTCGCAACGGATTTGCCGCTCACCGTGCTGGCCGGCAAAAGCACAGAACTAATGAAAATCATGCATACAAAACACAATAGCCACCGAAGACCGACACCTGCACATTCTGCCTTGCTCTTTGCGTTCATTACGTCCTCCCTGGGGAAAATCACGCGAAGTTCAAACCGAACAACCAGGCACACACAGATGCCCCCGCTGTTCAAACCGAATCAGAGTCATGAGTGATCAGTGAAGAGAGTTGAGACGTGGACCCGCAGTGTCTCGTGGAAATGCTGGCCCCGTGGCGGTTTCAGTACGTTGACTGAAACCCGCTATGCTAGCGGGTTCTCAGGCAGTTCGCAATGGGCGAAACTATTTTTTCATCTGTCTCAATGCGCTCGCGCTTGAGGCTCGCGCGCTCACTTTTTCTGCTGCGGCTTCATCTCTCCGGTCAATCCGAAGACTTGTAATTGCTGGTTGCTGGCCACAAAAACCAAACCGTTGGCGACGACTGGAACCAGGTTCGCATTGCCCCCCAGATTCGGCCATGCTCCCGCAGCCTTCTTGAACAACTGCTTCATTCCGACTTTGCCAGTTTCAGGATTGAATGCAAGCAAGCTAATCGTCGGCTTGCTGTTACTGGTTGGACGGGACAGAGCCCAAATGATGGGGTTGGCGGTGCCGTTCGAAGAAATCGATGTGAAGAATCCTGGGTCCTGCACCGTGTTTCCGAGCCCCGGTGATACCCCCACCCTTTTTAGAGCGACCTTCGGCGAGGTCTGCACCCTCCATGAGGTGATTGCCTTGCCGCCGCTGCTCACGACTCGTCCCAATCCGTCTGAAGGATCGACGAAATAAGATTGGCCGCACCAGCAACCGCCGACGGTGTAGCTGCCGAGCACGTTGTTTGTCGAAGGCGAATATCCGCCGAGGTGGTCTTCGTTCATCAGATACATCGTACCGACCTTCCCAGCGGCGACTGCCAAGTGCGGCATAGCGCCTGGCTGATCGGGCAGGACCATTAATCCGCCGGAACCGAAGTCTGCATCGGACTGATCGAGCGCCCCCTGGTTGTTGGGCGTGAACAAATCGACCACCGTAGTCAGTGTCGGCGAGACTTTGACGACGCTCTCCTGAATGTTCGTGATTCCGTCGTACGTGTTGCCCGAGTAATCGGAATTCCCTGTCACGAAGAGGATGTTGCCAGCGTCATCGGCGGCGGGTCCATATCCCGACATCCAGATTGAGGAGAGAAAGAAGTTGTCGGGCGAAGACGATTGCACATCGAACACCTGATTCGATGGAAAAGGAGTGAGAGAACCCGCCGTCCATCCCAGCAACCAGCCACGCGACACATTGGCGGCGAAATCGCAGAAGCTACCGAAACCGGCGTAGATGCTCCCATTCGCAAGCAACAGGCCGGGGCGTTGTCGCTGGTAGGTGGCGTTGAAGTGGAAAGTGGTTCCGTTATTCAGCTCGTGAGAGGCGCTGATCACCTGCGGCGTCACCTTGTCAGCGAGGCTCCCGAGATCGAGCGCGTGCACGCGATAGGCTGGGCCGCCCGTATCCTGCGTGTAAATGATCACGTAGAGCGTGTTGCTTTGTGGATCAATCACCGGTGTCGAATTGATGCCCACGTTCGGGCCGTTGTTTCCGCATCCCAAGGGATAAGAAACGGGCTTTCCGAAATTAGGATTCAGCAGGACGGTGCGGGTGTGAGTGTCGATGGCATAAATGGTGTTGCCCTCCGTCGCCACATAGACCACATCATGCAGGCCTTTGAAACTTCCGGCGGTGATCATGACGCCAGGAACCACGAGGGGCTGCGCATCCACCTGATCGTCAAGCGTTACGGTCTGCAGATGGCCAAATGCCGAACTCGCCACGTTCGTCGGCGTCAGCACCGACTCGCTCTGATTCCATCCCGTCCGGTAGTTGTCATAGTGATAAGTGGTAACCGAAGTCTGAGCCAACGCCATGAGCGCACTCACGCAGATCAGGGACAGGACTGTAATAGCGGAGACGGAAGCTGCGCCGATACGGCGGATTATTTGACGAAGTTTCGACATATGGTGATCCTTAATCCTTGTCGTAGTCCTTATCGTTGATTGACGATTATTGAAGGGGTGGAATTAGACACGAGGCTCGCCGCATCTCGGGGGTGAGACGCGAAGAGTTCGATGAGTTTAATGCATTGCGCCGCGAACTGTAAACGGTAAACTGCTAGGCGACGTGCGGCGCAAGAACATTTCATTTTCTGCGCAAACTTTCGCACTCAATATCGGTTGCATACTTCGCGACAGCAGACGGGACACGATCGCTAGCGAACGACGTCAGCGATCTCGCCATGGGCAATCAAATCGGCGATGCGGGCGAAGTCCTGATACATCACACGGTCCCTGTCCATACTCGCGCACACCGAACGAATCGCCGCATGCGCCTGCTGCAACGGCTTCGAAGTTTTGAGCGGCGCCAGGAAATCGATGGCTTGCGCCGCAGCCATAGCTTCAATCGCGAGTGTGTTGCGGGCGTTCTCGACCACTCGTCTCAGCTTGTTAGCAGCGGTCATGCCCATCGACACGAAATCTTCTTTATTGCCGGAAGTTGTGATCGAATCGACCGACGCGGGATGCGCCAATACTTTATTTTCGCTGACCAGCGCTGCGGCGGTGACCTGCGGCATCATGAAACCGGAGTTCATACCCGCGCCCGGAGCCAGGAATGGCGGCAAGCCCTCGCTGAGAGCGGGATTCACCATGCGCTCCAGCCGCCGCTCGCTGATACCAGCGAGGGCGCTCAAAGCAATCGCTAAGAAATCGAGAGCGAAGGCCAGAGGCTCGCCATGAAAGTTTCCGCCGGAGAGTACATCGCCTTCCCCGTCGATTGCCTTGGGATTTTTCACGAACACCAGCGGGTTATCGACGGCCGAATTCGTCTCTGTTTCGAATACCGCCCGGCAATGCGCGAGCGTGTCGCGCACCGCGCCGTGCACCTGCGGGATGCAACGCAGCGAATAGGCATCTTGCACTCGACCGCAATCACGATGCGACTCGCGGATTTCGCTGTGCTCGAGCAGGCGACGCAGGTTGGCCGCAGTCTTAACTTGACCGGCGTGAGGGCGAGCTTTCTGAATTCGATCGTCGAAAGCGACATTCGTGCCTTTAAGGGCATCGCAGGCCATGGCGCCGATGACATCGGCAGTATCAACGAGCGTCTCGGCGGCCAGTTGCATCAGCGTGCCAATCGCCAGCATCGCTTGCGTGCCGTTGATCAGTGATACGGCTTCTTTTGCTTCAAGAACGAGCGGCTTGATTTGCGCGCGCTTCAAGGCTTCGGCGCTCGGAATGCGTGCACCCTTTTCGTCGAAACACTCGCCTTCACCAATCAACGCCAATGCAAGATGCGCCAAGGGTGCGAGATCGCCGCTCGCTCCCACGCTGCCCTGCGATGGCACCATGGGCGTTACTCCGCGATTGAGCATCTCGCAGATGGTGTCGATCGTGATGGCGCGCACACCCGAGTTGCCTTTCGCCAGCGAGTTGGCGCGGAGCAGCATCATGGCCCGCGTGTCGGGAATCGGCAGCGGCTCGCCGACTCCGACAGCGTGCGATCGGACGAGATTGATTTGCAGTTCGCGAACCTGGTCGCCAACGATGTGGACGTCGCTAAGCTTTCCAACGCCAGTCGTGATGGCATAAGAAATCTTGTTGCCGGCGACGAGCTTGTCCACGACCGCACGGGCACGATTGACGGCTTCGCGCGCGTCGGGAGCAAGGAGCACAGGTTGACGGACATCGCTGCGCGCCACTTCGCGCACAGCTTCCAGTGTCAGGTCGTTTCCGTTGATGTGTTGAGCGTGCAAGGCGGTTCTCAGTTTCCGTTTCTCAATTCTCAGTTTTACTTTTCCCGCAAAACGACTTTGAAGGGATATAACGTCGCCGTCATCAAACCTTTTGTCACCGCCGGATCATTGTTCATGATCTGGCGAGCAGCGTCTTCGGATTCGGCACGGAAGACGGCAAGTCCCATCGTTGTCTCGTCCGTGGTCAAAGTGCGGCCTACAAGAATGATTGCGCCTTTCGCAGTCAGGTCTTGAAGGTAAGCGAAGTGCTCGGCGGTTACCGCTTTTTCTGTATCGGTAGGGCCGGTGCGGAGCATGTCGCCACGGACCAGTTGTAGCTTGTAAAGGAACTCTTGCATTGAATTTTCTACCTCACCCCGCCACGGCCGCGCGAAACGCACGCATGTACTTCTCCGGCAACGCGCGCGGTTTCATTTCCGCGTTCGCGACCACATGCGTGGTCTCACCTTCTGCAAGCAACTTGCCCGAGTCTGCCATCCTTAATTCATATCCGAAGTGAATCACCTTTGAACGGATATGTTTCAGATACGTACGCACGATGACCTCGTCATCATAGTGCACCGGGGCACGATAGCGGCACTGCGCATCGACGACCGCGATACAGCAGTCGTCTTCGCGCTCCATGTCTTTATAGCTAAAGCCGAGCTGGCGAAGGAATTCCACGCGGCCAACTTCGAACCAGATGAAATGATTCGCGTGGTAGACGACGCCCATCTGGTCCGTTTCCGCATAGCGTACGCGGATGCGAGTTTCGCTGACTGTTGCCTTCTGAGCCAAAGCACGAGTCATCGGCCCGTCCACTTCGGCTTGCGCTTTTCCAGAAACGATTCGATCCCTTCGCGAAAATCGTTGCTCTCGCGGATACCTGCATTCTCGCGCACCGCCGCTTCGATTTGCGAATCAAGGTCCGCACGCGCGTGATCGGTAAGCAGTCGCTTGGTATACGAGAGCGACAAAGGACTGTTCTCCCCTAATTGCGCAGCCAGTTGCCCGGCCCGCTCCAGCAATTTCTCCGGAGGAACAATCTCGTTGATCAAGCCGAGTTTCAGAGCTTCCGCTGAGTCGAAGATCCGGCCCGTCAGCAGCAGATCGCGAGCGATTTTTTCACCAACCTGCCGCAACAGAAAAGTCGAGACGATCGCGGGAACAAATCCGATGCGGACTTCGGTATAGCCAAACTTGGCATCGGGCACGGCCAGCGTGAAATCGCAAAGCAGCGCGAGACCCGTGCCTCCGGCAATAGCTGCGCCATTCACGGCGGCAATCGTCGGCTTGGGAAACTCGTAGAGCGAGCGAAACAGGTTGACCATGGTCCGCGAGTCTTCAAGATTTTGCTCGGGCGTGCGTCCGATCAGGCCCTTGAGGGTGTCGAGGTCCATCCCAGAGCAGAAGGCCTTCCCTGCCCCCGTGACGATCAGGACGAGGGCGGAAGAATTTCTCACTTCCTCAAGCGCGGCAATGAGGTCGTCGATTAGTTCGTAGCTGACGGCGTTGCGCTTCTCGGGACGATTCAGAGTGATCGTGGCAACAGCAGAGTCGAATGCGAGTTGGACGGTTTTGTATGTCATGCGATGCGATCAATCTGCCGCGGACGAAATTTTATATCTCGCGCCGATTTCTGCCGAAGCCTGGAGCAAGGCATTCAGTGATTTTAGCGGTGGCAATTGGGCGCCTTGCACGCGCAGAGTTTCGATCAGAATTTCTGTCGGAATATTTCCCACTAAATCATCTTGTGCGAAAGGACATCCACCCAGGCCGCCGATGGCGGAATCGAAGCGCCGGCACCCGGCTTCATAAGCAGCGGCAATTTTCGCGGCAGCTTTATCGGGGCGGCTGTGTAGGTGGACTCCGATTTCGAGATAGCCGTACTCGGCTATCACGGCAGCCACCACCTCTTTAATTTTCTCGGGTGACGCGACTCCGACCGTGTCCGCGAGCGAGATCATTTTGATTTCCTGAATCTCAAGCAAACCGACGGCGGATACCACTTCTTCGACGCTCCAGTCGTCGCCATAGGGATTGCCGAAGGCCATCGAGATATAGACGACAGTATCGAGTCCGGCTTCGTCGGCTTTCTTTTCTATTTTTTCCAGCTCTTCGATCGCGTCTTCGAGTGTTTGGCGTTGATTGTTTTCGAGAAATGTTGGCGAAATCGAATAAGGAAAACCCAGAGTGCGCACGGCGTTGGTCGCGATCGCTCGCTGCGCGCCTTTTTCGTTGACCACGATGCCGATGATTTCTACGTCGTCGGGCGGATCAAGTTCTATCAGAACTTCCTCGGAGTCGGCCATCTGTGGGACCGCGTTGGGCGAGACGAAGCTGACAGCGTCGATGTGCTTGAAGCCGACGGAAATCAAAGCCTGGAGATAATTCGTCTTCAGATCGACGGGGATCTGCCCTTTGAGGCCTTGCCATGCATCGCGTGGACACTCGACTAGTTTGACGGTATCGGACATTTTCACCACGAAAACACAAAGACACGGAAAATCACGTTTGCAGCACTCCCACTTTAAACTCCGGCACATCTGGATTCAGTGACGCTGCTTCCAGCGCCTGCGTAATCGCCTGCCGCGTCTCCATCGGATCAATGATCTTGTCGATCCATAGACGCGCAGCTCCGTAGCGCGGGTCGGTTTGTTCGTCGTAGGTCTTCTTGGTCGAATCGAAGAGTTCTTTTCTTTCTTCGTCGCTCAGCTTTTTGCCGCTGCGCTCCAGTTGTTTAACTTTAATCTCGACCAGTGTGCTTGCGGCAGCGTCCCCGCTCATGACTGCATATTTAGCGGTAGGCCAGGCAAAGACAAAGCGCGGATCAAACGCTTTTCCACACATCGCGTAATGGCCAGCACCAAAGGAACCGCCGACGATCACGACGATCTTGGGCACGATGGAGTTCGATACGGCGTTCACCATTTTCGCTCCCGCCTTGATGATGCCGCTCCACTCCGCGTCGCGGCCAACCATGAAGCCGTTGACATCGTGGAGAAAAACCAGCGGGATCAGATTCTGGTTGCAGTCCATGATAAAGCGGGCGGCTTTTTCCGCGGACTCTGTGTAAATGACGCCGCCGAACTCTACGCGTTTGTGGCCTTCGTGATCGGTCTGCTGCGCGTGGAGTTTCTGGTTGGCGACGATGCCTACCGCGAAGCCGCCGATCCTCGCGTAGCCGCAGATGATCGTCTTGCCATATTCAGGTTTGTATTCGTCAAACCGGCTTTCGTCGGTGATCCGCGCAATGATTTCCTTCATGTCATACGGCCGCGCGGGCGAGGCATCGTAAACGCCGTAGATTTCTTCGGCAGGCATCGCGGGATCTATCGGTTTCTTGCGATCCCAAAGCGACTGGCGGCGATAGCCCCACTTTTCGATCAGCGAGCGGATGCGACCGATGCAAACTTCGTCGTTCGGCTCGCGGTAATCGACGGTGCCGCTGATGGCGGAGTGCATCGCCGCTCCGCCTAATTCTTCAGCGGAAACTTTTTGTCCGATGGCGGCTTGCACAAGCGCGGGACCGGCCAGAAAGAGACCGCTCCCGTCGGTCATCAAGACGTGATCGCACATCACGGGAAGATAGCCGCCTCCAGCAACGCACATGCCCATGATGGCAGCGATTTGCGGAATGCCCGCCGCAGACATAACTGCATTGTTGCGGAAGACGCGCCCAAAATCATCGGTGTCAGGGAAAACGTCTTCTTGCAGCGGGAGAAAAACGCCGGCGGAATCGACCAGATAAATCGTGGGAATGCGATTTTCGATGGCGATATTTTGGGCGCGGATGACCTTCTTCGCCGTCATCGGGAAAAACGCTCCGGCTTTGACAGTAGCGTCGTTCACGATAAGCATGACCGTGCGGGTCTGGACGCGAGCCAATCCGGTAATCACGCCGGCAGCAGGTGCCCCTCCCCATTCTTCATACATCTTGTGCGCGGCGTAGAGGCCGAGTTCGAAGAATGTGCCAGGGTCGGCAAGCAGGTTGATGCGTTCGCGGGCGGTCAGGCGTGATTTAGCGTGCTGCCCATCGACGGCCTTAGCGCCTCCGCCCTCGCGGATTTTTTCTTCTTCATTGCGAACCTGGGCAACGAGATCGGCGAGCGCTCGCATGTTCGATTCGAAGCGTAAAGAACTGGGATCGACTTTGGTGGGGAGAACGTTGTTGATGGTGATCGCAGTCGAGTCGATACGTTCGCGCATGAGGACGGAGTTTGTTCTATCTAGGAATCAACTTACTATACCAGCGCCTGTGTGGTGACGGGGCTTAGCCCCGTCCGCGCGGAGCACAGCCCCGCCACCATACAAGCGACGTACAATCTAGCGATGTCAAAAACGCGGCGGTCGACGTTCGAAGAGTGGGCGGATTGGCAAATCGCCGCGGCTTTCGCCGTTGGATTGCGGGTCGTCTTCTCTGCGATTGCGGCCGGTTTTGCGTTTTTCGTTCATCCCAGCCTGGCAACCATCCGCAGCAACGCGATCAGCGAAAACCTGCCTGCTCCCGGCACAATCCACTACGCGCTTCTGGGAGTCTGGCAGCGTTTTGACACGTTGTGGTATCTCCGCATCGCCCAACGCGGATATGACCAGCCGATGGCGGTCATTTTCTATCCTTCTTATCCAGCGATTATTCGGGTGGTGAGTGTGGCCATGCCGCCGCTTGTGGCGGCCTTGCTGGTGTCGACAGTCGCAGCTTTTTTCGCTTTCTGGGGACTGCTCCGTCTGGCGCAGCCTGACCCTACGACGCAGGTGCGAACTCGAACGCTGTTTGTGCTGGCAGCATGGCCGAGCAGCTTTGTGCTTTTCGCAGGTTATGCCGAGTCGCTCACACTAGCTCTGATTGTATGGTCCATCTTCTGGGCGCGGAAAGAACGATGGGAAGCCGCGGCGCTCTGCGGATTCATGGCAGGGCTAAGCCGGCCATCTGGCGTTCTGGTTGTGGTCCCGCTCTTCCTGATGGCCATTCGCAGCCGGAAACTACGCTCGCTGTTCGTGGTTCTTGCGCCGATGGGTCTGGTGGCGTATTGGGGCTGGCTGCGCTGGTCGGGCCGCCTTTCAGTCGTCGATGCCTACCGCATCTACCAAGCTGCCACGTTGGCGCCGCCATGGGCGAGTTTGGCCGAAGCCTCGCGGCTGGTCCTGGGCCAGAGCGATCTGCTGCTCGCAGTTAAATTGTCACTCGTGGCTGTGGCGCTGGGCTTCAGTCTGCGGCGCGAGATTCGCATCGAAGACAAATTGTTTGCGTTGGTGTTGACCTTGCAGATGATGATGTACACGGGGCGTCCGCTGCTGGGCGGACCGAGATATGTCTTGCCCATGTATCCGGCATTTCTGGCGATGGGCGCATACGCGGCGCAGAAGTTGAGTTCCGTCAAATTCGGGTTTTATCTCACGGCTTTCGGATTGCTGAATCTGGCGTGGATGTGGGCGTTCTTGAATTGGTCGTTAGTTCTGTAAACCTTGGCTCAGAAAGTCTTGTACCGGGTTATCCGCGTGCTTGGCAACGGATGTCCCACCGATTGAGAGATCGGTTTCAGAGATTGGGAGGTGTCGGACGATGTCGAGCGCTTTTGAACTGAACCCCACCTTCTCTTTCACTCTACTCGGCACGTTCGTAATTTATTTGTGGACTCGCCCTTCGCGACCGGCGTTATTAGCGGTCATCATCGGCGCAATTGGATTGCGCGTTGCCTGCGTTCGGCTGATGGGTGGCTTGGGCTCTTATTACGGAGTGTCGTGGGTCACTTGGGGAGCTTTCCTGGGCATCGCCAGCATGGTGGCTCTGGCGTTTCAAATGGTTCGCTCGCGCGGTCGATCGCTTGACGCCACGGGAATAAGTTATCGGCAAGCATTCTATAGTGGAGCAGTTTTTCCTCTATGCAGTTTGCTGGTCGGCGACGCACTCCCAGCGACGGAATGGCTCCGCCCAAAAACCTACGATGCATACCTTCTGGCGTTCGATGGCAGCTTGGGATTCCAGCCCAGCTTTGTCCTGGCGCGACTGCTGCCCATCGGTTCGAACCGATGGGGTCTGACTACGGTCGCGTATTACGCGCTCCCTCTCGTAGTCTGCATTCTCTATGCCTCTCATCTTGCGTCGGACCGCGCAGGAAAACGGCAACCGGTTTTGATTCTTGCGCTGTTTCTTTCCATGATGGTAGCCGGGTTTGTTCCGTATCTAATCTATCCCGCCGCAGGTCCATTGCACGCGTTCGCGGGGTTCTACCCCTGGACTGTGCCTATGCAAAACGCCGTTCAACCCTTGAGCGTGCCTGGATCACCCCGCAATTGCATGCCGTCGCTCCACCTAGCGGGCGCGCTTGCGGTGTGGTGGAACTCGCGTCTCTGGCCGCGATGGGGCCGACTCCTGCCAGCATTGTTCCTGTTAGCGACCATCGTTTCGACGCTTTCCCTGGGCGAACACTACCTGGTCGACTTGATCGTCGCCGTGCCGTTCGCGCTGATCTTTCAGGCGGCATGGACGGTGGACGTCCCGCTCACGGCGTCGGTTCGCCGCATACCCCTTGTGGTCGGGACGATGCTCACGGCGGGGTGGATAGTGCTACTGCGTTATGGATTAGACCTGTTCAGGATTTCGCCCGTAATTCCCTGGAGTCTGTGCTTGCTGACGATCGGTTCGTGCCTTGCGCTCGAGAAACGGCTCAGCGACTACGCCGCGACAGCCGAGGCGGTTGTTGGCACACCACCTACACAGTCGGAACACCTTCCGGCTTAACGTGCTCGCGGATGAACTTCACGATGTCGTCCATCGGAGTCCCTGGTTGGAAGATTCCGGCCACGCCGATCCGCTTGAGGTTCTCGATATCTTGATCGGGGATGATGCCGCCAACCAGAACCAGCACGTCATCCATCTCGTTTTGCTTCAGTAGGTCCATCACACGCGGGACGATCGCGTTGTGCGCGCCTGAGAGAATTGAGAGGCCAATGACCTGCACATCTTCCTGGAGCGAAGCATTGACGATCATTTCCGGAGTCTGCCGCAGGCCCGTGTAGATGACCTCCATTCCGGCATCGCGTAGTGCGCGGGCAATTACCTTTGCGCCGCGGTCGTGGCCGTCGAGTCCCGGCTTGGCGACCAGCACGCGGATTTTCCGCTCAGAAGGCATCGACAACATTTAACCACAGTGAGCACGGGGAGCACAGCGGAAAGCCCTCAGGCGCAGCCGCACGTCCCGTGAAACACCTCTCGAATTTCCAATCCGCCACGGCCTCTGATATGATTTTCCTGATCACTCAAGCACGCGACAGCGTGCTCCCACTCCTCAGTAGCTCAATGGCAGAGCATCCGGCTGTTAACCGGAGGGTTGTAGGTTCGAGTCCTACCTGAGGAGCCATTTTCTTTGTGCAGGTCCGGGCTGGCGCATATCGCAGGGTGCGGGTGTCTCCTTGCTGGGCGGATTTTGCGTTCCTTACGAAATAAATCCGCTCGATCGTGATTCCTCCTCAAGGCGCGTACCGGGTAAAGACCAGGTCAGTTGCTTTTGCCTGTTCATGGCACGGGAAACAGGGCTTCATGAAAGCCGCGTCCGCAGCTTTGCCATCTTGAAAGTGGCCGAATCCCCAGCCCCCTGTGGCGGCATACTTGTTCGAATCCTTGACCATAAACTGAATGTTCGTCGGAGCGCCGGGAACAAAAGACTGAACCTGGCCAAAGACCTTATTGTTTTCGTCCGACGGCACGTTACGGTAATGCAAAGCAACCAGGATCGAGCCGTCCGGGTATGGAAGCTTTCCATCGCGGAAGGCTTTGAACGCTATGTCGTTACCCAACACCGCGCCTAAACTATTGAGTTTGCCCGCTTCATGGGCGGAAGAAATCCACTTCCAGTCGCGGTATCCGGCAGGGACTTCAGTAACGAAGTTCGGCGTAGAACCCGCTTCAGCGTGTCCGGTCGCAGGGACGCTAAAAACGACGATGGCGGCGATGGCCGCCGATACGACGAGAAAAAACATGAAGTGCTTCACGAGGTTCTCCCTTCCATGTGCTCAGAAAAGTTGAAAATCAGGTGTACGACCACTTCTGGACCTAATGGCGGATTCTATGTCTTTCTGCGAACAATGGGCAAACCGCCGAAGTTCCACGCGGCCGATGACGGGGCGGACGGATGTATCTAATGATGGATCCATCAATTAAGATCGCGGCAACGGCCGCCATCCGCCCGGCCTTAATCCCTTTACTTCTTTCCCACCGATATGACGACGAACGAATTCGGCAGCGGTGAGGGCCGACCGCGCGGATTTTCCGGAGTCGGTTTTGGCGCTGGACCGAAATCAGCAGCCACTGTCAGGAACTGGCCGGTTGCGGCATCGAATGTGATGGTACGCGCGCTCTTCTTCGTCGCAACATTCTCGATTAGTGCGAATTTTCCGTCGCGCTTACCAACGAAGCTCATGTTGCCCTCTCCGTTAGAAGTGACGGCTAGCTTCGTCTTTGGGTCATACGCCAGGCCGTCACTGCCATCGCCCGTCGGGATCGTCGCCAAGACCTTGCCGGTTTTCGAATCCATGATCGCCATGACTTTGTTGCCGCACGCGGCGAAGAGGGTGCCGTCATTAATATCCATATCCAATCCACTCGGCTCGTCGCACCCCGTCATCGGCCATTCGGCGACAACCTTGTTAGCCTTTGTATCGATGACTGCGAGAGTGTTCTTATCTTCGATATTGATGTAGAGGCGGCCCTTTCCGTCGGGCACAGGAGTCTCCGGCTTGCCGCTGAGCGGGATGGTCGCGACTACTTTTCGTGTCTTTGGATCGATCACAGACACGCTCTTTCCACGGCCATTCATGGTAAAGACGTGTCCTGAGGCTGGATCGTAAACGATCGCGTCGGGCCCATCCCCGGTCGGCACCTTCTCCGACACTTTAAGGGTCTTGAGATCGAATACGCTCGATGTGTTCTCTCGGCCATTGCTGGTGAAACCGATGCCGAGGTCGGGGACAAGGGCGACTCCATGGGCTCCCGGTGTATCGGGAATTTCACCAACGAGCTTCCCAGATTCCAGATCGACGACCATAAAGCGGGTGGCTCGCGCAATGTAAAGACGGCGTGTGCCCGAGTCAGCGTACAAATAGTCCCATCCGCCGTCGCCTCCGAGAGTCATCGTGCGGACGACGGCGTAGGTTGATTGCGCGGCCGCGGGTGGGGTCAGCACGCCGACGCAGATCGCGACGGCAAGGAATGCCAGGCAGAGAGTCAGACCCGCAAATTGTCTTTTCATAGTGGATCCTCCAAAACTCATTTGTTTATCCGTCAAGTGCCGATGTGTCAGCGCCTGCGGAAACGTTGTCGTTGTCTATCCGGCCGCCAGTCGCGAAGAAGTGGACAGCTGGAGTGATGATGAGCGAAAGCACCATGGAAATTACGACACCGCCGATGACGGCGATGGCGAGAGGTTGCAACATCTGCGAGCCGGCGCCGATGGCGAACGACAGCGGCAGCATGCCGGCGAGCGTCGCCAACGCGGTCATGACGATGGGGCGAAGTCTTCGCCGACTCGATTGCAGGATCGCCGCCTCGGCAGAAAGACCGAGCGCACGAAACTTCTGGTCGGCGTCGAGCAGCAGGATGCCATTCTTCGCCACGATGCCGATGACCATGATCATCCCCATGAAAGAGGAAATGTTGAAACTCGTCCTTGTGATCAGGAGTGCAAGGATCACACCGGAAGTCGAAAGCAGCGCCGACGCCAGAATCGCGACCGGCGCCGCGAAGGAGCCGAACTCGAAGAGCAATACGATAAAGACAAGCACGATCGCGAGAACGAACACGAGAACCAGATCGCGAAACGAACTCTGCTGCTCTTTGTAAGTGCCGCCATATTCAACGCGAATAGACGGAGGCAAATGCAGGTCGGCGATCGCCTTCTGCACCTTGCCGACCGCAGTGCCAAGATCGGCACCTTCCAGACGAGCGGAAACCGTCACCTGACGCTGCAAGTTGTCGCGGTGCACTTCGGTCTGCCCGGGAATCGACGTCATGTTCGCAAGCGCTCCAAGCGTGGCGGTTCTTCCGGTGCTGCTGGTGAGAAGAGTATTGCGCAACGCATCCACAGAGACGCGACTGGCAGCGGGAAAGCGGACACGCAGCGTATACGCGTGATCATTGCTGATCACTGGTATAGGGGACTGTTCGCCCTCAACCATCGCGGCGGCAGTCGTCGCTACTTCTTCGGCGGTGAATCCAGCGCGCGCAGCGACCGATGGATTGATCTGAAACATCACGGCTGGACCACTGATCGTGTTGTCAATGCCGTTTAATACATCGACGACGCCTTTGATCTTGCCAATCGAATCCCCGACTTTGGGCGCCCAACCCGCGAGCAACGCCTGATCCTGCGAGAAAAGTTTCACCTCGATGGGCTGCGGCTCGCCCGTCAGGTCTGAAATCATATCCTGGAGAGTCTGCGTAAATTCCACGTCGAGCGCTGGTTCCTGTTGCTTGACCGCGGCACGCACCTCCGCGATGACCTCATCGATTCCCCGTTGACGCTTATCTTTAAGCTTGACCAGAATATCGCCGTAATTAGCCTCGGTGACAGCGGCCAGACCCAGTTGCAGTCCAGTGCGGCGCGAGGAACTCTCGACCTCGGGAACTTCGCTGAGAATTTTTTCCACGTGAGTCACGACACGATTGGTTTCCGCGAGCGAACTGCCGGCTGGCATCAGGTAGTCCAGTACAAATGCGCCTTCATCCATTTCTGGGAGCAGATCCGATCCCAGAAGACGATAGCCGCCGTAGGAAAGAACGATGAGGACCAGGCTCAACCCGGCGAGCATTTTCGGGTGACGTAGAGCGCGGCGCAGCCACTTCTCATGAAAGTTGACGATCTTAAGAAAGAATCCGCCAAGAGAAGCCTCTTCGGCTGCGAGCAGTCGTGTGATGGCTTGTTCTTCGGGCTCGGGTGAAACAGGCTCCGCGGAGCCGCTTATGTTGCCGATGCCTGAGTGTTTGATGAGGAACTGACTCAGCGTTGGCGTCCAGGTCAGAGCCAGCGCAAGGGAGGCGAACAGCGAGACTGCCATCGTAATCGCGAGTGCGCGAAAGAATGTCCCTGTCACGCCCGCGATGGAGATTAGAGGCAAGAACACGACGACGGGAGTCACCGTCGATCCGATTAACGGTTTCGTAATCTCGCCGAGGGCGCTGTGAATCGCTTGCAGGCGAGTCTGTCCGGCGTCGCGATGCAAAACGATGTTCTCGACCACAACAATAGCGTCATCGATAACGAGGCCCACCGCCGCAGCGAGACCACCCAACGTCATCAGGTTGAAGCTCTGGCCGAGAAGTTTCAGAGCGATGAAGGTGATAGCGATTGTGACCGGAATCACCAGACCCGCGACGACCGAAGTTCCCCAGTCACGCAGAAATAAGACGAGGATTATGGATGCGAGAATCAGCCCGATGAGGATCGCATCGCGCACGCTCGCGATCGATACATGGACGATCAGGGACTGGTCATAAAAAGGCTGCACTGTGACCCCGCGCGGAAGGGTCGCACGGATGCGCTCCATTTCGGCGTGAACTTCATCGGCGATCTGGACGGTGTTGCTCTCGGGCTGACGGTTAATGTTGATGAGAAGCGAAGGCTTGCCGTTCGCGGTGACGATGGTATAGACGGGCTTAACCGCTGGAGTGATCGTGGCCACGTCACCGACGCGAACTGGAATGCCCGCCGCAGTCGTCTTGATTACCACATTCGCAATTTCTTCGGGAGTGTGCACCTGGCCGTTGATCAGTCCGAGGATGAGCTGGTGGTTCTCTTCGAGCAGGCCCGGCGAATCGATCAGATTGGTGCGGCGAACGGATTCCAGAATGTCGGGCACAGTGATCCCCGCAACCAGCAACTTCGCGGGATCGGGAATGATGTGAAATTCAGGTTCCTGCCCGCCTTGAATCACGACCGTCGAGACGCCATCCAGCCGGTTCAATCGCGGCTTGATCTCGTACGTGGCCATCTCCCAGAGCTTGGTTTGCTCGATGCTTTCGGAGGTCAGGCTGTAGCCCATGATCGGAAAGCTGGCGAAGGTCATGCGATGGGCTTCGATTTTCGCCGACGGCGGCAGTTCGGTCTGCACTCGCGAGAGCGCGGCATTGACATATTGCAGCGTCTGGAACATGTCGACGTTCCAGTCAAAGAAGAGATCGACCTCAGCCGATCCGCGACTGGTGACAGAGCGGACGTTCTGCAAACCCGGCACGCTGTTCACCGCTTCTTCGAGCGGGCGGGTGATCGTCACCATCATCTGGTCGATCGGCATGACGCCGTTATCGACGCCAATCAGAATTCGCGGAAAGTTGGTAGCCGGGAAAACGGCCACCGGGATGGTAAAGGCGAGATATCCACCGACCAGCGCGAGCGCGACGGTTAGAAATAAGACCGATCGCGCGTGGCGGGCAAACCAGTACGATGAATTCGCGCTCGATGTTTTCGCACTCGATGAATTCGTGTTCTCGGAGGACACTTATGGTTTTTCCTCCTTCGACGAATCCGCCGCCGGCTTGTCGCTTCCCTTCTCTGCGTCTTTTTCCTTTGGCGCTTCAACCGAAGTCTTGCTGTTGTCGGGCAAGCCGTAGGCTCCGGCGGCGACGATGTTCTGCCCTTCTGTGAGTCCGTCCACGATCTGGACGTTCTCGTCTTGTTTGATTCCGACTTTCACTGGCGTCTGATGCGCGTGCTGATCGGCGCCGATGACCATAACAGTCGAGGTGCCATCCGCCGCGGTAAAAACGGACGACGCAGGCACAATCAGAGCGTCAGGAACAGTCTCGGAGACCATGGTCACTCGCACACTCGAACCCGGTTTCAGGCTTTGCTCTTTGTTGTTTTTCGCCTGCACCCAAACCTCGACTGTTGTGCTGTTGGCGTCAAGCGCCGGACTGACAAGAGTCACTTTGCCCCCTACGGGTTTTTCCAATCCAGGAACGTCGATCATCGCGTCGGCTCCGACCTTGAGGAGCGCCGCGTCTTTCTGCGGAATATGGGCGCGTGCCGTGACGCGCGAAATGTCCATCACAGTAATCAGAGGGACGCCCGCGCCGGGCATTTCGCCGGGATAGAGAGGGCGATCGGTAACGACGCCATCGATCGGGCTGCGAATTTCGGAATAGCTCAACTGCGCTTGCGCCCCGAGGTACTTACCCTTCGCGGACGATAGCTGGCCCTGGAAGCCTTTGAGTTCCTGTTGCTTGACCACTGCGTTGAGCGAATCCAGATGCCGTTTCGAAACCTCATATTGCGCGCGCGCCTGGGTCAGAGCGACCGCGGCTTGATCAAGATCCTTGCGGGGTAACGCGCCCTGTTTGAATAGTTCTTGCCGGCTGTCATAAACCTTCTGCTGCGCGTCGAACATCTCTTTTGACGATTGAGCGTCGAGGGTCGCCTTCTGAATTTCTTCCGGCAGTCCAGCCGCCGTGCTGGTCACATAAGCCGCCTCGGCTTGCTCGAACACTCCTTTATTCTCTTCGGTCGCCGCCGCCAGATCGGAATTCTCGAGTCTTGCGAGCAGTTGTCCCTTATGAACCTTGCCGCCACGGTTGACGAAGAACTCCTTCACCGGCGCGGTAATCTTGGGCACGATCGCGGCCTGCTGCAGCGGAAATAAAACAGCGTCCGCAGTGACGACGCGCTGAATGCTCGCCTTCTGGACGACCGCAGCCGTGACGGGAACAGCGGCTTCTTCGATCTTTTCGTGAGAGCATGCGGTGAAGGCAACCGCAATCGCGCCCGCTAGCAGGATCGAACTCGCCTTTTTGAATAGGGAAGAAAGTGGTCGAACATTCATCGTTCAGAACTTTCCCGTCAGGGTCTGAATGTTGGCAATGGCCACACGAAACCGCACCTGGCCGTCGTCGTAGGCATTGCTTGCGGCCGTCAGAGTATTCTGCGCGTCGACGACTTCCAACACCGTCGCCTCACCCGACTGATAACGCAGGCTGGTCAGGCGCAGGCTCTCCGATGCCAGTTGCGCCGATTGACTGAGCAATTCTTGTTCGGCGCGCGCCGCTTCCGCTTCTTCATAAAAAGAGTGCAGGTTCGCTATCAACGTACGCTGGGCCGCGTTGAGTTCGACCACCGCTTGTTTCTTCTCCAGGTTAGCCAGCTTGACCTTGCTGTAGCTGGCTCCCCAATTCCAGATAGGAAGTTGCAGAGTCGCCGCTGCGGAACTGCCCAGATTGTTGATGTGGTCAGGAGCAGGCCCCTTCGTAGCGAGTTGATTCGCGTCGATTCCGTACCAGTAATCCACGGCCACCGCGGGCATGAGCGCTCCCCAGGCGCTCGTAACCTGACGACTGGCTGCTTGCAGCGCGGCTTGCGCAGCTCGCAGATCGGGATTATTTTTCGCTCCTGCGGCTGTGATTTCTTCGAACGATGGAAGCGGAAGGGGAGGGCCAGTGTCGTCGACGACGGCGAAGTTCTCTGTGAAATCTTTGAATAGCAGAACCGCGAGGTCGAGGCGGCTCTTGTTCATCCCTAACTCAGCTTCGCGCAGGTCGCGTTGCTGCTGGCGATACTGAATCTGCGCCTTGATGACGTCCGAGTGCGCGACTTCTCCGCCCTTCTCTAGCTTATCGCTGATTCCCAGGAACTTTTGCGCTTCGGCATCGGCGCGTTGGGCGGTAGCGTACTTTCGCTGCGCCGCAATGTAGCCGTAAAACGCCTGCGTCACGGTGACAGCCAATCCCCGCAAGGCAATTTCAGACTTTGCTCTCGCCACTGCCTGCGCCGCCGATGCTCGCCCATAGTCTGCGAAAGTCTGTAGCGAGAACTCCTGATGCACATTCCCTTGCGCGATGTACTCATGCACTCCGTTGTTCGCGATAAAGACCGGATTATGGTTGATCGGTGAATTCGACTGGGTGTAGAGATATTGCATGTTGTAGTTGACGTTCGGAAGGTTCGCCGCGCGAGTCTGCACAAGGTCCTGATGAGCTTGGCCCAACGCTGTAGCCGCGGCTTGAAGTTGCGGATTGTTGCCCGTGGCGCGTTGCAGCGCGTCGCTAAATGTGATGGTCACCGGCGCGCTTGTCAAATTCGTCGTCGAGTTGGTCGCCGAGTTTACTGCAGTACCGCTAGCCGAAACGTTCTGTTCTCCAACCGCATCTTGCGCGACCCCGCGACCGGAAGTCAGAAATAGAGAGATCACCAAGAGGCAGCCCGGTCCGACCTTCACCCTCATCGTTGGCAGGCCCTTTCGCGGGCTTCGCATAGTCCGTGGCTCCTGATTTTCAAAAGCGAACTCTGAGCAATGATTAGATAGAAAGTACGCGGGGCAGATTAAAGAGCCCTGAAAGGAAGATGAAATTGCGTTCAGAGAGCGTGCGCACGGACGATCTGCTCGTCCTCACGAATCGCGAGAGGTAACTCAACTCTGAAGTGGCTGCCACGGCCTTCTTCGCTCGAAACCTTAATCTCGGCGCCATGCGCAGTGCAGATCGCCTTCGCGATGGCCAGCCCCAGTCCTGCTCCTCCGGAGTTGCGCGAGCGCGCTTTATCCGCGCGGTAGAAGCGCTCAAAGAGATGTGGGAGGGCGTGGGCCGGAATGCCGGCTCCGTTGTCTGAAACCTCCAGAATAGCGGTCGGCCCTTCACTTCGAACCGTCACTTCGACTTCTCCGCCTTCTTCGGTGTATTGGATGGCATTGGCAATAAGGTTCACCAGAACCTGCTGCAGCCGCGATCGGTCTCCCTCAATGACTATGTTGGCTGCGACGTTGCTGCTTAGCATGATCGACTTCTCCTCGGCCAGCAGTTTCATCTGGTCAGCCGTCGACGATGCCAGCGTTCCGAGGTCCAGCGGAGTTTTGGCCATTTTCACTTCTCCCGCATCTAGCCGAGAGATCGCCAGCAGGTTTTCGACAATATGAGACATGCGGTCAGTCTCTTCGAGCGCGCTGCCGATCTGGTCCGTGAGCGCGGGGCTGAGGCCGGGGCTTTGTGCGATGCCTTCGAGTTCCAGTTGCAGAATCGTCAGCGGTGTTCGCAACTCATGCGAAGCGTCCGCCGAAAAGCGGTTGATGTGCTGGAAAGCCTGGTCCAGTCGCTCGATCATGCGATTCAGAGAAACGGACAGTCTCTCCAGTTCATCTCCCGTGCGAATCACGGGCAGGCGCTCGCTGAGGTTGGTCGAGGTGATCCCCTCCGCTCGCTTGGTGATTTCATCGACGGGCTGCAATGACCGCCGCATCAACCAGTAGCCGCTGCCCACTGCAAGCGAGACGATAAAGGGCATGTAGATCGCGAAGGTGACCAGCAATCCGTGGAGGACAATCTCAATCTGCCGATACGGAACTCCGCTTTCCACGACAAACTTCTTGCCGCCGGGGACAGTAAACTCCATGGCGGAGATTAGGAGCCGCTGTCGTCCGCCATGCCTTCCTCCAAGCCGTACTTTCCGGGAGTCGCTCTTCTCGCGTCCCGCCGGCAACGGAACTTTCGATGGATCGAAGGCTCCATTCTTGGGTGGACCGGAAACGTAGATGACACCCACTCCCTCTTGCGTTACGCGAAAGAAAGTGCCGTTCAGTTCCGGAGCATAAGCTTCGACAATTTCGATCGCAAGCCAGCCTTTGCCCTGAACGGAGTATTGCGGCAGCAACTGCGTCCCAACCGAGCGGCATTCAGCACCGAGTGTTCGCTGAAGGTCCCAGTAGAGGTACCGCTCCAGGCCGAGATAGACCGACACCCCAAAAATGAGGAGCGCGCCGGCAAGCAGCGCCGAGTACCACGCGGCAATGCGGAAGCGGAGGGATCTGGAATTCATCGATTCATTCCTCCGCCCTGGCGGCGATGGTGTAACCGACACCGCGGACTGTCTTAATTAATTTCTGTTCGAAAGGATCGTCAACCTTGCTGCGGAGGTGCCGCACATAAACGTCGACGATGTTGTTGACGCCGTCGAAACTCTGATCCCACACGTGTTCGATGATCATAGTGCGCGACAGAACTCTGCCGGCATTCGACATTAGGTATTCGAGCAAGGAAAATTCTTTTGACGTGAGATCGATCCGCTTGCTCGCGCGCTTCACCTGTTGTGCGAGGCGGTCGAGTTCCAGGTCACCTACGCGGACCACACTACTTCGGCTCACGGGCCCACGCCGTAACAGAGCCTTGACCCGTACCAGGAGTTCAGCAAAGGCAAACGGCTTGGTGAGGTAATCGTCGGCGCCAGCTTCGAAATTGCTTACTTTATCGTCGACCGCATCACGAGCGGTCAAAATCAGTACCGGAACATGTGCGTCCTGGCCGCGTATCCGGCGAAGTACTTGCGTGCCATCCATTTTCGGCAGCATCAGGTCGAGAATCACCAGGTCATAGTGATAGTTGATCGCATATTCGAGCCCGGTCTGGCCGTCGGCGATCACGTCGACGGCAAAACGCTCTGCCATCAATCCGCGCGCCACGAAGCTTGAAACCTTCGTTTCGTCCTCAACCAGCAGGATGCGCATGGATACCGGTTCTCCCGACGCTTAGTATATTGCGCTTTCCAGATGAATCGTAAACGAAGCGAGGATGAAAAGTTGTTCAGAATCGCGGGATTATCGAGGAAAAGGAGAGTCGATCTGAGGCAGCATTTCTTCCAGCGAATTATTGTTTAGATCGTCAGCGCGGGCAGAACCATGCCGCTGCAACTACCGAGTCCAATCCGGCGGAACCCGTCGCGCTCGCAAAATCCGCGAAGTGTAACCTCATCGCCGTCTTCGAGAAATTTCCGGCGTTCGCCAGTCGTCAGAGTCACGGGATCCTTGCCGCGTGCGGTCAGTTCAAGTAAACATCCGCGTGCTGTCTTTTCCGCGCCCGATACGGTTCCACTACCCAACAGGTCGCCCGGTCGCAGATTGCAGCCATTGCTCGCGTGATGCGTGAGCATCTGCGCCATCGTCCAGTACATTTCGCGGAGATTACTTGCGCCCAAAACAACCGGCTCAAGGTCGGCCTCGCGCATTCGGACAGACGACAGCGACACTTCGAGCTTTACGTCGAGCCCGCCGTGCTTCTGATCATTCTCGTTGAAAAGATACGGGAGCGGCGCCGGATCGCCTTCTGGGCGCGCGAACGCCGTTGTGCGAAACGGAGCCAGCGCCTCCATGGTTACCACCCATGGCGAAATGGAGGTGGCGAAACTCTTTCCGAGAAATGGCCCGAGCGGCTGATATTCCCAACTCTGAATGTCGCGCGCCGACCAATCATTCAGCAGACAGACGCCGAAAATATGATCTTCCGCTCCGCCGATCGGAATCGCTTGGCCCAGCGAGTTTCCGGCGCTCACAAAAAAAGCAAGTTCCAGTTCGTAGTCGAGCGCATTGGTCGGAGCGAACTTTGGTACTTTGTCCAAAATATCGAGTGTCTGTCCCGACGGCCGCCGGACTCGCGTTCCCGACGGAACCAGCGACGATGCACGCCCGTGATAACCAATCGGAAGATATTTGTAGTTCGGCAACAACGGATTGTCAGGACGGAATAACTTTCCCACGTTCGTCGCGTGAAAAATCGACGCGTAGAAATCCGTGTAATCGCCAACCGCCGCCGGAAGGAGCACGTCGACGTCACCCTGTGCAGTCAGGTGCCGCGTGGCTGTCTGTCGATCGGACGCCGTCGCGTCATGACTCAGCATTGCGTGAAGACGTTTTCGCAATACTCGACGCGGCTCTGTTCCGAGTGCCATCAACGCGTTGAGCGAACCGGAATCGCAGGCTTCCGCCGCGGGCCGCAGGCTATCGCCCGCCAGCCCACCTCCATGATGGAGCGAGGCCACGTCGAGAATGCTCTCTCCGATGGCCACACCGACTCTCGCCTTAGCGCCCGCGTCGCGTTTGCAAAAAACACCGAACGGCAAATTCTGAATTGGAAAATCCGAACCTGCGACGTTGGCCGATTCAACCCAACTTTGAGTTTTTGGATCGTGCGTCTCGTCGAGGATGGGTTTCATAGCAGATGCAGCGACCGTAGATCGTCAACCGGCTCGGTGAAGGAACAGGACCCAAACGACATTGCGAATTCGCGGCGCGTATTTGCGATTTCTCCGGAGCTCAAGCGATGTTCGCGCCAGGTGATCCCATCCGAATCGAAATGAAATGCATCCTGCGACTGTTCTTCAAGCAACTGAACGGTAAGTTTCGGATCCGTCCCCGCCCTCAAGAACGCTGAAGCCAGAAAAACATTGAGAAATCCGTGCATCATCGCCGACGCGCTATCCGGGTGATAAGTCAACCGATGGACCGAGCGCAGGGGATGATGGAGTCCCGCAGTAGCCTTGAACGGCACCCGAGCAAGAGCACACAGGCGAACGAATTCGATCACTTCTTCAGGAGCGGGAAATTTATCCACCGTTTCGCCGCCCGTCCTGATTTTCGCTCGGCGGCCAGATTTTCCAATCGCCGCAACACATTCGGCGCAATTCTCAAGCGGAACTTCGAAGTAGGTCGCCATCTCTCGAGGGATTATTTTTGACAGCCGATCAACTTCTTCCGCACTCGAGACCTTCACTTCAACCGACTCCACAGTAGCCGTCAAGTGAGGACCTAGAATCCGCGAATTAAAAGTGCGAATGCGATCCACGTCCGCAGCCACATCTGGACCGATAAGCGCAGATAGTCGCCAGTTCGTCGTCTCGGCCACCGCGGTCGGCAGCGCGGTGGTCGGTAGAGCCGCAGCAGCTTCGGCGAATTCATCCAGACGCGTCGCCGGCACGGCAAAGCATCCGAGAATCCAGTTCCATTCGGAACTGGAATACGCGGCATGGTTGGCCACAGCCGCCGCCATTCCCAGCGACGCCGGCGGAAACAGCCCCGCATAGTCGATCAGGTCGCACAGCAGCGCGACCGTTGCGCCCGCGGCCCTTGCACCCGTGCTTTCGGTTTTCTCAGCAGTCTGCGGGCCCATACCGATCCAAGTCAACCATGTCTTGAACTATGTCTTGAACTTCTTCTTCAGTCCCTGCCAGCACTCAAAGTACTGTTCATCAAGCTGCGAAGTCTCCAGCGCAAATTTCGTCGGCTGGCACACGAATCGCGTTTCAAACATGAACGCCAAAGTGTCGCCGACGTAAACCGGTTTCAGTTCAGCTCGGCTCGCTTTTTCGAAGGTTTCCGAGTCGGGCCCGTGACCGGCCATGCAATTGTGCAGGCTCGATCCGCCCGGCACGAACCCTTCAGCCTTCGCGTCGTACTCGCCGTGGATGAGCCCCATGAACTCGTTCATGAAATTGCGATGAAACCACGGCGGCCGAAAAGTATGCTCCGAGACCATCCATCGCGGTGGAAAAATCGCGAAGTCAACATTGGCCGTCCCCGGAATTTCCGAAGGCGAAGTCAGCACCGTGTAGATCGATGGGTCGGGATGATCGAAGCTCACGGTATTAATGCAATTGAAATTCGCCAGATCGTATTTATAAGGAACATAGTTCCCGTGCCACGCGACCACATTCAGCGGTGAGTGATCGATCCTCGCTTCCCAAAGTCGTCCCTGGAACTTGGTCGCGATTCTGAAATCGCCTTCGCGATCTTCAAAGGCGGCGACAGGAGCCAGAAAATCGCGCGGATTCGCCAATCCGTTGGCGCCGATCGGGCCCAGATCGGGCAGGCGGAAAAGCGCGCCGTAGTTTTCGCAGATATAGCCTCGGGCCTGCTTTTCAAGAAGCTCGACGCGAAATCGAATACCTCGCTGAATCACGGCAATCTCGCCCGGCGCTGCTTCGATCAATCCCATTTCTGTGCGAAGCAGCAGCCGCCCTTGTTGCGGCACGATCAGCATCTCGCCGTCGGCGTTGTAAAAAAAGCGGTCTGTCATCGATGCATTGGCCACGTAGATGTGAATTCCAACGCCCGCATGAGTATGCGTGTTGCCGTTGCCGGCCATCGTGATCAGTCCGTCGACGAAGTCCGTACGTTCAGTAGAACCAGGAATCGGAATCGGCATCCAGCGCAACTGGTTCGGAGGCGTCGGCACTTCCTCGAACGGCGCGCTGCGCAGCCGTTTTGGGCTGATCGGCTCAAACGGCTTGTGCGCGACCGACGGACGAATACGGTAAAGCCACGTCCTTCGATTCACACCGCGCGGCGCCGTGAATGCCGTGCCACTCAGTTGCTCCGTATACAATCCGTGGGCAACTCGCTGCGGAGAATTCTGTCCGCGTGGCAGCACGCCTTCAACCGCTTCACTCGCGAACTCGTTGCCGAATCCTGACTGATAACGCAGCTTGATTGACGGCTTCTTCGCCGCAGTGGAGATCTTCTTTTTCGCCATCGCTTACAGGTTCCCCCGCCGCGCCTGCTCCATTTCAATCGATTCAAATAAGGCCTTGAAATTTCCCTTGCCAAATCCACGGCTGCCTTTGCGCTGGATCACTTCGAAAAACACGGTTGGCCTGTCCTCGACCGGTTTTGAGAAGATCTGCAACAGGTAGCCCTCTTCGTCGCGGTCTACAAGTATTCCAAGCGCGTGCAACTCTTTGAGCGATTCTTCCACCGGCCCAACGCGCGACGGCAGCACATCGTAATAGGTATCGGGAACGCGAAGGAAATCGAGTCCGTTTCTCTGCAGCTTGCCCACCGTATACACCACGTCTTTGCACTGCAGCGCAATGTGCTGAGCCCCAGGTCCGCCATAGGCTTCGATGTATTCCTGAATCTGGCTCTTGTTCCGCGCCGCGGCCGGCTCATTGATCGGAAATTTCACCGAGTGCGAATCATCTGACATGACGATGCTCATCAGTGCGCTGTATTCGGTCGAAATGTCTTTGTCGTCAAACGTAATGTAGCGGTGGAACCCGAACACGCTCGTGTAGTAGTCCGCCCAGAACTGCATCTTGCCCAGTTCAACATTGCCGACGATGTGATCGATGCGAAGAATGCCACAGTCATCACCGGTGACTTTGGCCGCCGCAAACCCTGGCAGAAAGGGTCCTTTGTAGTCCTTATAGGAGATCAGCGAGTGAATGGTGTCGCCATAAGTGTGGAGAGCGGCGCGCCGAACCGTTCCATGCTCGTCTTTGAGGTCGTGCGGCTCTTCGGCTGGCTGCGCTCCGCGGCGAACAGCTTCGGCAAATGCTTGATCCGCGTCCTCAACTTCGAGAGCGATGTCGCGCACGCCGTCACCGTGTTTTCGTATGTGATCGGCTGCAACATCGTCGGGCGTCAGAGGCGTCGTGAGGACAAAATTCGCTTTGCCTTGCGTCAGCGCGTAAGAAGTCCGCTGCCGTTGACCGGTCTCCAACCCGCTGTATGCGATCTGAGAAAAACCGAATCCCTTGCGATAAAAATATGCGGCTTGCCGCGCGTTGCCTACCCAAAATTCAACATGATGAATTCGTTTAAGCTTGAGTGGATTTTCCATCGTTCTCTACTCCCCGCATTTCATCTTCGCATATTCTGGCCGCCTGCAATGCTGACGCTCATCGTTGTGGCTTTCTTAACTATGAACTTCTTCAGTGAACTTCAATCGATACGACTTCACCCTCGTGCTTACCGGCCGCACGATAATTCACGGATGCGATCCGATTCGTCCACTCGCATGAAAACTGATCCTCTCCGATTACGAGGATTGACCTGTAGTCCGCGGCGTGGAGACGGTATGTCGTCATACCACTCAAAATATTAATGGTCGCCTCTGGTGATTTTGAGCAGTCGCTGCTGACGATCTTGCCCTTGAGAAACTGCACTGGGCCGACAGTCCCGGCCTTCGGGATGGCTGGTTTGGGCGCCGAGTCGGCGTCTTCGTCCACCTCCTGCGCCGCACTCGCCACCGCTGCCGGCTTGCCACGTCCCGCACCGGGAGTGCTGGCCGCTCCGGCGGGCGCCTCGCTTTCTCCCGCATGAACAGGACGCACACCATACTTTTCCAGAGTATCCAAATCGTCGAGCTGCACTTTCGCCGCCGCTGCCGCTGCCCGATCGGGCCCCGCTTTCAAGCGCGTGAAGACTTCCCGAGCTAACTCCCACTTCTTCGCCGCCACATAGATCTGTCCGAGGTTGAACTGATACTCCACATTGCGCGGAGCCAGCTCAATCGCCTGCCGTTGCGCCTCCAGTGCCGAGTTGACGCCGCCGCCCTCAACGCGAGCCATGCCCAGCATGTTATAGGCGTCGGCCAACTCCGGATACCAATCCGCAACCGCCCGCAAATCCTGCATCATATTCGCCAGTCCGTGTATCTCGCTGCGCGTGGCTTGCGCCTGCTGATACTTCATCGCCGAACGGTAATACCAGATCCAGGGATCCTGCGCATTCAGTTCCTGCGCTTGCTCCAATGCATCGGCGGCGACGTCAAACTTTTTTTGCCGGATGGCGTCCGCCGCGAGCCCCCGCCGCGCCGGCTCGTTGTCCTTCGGGCCTGTGATCAGTTGCTGCAGATCGTGCACCGCCTGATCGTGATGCTCCGGAATTCGCGCCATCGCGTCGGCAATCAACGCCTTGGCGTCCTCCTCTTTAGAAGGAAGCACGGTCATTCCGATTTCGTCCGTATCAAACGGAACCGCAAAATGCACCGGTTGCAGGTTGTCGATCGGATCGACAATCGGCTTCTTCGCTTGATCGAGCGCGATTCCAAGTCCGCTGAGCGTCTTGAAGTAATCTTTTACAGCCGTTTCCATTTGTGCTGGCGACAAATCAAAAGCCTGCGCCATCGCCTTATCGACAGGCACATTCTGATTCAGGACCAGATCGAAGTAAGTCCCGGCCTCGGGCAACTTGTTCTTGTTCAGCAAATAGTGGACGACCATCCAGGACTGCGCATAATACAGAGTGTTGTGACTGCCTTCGCGTTTTCCGTATCCGTCATGCTTCATCGTGAAGAGATCCGTCATCGACAGCCACACCGGAGAGCTTGCTAACTGAGTCAGTGACTGCGGAACCTTTGGGTCTCGAGTCATCTCGTCGAATACGTCTTCGTGCCACTCCGGCGCGAGTTCAGGATCGCCTCCAAGTTCGACTTGTTTGCCGATCTGGATCGAACCAAAGTACTCCGCCAGGCCTTCGTCGAACCATCCCTGAGCAGGCGGGTAGTTGAAATTCAGAAGATAGTGCGCCAGTGGATGCGCAATCGAACGCCATGGATCGGCTTCAAACAGATTCAACACGATGAAAACGCGATCAGATCCGGGGACGTAGAACCCAGCCGCCATACTCTGCTTCCCCGGAGCGACCATGCCATATTGCTTATCGCTCTTGAGCGCAATGACGGTAATCGGTATCGGCATTTTCAGTTTATTTTTTAATATCAGCTGCCCAAAAACCGCTCGCATCTGCTCCATGCGTAAGGCAACTTCGCGCCCGCGCTTGTCGCCCGCATCAGTAAGAACTTGAAAATGGGCCGTATGCACTTCGAGCCATTTCGGCTCGTCCTTGGCGAATGCGGGATTGGGTGAAACGAAATTCAGGCCAACAAACATCAACAGAAATGCACCAAGGATCATGCGTTTCGAAGGTTTGAAGCACCGATGATCGAGGGCTTGGAGGCAAATCATGATGGACCCGAAGGCGCTCCACGAAATGCTAGCACGCCAGCCAACCTGCACGCTGCCGCCCCTCACGACGATGGCCCCGCAAAAAAGCCTTACAACTCGCAACCCGCGGCGCATCCAAAGTTTGTGCGCTAATTTCATCGACACGATTTCATCGACCAGGTCCACCATGAAAATTTCTCAATTGATCGCCACCGCATGTTTGTCCTGTGCTCTAACGACCGCGTTCGCGCAGGCGCCGCCTGACGCGACACTGACTTCGAACCCTGTCTTCGAGAAAAACTGCGCCAAATGCCACGGCAAATCCGCCGAGGGACGACACTTCGGCGGACCATCGCTAGTCTCCGAAAAAACGATTGCGACTCCGGCCGACGACCTGCGCACCATCATCACCAACGGCAAAGGACACATGCCAAAATACTCCGGCAAGCTCTCTGCCGAGGAGATCGACACGTTGGTCCAGCAGATCAGAGCGGGCAAACCGAAGCCATAGCCAAGAGCGAAAAACCCGCGCCCGGACCCTCTAAACTCCTGTGATACATTTACGCTTTGCTTGATCAAAGCAACGCTTAAGGTCTCAGGAGATTGCCATGCAGAGCCGCATCGTGGGCACGACCATGCCCGTGCTGGAATTCACGCTCGAACCAAACGAGTCGGTTATTTCCGAAGCCGGCGAACTCTCCTGGATGACCAGTTCCATTCAACTCACCACCCACACGCAAATGGGCGGAGGCGGCGGGATTTTCGGCGCGATCAAGCGCGTCGCCGGCGGCGGCACACTTTTTATGACGGAATACCGCGCCGGCGGAGCACGCGGCGAGATTGCCTTTGCCACGAAGCTTCCCGGGCACATCGTTCCCGTCGAAGTTGGCCCGGGCCACGACTACATGATCCATCGCCATGGCTTTCTTTGCTCCACGCCGCAAATTCAAATCGGCGTTGGCTTCCAGCAGTCGCTTGGTGCTGGAATCTTCGGCGGCGACGGATTTCTACTCCAGCATCTCTCCGGGCAGGGGACGGCCTGGCTCGAACTCTCTGGCGAGTTGATCATCAAAGACCTCCAGCCAGGAGAAAGCCTCCGTGTTCACCCCGGCCATGTCGGTGCGTTTCAGTCGAGTATCACGTTTCGAATCGTAACCGTGCCGGGAATCAAGAACATGATTTTCGGCGGCGATGGAATTTTTCTGGCCGCGCTGACCGGCCCCGGCCGCGTTTGGTTGCAGACCCTCCCCATCGCGCAGTTGGCCCACAAGCTTCAGGAATATATGCCGCGGTCGTCCGGTGATGCGGCAAAGGGAGGCGTAGTCGGCGGCATCGTCGGCTCAATTCTCGAGGGGATGAAATAATCGGCTGAACATCGGCTGAACGAAGACGATCGCATGAACCTGCCCGCGTCAATCTCACCCACCACCCCACCATCACGGCTCGCCTGGATCGACTGGATGCGCGGCATGGCTTGCATCCTGATGTTCCAGACTCATTGTTATGACGCATGGTTGGGCGGCGACGCTCGCAACACGTCTTTCCTCCAAAGATCACAGCTTCTCGGCACACTGCCAGCGCCGATGTTCTTATTTCTCGCCGGGGTGTCCTTTGCCCTAATCATCACCAAGCTCACCGCAAAGAATCTCACTCCGGCCGAAGTGACTCGCAAAATGGCGCGGCGCGGCGCCGAGATCCTGGCCTTCGGACTGCTTTTCCGTCTACAGGAGTATGTGATCGCGTGGGGATGGGCGCCATGGTCCGACCTGTTCCGCGTGGATATTCTGAACACGATCGGGGTCTCGATGATTCTCATGGCCCTGCTCTGTGGCGTGACGCTGACAATCGGGAAGACAATCGCCAAGTCGAGCAGCGTCCGGCGCGAAACCGCGTTGACCATCTCCGCAATCGCTGCGGCTGCCGTGATTGCTCTGCTCACTCCGCCGCTGTACACGACATGGCGCCCGACTTGGTTGCCGTGGCCGCTCGAGTCCTACATCGACGGATGCCACAATCTTGGATCGCCACAGTCCTGGATTTTCCCACTCTTTCCCTGGTCCGCCTTCGCTTTCGCAGGTCTCGCCGCCGGCTTCGTTCTTTTCAGCGACAAAGCGCGGACTCACTCGACAAAAACGCTGGGCCTCTTCGCCGCCGTCGGGATCGGCGCAATTTTGGCAGCGTACGCACTCGATCACTCTTCGATCCGCATTTATTCTGTCTACGACTATTGGCACACCAGCCCTAATTTTCTGATGATGCGCGTCGGTCTCTTACTAGTGATCGCGTTTTTGAGCTATGCGTGGTGCAACTGGGGTCTCGGAACCCGAGGTTTCAGCCCGCTCATCCAACTCGGACAAACTTCGCTCCTCGTCTACTGGGTACACATCGAATTCGTCTACGGACGGTTTTCGATTCTCCCAAAGCGAGCACAGTCGATCGCGATGGCATCACGCGGACTCATCGAGATCATTCTTTTCATGCTCGTGCTGTCTCTGCTCCGAACGCGGATCAACTGGAAGAAATTCAGCTGGCAAACGATCATGCGACGCGTTCAGCCAGCGTAGGCCTCTGCCTCACTCGATTTCGGCTGACAACTGAATCAACGCATTCTGCGCCAGCTTCAACCCAACTCCCCACTTTTGGCGTGCGTCATTCTCGTCACTTCCAAAGCCACTCAAGTAGATCGTGCAGTAAAAACCATCTTGTGTTGAACCGTCATGCTCGAAATAACATCGGCGTATGCACGCCTCGAGCGTCGCCGAGACCTCAGGCGCCCGCGTCAACAATTTGACCAACTTCCCGGCAAAGTCCTCGTGCGCGCCAAGAGAGAGGCGTCGGGCCGCCCCGCAGAACACTACATCCACATAACTGGCAAACTTGCAGGAAGACTCGTAGATCTCTTCTTCGACACTCAGGTCTGTAGTCGCCCACGTATCACACTTGGCCGTCTCAATAGCCGTTCGCGGAGAATTCACCACGCAAAGAAATTCCCCGAGCTCTGGAAACCGTTGCGCTTCTTCGATCTTCGCAATCAGCTCCGGATGGCGCTTCAGGTCCAAATAGGCGAGCTTGCCCGCCGGATCAGTCCATGGGAAGTCGAGCACCGGATCGTCGTGTCCTAACTCGATCGAGAAGTCGGCATCCATTAAGGCCCTGTTCGCTGGAACCGGCGCAGGAATTCAACGATTTCACGCTCGGCCCAAAAACCGTCGTCCTGACCGGAACCGCGCCCCGAGCCGCTCCCATTGCCCGCCGCAGCGGGTGAGTCAATAGGCACGCCAACGAACGCACAATGCCCGCCATCCCGCGGCTCAATGAATGTGATATTCGGATTCGAAAGTATCTTCTGCCGCGTCTCTTCTGTGATCCGAATGAACGGATCGTTCGCGGCATGCAAAATCAGCGCTGGTACCGAAATGTCGCCGACCACATGCGCCGCCGACGCACGGTAATAATAATCATCCACACCTTTAAAGCCGCAGTAGTAGGCAGTGATCTTGTCATCAAACTCCCGCAGGCTGCGAATGCCGCGCAGTCGGCTCGTATCGAAGTTCGCGGGAAAGAGCCGCGCTTTCTGCACCATCCGCCGATGGAGCGCCCACAAGAAATATTTCTCGTAGAGTCGGTTCGAAAATTCGTGCAACGTGTTTGACGAAGTAGAAAGATCGATAGCCGGGCAGCACGCGGCTACACCAAGAAACTGTGGAGGACCACCGCTGGCCCACTCCCCAGCCAGCTTCAGCACGATATTGCCGCCCATCGAAAAACCCACCAAAGCCAGACGCGAAATACCGTCACGCGCAATCAGGTCGCGCGCCACGACCGCTACATCGTTCGACAGGCCGGAATGATAAAGCACAGGCGCGAGCGCATCCGTACCGCCACAGTTGCGCTGGTTGTAGCGGATCACGTTCATGCCGGCGGCGAGTGCCTTCTCGGTCACCCCCAGCATGTACTGCGACTCGCTCGACCCTTCGAGACCGTGCACAATGATGACGGTCAACGCCTGCGCTCGATTTTCCTGCCAGTGGCAGTGGCAAAGCACCTTGACGCCCGGCTCGACTTCAATGAGACGCTCCTCCGGCGGCGGCACGTTAAAACGTCGCTGAATCAAAAAACTAGCGAGCGTTTGAACATGACCACCGCTGAGCCCGCGCCGCGGAACGAAAGGACGGGTCGGCAGCTGAATTCGAGGCGTAACCGTTTGCGAAGTAACCACGCTTTGATTTTAAATAGAAGACAGCACTTTTCTCCGCGGAGTTCCCTCATGCCTCTCTTTGAGTACGTCTGCAAGGGATGTCAGAACGAGTTCGAGGCGCTGGTTTTCGGCTCGCAAAAAGCCGAGTGCCCCAAGTGCAAGAGCAAGAAACTCGAGCCTCAACTTTCGGTATTTGCCGTCTCCGCAAAGGGTGGATCTTCGCAGCCGTCAATGTCGGCAGGCTCATCCGGAGCGTGCGGATCGTGTGGCGATCCGCGCGGGGCCGGAGCCTGCTCGATGAAGGACTTCAACTAACGCCGCTGCTTTAGATCGAACATCCCGCGGTCCTGGCCGAGCCGTCGCTTTGTGCTGTCCCCCTCCTCTATTTTTGCCTCTATCACAACGTAACTTCGGGAACGCCTCCGCGTGTAACCGATGTGACGTTTCGTTTTGTCGGGTTCATGGTTATGATCCGCTTGCACTCGTTAATTGCGAGCAAATTATGGATCGGCGAAAAGAGCGCAGGCTAGACCTGGCGTTTCCGGTGCGGATCTGGGGAGTTGACCGGCTGGCCCGACCCTTCGCCGAGATTGTAAGGGTGCGCAACGTCAGCAACGGCGGAGCAGTCCTGAGCGGCGTGCGGGCCAAAGTTCAGACCGGAGAGTTACTGGACGTGCAGCTCGGCGCATCGGGGACACAAGTTCGTATCGTTTGGATGAATCTTTCGGGAGAGGCCGGCATACAGGCTCTGGCAGCGGAGCCCCCTGTTTTCGATATGGGCATCGGCCTTGGCAAAGTTTTTGAGATGGTGGGGACCGGATAGGCCTAAGCCGAATGGCATTAATCGGCCAACTAACGTGGATTCACGTGGCCGGTTCCCACTTTTGTTTCTTCTTTTTCTCCAATCAGAAATCTCGCAAACACTTCGTTGGATAGCAGTCGCCCCCGCGGAGTCAGGCGGAGGGTCGCACCTCGCCGTTCAAGGAGGCCGTCGTCCACGCACTCCCGGATAGCTTCCAACTGCGCGGCCTCCGCGGCGGATTCCGTCCTCAATTCGTCGAGATCAATGCCTCGGTTTAAGCGCAGGCCCAGGAAGAGTGCCTCTTCTATCGCAGCTCGTCGCGAGACTTCAGTGACTGTGTGCGGCCGCCGATTCATATAAGCGTCGAGTGAGTCGGGAGTTGCAAAGCGGACGGCCCCGCCTGTTTCCTTTGTCGACGGCAACATCGAGTGTGCGTCCACGCCGAAGCCGATGTAGGGTTGGCGAGTCCAATACTTCAAGTTGTGCCGCGACTGCTTACTCCCCCTCCCCTCACCGCGCGCAAAGTTTGAAATCTCATATTGGGCGATGCCCGCGTCGCTGAGTATGGCGCAAGCCTGCTGGTAGAAATCCGCACTTGCGTCGTCACCGGGGACAAAGTGGGCGTGGTATCGCGCGCCGCCCGCCATCAGTTCGCTGCCCAACCTCGAGTCTTCGTCCACCTCGAGCATATAAACGCTGGCATGTGGAACGCCGGTCGCAATCGTCTCCGCAACGGAGAAGGCCCAGCTTTCTGCCGTCTGGTGCGGCAACCCGGCGATCAAGTCGATGCTGATATTGTCCAGGCCAGCCTCGCGCAGACGTCCGATTTCGAGGAGGACGATCTCTCGATTGTGCAGGCGTCCAACGGAGTGCGCTTCGCGGTCGACGAACGACTGGACGCCCAGGCTCACCCGGTTAACACCGCATTGCAGCAGGGCGTCGATCAATGTCGGTGAAAGTGTGCCCGGTGCGCATTCGACAGTGACCTCGGCGTCGGCCGTGATGCCGAAATGCTCGCGCGCAGCGACAAAGATGCGCGCAAGCTGCCCCGGGGCGAGAATCGACGGCGTTCCTCCGCCCAAGTAGATCGAATCGACAATCGAATCGGCACTCGAGTCGGAGGAGGTTCCCTCCAATCTGCCATCGAATTGCCCGGCCAACCCACGAGCGCTCGCGATATCTTCGATGAGGCGAGCAACGTAATTCTCGTAAGCAGACTCTGAGAACACGCCAGACGCGAAGTTGCAGAAGCTGCATTTCGTCCGGCAAAACGGCACAGAGATGTAGAGACCAAGCGCCATCCGTTCGTTTATTGTATGAGACAGACGACCAGACTTGCGAGATGCTAGGCTAGGAGCGGCTAGGGAAAAAAATATGAACGATAATATGAACCCGAATGCAAGCAACGACTCGATAGAACTTCTTTGTCACCGGTGCGGCAAGACGTTTTCCACCTTCCTCCATCAGATGGAAGAACAAAATGCCAAGGTGGTTTGTCCAGACTGCAGCAATGACGCCGACTGCACCCCTTCGAAAGCCGGGTCCAGTGCAGGTAACCACCCCACTTCCAAACCTAACTAGACATCCACCGGAATGCGGCCACAAATCGTTCACAAATCGTCAATGAACGGAATGAGAGTTTCGGTCAACCTAGAGCAAATCCATTGCCAGCGAAATCCGCAGCCGTTTATTGGTCGCGGTCGGCGGCGGCGTCTTGCTAGCGCGTACGGCTTTGTGGCGACTGCTGGCGGCACTCAACATCACCCCCCCTCTGGGGACCGTGGCAGTGCGCCGACGAGAAAACTTGAATGTTTTACATCTTGCGTTTCCTACTTCACGTCTATCTGAAGTACTGCTTCGGGAACCCTCCCGCGAATATTGCGGTATCTTTAGTTCAAGGGTGGTCGCCGCCGAGGCGATCCCGAATCTTGATTTTCCTGCTCCGCGATGGCCTCTAATCAGGAAGACGAAATACTGGGCAAGGCATACGACGGCCGGCTGATGCGCCGGCTCTTAACGTATCTGCGTCCCTATAAGTGGCACGTGATCGTGGCGCTCGCGGCAATCATCCTGAAGTCGGGGCTGGATGTTCTGGGTCCGTTCCTCACCAAGGTTGCGATCGACAAATATCTCGCGAAATCGCCGAATTCGCACTCCTGGCTCGGGGACCGTCTGAGTTCCGCTCCGCTAACTGGGATCGCGCAAATTGGTGGGCTTTATGTCGGCATTCTCGTCTGGACGTTTGTCCTCGAATTCGTACAGACCTATCTGATGCAATGGACCGGACAGAAAGTGATGTTCGATCTGCGCAGTCAGATTTTCCGCCACCTCCAGTTGATGCATGTGGCGTTTTTTGACAAGAATCCGGTCGGGCGTCTGGTCACGCGCGTCACCACAGACGTCGACGCTCTCAACGAAATGTTTACCTCGGGAGTGGTGTCGATTTTCGAGGATGTCTTCGTCCTTTTTTTCATCCTCGCCATCATGCTCAATATGAATTGGAAGCTGGCCCTCGTCACCTTCGCCGTGCTCCCGCTGATCACCTACGCGACCGGCGTATTCCGCGACAAGGTACGCGATTCTTATCGACGGATTCGTACCGCCATCGCCCGCATCAATTCCTACTTGCAGGAGGCGGTCTCAGGAATGCTGGTCTTGCAGCTTTTCAATCGCGAAAAGCGCGCCTTCAATAAATTTTCGGCCATCAATGCCTCGCACATGGAAGCGTTCAAAGACGCGATCATGGCCTATTCCGTCTATTACCCTGTAGTGGAAGTTCTGTCTGCGGTTGCGATCGCCTGCATCATCTGGTTTGGAGGAAGCGGGATCCTTCAGCACGCGACTGTGTCCACCGTAGCGATTGGATTCTCCAGAAAGACCATCTTTACTGCGCACGTAGCGCAGAATGCGATGACGATCGGCGTGCTGGTCGCGTTCATGCAATATGCGCAGCGTTTCTTTCGCCCCATTCAGGATTTGAGCGAGAAATACAACATCCTGCAATCGGCGATGGCGGCGGGAGAGCGCGTATTCAAACTGCTCGACACGAAGATTGAAGTGACATCGCCCGCGGCGACGAAAACACCACAGGGACCGGGGCGGATTGAATTCGATCACGTGTCGTTCGCTTATAACTTCGCCGACCACGTCTCCGGACTAACCGACGGCCCCCCGGAAGATGGAGCACATGGTGGAGCCCACGAAAAAGAACCGGACTGGGTTTTGCGCGACGTCAGTTTCGCCATTGAGCCGGGGGAAACCGTCGCAGTCGTCGGACACACGGGCGCGGGGAAGACTACGCTCATCTCGCTGCTGATGCGCTTTTACGACGTACAACGCGGAGCGATTCGCATCGACGGCGTCGACATCAAAGAGATGAATCTCGACGAACTTCGCAGCCGCTTTGGCGTCGTCTTGCAGGATCCTTTCCTATTCAGCGGCACCGTTGGTGGCAACATCCGGCTGGGAACGGCGCGCATTCAAGATCAGGACGTGGAACAGGCCGCCGAGGATGTGAACCTCGCAGAATTCATCCGCACCTTGCCCGGCGGGTTCAAGGAAGAAGTACGCGAGCGCGGATCGACGCTCTCCACCGGACAGAAGCAACTCATCAGTTTCGCTCGCGCCCTGGCTCACAATCCGAAGATTTTGATTCTTGACGAAGCCACGTCGAGCGTCGATACCGAGACCGAATTCCGCGTGCGCGATGCCTTGAACCGCATGGTCGAGGGTAGGACGGCGCTGATCATCGCCCACCGCCTGTCGACGATCCAGCGCGCCGACAAGATCATCGTGATGCATAAGGGCAGGGTCCGCGAGGTGGGATCGCACCAGCAACTGCTGGCCCAGCGCGGGATTTACTACAAGCTCTACCAGCTCCAGTACAAGGATCAGGAAGTCGCAGTAGCGCGAACAACTAATATCCCGGAGCCGACTATCAGCGCGGACGACTAGGTTGCTAACGCAGCGCAACGATTCGAGACGCTAGACGGGAATGGATTGAGACTTAGCCTGGGCCTGCACGCTTTCGGCGACCATCACCCTGTTCCGTCCTGCATTCTTCGCAGCATACAAGGCGCGGTCGGCGGCTGCCAGGAGCGAGTCCATATTCCACGGCTCGCCGTCGGCAATCGCAACCCCAAAACTGCAGGTCACGTGGAATGTTTGCGCGTGGAGCACGGAAGTAAAGCTCTCCTCCATGAACCGCACTCGAATGCGCTCGGCGATTTCGTTGGCCGTGACGACGTCGCAGTTGGGGACAACAATCAGGAACTCTTCTCCGCCGTAGCGGCCAACCGCGTCATAAGGCCGCAAAACGACATTGAAAATCTCCGCCATTTTCTTCAGCACGGCGTCGCCCGCCTGGTGTCCGTAGCTGTCGTTGACTTTCTTGAAATTGTCCACGTCGGCGAGAATGGCCCCGAGCGGCGTCCGCTCGCGCATGGCGCGCGACATCTGCCGCTCCAGATATTCCAGCGTTGAACGGCGATTGGGAAGCCCCGTCAGCGAATCGTGCCGCGCCTGATAAGAACGCAACCGATACGCTTTGATCGACACCCAGAGCAGGACCGCGAGAACGGCAAAAATAACGGCGGTAAGCGCCCGAGCCACATTCTGCGGTGTCCACCACGATGCAGCCTTAATCACGCGGACGTTGCCGGCAGACGGCAGCGCGATCCGATAAGAATCCTGATCGGCGCGCCCTTCGCTCTGCAAGATTCCTGTGACGGCCAGCACACTCTCAGCGCGTACCTCCGGCGGGAGCTTGCCACCTTGCAGTCGCGCGCGCAATATCAGCCCACCGGCGCGTAGGATCAGCGTGTCCTCATCGAGACCGCTGACTCGCTCAAGCAAGTTTCCTTCCACCGTAACCAGTTGTGATCGGTACAGCCCCGTCGCAATGTCCTCGGCCGATACCTTGATCGGAGTGACCTGCGATTTCCCATCGATCACGTGGACGGTCGCATCTTCCAGATACGGCCCGTCGGGACCGGCCTCGGCAAAGCCGGAAACTTCCACCAGTTGCCCGATACGGACTTGCCCCTTGTGCTCGCCCTCAACGTAGATACCCGCGCTTCCATCCTGCACATAAAACGACTGTGGGCCGTCCAGCAGGGTCACTACCCCGCGAATTGTGGTGCGATGGACCGACAGATTCAAAGGGTCAAACCGCAAGAGGGCAATGATCGGACGCACGCGCCTGGACGACTCCTCGGGAGCAGGCTCCTGGATTTTCACGTACTCTGTACCGGGAACGAAGAACTTCAGGCCCACTAATTGTCTTTTTTCGTTGAACACCGCGCCGCACACCCCGCTGACGCTGACCTGCGCATCCAGCAGGCTCTGTTGGAATGCGTCGACGTTCGACCCGCGCGGCAGATCCACCGCATAGCTGTTACCAGCAACCACCAATTTGAAAGAACGAATGCTCTTCCATTGCGCAACCGAGTGAACGATACCAACGATGGTCACCCAGCCGGCGTCATTCGTTCCCGAAGCCAGGGTCTGCAGAGATAGCGTCAGCGGCTTCGGCATTGTGCCCCTGCCAAGACGTGTGATGGTCGGCAGGGTAATGATGGGCGCGTAATCGCCCGGGCCGCTCAACCCGCGCACCCGCACAATGTCTCCGGCTGCGATGTCAGGACTACCACTGTGAACGTCCACATAGGCGCCGGCAGTCTCATCCTGCACAAAGAGCAGGCTGAGCGCGGGATCGAAGAAAGTCACCGTCGCGCGCACATCCACCGGAAGCTGCTTAGACGCCGTCTCCACCGACAGAGACTTCAATTCACGAATCGTTCGCAAAGCTCCCTTGATCTGCGACTCTTCCAACGGGGTTCGCGGAGCGACAATGCGCACGATTGCGTCTTCGAGTTCATACGCCGGAGACGAACTGATAAACCCCAGCAATTCCACGTAGTCTCCGGGAGCAAGCTGCGACGAGTCAGCGACGAGCGCTTGCACCTGCGCCGCTCCGTCTCGCACCACCAGCACGCGCCCCGGTTTTTCCTCGACGACAGTTCCCGCGAGGTGCACCAGCTTCCCAGTCACACTGCGGTCGAACGCCATCGAGACTGGATCCGCCTTACGCGTGAAAGGATCGCTCAACGAGCGATTGCCGAGCAGCTTGACTTGATCGAGCGAAGAAACAAATACCTGGATGCCCGTTGTATTCGCTTTCTCGTCCACTGTGGCCGCGGAGACACCGGTTATCGCCACCTCGGCGCCAACGTAGTTGATCGGCCGGACTCGTTTCGAAGTTAATATCCGGACCCTGGTACGACGAACTCCATCAACCACGGTGAGCGTAAAGCGACCATCTTCGAGCGAAGACGCGCGCACCTTTCCATGAAGCTCCACCCACTGTGAGAGCTTTATGTGAGCCAGATTGGTTAAGTCGGGCAACTCTTGCGCTGCCGGCATGGGTGCGGAGCCAAGCACGCGAAAGCGAGCGTCGTCGATCCCGCGGTTGCCGGGCGCGAGCTTACCGGATACTTCGATCGATTGGCCCGCTTGCAGGTCAGTACCTTCTTCTGCGAGGTGGACGAAGAGTCCGCCAGTCGCGTCCTGCAGAAACAGCAGGTGCCACTCGGGATCGCAGAAGGTCACGACTCCTTCGATACGAAGCGGCTTTCCATAATTGCTCGGATTCGCAGCCGCCGTGCGCACAGCTTCAACGTTGTCGAAAACAGAAGAGTTGTGCGACGCGGTGCGGCACCCCGTCGAAAACATGAGAAGGCAAGCCACCAAAAGGCAAGCTTGCGCCGAGCGTCTTTCGTTTCTTCCCATGCGTCCTTAATGGCGGTCTGAGCGAGGTCTTAGGCGGTTTGACACCTTGACCGAACGAGACGCCTGGCCGCCCGCATCTCGTTTTAGGGGGTCCGTATCGATCTCAGACTAACTTGCCCCTGGCAGGCTGGCAATACGCGGACGTAACCTCGAACCGGGTTGGCTACTATCGGTGCTAAATGCTGGCGGAAGAGTCGCTTATGCCGATCGCGGGCGATGCAGGAGAAGGTAGGAAATACCCGCCCGCTAGCTTCAAAGGGAAACCAGCGAGACAGGAATTATCGAAAGAAAGGGGGCGTTTCGAAAGGCGTTATTCGACGTTCGCCAGGGCCGCATTCAGTCCCACGACATCGGCACCCAGGTCCTTGCCATCGCTGCCTGCGTTCTTATACGGGCTGCTGGGCAGTAGCGTGTAATCTCCACCGTTGCCGTTGTTGTAGTTGGTGAAATCGACATCGTCAATCGTCGCCGCAAACATGTTATTCGCAGGCCAGCTCGAGGGCGGGAAAGGCGCTGGCGAAGCGATCAGGCCATTGTTGACAAACGTCGACTTGCTGAAGCATCTCTTGATGGTTGTGACCGGAACGTCTTTGATCGCGCAACTGCTGTGGCCACCCGTATTCCAGATCGGGTGTAGGGCGGTCGCGACCAGGTTATTGGTAAACGTGAATCCGTACATTTGCGGATGTTTCTCACTGTTTCCGGTAATGATCATGTGCCCCGCAGGATCCGGAAACGCTGTGATGTGATTAATGGTCAGGCTGTTCAGCGGATTCTGGCCCCAGGCGTTTAGTATTTCGATCGATGTGCCTCCTCCCACATATTGTGGACTCAGGTCGTCCAGAACCACATCGTGGATGCTCCAGCGTTCGCCGGCCAGCGCTCGCGCTCCATTTTTGCCGTTCCCCGAAAGCGCCGTCGCCAGTTGCAGCCCGCCACCAGCGTGGGCGGCGTGCAAATAACGAATCGTAATGTCGGTCACCTGACACTTGGGGCAAACGTTTTTCTTCCCTATATGCTGGTTCTTCGGAGTTAGCAGAACGCTGTAGCCAGTTTGGGTAAACCCGCCCCAGGTGTTTTCCATAAGGTTCGAGTCGACCAGAACGCGGACCGCGTTCTTCAATTCCAACTGATTTTTTACGATAAAGGGCCTGCCATTGGCGCCACCGACAAAGTTCGGATTGCCTGGCATCCACTGCCACGGCTTAAAGAAGTGATTGCCAATGATTTCGATATCGGTTGGAGTCGTGGTAGCTGCGCCTCCGCCAAACAGAATGCCCTCGCCCGACGCTTCCACGAAGTTGTCCTGTATCTTGAAGGGACCATCCTGAGTGTTGCCGATTCCTCCACTGATGGCGTGCGCATCGGTGCAATGTCCGGTAATGGAAATGCAATGGAAATCGCTGAAATAGGAATCAACGATCGCCGCGTTGGTCATGCCGCTCAGGCTGAATCCGCTATAGGTCTCATCCTGCAGCTGACCGTGCAGCCATGATCGATCCAGCACAATGTGATCCGAAGTTCCCAGTCCCCGCATCAGCCGGCCTGTTCCGGGAGCGCCGTTCGGACGCGTCACCTCAAGGCCAATGAATCGGTAATAGTTGGCACCGTTCGCGAGCAGGAACGGACCGTCCCCGTTGCCTGTCATCAACACTTGTGCCATCACGTTTTGCGGTGCGGCGCAGGCGTACTGGGGACGCCCAGGCAACGACGCAACACCGGCGTAGCAGGGTGTGGCACGCTGGCCTTCGGCCGGCAGAAGTGCGTCCGGCGAACTGGTTCGAATAGCGATCCAGTGATTGATGTCACAGTGCTTGGCCGGCAAAGTGAACGGACCAACAAAGCTTGCTCCCGCCTGGAGTTCGATGACATCGCCGCATTGCGCACTGCTTAGCGCCGCTTTTAGATCGCCTCCGGCATTGACCGTAATGATGGAACCCGGAGTAGGCGTGTCCGCCATCGCACTCGCAACGGTCGCAATCGGCAATTCCGCGGGACCGTCATAGGTCACACCGTTCTGCCGAGCTTGGCCCGCCACACTGGAACCCACCGTGACCACGACAAGCAATCCAGCGCATAACACGAACTGCCCGATTCTCGTATGAAGTTCTGAAGAGATCACGAGTGCTTTCACTGCCGCCATCGCTCGATTCATCGCTTGCCCCGTCGAAATAAAATTGAGGCACCCGATTTGCCTCAGCCGCAAGTCTATGGAGGTCGATTGAGGATTTGTTACACCCTTAGTGCATCCGAATACTCATTAGTGCATGCCGCCCCAGTGCATGCCGCCCTCGCATCGACCGATCAGCCCGCGCCGATTCGCCGTACCTTACAATTGGCACGTGCAGATTCTCATCTCGGCCGGAGAAGCTTCCGGCGAAATGTATGGCGCCCAACTCATCGAGGCTCTGCGTGCCCGCGCTGCGAGACTTCCCGCTCAGGAGAGTCAGAATCCAACGAACTCGCTCACCTTCTTCGGCGCAGGTGGCGAGCGCATGCGGGCGGCGGGATGCGAGATCGTGGTCGACGCGAAAGATCTCGCCGTTGTCGGTATCACAGAAATTCTCAGCCATCTTCCCAAAATTCTCGGACTCTACCGAAAGTTGATTCGCGCCGCCGACGAGAAACATCCCGCCGTTGCGGTCGTGATCGACTCCCCCGCTTTCAACTGGCGGATTGCCCGGCAGATGCGCAAGCGCGGCGTTCCCGTCGTCTACTACGTCTGCCCGCAGTTCTGGGCGTGGAGGCAGGGGCGCGTCCGGCTTCTGCGCAAGTACATCAACAAGGCCCTCGTCATCTTTCCCTTTGAAGAAAAGTTCTACCGCGACCGCGGAGTTGATGCGACTTTCGTTGGCCACCCGCTGGCCGACCTTCCTGCTCCGGAGATATCGCGTGAATCCTACGCAGTGGCGAACCAACTCGACGCCACCAAACCTTGGATCACGTTGATGCCGGGCAGCCGCCGTAAAGAAGTACGCATGAATCTGCCCACGATCCTCGATTCGGCGGCACGCCTCCAGCAGGATGATCCACGCGGCTATGAATTTCTCCTGCCGATTGCGCGTACTTTGGATTCGTCGTTTCTGAACGAGCTGATTGCAGCGCCCAACGCAACGCGAAACACGGCGTCTCTTCAGCACAACCTCCATCTCGTTCCCGAGGCCTTGCCTGCGCTCCATCATTCGCGGGCTGGAATCATTGCCAGTGGCACCGCTACCGTCGAAGCCGCGATCATGGGGACGCCATTCGTCATGGTCTATCGCGTGTCTCCGCTGACCTATGCACTCGGCAAGCCCCGAGTCAAAGTTCCCTATTTTGCGATGGTTAACCTGATTGCCGGAGAGGAAGTCGTTCCCGAGTTGGTGCAGCAGAAATTTACCGTGGAAAATGTGGTCGCGGAGATGAAGAAGATCATTCCCGAGGGCGAACCGCGGGCAAAGATGATCGAGCGCCTGGGCGCGGTGAAGTCGGGCCTGCAGCAAGGGCACGGAGGCACTCACCCTTCGGAAGCCGCGGCCGAAATCATCCTCGATGTCGTCACGAAGTCATCATGAAGTCGGTCCCGGAATAAGGTCGACCAATTCTCGACTTCTGCGGGGCTCAGGGTGGCAAAGGCACCCTAGGACACTTCGGTGACAAAGTTTTAGCCAAGAAATTTCGCTAACCCTTGTGGCCACAGCATCTTTTGCGGGAAAATTAACATCTTAAAGATTTGTAGACCTGCCAGGAGACCCTACTTGAAGCTCAGCAATTCTCGACCCGCCGGTCGGGCGCTCGGTTTAACTCTTGTTGCTCTCCTATCCCTGGTGGCAAACCGCTCCGCGGTGGCGGCTGAAAAGGCACGGCTGCGCGTCGACGATTACCAGATCCAGGTCGAACTCCTGCCACAGACTCATAAACTGGCCGCCCACGCCGTAGTCAAGGTCACTGCCCTTGAAGACCTGAATGTCGTCGTCTTCCAATTGAACAATGCCTTGCGGATTACCAAGCTGACCGACGCGAACAACAAGCCGCTCGCGCCCGAACGCAACACCCAGGACTCCACTGTCCGCTTCGCGTTGAATAGCGGCCTGTCAAAAGACGACACCACGGTCTTCAACTTCGAATACGAAGGCACGCTTGAAAGCGCCGACGACAGTCCGGTTCCGGGCATCAAGTTGGCCTATGTTGGTCCCGACACCAGCTACCTGCTTTATTCCGGATTGTGGTTCCCCGTCGCCGGATACGGCGTCAATCGCTTCACCTCGACCATCAGCGTCACCGTCCCTGCGCACATGGTGGTGATCGGCAGTGGCAAAGAAACATCGGGCTCGCCGGCGGGTGGCTCGTCAACGGGCGGCTCGTCAAAGAAGACAGCGGCCAGCGCAGCCCCGGTCATCGCCAACTCCAAGACCTTCACCTTCGTCTCGGAAAAGCCGAGCTTTCCCGGCACCATCGTTGCCGGGACTTTTCAAGAGATCAAGAGCGACGACGCTGGCATCGATCTGCATGTTTTTTTCAAGCCGAATCATCAGAGCCTGGGCGCCGAATACGCGTCCACAGCAGTCAAGGCCTTCACTTATTACGTAACCCAATACGGCAACGCTCCCTCGACACGCCTGAAGATCGTTGAGATTCCCGACGACACGGTGCTCACGGCCTATGCGCCGGAAATCGCCATCCTCGCCAGCCGCACCGTCACGGAAAAGGTCAACTACCGCGTGCTTTCCGATGTCATCGCCCACCAATGGTGGGGAGTCTCGGTGACTCCGGCTTCGAAAGAGGATTGGTGGATTAGCGATGGCTTCTCGCGCTACTCCGAGGCCCGCTATGTCGAAAGCGCGGCCGGCGAGGCCGGACTCGAAGAGATGGTGAAAGAAATGTCGGTCGGCGCCCTCGCCTACGACAGCGTCCCGCTTTCAAGCGCCGCCAAGCTCGATTATTTTTCTCCCGAATTTCAGTCGCTCGTGACCGACAAGGGCGCGATGATCCTCCACATGCTGCGCTGGGTTGTCGGAGAAAAAAACTATCTCAACATCATGCGCGATTTCGCCACGAAATACGCCGGGAAATCCGCCAGCACCGACGACTTCCGCGAGCTGAGCGAGAAGGTTTACGGGCAAAAACTGCTCTGGTTCTATTCGCAGTGGATGGACTCCACCAGCGCGCCCGAGTTCAAAGCCAAGTACACGATCTACCGCCTCGGCAACAACAAAGGTTTCCGCATTGTCGGCGCCATCACGCAAGATCTTGATCTTTTCCGCATGCCGATCAATCTGAGAATCGATACCGACGGCCGGACGGAAGAGAAACGAATCGAAGTCGTCGGCACCGATTCTCCGTTTTCAGTGGAAACTTTCGGACGGCCGCGGCGCATCTCGATCGATCCCGAAAACCGCGTGCTCACGAATTCGAAAGATATCAAGCTGCGTTCATCGATCGTCCGCGGACAGGGTTTGATCCAGCAGAACGACCTGTCGGGCGCGCTCAGCGAGTTCAACAAGGCCCTCGAAGTCAACAAGAACAGCTCTCTTGCCCACTACCGCATCGCAGAAGTATTTTTCCTCCAGAAAAATTATCAGGCCTCGGCGAACGCTTATCGCGAATCGCTGAACGGCGACGGCGAGCCGCACTGGACCGAGGTTTGGAGCCACCTGCAATTAGGCAAGATTTTCGACGTCACCGGCCAGCGCGAGCGCGCCGTCAACGAATACCGCCAGGCCATCCAGACCAACGACAACACCCAGGGCGCTCTCGAAGAGACCCGCCGCTACATGCAGAAACCCTACGAGCGCGAAAAAGGCAGCTAAGCAACCTCTGATTAAGTCGAATCATGAACCGCTTTGAAAGGGCACGACTTCACAGCTTGCGGAAAAACTCCGATGAGCACCGGTTTTGGGAAGGGCACGGTTTCCACTCGTGCCGTAACTGCCGCAGAATCAATAGCGGCTTCTAGCCGCTGGGGACCCGCATTCTGGGGATCCCGGCGGGAATTAATCAGAGCTTCCCCTGGGCAAAAAAGACGGCCCGTACCACCAGGCGAATGGCGGTACGAGCCAGGAGGGAACGATTCAGAAGATAGCGAATTTCACGAACAATGTCAAGTAATGTTATAGACATTAATCGGTATCGCCGCAACTCACCCCGAAGTCCAATAAACGCTAGGGTTTCGCCCCCACAAATCCCTTGCGCCGCTGCTCGCTATAGCGGTGCAACGCGTCCTCGATGATGGGATAGGCCTTAGTGGCCGGCTCAATTTCGTCGACCTCGACGGACTTGCCCTCCAGCAGTTTGTAGTCCTGAAAAAAGCGCCGCAGCATGAGCAGCCGGTGAGGAGGCATTTCCGCCGCCTCCCGATAAGGATTGAACTCGGGATCTTCGGTGGCGATCGAAATGATCTTGTGATCCTTCTTCCCCGAGTCGATCATGGTCATCAGCCCTATAGCGCGCGCGTGGATGATGGTCAGCGGCACCACCGTCTCCTGGCACAGCACCAGCACATCGATCGGGTCATCGTCCTCGGCCAGAGTCTGCGGAATGAAGCCGTAATTCGCGGGATAGTAAACCGCCGAATACAGAATGCGATCGAGTTTGATCAAGCCGCTGGTTTTGTCCAGTTCGTACTTCACGCTCGAGCCGAAGGGAATCTCAATGACGGTATTGAACTCCTGCGGAAGGTGGCTTCCCGGAGTTACGTCGTGCCAGGGATGGATCATGAGTCAAGGCCTGCCTTTTGTGGGTTCCGTATATGCCGCTGTAAAGATTGTAAATGCAGTCCGTCAAGACCTTCTGTATCTTGACCGCCCCTCACGAGGCGCGTAGAGTTCCGAGGTAGGCGCGGAAGGTTCCCGCGGCCAACTCCCATGTCCAGCGAAACCAGCAAATATCTGAAATTCGGGTCCGTAACCGTACTCATTCTGCTCTCCCTCGGATACCTTGCCTATACCGGCGTGCAGGACAGCAAGAGCTACTACGTCACCATCAAAGAGCTCAACGGGATGGGCAACGACGCCTATTCGAAGCGCCTGCGGGTTGCCGGGAACGTCGTCCCCGGATCGATCAAGCGTTCGGGCACGCGCGTCGAATTCCTGCTAAAAGAGAACGACCTGACGCTGCCCGTTTCTTATACCGGAACCGAAGCTCCGCCCGATACGTTCAAAGATGATTCGCAGGCCCTGGCCGACGGCAGTTTCGGACGCGACGGCGTTTTCCACGCCAAGGGACTGCAGGCCAAGTGCGCTTCGAAATATGCGCCGCAACCGGGAGCTACCCCGGCGACTCAGCCCGTCAAGAGCATGTCGCAGAACCAGAGTCAGGCCTCTGGCGGAATGTCGAATTAGTCGCTCTCAATCCGATCTCCTAATTTCACTCCCTTGACATTGACTTCATCGACCGACGCCGCCCCAGTCATCTCCGTCTCGAACCTGATCAAGCAGTTTGGACGTTTCGCCGCCCTGCGCGGCGTCACTGCCGAATTTCCCGGCGGCAGGCTCTACGCCATCCTCGGCGATAACGGCGCGGGCAAGACCACACTGTTACGGACCATGGCGGGCCTCAATCGGCCATCGAGCGGCGAAGTCGCAATCCTCGGAGCGGTGAACTTTCACGACATCTGCCAGCAGGTCGGATACATGGCGCACCCGTCCCTTCTCTACGACGAGATGAGCGGGATGGAGAACCTGGCGTACTTCGCGCAGCTGTATGGCATTAAAGGTGCGACCAGCCGCGCCCGCTGCGCCGACGTAATCCGCACCGTTGGCCTCGATCCCGATCTCGCGCGCCCCGTCGGCCAGTATTCACAGGGCATGCGGCAGCGGATGTCGTTGGCGCGGGCTCTATTAAACGACCCGAAGATTCTCTTGCTCGACGAACCGTTCTCGAACGTAGACGTTCATTCCGCCCACGAAATGGTCAAGCTGCTCGCCCGAACTCGCGATCAGGGCAAGACAATCTTCATCGTCACTCATCAGGCGGCTCTGCTCGAAGACGCCGCCGACGAATTCATCTGGATGGAATTCGGCAAGATCGTAGCCCGCACTCGGGAGTTCAGGACGGGAGTCCAGGGCATGACGGGGTCCAAAGCTTGACCGCTCCCACCGGCATCACCCGCGCAACATTGCTCAAAGACCTCCGCCTCGAATGGAGATCGAAAGATGCCATCAACTCGATGCTGTTCTTTTCTCTCCTCGTGGTCGTGGTATTCAGCTTTTCCTTCGATCCAAGCGCTGAGGAATCGCGCGAGATCGCCGGTGGCCTCGTCTGGGTCGCATTCCTCTTCGCAGCAGTGGTGGCACTGAACCAGACATGGGCGCGAGAGATTCGCAACCAGGTGCTCGATGCCTACCGCGTATCTCCTGCGCCCGCGAATGCCCTGTTTGTGGCGAAGACGCTGGGCAATTTTATTTTCGTGAGCATTCTCGAAACGCTCATGACGCCGCTGTTCATCGTGTTCTATCGTTTGCGTTCCATTGGACCGGCATGGCAACTGCTCGTGGTCGTGGGGTTGGGCACTTGGGCTCTGGTCGTCAATGGCACTTTCTTCGCCGCAATGTCCTTGCGCACCCGCAGCCGCGAGATCATGCTGCCGCTGTTGTTGTTCCCAATTTCCATCCCCGCCATCCTCGCCATGGTCCAGGCTACGACCGCGATTCTCGGCGGCGAAGGCGCACGTTTCTGGATCGTGTTGCTCGGAACCTACGATCTGGTGTTTACTACTGTGTGCTTGCTTCTGTTTGAAACGATACTGAACGCAGAATGAAACGCGCCTTCCCCATCTTCGGCATCCTCACAGCTGTCCTGCTCGCCTATGCGCTTTACCAGGCGCTGGTGGTGGCTCCGACCGAACAGACCATGGGCGACGTGCAGCGGATTTTTTATTACCATGTCCCGTCGGCATGGACCGCGTTCATCCTTTTCTTCATTAATTTCGGAGCGTCGGTCGTCTATCTCGTCAAGCGCCGTCCGGCCGCGGATATCGTCGCCTTGGTCTCTGCCGAAGTTGGCGTGGTTTTTTGTACGGTCGTATTGATCACAGGACCGATTTGGGCTCGTCCCGTCTGGGGCATCTGGTGGACCTGGGACATGCGCCTGACTTCGACCCTCGTGCTGTGGCTCATCTACGTAAGCTACCTGCTGCTGCGGCGATTTTCTTCCGGCGGCGAGACCCCGATTCTGGCCGCCGCGCTCGCCGTCCTCGGAGCTCTGTGCGTGCCGTTCGTTTACTTTTCAATCTGGTTCTTCCGCACCCAGCACCCGCAGCCGGTCATGGGAGGAGGCGGATCGATTGACCCTCGCATGATGCACGCCCTGCTCATCAACTGGCTGGCTTTTTCTTTCTTTGCCTTCATGGTTTGCTGGTCGCGCTACCGCCTGGAAACCCTGCAACGCGACGTCGATCAGGCCCATGCGCTGAAATCGCTGCGGGATCCCCGAGGTTCACGATGAAAAACGGATACCTCTTCGCCGCCTACGCCGCCACCTGGATCATCCACATCGCCTACCTTTCGACCATCATCACCCGATACGCCCGTCTGAAGCGCGAAATCGAAGAATTGAAGAAGAAGAATTAAAAAAATAGGTCTCAGGTGCAAGGTGTAAGGTCTCAAGCGAATCCGGTCCCGCAAGAGTTTAGATTTTCCTGAGACCTGACACCTAACACCTGACACCTTTTCCTTTACAACCATTTCCCCCTCTGCTGGCTTCTCAGTATGTTGTCGGTCCGGCTTGACAGCGTATCTGTTGAATGTAAAAGTATTTGTTTGCATTAATCCCAGTATTTCTGGTGACAGGTACGCACCCGCTTCCGAAGGGCGTCGAGCCCGAGCGATCATTGTGTGCCATTCTTGTTCTCACCCCGCGAAATTGGGAAATTGGAGGAGCTTCGTGAATTGGAATTGCCCGGTGTCGGTAGGAGATTTGGTGAGAGCTGAGCTGGCAGGAGGTTCGGTGTCAGGTTCGATGTCAAAGGCAATGTCGAAGAAAACGTCAACGTCAAATCGGGTGAAGGCCGGCTATCTGGCGATGACCGTGTTCGCCGCCGCCATTGGCGCTTCGTACTTCGCCTCCCCAGCACACGCCGCAACCGGGTCATCGGCACAACCGGCCTCCGAGAACGTGCCAGCATCGAGCGCGGCCCTAGCGTCGAAATCGGCATCGAAGTCGAAATCTATATCGCCGACGCCTATCAGCTCGAAGCGTCCGGTCAAGTCGATCTCACTGCCGTTGTTCTTCGAACCGAACCAGGGCCAGACCGCTCCCCAGGTCAAGTTCCTCGCCCGCGGCCACGGCTATGGTCTGTTCCTCACGGCCGACGAAGCAGTTTTGCAACTTCAGCGTTCAACTCCCAGCACTCAGCCTTCAGCGGATGAGTCGGCAGTGATTCGCATGCATCTCGACGGAGCCGACGCTTCCGCCAACGTTTCCGGAGCCGACAAGCTTCCCGGCCGCAGCAATTATTTCATCGGTAACGATCCCTCGAAGTGGCATCACGATATTCCTCAGTTTGGGCGCGTCGAATACAAAGGTGTTTATCCCGGAGTCAACCTGGTTTACTACGGCAGCCAGGGGCAGCTGGAATACGATTTCCGCATCGCTCCCGCCGCAGATCCGAGCCAGATCGCACTCAGTTTCACCGGCGCTTCCGCGCACGTTGATCCTCAATCCGGCGATCTGCTGCTTACCACCGGAAACGGCGATGTCCGCTTCCACGCCCCCCACATTTATCAGAAGAATGACCAGAAGAATGGAAGCTCAGAAAAATCGATCGCTGGAGGGTTCCGCGAACTTGCCGACAACAAGATCGGGTTCACAGTCGGCCCCTACGACCATCGTCGCGAACTCGTCATCGACCCAGTTCTGACCTACTCGACCTACTTCGGCGGCAGCGGGACAGAGAGCTTCGTGAACGTGACAGTCGACACTTCAGGCCTGATTTATCTGGTCGGCTCGACCACCCCGGCAACTGATTTCCCGTTTCCGGCCCTTGGGGGAACAACGATCCCGCCTTTTCAAGGGCAGCCACAGCCCGGCCCACAGAACGTTTTTATCGCAGTGATCAATCCGTTTGCGCAGCCGCCCGACCCGCAGCTCCTTTACGCGACCTACCTTGGGGGCTCCGGCACTGACACGCCCGCGGGCATCGCAGTAAGTACCAACATCGATCCGCTGACCACAGGAATCGATTTGATCGTTGCCGGTTCGACGACATCGACGGACTTTCCCACCGGCGGCGCGCTCACGGCTTTTCAGGCGGACCTGCCGCCGGAGCCCGGGATTCACGCTCACGGTTTTGTAACCCGTTTAAACCTAGGCGCGAGCGCCACGACCTTGCGATACTCGACTTACCTCGCCGGGACCAACACTGCCGGGAACGCCACTGATACCGTCACGGGCCTTGCGATCGACGGTCAGAGCGATGCATTTGTCACCGGAACCACCACTTCGACGAACGGATCGAACAATAACGGATTGAACGGCTTCCCCGCGAACGCCAACGGTTTCCAAACTCTATCGAACGCGCCTAATCAGTTCTTCGCCAGCAAGATCAACACGGCTGGATCCGGGCCGCAGAGCATGATCTATTCCACTTATCTCGGCGGCGGAAATCCGCAGACCGGTGTATCCAATGGCGGCGGCATTGCGGTCGACGTGGCGGGCAACATGTACATCACCGGCGGCACAAATTTTCTCGGGGCAATCGGCACTAACAATGAACCAGCTTTCCCGCTGAACAACGCCTACCAGAGCTGCCTCAACGAATCCGGTCAAAGTATCTGCCCCGGGAACGCAACCACGGCAACTGACGCTTTCATCGCCAAGATCAACCCCAATCCTGGGTTCACACTACCCATTTATTGCACCTATCTCGGTGGCAGCAGCAACGACAACGGCACTGCCATCGCAGTCGATTCCAACAACAGCGCCTATATCACCGGTTCTACCTTTTCTGGCGACTGGGCCAGCAGCGGCAGTGGCTTTCAGACCCTGTACAAGGGCAATGGCGACGCCTTTATCGCCAAGCTCGGCGGCAACCCTACTGGGACCATCTATCCTCTGGACTATTTTTCGTATTTAGGCGGTTCTGGAACGGACGCTGGCGCAGCCATCCAGGTCAATGGTCTGCAAACGATTTATGTCGCCGGATCGACCACTTCCGCTGATTTTCCCATCACGATCAACGATAACGTTCAGCCCGTTTACGGCGGCGCGCAAGATGCGTTTGTCGCGTCCATCTCCACCACCGGGGGGACAATAGGCGCCTACTCTACATACTTAGGCGGCAGCGGACTCGATCAGGCCACCGGAATTGCCATCGACGTTTTCGGCGATACTTACGTGGCCGGCACGACCCGGTCGACAAACTTCCCGACCGTGAACCCATTCCAGGCCACTCTTGATCAGGGAGTTGGTAACTTGCCGGATGCATTTGTCAGTAACATCGGCCCCGACAGCTTGTTGGTGGTGACTCCGGCGTCGACCAGCCCGTCGCCCAACCCCATCAACGCCGGCAGTGCGGTCACGTTTACGTTTAACATCGCCAACAGCGGACCGGACAATGCAACCCACATCATCTTTACCATTGGAAACCTACCGACTTCTGGCGGACAAAACGGTCTGAGCGGATCTCCCACCGCCACCACGACAGCAGCCGGAGGCACCTGCAACCCGGTACAAGGGATGACGATTACATGTTCGATTCCAACCCTGGCGGCGGGCGCTCAGACCACCGTCACCACGACGATGACGCCGATCATCACCACCACCGCCAAACAAATCTCCGGGATAACGGGCGTCGCCATCGCCAACAACATCCCGACCCAATACATCTGTTTGCCTGCGCAGCCGCCGGCGAATATCGCTAATTTCTCGGTCTCGGCTTCCACCCAGACTCCTGTGATTAACGCTGGGGATGTGGCCACGATCACCGTCGTCTTTACCCCGACCACGCAATATGGCTACAACGCACCCATCACTCCGGGACAGACGATCTCACCCTCAATGGTCACCGCGACCACGCCCACGTTTACTCCGACCCCCGTCACGCTTTCCGGCACCCAGGCGGGAAGCACCACGTTAACCATCGCGACCGTGGCCCGGCCTGTGACGAGCGGAGCGCTGCTCCACCGCAGCTCGTTCTACGCGACGTGGCTACCGATCGGAGGTCTCAGCATCGCCGGTCTCGGTATCGGCGTCGGCCGCAAACGCCGCCGCTGGCTGGCAGGAATAGTTCTGTGTGTCATCGCGGGCGCGATGCTGTTGCAGTCGGGTTGCGGATCGGCCAGCAGTCCGGCCACCCAAACCGGAGGCACCTTGGCGGGGGTTTATACGATCACCGTGTCAGGGTCTCCCGGTTCCTCCGGATCGCAGACCGTCAAAATCTTCCTGACGGTCAACTAAAGCAACAGCTATTCGCGACTCTAGGCCTCCGCTTCGGTGGAGGCCTTTTCTTTCTCCGTTCGCGATTCTCCCGTCGGCGATTTCCACATTCCCGGTAACCCGCTCCAAACGCAGCCGATGCAGTTCTTGACATAATATTCCATATTGCGATATTGTTATCGCGATCTGGCATATATCACATCATGACACTCGGGGAGAAAATCCGGTACCTGCGCGAAGTCGAGGGTTCGCTTCGCGGCCTCAATCGCCCCCTCACGCAACAGGAGTTGATGAAGGGCATCGAAGCTGAGACCGGCAAGAAGATCAGCCAGTCATACCTCTCGCAGATCGAGCGCGGCAAGCGTCCGCACATGACGCAGTCGTCGCGCACACTGCTGGCGCGCTTTTTCAAAGTGCACCCCGGCTTTCTGGTGGATGACCCTGAGGGTTATCACGCGGAATTGACCTCGGACCTCCGCACCACAGAAGGCCAGCTCGACGTGTGGCTCCTGCAAGGTTCGGAGCGTTTCGCGAGCGACCCCGAGGTGAGCAACGTGCTGATCAAGCTGGTTCGCGATAAGGACACGCGGCGCTGCCTTTTGTTGCTCGGCGAAATTCTGAATACACCGGAGCTGTCCGAGCGCTTGTTCGAAGCTCTGCGTCCGGAGTTCACGCGCGCAAACGGCGTCGCACAGCGCAGGCCCGGAACTGCGAGACGAAATCGCGGAGAAAATCGTCGGGGAGAGAATCTATGACCTGGGCCGATTTTTACCTGACCTGTTTCGCCGTCGGATTTCTGCTGAGCGCGATCAGTTTCATCGCCGGCGGAATGCGCTGGCAAATGCACATCCCGCATTTTCCGCACGCGGGTGGTGGCGCTGGTAGTGCTGGCGCTGATCATGCGGTGGGTGGCCATGCGGTCCCGGGACACGCTCCCGGCGCAGCAGGCACCAACGCCGCTCAGGCAGCGCACACGGCTCATCAGGCGCAGGTGTCGCCGTTCAACTTCATCACCCTGACTGCGTTCCTGGCTTGGTTCGGAGGAACCGGCTACCTGATCACGCGCTTTTCGAGCATCTGGTTCGCGCTCGGATTGCTGATCGCGATGGCCGCGGGACTATTCGGCGCGAGCATAGTTTTTCTGTTCCTGACACGCGTCCTCATGTCGCATGAAGAAAACATGGACGCCGCCGACTACGAAATGGTCGGCGTCCTCGGGCGCATCTCGATGCCGATCCGCGAAAACGGCACCGGCGAAATCATTTATTCGCAAGCCGGAACCCGCCGCACCTGCGGAGCCCGCTGCGAAAACGGCGCCGCTCTCGAAAAAGGCACAGAGATCATGGTGTCGCGCTACGAAAAAGGCATCGCCTACGTAAAGCCTTGGGAAGAAGTCAGCGGCGAGCAGTAAGCGTCGCCAAGGGTTTTGGTTCGCTAACAGCTAGAGGCTAGCAGCTAGGAGCTAGTAGTCAATGAGTCGTCGACTCTTCCAATTCGCAACCGCTCTGCTCTGGGTCGCGCTGCCACTGGTCGCCCTCGTGTACCGGCAGGCCTGGGATCAGTTGCCAGCCCACGTCGCCACGCACTTCAACGCGGCCGGCCATGCCAATGGCTGGATGTCGCGTCAGCAAGCGCTCAACTATGGCGTGGGATTCACCGCACTTCTGCTTCTCGTCTTCACCGCGATCCTCGTCTACATAGCGCGCACCCGGATCGACGCATTTTCCTGGTCGATGCTCGGGTTCAGTGCGCTCGTGGCCGGATTGATGGTCGAGGTAAATCGCGGCATCGTGGATTACAACCTGTATGGTTCATTCGCGCTCCCCTCGGGCATGCTGATTGCCGTTCCGATCGCTATCGTTCTGCTGCTCGTGGTCTACATCGCGTCTCGGCGCGAGCCGTCTCTTCCCTCTTCGGGCAACGCGGCGGCCGATCTCCTGGCGCAAGAAAAACATTCCGGGCGGATTCTAACTCTCGTCATTCTCCCGGCCCTGATCGTCCCGTCCATCGTCTTATTTTCGGCGTCGGTCCCGGCGCTGCGCGTTTCGATGGCCATGGTCGCCCTGATCTTAGTCGCCACCATCGTCGCTGCCTGGGCCGGATTTGAATACCGCTTTCTCCGCCACGGCCTTGAGATTCGCGCTCTCGGATTCCGTCTGCGCTCGATTCCCCGGCAGCAGATTCAAAGCTACGCCCCGGAATCATGGAGCCCGGTCCGCGGCTACGGCATTCGCGGCATCGGCAACTCTCGCGCCTATGTGTGGGGCAACAAAGTGGTCCATATCAAGACCACAAACGGCGACATTTTTCTCGGACACAACGATCCGGAGAAGATCGTCCGAGATTTGGATTTGGTAATGGGCACGGTGACGGAAGCCCACTCATCGCAAATCGCGTGATGAATGGGGCACCCCGGCTGGTGGGAGTTTCGATTTAGCTAAAAGCCAAGAGCTAACAGCTAACGGCGATTTTTTCAGGAGGCACTATGTTCGGCATAGCAATGGAAGTCTGGGTCATTGCGGGACTGGTCGTATTGGCGACCCTGTTCCTCATGAGCATGCTGGCTCGTTTATACCGCAAAGCGGGGCCGCATGAAGCGCTGATCGTCTACGGCTTTCGCGGCAAGCGCGTGGTTACCGGGCACGGAACCATCGTATTTCCCATGATCGAAAGCTGTCACAACCTGTCGCTCGAACTCATGTCGTTCGACGTCGCTCCGCAACAGGATCTCTACACCAAGCAAGGCGTCGCCGTGACGGTTGAAGCCGTCGCTCAAATCAAGGTGAAGTCCGACGTCGAGTCGGTCTACACCGCCGCCGAGCAATTCCTGACCAAGTCCGATCAGGAGCGCGAAGGCCTGATTCGCCTCGTGATGGAAGGCCATCTGCGCGGCATCATCGGCCAGCTCACCGTCGAAGAAATCGTGAAGCAACCGGAGATGGTCGGCGACCGCATGCGCGCCACCTGCGCCGACGACATGAACAAGATGGGCCTCGAAGTCATTTCCTTCACGATCAAAGAGGTCCGCGACAAGAACGAATACATCACCAACATGGGCAAGCCTGACGTCGCGCGCATCAAGCGCGACGCCGACGTTGCCACCGCTGAAGCGGATCGCGATACCGCCATTCGGCGCGCGATTGCAACTCGCGAAGCGGCCGTTGCCAAAGCGCAGGCGGACCAGGAACGTGTGCTGGCCGAGACGCTCTCGCAGGCCAAGCAAGCCGAAGCGCAACGCGACCTCGAGATCAAAAAGGCGCAGTACCTCGAAGTTACGAAAAAGCAGCAGGCCCAGGCCGACAAAGCGTATGACATCCAAACCGCTGTCATGCAGCAGCAAGTGACGACCGAAAGTGTCCGTGTGCAGCAAGTCGAAAAAGAAGGACAGGTAAAAGTGCAGGACGCGGAAATCAATCGCCGCGAAAAAGAACTGATCGCAACCGTATTGAAGGGCGCGGAGATCGAGCGGCAGCGCATCGAAACGCTGGCTGCCGCCGAAAAGCAGCGCCTGATCGCCGAAGCCGAAGGCCAGGCATCGGCGATTCGTGCCCAAGGCGAAGCCGAAGCCGAAATCATCTTCAAGAAAGGTGAGGCCGAAGCGAAAGCCATGAACGTCAAGGCCGAGGCTTATCAGGAGTACAACCAGGCCGCAGTGGTCGACAAGCTAATCACCAGCTTGCCAGAGATCGTCAAAGCCCTGGCTGCGCCCTTGGCCAACGTGGACAAGATCACCATCGTTTCCACCGGCAACGGAGACTCCGCGGGAATGAACAAGATCACCGGCGACATTACCAAAATGGCAGCGCAAGTCCCGGCATTGTTCGAAACGCTAAGCGGCATGCCCCTGGCCGAACTGCTAGGAAAAGTTCGCCAGATCGGCGACAAGTCCGCAAAGCCGGAAGAAAAGAACTAAGGCAGGTCGTTGGTCGTTCGTCGTTCGTCGTTCGGAATGCAGAAACGATCGACGAATCGCGAGCGACCAACGACGAACGACCAACGACGGTTTTAAGGAGGAATCCGTGCAGGACGAAATTCACCACGCCAGATCATTAGGCCTTTCCGTAGCCCTCGGAGCCGCCATGGGCGCGGCTCTTGGAGCAGCGACCGGACACATGGGCGTCTGGGTCGCCGTAGGAATCGCAGCCTACATCGCGATCTCCCTAGCCGGCGGCGCCTGGAGCAAGAAACGAAACGACTAACGACCAAAGACTATTGAGCAACGACCATCGAGCAAAGACGATTGACCACGACGAACGACAAACGACCAACGACCGAATAAAGGAGTCCCCAATGGCACTACTCGAACGCGTTTCCACTCTGGTCCGGGCCAACCTCAACGACTTGATCGACAAAGCCGAAGAGCCGGAAAAGATGATCAAGCAAGTCATCCTCGACATGCACAACCAGCTCCTGCAGGTGAAGACACAGGTCGCGATCGCCATCGCCGACCAGCACCTGCTCGAAAAGAAGAAACTCGAGAACGAAGAAAAGATAAAAGAATGGATGCGCAAAGCCGAACTCGCCGTCGACAAGAAGCAGGACGACCTCGCTCGCGCCGCGCTGCTCCGCGTCGAAAGCTATCGCGACCTGAGCGCCAACTTCGGCCAACAACTCGAGGACCAGAAAGCCCAGGTCGAGAACCTGAAATCAGCCTTGCGCAATCTCGATCAGAAGTTGACCGAGGCCAACGCCAAAGCCGATCTCCTGATCGCCCAGCACCGCCGCGCCCGCGCCGCCAGCCGCGCCACTGACGCCCAATCCGGTATGAGCGCCAACGGCAAATCCGCGACCTTCGACCGTATGAAAAGAAAAGTGGCACACGAAGAAGCCATCGGCGGAGCCAAAGCCCAGATTCTCGCCAGCGACGTCGAAGACCGCCTGGCCGCGCTGGAAAAGGAAGACCGCATCGAGCAGTTGCTAGCAGAGTTGAAGACAAAACGCGGGGCGTGAGAATCGATAATGTCACGTGCTCAGACAAGACGATAAGTCATGACAACAGTTTCTATTCGTGCATGGCGAGTCGACAGGATCCCGCCTGGGTCTATGCCGTCGTATTGGGCGGCTTGGGCGTTCTCGGCTTTCTTGTTTGGTTGCGGAACCGCATCTTTCCTCGTCCACCATGGCGCCGACTCACTTCGGCCGGAAATGCTCTGATGCGCTGCCTTGCAAGCAATTTTCCAACCCGGAGGTGAGCGCATCGTGGAGGCAGCGCGAGCAGGAGAGCTGTCGAAGAGGATGACGCGAGGAGACGCCTAGACACAGAAGCCGGGAGATTTGAAATGGCGCGAATACTTCGTCTCAGAGGTTAAAATCAAAGCGGACCCTATGCGCAAGATCTTCCATTTCGACTCCCCCGCCACTCCCTACGTGGCCGACGCCGCCGTGCTCTGCTGCTTCGATCACCGCATCGGCACGGTCGTGCGCAAGTTTCTGAAGAAACAGAACATCGAGCGCGTCGACATGATCGTCGTCGCCGGAGGCGCGAAAACCCTCGCCTCTCCGCGCAACGACTTCGAACAGGACTTCATCCTCGAACAAGTTCGCATGTCGATCCGTCTGCACCAGACGAAACGCGTTCTGGTCATGAGCCACTCCGACTGCGCCACCTATGGCGGCCTCGCCGCCTTTAAAGGCGACCGCGATGCCGAAGCCGATCACCATCGCGGCGAACTCCAACGCGCCGCGGAACTCCTCACCACAAATTTCCCCAATATTTCAGTCGAGCCTTACTTCGTGAAGTTCGACGGCATCTGGGAGATCAAACACGCCAATCGCACGGAGTCCGCTCCGAAGCAGCCATCCGGCGACGGCACCCGCGAAATCGCGTAGCATCCAGACTGTTCCCTGAAGCCTGTTCCCTCGACTGTTCTCTTCTTCGCCAAATGGCGTATCATAGATAGCCAAGAGGCCACTATGACTTCCGCCGTCATTGCCGAGGTTCTCGGAGGCAAGAAAATCCTGGGACGCTCGGTCAAGAATTTCGCCGAACTCTCGGAGCTGATCCGTCAGGGGTTGCCGTCCGGTTCCCTGCTCGTTCTTGGTGAAAAACTCGATCTCAAGAACGCCGCGCTCTCCGAGAAACTCGGTATTCCGCCGCGAACCTTGACCCGTCGTTTGAGCCGGCACTCGCGCCTCACCGCCGCCGAGTCCGACCGGACCGTTCGCCTCGCTCGCGTCTACGCGACGGCAGTTGAGATGATCGGTAACGCCGACAAGGCCTCGCAGTGGCTGCGCACGCCCAATCGCGCGTTGGCAGGCGCTGTGCCCATCGATCAACTCGATACCGACCTCGGAACACGAGAGGTCGAGAATATTCTTGGACGCATTGCCTACGGCGTTTACAGCTAATGCGTCTGTGGAGAATTTGCCGCGCCATTCACGCCTCCGGCGCTTTTTCCGGCGAAGGCGCTAGACTCTTTGGCGGCCGCTGGAATAGCCAGGGCGTGAAGGTTGTCTACAGTTCTACTTCGCTCGCATTGGCTGCGGTTGAAACATTCGTTCATCTCGAACCAAATCTGCGTCCCGACGATCTGGTCTCAATCGAATCCGAGATTCCGAGCAACACTGCCATCGATCGTCTGGAACTGACCTCCCTTCCGCGCAAGTGGCATCAGTTGAGAGACGAGTCGCTGAAGGCATTCGGCGATCGTTGGATCAAGGCCGGTAAAACCATGGCTTTGCAAGTGCCGTCAGCGGCAATTCGCGGCGAATGGAATGTGTTGTTGAATCCGGAGCACTCCGATTTTCGCAAGCTGAAGATTGAAAAACCGAAGCCCTTCGAATTCGATCTTCGCATGTTCCGCTGAACCTGCCGCGCATGCGTCGCCAATACCGCGAGATTCCTGCTACAAATAATGTCCTATGAGACTTCTCTTCATCGGTGGAACCGGAATCATCAGCACCGCGTGCACTGTGCTCGCCGCGAAGCGCGGCATGGACGTCACCCTCCTGACTCGCGGCCAGCATGAGACTCCGCTTCCGCTCGGAGTCAAGACGCTCGTCGCCGATGTGAACGATCCCGCGATCGCGCGAGCAACTGGAGCGCGAATCGTTCGACGCTGTCGTCGACTTTATCGCGTTCACTCCCGCAGACGTCGAACGCGATTTGAAATTGTTCCGCGGCCGCACCCGCCAGTTCGTCTTCATCAGCTCGGCGAGCGCCTACCAGAAACCCCAAACCCACTACCTGATGACGGAATCGACGCCCCTGGCCAATCCGCATTGGGATTACTCCAGAAATAAAATTGCCTGCGAAGAACGGCTGATGCTGGCGTATCGCCAAGAAGGCTTCCCGGTAACCATCGTTCGTCCGTCGCTCACCTACGGAGACACACAGATTCCGCTCGTGTTGAACAGTTGGCAACAACCCTACACTGCCGTCGATCGCATGATCCGCGGACAGAAGATCATCGTGCCCGGAGACGGCACCTCGCTCTGGGTAGTCACGCACAGTAGCGATTTCGCGAAGGGATTAGTCGGCCTGTTGGGGCACCCCCAGGCGCCCGGTCACGCTTTTCACATCACCTCCGACGAAGTACTGACATGGGATCAACTCTTCCGCATCGTAGGAGCGGCCGTCGGCGTAGAGCCGAAACTGGTGCACATTCCATCCGACTTCATCATCGCCTGTGTTCCGGAGAAAGAAGGCACGTTGATTGGAGACAAATCGGTGAGCGTGGTCTTCGACAATTCAAAAATCAGGCGCTTCGTTCCCGATTATTGTGCGACCACAAGTTTTGCCGATGGCATTCGACAGACGTTGGCGTGGTTCAACGCCGATCCCGAGCGCAAACAAATCGACGAAGAACTCAACGCCACCCATAACAAGCTGATCGCCGCCTACGAGAAAGGATTGAACGATACTGTGAAGAGCTTCGCCTGAGACTCACTTCGCCCAATCTTCCCAGTCCAACCCCTTAACCCGCGCAAACTCTCTGCCGTTGGCCGTGATGAGCGTCAGGCCGTGTCGCAGCGCCTGCCCCGCAATCAACAGGTCGTAAGCACCGATCGGCTTTCCGACGGCTTCAAGCGCCGCACGAATCCGACCCGCAACTTTCGCATCTTCAGTCTCAAATCCGAGCAGCCTCACCGGACCGGCGAAGAACGCCTCAACCAGCCGAGCGTTGGCCTCAGGACGCGCACTCTTCGCGACACCGTACCAAAGCTCGAACGCCACGACAGAAGAAACCATGACCTCGTCTTCCGCATCCAGCGCCTTCCGCAGGCGACTGCGCACGGATGGCGTCTTGTCATTGATCAGCGCGATGCACGCGTTCGTGTCGAGCAGATAGGTCACTCAAAAGACCTTGCGGCGCGGTGTAGCTGGCTGCTTCCGTCCCTTGGTCAGGAAATATCCGTCACGAAGAGAATCGAGCCTAGTAAACCACGCCGATGCGTCGGCGACGAGAGGCTCCAGCAGTACTCCCTCGTTTACGCGGCGCACGCGCACCTGCTCCCCTTCGAAGCGAAACTCGCGCGGCAGCCTCACCGCCTGACTGCGTCCGTTGCGAAACAACTTAGCAATACCCGTCTCAGCCATTTGAGTCTCAGTGATAAGTATATACTATGAGTCGATACTACAGTAATTATCGTTGGTATATATCATGCGAATCAAAGGCTTGATCGTTAGAAGGCCGAAGCGGATAACCTAGGCGCTGGCTTTATCCAGCAGCGGCAGCGGCTTGTCGATCGACGGAGTCGCCGCCGTCTCCAACTCCAACTGCTCCTGTCCACTGAGCGCAGAAACTTTGCCGCGATAATTCTTCAAATGACGCTGCGCCGTCTCAAACGCTTCCTGTGCTTTGTTCAGGTTCTTGCCGACGTTTTCGAACTGGTTCTGGAAGAAGTCGAACGACTTCTGCGCCTTGGCCAGTTCAGCGCGGCTCTTCTCGAAGCCTTTGGCGACTTCGTACCATTTGTGGACCAGCGAAATTGTGTGCAGCGTCATCAGCAACGTATTGGGCGAGACCGGAAAGACATGCTGCTCATTCATCCAGTCGCCCAGTTCGCGGTTGCGGATGACCTCCATGTATAAGGTCTCGCTCGGCAGATACATGAGCGCGATGTCAGTCGTGCCATTTTCCGGCTGGATGTACTGCTGAATGCGCTTGGCTTCCGCCTTCATCACGCGCACGAGCGCGACGCGCGCCGCGTCAATCTCGGCCTTGTCGTTGCTTTCAAACAAAGCGATCACCTGCTCGCGCGGGAACTTCGCGTCGATCGGCAGTTTGCGGTCGGGGAAATAAATGACCGCGTCGGCGCGTCCTCCGCCCTCGCCAGGAGAAGCTTGCAGCGCAAACATGTGCGCGGGCAAGAAGTCCGCCAGCAGCCGCTCCAGGCTCGCTTCGCCGAACTGGCCGCGGAGATGTGGGAGCTTCAGCAGGTTATTCAGATCGTTGATCGAGTGCCCGAGCGCTCCGACTTCGCGCAGCTGTTCTTCTGCGTTCTTCAAGTGCTGCTGCACTTTCTCAAACTGGGCAAAGCCCTCTTTGATGTTCTGGTCGAGTTTTTGCTGCACCTGCTCGGTGATCGCCATCAGCTTCGAGTCCACGCGATCGCGGATCGAATCGAGGCTCTGCGCGGTCTGCTGATTCAAAGCCTGAAATTCCACCTTGAGTTGCTGGGTCGTGAGCACGAGAGAATTCGTCATCTCACTGCGCCCGTCGCTCAGGCTGCGGTTTTGTTCGTCCCTCCCCGACGCGAGCTGCTGCTCGACCGAACTGCGAATCTCTGAAAAGCCTTGCTGGATGCGGTCTGTGACCTGCTGCCGGAGGTCCCCTTTGGTCTGTTCAAGCCGACTGGCCATGTCGGCAGTCGCAGCACTGAACTTCTGGCCAAGGGACGTATCGAGCCTTTCGAGCTCACCTGCAACTTCTGTTTTTACATCGACTTGCGCGGCAGCAGAAACGCGGCGCAGCAAGATAGCCGAAAACCCAAGCAGGACAAGGGTTCCAGCGAGCACGGTAACCAGCAGTATGGTCTCCATCGTAAGTGGTCGCTCTAAATTCTAGAGGCTAGCGTGACAGATGGAAAGCGGAACTTACTAGTCGCTCCGCCGGCGAACCCCGCGCCGCAACTCCACACGCAAGCCTATGCTGAGGTTCATCGCGGTCACATTCGCGCTTCTCGCAGCAATTTGCGGATCTTGCGCCGCCCAAACCGCCGGGTCGTCAGCAGACTCTCGCATCATCGTCAGTGGCGCGATCGGTAACCGGCAGCCCTCCCAACCCCCAAACTCGGCGAGCGGAGCACCCCCTGGCTCTAATTCCAATACCAACGAAGACTCCGCCGCCGAGCAGCAACTTCTTGACGCCGCCAACCAGAGCCGCCAACTCTCCGGCGCTCCTCCTCTGCGCATGGACGACAGCCTGCGTCAGGCAGCCGTTGCACATGCGCGACTGATGATTTCGAGCGATCGACTGGAGCATCAGTTCCCGGGCGAACTGGGACTGATGGAAAGAATCGCCCAGATCAGCTCGTCAGATCTGAGGGGGCTGAGAATCGACCGCGCGGGCGAAAACGTGGCTTATGCGCCTTCGGCCCCCAGTGCACACGATGCCCTGATGCACTCTCCTCCGCATCGCGAGAACCTGCTCGACCGGGGATTCAACACGGTTGGCCTCGCGGCCATTTGGAGCGGAGGCAAACTCTTTGTCGTCGAGGATTTTGCGCACGAACTTCCGTCCTATTCCGCGCATGAAACCTCGAATTTGGTCGGCCAGGCAATTGCTGACATGCGGCAACAGGCAGCGATTCCCGGCCTCGTCCAACTCACGCCGGCAAATCTCGACACTGCTGCCTGCTCGTTAGCGAAAGAGAGCCACCCCAGCGCCCACCTGTTGGCCACAGCGTTCGACAACCGCCGGGTCATTACTTATACCCAGAGCCGTCCTGAAGTGCTGCCTGAAGGCGTTTTACCAATGCTGCGCGATGCGGGCCTCCGCCAGTTTGCAGTGGGCTCGTGCTACGCGCGCAACGCCGCTTATCCGAACGGGACTTACTGGGTCGCGATTTTGCTCTACTGACCTTTCCTGATCTTCCCTAGCCACGATTTCCTTTTCCCTGCCTCACGCGGACAGGAATGTCCGCGCCACACTACACTGGGTTGAGATGGAGCCCGCTCCGAGAATTCGTGTCGGGACGGCTGGTTGGTCTTACAAAGACTGGGATGGAGTTCTCTATCCGCCGGAAGTGACGCGCAAGAAGATTCATCCTGTGGAATTTCTCGCGCGTTTCTTCGACGTCATCGAGATCAATACTTCGTTCTACGGACACATACGCCCCGAGCTCGGGCGGCTGTGGGCGCGTAAGGCCGCAGCAGTGAATCCATATTTCGTTTTCACCGCCAAGCTGCATCGCTCGTTCACCCACTCTCCGCTGGCCGTCATGGAGCCAACCTCAGCCGCCAGCATAAGACCGAACGACAAAGACGAACGCCTCGCGCGCGAAGGCCTCGACTCGCTGGCTTCGGAAGGCAGGCTGGGCGCGCTGCTCATTCAGTTTCCCGTTTCGTTCAAGAACACCAGCCTCAATCGGGAATATCTGGAGCAACTCCTGCGCCAGTTCATCGAGTATCCGCGGGTGGTTGAGGTCCGGCATGAGAGTTGGAATAATCCCGAAACCCTGGCGGACTTCATGCGACACAACGTTGGTTTCTGCAACATCGATCAGCCTCTGCTCGGGCGTTCGCTTGCTCCAACCGAACACGTTACCTCGGGCGTTGGATATATACGCCTGCACGGCCGCAATTACGAACATTGGTTCGACGACGGCTCCGGCGGCGACAACCGAGACGACCGTTACAACTATCTCTACAAACCGGCGGAACTCGAGAAATGGAAACAGAAAGTGGAAATCATCGCGCAGCGGGCCAAGTCAACCTACGTAATCGCGAACAATCACTTTCAGGCCAAGGCCGCGGTGAACGCGCTGGAGTTAAGGCATCTGCTCGAAGGAAGAAAGGTTCTCGCACCAGAACTTCTTGTGAAATCTTATCCGGCGCTGAAGGAGGTTGTTGAGGTCGATCACGGTGAGCCGCGCTATCCGCTACTGGAGTCCGGTCTCGACTAGTTACTAGCACTTTCGGCACAGCCCGACGAGCTGGAATCATACGATATAATGACCTTACGTTGATGAATCCTGGCCGCATCGGATCTGAAGTGGCAGTCTTCGCGGTTGTCTGCGTCTTGACGATTTTTCTCTTCCCAGCGGTTCAGGGCCCGTATTCAGCCGTCAACGGGCCGGTCACGGTTCTTCAAGCTTCGCGCGCGGCCCTTCGCTTGCGAATCGTGATTCGGCAGTCCGCGTTTCGGTCGCTCGGCGCGCTTTTAATGTGCCCCACAATTCTCTCCCAGATAATTCCGTCTTCTTCATCGTGGGCTCCAGATTCCTGGTCCGAAAGTACGTCCATCCTGCGCTGCTGATTCTCCTCACTCTCTCTGGTTCGCAATCGTTAACCTCCGTCGCAGACCATTACGTACTGCGCCGAGGTTTTTTCCGAATTACGCTCTACAACATTTTTCCCGAGTGAGGAGAAATTCGCTAATGCCAACGCTAATGACGAACCGTCCGATTCAGAATCGATTCAATGCCCATGCCCTCTCTGTCGCCATATTCGCAACTCTGGCGGCTTTGGTATTAACCACCGGATGCGCCAAGAAAGTCGCCAAGGTAACACCACCGCCGCCACCCGCCGCTGTCCAGCCCTCGCCAACCGCCACTCTCGCAGCTAATCCGAGCGTCCTCCAGCGAGGGCAAACTTCCACGCTGACGTGGCAAACCAGCAACGCGAACGAAATTACGATTGCAGGACTAGGCACTGTGCCCGCCTCCGGATCGCGCTCCGTGACGCCAGACACTTCCATGACTTACACACTCGTCGCGAAAGGCCCCGGAGGTTCGAACCAGGCCTCTGCGCGGGTTACCGTCAATGTACCGGTCGCCGCCGCGCCTTCACCCAGCGATGAAGACTTATTCAGCAAGAACGTGAGGGACGTCTTCTTCGACTACGACAAATTTGTCGTCCGGCCGAACGAGGCCCCTACCGTCCAAAATAACCAGGCCTTCCTCTCGCAGCATCCCAACATCAAAGTGGTGGTCGAGGGTCACTGCGACGACCGCGGATCCGAGGAATACAACATCGCCCTGGGAACCAGTCGCGCCGAAACTGTGAAGCGGACGCTGGTACAGGATGGCATTCCTGCCGATCGCATACGAACCGTCAGCTTCGGTAAGGAAAAACCGTTTTGCACCGAAGACAACGAACAGTGCTGGCAGCAAAATCGAGTTGACCACTTCGTATTCGAACGCTGAAATCAACAAACACAAAGGCGGCTCAGTTTTGGGCCGCCTTCATCCAATAGAACGGTATCGTAACTAAAACTAAATGGCTGAAATCGCTGACACCATAAAACAACGCGGGTTGAGCCGCTGGATCACGTCTCGCGTGGCCGAACTGCGCCAACGCGAGGGTCAAGTCATTCTTGTGCTGGCTCTCGTCATAGGCGCGTCAACCGGTCTTGCAGTCGTAGCCTTCATTCTTCTTACTGAACGTTTGGGAATGCGCCTGTATCCGATGGGCGGCGCTCCGTGGCGGCGTTTGTTGTTTCCGATTGCTGGCTCGCTCGGCATCGGTTACCTGCTCTATCGCTATTTCCCGAACGCGCGCGGTAGCGGCGTTCCGCAGGCGAAGGCAGCCCTATTCGCCCGCGAAGGCCGCATTACCATGCGGACTGTGCTCGGCAAGTTCTTCTGCACCTCGGCTACGCTTGCCAGCGGAATCCCACTCGGTCGCGAAGGTCCGTCGGTTCAGGTGGGTGCAGGCATTGCTTCCGTTCTGGGGCGATTCCTTGGCTTGCGCACGGAACAAGTGAAACGGCTGATTCCAGTCGGAGCAGCCGCGGCCATCGCCGCCGCGTTTAACACGCCGATGGCGGCGGTCTTGTTCGCGCTCGAGGAAATCGTCGGCGATCTGTACGCGCCGGTCATGGGCGCAGTTGTTCTAGCGTCAGCGACCGCGTGGATGGTCCTGCATGTATTTCTCGGTGACCACCCACTCTTCAAAGTCCCGCAATATCGTTTGGTCCATCCCCTGGAGTTCGCCGTCTATGCCGTCCTCGGCGTGGCCGGTGGCTTGGTTTCTGTTGCCTTTACCCAGCTCTTGTTGCGCATCCGCGCCCGCTTCCTGCGTTTCCCTCAGAGCACCGTCTGGTTCCAACCCGCAGCGGGAGGCTTGCTCGTCGGAATCATGGGTTGGTTCGTACCTCAAGTCATGGGCGTGGGTTACGGTTTTGTCGGCGACGCGTTGAATGGGAACATGGCCTTCCGGATCATGTTTCTGTTGGTAATTCTCAAGCTCTTCGCGGTCACCACCAGCTACGGATCGGGGAACGCGGGCGGCATTTTTGGACCCTCGCTTTTCATCGGCGCGATGCTCGGCGGCAGCGTGGGTACCGTCGCCCATCACTTCTTGCCGGCCTATACTTCCACTCCCGGCGCCTACGCACTGGTCGGAATGGGAGCCGTCTTCGCCGGCGTAGTGCGGGCTCCGATGACATCGGTGTTGATGATTTTCGAAATGACGCAGGATTACGCCGTCATCGTGCCCCTGATGATTGCGAATCTGGTCAGCCTTTTCATCGCGTCGCGGCTCCAACACGAACCGATCTACGAAGCTCTTGCCGTACAGGACGGCATCCATCTGCCGACCGCCGAGACTCGCCAGCGATTGGGCCAGCGCCAGGTGGTCACGGTGATGAGGGCCGCAGCCAACAATTCCCTTCCCGCGGACGCCACGGTTCGTGAGGCGCTGGACAAAGTACGTTCGAGCAAGCTGCCTACGCTCCTCGTGACAGACCGGCGCGGCGTAATTGGAGTAATCGCACAGCCCAGGTTGGAGCAGGAACCGCTGGAAAATTCCGGCCAGCAAATCGGCCACCTCGTCGACGCCATGGTCTTCCCTCACGTTCACTCCGACCAGGGACTCGATCTGGCACTCGAACGGATGGGTTCGCATCAGCTCGACCTGCTTCCGGTGGTGAATCGCGCGGACGTCCATCGACTGGAAGGCATCGTCACGCTACGAGATGTGTTAAAGGCGTACGGCGTCGCTGCGCGTGACGGCGAAAACTGATCGCAACCGCCCGGAATCCAACTGGTATCGACGCTCATCTATGTTTCATGGGAACAGACCATCTCATGGGACTCGAAAGTGTGTTTGTAGCACCCTCGTCTTCGCAACGAGTGGACCCGTCTTTGCCGCAGAATTCACCCTCTACCGTCGAATCTCCCGACGCGAGGCTGCTCGACTCCTATTCGCAGGCTGTGATCGCAGCCGTCGAGAGCGTGAGCCCGTCCGTAGTCAATGTAGAGGTTCATCATAAAGCGACGGCCCCAGCGACGGGCCGCGCTCGGCCGGGGGAGCCGAGTGAACGCCGCGGTGGCGGCTCGGGGTTCGTATTTACGCCCGATGGACTGATCCTCACGAACAGCCACGTCGTGCATGACGCGACTCGGATTGAAGTCACGCTTCCGGACGGCAGGCGCGCACCCGCCCACACCGTCGGCGACGATCCGCCAACGGACCTCGCGGTGATTCGCATCGATGCCTCTGGATTGCGGGCCGCGCCGCTAGGCGACTCCCAGCAATTGCGGCCCGGACAGATGGCGATCGCCATCGGCAATCCTTACGGCTTTCAGTCCACGGTGACAGCGGGTGTAATCAGCGCGCTCGGGCGGTCGTTGCGCTCCTATTCCGGGCGGCTGATCGAGGATGTTATTCAGACCGATGCCGCCTTGAACCCCGGTAATTCCGGCGGCCCGCTCGTCGATTCGCGCGGCCATGTCATCGGAGTCAACACCGCGACGATTCTGCCGGCGCAGGGAATTTGTTTCGCAATCGGGATCAACACCGCGAAATTCGTCGCCAGTCGCCTGCTGCGGGATGGCCGGATTCGCCGCAGTTACATCGGGGTCTCGGCACAGACAGTTCCGATTCACCGCCGCGTGGTCCGCTTTTATAACTTGCCAAGGGAAAGCGGCGTGGTTGTCGTCGGCATCGAAGACCGGAGCCCGGCCCGGACGGCGGGCTTGCGCGAGGGAGATGTGATCGTAGAACTGGATAACAAGCCAGTAGCCGGAGTAGATGACTTGCATCGTCTGCTGACCGACGCGCAAGTCGGGGCCAAGTGCCCTCTTACGGTGATCCGCCATACCGAAAGGCTGATCCTGCCAATTTTTCCCCAAGAGGCAAGATGAAGAGGCACGGTAACGATCATTCCGCGGGTCCCCGGAACCCGGCTATCCCATTGCCGACACTGGATTTCCTGTGTTAGCTTCGATTCGGAGAGTTCCGCTTGCGACACACGGTTCCGGCTGGCATGGACCGCAAGGAAACGGACGTTTACCTGCGGCTCGATGCGGCGCGCCTGCCCCAGCATATCGCGATTATCATGGACGGAAACGGCCGCTGGGCCCGCCGCCGGCACTTGCCGCGGGTGGCCGGACATCGCGCCGGAGTCACCTCTGTGCGTTCGACCGTTGAAACCGCCGCACGCATCGGAATTCCCGCTCTGACGCTCTACGCCTTCTCCGAGGAAAACTGGAAGAAGCGACCGAAGACAGAAGTCGATTTTCTGATGCGTCTTTTGTGCCGCTATCTCAAGGCCGAGATTAAGACGCTCAACGAAAATAATATCCGCTTGAAATACATCGGACGCCAGCACGAGTTGCCCGAGTCGGTGCAACGCGAGATGGCCGAAGCGAGCGACGCCACATCGAAGAACTCCGGCATGCTGCTGACTCTCGCCTTGAATTACAGCGCGCGCAGCGAAATCGTGGATGCCTTCCGCTCCCTGGCGGACGCCGCCGCTCGCAATGGCGGCCTCGACCACATGAAAGTCGACGAACAGCTGATCAGCCAGCATCTCTATACCCGCGATCTGCCCGATCCCGACTTGGTAATTCGTACGAGTGGTGAGATGCGGTTGAGTAACTTCTTATTGTGGCAGTTGGCGTATGCTGAGATCTACGTGACCCAGACCTTGTGGCCCGATTTTCGCGGCGTGCAATTGCTTGAGGGCATCGAGGAGTATCAAAAGCGCGACCGCCGCTACGGCGGCCTGGGCCAGGACGGGCACGCACCGCAAAGGCCGCGTACCGAGGGCAAGCGTTGATGTCGACCGGCGTCTCGCAAATCCTTCGCAGCCGCGGCCGCAGCAACGTCATTGGTAACCGCGGTCACCAATGATTACGCGGATTGCGACTGCCGTCGTTTTGATCCCCATCGTCCTGCTCCTTGTGCTCAAAGCCCCGCTCTATGTGCTGGCTTTGGTCTCCGGCGCGATCGCGATTCTCGCCATCGGCGAGTTCCTGAAACTAGTGACTCCTTACGGGGTCGAACTGCTCACCATCGCGACCTATTCATTCGTCGCGATTTTCTTTTTATTCGTCACTGTCATTTCTACCAACCAGACTCCTCTAATTGAGGCGACAGCGATGGTCTACGGGATAGTGCTCGCGTCAGCGCTCGCTCCTTTCGTATTTCTTACCGTAGCCATGCGTCGCGCTAGCTTGGCGAGTGGCTATCCCGGGGCAGCCGCATCGTCATTCGCGTTCGCGTATATCGCGATCCCGATGGCGTTGTTGGTCGAGATCCGGCAACAACCCGCCGGAGCTATCTGGACGATCTACACACTCCTCGCCGTCTGGGCCGGAGACATTTTCGCCTACTTCGTCGGCAAAGCGATCGGCCGTCATCTCATGTCGCCCCGCATCAGCCCCAAGAAAACTTGGGAAGGCGCGATCGCCTCTGTGCTGGCGAGCGTGATCATTGGCACACTTTGGATTCAGCACGCTCCCGGAATCAGTGCAACTCTCCTGCGCATCGGTTTGATCGAGCGCCGCGATGGCATGTGGGGATTGGAACAGCCTCAACTCTGGCCCATTATTCTCCTGTCGGCCGTGGTCAACATCGCCGCTCAGTTAGGAGATTTGGTTGAGTCGCTCATCAAGCGCGGCGCAGGAGTGAAAGATTCCGGCGCCATCCTCCCCGGCCACGGAGGCACGCTCGACCGCATCGATGCCATGCTCTTCGCCGTGCCGGTAGTGTGGGCCTATGGGGCATGGCGGCTCATGCAATAACGCCATCGTCCGCGAAACTGCATTATCCCCAGGAAGCGTCCGATTAAGTCGAGTCGCGAACCGCTTTGAAATGGTACCGCTTCGGAGCCTGCCCTGAGCGGAGCCGAAGGGTGCTACTCAGACTCCACGAACGGGAAGGGCATGGCTTCGGCCGTGCCCTTTCAAAGCACTCTTTTGAGGCGCCCTTCTAAAGCACCCTTTCAAAGCGGTTGATGATTCGACTTAGTCGGAGGCTACCTAGTAACCTATTCCTATGTCCTTTCACTCCGGATTCGTCTGCATTCTTGGGCGCCCGAATGCGGGCAAGAGCACGCTGCTGAATGCGCTCGTGGGCGAGAAGTTGGCGATTATTTCTCCGAAGCCGCAGACGACGCGCAATCGCATACTTGGGATCATCAACGTTCCCAAGGTGAAAGGGCGCGAGGCGGGGCAGATTGTGCTGATCGATACTCCGGGAGTGCATCAGTCCGGTTCGTCGCTTGGCCGCAAGATGATGTCGGAAGTGCGCGAGGCACTCGAAGGTTGCGAGCTGATTCTGATGATTGTCGACGCGAAAAAGAAGTGGGACCGTGAAGATGAATACGTGCTCGATTTGGCGAAGAAGGCGGGCACCCCGGTCTTTCTCTTGCTGAATAAAATTGATCTGCTTGCCGACAAGAGCAAACTGCTGCCTTTGATTGCGCAGTTTCAGACTCTGCATGATTTCAAGGAGATCGTCCCGATCTCAGCGCTCAAACGGAAGGGGCTGGATGAGCTGCTGGCGTGCGTGCTGAAGGCTTTGCCGAATGGGCCGAGGTATTTTCCCGAGGATCAGATTACGGATCAGCCGATGCGGTTTATGGCGGCGGAGTCGATCCGCGAGCATGTTCTGATGCAGACGCATGAGGAAGTGCCGCACGCTGTATCGGTGATGATCGAGCAGTTTGAAGAGAGTCCGCGGATGACGCGGATCGCGGCGGTGATTGTTTGCGAGCGCGAGGGGCAGAAGGCCATCCTGCTTGGCAAGGGCGGGCAGATGCTAAAGAAGATCGGGACGGCGGCGCGACTGGATATCGAGAAGATGGTTGGGACCAAGGTTTTTCTGGAACTCTTCGTTAAGATCAAGGCAGGATGGCGCGATTCGCGAACGTTTGTCGAAGAGTTGGATTGGCGGCGGCAGTTGCAACAGATTGGCGGGTTCGAGGAGCCGGAGTCGTGAATCGGTGGCATGACAAGCTTTAGGGATTGATGTAGGGATGCTCTTCTAGTGGGCATAGTCGTCAAGGTTTTAGGGCCGCTTCACGCGGGTAACGCGCCAAGGTAACGAAGGGACGACGGGATACGTCCTAAATAAGGTTTGCATCTGGGCGCTTAAGTCCCTAGAATCTGTCAGCGGCTTTCTGCATCTTAATTAACAGCAAAAGGCTGAAAGCAAAGCCCACAGCCGTATATGGAAGACTCTTCCTCGTCCTCACAAAAACCGCCGCAGACCTCCTACCTCGACGCGGCGGAGCTTGAGCTTAAGCTCAGCGTCACACTTGCCGCTGACCGCGATGCGGTCGACCCCGTGGTGCGTAGCGTGATGGAAGTGGTGCGCGAAATGAAGTGCGCTCCGGGACGTGAGGACAATATCGAGCTGGCGTTGACGGAAGCGCTGGCCAATGCCGTGGTGCACGGGGCGAAGAACGATCCCTCAAAAATCATCGAATGCGATGTGGCTTGCGATCAGAATCACGGGATGTTGATTGTGGTGCGCGATCCGGGCACTGGGTTTGACCCGAGCCAAATCGCCGATCCCTGCCAGGGCGAAAACATCTATTCCAATCACGGTCGCGGCATTTACCTGATCAATCAGCTGATGGATGAAGTCCAGTTTCATAAGAACGGGACGGAGATCCATATGCTGAAAAGATAAATCCAGGTGTCAGGTGTTAGGTGTCAGGTCTCAGGAAACCCCGAGCAACTTTCTGGACCACGTAGTTCCTACCAATCCGCTCTTAGGTACCACTTCCCGTCGATGTGTCTGAACACATTGTGCGGCCTGGCCCGATTCCGGTAATAGTCATCCAGATTGGCTACCCGATTTGCGGGCTCCTGTTCCGTCCAGCATACCCACACATGCCTAGTGTCCCCGGCCCAACCTGCCGCCCACGCGCCGACACAAACAAGCTCAGGATCGTTTTCCCTAGACTTAAACGCAGCGGTGCTACCAACCTGCTTGAGTAGCGTCACATAATCGTTGTAGCGGATAACCGGGAAATTCAGTTCAGTCGGCTTACGTGGTAACCCTGAATCTGTTGTCTCCACGCCAAAATCGGCGTACACGGCCTGTACCCGTTGATCTGCGAGAAGCATATCTCGGAGGTGTTCATAAGCATCGCGGTGCGCGTAAAAGTTTGCCGCCAATTTCTTATCTTTTGGTGGTTTCATGCTGGGAAACATGAATGTCCACAAAACGCAGAGCACAACAATAAACGCGAGAAAAATGATTCCTGTCTTAGTTGCTACCTTCGAGAATCCCAACATCGATTCCTCACACCGGCAGTAGGTTTTCCTGACACCTGAGACCTCGCACCTGAGACCTGCCTTATTCTTTTGCTGCGATTCCCAGGCTTTTCATTTTGCGGTAGAGATGACTTCTTTCCAGGCCTAACACTTCGGCGGTGCGGCTTACGTTGCCGTGATTCTCGTCCAACTTCTTAAGAATGTAGTCGCGCTCGTAGGCGGCTCTGGCCTGGTGGAGAGTCGAGCCCTCGCCTGCTGGCGCTCTTCGGCCGGAATCGCGGCCGGAGTCGCGATGGACGAGCGGCGGAAGATGCTTGCGTTCGAACCGTGTCGTGGTGGGGTTCATGATTACGATGCGCTCGATGACGTTGCGCAATTCACGCACGTTGCCGGGCCAGGCGTAGCGCATGAGGGATTCGATGGCATCGTCGGTGATTTCGCGGGGACGACGACCATAGGCGGAGGCGAATTCCTTGAGAAAGTGGCGCGCGAAAAGCGGAATGTCTTCTTTGCGTTCGCGCAGCGGCGGTACGACGAAGGGGACGACGTTGAGCCGATAGAAGAGGTCCTCGCGGAAATTTCCCTTGGCGATCTCGTCTTCTAAATCTTTATTGGTGGATGCGATCACGCGCACATCGACCGTGATGGGATCGTCGCTGCCTACGGGGATGAAACGTTGCTGCTCGAGCGTGCGCAGGACTTTGGACTGCGTCTTCAGACTCATGTCGCCCACTTCGTCGAGGAATAACGTTCCGCGATCGGCTTTGTGAAATTTGCCTTCCTTGTCGGCGGTCGCTCCGGGGAACGAGGATTTGCGATGGCCGAACAGTTCGCTATCGATCAGATCCTCGGGGATGGCGGCGCAATTCATCTCGACAAACATTTCGTCTTTGCGCGGGCTCTGCATGTGGATGGCGTGGGCGACCAGTTCCTTGCCGGTTCCGGATTCGCCGTAAATCAGAACGCGTCCGTTGGTGGGGGCCATCAAGGCGATCTGCTGGCGCAGGGCTTTCATGGGAACGCTGTCGCCGACGATTGCGCTCTTCGATTGGAGTTGCTTGCGCAGGTCGAGGTTTTCGTGGCGCAGGCGGCGGGCCTCGATCGCATTCTTCACCAGGATGAGGGTTTTTTCGAGCGAAAGCGGCTTTTCGGCGAAATCGTAAGCGCCGAGTTTGGTGGCGCGCACGGCGGTCTCGATGGTGCCGTGGCCGGAGATCATGACGACCTCGGGCGGGTCGTCCATGGTGCGGATTTTTTCGAGCACTTCGAGGCCGTCGATACCGGTCAGCCAGACGTCGAGAAGGATCAGATCGAAGCTCGTTTTGCGAAGGAGATCGAGACAGTCTTCGCCGCTCGGGCTGACGCTGGTCTTGTAGCCCTCATCCTCGAGGATGCCCCGCAGGGAATCGCGGATGCCGGCTTCGTCGTCGACGATGAGGATGTGGGGCATGACTCAGTGTGACATGTCTCGCGAATGGCGGGAAGGGTCGTCTCTGCGTTTCTCTGCGAGGCTAGCCAGCGGCTGGGGCCGTGACAGTCTCTGCCACAACGGGTAGCTCGATTACGAAACGGCTGCCCACTGGTTCATTTTCCTCTACGCGGATGGAGCCGCGATGATCTTCGACGATGCGGCTCACGATGGCGAGTCCGAGGCCGGTGCCGCGTTGTTTGGTGGAGAAATACGGGAGAAACAATCGCTCCTTTACATCGCGCGAGACGCCGTGTCCGGTGTCGGCCACGGCCAGTTCGACGACATCGCGAGTTGCGAGCAGCGCGGTCGAGATCGTAATTTCCTTGAGCATTGTGTCCTGCATGGCCTCGGCGGCGTTATCCACCAGATTGGCTACGGCGCGCTTGATGGCTTCGGGGTCGGCCATCACTGCGGGCAGATCGTTTGCCAGTTCGGTGCGAACGCGAATACCTTCCAGCCGACCATGGAACAGGACGAGTGCGCTCTCGACGAGGTTGTTGAGGCTCGCAGGTTGCGGACGCGACGCAGGAAAGCGCGCGAGCACGGAGAATTCGTCGACCAGCGTGCGCACGGATTCGACAGCGTTGCCGATGGTTTCGGCACAGATGCGAATTACGTCGAGCGAAGCGGCATCAGGGACGGTGCCTCGTGTGAGATGGCGGTGAATGCGTTCGGCGGAAAGCGCGATTGGGGTGAGGGGATTCTTGATCTCGTGGGCCACGCGACGCGCGACTTCGCGCCAGGCAGCTTGTTTTTGCGCGCGTAACAAATCAGACAAATCCTCGAAAACGAGAACGTACCCCAAGCCTTCGGCAGCGTGCTGGAGGGCGGAAACAGTGACGGCGACATTCAGTTGCGCGCGGGGCAGGTCGAGTTCCATATTTGCCGCGGTAATACCCATGCGATCGGCGCGGCGCAGGAGGGGCTCAAGGTCGGTGAGCACATCGGCGGGGATCACGTCGCGCAATGGCCGACCCACAAGCGCAGCCGGACTCAGGTACTCGTTTCGATCGAGAAAGAACATGCGCGAGAAGGCGGCGTTTGCCAGGGTGACGCGGCGGGCGGCGTCAATCGAAATCACTCCTGTGGGAATACTTTCGAGGACGGTTTCGATGTAGCGGCGTCGTCGTTCCAGAGCCTCGTTGGCGGAGCCGATGTCGCGGCTGGAGGCTTCGATCTGACGGCGGCTGGATTCAAGTTGTTCGGCCATGCTGTTAAACGACTGCACCAGTTCGGCCAGTTCGTCGGTGGCGCGAATGTCAACGCGGTAGTCGAGTTGTCCCTTGGAAATGGCTTCGGTGCCGGCCGCGAGCGCGGCCACAGGACGGTTGACGAGTTTTGAGAGCAGGAGGGCGAGCCAGGTGGAAGCGAAAAGCACGACGACGGTCAACAAGAGAAGGAACCCGATGTAGGTTCGGCGAAATAATTTTCTCTTCGCGGCGAGTTCGATATAGCGTTGCTGGCTCTCCTGAATCTGGCGAGCAGTCTCGGCAAATTTCGGCGGCAGGGGCATGGCAACCAGAACCGTGACCTCGGGGAGGGGTGCCGCAGCTACGATGTAATCGGTCGAGCCCCATTGAAAATGAGGATGTTCGCCTCGTAACGCCGCTTGCAGCGGGAAGTGAGCTTTCATTTCTGCCCAGGATGCAGGGGTCTTCTCGCTCGATACCGCGACGTCCTTTACGAGACTGAGAACAAACCCGCCCTGCAACGTGGGAATGTGCTCTCGAAGTTCTTCGTCGGCATCGGAGAAATTCCCGGTGGCGATCGCTCGGCGAAATTCCTCGGACTGGGCGATGGACTGAGCTTCAGAAGTTGCGTTTTGGCCGGCATAGTCGTAGAGCAAGGCTGACATTGCAGCTGTGTCGGCGCGGACTTCCTCGACGGGTTGGGAGAACCATTTGTCGATGGAGCGGTTCATCAATCCATAGGAAAACCAGAACATCGCGAGCACGGGCAGAAACGACAGAAGGAGGCTGACAACGACGAGGCGGGTGCGGAACTTGGAGCCGGCCACGCCCTGACGGCGCTCGGCATAGAGCTTTAAGAGGTTGCGTCCGAGGACGACCGTCAACGCGACAAAAGCAAAGAAGATCAGACCGCTGAGGCCGGCAAAGAACAGAAGCTCCTGATTGCTGTCTGGGCTGATGAACTTCAGATTGAACGAAGCTTGCAGGACCAGCGTCGTGAGCAATAAGAAAGCGCCGATCGCCAGCGCGATCACGGCTTTCAGGCGGCCCGAGGGCTTGTTTCCGTCGCGGGTTGGATCGGGGGCGGGCACGGATGCAGTCGATTATAGAGCGGGGGAGGGCTCCGTCGGTCGCTGGTCGCTAGTCGTCACGTGGTCGGCATGGCTGACCGAGTGCTTGGTCAGTGACGCTTGCGGGCTAGCAGTGCATTTCTTAGAGCTCGGTATGCGGGTTTGGGCTGGTAGCGGGCATCGAAGAGTAAGGCAGCGCCTTTGGTGTGTTTGGAGTGAGAGCCGATCCAGGAATATTTGTCGGTGAAGCCCCAGGTCTGGATGGCTGTGCATCCGGGATGCGACAAGCAGGCGGCGGCGATTTCACGATAGAGGTCTGCCTGGCGTTGAAGATCTTCGGGGCGCGCTTCGCCAGCTGGATCGACGGGTAATGCTATGTCCATCTCGGTGATATGCACCTGAACGCCTAGGTCGGTGAAGCGCTGGATGTTGGCTGATATTGAGGAGACGTCGGCCTGAAGGTTGGCGATGTGCATTTGAAGTCCGATGCCGTTGATCGGCACGCCGCGACGGCGGAAATCCTGGACCATGGCGTAGATCGCGTCTGATTTCGGGTTGATGCCGTTGGCCTCGGCTTCGTTGTAGAACAACAGCGCCTGCGGATCGGCTTCGTGGGCCCAGCGGAAGGCTTGTTCTATGTAGGAATAGTCCGGTTGCGATATCTGCTCAGGGCCCAGGTTAGCGCCCACAGGACGGGCGCGAACCTGGGGCACGGTCCAGATTGTGTTACGCAGGGTTCCGGGGTGGAGTTCGTCGAAGGCTTCGTTTACTACGTCCCAGGCGAAGATCTTGCCGCGGTAGTGTCCTACGACCGTCTTAATATGATTCTCGAGGATTTGAGCGAGTTCCTCAGGAGAGAACTTTCCTTCGGTCAGCCATTTTGGATTCTGCTGATGCCAGACGAGAGTATGTCCGCGAACTTTCATGCCGTGACGGGCGGCGAAGTCGACGAGGCGATCGGCTTGGGAAAAATCGAAGGATTCCTTTCGCGGATGGACAGTCTCCCACTTAAGAACATCTTCGGGTTCGAGCATGTTGAACTCGCGAGCGAGCGTGGAGGCGTACTCGGGTTCGGAGAGATGAACAGGTCGTACGGCAGTGCCGACTAGGACGCCGGATTTGTCAGCGGCCTCGCGCAATGAGAGTTCCGGCACGGCTCCGCCAATTTCCAGGCAAAGAGCGACCGTCGCCAAAATAAGAATAAGGACTCGCCACTTTCGATTCGACTTGCGATTCGACATCGAGCCTCCCGCCATGGCTTTACTCTGCACCAAGAACATGCATTCGGCAAAGGACGCTGCGCACATCGCGTTTGTGACGATAGCCTGCGGCGGGACGAAATGTGCGTGACACCGAAGAACATGGTCTGCTGCGCAACGAACCTGGCAATAACATGAGTTTCAGGTAAGAATCCCCTTGAGATAGGGCGCAACCCGCAGTAACTCGCGAAGTACAAGTACCTAAGTTACTTTTTCGGAATTCCCATTGGGTTGACAATTTGTGTCAATGCGAAAGCATCCTCGCTGATCCCCTCGGAAATCAGCAGGTTCGCATTGCCCGCGCCTTTCGGCGGGAATACAGGAGAGATATGTCTCAGCGGCTGGGTGACCTGCTCGTCAAGGAAAAGGTCATCACCACAGAGCAGTTAGAGCAGGCGACCAAACTCCAGAAGGAGTCCCATACCCGTCTGGCGTCGGCGCTGGTGAAATTGGGATTCCTGTCGGACGAGGACGTCACCAATTTTCTCTCGCGCCAGTACGGCGTTCCCGCGATCAATCTTTCGTATTTTGAAATTGACCCATCGGTCGTCAAATTAATCCCTTACGAAACCGCGAAGCGCTACCAGATATTGCCGCTCAGCCGAGTCGGCGCTTCACTCACCATCGCCATGGTGGATCCCACCAACGTCTTCGCGATGGACGACATCAAGTTCATGACCGGGTTCAACATCGAACCGGTCGTTGCTTCGGAAAGCTCGATCATTGAGGGCATCGACAAGGCCTACGGCACTTCGAAAGAAGAAGAGCTCGAGAGCGTGATGCAGTCGATGAACGACCTCGGGGACGCGGCCGATGTCGAGGTGCAGACCGAAACCGAAGAGATGGCGCTACAGGAGCTTGAAAAAGCGGCCGACGAAGCGCCCATCGTCAAGCTCGTGAACCTGGTGCTGACCGACGCCGTGAAGCGGGGCGCCAGCGACATTCACATGGAGCCGTACGAAAAAGAATTCCGCGTCCGCTTCCGTATAGACGGCGTGCTGCAACTGATCATGAATCCGCCGCTGAAATTGAAGGATGCGATCACGTCGCGCCTCAAGATCATGGCGAAACTTGACATCAGCGAAAAGCGGCTGCCGCAAGACGGCCGCATCATGCTGAAGATGCAGATTGGCGGCAAGAAAAAGCAGCTCGATTTCCGTGTTTCGACACTACCGACGCTCTGGGGCGAAAAGATCGTGCTCCGGTTGCTCGACAAGGAAAATCTGCGGCTCGACATGACCAAGCTCGGTTTCGAGCAGGTATCGCTCGACAAGTTTCAGAAAGCGATTCTTAAGCCCTACGGCATGGTGCTGGTTACAGGGCCGACGGGATCTGGCAAAACAAACACTCTTTATTCTTCGATTTCGCAGCTCAACCAGCCCGACACCAACATCATGACAGCGGAAGATCCGGTTGAGTTCCAGTTGGGTGGCGTGAACCAGGTGCAGATGAAAGAGCAGATCGGCCTGAATTTCGCCGCGGCTCTGCGTTCGTTTCTACGGCAAGATCCGAACATCATTCTGGTCGGCGAAATTCGAGATTTTGAAACCGCGGAAATTGCGATCAAAGCCGCGCTTACCGGCCACCTTGTTTTATCGACGCTGCATACCAACGGCGCGCCGGAGACCATCACGCGCCTCATGAACATGGGCATTGAACCCTTCATGGTGGCGACTTCGGTGCACCTGATCTGCGCGCAGCGTCTGATCCGCCGTATCTGCAAGGACTGCGCCGAGCCCGTCGAAATGCCGCAGCAGGCATTGATCGACGAAGGTTTTACGCCAGAAGAAGCCAAGACGGTACAGATCATGAAGGGCAAAGGCTGCGCCACCTGCAACAAGACTGGCTACAAGGGTCGCACCGGCCTCTATGAAGTGATGGAAGTGGACGACGAGATCCGGGAACTGATTCTGGTCGGCGCATCGTCACTGGAATTGAAGAAGAAAGCGATCGAGCGCGGCATGGTCACCCTGCGACGCAGCGGGCTAACCAAAGTCGCGCTGGGATGGACCACGCTCGAAGAAGTGGCGCGCGAAACGATTCACTAGAAACGCTGTTCGCTATTCGCTGTTCGCGAAACAAGTTTCACGGCGAAAAGCGAAGGACGAATAGCGAAAGACGACACAAGGAAAGAAAGAAAACATTATGGCTCTCTCACTCAGCGATCTGTTACGCCGCATGCTGGAGATGAACGGCAGCGATCTTCACATCACGACCAACTCTCCGCCGCAGATCCGCGTGCACGGGCATCTGGTGCCTCTGGACCTGCCGCAGTTGACGCCGGCCGAGACCAAGCAGCTGGCCTACAGCGTGATGACCGATTCGCAAAAGCACCGTTTCGAGGAAAGCCTCGAACTCGACTTTTCGTTCGGCCTGAAGGGGCTGGCCCGTTTCCGCGCCAACGTTTTCAATCAGCGCGGCGCGACGGCTTGCGTCTTCCGTCTGATTCCGTTTGAGATCAAATCGTTTAACCAGTTGGGGCTGCCTCCGGTTGTCAGCAAGATGTGCGACAAGCCGCGCGGTCTGGTGCTGGTGACGGGACCGACGGGTTCGGGCAAATCGACGACGCTGGCGGCCATGATCGACAAGATCAATACCGAGCGCCACGATCACATTCTGACGATTGAGGATCCGATCGAATTCGTGCACATGAATAAGAACTGCCTGGTGAACCAGCGCGAATTGCACTCGGACACAAAGAGCTTTACCGACGCGCTGCGCGCTGCGCTTCGTGAAGATCCAGATGTGGTGCTGATCGGTGAAATGCGCGATCTGGAAACCATTGAATCGGCGCTGCGAATCGCGGAAACGGGCCACCTCACCTTCGGTACGTTGCACACCAACTCGGCATCGTCGACTATCAACCGCGTCATTGACGTGTTCCCGGCGCACCAGCAATCGCAGATCCGGGCGCAGCTTTCTCTGGTGCTCGAAGGGATCATGTGCCAAAGCCTGCTGCCAAAAATCGACGGCAAGGGACGCGCCATGTGCATGGAAATCCTGGTGCCGAACGCGGCTGTCCGCAACCTGATCCGCGAAGACAAGATCCACCAGATTTACTCGTCGATGCAGTCGGGCCAGGAAAAGTTCGGAATGCAGACCTTTAACCAGTCACTTGCGACTGCGTATTTCCAGAAGCAGATCACCCTGGAAACCGCGATCACGCGCTCCAGCAATCAGGACGAATTGCAGGAAATGATCGCGCGAGGAGCGGGCCTTCGACAGACGACTCCGCTAGCCAAGGGCGCGGTGCCGGTGAAGAGATAAGCACATCGAGTCAGCACTGTGAGTTGGGTCGCAAGACTGATCCATAACGGTGCATGAAGAGGGAACGAAGCAGGAAACAGGATCAAAGACAGAAGGCGCGAAGGAGAGAGTAACCATGCCGGTTTTTACGTTTTCAGGAAAGAGCGCTTCAGGCGAGAAGATTCAGGGCGAACGGGTAGCTCCGTCCAAGGATGGCTTGGCCGCGCAGCTACGTAAAGAGCGCATCACGCCGGGCTCGATTCGCGAGAAGGGCAAGGAGTTTTCACTGCCCACCTTCGGCAGCGGCAAGGTCAAGGTCAAAGAGATCGCGATCTTCTTTCGCCAGTTCTCGGTCATGATCGACGCCGGGCTACCGCTGGTGCAGTGTCTGGAGATTCTGGGCGCGAACCAGGAGAACCCGGCCTTCCAGAAGACGCTGCTTGGGGTCCGGACAACGGTGGAAGGCGGCGCTACATTAGCCAATGCCATGCGCACGTTCCCGCTCATCTTCGATGACTTGACGACCAACATGATCGAGGCGGGTGAGACGGGCGGCATTCTCGACATCATTCTGCAACGCTTGGCCATCTACGTGGAAAAGGCTGTGAAGTTGCAAGCAGCGGTCAAGTCGGCATTGATCTATCCGGTCGGAGTTGTGTCGCTCGCCATGCTGATCGTGGCGGCGCTGCTCAAGTGGGTGGTTCCGATTTTTGCCAACCTCTTTGTGGGATTGGGAGTGGCGCTTCCCTTGCCAACGCGCATGGTCATCGGGCTCAGCGATTTCGTGGGCCACTTCTGGTGGTTCTTTATCGTGGGCGGGATCGGCTCGGTCCAACTCGTCAAGCAGATCCGGAAGCACCCGCGCGGTGCTTATCTGTTCGATAAGATGCTGCTGAATATGCCGATTATCGGCATCTTGCTGAAAAAGATCGCAGTGGCTCGCTTCACGCGAACGCTGGGCACGCTCATCACGTCTGGCGTTCCGATTCTTGAAGGTCTGGCCATCACCGCCCGCACCTCGGGCAACAAAGTGCTCGAAGAAGCCCTGATGAAAGTTCGAAAGGCGATCGAAGAAGGCCGCACGATTGTCGATCCGCTGCGCGAATGCGGCGTGTTCCCCAACATGGTGACGCAGATGATCGGCGTTGGTGAAGCGACCGGCGCCATGGACTCCATGTTGCAGAAGATCGCAGACTTCTACGAAGACGAAGTCGATTCGGCGACCAAAGATATGTTGGCAATGCTCGAGCCGGTCATCATCGGCCTGCTCGGCATCAGCATCGGCGGCATCGTAATTTCGCTCTACATGCCGTTGTTCGCGATGATCGGAAAACTGGCGGGGTAGAAGAACTGTCGCTGATCGTTAGTCGCTGGTCGCTCGGCAAACATCCGGGCGCCGGCGACTGGCTCCAAAATCCCCAATCCAGCGACGAACCGCGAATGACGAACGACTAGCGACCAACGACCAACGACCGATTCTATGCACTCCATCTCCGATGAGCGGAACTGGCTAACTTGGCTGGTCAAGGTTCGGGTGCTGATTCTGATGGTCTTGCTGGCCATCGAATTGGCGGTGATCCGACTGACTCCCAGTCCGATCCCCATCATGCCTTTTCTCACGGTGATGGTGTTGTGGTCGGTGTTCTCGCTATTTTTTCTTCTTCTGGTTTCAGTCTGGACCGAGCATCGTCTACAAGCCATTCTGCAGGTGCTTGCCGATCTGGCGATGGTGACGCTGGTCGTCGAGGTCACGGGCGGCATCGACAGTTCGCTGAATTTTCTCTACCCGCTTGTGATCGTCGTGGCCTGCATGTTGTTGCCGCGAATGTGGGGATATTTAAGCGCAGCGCTGGCGTTCATTCTCTTCGGGACCATCCTTGAGCTCGATTACTACCTCGTAATTCCTTCGTATTCGAATTCGCATCCGAAACTCAAAGCGCTGCAAGTTGTGATTTTCGTCAACCTGTTTGCGTTTTTCGCGATTGCCTACCTGGCCGGCCTGCTGATGAGCAAACTGCGTCAGGCGGATGTGCAGTTGAAGGACGCCAGTGGGGCGCTGGAGAATTTGCAAGCGCTACATGAAAACATCGTGCAATCGATGAGCGGAGGTGTCATCACGACCTCGCTCGACGGGCGCATCACTCTGGTGAACCGGGCGGCGCAGCAACTGCTGGAGAATTCCGAAGACGAGCTGCGAGGGCGTTCGGTAGGTGATCTGTTTCAGGATCCGCTGCCGCACTTCGGAGTAGCGCGGCGCGACGCCGAAGTGCGCTATCAGGGCGCGAACGGATTTCGCAAGACCTTTCGGGTCATGGTTTCCGCGCTCAATTTGAGCGCACGAGGCGACCTGGGCTTTGTATATTCTTTTGACGACCTCACCGAGATTCGGCGCCTGGAGCGTGAAGTGCGGATGCAGGACCGTCTGGCCGCTGTGGGACGTCTCGCGGCCGCCATCGCACACGAAATTCGCAATCCCCTGACCTCGATTGCCGGCTCGGTCAGCATGCTTTCGGATTCGCCAGCTTTGAGCGCCGAAGAACATCACCTTCTGCAGATTGTGATTCGCGAATCTGACCGGCTGAACAACATCATCACCGATTTCCTCGCATACTCCCGTGGCAAGCAGTATCGCTTCGAACGCGTCGATTTGATCCCGTTGCTCGAGGACACTCTGACGCTGCTCGAGCACCGTCTGACGGCGGAGAATGCGGGCATCGAACTCAAGCGTAACTTCCCGAGGTCGGAAGCGCTGGTATTGGCGGACGGAGACAAGCTGAAGCAGGTTTTCTGGAATTTCTGCGAAAACGCGGTGCGCGCAATGAAAAAGAAAGGTGGGAGCCTGACCGTGGCTCTTACCGAACGCGGCTCCGAGTGGGAGATGAGTTTTAGCGACACCGGTCCAGGATTCAACTCGTCGCAGACGGAAAAAATCTTCGAACCCTTCCAGTCGAATTTTGAAGGCGGGACAGGACTCGGCCTCGCCATCGTGTATCAGATCGTGCAGGCGCACGAGGGCAAGGTGTGGGCGCGTTCAGAGGTGGGCAAAGGGTCGAGTTTCGTGATGCGGTTGCGCCGCCTCGATCAAGTGGTCGCTGCCAGCGGCAGTTCTTCCACGTCCGATTCCGCCGCCGCCGTTGCGGGAGCAGGAGGGGCGCGTGGGTAACATTCTCGTTTGCGATGACGAACGCTCCATCTGCGAACTGCTTGACATAGCCCTGCGCCGAGATGGGCACAAAGTGGAAACCGTCACCGGTGGAGAGTTGGCCAAGCGCAAGATCGACAGTGCGCTGTTCGATGTGATCGTTACCGACATCAAGATGCCCGGCGTCGATGGCGTCGAGGTGCTGCGACATGCGCACCAGATTTCACCCGACTCGGCCGTGATCTTAATGACGGCAGTCGATGACTATGAAGCGGCCGTAGAGGCAGTCAAGGCCGGAGGAGCGACCGACTACATCCGCAAGAGTCCTGGGCTGGTGGATGAAGTAAAACTCGCCATTGCGCGCTCGTTGACCAGAGTCTCCCTGAGCCGCCAGAATTTTGCCTTGCGCCGCGACGCGGCCACTCGTAATTCGCTCGACAACATCGTCGGCGCCAGCACGGCCCTCGAAAAACTGAAGCAGACGATTCGTACCGTTGCTACTACAAGCAGCACGATTCTGATCTACGGCGAGAGCGGTACGGGTAAAGAACTCGTCGCGCGCGCGGTCCATACGTGTTCACCGCGGGCTGCCGAGGCTTTTGTGTCGGTGAACTGCGGCGCTTTTCCAGAGACGCTACTGGAAAGCGAATTGTTCGGCTACGTCAAAGGGGCTTTCACCGGGGCAAACCAGAACCGTCGCGGATTATTTGAAGTGGCCGACCAGGGCACAATTTTCCTCGACGAAATCGGGGAGATGACGATGCCGATGCAAGTAAAACTGCTGCGCGTGTTGCAGGAACGCACGGTTCGCCCGGTCGGGGCTACGACCGAAATCCCGGTGGATGTTCGCGTGATCGCAGCAACCAACCGCGATCTCGACCGGCAGGTCAGCGACGGCACTTTCCGCGAAGATCTCTACTACCGCTTGAACGTAATCCCGATCCGCGTACCTGAACTGCGCGAGCGTCGCGAAGATGTTCCACTCCTGGCGAACCATTTCCTCAAGAAATATGCTCCAGCTGCCGGAAAGAGCATTCACGGGGTCGAAGCGGCATCTCTAGAAACGCTCAGCGGCTATGACTGGCCGGGAAACGTCCGGCAACTGGAGAACACGATCGAGCGTGCCGTCGCCCTCGAAACTACCAGCGAGCTGCGCGTCGAGTTGCCAGCTGAGCGTCCGAAGGCGCGTGCTGTGGCTGCGGGCGCTGAAAGCGCGATGAGCCTGCCGGTTTCGGGCGTTTTGCCCGAGGGCGTAAACATGGAGAATTACGTAGCCCAGATCGAGCGTTCTCTATTGCAATCGGCTCTCTCTCAAACCAATGGAGTGCAGGTTCGCGCCGCCGACATGCTCGGAATCTCTTACCGGTCGTTCCGGCACTTGATGAAAAAATACGAGCTGTAGCGCGGGCCTGCGAAACCTCTTTCGGACGGTCAGGACCGCCGACGGGGAACAGATCGTGCTGGAGGCTATCCCCCAACCTATCTCGCAGCTCAAAGAAAGTCACACGAATAATTAACCTATCTTGCTGCTTGACGGATGGCCACACCCGGCTATACTCAGGCGTTACAGATGCCGAATTCCGGCTTGAGGGGGCCTGGAATTCGCAGGAGGCGGAAATTGTTGTCGCCGCGGAGTTTGCCCCCGTTCCCCCTGGCCGTCACCATTCCCATCCGTTTTAAGTCTTCATTTTCGCTCGTAAGCTTGAATCCGCCGTTCCCTTGGGAGAGATGACTATGTTCCGGTTGGGTCTTTGGGTGGTTGTAGGTGTTCTAGTAAGTCTATTGGCGGCGCCGCAAGCGAAAGCGGGTGTTGGTTTCCAACCAGTTTCCGCGGACGAGCTCGGTCTGAAGAGCGAGCCCTTGGCGCCGGGAGCGTCGGCGATCATTTTATATCGCCAGGTGGACCGCGACGATAATGTCCACACTCCGCATGAAGACAACTACATTCGCATGAAGATTCTTACTGAGGAGGGACGGAAATACGGCGATGTCGAGATTCCCTTCGACAAGGCGAACGAAGACGTGACTGGTATCCGGGCGAGGACCATTCTTCCGGATGGCTCGATCAAAGACTTCGGCGGTCAGGTTTTCGAGAAGGAACTTGTCAAAGGAAAGGGTCGAAAATATCTGGCCAAGACTTTCACCTTAGCCGACGTTCAGGTGGGGAGCATCATCGAGTACGCCTATACCGCAGACTTTCATGAGTACAGAATCTTTGATTCCCGCTGGATTTTGAATGATGACCTCTTTACCAGGAAAGCGCAATTTTCGCTCAAGCCCTATCGGGGAGACGCCTACAACATATTTTCGCTGCGCTGGAGTTGGAACACGCTGCCCGCCGGTTCCGCTCCGCCGAAACAAGGTCCCGATTCCATCGTGCGAATGGAAGCTGCCAACGTACCGGCTTTCCAGACTGAAGACTACATGCCCCCACCCGACCAAATGAGGGCCCGGGTCGACTTCATCTACGAGCAAGGGATCGTCGCCAGGGACCAGGCGAGTTACTGGAAAGATCTTGGAAAAAAGAGAAACGGGCAGCTCGAAAGTTTCGTTGGGAAGCGGAACGCCATGGAGCGGGCCGTGTCTCAGATTGTGGCTCCTAGCGACTCGCAAGATGTGAAGCTGCGCAAGATCTACGACCGGGTGCAGCAGATGAGGAACACTTCGTACGAAGTGAGTAAGACTGCGCAGGAACAAAAGCGCGAAAAAGAGAAGTCCGCCGAAAACGTCGAAGATGTTTGGAAGCGTGGGTACGGGGACGGGGTACAGCTGACTTGGCTGTTTCTGGGCCTGGCGCGAGCGGCGGGGTTTGAGGCCTATGGATGCTGGGTCTCAAGCCGCGCGCAATACTTTTTTTCTCCGGTGACGATGGAGGGCTACCAACTGAACTCCAACGTAGTACTCGTGAAGCTCAATGGGAAAGACTTGTATTTCGATCCGGGCGCGGCGTTTACTCCGTTTGGGTTACTGACTTGGTTCGAAACGGGAGTCACCGGCTTGCGGCTGGACAAGGACGGAGGGACGTGGATTCATACGACACTTCCCGAACCGGCCGAATCGCGCATCGAGCGCGTGGGCACGCTGAAACTCTCCGATGCGGGTGACCTGGAAGGCAAGTTAACCGTGACCTACACGGGACTCGAGGCGATGTATCACCGGGTGGAAGAGCGGCACGCCGATGACGTGGCACGGAAGAAGGCTTTGGAGGAGAGCTTAACTTCGCAGATCGCAGCCGGCGCCGAGGCGGAGTTGATCAACCACCCAGACTGGACCAGCGCGGAAGCTCCTCTAGTGGCGGAGTTTAATCTGAAGATACCCGGGTGGGCTTCGAACGCTGGACGGAAGGCGGTGATTCCGGCAGCGATTTTCACCGCAGCCGAGAAAGGCATCTTTGAACACGCGAACCGTGTGCAGCCGGTTTATTTCGACTACCCGCACCTGAAGTCGGACGACGTCACCATCGAGCTTCCGCTGGGATGGCAAGTCAAGAGCATCCCCAAAGGGCAGGATCAGGATGCGCACGTGATGCGCTATCTGCTGAATGTGGAAAATAGCCCTGGCGGAATTCGGCTGACGAGGAAATTGATCGTTGATGTGATGTTGCTGGACGTGAAGTACTATCCGGCGCTACGAAATTTCTATCAGGTGGTGAGGACGGGCGACGGACAGCAGATTGTGCTGGAGCCGGGGGAAATTCATGCGAGCAACTAGGGGAGTGACGCCGCGGCGAGGACTTGTCTGCTTTTTGATGTTCGTGAGTATGGTCGGCTTTGCGCCGCGCGCTGCTGCGGGCGGGGACGCTCCGCAGTGGATGCATGCCGTGGCGGGGGCTCCATTGCCAGCTTATGACGAGAAGACCGATGCGGTGTTGCTGTATTCCGATACGAATGTGACTGTTTTGTCGGCGGACAAAGTAAGGACGCACGTGCGCGAGGCATACAAGATTCTGCGGCCGGAGGGGCGAGGACATGGGACTGTGGAAGTATTCTTCAATCGTGACCGGAAGATTAATAGTTTGCACGGATGGTGTATTCCCAGCCAGGGCAAAGACTACGAAGTGAAGGATAAAGACGCGGTTGATGTGTCGCCGCAGATCGAGGGGGGCGAACTGGTCTCGGACGTAAAGCTCCGATTACTGCGCATTCCCGCCCCGGATCCTGGGAACATCGTCGGTTACGAATATGAAGTTGAAGAGCGGCCGTTCTGGCTGCAGGATAGTTGGCACTTTCAGGAGACAGATCCCGTGCGGGAGAGCCATTATTCGCTGCAACTTCCTCCCGGTTGGGTCTTCAAAGCCTCGTGGCTTTCTCACGAAGAAGTGAAGCCGGACGAAAAAGGCGGCGGGTTGCAATGGACAATCAGCGATGTGAAAGGGATACGTCGTGAGCCCGACATGCCACCCTGGAGAGGCGCGGCTGGGCAGATGATCGTGTCGTTTTTCCCTTCAGGCGGAACAACGCAGAAAAATGAGCTGGCGACATGGGAGGGAATGAGCATTTGGGAGGCGAATCTATATAGCGGAAGGATGGAAGCGTCAGACGCGATCAAACAAAAAGTGAGCAGCCTTACGGCGGGCAAAACGACGCAGTTGCAAAAAATGCAAGCGATCGCGCTATTTGTACAACGCGAGATCCGCTATGTTGCCATTGAGTTGGGTATTGGCGGTTGGCAGCCGCACGCCGCGACCGAAGTATTTGAACACAAGTACGGGGATTGCAAAGACAAAGCGACTCTGATGCGCGCCATGTTGCGGGTGATCGGAGTGGACTCTTACCAGGTTGTAATCAACACGGAACGGGGTTCGATCACACGCGAGTCGCCGGCCCACAACGACTTTAACCACGCGATTCTTGCGATTAAATTGCCGGATGAGGTGAAGGATCCGTCTTTGATCGCGGTGATGCAAGATCCCAAGGTGGGAAGGATCCTCTTCTTCGATCCGACTAACGAGTTCATTCCGTTTGGCCAGATTGGCGGATATCTGCAAGCTAATTACGGTTTGTTGGTCACGCAGGAGGGCGGTGATCTGGTGCAACTACCGCAGCAGCCCTCGGCGATGAATAGCATTCAGCGCGAAGGTAAGCTGACACTGGATAATAATGGAGAACTCAGCGGTGACGTCAAAGAGGTGAGGCTGGGAGATCGAGCCTCGACCGAGCGCCGCCAATTGCGTGCCGCGACCAAGTCCTTGGACCAGATCAAGCCGATCGAGAGCCTGCTCGCCGGATCGCTGCCGAGTTTTCGAATTGTGCGGGCGAGTGTGGTCAACCTCGACCACACGGACCAGCCGTTTGGATTCAACTACACATTCCAATCTGATAATTACGCCAAGACGGCGGGCAATCTGCTGTTAGTGCGGCCCCGCGTGCTCGGCAGCAAGTCATCGGGAGTGCTGGAGACCAAAGAGCCACGAAAATTTCCGATGGAGTTCGATGGCCCCTGGCGCGACACCGACAGTTTTGAGATTGCCCTGCCTCCGGGGTATGAAGTGGACGAGTTGCCTCCACCAGCGGATGTCGATTACAGCTTCGGCAGTTATCACAGCAAGACCGAGACCAGCGGGCAAACGTTGCATTATACGCGTAGCGTCGAAATCAAGGAACTCAGTGTTCCGGTCGAGAAAATGGATCAGCTGAGAAAGTTCTACCGCATCATCGCATCGGACGAGCGCAATACGGCAGTGCTGAAGCCGGTGGGGACTAAGTAGGCGAGTCGCTGCTCACTCTAAAGACTGGAAGCGGGAGGACTCGGCGCCGAGTTTCTTGAGCGCTTCGTCTACGGTGCGCACGACGTGTAGTAGAGGTCGTGCAGACTCTCCCGCAATCTGGAACATGCGCATCAGGCCGTAGCCATCTGTCACTGGGACCACGATAAAGCGGGGATGGTCGGTCAAGCCGGGGGAGATCGGTTTGCGTCTTGCGAGATCGCGTAAGAACTCGGACGCGACGGCGAAGTTGGTGACGCCTGAGAGATCCCAGATGCCTGCGCGGGCTTCGGTGGCCCTCCAATTCTTGCCCAGGGCTTCGTGGTATTGCTCGGCGGATTCGTTCGTCAGCTCGCCTTCGAACCGGGCCAGAAGAATCTTGTGGACAGGATCGAACTCGAATCGAAATGCCATGAAGGCAATGATTTTACACGGTTCAGAGGTCGTGAAAGCGCGTTTACCTACACTCAGATTGATCGCCCGGTTCTGGGGCGGTTTACCGTACTCCTGCTCAACTCCTAACATCGGGCACTAAGATCGGGCCACTCGGCACCTGCCGGCAGCAAACCACCAAATGGATACTGCGGCAAAGAAGACCCCGTAACTCAGGATGGCGATATCCACGGGAATCTCGCTGGCTCCTTCGCCGCTCTGTCGCCACATGACAAGCACAATGGAAGCAAGGGACAGAATGTGAATGACACAAAGCGCCAGCAATGGCCGGTGATGCCGGGCCATGATCGTATAGATGATGGACGTGACAAACGCACCCATGCCCGGCAGAAAAAGGATGGCAAACAGAAAGAAGAACCATCCTCCCTGTTCTTGTCCTTTGGAGAAAGTCATAGCGGCTCCGAAGACCGTCGCGCTCAAGCCCAAGACTGCGTAGCACACCATAGCGACATCAATGCGGCGAAGATCGTCGACCATTGCCACGCTTCGTGGGGACAAGGGGTCGGGTTGTTGCGGAGTTGTCATCGATTCCGGGCAGGTTCCCGTTTGCTAACAATCCAGAGTAAATCGAAACCGTACCACACTACCATTCAGCGGGCGGCGTGGTCTTTGTTCAAGGATCAAGTTGACCTGCTAACTCTGGTTAGTCCCCGGTGCCGGTGGCAATCGTTGCGTAAGGTTTCCGCGCGAAGCAGGCCGGATTAGTGCCATATGAAATTCACTTGTTTGCCTTGACATGAGCGCGGAACACCGCTAGGGTTGCGGGTTGTAGCACCTCTTTCACCGGGGGCGAAGTGCTGTGCTCCTGGTGAAATGCATTCCGTGCCCTAGGCATAGTATTCTGCTTCGCCCCCAAGCAGACTGTCTAGTTACACTCGGATCTGCCGACCACGAACCAGGAACGCAGGACCAACCGATTCCACGAACCGCCAGTTAAGAGTAAAGAGCGAACAAGGAGAGCACTATGCCTGGGACTGTCACGAGCCGCGAGGCGAAAGGGTGTTGGAGCGTTCTGGCTTTGAGTCTGGCGGCGGTGCTCGTGGGCGGGATATGCGTCTCGGGGCAGGCGCAGTCAGACACCAGAAGGGATGCTTCGTCGGCAAGCATGGCGTCGGCAAGCCTGCCGTCCGCAAGACTGAAGAGCGGACTGCCGGTGGCGAATTTCGGAGCGGAGGTAGACGCGTGGATTCAGCAAGGGGAGCTGACGGCCTCTGACGGCGCGGCACAGGACCAGTTCGGCAATGCCGTTGCGATCAGCGGAAACATTATGGTCGTGGGGTCTCCTGATCACTCGTTCGGCACGACCTACGGCGAGGGAGCGGCCTACGTATTCGTCGAAAACGGCGGAACATGGAGTCAGCAAGCGGAGCTGAAGGCAGCAGACGGTGTGGCGTACGACGGCTTCGGCTGGTCGGTCGCGATCAGCGGCACCACGATCATGGTCGGCGTCCCGTGCCATACGTATTCGAACGGCCAATGCGGTCAGGGAGCGGTGTATGTGTTTGGCGAAAGCGGAGGAAAGTGGACGCAACAGGCGGAGCTGACGGCGTCCGACGGTGTGGCGGGGGACGGCTTTGGCGGCTCCGTCGCAGTGGAAGGCACTACGGCGGTGGTAGGAGCCTATGGTAAGGAAGTCCAAGGCCACTCGGCGCAGGGTGCGGCGTATGTGTTCGCCGAAAGCGGCGGAAAGTGGACACAGCAGGCGGAGTTGACCGCGTCGGACGGGATCTTTAACGACGAGTTCGGCTACTCGGTGGCGCTCAACGGCGGCACAATCGTGATCGGAGCGCTTGATAAGACGGTCGGGGCGAATCAGTCTCAGGGTGTGGGGTATGTGTTCGCCGGAAGCGGCGGAACGTGGAGTCAGCAGGCAGAGCTGACGTCGTCTGACGGCGAGGCAGGGGACTTCTTCGCGCAGTCGGTCGCGGTCGACGGCAGCACGGCCGTTCTGGGAGCGCCTTGCCATCCGAGGAATGGTTTCGCTTTTTGCCAAGGGGGACCGGGAACGGCATACGTATTCGGTGAAAGCGGTGGAACGTGGAGTCAGCAGACGGAGTTGACGCCATCCGACGGCGCGCTGGGTGACGAGTTCGGCATTTCGGTCTCGATCAGCGGCAGCACGATCGTCACGGGCGCATCCCTTCACACAGTCGCCTCGAATCAGGGAGCGGCGTATGTGTTTGGCGAAAACGCTGGCACGTGGAGCCAACAGACGGAACTGACTGCTTCCGACGGCGTAGGAGGAGACTACTTCGGCTGGTCTGTCTCGATCGATGGCAGCACGACTGCGGTGGGCGCGCCCGCTCACGCAGGCGGGTCGAATGCGAGCCAGGGGGCAGCCTACGTGTTCGTGCCGTCGGTATCCACAGTTTCGATCTCGCCGGCTTCGCTGAGCTTCGGCAATGTGGCGATCAACAACACCAGCGCGCAAAAGACGGTGACGCTGAAGAATACCGGCACGACCATGCTCGACAGTAGCAGCATCACGGCGAGCACGAACTTCGCGATTTCTTCGAAGACTTGCGGAGCTACGCTCGGTTCGGGGAAGACGTGCAAGGTGAGTGTGACCCTCACGCCCACGCAGCTGGGGCCCGTGACAGGCACACTTAGTTTTACCGACAATGCTGCCGGAAGCCCGCAGACGGTGGCGTTGTCGGGCACTGGGGTAACGGAAGCGAAGCTGTCTCCGGCGAGTGCCGCCTACGCGAAGCAGAAGGTGGGCACGACCAGCGCGGCGAAAACCTTCACGCTGACCAATAATCAGACCGTGGCACTGACCAGCATCGCGATCTCGTCCACGGGCGACTTTGCGGTTTCGGCGACGACGTGCACGACGAGTCTCGCCGCCAAGGGCAAGTGCACGATCAGTGTGACGTTCACTCCGACTGCGACCGGGAAGAGGACGGGGCAGTTGAGAGTGAGTGATAGCGGCAACAACAGTCCGCAGACCTCGAACCTGACGGGGACGGGCGATTAAAAATCGATCGGCACCGTGAACCTGCGATTTAGATATGCGGCGCTGGTTGTCCCGCGGCGCCCGCCCGTCGAAAAGCGCGACGCGCTTCATCGCGGGACACTATAACCTCAGGCGGCAATGAAGTTCATCTCCAAGCTTGACCGCCAAAGTTGAACATCAGTCAAGCAATGCTTAACGAGCGCCGAACAATTGCACAATGCCGTCGGCTGCAAGAAGCAGGAAAGCAGCAAAAAAGATTGCTATTCTCCATTTGCTCACATCCTTCCCCCTGCCCGCAATCAGATAGAACAAAATGTACGCCACACCACACAGGCCGCCGACGGTTAACAACAAGCCACTCCCCACGGAGGGTGGGGTGTTCTGAAGGGGGCCCCATATTATGCATGACATGACGTTCACTGAGGGTCACCGATCAAATTTATGAGGACAATCTCGACGGCAAGGTCAGCGCCGAATTCTGGGATCGCAAACAGACTGAATACCGGAACCAGGAACGCGCCATGCAGGTCCAGATTGCCCGGACGAACGCGCCGGTAACACGAGAGCACGCGCTAACTGCGCAGAAAATACTTGAACTGGCAACGAGTGCATATTCTCTTTATCTTACGAGGTATATAGAAAGCCGTTTGATCTGATCTTTGAACATGCGAAAAATGAGAATTGGTCGGGGCGCGCGGATTTGAACCGCGGACCCCCTGCGCCCAAGGCAGGTGCGCTACCAGGCTGCGCTACGCCCCGACTGCATTCGATTATAGACGATGGCGCGGTGTGACTTTGGTGACATCGCCTGAAAGTGGTGTGCCCGTGGACGGCGTGGTCGCGCTATAATTTCGCTTCGGAAGTCATGTCCAGTTCACGCTACGCGTTGGTTACATACGTTCGCAATCCTATAGGTGAGTTCGTCGAGAACTTGCGGCGAGAGCTCCATCCCACGACCGCCCATCTGGAAGCGCATCTGACGATTCTTCCTCCGCGCGATCTGTCGGGGACGGAGGCGGCGGCGCTGGAATTTCTGGAAGAGGCTTGCAGCCACGTGGTCCCGTTCGAAGTGGAATTGGGAGCGATGGAGACGTTTCTGCCGCGAACGCCGACTGTGTATATCGAGGTCAAGCAGGCGGCTGCTCGCATGCGCGAGTTGCACGATCAGCTCGGGGTCCGCGGGCTGAGGTACGAAGAGTGTTGGCCGTATACGCCGCATCTGACCATTTTGAAGGCGGATCTCGATGAGCAGGCGCGCGCCGCCTACGAAGTGGCGCGTGAGCGCTGGTCGCAATATCGCGGCACCCGCCGTGTGCATGTGGAAGAGCTGGTGTTCGTTCGCGAAAACGAAGGCTGCTGGCACGACCTGGCGTCTGTGCCGTTGGGACGTGGCCAGCTCTCGGCCAAATAGAAATCGGACACGAAGATTTGCCGAGCTCCAGTAAGAAGCCCGCAATACCCCCTCAAAACCCGTAACGGACGGCCAATTTCCCCGTGCTGCGGGACATGTACTTTCTGCCCGTTGCCAACTCCAATAGCCGGATTACCATGGATTTAACGGACTGCGAACCAAGCGCCGGGTCCCAGGCTGCGGGTTTGATCTCGAACGATCGGAAGAGAGAATATGCAAATTGGGGTTTATGGATCCGGCTACCTCGCTACCGTAATTTCCGCCTGCCTCGCCGATTTCGGCACACCGGTTTGCTGCTGCCACGCTGACAGCACTCGCATTCTAGACATTGCAAAAGGGAATATTCCTTTTTTCGAAAAGAATCTTCAGGAAGTAATTCGGCGCAACGTGCGTTCGGGGCGGTTGGCGTATTCGGCAGACCCGGAAGAACTGGCGCGCAAGGCGCAGGTGATTTTTCTTGCGGAAGATTCCGCGCAGGGATTGCAGGAACTCGTCATGCGGTTGGCGACGGCGGCGGGCCGTTTTCAGGTGCTGTCGGTCGTCACGCCGGTGAGTGTGGGTTCGACGCGACAGTTTGAGAAAGCGCTGAAAGAAAAAGGACTGAGAAGCCTGCTCGTGACGCAGCCGATGTTTTTCACCAACGGTTGCGCGGTTGAGGATTTCAATTGGCCCGACCGGATCATTCTCGGGACGCCTTCGAGCGAGGCTGTTTCATCTTTGAAACAGATTTTCCATCCGCTGGTGATGCGCGGAGTTCCGGTGCTGGTTACGAATTACGAAACAGCGGAATTGGCGCGCGAAGCGACCACAGCTTTTGTTGCCACGAAGATTTCATTCATCAACGAGATTGCGAGTTTGTGCGAGCACGTGAACGCCGACGCGGTCAGCCTATCGCTGGCGTTGGGATTGGATAAGAAAATTGCTCCCCGTTGCCTGCAACCGGGCGCCGGAATGGGCGGAATTTTTGCTGAGTCTGACATGGAGTCGCTTACGGGACTGGCGCGCGAGAATCGAGTCGACCTGAAAGTCTTGAACGCAGCGCGTGAAGTGAATCTCGATCTGGCGAGCCGCCTGATGCAGAAAGTATCCGGTGCGCTCGACACAGTGCAGAATAAAGACGTCGGAATTCTAGGATTGTCTTTCAAGCCAAACACCAACTCCGTGGCGGGATCGGCTTCCATTCAACTGGCGCAGAACCTGCTCGCTGGCGGCGCCCGAGTGCGGGCTTATGATCCGGTGGCGATTCCGGATGCGCGCATGCAGCTCAACGGGACGGTCAAGTATTGCGAATCGGCCTACGGTGTCGCCGAGGGCGTCGATGCTCTGATTGTCGCCACAGGATGGCCCGAATTCCGCACGCTGGATTTCGCGAAGATTCGCCACTTGGTGAAGCGGCCGATCATTATCGACACCAAGAATCTGCTCGATTCGTCGCGACTGCGGGCGATGGGATTCCAATACATGGGCGTGGGACGACCGTAGGCTGAACGAATTCTCATCTCTAGCCCGCTGCCAATGAATTAGTGTTTTCCTGGCCCTAGCAGGGCCCGGCCAGGAAATACGTCCTTCACGATCGCACCGTCGTCGACGACGACTGTTCCGGCAACGACCAAGTAGCGAACGCCCACACTTGGCTCCATCGGCTTCTGAAAAGTCGCGCGATCGCTGATCGTAGCTGGGTCGAAGACTACGATGTCGGCGTCGGCGCCCTCCTGGAGCCTCCCTTTGAGCCTTCCGGCAGGCGTGGAGCGCTCGAGCATCTGCGCCGGCATGAGAGACATCTTTCGAATCGCATCCATCAGGGTGATCGTGCCTTTTTCACGGACGTATTGCGCGAGCACGCGCGAGTAGGTTCCGGCGTTGCGAGGATGGCCTTCGGCGCCATCACTGGCAATCATCACCAGCGGATGCGCGATGACTCGATCCGCCATTTCCTGCGTGTTGTTGAAGATCAGCACCGATTGGCTCGCGGTGGAACTGTGCAATTCGTCGAAACGCTCTTTCGTGAGGTGCTCGCCGGTCTCGGGCAGAACGAGTTGCGCATAGCCGACGCCGAGCTTTTCCTGCCAGCCGGGATTGAATAGCGCGGAGTTGATGGAAGTCATGCCCGCGATATAGGGGTAGGCCTCGGTGGTGACATCGAGGCCGCGGGCGCGCGCGCCTTCAACCAGGGAAAGGCAGACGATTGCGTCAGCCGTGCAGGAACTGTTGATGTGAACGATGTGGAGGGCGGCGCCGCTGATGGCGGCGGCTCCGATGACTTCGCTGATCGATTCGACTGATGAACCGGGCTCACCGCGTCCCGCACTGCGCACGTGCGTATAGACCGGCAGGCCCCGCTCGGCAGCTAGCCGGAACATGTCGATCACTTCCAGTCGCGTGGCTCCGGGCGTGTATTGAATGCCCATGCCGATGGCGAGGCCGCCGGCGTCAAGTTCGGAACGTAGGCGTTTCTGCATGGCTTCGATTTGTTCAGGCGATGCGGGCTTATCGGTTGCCGGACCGCTCTTGGGCAGAATTTCAGGAATGCCTGGATGAGGCGGACCCACCTCCGGCGCAATCGGGGCTCCAAATACCAGAGACCTCGCCGCGACGTGGCTGGCCGAAGTGCCATAGTGAATCAACGAGCGACCCTCCTTCTCTTTCAGGAAGCGGGCAACATCGGGTACGCCGATTTCGAGTTCGAGAGCCGTAGTTACACCGTCGAGCGCTTTGACACGCTGGCTAGCGAGATTCTGGCCGTGCTGATGGAGGTCGATGAATCCGGGGGCGACGACCAGACCGGCGGCATTAATGACGCGTCGTCCGCTGAGCGGATCAGATGAGATGCGGACGATCTTACCGTCGCGGACGCCGACATTCCGTACGGCGTCGAGGCCAGTTTCCGGGTCCATGACCCTCCCGCTCTGGAGGACGAGGTCGTAGGGTTGGGCGGGCGCCGGTTGGGCAGACGCGAGAGCGATGGAAAACAGTGGGAGGACAGAAGGACGAGATAAACCAGCGCATGGCGGCTCCGATTTGGTGCGGCGTTCGTGGGAGTGGCGCTTGAGACTGAGCTTAAGACGGCGATGATAACAGGATTGTCGCGAGCCGGAGTCCAGCACTGCTTGCTATAATCGTTCTCTGTACAAGCAGGTCTGCGGTGGGAGTAGCTCAATCGGTAGAGCATCGGACTGTGGCTCCGACGGTTGCGGGTTCAATTCCCGTCTCCCACCCCAATTCTTCAGTGGGTTGTAGAGCCTTCCGTACCCTTCCCGTGCTGTAAAGGTTTCCGCTTAGAGATCGGCCTCTCGTTAGTGCAATGGCGACTTTTCACCAGTTCAGGCTCGTGAGGCAGGCCACGCATGAGGACGCCCTGGTCGAAATCGATCAATCTCTTGATTTCAAGCCAAACGATTTATGGGCGCCGCGTGACCAAGTCTGGAGTTTATTGCTCGCAGCAGAAGAAATATCAGCGTCAGTTGAACTACCAGCCCTGCGATTACCTCCGGCAAGTAGGCAACATTCGACGGCGTCGTACCGAATGCGCCTATCGGTGTCAAGATTGCTTGTATGGTTTGCGCGCGGGAATAGGAGGAGAACTCGACAACTGTGCTTAGGACGATGGCCGCGATGTAGTAAAGGGCGAGATAGAGGAACCCTTTCAGAATGGGCGCACGCATTCGAGTGAGGCGGCACCACTGCAAGAAAAGGATGTCCCGAGTCACGAAGACGAGTGCGGCAATGGATTGGAGCAAACCGCTGAGTAATAAGTTCCGGTCAAAACCGACCTCGTTCTTCCAAACGAACATCCCCCAGACGAAGAGCGCGTAGCCGACTGCGGCGGACACGACCAGCCAGGGCCAAGGCAGGCCATCTTCGGCCAGTAGCGACTTCAGTCCGATGCGGGAGCGCCACCAGATCTTGAGGTGGTCAAAAGGAGTGATCATTGCGAGGCCCATGGCGAACAGAATAAAACCGCTGACGGCGACCATGAAGCTGGCAAAGTTCTCGGCATAGAGCATTCTTACCCTACCACGCAGCCTGTCCTGGAATATGGGCTGATAGAAGGCATAAGCAGTGAAGTTGAGGAATGCAGCACAGGCCACGGCCTGCCAGCGGGAGAGCGGCTTGATCTGGTCGAAATCCTTCTTGAGACCGCGCAGGATCATGAGGACAAACCAGCCGCCGAACGTGACATACAAAATCAAGCCCACTGCCGGCCACGGGAGTCGGCTGCCAAAGATGGTGGCCAGTCGATTGAGATGTTCCTCTCCGAGCAACGGGAGCAGACCAGAGAGCGGATTGAATGCCGCCAGACCAGGGAAGCTCGAATTCACCCAGTAGAAAGTGAGCCCGAAGAACAGATAAAAACCAAACGTGCCGATCAAACCAATGCCGCGGCTGCGGGTCTCAAACAAAGTGGAAAGCCAGAGACCGGCGAGACCGATGAAGAGGGCCGCCGAAACGATGAGCATGTACGCGGAGAGAATGTTTCCGATGGGAATGTGGCCCCTCCAGCCGGCTAAGAAGGTTATGGGAATGCAACACAGGACGATGAAGTAAGCGACGATTGGTTCGCCCAACAGTTTGCCGACCAGAAATTCGCCGGGGGTCAGGCGAGTGGCGCGCTGAAAGTCCCACGTTTTATATTCCCGCTCGCCAGCGACGGATTGCGCACATCGGAGCAGCGACCAAAAAGTAAGGACGGCGAGCTGGGCATACACGAGACAGCGTAGGAAATTGAGCCAGACTTCGATGGTGCTTCGTTGCTCGAGTTCGGCGAGCGCTCCGGACGACGGATTGCCGAAATCGTGATTGCCTCGACGGTAGGCATCCATCTGTGATTGCTGGGCGCCCCAGCAGGCAAGCCAGACAAGGATGCAGATGACAACGACGACGACGAGGATGGTCAGGGCACGCGTTATGCGGAGCTCGGCGCGTACATGACGGACAAATTCGGGGTTCTCCCAGAAACGTATGCTCACATCACCTCGTGGGAGGAAAGTTTCATGTACATTTCCTCGACGGTTTGCTTGACTTCGCGGAACGAGACGACTCGGATTCCGCCAGCGACCATTTGCGCCAAGATCTGGGCGAGTTCTTCTTCTGAACCAGAAAAACGGAAGCCCCCTTCGTTCGTTTTGAGATTGATATCGGAGGCCGTGGTCGAACAGTCGAGCACATCCTGAATTTGCTTGACGGCGTCGCCGAGCCACTGCAGGCGTATGGAGCGAGATTGCACTCCTGTCGAGATCACGTCCTCGATCTTGCCGCTGCGCAAGAGGCGCCCTTTTTCCATAACCCCGATAGACGTGCAAAAGCCGTCCAGTTCGGTGAGGATGTGGGAGGAAATCAAGATGGTTGTGCCCTGTTCTCGGGTGGATCGAAGGAGGTTCCGTAGCTCAATGCGCGCCTTGGGATCGAGTCCCGAAGCAGGTTCGTCGAGCAGTAGCACTTTGGGGCTATGGATCATAGCGCGGGCGATGCCGAGCCGTTGTTTCATGCCTCGCGAAAGCCCGTGAATAAGGGAATCGCGCTTCACTTCGAGCCCTGCCTGCGCAATTACCTCACTGACCCGGTGTGCAATCTTGGGCCCGGGTAATTTGTAGGCGTGAGCAAAGTAGTCGAGATACTCCCAGACCTTCAGGTCTTCATAGACGGAAAAGAAATCGGAGAGATAGCCGATGTGCTCGCGGGCACGATCGGGATCGCGCACGACGTCCTCGCCCGCAACTCGGACATGACCTTGAGTAGGCTCGAGAAGTCCACAGGCAACGCGAATCGTGGTGGTCTTGCCAGCACCGTTGGGACCAATGAGGCCGTAAATCTCGCTCGCGGGGATAGTTAGTGTGAGATTGTCGATGGCGACAGGTCGTCGAACTCCTTGCGAAGGTTTGTGATCTCGTCATGGAACGTGAATCTCAGGCATCTTACGCTGGAACGAGCGTCGAAGCAAAAGTGTGTCATCGGCTCTCGCAAGGCATACTAGGTTGATTCTTCGTGTTTCTTTAAGAGAATACGGCCTGTTGGGGAATTAACTGTTGAAACCAGGCGATTGGACTAACTGAGAATTTCGTGTCCTCTGCCCGTGCGTAGCCCGAAAGATGCCATCTGCCGCACAGTAAGTTTATAGTTTTACGTTCGGCTTGGGTTCAATTCCGGACTCCCACCTAACGTCCTTCTATTCACGGGCCGTAGTGCTGCCCTGGAGAAATTCCAGCATGCGTCCGGGATCGCGGAATGCTTCGGTGCCTCCGCTGGCGGTGGTGGAGAAGGCGCCGCAGAGGTTTCCGTAGGCTAGGCAGTCGGGTAAGTCTGCGCCGTTTAGGAAGCGATGGAGGAATCCCGCATCGAAGCTGTCGCCTGCACCCACCGAATCGACCACAGTGACCGCTGTGGCAGGGGCCGAGAATCGTTGGCCTTCGCGCATTGCGATGGCTCCGCGGGATCCCATCTTGATTACAACGGTGCCGACTTTTCGCGCGAGACTTGAGAGCGCGGTTTCGGGATCGTCATCGTTGGTTCGTGATAATTTTATCGCTTCGCGACGATTCGGCAGAAGGATATCCACGTAGGGAAATATTTCATCGAGAATTGAACCCCACCTGTCGTCTGGATCGTCGTTGGTATCGAGGGAAGTGGTCAGGCCGGCGGATTTCATCCGTCGAAAGAGTTCGGGCGCGTGCGGCAACAATTCGCGCTGTAAGAATAACGACGACATATGAAAGTGGCGAGCCGAGGCCAGATAATCGAGGTCCAAGTCTTCGAAGCGCAATTCTGAAATGGTGCCGGGATAGGTGAGAATGTGGCGCTCGGTGCCGTGCGGGAGGATGAAAGTGACTCCGGATTTGGCGCCGCGGACGACACAGGTCAAGTCGACTCCGCGTTCTTGCAGGCGCTCGAGGGCTAGGGCGCCGAAGGAGTCGCTGCCGACGTTCGTGATAAATCCAACACTGCTGCCGAGTGCGGCCATGTTGTGGGCCAGGATCGCCGACGAACTGCCTAGCGTGATGCTGAAGTCGCGGGCAATCAACTCTAGTTCGGTTGGCATCTGTTGCGGGAGACCGTAAAGGATCAGGTCGAGATTGATCTCCCCGGCGATTGCGATGTCTAGTTTAGGCATGAATGGTTGGGGTATCGCTCGAATGGGATCGCTTTCAATTAAACCGCTCAGTCAAACCAGTGTGACTTTTATCCCGGCGTCTTTCAGGGCATTCAAGTCAGACTTCGAGAGTTGCTTGTCGGTGATGACTTCATGAACCGACGTGACCGGCATGATGTTGCACAAACTGCGACGGCCGAATTTGCTGGAATCGCAGACGGCGATGGTCCGGCGAGCGATATCGACCATGGTGCGGTTGACTTCCGACTCCAACAAATTTGGCGTAAAAAGCCCGGCCTTGGTGTCGAATCCATCGACGCCTAGAAATAAAATGTCGGCGCTCAGTTGACGCAACGTTTCTTCGGCGAGCGGCCCCACGAGAGAAAACGAGTTTTTGCGGAGAGTGCCTCCGGTCAAGATCACTTCGACGTGCGTGCCTGCGAGTTCAGCGGCGATGTTGATGGCGTTTGTGATGACGGTAAGCCGCGACATGTCTTTCAAGGCCCGCGCAATCGCCGTCGTCGTCGTGCCGGAATCGAGCAGTACTGATTGTCCTTCTTCAACCAGAGCGGCCGCGGCTTGCGCAATCTGCGCCTTTTGTTTGCGGTGCTGTCTCTCTTTCTCGCGCAAGGTTGGATCGAGCAGGGCTCCGGCTTGTATGGGCAGCGCGCCGCCATGCGTGCGCTGCACAACGCCTTGGGAGTCGAGAAACTCCAGGTCTTTGCGGATGGTGATCTGGGAAATACGAAAATGCCGGGCCAGGTCTTTGACGAGCACGCGGCCGTCCCGATGCAGGGCGGCGAGGATTTCGCGGCGGCGTTCTTCGTTGAGCAGACCGTTGGAAGGCATGGTTTCGATTTGTTTCGAATAGTTACTTTCGTTGATTCAGGGGGGTGCTGTCAAGGGTGGATTTATGGCCGGTGGGGGATGCCTTCGGAGGCTGTGAACAGGCCGAAAAAGGGGTTCGGGGGGCTGGCGGCGGGTGGAGAATCACGAGTAGCGAAGGAAGTCGAAACAAGTTAAGAGCATCGTGGGCCCAGGTTAGCGCACAAAGAACGTGCGCAAACCTGGGGCACGGTCTTTTCAGGTCTTAGTTGCGAGCGCCTACTTCTTCTATTGCTCGGGCTGCGTAGTGGGAGTCGACGTATTCGTCGAGAATCTTGATAAATTCCGCTACGATCTTGTCGCCTTTCAGGGTGGTGAAGAGGCGTCCGTCGACATAAACGGGGGCTTTCGGTTCTTCGAAGGTTCCGGGTAACGAAATTCCGAGGCTTGCGTGTTTGGATTCGCCAGGCCCGTTGACTACGCATCCCATCACGGCAACTTTCATTTCTTCAACACCGGTGTGGGTTTCTTTCCAGATGGGCATCTGGTTGCGCAGGTAAGTTTGAATCTGTTCCGCCATTTCCTGGAAGAACGTACTGGTGGTGCGTCCGCATCCGGGGCAGGCCGTGACTTGAGGCGTAAAGCTACGAATGCTGAGCGACTGCAATATCTGCTGCGCCACTCGAACTTCTTCGGTGCGATCGCCTCCGGGCGCGGGAGTGAGCGAGACGCGAATGGTGTCGCCGATGCCTTCTTGCAGTAACACGGCCAACGCCGCGCTCGAAGCGACGATGCCTTTTGCTCCCATGCCGGCCTCGGTCAATCCGAGGTGCAGCGGGTAGGTGCAGCGCGCGGCCAAGATGCGATAGACGTCGATCAGGTCCTGCACGCCGCTCACTTTCGCGCTCAGAATGATCTGGTCCGAGCGCAAGCCGTATAGTTCGGCCAGCTTCGCCGAGTTAAGAGCGCTGGTCACGATGGCTTCCATGGTGACGTCGCGGGCGTCTTTCGGTTCGGGCAGAAGCGAGTTCTCGTCCATCATCTTTGTCAGGAGAGACTGATCGAGCGATCCCCAGTTCACGCCGATGCGAACGGGCTTCTCGTTTTTTGCGGCGACTTCGATCATGGCGCGGAAATTGTCGTCGTTCTTGCGTCCGATGCTGGCGTTGCCGGGATTGATGCGGTACTTGGCCAGGTTCTCGGCGCAGGCGGGGTACTTGGTGAGGAGGAGATGTCCGTTGTAATGGAAGTCGCCGACGATGGGGACGCGCAGGCCTTGTTTGTCGAGCCCTTCCACGATGTGGGGGATGGCCTTGGCGGCATCGTCATTGTTCACCGTGACGCGGACGACCTCGCTACCCGCACGAGCCAAAGCTGCGACCTGCTTGATGGTGCCGGGGACGTCCGCTGTGTCGGTATTGGTCATCGACTGCACCATAATCGGTGCACTACTGCCAACGCGGACGCCGCCGATGGTAGCGGTCGAGGTTTTTCGACGTTGAATTTCAGCCATAACGGAAGCTCTATTTTAGCAGGTTCGACGGGGGCGTCGATAGATGGCTGGTGTCAGAATTCGCTACAAATCAGGCGACGGCGCAGCAACGAGGTGATTGCGGCGAGAACACTGTCTTCGCCGATATTGAGCTGACGGGCTTGGCCGAGCAGATCCGAAACTGGGACCGGCGTGTCGAGGTTGAGGAAATTTAACAGTTCCCGTTCGACGGGATCGAGCTGATGTTCAACAGGCAGGGCTTGCCCGAGCAGGGTGGCTTTGGCGTTGGTCTTTAGTTCAAGTCCAAGTTCACCGCCTAGTAGTTGCGCATCGAGAAGTGCGATCGGCCCGGTGCGGCGCAGGCTACTGCGTTTCAGAGTTTCGTGCAGATCGAGCCGACGCGAAAAGCGCTCGGCTTGAAATGCAGCTTCGATTTCCGCACCGGCGGGGCGTTGCGGGGCCTGTGTTTCTTCGACTCGAACCCAGGGTGGGCCGCTCGCGGAATCGCTCCGTTGATTCCATTGAAATGATATGAGCACGACGACAACTCGCTGGTAGCCCTGGGCGCGAAGATTGCCGGCCCACGATTGCACGGAATCCAGGAACACGGCGTAGTCGTCGCCTTTGGCGTGGCCGATCGCGTATTTCGTGGCAGAAAACTCGCGCAGGCGGAGGATGTGGATATCCATCGGAGCGCCAGCGAGCCATTCATGTAAGCGGTTGGCCAGCGGTTCATTTTCGCGCTCGCCGAGTTCGGTGATCATGTGCGCCGAGCCGCCGGGCGCGAGGTGATCGGGAAGGCCGGCGACGATCCGCTTCTGGATGTCTTCTCCGGAACGCCCGCCGTCGCGGAATCCGAGAGTGTTGAGCGGAGAAGGGACGAACGGTGGATTGGCGGTGATCAGATCGAAGCGTTTTCTCTGTACAGGCTCGAACAGGTCGCCGACCAGCACCTCGAGATTCGTTACGCCGGAGAGTTGCGCGTTGAAACGGGTGCAGCGCGCGGCGCGTTCGTTGATGTCTACGGCAACGACGCGCTTTGCGTGTTCCGCCGCTAGGAGCGCTTGAATGCCGGAGCCCGTGCACAGGTCGAGAGCAGCATTGAACCGGCCGTCGCGGAGTGCAGTGCGCGAGCGCGCGGCTGTCTCCGCCGACAAACATGACTTGATCGTAGGGGACGGTTGTGTATCCGGGGTGCGGAAGCTCGGGCCAGGCGTGATCGGAAAAAATCAAGCGTTTGCCGACGGGGAATAGCGACGCGCGGGCTCGCGCGCAGCCAGCGTCATCGATTGCGAGGAGCCCTGTGCGGATAAGGGCATCGCGGCTCGACTTGTCAGTTAACGAAGTGTCAGCGAACAACGTGGAGAGTTCGCGTTCTGAGACGAAACCCTGCAACAGAAATAGTTCGATGGCGAGAGCGAGCGGATCGCGATTGGCCAGGCGTTCTTCGCGATACATTGGGGTCGCGCGCCACTGGAGATCGGAAAAGCTGGCTAGACCTAACCGTTCGAGTACCGATTTTTCGGAATATCCAATGCGAGCGAGATGCGAAATTACCCCTCGCAGGGCGGGCAGATCGGAATCGTCGAGCAGAAAGGGCGCGGATTGAATCATACCGATCCGCGAAACCGGCGCGGATTAGGAGTCCCGGGGAAGGCCGTCCCAACACGAGCCAGTTCTTTTTCTTTCTTCTTTACGGCATTCGGGTAAGGCCCGGAAGGGTCTTAACCAGATCGTTGTAGATCACCATGACGGCGAAGAGCACGAGAAATACAAAAGCAGCCTGATAGATACGTTCCTTGATCGGCAGGCTGATTTCTTTTTGCATCAGGCTCTCGATGAACAGAAGCAGGATGACGCCGCCGTCTAGGATCGGGATCGGCAACAGGTTCATGATGCCGAGGTTGAGACTGATCGCGGCCGTTATCAGCAGAAGGGGCATCCAGCCTTTTTCGCGGGCGGCCTGTCCAACGGCGCTGCCAATGCCGATTGGGCCATCGACCTGGCGCATGGAAACTTTGCGCTGCGCCATTTTTTGCAACAGCTCGAGGATCAGGAACGAGCTTTTCTTGTTGTCAGACAAAGAGCGCTTGAACGCATCGACAAAATCGAGCTTCACGACCTTGGTCGGAAGGCTGTAGGCGCCAATGCGGTAACGGAGTTCCTCGCCAGGTCCGGCGGGAACCAGAGCGGGTTTCACGTTAAACGTAAGTTTTTGGCCGTTGCGCAGGACTACGAGCGCCAGATTCTCTCCAGTGCTGTGATTCAGCAACTGGACGAGCGCGGCGAGAGCGGGAATGTCCTGGCCGTTCGCAGTCAGGATCTCGTCTCCGACTTTGATGCCAGCTTTGTCGGCGGGCATGCCGGGCTCGACCGTAGTCAGAGTGACGCTGGATTCTTTGGGCACCCAACCGATGCTCCCGTATTGATTCGGTCCCTTCGGTTCTGGGATAAGGGTTTTCTCGGTGACCTTGCCGTCGTGCTCGATGCCAAATTTCAAGGGCTGGTTCGGACTCAGAGCGGACTTGACGTCGACCTGCTCCCAGTTCGGATTCTGGACGTCTTCGACGCTGACAATCTTGTCACCGCGCTGGATCCCGGCTTTTTCGGCGGGTGTGTCGGGATTTACCCAGCCCACAAAAGCGGGCTCATCGAGCACGGCGGGATACTCGTAGCGCACCATGTAGACGCCGGTCAACAACGCGATTGCCAGCAGCGATGTTCATCGTAGGCCCGGCGAGGGCGATGATGAAGCGCTGCCAGCGGGGATGGGACAGAAATTCTCCCGGATCGCCGGTGCGGTCGTCCATGGGGTTCTCACCCGACATTTTGACGTAGCCACCGAGGGGCAGGACGTTGATGCGGTATTCGGTTTCGCCGCGGGTGAAGCCGAGAATGCGCTTGCCAAAACCGATGGCGAACTGCTCCACGCGGACCTCGAAATACTTGGCCGCCGCGTAGTGGCCGAATTCATGAATAAGGATCATGAACCCGAGCACGATGCCCATAACGAAAAGCGTGTAGAGGAAAGACAAAACCTGGGGCATATTATTCAGATTACTCCGATATTCTCATTATGAAATGGCCCCGATGGGCAATGGCTTTCGGCTATGCTGCTTCACGATTTCTGTTGCCAAAAGGCGGGCCTCTGTATCCAAAACAAGTACCTTCTTTATAGATTCCAAATTTCCGGCTGGCGTTGCTGACATTACTTCCTCAATGATCCGGGGAATGTCTTCAAATCCGATCTTCTCGTCGAGAAACGCGGCTACGGCAACCTCGTCGGCGGCGTTCAGGGCGATGGTCTTCGCGCCTCCGATCTCGGCTGCTTTATAAGCCAATGCCAGACAAGGGAATTTAGCCACATCAGGGGGGAGAAATCCAGATGCCGGAGGTCACCAATCGAGAAACGCAGGTCCGACGGGATACGGTCGGGATACGTCAGCGCATACAAGATCGGCAGGCGCATGTCGGTCACGGAGATTTGAGCAAGTATGCTGCCATCCACGAATTCAACCATGGAATGAATCGTAGATTGCGGATGGACAATGACTTGTACGCGGTCGGGCGGGACATTGAAAAGCCGGCAGGCCTCGATGACCTCGAACCCCTTATTCATCAATGTGGCGGAGTCGATGGTGATTCGTTTCCCCATCTTCCAGGTGGGATGATTGAGGGCCTGTTGCACCGTGATTGAGGCAAATTCCGACTTGGGAGTGTGCAGGAATGGGCCGCCCGAAGCGGTGAGCCAGATGCGCTCGACCTCGTGGGCGCGGCCTCCGCGAAGGCACTGGTGGACGGCGTTATGTTCGCTGTCGATTGGCAGCAGCGGCTTACCCTGACGGAGAGCCTCGGCGGTGATCAACTCTCCGGCGACCACCAGACACTCTTTATTGGCTAGGCCTACGGTCTTGCCGGCGCGCACTGCTTCATAGGTTGCTTCCAGACCCGAGACCCCTACGATGGCACTGACCACAAAATCTACGTCGGGATGGGTGGCAACGCGGACAGTTCCGGCGGAGCCGTGGACGACTTCAATTTGGGCGAGGCCAGACTGCCGAAGCTTCTTTCGGAGGGCATTGGCGTCGGCTTCGTTGGCCAGCGAAACGACCAGCGGCTTCCAGCGAACCGCTTGTTCCAAGGCAAGTTCGACGTTGCTGCCGGCGGCGAGCGTCGCGACCTCGAAACGGTCGGGGTAGCTTTCGACCACGCTCAAAGTGCTGCGGCCGATCGAGCCGGTGGAACCGAGAATGGCGATGCGTTTCATGCAGGCTTTAGTCTTTATCTTCCTTCTTTATCTTCGGTCTTTTATTGTAATTGTAAGGGATGGAAGTGGGCGGAGGTCCCAAAACCTTACACAGCTCACCTTGCGGTAGAATCTCGATTGCTGCAAGACGGGCGCGTGGGACGCGCACGATCGGGAACTCCTTGATCGGAAATCTGGATGGGAAACCTGGAATGAAGTCCGCCATTCGCACAGTCGACTTGCGCAAGGTGTACAGCTCCGCTCCGCCTGCGGCGGCGGGGCGAACCGGCGCGGCTCCGCCAACGGTTAAACGCGACAAAACGCCAAAGCCGCAGATTACGGCGCTCGACGGCATCAATCTCGACGTGACGCCGGGGCAGATCTTCGGTCTGCTCGGGCCGAATGGGGCGGGGAAGTCTACGACGGTTGGCATTCTGACCACGCGCGTGCGCCCGACGAGCGGCACGGCCTGGATCGGCGAATATGACGTTTGGCGCGATCAGACGGCGGCCAAGCGGCTGATCGGAGTCGTCGCGCAGCGTCCGAACCTGGATTTTTCGCTGACGGCCCGCGAGATACTGCTCTTTCACGGGGCTTACTTCGGGCTCAGTTCGACGGAACGCACGGAGCGTGCGAATGCGCTGCTTGACCGCTTCAAATTAACGGACCGCGCGAACGAGCTTGTCCGCGGATTCTCGGGCGGGATGATGCAGCGCATGTCGATTGCCCGTGCCATGATGCATGATCCGCAAGTGTTGTTTCTCGACGAGCCGAGTGTGGGCCTCGATCCGCAAACGCGGCTGCTGTTGTGGGAGATCATCCGCGAATATAACCAGAAGGGCCGCACCATACTGCTGACCACGCACAATATGGAGGAGGCCGATACGCTCTGCCAGCAACTGGCGATCATTGATCACGGCCGCATCATCTCCTCGGGCACGCCGGCGGAACTGAAGGCTTCGATTCCCGGCGGATATCTGTTGCGTCTGCGGTTTGCGCAACACTCCGCGCCGTTGCTCGAAAAGCTCGGGACTTTGGCAGGCGTAACCGAAGCGCGGGCTTCGGGCGACGGCGGTGCCGATCTTTATGCCAGTCGCGGCGGGTCGATGATTTCTGAGATCGTAACCGCGGCCGCCGGTTTCGGTGTGGAGTTGTCGGACGTACACATCTCTGAGCCGAGCCTTGAGAATCTTTTTCTCCATCACACCGGCAGGAGCTTACGCGAATGAACTGGAAGACATTCATGGCGCTTTTAGCCCGCGACGCTCATGTCGCGCGCCGCAACCTGGTTCCGCTGATGTTGCAGACGTTTCTGCAACCACTTCTATTCGTCTTCATCTTCGGACGCGTGATGGTCGGCAGCGGGTATCTCCCGGCTGTCTACAAGAGTCTGCTTCTTCCTGGCATCATGGCGATCAGCATGGTGTTCACGGGGATCTGGGCGGTGGCCATGCCGTTGATCGCTGAATTCCAGTTCACACGCGAGATTGAAGATCGGCTGCTGGCGCCGATTGACATCTCGTGGGTCGCGATCGAAAAGATCGTCGCCGGCCTGATTCAAGCCCTCGTCGCGGGCTTGGTCGTGATCCCGTTGGCCTGGATCATTCTCAGGCCCGGATTGGAATTGCATCTGGCGAACCCGCTCCTCTTCATCTGCATCACGCTGCTGGTTGCCGGCTTCTCGGCTTGCGGAGGACTGGCGCTCGGATGCAGCGTAAATCAGCAGCACATCGGATTGATGTTCAGCATGGTGATGACTCCGATGATATTTTTCGGATGCACTTATTATCCGTGGAGCGCGCTGAGCAAGTTTCCGATTCTGCAAAAAGTTGTGCTCATCAATCCGCTGGCTTACGCGAGCGAAGGGCTGCGGGCGACTCTCGTGCCGCAGTTTCCGCACTTGTCGGTTCCGTTTATTCTTGCGGCGCTGGTAACGTTCGATGTGTTGTTGCTGGTGGTCGGGTTGCGGCAATTTCGGGCGAAGGCGGTCAGCTAGGAAGTTAGATTCGTTATCGAAAAGCTTATTGAAGAGACCTTGGGAAACTTTGGTCAACTCCTGCCCAGCGAGGCGGCATGCCCTGAACGCGCATCCTCCGGGACGTCCGGCCGCGCCCGACAGGATTTAGTCAGAATTTCCCTAGGTTTCCGGGACTCCGGTCTGGGCTCGCGATTTTAGCCCGGAAATAGTTTTTCAACCAAGCTAGCTGGAGCCATTATTGGCGAACCGCAGCCGTTCGTTCTCTCTCACCACCGCCTTGCTCCGTCCTTTCAGAAGGTCCTGGAGCGTAATCGCTCCCTTCACTCGCCGGGTTAAACGATCGACGACAGGAAGGCTGTCAATCCCTTCCATCGCCATCAACTCCGCCGCGCTTCGGCATGTGCCATCGGCGTAGACGAAGAACTCCGGCAGCGCTTCCCTGCCAATGTCAATATCATCGACAGGTTCAGAAATGTTCGACATCAGGTCCCTGACCATGACGATCTCCAGCGGGTCGACTCCATATTCGCGCGTCAGGTGATAGCCGCGACGGCTCAACTTCTCGGTGAGAATCGAGCGCGGCATCAGCAGAGCCGTTACCAGATACGCCGCGATACATCCGAGCGCCAGCGGGATCAACGCGGGCAGGCAATGCGTCACCTCCAAACTAAATAAGATCGCGGTCATCGGAACGCCCAGCGAGCCCGCAAGCATCGCTCCCATGCCGACGAGAGACCAGAATGCCTGCGCTTCCTGCGGAGCATGTCCAACATGCGCCGCCAGAGCGCCCACCGCTCCCCCAATCATGAGCAGCGGCGCCAGCACTCCACCCGACGTCCCCGACCCAAGCGAGAATGCCCACATCAGCGACTTTGCTATGAGGATTCCCGCGATGAGGGCAATGGGCGCGTCTCCGCGGAGCAACTCGGCGATATTGTCGTACCCTACCCCCAGTCCGCGCGGAAAGAAAATCCCGCCCACGCCGACTCCGATTCCTCCGATCGCCGGCCACCACATCCAGTGAATCGGCAGACGCTCAAACAAATCTTCAAAGGCATACATCATGCGGCTCATGCCGGCCGCGATCAGACCAACCATGCCGCCCAGCAGCCAGGCTCCGACCGCAACTCCCACCCGGTCGACTCGTCCGATCCCAGGCATTCCAAACAGCGGTCCAGGCCCAAGTAAATATCCCCGCAAAACACCCGCCGCCACACTCGCAATTGCCACTGGAACCAGACTCCGCGGCCGCAATTCGAACAGCAGCAGCTCCACCGCCAGCAAAATCGCCGCCACCGGGGTCGCAAATGTAGCCGACATCCCAGCCGCGGCGCCTGCGACTAACAGGGTCGTCCGTTCCGCGTCCGTAAGGTGGATCCATTGCGCAACCAAAGATCCAAAAGCTCCCCCGGTCATGATGATCGGCCCTTCTGCGCCAAACGGTCCGCCTGAACCAATCGCGATGGCCGCCGAGATCGGCTTCAGAATCGCGATCTTCGGAGCAACGCGCGAACGGTTTAACAGGATCGCCTCAATCGCCTCCGGGATCCCATGTCCTCTGATTTTGTCCGAGCCAAAATAAGCCATGAGCCCAACGATCAGCCCGCCGGCCACCGGCACCATCATCATCCAAAGTCCGAGCGGGCTGCCCGCCGGAGACACCGTCACCATGCTGAAGCGGTGATCGTAGAAAAGATTCGTAGCCAGCGCGATCATTCGCAACAGCAGCACCGCGAGAAACGTCGCGCCCACTCCGATTCCAAGCGCTACACCAGAAAGCAACCACACTCTCTTGTCCACTGTGAAGTCGCGGAGCACTGAGGATTCGGCTTTCATCGCTCCCTCCGCGACCATCGCTTAGCCGGCGATCTGTGAGCGGCCTTCAGTCTGTTCAGCGCTCGAATCAGTTGTGGACCCAGTTCGTTTAGTTCACACGCGTGATCGATCGAGAGAGCCTCGAGCAATCTTCGTCCGCGCGGTGTGAGTTCTAGAACCACGCACCGGCGGTCAGGTCCAGACTGTTTGCGCACTACTAGCCCGGCCTCGGCGCAGCGGTTGCTCAGCTCGACCACCGTATTGTGGCGCAGCCCAAGACGCTCGGCCGCGTATCCAACAGTTGTTGTAGATTTCTGCGAAGCCCCGGCGATCTGAAGCAGAAGCTGATGTTGCTGCGGCTGAAGTCCCACCTTCTGTGCCGCCGTCTCGCTGAAGTGAAGAAACAATCGCAGCTGATGGCGAAATTCAGCGAGGATCCGCACCGTTTCCGCCGGGGCAGACTTTGTCTTCGCAACCCTCATATCGTTATTATATCGTAACACGATATAATACGAGATAAGCGCGTTGCCACCTGCGAAACCAAAAGACCTATCCCTTGTCAGCCGCGAGCCAGCGCGCGCCGCGCCTTCGAATAATCGCCCGTCTGGCTCCGCCAATTGCTCGACAAGGTTCCGATGGCCCAGAACACCGCGAAGCCCAGCCATGGAACGCTACCGGGAACGCCCGCTCTCCAGGCCCAGACAGCACCAAGCGTCGGAATCACCGCGGAAGAAGTCACTCCGGCCGACCACATAACGGCCTTGGCCATCGGACTGGCTTTCAGCATCGAGGCTTTCTCCGTTTGCACGCCAAAGAAAGCAAGATGCTCGAAAACCCAGCGCAACCCAGCCGGATAACCCTGCGTGTTGGAGGTTCCTCCCACGGTATAGAACGCGAAGCGAATACCGACGATTCTCCCGACAGCCCAGTGCGCGATGCCGTGGCAAAAAAAGTAGAACAGAATCCAGGCGGCAACCATGCTCGCAATCGCGACGCCTTTCGATGGCCCAGATCGAGCCTGCGCCCGCGCCAGTGCGAGCGCCGCACCACCGGCCAGAAGTCCGCCTACCTGGATTGCATTCCCCGCCGCAATCGATAGACGGCCGACGACTCTTCGTTGTGGAAGCGGTGGAAGAGAAGGTGGCGCGTTCATGACCGGGCTAGTGTCTCACGTGGCCGGCAGAGAAAATACAAATGCCCCGTTCAAGCCAAGCTTGACCGGGGCACGAAGGTTCGCAACAAATAAGAAAGTTAAAGCTAAAGTTAACGATGGTCTTACCGCAGACCGCCAGCCGCCCGCAGGGTTTCGCCGGTTATCCAACCAGACTCGTCCGAAGCCAGGAACACCGCGACCGACGTAATGTCGTCCGTCTGGCCGATGCGACCGAGCGGAGTTTGCGCAACAGCACCCTTCTCGAAATCGCTGCCGATGAATCCGGCGGCATGAGTCCCTTCGGCTTCGACGATTCCCGGATTAACGGCATTGACGCGAATCTTACGCGGACCAAGTTCCTTGGCGAGAGTCCGAGTGACCGCATCGACCGCGCCCTTCGTCCCTGTATAGACAGACGTGCCCGGAGGCGTGAGCGAAGTGACCGCGGAACTGACGTTAATCACGTTGCCGCCCTCCGTGCCGAAATGTTTGACGGCCTCTTGCGTCGCTAGAATGAGTCCGAGAACATTCGTATTGAACTGCCGATGGAACTGCTCTTCGGTGACCTGCTCGATCGGGGCCATCTCGTAGATGCCGGCATTATTCACCAGCACGTCGAGCCTGCCGAACGCTTTCTTGGTTTCGGCGAAAATCCGTTGCACATCCTTGGCCTTCGCAACATCGCCCTGCACCGCGATTGCTTTGCCGCCTTTCGCCTTGATCTCGGCGACCACACGATCCGCACCGTCCTTGCTGGATGAATAATTCACAACCACTGACGCGCCTTCGGCGGCTAACCCTTTGGCGATACCGGCTCCAATGCCCTTGGAGGCGCCCGTCACCACTGCAACTCGATTCGAAAGCTTACTCATAATTCCTCCGCTCGAATGTCTTCATTTCGACATTTCGATGATCATCTAACTGATGACCATCTAATTGATGATGAGACACCCAGAAAGATTCAGCGGCGGAAACTAAATTTCGGAGAGTTGATCCAGGTAGGCCTGTAAAACATTGCGCTGCAACGTCAGATTGGCGAATTTGCCCTGGCGGGCGATCTCAATCAGTCCCGCCGTTTTCAGTTCCTTCAAATGATGCGACAGCGTGGCCGCGCTAACGGGTTGTTTCGCGCGCAGCTCCGTACACGCCGCGCAACTGCTCGCTGCCACCTGTTTGAATATCTTGTACCGTCTCGGATCGGCCAGCGCGCGCGCAATTCGCGAGAATTGCCGCTCCGTCAGTCGAATTCGCTTGCCAGCCTTCAGTGCGCTCATCTCACCTCTAAATCAACTTCATCTGTTTCGGCTCGGCGGCGGTAATCCGCACCCGCTCCACTCGACGATCGGTCGAATCCAGCACTTCAAACCGAAGCCCTTCGTCTTCGATGACTTCACCCTTCTTTGGGATTCTGCCGGCGATCTCGCTGACCAGGCCTGCAATCGTAGACGACTCGTGGCCTTCGGGTCTCAGGCCGAAAAGTTCGTCGAGGCGATCGACATCCATGTTGCCGGGAACGACATACGAGTGGTCGTTCTCCTGCACCACCTGCGCTTTTTCATGCTCGTCGCCAATTTCGCCAACGATTTCTTCGACCAGGTCTTCGATGGTGACCAGGCCCGCGACGCCTCCGTACTCATCGACGACAATCGCCATGCGAACATTGCTGCGCTGCATTTCGCGCAACAGGTCGCTCACCAATTTGCTCTCGGGCACAAAGTAAACGTCCTTGCGCATCAGCGTCGCGACCGTCCGCGTCCGCGCCTCGGAGTCCGGAACCTGCAACACATCCTGCGTATGGAGAATGCCCTTGATGTTGTGAATCGATCCTTCGTACACCGGGATGCGCGAGAACGGCTTCACCCGCAGCAACTCGACGATCTGTTCCACGGAATAATCCGTCGGAACCGCGACGATCTCGGGCCGCGGCTTCATCGCTTCGCGAACCGTCTTGCCGCTAAACTCCACCACCGACTGGATCAGGTCGCGATCGCCTTCCTGAATGATTCCTTCTTCCTGTCCCGCCTCAATCAGCGCGTCCACAGCCTCAGAAGAAGTTTCCGGAGTCGCCTCGGCGTGCTCGCGCGTCAGCGCCGCAACCGACTGGCAGAAACCGAGCACCAGCGTCACCGGCAGCACAAGATAAATCAACGTCCGCAATATGATCGCCCAGTGCCCCAGCCATCGACCCTGCGTACGCGAGAAAAAGACGAACGGAAGCAGGCGATTGAAAATAATAATGATCAACACCAGACTGAGAGTCGCTTCGAGGACTTCGTACACGCTCCACGCGCGGTCGCGAAACACCGTGAATCCAACCATCATGGCAATCGCCGCCGTGACAAGTTGCGTCAGGATGGCCATCGACAATGCCGCCCGCTCGCGCGTCACTCCCAGGCGCGGCTCGACAATCTGCTCGAAAGCATCGATGTTGTCCTGAAAATCGCGCGAGAGAAATTTGCCGATCTCCTGGTAAAGGCGGTCAACATAGGAGACCAGCGTCAACAGTCCAAATAGCAATGCGAGCGCGATGCTGGCACCGATCATGGCTAGCGCTTTCTCCGCGCCACAACCATTGCGCTCTTCTTAATACTCGTCACATTCGCTCTCTCGGGAGTTACCCGTTCGATCAAGCCGGGCGGCAGACGTAGTTTCGCGCGCAACTGTTTCTCGCGCCGCGCCATCTGTCCGTCGTCGCTTTCGTGATCGTAGCCGCGCAAATGCAGCACCCCATGCAACACCAGAATCTTAACCTCGTCAGCAGGGGAATGTCCCAGGGACTGCGCGTTTTTCGTTGCGATGTCGGCCGAGATGGCAATCTCCCCGGCAAGATTTTTTCGGCCGTCGGGTTCGGCGGGGAACGAGAGCACATCCGTCGCCTGGTCTTTTCCGCGGAAACGCCGGTTCAGCGTTTTCATCTCGGCGCTTGAAGTCAGCACGACGTTGATCACTCCCTTCACTCCCGCCACGCGACGAGCGCGAGCCACGAAACGATCCAGGGCCAGCTCACTCAGGTCTGCGACGCGCTTTTGAAAGATGACCAAACTTTCACCGTGTTGTCATCCAGAGCGAGAACTCACAAATGCAATCCCCTCGCTTCGCTCAGGACGACAATCAGTTTTAGTTGCGCAAATGCGGCTCATCGGTAACGGGCGGCGGCGCGACTGGCTTCGGTTCCAGCAGCGGCAATTGCTGCGCCTGCTTCGTCTTGTGCTCGTCATAGGCGCGGATGATTCTCTGCACCAGGTGATGGCGAACAACGTCGCTTTCGTCGAAGTGCACGAACGCCAGCCCGTTTACGCCCTGCAGAATGTCGACCGCTTCAATCAGGCCGCTGCGGCGAGCGTTCGGCAAATCGATTTGCGTCACGTCGCCGGTGATCACCGCCTTCGAACCGAATCCCAGCCGCGTGACAAACATCTTCATCTGCTCTGAGGTCGTGTTCTGCGCTTCGTCGAGGATCACGAACGAATCGTTCAAGGTGCGCCCGCGCATGAAGGCGATGGGCGCGATCTCGATGACATTCTTTTCGAGATAACGCTCGACGCGCTCAGGTTCGAGCATGTCAAAGAGCGCGTCGTATAAAGGACGCAGGTAAGGATCGATCTTCTCCTGCAAAGTGCCGGGCAGAAATCCGAGACGTTCGCCCGCCTCAACCGCCGGCCGCGCCAGAATAATCCGGTTGACTTGCTTATTCAGCAGCGCCGAAATCGCCATCGCCACCGCAAGATAAGTCTTGCCCGTGCCAGCCGGTCCCACCCCAAAAACCATGTCGTGGTGCTCGATGGCTTCAAGATAGCGCCGCTGATTGGGACTCTTCGGCTGGACGGTGCGCCGTCCAAACGACCGCTGACGTCCGGCTTCGGCGAGCCCGCGCAGCGTTGCGTTCGCATCGCTGACCACCACGCGCAACATGCTGCTCAAGTCTCCGTTGACGAACTGATGACCGGACTTTCGCAGATGCTCGTAGTCGGCAAATAACTGCTCGGCGCGGGCCACGTCGCGGGGCGCGCCCTCAAGTTCAATGCGGTCCGAGCGCAAATCGATATTGATGTTCAGGCCGTCTTCGAGCACATGGAGATTTTCATCGCGCGTGCCGAACAGGGTCTCGATGTTAGGGCTGAGTTCAATATTTTTTTTCATTCAGCTGATATGACGCCGCCTCCAGCAGCTTCGACAGGGCTCACTGTGCGATGTGGGTGCTGATGTGGGTGTTTAAGATAAGGTTTGCCATCGGCCTCGGACAATCCGGAACCGGCGTTTTTTGCACGCAAAAAGCTTGGCGAGGAAGTGGACCGGACCGAATTGCGCACCCCAACCACGGGGCGGAAGACAAGCATTGCCTAAAGCCTAGCGCGGGCGAGCGAGCGAGTCAATGGCGGGACAAACGACACGGCGGACGAACGACCGCGACAAACGACAGCCGAGATTCGATCCGCGCAAGATACGACTCGAAGTTCTAGCGCTTCTCTGATTAACTCTAATCATGAACCGCTTTGAAATATGGTGCGTTGAAAGGGCACGGCTTCAGCCGTGCCGCCCAAGCCCGCCACAGATGCGGCTTTAGCCGCTGGGGGAAACGCGTTCAGGCGATTCCGCTGGGGCCGGCAGGACTTAATCAGATTTCCCTAGCGCCGCTTCAGCGCTTCAAGTTCGTCCAGCGTACGAGGCCAATCCGATCCCAGCAATCGTGACAAACTTCGATCGGCAAGAACTTTCCCGTTTGTCTGGCATCGGGCGCAATAATTCGTTTCTTTGTCCGCATAGCGGATCCGCAAAATCTTTTCGCCGCACTGTGGGCAGGCCTCGCCATAGCGCCCATGGACCGCCATATCCTTGCGAAATGCCGTCACCTTTTCCGGAAAGCTCGTTTCCGCTTCTTCGCCAAGCCGGTCGACCCAAAGCTTTAAGCGTATTTTGCGCCGCGGAAAAAAGCCTCTCCCATTCTTCCGCACTAAGCTTCTGCGTCATCGCGATCGGAGACAGTTGCGCCGCGTGCAGAATTTCGTCGGAATAAGCATTTCCAACTCCACTGACCAGCCGCGGATCGGTGAGCGCCCGCTTGAGAGTATGGTTCTCGGCGGCGAGCACAGCTTTGAAAGATTTAACGTCGCTAGAAAAAATGTCGATTCCCCCAGGGTCGACCGAGTTCAACTCCGCCTCGGAGCCAAAAATATGCAACGATGCGCGGCGTTTTGTGCCGGCCTCTGTAAGCACCAGCGATCCATTAGGGAAATCGAACACCGCCAGATTCTGACGACCCGCCAACTTCGCCTCGGGCGCCCGCCAGTGCAACCGCCCCGCAATCATCAAATGGAGCGCGAGCCAGAGGTCGGACCAAGATCGCCGTCGAGTCCGCCGTCAGTCGAATCACGATCCGCTTGCCGATCCGCCGAAGCTCGCGAACGGTGCACCCTTCGACACTCCCGAGCGGAGGCTGCGCCGTTCTCAGCAGAAAGGCGCTAGCCAGGCGTATTCGCAGCAAAGACTGACCGACGATGCGCGGTTCAAGAGCACGAATATAGGCAGCGACATCGGGCAGTTCTGGCATGGGTATGAGATTGCATCGAAACCGGGAGGTTTCGCAAGACGTAAGGCTCCACTACGTCGTGCTGAGTTGCGCAAAGCACAAGGAAACGGTGGGCATTACTAGCTAGACTGTTGACCCACTAATTTTTTGCGGAGAATGCATTGCACAAAGTCTCGGCCGAAGAAATATGTCAATCGAACGCACCACGCTAGAAGAAGAACCGCCACGGTTGCCGTGAGGGATCGGTGCCACCGCCAATCTAAGTCGAGACTTCTGAGACCGTAAGGCCCGTAAAGGCCGATTCTCGGAGCGACGGTATCCCAGATGCATATGACGCCAAACAATAGCCCATAAAAGGTGAGGATGGTATCGCATCCTAATCGCAGAGGTGCCCACGAAAACATCTGAACGGCTCGACGAGTCCGCCACGTAATGACGTTTAGGGCAAACCAGTACCATAGCAAGCCAATCATCGCCACCAGGATGATCATGTCCCAGTAGTACGAGATGTGCTCAAACCAAAGCGCTCGCGGTAAAAAGACTGGGGCGTTGATCGCGCACAGGAGCGTGAAGTGCGGTGCAGTCCCGGGCATGTCGGAACCGTGCCGGGCGTGTTCGAACCAAACCTGCGACTGCCAAATGAGTGCAACCGCCAGCGCCATCTGCACCAAGGGCAATACGTATTTGAGTTTCGATCTCACATTCTTTCTGCCTTGGCTTCTTGGACGCTAGCCCACACCGCCCGATGCTGCGCCCAGTTCCGCAATTGAGCAATCTCCTCCGCCCGCGTAATCGACAGCGGCACAGTCGCTCTAAGCGCCGTCACCAAATCGTCCGTACTAAGTTCCTGCTTGCGCGCAAACGCGGCATAAAGCGCAGTCTGCACCGCCGATTCAATTTCCGCCCCGGAAAATCCTTTCGAAGCCGCTGCCACCCGCTCCAAATCAAAGTCCGCCGGATTGCGTTTCCGCCGGCTCAGTTGAATACAAAATATCTGTTTACGCTCGGCCTCGTTCGGCAGATCCACAAAGAAAAGTTCATCGAAACGCCCCTTGCGGATCAACTCCGGGGGCAGCACCGTCACGTTGTTGCACGTAGCGGCAACAAACACGGGAGGCTTGCGATCCTGCATCCATGAGAGAAACGACGCCAGCAAGCGCGACGAAACACCAGCATCGGCCGAGGCCGAGTCCGGCCCGCTTCCGGCGAAGACCTTCTCCAGTTCGTCGATCCACAAAATACACGGCGCCAGGCCTTCCGCCACTTTGAAAACCTTCTGAATCCGTTTCTCCGTCTCTCCGATGAATTTGTCGTAAACCGCAGCCGTGTCAAACTTGACGAGCGGAAGCTTCCACTCTCCCGCCACAGCCCGTGCACAGAGACTCTTGCCGCATCCCTGCACGCCCAGGATAATAACGCCCTTAGGTGCTTCGAGGCCGAACTTCAAAGCGCCGTCGTCCCATGCGCCTTGCCGTTGCCCGAGCCACGCTTTCAGATTCTCCAGTCCGCCAACGCTTGCCAAGGTATCGGTGGAATCGACGAACTCCACCATTTCTGAGCGCTTCAGCATCGCTTTCTTCGCGTCGAGCACGTCAGTGACGCAATCCGGAGAAAGTGCGAGCCGTCCAACCACAGCTTGCGAGATGGCGCGTTCCGCTGTCTCTTCAGTCAGGCCGCGCAGGTTGGCGGCCATGGCGTCGACTCCGTTCGAATCGAGTTGGAGCTTGAGGGTGTGGTTGCCAGCGATCCGAGTATAGGTTTCGCGGATGATTTCCCGCAGGCGGTCCCGGTCGGGCAATGGCAGATCAAGAAATTCCACCAGTCCCGCGAGTTCAGGCGGCACTTCGATTGCGGGCGCAGTCAGGATCAGAGTTCTGCGATTAGCGCTGAACTTCTGTCCAACGTCCCGCAACCGCCGCACCACCACGGGACTATCCATGTGACGGTGAAGGTCTTTCAGCACGAACACGGCCTCCATGGTCATGCTCTCGAGGTTCGCGAGCGCTTGCACCGGATCGGTAGTGTTGTAGACGGCGGATCGTGGAGCGGCACCGGCATCGGAGGCAGGCGACGGCATAACCGCTCGTAACAGCCGCTCCGCTTCGCTATTTCCCTGTGGAAGCGAGCCCGAGCGATAATCCGGCCGAGGCTGCGGAGCCGGCCCGCCGCTGCCCGAGCGGTATAGCCCATCGGCAATCGTCCATTCGAAAACCGCGAGGTTCAGCTCCGAGCAAGCTGCACGTACCAGAGCAAGCGCTCGCATCTCCTCGACCGTCTCCATGATGACAATCGGAGTCGAGGAGTTGATCAACACCTTCAGCCGATCGAGCGGCGTTCCCGGCGAACTCATATATCTATTTGACCCAAGGCAACTTGCTCCCGTAGAATCATAGCTTCGGTTCCCACCGGAATATCCTCCTGGTGTTGTCCAGGACAAACAAAGGTAATCAAGCAGCATGGCTAATCATTTTTCGGCGCTCAAGCGCGCCCGTCAGACCACGAAGCGGACCGCCCGCAATCGCGCCAATACTTCAACCCTGCGCACCGCGCTGCGTTCTCTGCGCGAGAGCCTGGAAAAAGGCGACAAGGCCGCCGCCGGCCAGACCTACCGTGAAACGGTATCGGCGCTCGACAAAGCAATTCAAAAGGGTGTTCTGCACGAAAACACGGCTTCGCGCTACAAATCGCGCCTGTCGGCACGCCTGAACGCCTTAAAATAGGCACCTGCCGGGTAACCTTCCCGGCAGCAGATTGTTCTTGACCTGCCCTAGCGGTTTGTTATACTTAGGCGTTCTCAGGACATGAAAGCCGTGTTTCTGGCCGTCCCAGAGGACCTCCGCCTGCGTTGTTGAACTCCTTAAAGATTTGAGCAACTTTCAGGTAGGGTGGGGCATCTATTTTTAGAGATTCTGGCAAATCCCTTTGAACCTGATTCCGTTGAATCTGGCCTGAATTTCTGCTCGGCTAGCCTAGGCGCCTGTCACCCAGCAGGGGATGATGGGATTCGCAGCCTTAAAACATTCCTGTTGAAGGAGAACGACCTACAATGCGCTCTGATCGTGTTTTTGACGCTCTACATACTTTGCGGAACCGGTATATGCTCTGCCAGCTCGCCTCCAAAGCGACCCGGAAGTTTCATAAGCCGAACACCCGCATTCAGGAAACCATGAACGATGTTTTTGACAAGATCGCCGATGCGGAACGTCATGACATCCTGAGCGAACCAGAAAACTTTGCCGAAGCACAACGGCGAGCTGCTTGAGCAGCTCCGCCGTGTGCCCGCACGGCGGCAAAGCATTAACCCCCGCGAGAGACAATTCAATCCCTCCCGAAGAAAATCAATCCACGTAGGTAAATATGACCATTGCTGAACTGAAAGAAAAGAACATCACCGAGCTGACCAAGATCGCCCGATCCTTGGAGCTGCCGGGCGCCAGCGGACTCCGCAAACAGGACCTTATCTTCAAGATCCTGCAGGCGCAAAGCGAAAAAGAAGGACACATCTTTGCTGAAGGCGTACTGGAAATCCTGCCTGACGGCTACGGGTTTCTGCGCTCTCCCGATTACAACTACCTGCCCGGCCCCGACGATATTTACGTTTCGCCGTCCCAAATTCGCAAGTTTGACCTCAAAACCGGCGACACCATCAGCGGACAGGTGCGCCCGCCCCACGAGGGCGAGAAATACTTCGCGCTGGTCAAGATCGAGGCCGTCAATTTCGAGTCGCCCGACGAAGCGCGCAACAAGATTCTGTTCGACAACCTGACGCCGCTCTATCCCCAGGAACGTCTCAAGCTCGAGACGACGCGCGAAAATATCAGCGCCCGCGTCATGGATCTGCTCACTCCCCTCGGCAAGGGACAGCGCGGTCTGATCGTTTCGCCTCCCCGGGCCGGCAAAACGATGCTACTACAGAACGTGGCCAACTCCATCACCGCCAATCATCCCGAAGTCGTGTTGATGGTGCTCCTCATCGACGAGCGCCCCGAAGAAGTCACCGACATGCAGCGGTCAGTTAAAGGAGAGGTGATCTCCTCCACCTTCGACGAACCCGCCGCCCGCCACGTACAGGTTGCGGAAATGGTGATCGAAAAAGCCAAGAGATTAGTCGAGCACAAGCGCGATGTAGTCATCCTCCTCGATTCCATTACTCGTCTAGCCCGCGCCTACAACACCATCGTCCCGCCCTCCGGCAAAGTGCTCTCCGGCGGCGTCGACTCCAACGCATTGCAGCGTCCGAAGCGCTTTTTCGGATCCGCCCGCAATATCGAAGAAGGCGGCTCGCTCACCATCATCGCGACGGCCCTCATCGACACCGGTTCCCGAATGGACGACGTGATCTTCGAAGAATTCAAAGGCACCGGCAACTCTGAAATCATTCTCGACCGCAAGTTGGTCGATAAGCGTACCTTCCCAGCGATCGATATTCAGCGCTCCGGCACCCGTAAAGAAGAGCTGCTGATCCCAAAAGAAGACTTGCAGCGCATCTGGGTCCTCCGCAAGGTGCTGAACCCACTGTCGCCCGTTGAAGCCATGGAATTGCTGATCGAGCGCCTGGCCAAAGCCGGAACGAACAGCGAGTTCCTTGCCAAGATGAGCCAGCTGTAGGATTGCAGAATTGTGTGGTGGCGGGCGTCCCGCCCGCCCAATCTGGGCAAAATGGCGTGTGGCCAAGCCCAGCTGACACAACACAAGAAGTGGGTGCACCATCCTTCGCGGCTTTTTGCGAAGGGTGGGAGGCTCGCCGATCGCACCGTGGGCTTGCTTTTCGTGAAGGCTGGCCTAATCTGATCGCCCCTCCGATAAAGACATCTAATTACTGGCGTCACGAGATACCCTCCCCACTTAGCCTCTCCGCGATCTGTTACTGCTAAACTCTTCCTGAGTTCTCAAGAGCACGTTTCTCAAAAGCTGCGTCTCCAGAAGCCGGTTTTTTCACGAGCTGTTTCTCCGGAGCTTATATGCGCTGTTCATATCGCCTTTCGTTAAAGCCCGCCATTCTGGCCACCATCCTCGCCGCACAAATCACGCTCGCTCAGCCGCCTCCGCCACAAACAGCCCGCCAGGCGCTGATCGAAATGTTCTTCAGCGAAGCGTCCGGCCACTTCGAAAAACATCTCCCGGATATCACCCGCGCAGCCCTCGGCAAACTCGGAGCCGAAAACGGTCAAAGCGTCCCTGGAATATTTTCCGCGCTGTCGATGCAGGCAAAGGCTGGAGGCAGCAAAGTCGAGACCTTTGACGCGGGCCCCACGCTTTTCAAGTCCAAAGGACTACCCGGGCGCACCGATGATGAAATCGAAATCACCGTGGAACGGGACGATCTTGTCGGCGGCGAGGATCAGATCGAACTTGCCCTGCACATTACGAAGGACGGAAAAGAGGAGAAACTCTTTCCCAGAATTCTTCGATTCACCTTTGTCATGAAGATGGAATCCGACATCTGGCGCTTGAACGAAGTTGACGCTACCGCGCGCTTTCCCATTGCCGACCCAGGTTTCCTGAAGGCTCTTGAAGAAGATCGAGCCAAACAGAATCAGCAGATGTCTCTTTTCGCGACGCGTTCCATCGTCAACGCCGAGAAATCGTATCAAGCGGCACAAGGCTCCTACGCCTGCAAGCTTTCTGCCCTCGGAAGCTCCGGAAAAGATGCCATGTACCGTACCTACCTTTACGACCAGCAACTTGCCGGCGGAAAAAAGAACGGTTACGTGTTCTCCATTTCCGAATGCACCCCAGCCCATTATCGGCTGAGCGCCGAACCCGAGGCCCAGGATCTGGGCCAGCATGCCTACTGCTCCGACGAATCTGGCACGGTACGGCAGTCCTCGGATGGCAAGGCCGCCACCTGCTTCACGAGCGGCGAGATCGTAGAAGATAAGTTCGCCGCGACGGGCACACTTCAATCCGCTTCCCCGACGAAGAATTCGACAGCCCCCGGAAGCTCACCGTCAGCACAGCGCGTCCGCATTTCTCAGGGCGTCGCGGCGGCCCTGCTTGTAACCAAAGTGCAGCTTGTTTATCCGCGAGACGCGAGAATACAGGGAAGCGTCGTACTGAAGGCTCAAATCAGCGAGACCGGCGACGTGACCAGCCTCGAGCTCATCTCCGGCCATCCCATGCTGGCTCCGGCGGCCATCGACGCGGTGAAGCAATGGAAGTACCGCCCGTATTTGCTCAACGGAACCGCCGTCGCCGTGGAAACCCAGATCACAGTAAACTTCACCCTGATGGAGAACTGATCCGAGCATTGATCGGCGTGCCCCAGGTTCGCGCCCGTTCTTTGGGCGCTAACCTGGGCATCACTTCCCGCGCGCGAGTGAAGCATCCCGCTCCGTGCCTCCGGGCCTGACTCAATAGGACCGACTCACTCGCCGTCCTGTTACCTTCGTCAGACAATCCCGCCCTTTGTGCATCGGAAGTCCCCACCGACCGTGCTAAATAATGCTCAGCCGTTCGCAAACTGCGGCGGCGACCTCTGGGAGCCCGGTCGATGTTGAATCACATTACCGTTGTCGTCGTTTGTCTGTCACTGTCCGCCATCGCAAGTTCACAATCGAAACCAGCCACCGTCAACGCCGCGGAAATTCAGCAGGTCGCCGCTGAGCGCGAGGCGATTCACAACAATGGCGCCAGTGAACCGCGACGCCAGCAAGAGCAGGACCAGATCGCGCGCCTGATCGTGGAACGGCAAAACCAGTTGCGCCTCGACACCCAAAAACTAGTCGCTCTCACCGCCGAACTCAAAGAGCACGTCGACAAGAGTGGCGCGAACGTTCTTTCCATGGATGTAATCAAGAAAGCGCAAGAGATTCAAAAGCTCGCCAAAAGCGTCCAGGACAAGATGAAGACGGCCTACTGATCGCTGATCAGCGATCGAGCCACGCCGCGCACAAGAAAATGGGGACAGCCACTCTCGGCTGTCCCCACGAATCCAACAGAACGGCTGTTCTTAGAGAGCCTCTGATTAGGTAGAATCATGAATCGCTTTGAAAGGGCACGGCTTCAAGCCGTGCCGCCCAAGCCCGTCACAGACGCGGCTTTAGCCGCTGGGGGATGCACGTTCAGGGCATCCCGCATCGCCCGGCAGGGCAGCACTTAATCAGAGTTTCCTTACGCCATTCCAATCGCGCTACTCCGAACTGATCCGCATCCCATAGAACGACCGGTACACGAAGAACACCGACACCGCAAAGAATGCCAGCGCCATGCCCGTGCGTCAGCCCCGTGCCCTGGTCGCGGGTGAGCGAGACAGCCAACTCGACCGCCAGCAATCCGAATAGCGTCGTGAACTTGATGACCGGGTTCATAGCCACCGAAGAGGTGTCTTTGAAAGGATCGCCAACCGTATCGCCGATCACCGTCGCGTCATGCAATGGCGTGCCCTTCTGTTTCAGCTTCGTTTCGACAATCTTCTTGGCGTTATCCCACGCGGCGCCGGCGTTGGCCATAAAGATCGCCTGGTAGAGGCCGAAGATCGCAATCGAGATCAGGTAGCCAATGAAAAAGAACGGCTCGACAAAAGCGAACGTGAGCGTTCCGAAGAAGACCGCGAGAAAGATGTTGAACATCCCCTTCTGCGCGTACTTCGTGCAGATTTCGACCACCTTCTTGCTGTCAGCCACAGAGGCTTTGGTCGCACTATCAAGCTTGATGTTGGCCTTGATGAACTCGACCGCTCGATAGGCTCCGGTGGTCACGGCCTGCATGGATGCGCCGGTAAACCAATAGATCATCGCTCCGCCGGTGATCAGACCTAAGAAAAATGGAGCGTGCAACAGCGAAAGCTTTTCCACATTTGAGGTGAGCCCATTCGTCAGCGCCATGATGATGGAGAAAATCATGGTTGTAGCGCCGACCACTGCCGTTCCAATCAGAACCGGTTTGGCCGTCGCCTTGAAGGTATTGCCGGCACCGTCGTTCTCTTCGAGCAAGTCTTTGGCACGCTCGAAATTGACGTCGATGTTGAAGTCTTTCTTGATCTCCGCCTTGATGTTGGGCAGTTGCTCGATCGTCGAAAGCTCATAAACGGACTGCGCGTTGTCGGTAACCGGGCCATAGGAATCGACCGCAATCGTCACCGGCCCCATGCCGAGAAAGCCGAAGGCGACCAGTCCGAAAGCGAACACGGGTGCGGCAATCATGGTGGCCGCCGCAGCCAGGCCCAACCCGCTGAAGAGATAAGCCACCGCCATCAGACCAACCATCACCAGCCCCAGCCAATACGCGGAGAAATTTCCGGCGACCAGCCCCGACAGGATGCCGAGCGATGCTCCGCCTTCTTTGGCCGACGTCACCACTTCGTTCACGTGACGCGATTCCACCGAGGTGAATGCCTTCACCAGTTCCGGTATCAACGCTCCCGCCAGCGTGCCGCAGGAGATGATCGACGCCAGTTTCCACCACTGCGACGGATCGCCGCCCAGTATGGGGATAATGAAATACGAAACAATGTACGTGGCAATGATCGAAACAATCGACGTCAGCCAGACCAGCGAAGTCAGTGGATGCTCGAAGTTCATTTCATTCGCGTTGCCATACCGCGCTTTCGCGATGGCGCCATTGATGAAATAGGCCAACGCGCTAGACACCAGCATCATGATGCGCATCACGAAAATCCAAACCAGCAATTGCACCTGCACCGCCGGTTCCTTCACGCCCAGCAAGAATGAACGTGATCAGCGCGACGCCGGTAACACCGTAGGTTTCGAAGCCATCGGCCGACGGCCCGACTGAGTCGCCGGCGTTGTCGCCAGTGCAATCAGCGATCACGCCAGGGTTGCGCGCATCGTCTTCTTTAATCTTGAAAACAATCTTCATCAGGTCGGCGCCGATGTCAGCAATCTTGGTGAAGATGCCGCCCGCGATACGAAGCGCCGCCGCTCCCAGCGATTCGCCAATCGCAAATCCGATAAAACACGGGCCGGCGTAGTCGCCCGGCACAAATAGCAGGATGAAGAGCATGATCAGCAGTTCGACCGAGATCAGCATCATGCCGATCGACATTCCCGCTTCCAGCGGAATCTGGTAAACCGGATAGGGTTTGCCCGGAAGAGACGCGAACGCCGTCCGCGAATTCGCGAAGGTGTTCACGCGAATTCCAAACCACGCCACACCATAAGAACCCGCAATTCCCACCAGACTAAAAACAAGAATGATCACCACACGCGGAATCTCGAAATGCCGCAGCACCCCAAAATAAAGAACAATGATCGCCGCGATGAAAGCCCACAGGAGCATCAGGAATTTGCCCTGCGTCACCAGATAGGTCTTACAGGTTTCGTAAATCAATTCCGAAATCTCACGCATCGAGCGATGCACCGGTAGGTTTTTCAGCCGCATGAAGATCCACATGCCAAAGCCCAGCCCGAACACGCAGAACAGCAGTCCGATCATCAGCAACCGATGGCCGTCGATACCGAGAAAAGAAACGGAAGACAGATCCGGCAGTTTGAGGGCCGCTTCACCGCCTTCTTCCGCTGGTTGGGCCAGTGCCGATCCCGAGGCCAAAAACAAAATCGTCAATGGCGCAAAAATCTTCGCAAACCATTCTTTTGCGAACCCGCGTCCCACAGACGCAAGATTAGCGTTCCAAGTGCGCATTCAATCCTCCTAAGGATCCTATTCAGGGGTCACAACGTGTGATCTTGCTCCGGGGCGACAGCGCCACCGAAGTTCCCGAACGCGCTTCCACCGCAAGGCATAGCAATAAAAGAAAGAGTGCCGATTTGGCCGCGTCGAAGAACTTGCATCGGCTGTAGCCCATCCAGACACCACAGACCGACAAACAAAACACTCGTTTATAACACCTCAACCGAACCGGGTCAATCAGGAGAACCCCGTAGCTGGATATCGTGTGATCGGACCGATGAAGAGCTTCTCAGGTAAATAATCCGCTACGCAACTGGCCGGATGACCCGATATCGAACGCTTCCGTATAATTAAACCTCCGCTATGCCCGCCTCACTTGACTCCATCGTCGCTGCCACTCGCAAGAGCCTATTTGCGCGGCGCGAAAAAACTGGCTCGGGGTCACTCGAGAGCGCGGCCGCCGCACACACCCCCCGCGGATTCCGCAAACAGGTCGCGCGCCTGGCTCATGAAGGAATCGCCGTCATCGCTGAGCTAAAGAAAGCGTCGCCCTCAAAAGGCTTGATCCGCGCGGATTTCGACCCATCCGCATTGGCGCCAGAGCTCGAGCAAGCCGGAGCAGCCGCACTCTCCGTATTGACGGACGAACCCTTTTTCCAGGGATCGCTCGACTACCTGAATCAAGCCTCACTCGCCAGTTCCCTGCCCTGCCTGCGCAAAGATTTCATTGTCGATGAATTCCAAATCGTAGAGGCCAGAGCCAATCGCGCCGACGCCATCCTTTTGATTGTCGCCGCGCTCGATCAGAAAGATCTCACCTCGCTAGCAAAGAGCGCTGCATCGCACGGCCTCGACGTTCTGTGCGAAGCTCATGACGAGGAAGAACTGCAACGCGCCCTCGACGCCGGATGTAACATGATCGGCATCAACAGCCGCAACCTGCGCAACTTCGAAGTCGATCTCGACACGGCCTTACGTCTAGTCGACAAAATGCCAGCGACCTGTCTTCGCGTAGCCGAGAGCGGAATCCATTCCGGAGCCGACTTGGCCCGCCTGCGATCCGCCGGCTACGAAGCGTTCCTGATAGGCGAATCACTAATGAAAGCCGACCGCCCAGGCAAAGCACTGAAGACGTTATTGCAAGAAGCAAAAATAGAAGTCAGCAGCTGATCGATCGAACTGAAAGCTGACAGCCGAGAGCTGAAAGCTGAGACCTGACACCTGTCTTTATGACTTGGATCAAAATCTGCGGGATCACGAACCTCGACGACGCGCTCGCCGCTGCTGAAGCCGGCGCCAACGCGGTCGGCTTCGTCTTCTATAAGAAGAGCCCGCGCCACGTCGCCATAGAAACCGCCCGCTCGATCATCGCCAAGTTGCCGGCGAAAATAGAAAAAGTCGGTGTCTTCGTCAATGAGCCGGTGGACGCCGTGCGCGACTGCGTCAAGCAGGCCGGACTCACCTCTGTCCAGCTAAGCGGCGACGAAGACGTCGATTTCAGCCGCGCCCTCTTCGATAAGCTCGCCAACGGAAAAGGCCGCCCGACCATCTTTCGCGCCTGGCCCGCAAAAGTTTTCGATGTGCCCGCCGGACAGCATGTGGATTGGGATCCCGTAGCCGTTGGCCTCGTCGAAAAGGACGAAGCCTACAAAGGCAAGCGCGTGCATAAGATCCACGTCGCCGAAAATGGCGATCTCTTCCTCGAAACCCACGGTTTCCGTCCCGGCATTGTCTCTGGAGCGCTGCTCGATTCCTCAACCGCTGAAAAGCGCGGAGGCACGGGACAGAAGTTCGACTGGGAACGCGTCCAGCCCTGGGCCGGAATCATCAACAGCATCAGCAAACTGATCGTTGCCGGCGGCCTACGTCCCGGCAATGTGCAGGAAGCGATTCATCTCCTTCACCCCTGGGGAGTGGACGTTTCCTCCGGGGTCGAAAGCGAACCGGGGAAGAAAGATCATCGCAAAGTTCGCGCCTTCGTCAAAGCCGTGCGCGCCATGGAAGAAGCTGAAGAAGCAGCGACCTAACAAGAGGCAACCTGAGAATGGCCACAGCAACTGTCACAAAAAAGGCGCGCACAAAGTCGGCTGCAAAACTGCGGCCAGACGCCGCCACTGCCGGGCGATTCGGCGTCTACGGAGGCCGCTACGTTCCCGAAACGCTGATGGCTGCGCTTGACGAACTGGAGCGCGCATACGAGAAGGCGAAGCGCGATAAGAAATTCCAGCAGCGCCTCGATCTACTTCTCAAGACCTTCGCTGGACGTCCAACTCCTCTGTTCTTCGCCCGCCGTCTGACCGCAAAACTCGGCGGTGCGAAAATCTATCTCAAGCGCGAAGACCTCCTTCACACTGGCGCGCACAAGATCAACAACTGTCTCGGCCAGGCTCTGCTCGTCGAACGCATGGGCAAACATCGCGTCATCGCAGAAACCGGCGCTGGCCAGCATGGAGTCGCCACCGCCACCGTCTGCGCGCTGCTAGGCTTCGCGTGCGTCGTCTACATGGGCACCGAAGACATGCGCCGTCAGGAACTCAACGTTTTCCGTATGCGCCTGCTAGGAGCCGAAGTACGCGGCGTCGATTCCGGTTCGCGCACTCTTAAAGATGCCATCAACGAAGCCATGCGCGACTGGGTCACGAACGTCCGCACCACCCACTATCTCCTCGGCAGCGTCCTAGGGGCACATCCCTATCCGACCATGGTGCGTGATTTCCATCGCGTCATCGGACGCGAAGCCCGCGCTCAAATCCAGAAAGCCGAAGGCAAGCTTCCCACCGCGATTATCGCGTGTGTCGGTGGAGGATCGAATTCGATCGGCATCTTCTACGACTTCATCAAAGACAAAAAAGTGAAGCTAATCGGCGTCGAAGCCGGAGGTCGCAGCGAAGCCCTGGGAGACCACGCCGCCCGCTTCCGAGGCGGATCGCCCGGAGTCTTGCAGGGAACGTACTCCTACGTCCTGCAAGACAAAGCAGGGCAGATCGCGCTCACCCACTCCATCTCCGCTGGCCTTGATTATCCGTCAATAGGCCCAGAGCACGCGATGCTCAAAGACTCAGGACGCGCTGAATACGTCCCCGCGTCAGACACCGAAGCACTGGAAGCAACAACGCTGCTGGCGCGAACGGAAGGCATTATCCCCGCGCTCGAATCCGCGCACGCGGTGGCCGAAGTCATCAAGCGCGCCCCGAAAATGAAGAAGTCCGAAATTGTCATCGTGAATATCTCAGGCCGCGGCGACAAAGATATCGGCATCATGCGGGAAAACCTAAAATTAGATTAACCGGTGCCCCAGGTTCGCGCCCGTTCTTTGGGCGCTAACCTGGGCATCACTTCCTACCTAGCCACTGCCTGTTCCAAAGTCTCCCGAATGAACCGCGTATAGGGGATACCGCGCGCTTTAGCCCGCGCCTTTACCGCTGCGAGCAGAGGCTTCGGCACGCGCATGTTAATCTGCTCATCCTTTTTCTCGAACTCAAACCGCACCGTCTTAAACTCTGAGAAATCGAGTTTGGAGAGGTCTTGCGCCAGAAACGCCTCAGCTTGCTCATCGGTTTTTAGGCGCGGTACTTTTTTTCTCATAAGCTGCTTTTTCATAAGCTGCTATCTCCCTTGCGTGCATGTATCCAGCGCTCACCGGCCGGATCAGCCGGCGACCTTCTTTTATTCGCATCGTAAACGCCACAAATAGCGGCTTCCCCGAACCCGTTTTCCCCACCGCGATCAAACGATCCTCATCTCGCGAATGCTTCGGGTCGGGCGCAACCCGAGGGTCGTCCAAAAACAAAGCCTCGATCTCCGCGATCGAGACTCCATGCTCCAGGCATTTGGACCGGTTGCCCTCGTCCCAATCGAATCCGCCAGCCTGTAAGTCCACAGTATCAATATTATATACAAATGTATATACACTTCACAAATCAGACTTCAGGTGAGGCAAGACCACCGACGGTAGCCGTAGCCCGCTCCAAACCGGCCTCACTTCTGCAATCCGACCTCTGCAATCTACAATGCCTCTGTGCCCTTCCACTTCGAATCCAAACCTTCCCTCGTCGCCTACGTAACCTGTGGCGACCCCGACCTCGCCACCACGCGCGCCGTCATCCTCGCCGCCATCGAGGCCGGCGCGAGCATTATCGAACTTGGCGTCCCCTTCAGCGATCCGCTCGCCGATGGCCCCGTAATCCAGCGAGCCAGCGAGCGCGCGCTTAAACAAGGAGTGTCCCTCCAGAACGTCCTCACCCTCGCTTCCGAAATTCGCGAACATTCGCAATCGGTTGGCCTGGTCGTCTTCTCCTATCTCAATCCCATCCTGCGCATGGGTCTTGCGAAGTTTTGCCAGGTGGCACGGCTCGCTGGGATCGATGGCACACTGATCATCGATCTGCCAATAGAAGAATCCGCCGAATATCTACGCGAGGCGCGCAAGAATGATCTGGCGACGATTTTTCTGGCCGCGCCCACTTCTACCGACCAGCGTCTGAAGTTGATCTCGCAGGTTTCGACCGGGTTCATCTACGCCGTCTCGCGCACCGGCGTCACCGGCGCGCGCCAGCAGATGACCGGAGACGCCAGGACTCTCGTCAAGCGCATCCGCCGCTTCAGCAAGCTTCCGGTGGCAGTCGGGTTCGGAATCTCGACCCCAGACCAATTCAAAACTGTAGGCAAATTCGCCGAAGGAGCGGTCGTCGGCAGCGCCATCGTCCAAGCCATCGAACAAAATCCCGGACGGGAAGCCGCGACTGTGGGAGAATTTGTAAAGCAGCTACTAGCTGCTAGCTCCTAGCTTCTAGCCAAGGCGCCAACGGCACGGTTCGCTTTGTCCGATACGCCGTGCGGTGCCATCATTTCTGGCGGCTGCTAGGATTTCGGGGTGTAGATTGGCGCGAAAGCTAGTAGCTAGAGGCTAGGAGCTAGCAGCTTCTCTATGGACATTTCCGACTGGCGCAGAAAAATCGACGAACTTGACCGCAGACTCGCGGCGCTGCTCAACGAGCGCGCGGCCGCTGCGGTCGAGATTGGGCGGCTCAAGCGTAATACCAGCCTGCCCATCTATGAACCCGACCGCGAGCGCACCGTGATCACCAACGTCCAGCGCAGCAGCACCGGCCCGCTCAGCGAACGCGATCTGGCTCAGATTTACGAACGCATCATGGACGTAATGCGCAGCATCCAAAAGCACGAGATTGTCCCCGAGCACGAGCAAACGGCCGAGGGATCACTGTCACAAACCAAGCCCCTGCCGAGTAACATCGACTCGAAACCACCCGATTCAAACCTACAGATCAAGGGACGCACTCACGAACGACGGAAGCGCTAAATATCCATGATTGTCGCAATGCAAGAATCGGCCAGTGAAGATCAGATTCAGCACGTTATCGATCAACTGGTTCAACTCGGATTTGAAATTCACCGTTCCACCGGAGCGCGCCAAACCGTCCTCGGCGGCGTCGGCGTTCCCCACGACTTCGATACTCGCGAAGTCGAAATGCTTCCCGGGGTGCAGGAAGTCCATCGCATCACGTCGCCCTACAAGCTGGCTGGGCGCAACTTCCGTCCTGAAGGCACCATCGTCAAATTTGCCAATGGCGTTGAAATCGGCGGCAAAAAAATCGTCGTCATGGCCGGACCCTGTTCGGTCGAATCGCGCGAGCAACTCTTCGCCGTCGCCGAGCGCATCTCAAAAGCCGGAGCCCGCGTTCTCCGCGGCGGCGCATTCAAGCCTCGATCATCCCCGTATTCGTTCCAGGGCCTCGGCGTCGAATGGACTGAAACTTCTTGCGCGAAGCGGGCGACCATTTCAAGATGCTCGTCATCAGCGAGGTCATGGAGATTTCGCAGATCGAACTGATGCTGCCCTACGTCGACATTTTCCAGGTAGGCGCGCGCAACATGCAGAACTTCAATCTGCTGCGCGAACTCGGCAAGGTGCGTAAACCCGTCCTGCTCAAGCGCGGCATCGCCGCCACCTTCGAAGAGCTTGCTGTGCTCCGCTGAATACCTGCTCGCCGGTGGCAACTACGAGACTGATTCTCTGCGAACGCGGCATCCGCACCTTCGAAACCTACACCCGCAACACCATGGACATTTCCGCCATGCCGATCATTCACAAGCTTTCGCATCTGCCCATGACCGCCGACCCTTCGCACGGCACCGGACGTCGCGACAAGGTCGCGCCCATGGCTCTGCGCCTCGGTCGCCGCCGGCGCCGACGCCATGCTGATCGAGGTCCATCACCAGCCCGACAAGGCGCTCTCCGACGGCGCGCAGTCGCTCTATCCCGAACAGTTTGCCAACTGATGGATGCAGATTCGCATGATCGCCCCTGCTGTCGGACGCGCAGATCGCATAGAGCTGCATTTGTAATTTGCGGTTGGTAATTTGCGACTGTAGGTAAAGTCACAAATTACAAGTTAACGAAATTACAAATTACCAATCGCAAATTACAAATGCCCTTCAGACAAGTCACCATCATCGGCACGGGGCTGATCGGCGGCTCGCTCGGCCTCGCCCTGCAAAAAGCGCCATCTCGCCGGGCGCATCGTCGGATGCGATCGCGCTCCAGTCCTCGAGCGCGCCCAGGACTGTCGGCGCCATCGACTCCGGAACCACCAATCCCGCGGACGCGATCCGCGGCAGCGATCTCATCGTTCTGGCCACGCCTGTTCTCCCGATACTCGATCTGATCGCGCAGACTCGGCCCCGCTGCTCGCGCCGAAGACGCTGGTCACCGATGTTGGCAGCACCAAAGCGGAAGATTGTCCAACGTGCCGCGAAATCTTTCGGACGAAACGCCGGCCACAGATTCCTCGCCGGTCATCCGATGGCCGGCAAAGAAAGCGCCGGAGTCGAGTTTGCCGACGCCGATCTTTTCGAAGGCGCCGCCTGGCTCTTCACGCCGCTTCCCGGCCAGAATGTCGCACGCCGGCCTCTGCGGAGAGTTCTTGCACTGCGTCGAAAAAATGGGCGCCAAAGTCGCCGTGCTCGATCCCGCCGATCACGACCGCTTCTGCGCCTGGATCAGCCATCTCCCGCAGATGATCTCCACCGCCCTGGCCGCCGCCCTGGTCGACGAGTTCGGCCCCGATGCGCCCGTGCTCGACATCGGCGGACGAGCCCTGCGTGAGATGACGCGAATCTCCGGCAGCGCCCTATTCGATGTGGCGCGATGTCGCCATCACCAACAAGAAAAATCTTGCCGACGTGCTTACAGAAGCTGGAACAGCGCCTCGCCCACATCCGCGAAAATCTGGACTCACGGGAATTAGCGGCCGAGTTTGAACGCGCCCACCAGTTACGAAAACACCCACCACGGAGACTCGGAGCCACCCAGAAGAAAAAGAAATAAACTCCCCTTCGGTGCCCCAGCTATTCCGTTAGAATTCATCTGCCATGCACAAAGTCGTAGCCAGCGCCGAAGAGGCAATCCAGGATGTCTTCGATGGCGCCACCATCATGGTCGGCGGCTTCGGCCTGTGCGGCATGCCTGAGAATCTGATCCGCGCCCTCGCCAGCAAAGGCACCAAAAACCTCACCACCATCAGCAACAACGTCGGCGTCGATGGCCTCGGCATGGGACTTCTTCTGGCCAACGGTCAAATCCGTCATCACATCGGAACCTACGTCGGCGAAAACAAACTGCTCGAACAGATGGTGTTAAACGGCACGATCAAACTCGATCTCGTCCCGCAGGGTACTTTTTCCGAACGCATCCGCGCCGGCGGCGCAGGCAATCCCGGCTTTCTTCACTCCCACCGGAGTCGGAACGATCGTCGCTGAAGGCAAAGAAACCCGCGATTTCGATGGCCGCACCTACATCATGGAGCGCGCCCTCAAAGCCGACTTCGCTTTCGTAAAAGCCTGGAAGGGTGACACCTGGGGCAATCTCGTTTATCGCAAGACCGCCCGCAATTTCAATCCCATGATGGCGACCGCGGCGAAGATCACAATCGCCGAGGTCGAACACCTGCTCGACCCAGGAGAACTAGATCCAGATATCGTGCACACGCCGAGCGTTTTCGTGAAACGAATTTTCCAGGGCCAACTGTTTGAACGACGAATCGAGAGACGGACAGTGAGAAAAGCAGTCGTTAGTCAGTAGTCGTTAGTCGCTAGTCGTTCGGGAATCACAGCAGTTGCTCAGGCTCGCTAACGACGAACGACCAACGACTTCTGTCCTGATCACCGAACCAGAGTCGAAGAAAATATGTCAACTTTGCCCAAAGTCCCCAAAGATACCGATAAACGCGAGCGTATCGTAAAGCGCATCGCCCAGGAACTACGCGACGGATTCTACGTCAACCTCGGTATCGGCTTGCCGACGCTGATCGCTAACTACGTTCCCGCGGGCATGGATGTGATTCTGCAATCGGAAAACGGCATGCTGGGAATCGGTCCCTACCCGCTCGAAGGCACAGAAGATCCCGACCTGATCAACGCGGGTAAAGAAACAGTCAGCGAACTGCCCGGCACTTCTTATTTTTCCAGCGCCGATTCTTTCGCCATGATTCGCGGCGGTCACATCGACCTCAGCGTGCTCGGCGCCATGGAGGTCGATGAACAGGGCAGTTTGGCCAACTGGATGATCCCCGGAAAAATGGTCAAGGGGATGGGCGGAGCCATGGACCTGGTGGCAGCCGCGCGGCGCGTGATCGTCGGTATGGAGCACGCCACCAAAGACGGCCAGCCAAAGATCCTGAAAAAATGCACTCTCCCGCTCACCGGCCTAAAGGTAGTCGACACGATTGTCACCGAGATGGCCTACATGCGAGTCACACCGGAAGGCCTCGTGCTCGAGGAAATTGCTCCCGGACTGACCGTCGACGACGTGCAGATGGCCACCGAGGCCAAACTGCTTGTCAGCCCGAACTTGAAGACGATGTAAGGCTCTGGCTATCCAACTCAAACCCTAGACAGTCGAAACGGAGCGCTGAGCAAGCGCGCCGGCAGCAATATTGCGGCCAGGACAAGCGCAAGTACTCCGTGAACCGCGATTCCTACGATTCGAAAAGGCAGCAACAGCAACCAGACGATCGGGTAGAGGATCAGCGCCAGCAGCGCGACAGGCCAACAGAAAATAAAAAGAAAGCACCACAGCAGGAAGGCAATCATCGATACACCTCCTCCTGGTAATGATACGCGGGAGGAAACGGAAAAGTTCGACTCAAAATGCGCCTTATTCGCTTTCGCCCGCCGCGAGGTATTTCAGGAGAAAATTCAGGCTTCGCTCCCCCGCGTCTTTCCAGACATCAGAGTCGAAGCCATGCCCCGCGCCCGAATAGATCTTGATTTCGTACGGAATGTGCTTCTTCTCCAACAACTTCTGTAGTTCGTACGCTTCCGCCACCGGAACCGTCGGGTCGCCCTCCCCGTGGAGAATGAGCACCGGGCAAAGGCGTCTCATGAAGAGATGCATTTCCCTAGGCATGCCTCCGAAAAATTCCACCACCGCCTTCACGCGCGGATCGATGGCGGAGTTGGCAAGCGACAAATAGGCTCCGAGCGAAAAGCCGATCAGCGCGATACGCTGCCGGTCGACCAGCGGTTGTTTTTCCACAAAGCTGATCGCGTCCCAGAGCGTCTTCATCCACACCGGAAAATGCCGCTTCATAGTGCTCAGATCCTCAGGCTGCGGTCCCGTGCGATCAAAATAGTGGAGCAGGTAAACCGCGAACCCCCGCGCAGCAAGCGCGCTCGCATAGCGCTCCATGCCCCCAACATTCCCTCCCGCGCCATGAAGCGCGACTACCGCGGGAATGCCACTGACGGGAATGCTGCCGTCGGTTTTTTCCGGAAGATACGCTGCCAAACGAATACTCTTGCCACCGCTCTCAAACACGAGCGGCGATTGCGTGACCGGCAAAATCGAAATGGGATTCGTGTTCGTCAGTTTCCGTTTACGTACGACTTATAGAATGTTCGCACCACCAGGGAATGTTCGCACTACCGTGGAAGAGCGGCCCTTCAGGGCCGCGTCCGTCTGAAATCTGTGCGGGCTTTAGCCCCCGTTTCCCTAGTTCTGACTTGCCAGTTCACTCAGCGACTTCTCATACGGCGCCCGCGCAATCCCTCGTTCCGTGATAATCGCAGTCACCAACTTCGCCGGCGTCACGTCGAAAGCCGGGTTCTCAACCCCAACTCCATCAGGCACCATCTGCTTGCCGGCAATGTGCGTCACCTCTCTCGCGTTCCGCTGTTCAATCGGAATCTTGCTACCATCCGGCGTCCCGAGGTCAACAGTCGAAATCGGCGCAGCCACATAAAACGGAATGCCGTGCTCTTTCGCCAGAATCGCGACTGTATAAGTGCCAATCTTGTTGGCCACATCCCCGTTCGCCGCGATGCGGTCGGCTCCAACCACGATGGCTCCAATCTTGCCTTGCTGCATCATGACTCCGGCCATATTGTCGGAAATGACTGTGGTCGGAATGCCGTCCTTCATCAACTCCCACGCAGTGAGTCGCGAGCCTTGCAGAAACGGACGCGTCTCGTCGGCGTAAACATGAATCTTCTTGCCTTGTTCGACAGCCGCGCGGATCACTCCAAGCGCGGTGCCGTAACCGGCGGTGGCAAGCGCTCCGGCATTACAGTGCGTGAGCACGCCGCCGCTCGATGGCATCAGCGTCGCGCCGTGCCGTCCCATGGCTTGGTTCGCCGCAATGTCCTCGGCGTGCATCCGCTGCGATTCTTCGATCAACGCTTCCTTGATTTGCGCGACAGGACGAACCCGAAGACTTTCAAATTTTTCCTGCATCCGTCGGATCGCCCAGAACAGATTCACCGCAGTGGGCCGCGTCTGCCGGATGCTTTCGCAAATCTGGTCAAACTCCTTCTTGAAATCCGCCCCGTTCTCGGCCGCGGAATTCTTCGCGCCAAGCGCAATGCCCATCGCGGCCGCGACGCCAATCGCAGGCGCCCCGCGAACAACCATATTGCGGATCACATCCGCGACCTGCTGATGCGTCGTGCAGGTCACAAACACTTCTTCAGTCGGCAGCTTCGTCTGATCGATGAAGACTACGCCGCGGTCGGTCCATTCCAGAGTTTGAATCATGAGTCAGTCGTTAGTCGTTGGTCGCTAGTCGTCCGCAGTTTCGGGTTTGCTAATCGCTAAGCGCTAATGGCCAAGTGCGCTTTCCTCACGTCAACCGCAGTGAAGATCGAAACGAAGATTGCTGGCACGGCGGCCTTCTCCACATTCGGCCGTCCGTTGGCATCCTGACGCTCCACCAGACACATCGCTCCGACTACTTCAAAACCAAATTCTCGCGCCGCTTCGATCGCCTGAATGGTCGAAGAACCAGTCGTGCACACATCGTCCACGATCACCACGCGCGCGCCCTTTTCGCTGAAGCCCTCGATGCGCCGTCCCGTCCCGTGCTGCTTTTCCGCTTTTCGCACCAGGAAACCGTTCAGCGTTCCACTCGTCACCGCGACGGCGACCACAATCGGATCGGCACCCATCGTGAGGCCACCGACCGCTACCGCGTCCCAGCCCTGCCGCCGGATCTCATCCAGAAAAACCTGGCCGACCAGTTGCGCACCGCGCGCGTCCAGAGTAGTCGTGCGGCAGTCGATGTAGTAATCGCTCGTTCCGCCCGAGGACAGCTTGAATTCACCAAGGCGAAACGACTTGGTGGCAAGCATTTCCAGCAATTCTTGACGTGCAGACATGAATTTCTACGATAGCAGAAAAGCAGTTGTCAGTATCCAGTTGCCAGTAAGGCAAACAAGACGACAGCTTGCAACTGGGTACTGGGTACTGAGTACTGGCTACTAGCCCTTGAGTTTCTCCAAATGACGAAAACCATCCGTCGCAGCAAACATCGCCACGGTAATCGTTCCGTTATAAGCCATGTGAATAACAACTCCCGCCGCCACGGAATTTGTTTTCGCCCGCACCAGCGTCAGGACTAGTCCGACAATAAAAATCACCAGCACCGGACCCCACGAAAACATCAACTGCGCCCCGTGCAGCGCCGCGAAGCAGAACGCGGTCACAATAACCGCAATCGGCACGCCGATGTCGCGCGCCAGCACCGGATAGAGAAACCCGCGAAAAAACAGTTCTTCCATCAACGGCGCCATCGCGACACTCAGAATGCCGAGCGCCCAAGCCTCTGCCGGCGTGCGAAAAAAGGTATCGATCGGCAGCTCTTTCGGAATCGGCAGAAAGTGCGCGAGTACTTGCAGCGCAATCGACAACACGAAACCCGCCAGCACATACACCGCAACATTCGAAGGCCAGTTCCAGTGAATGGCGCGGAGGAAGTCACGCCGCCCGCGTTCGCGTGTCACCAGAATGTACATGTACGCGAGAACGAGAACGTACGCCACAGATTGCCCCGCAACCACAACCAGCGGCACGCGAGCGATCTCACCGAGCGACCTGTGCGGGTAGATCAGCCAGCGAGTAAAAAAGATTGCCGCAAATACTCCGGCGAAAAGAGCGACGATCGTCAGCACGATCAGCCGGAGAATATCCCAGCCATCCCAAACAGGATCGCTGGGAACTTCGGTGAGAACGATAGTGGGAATGTTCGGAGCGATCTGTGCGGCCTCACCTTGCACGGGCGCCAGCGTCCCTTCCCGCGCCGCTCCTGCGTGAGTCGGGTCGGGCACTGGCTGCTCCACCGGATCGTCAGGAGTAAAGCTCACGCGATTTCTCCCGTGGCCGGCGCCAAAATGCCCTTTGTCGAACCATTCTTCGCCGAAGCAACTTTTGCCGAGGCAACTCTCGAAGACTCGTTTAGAGCCCCGCTGAAATACTCCGCCAGCGCCTGCCCCGTGTACGACTTCTTCACCCGTGCCACCTGTTCCGGCGTTCCCTGAGCAACGATGCGTCCACCTTCTTCTCCGCCCTCGGGACCAAGATCAAGAATCCAGTCAGCATTCCGGATCACGTCAAGATTATGTTCGATGATGATCACGGTGTTTCCGAGATCGGTCAGCCGGTGCAGCACGTCGAGCAGTTTGCGCACGTCGTCGAAATGCAATCCCGTAGTCGGCTCGTCCAGCAGATAAAGAGTCTTTCCCGTCTGGCGCTTGCTCAATTCCCGGGCCAGCTTGATGCGCTGCGCTTCCCCGCCCGAAAGCGTCACCGCAGACTGACCGAGGTGAATATACCCGAGGCCCACGTCCACCAGCGTTCGCAGCTTCTGGTTGACCTGCGGAATATTCTCCAGAATCTGCAGCACATCCGACACCGGCATCTCCAGCAAATCGGCGATGGAATACCCGTTGTAATGGACCGCCAGCGTTTCGTGATTGTAGCGGCGCCCGCCGCAGACTTCGCACTGCACATAAACGTCGGGCAAAAAATTCATCTCGATCCGCCGCTGCCCTTCGCCCTGGCAAGCCTCGCACCGTCCGCCGGCAACGTTAAACGAGAAGCGCCCCGGTTTGTATCCCCGCTCGCGCGATTCCGGCAACATCGCGTAGAGGTCGCGAATCCCCGAGAAAATTCCCGTGTAGGTCGCAGGATTCGATCGCGGCGTGCGCCCGATCGGCGACTGATCGATGCGGACGACTTTGTCGATCAGCTCTGCTCCCGTGATCGATTTGTGCGCTCCCGGTTCTTCACGCGAACGATACAGCTGCTTCGCCAGCGCTCGATACAGAATGTCATTCACCAGCGTCGATTTGCCCGAACCCGAAACCCCTGTGATCACCGTCATCACGCCCAGGGGGAACACGACGTCGACATTCTTCAGGTTATTTTCACGCGCTCCGAGAATGGTTATGGCCTTCCCGTTCGGACTCCGCCGTTCCGAGAGCATCGCAATCTGCTGCCGTCCTGAGATATACGCACCCGTAAGCGACCCGGGCGACGCCATGATCTCCGCGGGCGTGCCGGCAGCGACCAATCCCCCACCATGCCGCCCGGCGCCCGGGCCAAGGTCGATGACGTAGTCCGCGCGGCGAATCGTCTCTTCATCGTGCTCAACCACCAGCACCGTATTGCCCAGCTCCCGCAGATTTTCAAGCGCCGCGAGAAGCCGCCCGTTGTCGCGATGGTGCAGCCCAATCGAAGGCTCGTCGAGAACATAGAGCACTCCCCGCAGCTTCGATCCAATCTGTGTCGCTAGCCGGATCCGCTGTCCTTCCCCACCCGAGAGCGTCGCCGCCGAGCGGTTGAGCGACAGATATCCCAGACCTACGTCGTTCAGGAATTGCAGCCGTTCCGTGATCTCGTGTGCGATGCGCCCCGCGATGGCCAGTTCCCTTCCCGCCAGTTTGATCTTGCGCGCCGCCTCCAGCGCCCGCGCGATCGGCAGGCTGGTGAATTCGGCAATGGACATTCCGTTCACCTTTACCGCCAGGCTTTCCGGACGCAAACGATTCCCGTGGCACACCGGGCATTCCGTCGCCGACATGAAGTCGAGCAGGTAGTCGCGATAATTATCCGAAGTCGAGGACTCCAGATTCTGCTTGAGGTATCCGAGGATCCCGAGGAATCCCGTTTTCCCTCCCCGCTGCGGCTCGCCGTATAGCAGTAGGTTCTGAATCTTCTCCGGAAACTTCTCAAACGGAGTCGCCAGATTGAACCCGTAGGCTTGCACCAGCAGTTGAATGCTGCGCACTAGATTCTGCGACGCCGAACCCGGCCCCAGTCCGCCATCGAGAATCGGTTTCGACCAATCGACAATCACCTTCGCCGGGTCGAGATCATAGCGGCTGCCGAGTCCATGGCACTCGGGACACGCCCCATAAGAACTATTGAACGAAAACGATCGCGGCTCCAGCTGCGGCACGTTGATGCCGCAATCCGGGCACGCCAGGCGCGATGAATAAAGCGTCTCGTCTCCATTCACCACCGCAACCAGCACGAGCCCTCCACCGAGCTTCATCGCCAGCCCCACCGACTGCTCCAGCCGATGTTCGATCCCCTGCTTCACCAGCAGCCGATCCACCACCACTTCGATCGTGTGATTTTTCCGCTTGTCGAGCGCCAGGTCGTCTTCAAGATTGACCAGTTCACCATCAACGCGGGCGCGCGAGAAGCCGTGCTGCACCAGCTTCTCCATTTCTTTCTTAAATTCGCCTTTGCGCCCGCGAACGATCGGCGCCATGATCATCACCCGGTCGTCCGGCGTAAGCGCCATCACGCGCTGCACGATCTGTTCCGCCGATTGCCGCGTGATCGGCTTGCCACACGTGGGGCAATGCGGCACGCCAATCGACGAATACAACAGCCGCAAATAGTCGTAGATCTCGGTGATTGTTCCCACCGTCGATCGCGGACTCCGGTTCGTGGTTTTTTGCTCGATCGAAATCGCTGGGCTCAGGCCATCGATCGAATCGACGTCGGGGCGCTCCATCTGGTCCAGAAACTGGCGTGCGTAAGCCGACAGGGTTTCGACATATCTTCGCTGTCCCTCGGCGTAAATCGTGTCAAACGCAAGCGAGGATTTCCCCGAGCCGCTCAAACCCGTTATCACCGTCAAGGTGTTCCGCGGGATCTCGACGTCTATGTTCTTCAGGTTGTGCTGGCGCGCGCCGCGCACCGAAATCCGGGTGATGGCCATTTAACGCAAATCTATATGGACTTCCGTAACGTGGACGGGTCCTAAGAAATATTGGAGAGTGGAGATACGCAGTCCGATTCCCGTATCTTATTTGTTAACAGCGGCGGGGGTCAAATGCGGATAGATTTGATTATTTGCAGCCGCCGGTCCACAGGGTGGCCCAAAGCAAGGGTACGAATAGTGAGCGCATTCTTAGCAGCTTTTCTCCTCAGTAGCACTGCAATCTTAGCCGTAGTTTTGGGCGTCTTCGGCGCCTACTGCGCCATCCACGCCGTGCTGGCGATCGTCAACCCCTCACAACCTTCCAACTTTCTTTCAGCCCTAATTCCCAACCAAAGCCAAGCCAGCGGCGACTAGGCAGTCTCCGAGCGAGCCAAATCATGAACCGCCTTACAAGGGCACGGCTCCACAGCTCGCGGAAAAACTCCGATGCGCACGGGTTTTGGGAAGGGCACGAGTCTCGTGCCGTAACTGCCGCCGAATCAATAGGGGCTTCTAGCCGCTGGGGGCCGCACATCCCGCCCGTCAGGGCTCAATCAGAGTTTCCCCGAGACAGCATAAATCGCCCCGCATTGCATAAACCAAGCGACTGCCTCGGTTCCCTCGATGCTCCCGGCGCTGTCCCGGAGGGACAACCGATAATAGCCCCGCGCTTCAGCGCCGGGTTTCAGAGTTAGAAGGAGCAAGCCCCAGAGGGGCGACAGAACCACTCAGAGAAGCTACTGCTGTTCCTGCGGTGGCGGCTGCTGTGGACTGATAACCGCCCCGCCCGGCTGCTGCGGCCTCCGGAGCATTTCCAGAATCTGCTCCGGCGTCTTTGGCCCGGCGTTTGGCTGATTCGGATCCTGCGCTTGCTGGTCCTGCGGATTTAGCGTATTCCCCGGAGTCGGCGCTACTTGGGGCTGCGCCTGATCATCGGAGTTGTCGTCGGCATTGTCATCGTCTTTGCTGTCATCTGCATCCGCGGCGTCCTGGTCTCCAGCCGGTTGCGGCTGGACCACGTTACTGAAAGGCTGGGCCTGACCAAAGCGGCCCGGAGGCATCCCGCCCGCCACTACGGGATTGTTCTGATATACGTTGCCCGCGTTCTGCCCCTGCGCCTCTCCCGCTGCCGATGGCTTGGATGTCAGAATCACGCTGACCACCGCGGTCGGATCGGTGCTCGAACCCATCATCACGTAATTGAACGACGTACCGTTGAGCAGCCCTGCCAACACATCGCGCGGCGCGCCCGGTCCAAGATGCGTAACCACGCGTTCATTCCCGCCTTTGCCCGCCGGAATGTCAATCGACGCCCCCGTCAGCCGCCGCACATCGCGCAGAATTTCATCCAAAGTCGAGTTCTGCGCCGCAATTGTCAGCAGCCCGCCTTCAAAGCTCACCTTTGCCGGAGTCGCCGGAATCTGGTCCATCGGCAACTGCCGCAACGGCCCGCTCGGCATCGGCGGCAGTACAACCGGCAGTGGAGCTTTCTTGGTCTTGTGGTGCCGCCGGTGCGTGGCAGTCGGGGCAGTGTGAGCCGGAGCAGCAGGTGTCTGCGCCGTCAGATTCGGCAATGTAGAGGTAGAGGTAGAGTTCTGGGCAAATAGCGCCGGAGCCGCCAGCAAGAGCCCCATAGCAATCGTGCGAATCCGCATCAGAATCTCCCTGTTCGCCCCAAGCGAATGCCGCTTCCGCAGCATCCCTGATCACCCGATTTTACCACCCCTCTTAAGAACGCCGAACCCGCGTTATTCTTGCACGGTGATTACGTACGGCCGCCACAGGTACAACGTACAGCTACAACCCGCTGTACAACCCGACATACAACTCGTTAAGCGTTTTCATCACCTTATGGCCGCGCAGCGCGTAAAATGCCAGCGGAGGCATTCCCTCTTGTGATCGCTTTGCGAGACCAGCCCCGTAACCCGCGGCCCAATCTATTTCTATTTCCGTGTCTGCTGCTCTTCGCAGCCGCGGCAGCAGTAACTACGACCACGCCCGCTAACGCGCAGACCTGCCAAACCGCCGCCGACATGGATGCACCCTCCCTTACCGCGCTCGAAACCACGGCCAACCGCTATTTCGAAATGGCGGTCCACGGCGACGCGCCCGCCCTCAAGCAAAACGCAATTCCCAGCGTGGCCGCCAGCTTCGCCGGAATCGAGTCCGCCGTCAGAGAAGATCAACGCGCGTTCACCGACGCCAAAGCCATACCCCGCCCGCCTTTCTTGCTCGATGCCGAGGGGTCTTCGCCCGTGCCCCACGCCGAATTCCTCTGCGGAGTCTTCGGCAAAAACGGCCAAACAAAAGACAGCGCCGTTTTCGTCCTCAACAATCTGCCCCCGGGCAAATACGGAGTCGTCATTCTCGACGTGAGAAGCGCCCAGGCATCAAAGACGCTGACCCTCATCCTCCAGCAGGCAGGCACCGACTGGAAGCTCGCCGGTTTTTTCCCCCGACCCACCCACGCCGCCGGACACGATGCTCTCTGGTTCGCCGAACGCGCTCGCGATTTCAAAAAGAAAATGCAGAACCACAACGCGTGGCTGTATTACCGCGAGGCCATCTACCTGAGTTCTCCGGTCGATATCATGAGCACCCTCGTCACCGACAAGCTCTACGATGAAGCCCAGACCGTCGAACCCACTGACGTCCCGGAGAACGGCAACACCATCGATTTGACTGGTGGCGCCACGGTTTTTCACGTTACCGAAATCTTTCCCCTCGCGCTTGCCGCCGATCTCGATGTCGGAGTGAAGTATCAGGCTGCCGACGTCTCGAACACCGCGAAAGCTTTTCAGGAAAATACCGCTGTCATCAAAGCCCTGGTCTCAAAGTTCCCCGAATTCCGCGACGCCTTTGCCGGAGTCGAGGCCCGCGCCGTCGACCCTTCCGGCCACGACTACGGATCCCTCCTGCCCATGAAAGAAATCAAGTAGGGGTTCGCTTGCGTTGGCACTACCCAACCGATCGTGCCCCATCTTTGCGCGTTCGTTGCGCAAAGGTGGGATTCCACGACTCCCGCCCTTTAGGCTCCGACTGAGAACTGACCTGGGCGGGTGCCCTAGGGAGATGCGGGGGCTGCCGTCGGCAAACGTTTCCACCAAGACGCGCCTTGATCTCCATCGGCTGGGTACAACCGTGGAGAGCGGCCCTTCAGGTGTCAGTTCGATGACATGCTTTACAAAACGTTCCGGGACATCCTTTACACTCCGGCCCGCAGAGATCGCGGGCGGACGTGGAAGAAAACAGCCTGCGCCAGAGGGCGAGGGAGGGATGGCTTGGAGAACGCGGGACTGTGGTTGAGCGCCGCTACTTTCTTCGAATTCTCGGGCATCCTCGGCCACTCGCTGGTCATGAGAGCGAACGGTCTTTACCGTTCCAATCCAAGGCGCCGCAGCAAATCTCGGAACCGCGGATCGCCGCGTAGGGGATCGTAGGCGGGGTCCACTTTCAACGATGTTAGTTCATTGGAGTGTTGGGCATAAGCTTTCTGGAGCCACGCCATGGTCTGGTCTTTGTCTCCGATCCCAGCGAAGGCTAGAGCGATGGCCGTAGGTCTAACGGGCTCCCTCTTATCAAGTTCCAGCAATCGGTGAATCGCCCTGCGTGCATCTGTCAGATTTTGAGCGCGTCCCTGAATATACGCACGCCACCCCCAATACCATGCTTCCGAAGTTGGCCGCATCTTCTCGTTCTCTGAGAGGGCCTCGGCAAACATCCCTTTCTCGACATATGCTCCCGCGATGAGGTGGGCGCGCGCAAAGCCAGGATCCATCTCTTGCACCGAGCGCCATTTTTCGATGGCAGCATCGTAGTTGCGGGAGAAGTATAGGATCGCGCCGTTATCCGCGGCGATAATCAATGAAAGGGGATCCAACTGATGGGCCCGCTCGCTTTCCTCGAGCGCCTCACTAAACCGTCCCCGCCACATGAGATGCTCCGCATACCAATGGTGCGCGGTCGCATCGTTCGGATTCAATTCGATCGCGCGCCGGAATTCCTTTTCCGACAGTTGCCAATCCCAGTCATGGTTTTGAACAATCAGGGCCAGCGCGGTGTGCGCTTCCGACGAACTGGAATCGATTGCCAGTGCCTTGGTCGCAGCGGCGCGCGCCTCCGGCATGAATTCCGATTCCGGCTGATTGCTGTAGGCAGAGAGGACGGCGTATCCTTTCGCCAGTCCCGCATATCCACGCGCGTAAGACGGGTCTTCCACGGTGGCCTGCTGGAAATACTGAATCGCTTGTCGCAAGTCTGTCGGCGTCCTCTTATTGAAGAAATATAGCCCCTTCAAATAAAGATCGTAACCCTCGAAACGTTGCGACGGCGCGGCCGGTTGGCTCGCCGCCTCTTTGCGGCCATCATCTTTCTGGCCATCAAAGGTGAGCTGAATCTCTTTCGCGATCTCTCGGGCGACCCCACCTTCCAGGGGAAGCAGATCTCTGAATTCGCGGTCATACTCACGGGCCCAGACGTGGGTTTGATCTTTGACCTGTATCAGCTGGGCGGTGATACGCACGCGTTCCGACTCGCGCCGAACGCTTCCTTCCAGAACATATTGCACGTTCAACTCACGCCCGATCTGATCGAGAGGAGTGTGCGCGTCTTGTAATGCATCACCGAGGTGCGCGCAATGACTCCCAAACGCTGGGGATTGAGAGTTCCCAATTGCGTGAGCATCTCCTCGGTCAGGCCATCGCTGACATACTCCTGCGCTGGATCTCCTGTAAGGTTCTGAAATGGAAGCACGGCCAGCATGATTCTGCCAGGCTGCTCCGCAGGCGCCTTGTGTGAATACCGGTGCGAGATGGCGAATCCTGCTATCAGCGCGATCGCTACCGTGGCCAGAGCGATAGCGGCGGATCGCCCACCGCTCCAGTTTCGCGGGTACGGCGGCGATTGAATATCGCTCGCGTTTCTCTCATCGCTCAAAGTTTGAGGGGCGACAACCGCCTCTGTTGGCGAGCCACCGCTCGCTGCTTCGTCGATTGGAGTTTCCGCAACGGGAACAACAATCCGGTAAACCCGGCCCGGAACATTGAGGATGTAGCGCCGCTCAGCCGTCTCGTCCAATGCCTTGCGCACCATGAAAATCGTCTGCGTCAGGTTGGACTCTTCCACAAAACTATCCCGCCAGACCGCCTTCATCAGTTCGTCCTTAGTTACCGTCCTTCCCGCATTTTGGACGAGCAGAAGCAGGACATCGAAGGCCTTCGGGGTCAGGGGCACGGCCGCTTGGCCCCTCGTCAGCACCCGCCCCTGTGCGTCGAGACTGAACTCGGCGAACCTGTATAAGTTGTTTAGTATGCTGGACATAACATGGTTTTGATAAATTTGGAAAACTTTTGAAGGTCGATTTTAGGACTTTCGATGGGCACTCGAACTAGCGTGTGCCGGGTGGGAGATGGCGGAACGGCGCAGGCCAGAATCTCAGGGATTTTACCACGAGCTCCCAAGCAGACCGCCGGCACTCGAAGTCGATGCGCGATGAGTCAGGAACAATATCGTTATAACGACTAATGTTCGGGGGCGCCTTAGTCCCTGAGAACAACCCGAATTCCTTTTGGAGGATTTTTATGTCGCGTAAAAACGCTTTTTTTAGCGCTCTTTTCGTCTTGGTCTGCTGTGCAGGGATCGTCGTTCCGTCGTCAGCACAGCAGTTCCTGCAAGTTAAGGGCACTCTCACCAGTGTTTCCGCCGGACGCAATGAGATCTTTGGCGTAGATTCCAAGGCCGCAGTCTGGCGATACCATGCGACTACAAAGTCCTTCGGCAAAATAGCGAAAGCGTCGCTGGTCAATGTGGTGGTCGGCGGCGGCACAGCCTCCCAGCTTGACGAGGTCTGGGGGTTGGCCGCGAACGGCAACGTTTACAGATTCAACTACAGCACAAGAGCCTTCGATCCGTTTGGCAACTCACTCGCGCAAATCGTGATCGGCGTGGGCTACCAGGACAGCTGCCATCCCTATGAAATCTGGGGCCTAAATTCTGCCGGCAACGTTTTCAGGTACAACTACTGCACAAACTTCTTCGACGCAGGATTCAATGTTCTTCTAACCCAGGTCTCGACCGGTGGAGGCGACGTCTGGGGACTCAATAGCTCGGGTCAAATCTTTGACTACAGCTTTGTCACCCAGTCGTTCACGCAAGTTTCAGGCACGCTTACACAAATCTCCGTGGGAGTGAATGGCGTTTGGGGGGTCAACAGATTGAACGATGTCTATCAATATGATCCCGCCACTCACAAATTCAACCGCGTTGACGGAGACACGGTTCAAGTCTTGGCTGGCGGGGATGGCGTTTGGATGATCAATACCGTCGACGGTATCGTTCGCTACGACTCCAGTAGTGGTTCGTTTGGCAACGATACAAGTGGTCTGAAAAGCATTGCGGTCGGATCTGGGGCAGGTGTTTTTGGAATCAATTCTGCCGGTCAGGTCTTCACGTTCGTTCGGCCGTAACTACACGAGATGGCAGGTGGCCGCTCCAACGGCCGAGTGCCCCTCGTTTCGCGGTTTTGTTCAAAACGTGGGATTCCACGACTCCCGCCGCCTAGGCTCCAACTGAGAACTAGGAACAAAAAGACCCGTCCGTCAGGGCGATCTTGACGGTGACCGCCGCACCACGGAAAATCACTTGGTGAAAGTCGCCACCTTCAACATTAACAACATCAATAAGCGGCTCGACAACCTCCTGGCTTGGTTAGCGAAAGCTGAGCCGGATGTGGTGAGTCTCCAAGAGCTCAAGGCAGAGCAGGAAGCCTTTCCCGTGAATGCCCTTCGGGCTCTCGGGTACGAAGCGGTCTGGCAAGGGGAGCGCTCCTGGAACGGCGTTGCCATTCTCGCGCGCAACCACATTCCCGTTGTGACTCGCACAAGTTTGCCGGGAAATTCGGATGGCCATAATAATGAAGACCATCAGGCTCGCTACATCGAAGCGGCTGTTCAAGGAGTCCTGATCACTTCCATCTACCTCCCCAATGGGAATCCGCAGCCTGGACCGAAATTCGATTACAAGTTGGCCTGGTTTGAGCGCCTGATTGCCCACGCCGGCGAACTCATGGCGAGCGGCGCGCCCGTGGTGCTGGCCGGTGATTACAATGTTGTGCCGACTCCGCAGGACATCTATCCGACCCGGTCGTTAGATAACAACGCGTTAATCCAACCCGAGAGCCGGCAGGCCTTTGCGCGTTTGCTGGCACAAGGCTGGACTGACGCCCTGCGGAAGCTGCATCCGGATGGGCCGCTCTGGACATTCTGGGATTACAAATTTGAACGTTGGCAGAAAGACAAAGGCATGCGACTCGATCACTTTCTGCTCTCACCGAATTTGTCAGACCGCCTCGTGGACTGCGGTGTCGACCGATGGGCGCGTGGGCGGGAAAACGCCAGCGACCACGCGCCTACATGGATCACGCTCGATCTCTAGTGATGACGGATGTGTAAATCGCGGCGAATCTGCCCTATGATAGATGATAGAAATGCAGTCAGGCAGCCGCGCGCGGGCGTGGCGGAATGGCATACGCAGCGGACTTAAGGAAAACTTGAGTGCTCGTCTGGGAAACCGGCGATGCAGAACTGCTCAAATTCGGGGAACCCTGAAATGGCAATCCCGAGCCAAGCCCGGAGAGACACCAGCCGGGAAGGTGTAGAGACTAGACGGGCAGCACCTATGCTCCGGGATTTTCCGGAGGATGGTGAAGGGATAGTCCAGACCGCAAACTTGGCGTGAGCTTTCTAAAAGCGTCACGTTCGAGGCGGCGAAAGCCGTAGACGGTATGAAAATCCGCAGGGCTTAAACGGCCCATGAGGGTTCAAGTCCCTCCGCCCGCACCACCTTGTCTCAATGTTTGCGCTTACTGCCAGCCTCCGCCGAGAGCCTTATACAGTTGCACCAGGCTTTGGTACTCGTTGCCGCGTGCCTGGGCAAGAGTAAGCTCGGCGCTAAAGAGCGATCGCTGACCGTCGAGGACTTCAAGGTAGGTCGTGATGCCTCCTCGATAACGTATGAGAGACGTGTCGACCGTATCCTGGAGATCTCTTACCGTGGTCTCCTGGGCAACGCGAACTTGATGTAGTTTCTGATAACCGATCAAAGCATCCGATACATCGCGAAATGCCAACTGTATGGCTTGCTGATAGGCGATCAGTTCCTGGCGATGTTCCGACTCAGCCAGCTTCAGATTCCCGCGCAGAGCGCCACCGGTGAAAATCGGCTGAGAGACTTGGGCGCCGTAAGACCAGATCCCAGTCTGTGAACTCAACAGGCCAGAGAGCAAGCTGCTCCGTCCGAATGCTCCTCCCCCACCGCCAGTAAGGGAAATCTGGGGAAAGAACGAAGCTCTGGCGACGCCGATCTCAGCATTAGCGGCGATTAGCTTTTGCTCAACCTGCCGAATGTCCGGCCGGCGTTCGAGCAGCGTCGACGGCATGCCTGGCGGCACTTCGGGAGGAAGCGGCTCCTCGACCAACGGGTACCCACGTCGGATACCCTCTGGATAATGGCCAAGCAGAATGCTGATCGCATTTTCCTCCTGGCCGATCTGTCTCTCCAGGTCAGGGATCGCCGCGTTGGCGGTATCCAGCACCTGCTGCGATTGCAGCACATCGAGCTTGGTGGCAACGCCGTGGTCGAGCCGCAAGCGCGTCAGCTTGACGGAATCTTGCTGCGTCCTAACAGTCTCCTGGGTGATGCGGAGCTGGAGGTCGAGTTCGAGAAGATGAAAATAATTACTGGCGACGTCGCTTACCAGGGTGAGCGTGACCGTTTGCCGGGCGTCCTCGGTTGCCAGAAGTTGGGCGCGCGAGGCCTCGGTCGCGCGACGCAGGCGGCCGAAGAGGTCCAACTGAAATGCGGCGTCGGCAGTCAGACCAAGAATGTTGTACTTGGACTGAGTGCTTGGATCTTTTCCACCGCTGAAAGTAGCGTTCCCTTGCACTTGGGGAAATAGACTGGAGCGCGTGAGGGCAACCTGGGCGCGCGCCGCGCCGATGCGCTCCGTTGCCAGTTGCAGGTCGTAATTCTCTTTGAGAGCTATGCGGATGAGTTCTTGCAGTTCCGGGTCCTCAAAGACCTGCCACCACTTGAGATCTGCGAAGGATGCCGCTTGCGCTTGAGCCTGCTGGTCATTCGCTAAATCACGGTACACGCCTGGAGTCGCAACATCGGGCCGGTGGTATTTCGGGCCTACCGTGCACCCGATCATTGCGATCGAGACCACGCACGCGGACATCAATAATGTTGGTGTCATCCTCTTCATGACTATTTCGGCTGCTCTGTTATTCATATGGCAGTGGGCCATTCTTCAATCCCCCTCCGCCGGCGCGCTTGTTCCTGGCACAACGGAAGAAGTCCGCTCTTTGCTGGCGCCTGACCATTTCTCTACCATGAAGAAGATCGCGGGCACGAAGAAGATTCCGATCAGACTCGCGGCCATCATCCCGCCAATGACCGTCGTGCCCATGATTTGCCGGGCAACCGACCCGGCGCCAGTCGCCGTCCATAACGGCACGCACCCGAGGATGAACGCGAACGACGTCATCAAAATCGGACGCAAACGAAGTCTGGCGCCCTCGAGCGCAGCCGCTGCCAAAGGTTTTCCCAGCTCATATTCATCCTTGGCAAACTCAACGATCAAAATCGCGTTCTTCGCTGCCAGTCCGATGAGCATGACCAGCCCGATTTGCGAATAAATGTCGGTCTCGATCTGCACCAGATAAGGCGGCAGAAAAACGCCGAGCAACACTCGGCGCAACCAAAGAACTCCAAAGGCTCCGAAGATTGCGACCGGGGTGCTCAGCAGCACGCTGAAGGGGAGCGTCCAGCTTTCGTAAAGCGCCGCCAGAACCAGAAAGACGAACAGCAACGACAATGCAAAGATGGCCGCGGGAGGCACGCCTTCTCGGGCTTTCTGTTCCTGAAACGATATCCCTGAATAGTCGAAGCCCATTTCACGCGGCATCGTTTGCTTGAAAACGTCCTCGAGCGCGGCCGTGGCCTGGTCGGCGCTGTAGCCCGGCGCGGCGCTCCCGTTGATCTGCGCGGAACGATATTCGTTGAAGCGCAGGGTAAATTCCGGGCCGAGGCGCGGCTTGATGGTGGTCAGTGTCGAAAGCGGGACACTTTCTCCTTTATTGTTGCGAACGTAGAATTGCCCCACGTTCTCTGCCTTGGCACGATCGTCGCCTTCGGCTTCAATATAGACCTGCCACTGCCGGCCGAACCGGTTGAAGTAGTTGATGAAAAGGCCGCCCATGAAAGCTTGCACGGTGCGGTAGACATCGTTGAGGGCCACACCTTGCTTTAGAACCTTGTCGCGGTTTACGTCGACGAACTGCTGCGGGACGCTCGCGAGGAAAGTGGTGCTGGCGCTGGCGATCTCCGGCCGCTTTCGGATAGCGTCAAGAAAAATGCCAAGGTTCTTTGCCAGGAACTGGATGTCGCTACCCGAACGGTCTTCGAGTATGAAGGTAAATCCTCCGGCAGTTCCGACTCCTGGAATGGCAGGCGGCGAAAAACCGAAAGCAACGGCAGCGGGCAGTTTGCTCAATTGCTGGTTCAGATGGACCTTCAGCGATTGAAATTGCTCTGCTCTTTTCTTGCGCTCGTCCCAAGGTTTGAAGGACACAAAAAAAGTCGAGTTATAACTGGTGCGAACAAAACTGAGAAGGCTGAAGCCAACGAAGCAGGTGACGTGTTCGACTCCCGGTGTATTGATCAGGATTTTCTCCACGTCAGCGGTGACGGCGGTCGTGCGTTCCAGCGAAGCTCCGTTGGGCAACTGCACGTTGACATAGGCATAGCCCTGATCTTCGTCGGGAAGGAAACTGGATGGTATTCGGTTGGCAAAAAAGGCAGCGGCGCCGCCAAAGACTAAAAGCAACACGACTACGACAACGGTCTTCTGCACCAATACCGCGCTCAAACGCACATAACCTTCTGTGCCTCGTTCAAACACGCGGTTAAACCAGTCAAAAAATCTTCGAAGCAGGCCACGGCTTGGTTCGCGTGGCTTCAGCAACAGAGCCGCGAGCGCCGGGCTGAGCGTGAGCGCATTGAAAGCCGACAAGAGAACGGAAATCGCGATGGTGACGGCGAATTGCTGGTAAAGCTTGCCGGTGATTCCCGGGATGAACGCCGTCGGCACAAATACCGCGGATAGCACCAGGGCGATGCCGACGACAGGGCCGGAGAGTTCTTCCATTGCCTTCAACGCCGCCGCCTTCGGCGTCATACCCTCCTCGATGTGGCGTTCCACTCCTTCGACCACGACGATGGCATCGTCCACCACCAGTCCGATCGCGAGCACCAGACCGAAGAGAGAAAGCGTGTTAATGGAGAAACCAAACAACGGGAAAAACACGAACGTACCAATTAGAGAGACGGGTACCGCGAGAAGCGGAATCAGCGTGGCGCGCCAGCTCTGTAAGAACAGGTAGACGACAAGGATCACCAAGGCGAGCGCAATCAAAAGCGTTATGACAATTTCCTTTATGCCTTCGGTCACCGAACGCGTCGTATCCAGCGCTACCTGGTAATCCATATCGTCTGGGAAGCGCTCTTTCATCTTCGCCATGAGTTTGTTGACGCCCGCGGCCGCATCGACCGCGTTCGAGCCCGGCAGTTGATAAGTAGCGATGATCGCGCTCGGCCGTCCATTAAAGCGACCGGCGACGCTATAGTCCTGGGCTCCCAACTCGATTCGCGCAACATCGCGGACACGGACTGTGCCGCCGTCGGGCGTCTCGCGCACCACGATCTGTCCGAACTCCTCCGGTGACTGAAGACGGCCCTGAGCGAGAACGGAGTAAGTAAATTCCTGGCCTTTCGGCGCCGGTTCTCCACCAGCCTTTCCGGCTGGGTTCACGGTATTTTGCGCCTGAATCGCGCTCACGATTTCCGGAACCGTGATGCCGAGCTTGGCCAGCGTGTCAGGCTTTACCCACAGTCGCATCGCGTATTGCCCGGCTCCGAATACCTGCACGTTGCCAATGCCCGGCGAACGCAGAATAGGATCGACCAGATTGATGTAGGCGTAATTGGCCAAGAATGTGGCGTCATAAGTTCCATGCGGCGAGTACACGGCGGTGAGCGTAAGCGGAGCCGTCACCGATTTTCTGACATTGACTCCGTAGTTGGTGACGTCGACGGGAAGCTGGGAAGCGGCGAGAGTCTCACGGCTTTGCGCGAGAATGTAATCGGTGTTCGGGTCAGTTTTTGCGTCGAAGTCGACGATCAGGCTGGTGGTCGAGTTGCCGGTCGCGTTCAGCGAATACATGTAATTCATGTGGTCCACGCCATTCATCTGTTGTTCGATGGGCGTGGCCACAGCTTGTTCCAGGGTTTGCGCGTCCGCTCCAATGTAGGTCGCTATCACTTGAATCTCAGGCGGAGCGATGCTGGGAAACTGCGCCACCGGCAAAGTGAGGATCGTGAGCGTGCCGACCAGCACGAGGACGATCGAGATCACCATGGCGACAATGGGACGGTTGATAAAGAACTTTGACATTGATCACCTCCCCGTAGTTTCCATGGCAAACGGCTTGGGGTTCACCTGCATACCCGGGCGCACCTTCTGCACTCCTTCGGCAATCACCCTCTCGCCCGGCTTCACTCCGTCCGTAATAATCCACTGCGAGCCAACACGGTCGCCGACTTTCACGGTTCGAATGCTCACTTTGTTTTTGTCGTCGACCGTCGCAACTTGATACCCGCCTTGCAACTCGGAAACAGCACGCTGCGGCACAAGCAATGCGTCCTGCTGCACTCGGATCACGGCGCGAACCTTGGCGTACCCGCCGGGACGCAGAATGTTTCCGGGATTGGAAAATAGTCCGGCGATCCGAATCGCCCCGGTGCTCTCGTTCACCTGGCGGTCCGCAAAATAGAATGTCCCGGTCTGCGGGTAGGTTGACCCGTCGGCCAAAATCAGTTCGAGCCGCAGATTCTTGTCCGCCGCCGCCCGAGTCGCATCCGTGGGAAAGCGCTTTCTCCATGCCAGGTATTGCGGCTCGCCGACGGTGAAATAAACTTTGATGGGGTCAACGGTCGACACGGAAGTCACAGGCCCGCTGCTTAAATTGACCAACGCACCCACTTGCAGCTGGGCTTGCCCCGCGATTCCGTCGATCGGCGCCGTGAGCCGGGTAAAATCAAGATTGATCCTGGCGGTTTCAACCGCAGCTTCAGCCGTCTTGATTTGTGCGCCGGCCGTCGCCACCGAGGCCTTGGCGGCGAGATTATTCTGGACTGCATTGTCGAGATCCTGCTGGCTCGCGGCCTGTTCTTTGGCCAGCGGGGTGTAGCGCTCCACATCAAGCTGAGTTCTCCCCTGGACTGCTTCCGCGTTCGCCAGTTGCGCTCTGGCCTGGGCCAACTGCCCCTCAGTCTGGTCGAGGACCGCCTGAAATGGGCGCGGGTCGATCTCGAAAAGCAGCTGACCCTTCCTGACGAACGCGCCTTCCTGATAGCCCTGACGCTGCAGATAACCTGTGACTTGGGCTCGCACATCTGCATCGGTAAATCCGTCGAACGTGCCGATCCACTCGCCAAAAATCGGGACGTCCTTCTGTTCGACCTGCACCACTTCAACGTCTGGCGCGCCGGGAGGCGCTCCCGCTACATGCTTCGGGTAGATCGCTCCAATAATCAGGCCGACGACGAGTAAGGCTAGCGCTCCACCGATCCAGACTTTGTATTTTGAAAGCGTATTCATCGGCTCCCCCTCAGGCAGCGTGACGTCTTGCATCTGCGGTTTCGGAATGTTAACTCAACGCTCGCCTGGATCGAAAGTCGAGACTGAGAACGAATGTGGATTCGAAACAGAAGAGCCTCCGCGTTGGAGGCTCTCCTTGCTTCGCATGTCTCATCGCAAGCTCATGCTGCTTTTGCCATCCCCGGCCGCAGTGACTTGAAGCTCGCGCGCATCTCTTCGGTGAAGAGTTTCGGCTGCTCCCAGGCTGCGAAGTGCCCGCCTTTGTCGAGTTTGTTGTAGTGGATGAGCTGGGGATACGCCTTCTCACTCCAACTCTTCGGCGCCTGATAGATCTCGTCGGCGAACGCGCTGACGGCCACAGGAATCTTGACGCCCCTCGTATCAAAGAAACCGCCAGCCGGAAGGTTATGCACGGTGTCCCAATACAGTCGTGCCGAGGAGACTGCGGTATTCGTCAGCCAGTAGAGCGTGACGTTGTCGAGGACATCGTCCGGCGACAGCCCTTCCGGCTTGCCGTCGAACGAGCGAGCGATCATGTAATAGCTGCGAATGTCATGGTCGATCATCCACGCCGCGAGGCCAACTGGAGAATCAGCCAGTCCGTACAAGGTCTGAGGGCGGTTGCCCATCTCGCCGGCGTAGCCCACACCGTTCTTGTAGAAGTCGATGAGTTGATCCCACGCGTGTTGTTCCTCAGCCGAGAGCCCGGCGGGCGGTGGACCACCGGCCGCGAGCGCCTTCGATACATCGGGAGGAACCGTTGCCGCCATGTTGGTGTGAATGCCGAGCAAACCAGGCGGCTGTAGCAGAGCCATCACCTCGGAGATGGAGTTGCCCCAGTCGCCACCCTGCGCCACGTACTTGGTGTAGCCGAGGCGTTGCATAAGAGTCGCCCACGCCTTGGCGATGCTGACCGGATTCCAACCGGGCGCCGTCGGCTTGCCCGAAAAACCGTAGCCGGGCAGTGACGGAATCACCAGGTGAAACGCATCGGATGCGCTTCCGCCATGTGCGGTGGGATTGGTCAGCGGATCGATGATCTTCATCTGTTCGATCACCGAGCCGGGCCATCCGTGGGTGACGATCATCGGCAATGCGTCTTCCTGCTTCGAACGGACGTGGATAAAATGGATGTCCAGTCCATCGATCTCGGTGACGAACTGCGGCAGGGCGTTGAGCCGCGCCTCCACCTTTCGCCAGTCATATTCCGTCGCCCAATACTTGGCGAGCTTCTGTGTTGTCGCAAGCTGTACTCCTTGTGACGCATCCGCGACCAGTTCCCGCTCGGGCCACTTGGTTGCGTTGATGCGCCTGCGCAAGTCGGTAAGGTCCGCCTCGGGAACATTCAGGTGAGGAAACGGACGGATTGCATTCTTGTCACTACCGGTTTGTGTCATGGTGTTCTCCTTTTCAGTGGTTTCATAGCTTTTTGCAATCGGTGAAAATGCAACGGGTTCCACTGGCTCTATCCTTTCTGCTCGGTTTCTCTGAATCAGGGTGCTTTTGCGCAAACGGGCGAAGTCATAATCGTGATCGTTCGCAGCGTACTTCTCTGAGTCCTTCACCATGAACTGAACATTTTCAGGGGCTCCGACAACGAAAGATTGAGCACCGGGGAACGGGCGGTCCAGCAGTGATGGTTGCTTTCCGAGGAGACACAGGTCCAGAAAGGATGCGAATCTGAACGCAAAGATGTTCTCCGCATCGCGATCGTCGCGCAATTAGACTTTGGTATTGGGAAATTCGGGGACGAGGAGAAATCCGGAGGGGAAATCCAAGGACAGACGGTCCATTGAGTGGCTTGTGTCGCGAGGACCGCCGCTCGACTGTCCTCGCGACACTCTTAACGTTTTGTAGTTGCGGGCGCCGGTTGAACCAGGAGTTCAATCGGCAGCCGGTTCGAATGCGACGGTGGATTGGGCCGCAGCGGGACCGGCAACTGAATCTCGGCTTGGGCGCGATTGGCCATCGGTTGGGCGGTGGGCTGAACGACCGGAGGGCGACGGGGAAGCCGCTTCATCATTTCCTGACGGTGCGCGATGATGTGTTCTTCCATTTCGGTTACGTCCTGCATACGGATGTTCTCGTAGCCTTTTCGCCGCACTACGATGCGATAGTCGAAGGCGATGCTCGATTTGCCGTGATGAAGTTCGCGGACCTCGAAACCCGAAGCATTTGTACTCGCGATGTAGAGGCCTTCGCATTCTCCCCGCGGTGTCAGGAACACATGGTAATCCTGAGACGACGTGACCGTGTCCCGGAAGGCGGGTTCGAGCGCGACGGAAGCACTCCCGTTCGAAAGAGTGCCAGAGCCGAAATCTTCGAACCAGTTCTCGGGAGACTCGACGGCATAGAGCCGTACCCATCGGCTGTCGGAAAGGTGGACGGCTGCCGACTTGCTGCCAGTACACAACTGATCGCCGTCGGTGTTGACCTCGCAATTGCCATCCGTACCTATCGCTATGAAAGGTGCTCCGCCGCCTTGGTTAATAAAGTAACCGCCAAATTCATCGGAGGAAGCGGATTGTCCAACTACGCCAGTACCCCCTTGCGAGTAACCAAACACCCCAGCGTTGCCAGTCGTTGTAGGATCGTCTCCCCAGACCCCAACACTTCCTTCGTTAGTGTTCGTATTGTTGGTGAGTCCATAAACGCCGGCATTGCCGCCGTTCGACGTGCCGATGACGCCACTTCCAGTGTTTGAGAACCCGTACACTCCAGTCCCACTGGAAGTAGACGCACCGAACACGCCCGTTCCAGAATCAGCACTACCGAAAACGCCAACGTTGGCTGCCGGTCCAGCATCGCCAACAACACCATATGCGTACTGCCCAGCGTAACTCGTGAAAGTGTTGCTGTGAACCGGACCCGAGCCGACCACCGCTATTCCTTTCGGCGCAAAACTAATGCCGAATATTCCGGGGGCAAGCACTGAGGAGCTTGTGTTCTGATTCTCTGCGAAAATCGCCGCCGATGCGCTACTGCTATTAAGGCCCACTACACTGTTGAAGTTCGTAGAGGTGCCAAGAACTCCTTCTGTGCCGCCGCCCGAGTCGCCCCAAACACCGGCGGACACGGCAGTCGCATTCCCTACCGAGCTTTGGGGATTGCTGTCCTGCCCGTAGACGCCGGCGCCCTTGAGACTGCCGATGAAGCCTTCGACGCCGAACACGCCGGCGCTAGAGGTAGCCATCTCCTGCCCGAGGACGGCGGCCTGGCCGCGATTGTTGTTGTAGGAGGTGCCGACCACCCCGAATCCCGGACCGCTGGTGGCATTCTGTGTGACATTGAGAATACTGTTGCTGCTGTTGCCGCTTATGGACTGAATGCCGGTAAACGCGTTGGACGAGGCCAATTGCGGGATCTTCGTCGTATCCAGGTTCAGCGTGACAGTACCGCTCGTGCCGCCGCCGGTAAGGTCCGTGCCCGCAGTCACTCCTGTGAGTGTGCCAGTGCCGGCGCTGCTGCACGCCCAAGCGCTGCCGCTCCACGCCAGCACCTGATTCTTGCTGCACGAAGTCAGCAGGCTGAGATTCAGTGTGCCGCTTGTGCCGCCACCCGTCAGACCGCTTTTCGATCCAGTCAGCACTCCGGTGATTCCGCTACCGCCGCTGCCCGCAAACACGACGTCCAATTCCGGAGGATGGCTCGTCGTAGTGCTCTCTTTGCTGTCGAAGTTGACGTTAATTGGACTGTTGCCGACGAGAGCGATACCGTCGTTGGCCTGGGTGCCGTTCAGCCATGCAACGACCGCCGGCGTAACGTCAATTAGGATGTAGTCTTTGGCGTTCGACTGGGCGAGGGGAACGCTGGCGACGATCGTGGCTCCCAGCGCCGGAGCAAGATCGGCGGTGATGGTTTTCTCCGCCCAACTACCGTTGACGAAGTCAACGTTAAGACTCCCCGCTGTGGTGACCGCATTGACATAGAGCTTGAGACTCGCCTTGGCAACGTTGCTGCCCGTGTATCCAGAAGGAATCGAAGAAAGATCGAACTGAATGTAGCTAGTTTGCGTGGCGCTCTGCACGTCGAGCAGTGATTTAGTGCCGAAGTTCGTGCTGCCTTGTGCAGTACTGGTATACGAATCAGCGCTCGGTGTAATCTGCGCCACGGCCGATACTGCGCTCAAAGCGAGTAAGGTGCCGGCCAAAAGGCACCTTACTCTCTTCGCCTGGTTGTTTCGGTCTTTGTAAGACATGGGAATCCTCCAGAATTAAATTGCTCACTTCGAATTCATTTAAGTGGCTGTGCTCTAGAACGGTGTGCCGGCGGCGATCGCGCATCCGTTGCGATAGACGTTCCCCCTCCCGTCGGCAAATGCGACGGCTGCGGTGCTGCTCCACTTTCCCGATTGAGTGTCGAGCGTGATGTTTTGAGAGATGGTTTGCTGCCCGAAATCGAATCCGGGATCGTGCGTTTTCAGGTTTGGTTTTGTCGTGTACTTAATGAGAGCCCAGCTTGTGGCTGCATAGGTCGAGGAGCCGGTACTGCTCCACGATCCCTGTCCGCCGCCTCGTTGCCCTTTTCCGAATGCAGGGTTTGAAGTATCTTCGGCCATCGTGCCGTCGGCGGCGAAAGTCAGCAGCGAGGTAAAGGGAGGTCCTAATTGAGCGCCGCTTGAGCAATCCACCAATGTAATCTGGACTTGCCACGTTCCCACCAGCTTGGATTTCTTATAGGGACCAGCTCCAGTTTGCCCAAAAACGGGTATCCCCAGGCCCATCACCACAAATAACGCCCACGCTTGCCATGTGTTTGTGCGCATGATGCACTCCTCGTTTTCACTTCAGGATTTTGAAATCTTGGCTGGCAGGTTTGCCTTCCACGTGGCCATCCTGTTCGAGGAGCGAACATAGCGCAACGAAACTGCTGGTGAAGCTTTCCTTAACCGCTAAGCGCCGGCAATCGCGAGACTTACGCCCTGCTCTTAACCGCGCGACCCGATGCTATACTTCTCAGACTTGACCACCCCGCGCGTGGGGAAGGGCCATGCCCACCGAAAAAGCCAGCGGCCGTTATCGTTTCTCCGTTTTCGAGGTCAATTCGGCCAGTGGCGAACTGCTGCGCCAAGGTGTCCGCGTCAAACTCCAGGAGCAACCGTTCCGCCTTCTGGTCTTGCTGCTGGAGCGGTCAGGCGAAGTCGTCAGCCGCGAAGAGTTGCGTGGCCAGCTATGGCCGGAAGACACATTTGTCGAATTCGACAACAGTCTGAATGTTGCTGTGCGAAAGTTGCGGGAAGCGCTGCGCGACAATCCCGACACTCCACGCTTTGTTGAAACCATCCCCCGCCGCGGCTATCGTTTTTTGGCCGAGGTGACGGCGGACGCAACGGAATCAGGGGAGTCCGCGATACCATCCAGCACTCCGGCTCAAGCCGCCCCGAGTGCGAAGTTCTCGCGCCGTTTTTTGTGGACCGCCGTCACGCTCGTCGTCATCATCGCGGTCATAGTGCTCGCGTCTCGCTTCTACCGTTCTGGCCACGCCTACGCTCTCGGCAACACAGACTCGGTTTTACTCGCGGACTTCGTGAACAAAACCGGAGACGCCGCCTTCGACGACACCCTCAAGCAAGCTCTCTCCATCAGCCTGACGCAGTCGCCGTTTCTCAACATCCTGCCCGACCGCAAAGTCACCGAAACTCTCAGACTCATGGGCCGTGCCCCAGAGCAACCAGTGACGGGCGAGCCTGCCCTGGAAGTCTGTCAGCGAGCCGGCGGCAAAGCTCTGCTACTTGGTTCAATCGCCAGCCTCGGCAACCAATACGTAATCGGAATCGACGCCATCAATTGCCAGACCGGAGCGGTATTCGCCCAGGAGCAGGTGCAGGCTTCCCATAAAGAAGAGGTGTTGAACGCTCTTGGAAAGGCCAGTGCTCACCTGCGAGGAAAGCTCGGCGAATCGCTCGGTTCGATCCAAAAATTCGACGCGCCGCTCGAGCAGGTAACCACGCCGTCATTTGACGCGCTGAAGGCCTACAGCGCTGGATGGAAGATCCGCAATATGAAAGGCCCGGCCGATTCCATCCCTTACTTTCGGCACGCCATCGAACTTGATCCAAATTTCGCGCTCGCCTATGGCACTCTCAGCACCTCGTACCAGATGCTAGGAGAAGACGGCCAGGGAAGTGAATTTGCCAGCAAGGCTTATAGCCTGCGCGACCGCGTAACGGAGCGCGAGAATTTCGCACTTAGTGCCTACTACTACAATTTCGTCCTCGGGGACCGCATGCGGGCGCTTCAGAATTGCCAGTTGTGGGCCGATTCCTACCCCCGCGATTTGACGCCCCACATGTGCTTGTTTTTCGACAACGAAATGATCGGCCGAATCGAGAATTCTCTACTTGAAGGGCAGCAGTGCATCGCGGCGCAGCCCGACGCCGCGCCCTGCTACGCCGATCTCATCGTCACTTATGCGGCTATGAATCGGCTGGAGGATGCGAAGGCCACATATCGTCAGGCGATTTCGCGAGGCCTCGAAAGCTCCGAGTTGCACATGAACCGCTATGGAGTCGCTTTTCTTGAAGTCGACACCACGGAGATGGATCGCCAACTGGCATGGGCGTCCAATAAACCAGGGAACGCGGCTTTTGCGCTCCGAATGCAAGCCAACACCGAAGCCTATTGCGGGCGGTTCGCCAAAGCGCGCGAACTCACGGGCCGGGCAGTGGACGCCGCCCTCGGCAGCGATCAGAAAGAATTGGCCGCTCGAATTCAGATCAGGTCTGCGCTGTCCGAAGTCCTTGTCGGCAACTTCACGGAAGGCCACCGACAAGCCACTCAGGCCCTGAACCACGCCTCATTCGAATACCTGCAAAGCGTGGCCGCTCTCACTGAAGCGACTTCCGGAGACTCAGATCAGGCGGAGAAAACCACGAATGCTCTCGACAAGGCTCATCCGTCGGACACGATGCTGCAATCTTTTTGGCTGCCGACGATTCGCGCCGCCATAGCAATCAATCGTAAGCAGCCGGCGAAGGCCCTCGAAGACCTCGCACCCTCCGCACCTTTCGAACTGGGAGAGCACAACCCGCTTCTTCCCACATATTTTCGCGGGCAAGCGTATCTCGCCGCCGCTCGCGGTCCGGAAGCCGCCGCAGAATTTCAAAAAATCATCGACCACCGCGGCCTGATTCAGAATTCCATTCTCGGCGCGCTGGCTCGGCTGGGACTAGCCCGGGCGTGGACGCTGCAATGGCAAACATCAAGCGGCTCAAACGCCGATGCTCAAGCAAAAGCCCGCACTGCCTATCAGGCATTCCTAAACCTCTGGAAAGACGCAGACTCGGACGTTCCAATCCTGAAGCAGGCAAAAGCCGAGTACGCCAAGCTGCCACCGGCCTAATTCTTCAAGATCGACGAAGTTAAGAATCAGTCATTGTTGCCGACCCAATTTCGAAGGCGAGCCTGGCGCGACAAGTTTTTCGTGGGCTTCCGCAAGCTGGCGGGAGGTGTTCGCGTGCGGAATCTTTTCAAGAATGGATGTAAACTTCACACGTAAATGCGAGTCTGCTCAACGGATTCTGGAGCGATCCCATGGCTAAAGCAACTCCTCCGAAGTCTTCTGCCGCAAGCGCAGAAGTTCCTGATCCACCACCCCTGTTTCCCGCGAGCTTCCAGACCCTTGCCGACCATCCAGATTGGAGAAATACCTGGACCCATATCGTTTCAGGCAAGTTTTCCGCGTCTCCGTATAGCGGCCTTCTTTTTTACGATCAAGCGAATGGCTACGCTGAGTTTTACGAAACTGACGGATTGGGCGGAATCAATTTCTTGCAAAATGATTCGAACTGGCGAAAGAGTTGGACGCAGATCATTTCTGGAGCTTTTTATGGTCCAGATCGGACAGGATTGTTTTTCTATGATCAACAAGGGGGCTATGCCGCAATCTTCAACACTGATGGTAGCGGAAATCTGATTTCTCCTCCCCAAGAGCATTTTGGCTGGCGCACTTCCTGGACGAATATCACCACCGTCCGGATTCCAGACCCAAACAATTCCGGTGGAGCGATCTTTGGTCTTCTTTTATATGATCGGGCGGCCGGCCATGGGGAGATTCATAAATGCGACGGGCAAGGTGGCTTGCAACTCATTGTGGAAAGAGATGACTGGCGAACCAGCTGGACGCAAGTTGTAGGAGATTTTTTCTCAGGTACAGGGGTTTTATTCTACGAGGGATCAACGTCCTACGGCGAAGTCTGGGCGGTGACCTACACCCCGGAGAACCACACGTTTGGATTCGAACTCCAAGCCACCCAAGACGGATTGCCGCCAGCCACTCAGATCGTTCCGGGAAATTTCGGCTGGTATGACACTAGCTTCGTCTTTTATGACCGCCAATCGGGTAGTGGAACATTTATGTTCTATAACCCACCCGGCGACACGGGCTCAATTGTTGCCGGGGGTGAGGCATATAGCTGGCCGACAAGTTGGGACATCATCGTTCCTGGTGACTTTTGGGAACCAGATCCTGAGTACGTCCAATTTCAGAATGGGTTCACGGACCTGCTGTTTTACGATCGAACGGCCGGTCACGGCCAGTTCTGTCTTCATGAGCCTTTCGGTGCCGTTCTCGCGCAGGACATCGAGGGATATGTTTCTCCAGGAAGCGTCGTCCCGGGAGAGACCCTCAATCTATATGTCAATAGCCGCGTGGGACGATACACGATCAACATATACCGACAGGATGCAGAGCAGGTGCTGGTCAATGCTGTTCAGAACATCCAACAATTCGCACAACCGTTTCCGATCGGACGACTCGATTACCGGGATGGTCCGTCGTGGCCTCCAGTAGCGGAGATCGTGATCCCGCCGGACTGGCCGAGCGCGCTCTATTTGGCCCGTGTCGAGGCTGCAGGCTCTACTCCGGTCAACATTCCTTTTGTCGTGCGCTCAGCCGTGCCCGGTGCTCAATCTGAGATTCTAATTTGCATACCTGATGCAACTTACGACGCTTACAATTTCTGGGGCGGGCGAAGCCTCTACGGGTTCCGATCGAAGGCGGGTGCGGACTATGCTGCCGCGGTATGGTCCTACGGTCCCTCGCTAGACCCGTGGCCTGATCACCAGATACCAAGATCTTTTCGTGTGGCTTTTGCAAGACCTTACGACGACGACTTCGGTAACCCGAAATGGCAGAAGTGGGAAGTACCGTTGCTGCGGTGGCTCGCGCGGCAAGGGATTGCGGTGGAAGTATGTACGGCAACGGATCTGCACAAGGCTCAGGCCAACCATACGAATCTTTTGGAGAATTATCAGCTATTGGTAAGCGTCGGGCATGACGAGTACTGGTCGAAAGAAACCCGTGACAACGTTGAAGCATTTGCGCTCGCTGGCGGAAACGTCGCCTTTTTCAGCGGCAATGTTTGCTGGTTTCAGGTCCGCTATGACTTGAATGTGAAGCGGGTGATTTGCTACAAGGACGCCAGATTCGACCCCTATTCAATTTCGCAACCGGATCTCGCAACTGTTAATTGGTACGACAAGCCGGTATGCCGTGCTGAGACGTCCTTGACGGGCGTCAGTTGGTTCGGCGCGACCAACCCCACTGCCGAGTACCGCGTACTCCAGCCCGACCACTGGGTTTTTGCTGGGTTAGATTCCGCGAGCAAGGTTCTTTTTGGTCTATATGTGGTCGACGGGCAGGAAACGCTGCAAACTGTCGTGGGATATGAAACAGACAAGTATCAGCCGCCTCAGCAAAATCCGTGCTTGCCGAGCTCGCCCTCGAACTTGCAGAGACTTGCCGAGGTCCCAGCCGAAGTGAGTGCTTACGGTCCCGCTGCAACGATGGGAATATTCTCAAGCGGTAAAGGTCAAGTCTTTACCGTGGGCACGATCAACTGGACGTTGGGCTTAAGTCAGGGAGATCAGTGGGGTGCTATCGATCAGATTACGAAAAACATCTTCGATCAACTGGGGTAGCGTCTGCAAAAGAGATGGACCACCGCTAACTACGACTTAGGGAGAAAACGAGGCACAAGGGAAACCCCTGACCACATCAAGAAATTAAACCAAGAATTTCGTGGCGCAATGCCTCGGTGCCGGCGACATCGAGTGGCAGACGTTCCGCCCCAAATATGGCTCATGGCTCGACTTGGTCGGCACTTCGAAGGGTGTGCAACAGAAACTGATGCGGCATGCACGGATTGCCACCATCATGCAGGTCCTAAGGAGACTCGATAATGGAATCGAAGCGCGCAGCCAATAGCAAGGCAGTCCAAATGGTACTTCGGCCGGCTCTTCGAGAGTCCAAATGTATCAGTCAGTTGCTGGCAGTGTGATTTCGATGCAATCACACGACATTAGTATTCATTCTCCAGCCGATGGTCCATTTATGGTCCAGGTATGAGCCAAAGCAGACCGACCTCTGCCGTTGGGGCATCGGTCATTTTCGTTTCACGGCTGCCAGTGCAGCAGGGACTGAGCAAAACTTCAGTGCTCGCAATTGGCACAGATGTCGAGTTCAACTTGACTCCCGCCCATCTTTCTGGAATGATCGAAATATGCCAGTCAGGTCAACCAAGAAGAGTACCGAACAGGTTGCAAAATTCGCCGACATGCTTTCCGCGATGGGCACCGAACCGCGCCTTCGAATTATGCAATTGCTGCTCTCCGCGCATCCGGAGGGGTTGGTCGTAGGCGATATCCAGTCCGAGCTTGAGATTCCGAATTCCACGCTTTCGCACCACCTGGACAAACTGAAAAATGAAGAGTTGGTGAACGTGCGCCGCGAAAGCACTTTTTTGCGCTACATGGCCAATACGGAAGCACTCCAGGAACTTCTGCAATTCCTCTACGCCGAATGCTGCACTCGAAACAAGGCAGTTAAACCGCAGGATATCGTTCAGCTTTGTAAATAGGAGATGCCATTATGAGCACAACCGACATCAAGGATGTAGTCAAAGAGAAGTATGGCAAGGCGGCCTTGCGCGTGAAGGCAGGTGGTAGTAGTTGCTGCGGAGCGACCCCGGCAAGCGGCTTAGGCTGCGACCCAATCACGTCCAATCTGTATGACTCTTCCCAATCGGGACAAGTCCCTGAAGAGGCCATGCTCGCCTCGTTAGGGTGTGGAAACCCAACCGCGCTGGCGAAGTTGAGTCTGGGAGAGGTTGTTCTCGATCTCGGCTCGGGCGGTGGCATAGATGTTCTGCTTTCGGCAAAGCGGGTTGGGCCCACTGGCAAGGCTTACGGTCTCGACATGACGGACGAGATGCTCGCCCTAGCCAATGAAAACAGGCGCAAGGCTGGCGCCGAGAATGTCGAGTTCCTCAAGGGCGAGATCGAGCACATTCCTCTGCCAGACAATTCGGTGGACGTGATTATCTCGAATTGTGTGATTAACCTTTCCGCGGACAAAGATCGTGTCTTGCGGGAAGCCTTTCGCGTGCTGAAGCCCGGCGGCCGCTTTGCGGTTTCCGATGTTGTGACCCGAGGCGAAATCACACCGGAAATCCGCAAAAGCGTGCTGCTGTGGGTCGGGTGCGTGGCGGGTGCGCTGGGAGACGACGAATATCGCAACAAACTCTCCGCGGCGGGCTTCGAGCAAATAGACATTGAGCCGACGCGGGTCTATCGCGCAGAGGATGCGCGCGACTTTCTAGTGGCTGCTGGCGTCGATGCCGACGCCATTGCACCGCAGATAGATGGCAAGTTCTTGAGCGCTTTTGTTCGGGCCGTCAAACCGGCGGTCGCCGGAGCGAAAGCATGTTGCGGACCGACCTGCTGTAACTAGGAGAAGGCGACTATGCAAGGACACTACAACGTTCTATTCCTCTGCACGGGCAATTCCGCGCGCTCCATCATGGCGGAGGCTATTCTGAATTTCAAAGGCCGGCCCAATTTCACTGGCTACAGCGCCGGAAGTCATCCCTCAGGAAAGGTTCGCCCAGAAGCGCTGAGGCAACTCGAAACGGCACATATCCCGACCAGTGGTCTGCGGAGCAAAGCGTGGGACGAATTCTCTTTGCCCGTCTCTCCCAAGCTCGATTTCGTCTTCACCGTTTGTGACAACGCGGCGAAGGAGGTCTGCCCAATCTGGCCCGGACAGCCGATGACTGCGCATTGGGGCGTTCCCGACCCGGCGGCGGTTCACGGAACGGAAGCGGAAGTGGAACGGGCGTTTCGCGAGACGTTTTTCATTTTGGAGCGCAGAATCAGTCTATTACTCTGTCTTCCCCTGAAGACTCTAGACAGCCTTGCACTCAAGAGGGAACTCGACAACATCGGCCAGTCGATGGCCCCCGTTACGCACGAATAGCAATGGGTTTCGACAACGAAGCCACCCTTCGTGGCTTGCCGCATTACTGGGATCACAAAATGAAGGCAACAAATCGTCTCAGTTTTCTCGACCGCTATCTGACGGCGTGGATCTTCGCCGCCATGTTTGGTGGCGTTGTATTGGGTTGGCTCGTGCCGGGAGTCGTACCGTTTCTGAATCGCTTCAACATCGGTACGACTTCCATTCCGATTGCGGTGGGATTGATCTTGATGATGTATCCACCTTTCACGAAGGTGCGATATGAGAACCTGCACGAGGTCTTTCGAAATAAGAAGGTGCTCGGCCTTTCGCTCGTTCAGAACTGGGTGGTAGGGCCGATTCTGATGTTTGTTCTGGCCATCATCTTCCTACGCGGATATCCGGAATACATGGCTGGACTCATCATGATCGGTCTCGCCCGCTGCATCGCGATGGTCATCGTCTGGAACGAACTGGCGCGAGGCGACACGGAATATGCGGCTGGCCTGGTGGCCTTCAATTCTCTTTTTCAGGTCTTTTTCTACTCTCTCTACGCCTGGGTTTTTATTACCGTCCTTCCCTCCAAACTCGGTCTTCACAGTGCCATCGTCAATGTGTCTATCGCAGAAATTGCGAAGAGTGTCTTTATTTATCTGGGAATTCCGTTTCTCGCGGGATTCTTGACTCGTACTGCCCTGATTCGCGCCAAAGGGCAGGAGTGGTACAACCGGAGCTTCGTTCCCCGCATAAGCCCACTGACTCTGATCGCTCTGCTGTTCACGATTGTGGTGATGTTCTCCCTGAAGGGTGGGTACATAGTCCGTCTCCCCGTGGACGTCTTGCGCATCGCCGTGCCGCTCATGATCTACTTCGTGCTGATGTTTTTGGTGTCCTTTTACATGGGCAGGAAAGTGGGAGCAGACTATTCCAAGACGACGACACTAGCATTTACGGCCGCCTCGAACAATTTTGAACTAGCGATCGCGGTGGCAATCTCGGTATTTGGGATCAACTCCGGAGCGGCATTCGCGGCGGTCATTGGGCCTCTGGTAGAAGTGCCGGCGATGATCGCTCTGGTCAACGTGGCCTTCTATTTTCAGCGTCATTTTTTCTCCGACACCCGAGCGGCAACTACCGAGCCGGTCCTGACAAGTCTTGATCGGGGATAATCAGAAATCTGTGTTCTTGTCAGCTTTTCTCATCAGCAACGTCGTGAATCACGCGGTTTTCGTGTTCCTCAAGGCGTCTGTCTACTAGACGCGGCACTCAAACTTGAAGGAAGCGAAGGCGACAATACTGCGGCGGGTGAATCTGGAATAAGTGCCCGCCTCACCGATTCAGGAACTTCATTCGCGTGCGCGAGCAGTTGGCTAACCTGCCATAGTTGGGTGTCGGAGAGCTTGGTCTTGAAGGAGGGCATCCCCGAAAGATCGTTGTTGGACAGTTAAAAGACAGTGAACAATCGCACCGTGAACCTTGAAGCCGCAGATCGAAATTGTTCTAGCGTTCGTCTACGACGAAGCTTTCGGCACCGCCGGCAAGGGCTCGCCCGCCAGTTGTTTTTTCACCAGCCGGGCGAGGAAGTCCGTGAAGGGCGCAATATCCTCGCCGACACTCGCTTTTTCGAGAGCGTTCACGTAGGCGTTGCGGTCGGTTACTGGAATGACCGTCCACGGGAATCCGCCCGACGCCATCATTGTGTTCATCAGAAAGCGGCCGACGCGGCCGTTGCCATCCATATAAGGATGGATGTAGACGAAGATGAAATGCCCGAGCACCACGCGGACGGCCGGATGCGGCTCTTCCCGCAGCAGGTCAAAGAACGCTGGCATGGCGTCTCTCACCGCGTCCCGGTTCAGCGGCACATGCATCGACTTGCGGATATAGACCTGGACGTTGCGATAGCCCGCGAGATCGGCGGGCTTCAGCAGGCCGACCGTGACGCTCGGCGCGAACAGTTCTCGATACCACGCGCCGTGGTCCGCGTCCGCGACCTCTCCCGGATTTTCTCCCTTCAGAATTTTGCCGAGGCTTTTCTGCACGGCCTGAAAAGCCTGCCAGTAGCCTCGCGCTGCCATGGCGTTCCGCTGATCGAGGTCGCCCTCGTCAGCTTCCGGATTCCACCGCCCGCCGCGGACGCGTTCGATGAGAGCGGGCGTGACCCGGTAGCCCTCGATTGACAGCGAATGATAGGCGTCTGTGACATAGGCGTCTGTGACGCGCTTGAGGTAAGCCTCGACGTTGCGCGGCGGGCCCGGCGCTTTTGGGAAGCGTTCGATGACCGGCTCGCGCATTTTCTGCCAGAGCAGCCGCAGCCTGTTTACGTAAGGAGAGGTTTCGCGGGCCCTGATGACCAGTGACGGCTTGTCCGTGAAGGGATCGTTCTCTCGAACGGCGTAGCCTGCTGCTGTCATCGTTTTCACGATATCGTCTGCGATGCGGTCGCGGCCGACGTTGCGGAAGGCTCCGGCCAAGCGTCCGGCGATCACCGTGTGACCGCCTTCCAGGAGCCGGGCGAGAAGGCCGGAGGCGTCCCGTATCACCGGCAACACCGCGCGGACATCCGTCGCGTTGTTCGAAAAATAGTTGGGCGAGCACGCAATCAGGGCGGATTCCACTGAGAACAGCCGCAGGCCGGCCTCTTCCTTTCGGTCAGCCGCGGTCGGAACTGCAATGCGAAGCTCCAGGAGGGACGTGCCATGCGGGAGTTTGGTGACTTTGTTCCCGGCACGCGGCGACCGAGCCGCGAGCTGGCCGGGCACTGTCCAGTTGCCTGTATGTAGCGAAAGTGATTGTTCCGGTGAGAGGCACCACCGCGCGCCGAAACGCGCTTCCAGATACGCGGTACAGAAGCGCCAGAAGGAGGCGTACCAGGCCGTACCGTCGCCCTTTACTTCGTCCGGGCGGCTCGGGATATACCAGCCCTTTATGACTTTCTGTAGGAAGCCGTTGCGCAGGAGACGCTCCCGGTGCGTGCGCGACAGGTCGCGCGCCCGGATCGCCCCCGCTCCTTCCGCGGTCTGGAGTTTCCGCAGGACTTCGAGGGACTTCGCGAGTTTTTCAGGCGGTTTGGCCATGGCCGACTTCCTTCAGTCTTCGTGCCTCCATTAGCCGATTGCGTTGTGCTGTATTTATACTACTGTGCTGTACTGTTATTATCCTATTACGTTGTACTATGTTTATCTTATTGTGTCGAGACGGGCTGATCCGCCCGCTTGGAAGTGCGGCCCCGCCGCAAATGGTTCGTCTCGCTATTTTCGATTATCGGAAATTGTGAAAATAGCGCGGAACGCAGACGATCTCAAGATCACACAGATGCCCGGAGTGTCTGAATGTCCCGCAGCAGCGGATTTTTCCTCGCGGCTGCCAAGTGTTACGAAACGATCAACGGAGTAGTCCCTGGTCGCGCATCCGCTGCTCATGCTCTTCTGAAAACCTCTGCCATTTCCCTTTTGCGAACTTTGACATCCTTGATAATCGTCACATAGTTGACTTTGTCCGGATCACACTTATCGTGGGGCTTGAGATCGGGTGAGTCCAACATTTGGTTCAACTCTTCAATCAACTTCTTGTCAGCCTCGGGATCGCGTGGCTTCTTTGGGGCCTCTTTGATGTCGCGCCACGCGGGGAGATATTTATCCCATAGGCGAGTAATCAGAAAATGAATGTGGAACGAAACCCCCATGGACTTGGTCGAGTTGAAGACGGAGTATTCGCAGGACGAGGTTCCAATCGAACGGGGCTTCATTCTCGAACTGAGGAAATGGCAAGCGTTCTGTCTCGATTCCGAAGGACACTGGCTCTTCCCGAGCCCAGTGACCGGTCGACCGTATCATGCCGACTCGATTCGCACCGACTACCTGGTTCCTGCAGGTCTGAAATTGGGACTTGGCAGGATCGGGTTTCACACGTTCCGTCACACATATCGTGCGTGGCTGGACGAGACCGGAGCACCGGTGGGAGTGCAACAAAAACTCATGCGACATGCGCATGTTTCCACCACGATGGACCAGTATGGCAACGCCTCGGCCTTGGCCAAGCGGAAGGCCAATCGGCCAATCGTGCAACGCCTCTTGCAAAGGCCTGCCAATCAAGAGGTCTCCATTCAATAAATAAGGGGAACTGTGTGGCAGTTCCCCTTATTGGACAGTTTTGGACAGTCGCTCCGAGTGCCCAATTGCCCGTAACCTTATGATTGCGTTGGTTGCGGGGGGTGGATTTGAACCACCGACCTTTGGGTTATGAGCCCAACGAGCTACCAGACTGCTCCACCCCGCATAAAAATCATATCACAGCGAAGGTGGGGCTACCGTCTCTGCCGCTTCCGTGCCGCGTGCCCTGGTGCTCGTGCATTTCGTGGACGGCGGCGGCGTTTTTCCCGCAAACCAGGTCTTTCCTTCGCGAGTTTGTGACGAGTTTGTACAATGAGGCTGGAACCTGATCGGACCGGATGAGACTTCAGACCCTCAATGACATCTTGCTGGCAGTGAGCGAGAGTGGGCGCGAACGCGTTATGCTCCAGCGACAGGCCGCGGGGTGGGTGCCGATTTCTGCGGCTGCCGTCTACCGATCCGTGGTGGGCGTGGCGCGCGCGCTTGAGTCTTGGGGATTGCAAAAAGGCGATCGGGTTGCCATCCTCAGCGAAAATCGGCCGGAGTGGACAATCACCGATTTTGCCGCGCTCGCCCTGGGCGCGGTGACTGTGCCGGTGTATTCCACGCAGACGGCGGACCAGACTGCCTTCCTGCTCAATGATTGCGGCGCACGGGTGATTGCTGTTTCTTCAAAAAAACAACTGGAAAAAGTATTGAGCGTCAGGGCTCGCACACCGCTTGAGCGAATCGTCATTATGGACGACGTTATGCAAGACGTGGACACGGACGATGCGGTCCGGATGCAACCTCTGATGACGCAAGGACCGACGGCGGCTGATTCTGATTTTGACGCGCGCTCGCGGTCGGTCTCGCCCGACGATCTGGCCACCATCATTTATACGTCGGGCACGACTGGGACTCCGAAGGGAGCGATGCTCACCCACGGCAACATGGCCTCGAACATTGCTTGTTCGATGGAAGCCTTCGGCTTCGGGAACAAGCATGAGGTCAGCGTTTCGTTTCTCCCTCTCTCGCACGTGACGGCTCGACACGTGGATTTCGCACTGCTGTATCGCGGAGTCACGCTGGCGTATTGTCCGGACCTTGCCCAGTTGGCGCAAGCTCTCACGGAGGTGCAGCCAGCGATCTTTATTGGTGTACCGCGAGTTTACGAAAAAATCCGACAGCAAGTGATCGCGAAAACTGCGCACGTTCCGGCGAGCGCAATCTATCGCTGGGCGCTGGCAGTGGGTCGTGCGCATCGCGCCGAAATTCTGAAGGGCATGCGCCCCACCTCGCAATCATGGAAGCTCGCCAACCGCCTCGTGTTTTCGCGCGTACGCGCCGGGATGGGCGGGAAAGCGGAAGAGTTCATTTCGGGGGGCGCTCCGCTTGGCCGCGAATTGGCGGAGTGGTATGCGGACATCGGCATCCCAATCCACGAAGGCTACGGACTGACCGAGACTTCTCCCGTGATTGCCGTGAACACTCCGGTTGCGCACAAACTGGGAACCGTCGGCAAGCCGCTCGCGAATGTCGAAGTCAAGATCGCGGAAGATGGCGAAGTGCTGGCGCGTGGACCGTCAATATTCACGGGCTATTGGAACCGTCCCGAAGAAACGCAGGCTGCGTTTACGGACGGTTGGTTTAAGACCGGCGACATTGGTGACATCGATAGCGACGGGTTCCTGTCGATCACCGACCGCAAGAAGGACTTGATCAAAACCTCCGGCGGCAAGTTCATCGCTCCGCAGCCGATTGAAAATTCGCTAAAGTTGAACGCCTTCGTAGGAACGTCGGTTGTGCTTGGCGACCGGCGGAAATTTCCGGCGGTGCTTATCTCGCCGAATTTCGCCGCCCTCGAGGATTGGGCTCGAGAGAATCAGATCGAATGCGCGTCGCGAGAAGCGCTTGTCGCTCATGAGAAGGTCCGGGGGTTGTATGACGGCATCGTCAAAGAACTCAACGCAAACCTCGCACGCTTCGAACAACTGAAGCGCGTTCTGGTCGTTTCCGAAGAATTCTCGGTAGCAGACGGAACCTTGACGCACACGATGAAGGTGCGGCGACGAGGAATTGAAGAGCGGTACCGCGTGTCGATTGATGAGATGTACACGAAAGCAGAGACGGATGCGGGTCGAGGATAGGCTCGTCCGCTGAAGCGCAGAGAATCGGAGCCTGCGACAGCCGTACAACGCTACAGCCGTACAATAGGGATCATGAACGACTCGCTGATTATCGCTGGCAAGGAATTCCGATCGCGCCTGATCGTCGGAACGGGCAAGTACAAATCCTTTCAGGAAACGGCCCGTGCGCTCGAAGCAAGCGGCGCGGACATGGTGACGGTGGCCGTGCGTCGTGTGAATCTCGATCGCAGCAAACAATCGCTGCTGGATTACATCGACCTGAAGAAATATTTCATTCTTCCCAACACGGCGGGATGCTATACGGCCGACGATACCATCCGCACCGCGCGACTGGCACGCGAAGTTGGGCTATCGGACTGGATCAAGCTGGAAGTCATCGGCGATCAGGCGACTCTCTATCCCGACGTGCAGGCGACGGTCGAAGCCACGCGTGTCCTGGCAAAAGAAGGATTCACCGTGTTGGCCTACACGTCGGATGACATCGTCTTCGCTAAGCGTCTGGTGGACGCCGGCGCTGCTGCCGTGATGCCGCTTGGCGCCCCGATTGGCAGTGGCCTCGGCATTCAAAACACGGCGAACCTACGAATTCTGCGCGAGTTGATCACAGGGGTTCCGCTGGTCGTCGACGCGGGCGTAGGTACCGCGTCAGACGCAGCCATTGCAATGGAACTGGGGTACGACGCGGTATTGATGAATACCGGAATCGCCGCCGCTCAGGAACCTGTGCTCATGGCCGAAGCGATGAAGCACGCGGTGCTGGCTGGACGACAGGCATACCTCGCCGGGAGAATGCCGCGAAAGCTCTACGCCACCGCCAGTTCGCCACTCGAAGGCGTTGTGCGATAGTGGCGCGCAAAAAATAGCGGCCGTGTGGCCGCCATTCTTTTTTTCTCGAACTGGCGTTCTTGAGCTGGTGTTCTTTAGTTGTTCTTGCCTGGTCTTGTCTACAGCATCTTAAGGCTGTCGACGTGAATCTTGTCGCCATCGATGTGGCCAGTCACTGCGACATGATGACCTTCGTGGCCCTTGAGCGCCTCGGGATTGTCGACCTTCAGAACCTTCTGGTCCGTGTCAGTTACGACGACTGCGCTCGCCCCGGCGCCGATACACTTCTTCGTGCACTCAGCCGCGCCTGCGTTTGCTCCCTTAACCCCGCACTTTGAATCGCTAACCCAGCCGTTCACGGTTTGGGCGTCGCCCGCGAACGACACTGAGGCGACCATTAAGACTAACGTACCTGCCAATAGCAACAAAAGAGTTTTCCGCATGCCAACCTCCTCAAATTAGTTCCCACACGCGTGACGCGAACACGGGAACTGTATCACATGGGGACGGGTCGCGAAAATGCGGAAGGGCTCTGAATCTGCTGCAAACAGCAATCGCAATTCATTTGATTCCGGTATATTATTTCGTCCGAGCTAACCAATCTGGGAGGAAGCTAAAAATGCTTGCGCGGTTCGTCTCTGGCAAGTTACTCACGATCCTATCCCTTGTTGCGATTTGTTTGTTGGCGATCATCGCCTTGGGGCAGTCCTCGACAGCGCTTTTAACATTGCAACGTTCGAGGGCCGATCTAAATCTTGACACCAACGTGGTTCATGCGCAGGGGATGAACGGCATCACTTACGGCAAGTCCGGAGACGTGTCGACCTATCCTAACTCGCTTTCGTGTCTGGTGGTTTACGGCGATGGCAAGTTTGTGCTGGAAAAGCGTGAGGAAATGACCGTGGGCAAGCCCAAGGTCAAGTCTGCGGAGGGAACGCTGAGCGCCGACGATCTTCAGCACCTCAAATCCATCCTTGACGATGATGGTCTCAAGAAAATCGTCTCACCCAAGCCTCCTGTTTATCCCGACAACTCTTCTCTCCGCGAAATTGAGAGCGTAGACGCGGAGATCAATCACGGCGGCACCCTGCAACACATCACGACGATGAAGGTGCGGCTGAAAATGCATGCCAGCGAAACAGGTGGCGCAACTACGGGTATGGATACTTACCTGGACAATGCGTCGTCGTTCCAGAAGACCCTTAACCCATTGCTCAAATGGTTCGATAGCCTGGAGAAAAAGAGCAAGTCAGATTTTAAAGACTCGAAGGCCCAATATTGCGCTCCCATAAACCTGGGATAAGGCCAACCATGACACGAACACTTGCACTTCTCTTTATTGCTCTAGGATTGGCGTTGGCAGCGACGACAGCCTTCGCACAACAGCCGGCTCATCCCGCACTCCGCGTGCTGCTCAACGAAGTACAGCCCAGCGCGATGTCGGCGCCGCAATACTGCATGCTCGTGTTTGACGACCATTCTTATCACTCCGAGAAAGCCGACATCAAACGTGGCGTCGACGTCGACCGTCGCGCTTTTCAAGGTAAACTCTCGGACGCCGACTGGAATGCGCTGATTGCGATCATCGACAGCAAAGAATTTAGCGATCTCAAGATTCCTCGAACGGTTCCGCCGCCCGTCATGCAAGACACTCATCCTTACACGATTAGCGTGGCCCGGGGCAACGATTTCCAGAACATGGAGTTCCTCGACAACAAGAGCCTGAAGCCTTACGAGCCTCAGGTGAAACCGCTGCTGCAGTGGTGGAAATCAGTTCGCGGACGACGCGGGAATGAAACGAGCACAACGCCTGACGCAAGATGCGCGCTCGACAGCGCCCACGGGATCATCGCGCAGTAGTGAGGCTGAAGACTGGCGCTCGCCAGAGGCGCGCTTACGGTCGTTCCTAGCGCGCGTCGTGCGCGTCGTTTTTGGCGCGCCCTGTGGGTGGCTTCTGCGGGGTTTCTGGCGCAACGTAAACAATCTCGCCCTGTCGCGTGTAATGCAACTGCTCGCGGGCTTCTTTCTCAATTGCAGCCGGATCCGATTTCAGCGCCTTGATCTGGTCAACAAACTGGCCATTTTCTTTCTGCAGCCGATCAACCTCACTTTGTAATGCCTGCAACTCGGCATGCTTCTGGCGATAGACCACCATGCCGTTAGCTCCGAACATGGCATGTAACAGCACCGCCGCGATCAAGAGGATCGCCGCGGCTGTCCCCAGTCGACGCCACTCCAACACGAGCCATGACCACGCGGGGCGAGTACGTTCTACCCAGCGCGCCGCGACCGCCTCCGCTTTCGGAGCCTGATCTCTTGCCTGATTCCTGGCTTGATTGACGACCGCGCGGAAACCTTCCTCCGTCCTTGGGAGGATGCGCATTCTCGACGCTGGTCCTAATCGTAGATCCATGCTTTCGCTGCCGCACTCAACTTCGCGAGGTCTTCCCTGCTGCGCGCTTCGCTATAAGCGCGCACCACCGGCTCCGTGCCCGAAAGCCGGTAGCACACCCACGATCCGTCGGCGAGAACCAGTTTGAGTCCGTCGGTCCTTACGACCTGGGCAACTTTAATGCCATAAAACTCGCCCGGATCATGACGTAACTTCTCAGTAAACTTCTGTTTTGCTTCCGGCGTCAAGTGAAAGTTCTCCCTTAAAGGATAGAACGAACCAACTTTGGCAAATAGTTGCTGCAATTGGGCTCCGAGAGAAGTTCGGCGGCGCGCCACCATCTCGCAACAGAGCAAGCCGGCAAGCACTCCGTCTTTCTCCGGGACATGTTTCCGAATTGAAAGGCCGGCACTCTCTTCGCCACCGATGAGAATTTTGTCCTGTTTGATGAGCTCGCCAATGTATTTAAAACCCACCGGCGTTTCATGAAGCTCGATGTGGTGGTGTTCGGCGAGCGCGTTGATGAGATTCGTGGTGGCGACAGATTTGCCGACGCCGTTTGTCCATCCGCGTGTTTCGACCAGGTAATCAAAGAGCAAGGCGATGATGTAGTTGGGCTGGAGAAACGTGCCCTCTTCGTCGACGATTCCAAAGCGATCGGCATCGCCATCGGTTGCAATGCCGAGGCCGGCGCCGATTTCGCGCATCTTAATCCGCAGGTCCTCGAGCAGATGATCGTCTGGCTCGGGAGCGTGGCCGCCAAAGAGCACATCCCGCGTGTCGTGGACGGTTGCGACGGTCACGCCGGCCTCGCGCAGAAAGGTATCGGAATATCCGCGAGCCGCGCCCCACATGGGATCAAACGCAATCTTGACGCCCGATTTCTTGATCACATCGAGATCCACGATTTCGCGCAGCCGCGAGAGATACATGCGGCGCGGGTCGATCGATTGAGCCGCGGAGTGCTCGCCGGGTTTGCGGTCCGATGGTGTTTGCGGATTCGCATCGAAGGCCACGATCGCAGCTTCCACAGCTTTTGTAACTTCGGGCAGGGCTGGCGCCCCATCGGGGGTTGAGAATTTGATTCCGTTATACTCCGGAGGATTATGCGAAGCCGTGAAGTTGATGGCGCCTTCGGTCCTGGACTGCGTCACGGCGTACGAAATCGTCGGGGTGGGCACGGCCTCGGCAATCACCAGCGGCGTGATGCCATGGCTGGACAAAATATCGGCGGCCATCGCGCAGAAGGTTTCGCCCAGAAATCGGGGATCGCGCCCCACGATGACTTTCGCTCCGCTCGGTTTTTGTGCCGCAACGTAACGCGCAATTCCATGGATGGCGCGGCTGACGTTGGCAAAGGTGAACTCTTCCGCCATCACAGCGCGCCATCCGGATGTGCCAAACTTGATTTGCGTTGTCATTCACTAGTTCCTTGGCGCTTGTTCCTCGCGCATATTCCTCGGGCGCCTCGCATGCTTCGGTGGAAATCGAAACATGTCATTCTAGTACAGGCTATCGTAAGACGCCGACTTGAACGCAAGCGTTGGACGCCGCCGAGAATTATGGCCGACACGGGAATATGCCGACAAAAGACTTGCTCTCACCACCTGCGGCTCTCTGGAAGAAGCGCGGGCGATCGCCCGTGCGATCGTTGAAGGGCAGCACGCCGCTTGCGTCAACATCGTGGCTCAGGTCGAATCGATCTACCGGTGGCAGGGTAACGTCGAAGCGGCGACCGAGTGGCTTCTGCTCATTAAGACGACAGCCGAAGCGTTCCCTCGCTTGCGTGAGGCTCTCGGCGAATTGCATTCCTACGAACTTCCGGAATGCATCTCGATCGCTGTCGATGATGGCAACGCAGCTTATCTGAATTGGATTCGCGAATCCGTGCGGTAAGCGTCATTACACGAAGCTTTCCACTTCGCGCCGAAGCAGATTGCGTCCGAGGCTGGCCCAACTCGCCGCGTAGACCAGGCAGCCCATTCCTATCAACACCAGCGGATGAAAATGCCACGGCATCGCCACCCGTATCGCCGCAGCCATTAACAGGCTGGCGATCACCGCGATTCCAAACAGCGGAGTCTTCACCGCCGCACGCACCTCCGGAGGACACAACAGGAAAGCGCAGATAGCGACGCCGCCCTCTCCCAACACGTACGCCAGGCAAGCGCCGGATATCCCGAACAACGGCGGGAGGATGAGGCTGAGGATTACAGCCGTGATCGCCCCGCAGAGAGTCGAAACGAAGTACGCGCGATGCCGGCCCGCGGCGTACAAAATCGTCCCCGCGAACAGGACCGCAGCCGGCGCGGTCAGCACATACAAGGCAACCCACTGGAATGCGCGCACGGCTTCCTGAAATTGCGCTCCTAACAACCATGGCACGACAACGGGAGCCGTAACGATACTGCCTATGGTCAATGGAACGCCGAACCATATCAGGATAGAAGCGGCAAAGCGCGCGAGCCGGGCCAGTCCATCGGCTGAGTCTGAGCGTAGCGCCATGCGGGGCATGAGAACACTCTGCGGAACCGAGAGAAAATTGCGCAGTACGTCCGCCAGGCGCGCCACGGCCGCATACAAACCCAGTGCGTGTTCACCGAGATAAAATCGCACCGCGATGGTTCCGCTGCGGTGATAAAGATTCGACATCAGGGATGATCCGGCGTAGTGGAGGCTCGGCACCAGAATCACCGCCCAGCGGCGCGGCGCCAGCGAAAAGCGAAATCGATATCCCGCGCGCCACAGAAGGATCCAGGTGACAATGCTCGTCAGGAGCGACGAGCCCAAAATGCTGACTGGCACCCAAACGACATCCTTTGGGGATCGCACCAGAGTGAAAATGCCCGCCGCATAAAGAGATTGCTGGGTAATCGAAATGAAGGATTGTGCGTGAAAAAATTCCAGCGAAGGAAGGAGATAGTCGAGCGAGAAGCTGGCGATCAATACCGATGCCACTCCATACCATTGAAGAAGAAGCCGGACGTCCGGGCGGACTTCGACTCTCGCCACCAGCAAGACCGCCGCGGCTGCCAGCACAGACGCCAACACACGCAGCACGAGTACATCGGAAACATCGCCAAATGCCGCTTCACGCCGTGCGGCTACCCGTTGTGCCGCATAGGCCGTGAGGCCCGGATTCGCCACAAGTGCCGTGAAACCGCATACCGCGACGACGTAGCTCCAGAGTCCGTAAACATCAACCCCAAGGCGTCGCACCAGGAAAGGGAATGTAGCAGCTGTAAGCAAAGTGCCCACAACACGAGCCGTGCTGACCGAGAGAACAAATCCGCCGTAACGCAACAGAGACTTAGAAATGCTCAATAACCCATCCTATGTCCCGCGGGTTCACGAATCCGAGCTTCGGCGACTCCGAAGCGAAAGTACTATTTGCGACGTTTGGCCGCCACTTCAACAAATATCTTCTGCCAATCGCGCGCGATGTCATCCCAGTCGAACTGCAAAGCGTGACGGGCAGCAGCAACAGACATTCGGAGCCGCAACTCGCGATCACCCAGCAGCAAGCTCAGTTTTTCGGAGAGTTCGCTTTCCGATTTTACCAAGTACCCAGTTTCGCCGTTGACGACGAAATCGGGGCGATACTTCTCCATGGCGATCGCCGGTAACCCGCAGGCGGCGGCCTGCACCAGAACTTGCGGATGTCCTTCAATCACGCTCGGGAAAAGAAAGATATCTGCCTTGCGCATTTCTTCGGCGAGCTCGTGCTGCGAAAGATGGCCCACAAAGGTGACGTTGCTGCACCCCGACTGCTCGACCAGCGACCGTACGCTCTCTTCTTCTTCACTTTTGCCTTTTCCGGCCAAACGAAAGGCAACGAGTGGGTGTTTTGCTGCCTCGCTTATCACCACATTCGGCCGCTTCCGAGCCGGAAATGATCCGGCAAACAATACAGTGAGCCTCGGCCCCTCCGCGCGACCATCTCGACCCGCTGGCGGCGGGAAGAACACATCTCGCCTGACTCCGTCGTAGACCGTTCCCGCGGGAACCCCAAAGCGATCCGTAACTGTTCGCGTTACAAAAAGCGAATTGCCCGCCACGTAATCGCCTTCGCGAATCGATCGGACCTGAATGGGCCCGACATCGACTTCGTCAACGGCGGTTACGACATAGGTCACAAGCGCGGTTCGAAGTCCCAGCGCGCGCCTGCAAGAAAGGTACAGAGAATCGAGAGGGCCTTCGCGCGGGAAAAAATAAACGTCCATTCGCGACAGCAGAAGACGAGCCAGCCATCGACCTGTATTGCCGTGAGGGCGAAAAGGCAGGATTTCCGTATTTTCGCGAGCAAGGATGCGCGGATCAGGAGCGCCTTCGCCAAGCATAATGACTCGGAACCGATCCGGCGGAAGACGGCTCACGACCTCTTTCACCGTTAGGTTCTGCGCGTTCGTATTGTCTTCATCGGCAAACGATGGAGTAAATATGGTGATCATGAACTTGCTTGTCGATTCGACAGACGGCAGCTCCTTTCGATCCAATCGGCGCCGATTCGGTCGCTCTATTCGATCTGAGCAAACGATATTACGGATCCAAATGAGCAGCGTTCGATACGGTATTCCCGCAACTTCAACACTTCCAGAACGGCGATCGACTCCCCACGCCAATCCCTCAAATTGAGCTCGTCGAACGCAATAACAGCCCCTTTTGGCATCCGGGGAATAAGGCGCTTCAGCGCAACTACGGTTGGCTCATAAATATCAAAATCCAGATACAAGAGACTCACGATGAGTTGGGGATTTTCCTCTAGATATTGCGGGATCGTTTTTACGGCGTCGCCCCGAACGAGTTCGACTTTTGGAATGTGCCCAACGAACCGATTCGCATCGTAGAGTTCCACACACTGTTGAAGATGATCGTAAGAATCAACCGCCAGGCCGCCGCGCCTCGCCTCCTTCGACTCACTCAATCGATCTTGCTCCGACAGCTTCGGAAACCCGCTGAACGTGTCGAAGCCGACGACTCGCCGCTGATGGTTCGTGGGCTCGAAAATGGCGCTGAATTGGGCCCAAGCCATCAAGCCACTCCCACGCAATACTCCGCACTCGATAATCGACCCCTGAACTGCCAGCACTCGTTTGAATATTTCGTATCGAACCAGGAAGTTCGTCAAATCCTGCCGGGGCGTATAAAGCGGAAAATGCTGCAATCGCTCGAGATTCGAAAACGGGCTATCGGCGATGCAGCGCTCCATCCCTACCGCGAAGCCCTGCTCCTGACCGGAGCGTGTCGTATTGTGAGACTGCTTGGATTGCTTTTTTGCGGCCATCTGACCAATTCCTCACGTTTACAACCTGGCTAGTCGATACGCTCCAGCAACCGGTCTTGCACCAACCGGTCAATGATGGGGATGCACGTCTCTGCTGGCGCCCCGATCCGATCCGCAAGAGAGATCAAATCCGTGTGTCCATCGGCATAGGCCAAAATGTTCATCATGGTTTGTACTTCCATCCCACTGCCCCGCTGGCTGAGAGTGGGATACAAACCTCGCCTGCCTAGTTGGGGCTCTCCCAAACATGTGGTCCGGTAAGTGGCATTTGCCTCAATCAATGAAATACATCGCTGCAACGCGCCAAACGCACCAGTCAATCCCGACGGTGAAATCAAGTTCAGATCGTCCCGCGACGTGTGGTACTCGGGATAAGTCCCATACTTTGAACGCATGATCGAAACCACTGGAAGGTCCACGCCCGGACTGCAGTATTGCCGCTCGTCGCTGCCACGATCCAGGAAACTGTAGGTGACGCAGTCGGGATAGTGATGCCGGATGACATGTTTTGTAATTGAATCCGCCAGGGTATTGCCGGCGCGCGATCCGAGGAAGGAATATGCACGATCGTCTCCAACGCAAGTAACGACATAGCCTGCGATGGTTCTGCGCTTCATCTCTTCCATATGCTTACTCAAGTAGGTAATCGAGCCGATCGTTTCAGGAACAAACACAATCCTGTAGGTGTATTTTCTATACGCGAGCGATTGTAGCCACCGCGCCAGTGCCGTGGTCACAACAGGACCCGATAATTCGTTATTCGCCAGTGACGGATGGCAGATGTAGGTCGACAGCAATACCTCGCGTTGATCGCTCCCGGGCAGGATGATGTCCGCGTAACTCAACGACCCGGCCGCCAAAGTGCTGTCAATCACGACACGGTACTTTCCCGTACGCAACGCGTCTCGCACGCGCTGGCTCAGGCAGAACCCCCAACGCCTCGCATAATAAGAAGTAACGTAGGGAATTGCATCGGGCATCTCGGGCAGAGAATACAGATGGGGTTGCAATTCTTCCAATGTCATCTCCGCCGAAACCGGCTCGGAATAGCCGACCACGTGAAGATTATTCACGCGAAAATCCACGACCCGCTCGCCAGATGAATCGGCAATAAAAGCATCGCGGATATTCCATTCGTATGGGATCACCCAATCCAGCACCTTGCTGCCGGATGGCACTTCGCGAATCTCGAGCCCAGGTAACAGCCCTCGCAAATAACCAAGCGTTCGCCTGACTCCGTCGCCGGTTATACTTCTGCAAATCGGAAACAAATCGCGAGCCCATCCATACATCTGCTCGCCGACGCTCACATTGGTCACGAGTAGATCCCCTGTGGTGTGTCGGCAAGGATTGCGTTCGATGAGATTCGGCGGGCCGTCAGACGCAAACTCCTTCCGCGATCAGCGAAAGCGGTTCCTCACCCAACATCTTCGTCGCGGTGTCGAACAAATCTTGTGCCGCCACCGACATAATCGGCGATCTCCCTACGCGTACCGTGCGTGACGTTCCATCATCCGCCAGTCGCTTCTGCAGGCGTCGCAGGTCGGCGCCCGACCTGCGCGTCAAGTCGCGCACGTTATAGACGACCGAACGCGAATTGGCCTCTCCGTCAGCCGATATGATCGTGCCCGAGAAAGTCTTCTTGTAGCGGTAGCCCACTCCGTATGCCGTCTCGACGTAGTGCACAAATGTTCCGCCGCGGTTCATCGAGCAACCGAGGTCGATGATCTGAGCATTCCAGCGGTGCAACGCTGCGAATACCGACTCCGTACCAAAACATTCTTTTACTGGAAGAGCGCACAACTCCCGCGACCGCGGCCCCTTGCAAGCGAAACTGAAAATGGGATCCGCAGTTCGCCCAACTCCCGGCCGCTTGCGGAATCTTTCGCTAACCATCCCCACTGCGCTCGGAGTATTGCGGACGTCAAACGGTTCTCCCTTAGTAAAGCTGTAGCTAAAGGTCGGAATCACAAGCGTGCCATCGCTGCCAATCGCAGCCTCGATCGCGTCGATCAAGAGATCCAGTCGCTCTTCGTTCGACAGGGCGGGAAATTGCGCAGCCACGATCGCATCCGGATGCACCATGGCCACGCTCCCCGGTGTCACACCGATGGATAACAATGCTTCGGTTACGTCCGATGGAGAGATGGTGATCCGAACCACGCTTCGGTTCCTGGCTACGGTCGGTGCGGTTAAGTGCGTATTCAACGCTCTATCATAGCCCAACTCAGAGCCCGTCTCACGCTGCGTGCTTCTCATGCTTGCCCCGTGCTGCTAATATTTTTATTGCCGATCGATTCTACAAATTCCCCTTCCATGAAAATACTGCTGCTGCATCCTGACGATTCCGCCGACACGGGACCGTGGGCGGAGACGCGCTGGGATTGGGCCGTCGACCTCGGATGGTCCGGCCGCCACGCTTACACGGAGCAATCTGAACGCCTGGGATTTCGTGTCTCTAGTATTCATGAACTGCTCGATCATGAGCAGCATCGTTTTCGATTGCGCGAACTGCTTGCCCTTGGACAGGACCGCATCGTGGACTCCGACTCGATCGATTGGTGGGAGGCATTTTCTGTTGCTCCCCAATCGCAGCTAGAGCAGATCATGAGGCTGTCGGCTCTTGCCGAGCAAATCCCGGAGAACGAGCATAACGCCGAGATCGCCGCAACCAGGCCTCACTATGGAGTACGCGTACTTTCTCTCCTGCTGCGGCGCAAGATCAAGACGTTTCTACAAGGGCGCGAGTCCGGAAGCCGGATTCGCCGTTACCTTAATGCAGCCTTCGCCCTGCGCCCGGCGCAACTCGCAGAAATCGCCTTCGACAAATGGGACGGCGATTTCCAACTTCGACGCTATTTCGTACGTTCCCGGCCTCCTTCCTCTGAGCCCATTATTTTGCTTCCATCTTCGTATGTAAATGTCTCTCGGGCCCAACTCGCCTATGCCCGGATGCTGCCCCATCGTCGTTTTCTGTTTGTGGTCACACGCCGCAATGGTCGCCTTCCGACCCTTCCCAGCAACATAGAAATTCGCTCGCTAGCCTCGTATTCTCTGCCCTCTCTGCCCGCAACCGAGGACGAATACAGACGGCTGCTGACGGCTTGGAACGACCTGCAAAACGATCAGTTCGCGGGGAATCGCATTCTTCGTATAGCTAGAGATTCGGGCGTACTCGCCGGATTCCCGCGCTTTCTCAAACGTGGGCTGCGTATTCGCGATGCGTGGCGCGAAGTTTTCGCCACCGAACCCGTGACCGCTGTCCTTTCCGCGGACGAATACAATCCTTATACTCGCCTGCCGACACTCCTAGCCCGCTCCAGAAAGCTCCGCGCCGTATTCTGCGACCACGGAGCACTGAATGTTAGCTATGCGATCCGTCGCCCGGTTTCCGATGTTTACCTCGCAAAAGGCGAAATGGCGCGGGATTACTGGGTCAACCGGTGTGGACTCGCGGCGGACAAAGTTGTGATCGGCGGTGCTGCGCAGACACATAACCCTCCTTCCGCAGCCGTTCTAGCCGCTAAGGACGATCAAACCAAAAGAGACTGGATCGTTTTTTATTCCGAGGCTTACGAACTTTGGTCTGCTCGCAGTCAGACTTTCTATACCGAGCTTCTTCCGGAGCTCTGTGATCTCGCTCGGAAGACCAGTCGGAAAGTCGTCGTCAAACTCCATCCCTTTGAAAGCCGCCGCGTCAGAAAGGCGATGATCGAAACCGTGTTGTCCCGGGACCAGCAAAGCGTGGTGGAAATACGCGAAGGGCCAATAACTTCGGATCTTTTCCAACGAGCCTGGTGCAGCTTCACCGTGGAATCAAGCGTGGCTGTCGAGAGCACCGCGAATGGAGTGCCCTGTTTCCTGTGCCGTTGGTTCGACGCCTCATGGACCGGCTATGGCGAGCAATTCGCGAAGTTCTCTGCCGGCTATCCGCTGGACTCTCCAAAAGCGATTCGGGATATTCCACGGCTGCTCGAACAGTTCCGGATCACAGACACGACAGCCCAAAATCTTCAGACCGCGATCAGCCCCGAACTTCTCGATTCCGTATTATCCGGCAAATCATTAGGCCGAGAGTGAGACGGAAACACCCGACAATCATCGTGCCACCAGCGGCCAACTCAGCGGCGTTCCCCGCTCGACGTCGCAGGACGCGCACTTCCCCAAAATCTCGTCGAGATGCCGAGGATGCAATCCATCTGCCGGACGAATGGAGCGCACGTTCTTTTTCGTGAACAGCTCGCCCCCCTTCACATCTTCGACCACGAAAAGCGATCGTCGAAACTTGCGGCTGCTGTCCTCACGCGCGCCGGTCGCGAATTGGGCCGAGCCGAGAGCCTTCTCGGCGGTGCGCACCGACGCCACCATCGCTTTGAATTCGGCAGGCTCCAACGAGAATGCGGCATCCGGGCCACCGTCGGAACGCCGCAGGCAAAGATGCTTCTCGATTATGCAGGCTCCGACAGCCACGGCCGCAACCGGAACCGCGATTCCCGTCGTGTGATCGGAGAGCCCGACCGGGCAGCCGAAACGGCTGGCCAGGGCCGGGATGGTCAGGAGATTCGCCTCTTCCGCTGGCGCCGGGTAGGCACTGGTACATTTCAACAACGCAAGCTGGTTTGCACCGGCTCCGCGCGCAGCCTCGACCGCTTCAGTAATTTCGTCCTCAGTCGCCATGCCCGTGGACATGATCAGCGGCTTGCCAGTGCGGGCCATCGTCCGGATCAGGCCGACATCAACCAGTTCAAACGATGCCACTTTATGCGCGGGAACTTCCATCTTTTCGAGAAAGTCGACGGCAGTGTTGTCGAACGCGCTGGAAAACAAATGCATTCCCAATTCGTCCGCAATCCTCTTTAATTTTGGTTGCCACTCCCAAGGAGTAAATGCCTCCTGGTACAGGTCGTGAAGAGTTCGGCCATCCCACGGTGTTCCGCCTGCAATCCGAAAACATTTTTTATCGCTGCGGAGCGTGATCGTATCGGCTGTGTAAGTTTGTAACTTAACTGCGTCCGCGCCGGCATCCTTGGCAGCGTGGATAATCCGCACCGCCTGCTCAAAATTCTGATTGTGATTGGCGGAAAGCTCGGCAATCACGTAGGACGCAGACCCAGGACCGATGCGCTTGCCCGCAATCTTGATTTCGTTGGCTGCAACCTTAGTCGACATGGCTTCTGTTCCCACACTCCCATGTAAAACGCAAAGCATCCTGACCGGAGACTACTCCTCCGCCCACGCGCCGAAAGCCACTCGCCTCGAATAACCGAATCGAAGCGTGGTTCTCCGGCTTGACGAATGCGTCAATGCACCGCACAGACCGCGAGCGAACCAGCGCGCGCGTCGAGAACAAAATCAGTTCTCTTCCCCAGCCTTCGCCTCGAAACTCCGGGGCTACGTTCACTGAAACCACGGCACGTCTATCAGATTGTTCATCTTGGATCTGAAACCGCACTACACCCACCGGGGTCCCGTCCGATTCGTCATGAGATCTCTCTCCAATGTAGATCACCGATCGCGAATCCCGCAGACGCTCGTCAAACCACCGGACGTGGCCGTCCCAGGAGATCCCTGCGGAACGAAATGACGCCGCGCGTGCAGCTGGATCCTTCGCCCACTCAAACAACAGCCTGGAGTCGTTCAAGCCCGCCAATCGTAACTTCAATTCTCGGTCGAGAAGCGCGGCACGAACCCGCTCTCTTCCCATGCCATCCACCAGTTGCATGGACGATTCCGACATCTGCCGGCGCCGGTCCTCATTTTCAAGCAGCGCCAACGCAGTTTGTCCAAGCACTGTATAGTCAAGCGATTCCGACGGCCCAACGTTAATGCTTACGCCAAGCCTCCCCAGATGATGCGCAATCACCTGCTGATTTTTCGCCACTACCACGAGAATCGCCGGAAGGCCCAACCGACACATCTCCCAACAGGTGGTCCCCGCTCCCGCGATGGCGATGTCGGCCCAAGCCATCAACTCAGCCATATTCTCCACGCTCGACAAAACGGCAACTCGGCCGGGAAATTTAGCCGCTTGTTCTGCGACAGCGCCATGATTCTCCGCACTACCGCCCACCACGACGCGAACCAGTAAATCGTCAATTGGAAGTGCGGCAACGGAAGCCAGGATGCGCGGCGTGAGGTCTTTGGGATCGCTTCCCCCGATGGTGAGCAAGACCCGCGTGCCATGCTCGCGAACCTTTCGTGTCCAATCCCGGTAGCCGACAAACTCGTTTCGAAGAAGGGTGTAACGCGACCCGAGAAGCAGTCGAGCGCGTGGTGATCTCTTCGGGTACATGTCCGCGCGCGCGTGTACGTTTTGATTTAAGACCAGATCGGCTGGATACAACTCAAGTTCTCCGTTGTCGTCCACCACCAACAGCCGCCCGACAGAGCGCAACCCCGCAAGGTAATGCGAATCGAAGCAGTAACCATCTGTCACGAGCCATTCGGAATTGTGCGACGAGACGGTTGCAATCGTCTGCCGCAAGTCGTCGGCACTCCCGGGAATGGCCTCAATCGCAACCGTTTCCACTCCCTCGAATTGGAGGCGCTCCTGAATGGCCGGGGTCGATTGCGCCATGACGAGAATCACATGCCCGCCAGCATCCTGCCAAGCCTGCGCCAGCGCCAGACAACGCATTACGTGTCCGGTGCCAGACGTGACCGTGGCATCCGCTCGAATCAGAAGTACGCCACGTTTCATCTGTTTTCGTCAGTCTCCGCGGTTCGCGCTCGCTCAGTGTCTAGCGCAGGCGATTCTTTTTTCGCAAAAGGAACATCGAGTCCACATTGTCGTCTGCCACATATTTCAGCCTCTGCTCCGAGACTAACTCTAAGTCGGGGAAAGCATCGGTGTACAGGCGCGCAAAGTCGGCTTTCCATAACAGACCCGACTGCCCGCGATACACAACTTCGGTCATCTGCGGAGCGTAGTACTCCAGTCCCCAAATCTAACTTCTTGCGCAACGATGAATTTCATTCATCACGGTCGGGAGATCCCGCGGAGCAATATGAATCAAGAGTCCGGATGTGAAAACCATGTCGAAACTGGCGTCTCCAAAGGGGATGTTGAGCGCTGAACCTTCCGAGACCTGAGCCCACGGAACCCGGGAGTGCGCTTCCTTCACGATATCGCTGTGAACCTCAATTCCGGTGAGGTTCTCAAACCCCATCTGCTTGAGAAGAATTAATTGGTTCCCGAGATTGCATCCTACTTCCAGAATCGACGAAGACCTTGGGATGTCCGCAAGAGAGCTGTGGTTCAGGGCGGTTCGCGTGAGTCCATACTTCCCCACGTAGGCGCGGTCGAGTTCGGCGGCGTTGAACAGGTTTCGTTCACTGTACTTAGTGCCGAATTGCCCGCGCCACACCTCCGCCTCTTTTGCTGCGGGCGCTCTTTCAGCATCAGAACGGTCAGGCATCGATCTCCTCTTTCATTGATATTCAACGCGTCGATATTCAGCGAACTTTGAACACGGGCTGAATCGCCGCACCTTCAAGATATTGTTCTGGATGTTTTTCGCTTAGCCATTTCGCCAGAGTCTTGCAAACGTCGGCATAAACCCGCAACGTATGTTCGATCGCCAGGGGGTCGTGCGCGGTTGTCATATTGTGCGTTGCCAGAAGGAGCACTCCGCGCTTCACGCATTCTTGCGCGAACAGGCTTCGCACCAACAGGCTGTCTTTGCTCTCGGTATCGAAAAACCGGATCAGAGACCAGACGGGATATCCGATGCACTGGATTCGATCCTGCAACCCCGCTTCTTTTGCCAGGGTATTCAGACCCTCCTGAAGGATCCGGCCGTTGGCATCCATGCGGGCCAGGGCGTCGGTGGTTTCGAGCACGTCCAACACCTTCATGGCCGCCGCCATCGATGACACTTCACCGGCGAACGTGAAGCTGAAGAAAATGTCTTCGAACACTTTCATGACGTCCGCTTTTCCCACGACGCACGAAATCGGGAACCCATTGCCCATGGCTTTGCCAAAGCAGGCCAAATCGGGAGTTACACGAAATTTTTTCTGCGCTCCGCCCAGGCCGAAATGAAACCCCGTACAGATTTCGTCAAAGATGAGGAGAGCCCCGTTCTGATGAGCAAGGTCCCTCACGTCTTCCAGAAAACCAGGAGCCGGCGCAAAGAAATTTACCGGTTCCATGATGACGGCGGCGAACTCGCCCTTGTGAGCGTCAAAGATCCGCCGGAGCGATTCGAGATCGTTGTAAGCGAAGGGATGCGTGAGATCGCGGACGGCTCGCGGAACTCCTGCGTGGCGCGTGGTGCTTCCGATATACCAATCCTGCCAGCCGTGGTAACCACAGCAGGCGATGCGGTCACGTCCAGTCACTGCGCGGGCGGCGCGAACCGCGCCCGTGGTTGCATCTGACCCGTTCTTGCCGAAGCGCACCATCTCCGCGCATGGAATGAGCTGGGTTAGTCTCTCGGCGAGTTCCACCTCGATCGGGTGCGGCAAAGAAAAGCTGTGTCCACGCTGTAGCTGCTCGCCGACCGCGACGTTCACTCCCGGATGTGCGTAGCCGAGGATGTTGGGCAACAGTGCCTGGATGTAATCGATGTATTCATTCCCATCGACATCCCAAACACGGCAGCCGCTGCCCTTGACCAGGAACATCGGCGCGACGCCACGCACGTGCTGGTTCGCGCCCTTGCTGAAGGTTTGCGATGCGCCGGGAATTACTTTGCAAGCGCGCTCGATCCACAGTTTTGATTTCTCGATCGGCCGCGGTGGGGCGGCCATCGCCTTCGCGTCTTCGAAAAGGCTCTTGTAGTAGCCCCGGTTCGAAACAATCGCCGAGTTCATTTTTTCCAGTGCGGGAGTTTTCTCCAGAAGCTGCAAGACATCCTTCATCCCAAACGTGTCCCGCCCGCGAAGCGCTTTATACACCGAACGGATGAACTCCAGGTCCTCGGTCTCGTCCACTGTCCAACGATAATGCTGGTAGGAAGATGTGGCATGGTTCTCCACATTGGCGGTGCGAAATTTTTCTGACCGCAGGTAGGGCGTCACATGCTCGCGTTCGGAAGGCTTCACCGCTTCGTGCCATGCCGTCTCCAGAGCCGAAAACGAAAAAACCTCGGTGTCGAGCCCGTCCGGATAACTTCTCACCATTGCGTTCGAGGCGTAATCCAGATCGCCTCGCAGAAACCGTCGCACGACGCGGTCGATCACTTCCGGATCAATCAACGGGCAATCGGCCGTGATCCGCACTACATGGGCCGCTTTTTCCGCTCGCGCGGCGCTGTAGAAACGGTCGAGCACGTCAGCTTCGCTGCCGCGATGACAAGGAACACCCTCATCGAGGCACATCTGCGCAATGACGTCGTCCGTAGGAGACGTGGAGGTGGCCACCACCACCTTATCAACCAGGGAGGCTCGTTTCGCCCGTTGAATCACATGCCACAACATGGGCCGGCCTTCGATCATCGCCAGGCTCTTGCCCGGTAAGCGGCTCGATCCCATGCGAGCCTGAATGATCGCCACCACCGGACCCTCGATCCTTTCGCGCGTCCAATTGAGAATTTGCGGTCTTCCCTCTTCCGAGGATTTCTTAGCCGCTTCGACCAACAGGATTACATCGCGCCCTTGGTCGAGATCAATCATGGGGCCGGTCTCACTGCCCAGAGACTCCAGGAAGTGGCGCATTTCCGCCATGTACATGTCATTCGATTCGAACTGGTAGGGGATGGCATTCCAACCTGGCTGCTCCGATGAGAACCAACGCACCTCCTGGTACGTTGAAATCCCAAAGCGCCGTTCCGGTCTCGCCCACAATTTTGCAGGTGCGCGAGTAGGACACGTTGCACGAAATCCAAATGCAGTTCGGCGCGACGCCGTTCCGGAAAACTCATATAGATCCACGCCGAGTCTTCCACGTCCACGTCGAGGCTGCTCAGATGCTCGGCACGGCAGGTCAATTCCGTTGGACGGCCCAGCAGCCAGCAGATGTAGTCGAGTTCGTGCGAACCATCGAGAATGATGCCGCCACCCTGCTCGTTGCGCGCGCTATAACTCTCGCGATAATTCTGCCACGGGCGCCAGTCGGGAAGGTATTGCCCCGATTCGGCGCTCAACCAGAGGACGCGCCCGATTTTTCCGGAATCGACGAGATCCTTCATGATCCGCAGGCCGGGATGAAACCGCATGTTATAGCCGATCTGTACATTGCGGTCGCGGCGTCGCGCTTCGGAAATCAGCGCCTGGATTCCTTCCGATTCGTGGGAGAGCGGTTTCTCGATGAATACGTGCGCACGCGCACGCAGTGCAGCAAGTCCCGCTTCGACGTGATAGACCGGTGGCGTGCAGATCAGAACGAGGTCGGGGCGGAAGACCTGAAGCGCCTGCTCGTAGTCGCTGAAGGCTTCCCCGTTCAACTCATCGCAACATAATTTCAACGCTTCCGCGCTGGTATCGCAGAAGCCAAGCTCTTGCACGCCGAGCGATTTGAGATTTCTGGCGTGACGCCGGCCAATGGAGCCGCACCCGATCACCAGAGCCCGATAGCCGACCCAGTCGGAGACGGTTGACATTGAACTTATCTTGCTCCGCTCTCGAGCAGGCGTGCGCGCTCGCTCTTGCCCTCGTCGGGCAGTGGGACATGAAAGAAGGTCATGACTTTGCGCATCGCATGAATCACGTCATCCACATCTTGCGGCGTCATGGAGTGAAACATGGGTAGGCTGATCAGCCGTTCGTATGCATCTTCGGCCACCGGATATTTTTCTCGCGGACCCGGAAGCTCTCACGGTAATACGGATGCCGATGAACGGGGATGTAGTGCACATTCACACCCATGATTCTCGGCGCGCAGCGCGCGGAAGATTTCTGCCCGATCCACTGCAAGCGTTCTCCAACTCAAGACGGATTGGATACAGATGCCATGCCGGATTCACATCTTCCGGACGACTGGCATAGCGATCCCGGGTAAGTCTCGAAATGCCGTCGCATATTGCGCGGCGATTTCCGCTGCGCCGCGCGAGGTTCGCGTCCAGCTTTTCCAGCTGCGAAAGTCCCGAGCGCGCAGGCGATATCCGTCAGCCTGTAATTGAAGCCCAGCAGGACCATCTCATAAAACCACTGCCCCGCTCCTGCCGGTCGCGCGCTTCGCTGCTGATGCCGTGATTGCGAAAACGCCGCAGCGTCTCGGCCAGTCGCGCGATCGTTGGTCGTAACCATGCCGCCTTCTCCCGTGGTCAGATGCTTGACCGGATGAAAGCTGAACGTAGTCATGTCGGCGATGCTGCCGACTCGTTTTCCCTGGTATTCCGCACCCAGGGCGTGCGAGGCATCTTCGATCAGGAGCAGTTCGATGCTTTCTTGCAAAGTTCCCGCAGTTCATCGAGCGCCGCGGGATGCCCGGCATAGTCGACCGCGATGATCGCCTTGGTACGCGAATTGATTTTCTTCGCGACTTCACCCGGATCGAGGTTCAACGTGTCGGCCGAGACATCCGCAAACACCGGCGTCGCACCCTGGTACAAAACGCAGTTGGCGGTGGCGCAAAAAGTCATCGGCGTCGTGATCGCTTCATCCCCTGGGCCAGCCCGGCGGCAAAAGCCGCCCCATGCAGTGCAGCCGTGCCCGAACTGAAGCTGACGGCATGTCCCGCTCCGACGAGGGCGGCAAACTGCTCTTCAAACTCGCCGACCTTCGGGCCAGTCGTCAACCAATCCGATTTCAAAACCTCGACCACGGCCTCGATATCCGCGTCATCCAGGCTCTGCCGCCCATAGGGCAACAGTTTTTCCCGCACGGGCGTTCCCCCGTGAATGGCCAGCGTTTCCAGTTTTGTGATTAAAGCGCTCATCCTTGTAAAACTAGCTTGTAAGCTAGGCCGAGGTCGGGACCGCCTCCGCAGCACTCGCTTCCGGCGTCACCAGTTCTTCCAGTTCGCGCCGAGTGAGCCAGCGTTCATTGGTGTCGCTCGAATAGCGGAAACCGTCCGCGCAGAGGCTTGGCATTAACCCAGTTTTCCGATTTCCACCAGGGATGCGAAGGCTGGATCACAAACATGTCTTCGGTCTCGAGCGTTTGCCGTGACTCGTCCTCGGAGACCAGCACTTCGTGCAACTTTTCTCCCGGACGAATTCCGATGTCTCCACCTGGCATCCCGGCGCAATCGTCTCCGCCAGATCGAGCAAACGCATGCTGGGAATCTTGGGAACAAAAATCTCGCCGCCGTGCATTTGTTCAAGGCAGCGAATGACAAACTTGACGCCTTGCTCCAGAGTCAGCCAGAAGCGCGTCATCCGCGGATCGGTGATGGTGATCTTGCCGCGCCGCCGCTGCTCCAAAAAGACCGGAATCACGCTGCCGCGGCTCCCCACAACGTTGCCGTAGCGCGCACAACTAAAGCGAGTGTTCCGAGCCCCGGCGTAAGCATTCGCCTGGACGAACACTTTCTCTGCGCACAGCTTCGTCGCGCCATAAAGATTGATCGGATTCACCGCTTTGTCGGTGCTGAGAGCGAGAATACGCCGCGCCCCTTGATCGATGGCCGCGTCGATGACATTGCGCCCGCCGATGATATTGGTCTGGATCGCTTCAAACGGGTTGTACTCGCAAGCCGGAACCTGCTTGAGCGCGGCCGCGTGTACCACCACCGTCACGCCTGACAAAGCACGTTTCAGCCGCTCCACGTCACGCACATCCCCAATAAAATACCGCAGGCTGGGATGATCGAACCCGGATGTTCTCATCTCATGCTGCTTGAGTTCGTCCCGGCTGAAGACCACCAGTCTCTGCGGGTGGAAGTCGCGCAGCATGATTTCTACAAACTTCTTCCCAAACGATCCGGTGCCACCGGTTACCAGTATCGATTCCTGCGACCAATTCAGCATCTTGTCCCTTCGGTCTACTCCACTTTCTGTCTTTTGCTCGTTAGTATAGCCGAGGAGTCGTCACTGAACCTGTCGCGGTGAACGGCTCAAGCGCGATTGACGGGTCGATTCGGTGACTATGTCGATTCAAAACGGGAAAGATCGCGGCATTTTTTGCCAGATTCTTTCCCCCAAGATGTTAAAATCAGGCCAATTCCTCATAACAGCCCGCTCTTGACATGTCCGGCTCACTCAAGAAGGTGGCTGGAGCGGAAAGCTGTGTGAGTCGTCGCCTTCCGTGGCGCCGCTCGTCATAATTTTAAGAAGTAGCTTTTTGAAGTAGCTTTTTAAGGAGTAACAATGTCATTGGGACCCCTGGTTCCGCGAAATGACGTTCCACGCAATAACGACGGAATGCGCGATATGCATTCCGGCGAACCGGCCGAATTCCTGAGGCCGATGCATACCGCTATTTATAATCCGTTGCCGTCTCAGGAATCGACCCTCCGCGAATACATGCGCGTTCTTATCAAGCGCAAGTTTCTGGTGAGCGCGGTTGTAATCGGCATCTTTATGACGGTTGCGATTGCCAGTCTGCGTCAGACCCCCGTCTACGACGCCGTTGGCCGCATCGCTGTCAATAAAGCGGATTCGAACCTGATTTCCTTTAAGGATTCGGCGCCCGACACCGATTACGTTTACGAGCAAAGCGATTTAGACACCGAAGTCCGTATCCTGCAGAGCGATCTCATGGCGCTCCAGGTTATCCGTCAATTGGGTCTGGATAAGCGTCCCGAGTTTGGTGGCCATGCCGACCAGAAGCAGGCCAATCTGGTGGCCGACCCGCTTCAGACGCGACTCCACCCGCGTTTCCACGTTGTTGGGAATGTTTCATGGGAGGCTCCACGTCTCCCTGATCCCGAACACCAGAATCATCGAGATCCATTTCGACAGCACCGATCCGCAACTCGCCGCCAGCGTCGTCAATTCGCTTGCGGCTACCTATGTCGAGCAGAACTTCAAGACGAAGTTCGAATCCACAATGCAAGCCTCCGACTGGCTCTCCAAACAGCTCGTCGACTTGCAGATGAAGGTGGAGACTTCGCAGGAAAAACTCGTCCGCTACCAGAAAGAGCACGAGATCCTCGGAGCCGACGAGAAGACCAACATCACCACGGAAAAGCTCGACGAACTGAATAAAGAAATGACCGAGGCTGAGTTCGACCGGATGCAGAAAGAAGCGGTCTATCGCCAGACACAGTCGAGCGATCCGGAAGTGGTGGCGGCGGCGATCATTTCCGATAGCCCGACCGGCAGTCCCGCGCTTTCGGACAAGCTGCGCGAACAACAGGCGAGCCTTTCGCTTTCCGATCGCTGAACTGAGCTCACAGTTCGGGCCGGCGTATCCCAAGGTCATCCAACTCAATAACCAGCTGAAAGAAATCGATCGAGAACTCCAGGTGGAAACCAACAAGGCGGTTGACCACCTCAAGGGCCGATTATCTCGGCGCTTTGCAGCGCGAGAATATGTTGCGTGATGCTTTCGATAAGCAAAAACAAGAAGCCAACAAACTCAACGAAAGCGCGATCGAATACAGCATTCTGAAACGCGACCTCGACAGCAACCGAACTCTCTATGAAGGCCTGCTCGAAAAACTGAAGGAAGCGGGCGTAACCGCCGGATTGCGTTCGAACAATTTTCGCATCATCGATGCGGCGCGCGTGCCGACGGCGCCGAGCGAGCCAAATATTCCGCGCAACCTGGCCTTTGCCCTCGTTCTGGGAGTTATTTCCGGCGTTGGACTCGCCTTCCTGCTCGAGAATATGGACAACACGGTTCGCACCCCAGAACAGGCAACGGTCATCTCGGGTCTTCCGTCACTGGGAATGATTCCGCTGGGCTCCACGCCCCGGTGGCAGGGGCGCGAACGGCAAGCGCCTGGCTCTGACTGCAGCGCGGGAAGTTGTGGAAACCGTAACGCAAGTCCGCCCGCAATCACAAATGGCGGAATCGTATCGCGCCTTGCGAACTTCTCTTTTGCTTTCGAACCTGGGAGCGCCTCCGAAAATCATCATGGTGACCAGCGCGCGCCCGCAGGAGGGCAAGACCACCACCAGTATCAACACGGCAATCGTGCTGGCACAAAAGGGAGTCCGCGTTCTTCTGGTCGACGCCGACTTGCGCCGCCCGAGTGTTCACAAGACTCTCGGCATGGGCCCGCGTAGTGGTCTCAGCAACGTGTTGACCGGAAGCGCGACGATGCAGCAGACCATAACGACCTCGCCGATCCTGCCCAATCTTTTCATCTTGCCGGCGGGCACGCCGCCTCCGAATCCTGCGGAATTGCTGGCCTCCTCCAACATGAGAGACTTGCTGACCGAGTTGCGCGAACAATACGATCACATCGTCATTGACACGCCGCCCACGCTTTCCGTAACCGATGCCGTGGTGCTGTCGCCGCGAGCCGATGCAACCATCCTTGTGATCCGTTCCGGACAAACTACGAAACAAGCGTTGCGGCGGTCGCGCGAGATCCTGATGCAGGTCAACGCTCACGTTGCGGGCATCCTGCTCAACGCCGTCGATCTCACCTCTCCCGACTATTACTACTATTACGAGTATCAGGGTAAATACGGACACTACTATCAGGAAGAGCCTGTTGAAGCGGGGAGTGCAACGGAGCCGAAAGCAGTCTAGCTCTCCCGCTGACGTGAAATGCGAATTCCACTGGTAAACCCGCGCCGTTGGCAGTTTGCTGCCGCACTCGGGATACTCGCGTGTTGTTATTTTTTTCTCGCCGCCACGGAATTCGTAGCCAGCGTGTTCGCTTCGCATGCTGAGTTAGGCAGCTTGCGGCGCGCTGTATTTCTATCTCCGGGCAATGCCGATTATCGCTATCGACTCGGCCGATACTATGAGTACATTGCGGGCGATCCGCAACCCGCGATCGAAAGTCTGCGAGCCGCAGTCGATCTTAATCCCCACGATGCCCGCTACTGGTTCGATCTGGCCGGGGCATACCAGGTCACCGGATATATCGCCGGCCAACGCGACGCTCTGAACCGCGCCCTGCAAGCCGAACCTACCGCTCCCAAAGTCGCATGGGAAGCGGCGAACTTCTTCCTGATTGACGGCGACATCGATCGCGCTCTTCGTGAATTTCACGTGGTCGTCGAAAATGACGACGAACTGTCCAACGCCGCCCTGGTTGCCAGCTGGCGCGTACGCCCGGACGCGGACGCGCTTCTGCAATATGTCGTTCCCGCCCGCCCTGATGCCCTCAACGCCTTTTTGAATCTTCTGCGAAGCAAGCAGGATACCGAGGGCACCATCAAAGCCTGGCGACGGCTTGCTGATTTACACGAGAAGTTTCCCAACCAATATCTCTTCAATCAGGTTGCTTACCTTATTCAGGCGCACCGGCCCGACGCTGCGATGGCCGCATGGCAGCAATCCGCCGATACGCTTGGCCTGTCTGCTTACCTGCCCACCGAAGACAATCTGGTGGTCAACGGCGATTTCAGTCTCGACATTTTGAACGGTGGCTTCGACTGGAACTACACCAATCGAACCGGCGTTAAGCCGTTGCTCGATCCAAGCGATTTTCGTCAGGGCCACCGCTCTCTATCGCTCACTTTCGAAGGACCGGGAATCAGCGACGCCGGAATTGCGCAAGTCATCCCAGTGCACGGCGGCACGACCTACGACTTTTCCGCGTTCTACAAGTCAGCCGACTTCGAAGGCGCCGGTGGACCCCAGATCGTTTTACGAGATGCTTATACCGGTACACCACTTTTCGTGAGCGACTCGCTGCGCGATGCCGACTTCTGGAAGGAGGTTCATACCCAGGTGACCACTCCTTCGACCACGACACTGCTGGCGCTCGTGATCGAGCGCTTTCCCGCCGGCTCTCCGATTCGCGGCAAACTCTGGCTTGACGACTTTGAGCTTTCGCCCGCCGATTCCAGCGAAACCTCTTCCGAGGATTCCAAGACGCCATGAGCACCGCTTTGGCCACGCCGCCACAACCCGCGCCGGTCACCAAGGTCTCGCAGCCGAGGATCACAAACCTCGCTTTGCTGGGAGCGGCTTGGGCCGTACTTTTGGCAGCGCCCTTGGCCTTTGGCGCCGTTGAACCCTGGTCAATCTTTGTTTTGGAAACCGCTTCCCTGTTGTTGCTCGGTCTCTGGGCGGCGCGCCAATGGATGAACCGGGAACTGATCGTTGTCGACAACGCGCTCTATTTCCCCATGGCAGCCTTCTTTGCCCTGGTGCTGCTGCAGCGCTTCGCGGGTTTGACGGCCTATCGCCACGTCACTTTTTCTCACGCGATGCTCTACGCCGCCTACGGCATGTTGGCATTTGTTGCGAGTCAGGCTCTGCGGCGTTCTTCTCATTTCGAAATGATGGCCCAGGTGATCACGGTCTACGGCGCGGTGGTCGCCGCATTTGCCGTGCTTCAGGGCATGGCGCCGAACGGAAAACTGTACTGGATCTGGTCGCTCGAGCAAGGCGGCGCGATTTACGGGCCGTACGTCAACCACAACCACTACGCCGGCTTGATGGAAATGCTGACTCCGTTCCCGCTGGTGCTGGCGGCCAGTCACTTCACAGAAGGAAACCGCAAGACGGCAACCGCTGGAGTCGCAGCGCTCATGGCGGCGAGTATTTTTCTCTCCGGTTCTCGCGGAGGCATCGTCGCCTTGGTGGTACAGCTCATCGTGCTCGGACTCTTGCTGGCGCGCAAGCGCGGGGAGAGTTGGAAGCAGGCTCTGGTGCTGGGAGCGATCCTCACATCCGTGATTGTTTTTCTGGTTTGGCTCGGGGGCAACGAACTCACGCGCCGGCTCGCCAGCATTCACTCTGAGGCGCGCGAAGAAATCAGCGGAGGCGTGCGCATGACCATCGACCGCGACTGCTTCCGCATGTTCCTGAAGAAACCGTTACTGGGTTGGGGTCTCGGCACTTTTCCCATCGTTTATCCCGAATTTCGCAGTTTCTACACGACATTCTTCGTCAACGAAGCGCACAACGACTACCTGCAACTGCTGGTCGAAACCGGGCTTGCCGGATTTTCCATCGCAGTATGGTTCATGGTGGTGATCATTCGCCGGGCAAAAGGCAAACTGAACAATTGGACGGAGACCGCGAGTGGCTCGGTCACGGTCGCAGCCTTGCTCGGTATCCTGGGGATTCTGGTTCACAGCTTTGTCGATTTCAATCTCCAGATTCCGGCGAACGCCGCTGTATTTTTCGTGCTGTGTGCGATTGCCGCCTCCGGCTCGCTAGAGGAATCCAAGCGACGCCGAATCGCGCGGCGGCACAATCTTATCGTGCAGCCCACCTTTGACCCTGCGGCCCCCGAGCCGAAATCAACTTAGAAGCCACCATTTTGTAGCCAGAATGAAAAACCCCGCCAAGCGCGAGCTTGAACGGGGTTTGAGGGAATCGCAGGTCGCCTAGCGATGGGCGAGTTCTAATTCCTCATGATGGGTTTTCTTGGTTTCCGGATCGTTGGCGATGTCGAGAACGATGCGGCCGTTGATCTTGCCCTTTTTCATGCGATCGAAAATGTCGTTGATCGATCCGAGGGGCAGTGTCTCGATGGTGGCTTTCACTTTGCCTTCGGCGGCAAACTGGAGCGACTCTTCGAGATCTTTGCGGGTTCCGACGATCGAGCCCTTCACGGTTTGTCCGTTCAGGACCAGGTCAAAAACGGAAACTGGAAATTCGCCCGGAGGCAGGCCGTTCAAAACACACGTCCCACCGCGGCGGAGCATGCCAATCGCCTGTTTGAAGGCGGGAAGCGATACGGCAGTGACCAGCACGCCGTGCGCGCCCCCAATCTTCAGTTGGATTGCTTCGACTGGATTCTCTTCCCTGACATCCACCGTCAGATCGGCACCAAGGCTCTTGGCCAACTTCATCTTTTCCGGTCCGATATCGATGGCGGCAACATGCAGTCCCATCGCTTTCGCGTACTGGACGGCAACGTGGCCGAGTCCGCCCACGCCCGAAATTACAACCCACTCTCCCGGACGCGCGTTTGTTTCCTTCAGGCCCTTATAAGTAGTAACGCCGGCGCACAGGATCGGCGCGGCTTCGATAAATGACAGTTTGTCTGGAATCCGTCCAAGATAGTCCGCCTGTCCCAGTGCATACTGGGCGAAGCTGCCGTTTACGGAATATCCAGAATTATGTTGCTGGAGACATAGTGTCTCCCAGCCGGTGAGACAGAACTCGCAGTATCCGCAGGCGCTGTGCAGCCACGCGATACCGACGCGATCTCCCTCTTTCAAGTGTTTTACGCCTTGTCCGAGGGCAGCAACGATCCCGGCGCCTTCGTGACCGGGGATGAATGGCGGAGTCGGCTTGATCGGCCAATCCCCTTCCGCCGCGTGCAGGTCGGTATGGCACACGCCACTGGCAGCTACTTCGACGAGTACCTGGCCCGGACCCGGAGTTGGAATTGGTACTTCGCGGATCTTAAGCGGTTCGCCAAATTTCTCAACGACCGCCGCTTTCATTGTCTTTGACATAGGATCCTTCCTGGGGAATCGCGTTGGTGGGATTCGGTACGGTTTTGGGCGACTCCACGGTGTTCGAACTATGATCAGCAATCTTGGGTTTTTCGTATGTGATCCAGCGCACGTCGATCTGTGACCAGAAGGCTTGGAGAGAGGAGCATCGTTCGTCGTTCGTGCGCCCGGGGCGTCGCTTTGGGCGCTTTGTGAGTCTTCGCGCTTAGCGGTTAACTTCTTTCGCTCCGCGCACTTCTGTGCCCTTGGAGGTTAAGGCTTTGCCGTGGACTTGATCCGCATTGAACCGAACCATCAACACAATCGCACCACTCGTCGCCAGCGCCGCGCCGACCAATAGCAGTCCTCCCTTGAACTGCCCAGTCGACGTCCGCACCAGCCCAATTACGTAAGGACCAGCAAACCCGCCGAGGTTTCCCACCGAATTGATGAAGGCAATCCCTGCCGCGGCTGCAGTCCCCGAGAGTAGCGACGTGGGCATCGCCCAGAACGGGCCGACCATCGAAAAAACACCCAACGTGGCAATGCTGATGGCGAAAATTGCGGGCGCAACGGAGGTTGAATAAGCCGCGCCGATCAGCGCCAACGCTCCGGCGAAGGCCGGCACTGCCGTATGCCATCGGCGCTCGCGCTCACGATCCGAGTGCAAGCCCACCAGCACCATCGCCACCGCGGCCGCCACATACGGAATCGCCGACAACAGGCCGATGGTGAAATTGCCGACTCCTGAAACGCTCCGAATCAACGTTGGCAGCCACAGGCTCACACCATACGAAACCGTATTCAGCCCGAAATAGACCAAGGCCAGCATCCAGACCTGCGGGTTGCGGAACGCGGAAAAAACACCTGCGCTCGCCCCGGGCGACACCTGCTCCCGTTCTCGCTGGAGGTTCTCAATCAGCCAGTCGCGCTCTTCGGAACCAAGCCACGGCGCTTCCTCCGGCCGGTCGATTAAATAGGTCAATGTCGCCGCGCCCAGCAGGATCGCCGGAATGCCCTCCATCAGGAACATCCATTGCCATCCCGCCAATCCGAACTTGAGATGCAAGCCAAGCAGAGCGCCTGATAATGGTCCGCCGACGACGCCCGACAGCGGTCCAGCCGTCATAAATCGCGCCACCGTGCGCGCCCGTGCCTGCGCGGGAAACCAGTTCTTCAAATAGAGAATGACGCCGGGAAAGAATCCAGCTTCCGCGGCTCCGAGCAGAAAGCGCAACAAGTAGAAACTGCGTGGCCCACTGACCAGCAGCATCGAGGACGAAATCACTCCCCACAGTGTCATCAGCAAAGCAATCCAGCGGCGCGCGCCGATGCGCTGCAACGCCAGGTTGCTCGGCACCTGGAAAAAGAAGTATCCGGCAAAAAACATCCCCGCGCCGAGACCGTAGACGGCATCGCTGAGCGCGAGTTGTTCTCGCATCTGCAGTGCCGCAAATCCAACGTTGATGCGATCCAGATAAGCGACGATGTAAAGAAGAAACAGAAAAGGAACGAGCCGCCAAGTCAGCTTGCGTACCACCACGTCTTCAATTTCATGCACTGCGCTTTCCCTCAGTGGTCGGTACTCTTTTCACCCGGTTGGAGTTCAAACGATACTCTCAATCTGACGTCGAATCTCCTCCACAATCTCCATGGGCGAGCGGTCGGTATCGACCACGATGGCGTTGGCGTCGTCCGGTTCTTCGAGTGTCGCCAGTTGGCTCGCCAGCATTCGCTCGGTCATGAAATGGCCGGCACGCCTGTGCATTCTCTCTCGCAACACCTCGGGCGATCCCTTGAGATAGACGAAGCGCACTTGCGACGAGGTACTGAGCGCCTCACGATACTCTCTCTTGAGCGCTGAACACGCCAGCACTCCATTCGTCCCTTTGCCGATCCATCCAGAAATCAGTTCCCGTAACGCGGCGAGCCACGGGGCGCGATCGGCATCGGTCAGGGGAATGCCGCTACTCATCTTCTGAACGTTCGCCTCCGAATGGTAGTCGTCTCCATCGGCGAACTCCCAACACATTTGTTTCGCCAGCAAGCGTCCGACTGTCGTCTTGCCCGCGCCCGCCACCCCCATCAATATAATGACCACGCGCCCTTCGTCCCCCGTCGTCCCTGTCTGTATAGCCCACCGGCGCGGTGGTGTCGATATCAAAAACGTGGCCGTGAACGGCCAAGAACGACCGATAGGAGCCGAGGGCTTCCCTTTCTTCGGGTTCTCGGTCATTTCTTTGCGGATTTACCTGGATTCACCGGTCAGTGTGGGCATTTCCTCCGCCATTCACCTTTTTTCGACGCCAAAATCGACGCCCAAACTTGAGGACGTACCTACTTTCTACTGGTATTACCTCGGTAACCCAGTGATTGTTGTATTTTTCTTCTGGGGTATTGGGTGTGATATAACGCCGTTAGCTGCTCATCATGCTTTGGGTCGGAGGATGGGTATTTTCCGGCTTTGGGGTCAGGTTCTGAAGCGATGGGCAGAGGAGGAACTGTGTCCGAAGCGCGTACCGGGAAAAGGTTTCCACTGCATTTGCCGATCAAGATTCATGGTGAGGGAGCCATTGGCGATGCCAGCGGCATGACCGGCGACCTGAGCGCGGCCGGAGTCTATATCCGTGCCGATGCCTCACTTGAGGTCGGCTCACCTGTGGAGTTTGAAATTACCCTGCCGCCGGAAGTCACGGGTGGCAAGGACGACGTTGTCATTCAATGCCGCGGCCGCGTGGTGCGGACCGACGAGCCCAATGCCAGCGCTGGCTCCGGAGAGAACCGGGGCGTCGCTTGCGTCATCGATTCTTACGAATTCGTTCGCAACAGTTAACGGGGAGCACTATCCATGCTGAAGCTCATTCTGGCCGACAATCAGGCGATATTTCCGCGCCGGCATCGCCAAAGTTCTGGCCGTAGAAGACGAAATGCGCATCGTGGCCCAGGCGCAAACTGCCGAGCAGATGTTCATGGCGCTCGACAAGTTCCGCGCCGCCGTGCTCGATCATTGCCGGAGGGTTCCATTCCGATTTCAACTCCGTCCTCTCGGCTGCCAACAAGAATAAAACCCGCGTGGTCGTCCTTGCCGATACGGGCGAGAGCGCGCAACGCTATATGGCTGCCGGAGCGCATGGCGTCGTCTATCGCAATGTCACCAGCCCCGCCCTCGTCGACTGCGTCCGCAAAATCGCGCGCGGCGAAAACTGGGTGCAGGACATGGCCGTGCCGAGCGAGTTGACCGAGAACGATATGGTCGGCTTGCGCGTCCGCGACCGCCTGACCGCCAAGGAACTCAGAATCGTCGCCCTGATTGTTCAGGGATACAAGAACAAGGAAATCGCCACCCAACTCGGTACGACCGAGCAGGTCATCAAGAACTATCTGCGTAACGTCTACGACAAGATCGGAGTGTCGGACCGGCTGGAACTGGCGCTGTTCACCATCCACCACCGCATCCTGAACGAAGCCGCAGCCGCCACCGCAGCCGCAGCCATCCCCCAAGCCTCCCAAAGCGCAGGCATCAGCAACTAATCTTGCATCACCAAACTAGAAGGCCGCCGGCGGGCGGCCTTTTTCTTGCTATGGAGTTTGACGACTCGCGAACTGCTTCATTCCTCTGGCCCGAACCTGTAACATATCCGGACCTATGAAGATGAAGACTGTTCTTCGCTGGGCCCTGCTGGCTCTCGCTGCCATCCCCACACTTGCCACTGCCCAATCCGATCCCGTCGACGACTATGTGCAGTCTGAAATGCAAAAACAGCACGTGCCCGGACTCGCGCTGATGGTCTCTCGCGGAGGCCAAATCATTCGCGCGCAGGGCTACGGTATGTCGAACGTCGAACTACAGGTGCCCGTCAAGCCCGAGTCGATCTTTCAATCCGGATCCGTCGGCAAGCAGTTCACCGCAACCGCCGTCATGATGCTGGTAGAAGAAGGAAAGATTGGTCTCGAAGATCCGCTGACGAAATACTTTCCTGATGCGCCGGCAACCTGGAAGCAGGTTACGATCCGCGAACTGCTGAGCCACACTGCCGGATTCACCGACTATCCCAAAGACTTCGATATGCGGAAGGATTACACCGAAGCGGATCTGATCAAGATTGTCGAGGGTATCCCGCTGGCCTATCCTCCCGGCACAAACTGGAGCTACAGCAATCTCGGCTTTCTCACACTTGGCATTGTGATTCACAAAGTGACGGGCCAGTTCTACGGGGATTTCCTGCAAGAGCGCATCTTTCGCCCACTCGGTATGAGCACCACCCGCATCATCAGCGAAGCCGACATCATTCCCAATCGTTCCGCGGGCTACCGGTTAGTAAAGGGAGAGTTGAAGAATCCAGAGTTGAAAAATCAAGAGTGGGTCTCGCCGACTCTAAACACGACCGCCGACGGCGCCCTGTACTTCTCGGTTCTCGATCTCGCCAAGTGGGACGCCGCGCTGTATAGCGAGAAGCTTCTGAAGAAATCCAGCCTCGATCAGATGTGGACCGTCGCCAAACTCACCAACGGGAAGCCAAACTCTGGAGATTATGGCTTTGGCTGGTTCGTCGAAACCAGGAAAGGCCATCGGGTCATCGAGCACGAAGGGGCGTGGCAGGGCTTCGAGACACAAATCTCGCGCTACGTGGATGACCAGCTGACAGTCGTTGTGCTGACCAATCTCGCCGAGGCGCGGCCCAACAAATTTGCCGATCACGTCGCAGAAATGTACTTGTCCGGAAAAGCGAAATGACATCCGAGAGAGAGACGGGACAAGATCCCGTCTCTACACGATTTTTTCGCCGATGCTCTTTGCCTGCGTAAAGAGGTAGAGATAATCCGGGCCGCCTGACTTCGAATCCGTCCCCGACATATTGAACCCACCGAAGGGATGCGCACCCACCATGGCTCCCGTACATTTGCGATTGAGATAAAGATTGCCGACGTGGAACTCGCGCACCGCGCGATCCAACTTCTCGCGCGAACTGGAATAAACCGCGCCGGTTAATCCAAACTCGGTGTCGTTGGCGATTTCGAGCGCCTGATCGAAATTGCGCGACTTGATCGCCACCAGCACCGGACCAAAAATCTCTTCCTGCTCCAGCGTCGACTTCGCCGGGATGTCAGCAATCACAGTCGGCTGCACGAAATAACCTTCGCCGGCACTCGTGTCGCGCGCACCGCCAGTAATCAGGCGGCCATCTTTCTTGCCGATCTCAATGTAGCGCAGGATATCGTTCATCGAGCCTTCGTTGATCACCGCTGCCATTCCCGGGTTCAGCGTCGGATCTCCGATCGTGATTTTCTCGACTCGTGCTTTCAGTTTCTCGAGGAACTTGTCATAAACGCGCTCGTCGATAATCGCCCGCGAACACGCCGAGCACTTCTGCCCCTGGAACCCGAACGCAGCCTGCGCCACACCTTCGACGGCCGAATCGATGTCGGCATCGGCATCGACGATAACCGCATCCTTGCCGCCCATTTCAAGAACCGTGCGCTTGATCCAGAGTTGCCCCGGTTGCTGTTTCGCCGCTGTTTGGTTGATATGCAATCCCACTTCGCGCGAGCCGGTAAACGCGATGTAGCGAACCTTCGAGTGCGCCACCAGGGCATCGCCAAAGCTCGCGCCTCCGCCCGGACAGAAATTCACAACGCCTTCTGGCATCCCACATTCTTCGAGCAGCTCAACAAACTTTGCGGCGATGGTTGGCGAATCGCTCGACGGCTTCAGGACGACAGTATTCCCGCTGACGATCGAGGCCAGTGTCATGCCCGCCATGATGGCGCAGGCGAAATTCCACGGCGGAATCACCGCGCCGACTCCAAGCGGAATATAGGTCAAGGTGTCGCGTTCACCCGGCAGTTGCACGGGCGGCTCGGCTTGCGCGAAGCGCAACGCCTCGCGCGCGTAAAACTCGCAGAAATCAATCGTTTCGGAAATATCGGCATCCGCTTCCAGCCAATTCTTCGACACTTCAAAAACCAGCCAGGCCATGTATTCGAGCTTGCGGCTTCGCATCACGTCGGCCACGCGGAACAGAAGCGACGCGCGCTCTTCGACCGACGTCCGGCTCCAATGGGTAAACGCGGTCAGCGCGGCCTGCACGGCCGGCTCAACGTGATCCTTTCCCGCTTTCTGATGAACGCCGACCACTTCCGAAGGCTTGGCGGGATTGATCGACTTGATTTTGTCCGAGGTCTTGATCCGCTTCCCGCCGATGATCAGGTCATATTCACGACCCAGCTGTCCACGCACCTTCTCGATAGCAGAGCGCATCTTGCGCACGTTCTCTTCTTTGCTGAAATCGACGAACGCCTCATTCTTAAACGGGCCTTGATGCAAATTGAGCTGAATACGCGGCGGCGCTACTGTGGTTGCCATAGGGATCCTTTTTTCGTTCAATCAGCGATTTGGAATATTGCAATTTGAAGTGTTCCGATCTCTAATTTTACACCCGCCGAAACGGGATGACGGCGGCGCAGCGAAAGCTTTTGACTTGCCGTCCATGGCACCCTAAGATGGCTGCGCTGACACTAATCCACCACAGATGATCGGCCAGACCATATCCCACTATCGCATCCTCCAGAAGTTAGGAGCGGGTGGGATGGGCGTGGTCTTCGAAGCCGACGACATTACGCTCGGACGCCGAGTCGCGCTGAAGTTTCTTCCTCCCGAGCTCAGCGCAGACGCCGCGTCGCTCGAACGTTTTCAGCGTGAGGCGCGAGCCGCTTCCGCTCTCAACCATCCGAACATCTGCACCATTCACGAAATCGGACAGCAGGACGGCCAGTTCTTCATCGTAATGGAGCGCCTCGAAGGCATGACTCTGCGCGATCGTATCGCTGGCAAGCCCCTTCCGACCGAACAACTGCTCGAGTTGGCTACCGAAATCGCCGACGGGCTCGACGCCGCCCACAGCAAAGGCGTGATTCACCGCGACATCAAGCCGGCGAATGTATTCATCACCACACGTGGACACGCCAAAATTCTCGACTTCGGGCTAGCCAAGGTCGCGCCAGACCAGCACTCAGTCGCATCGCTCGGAGGCGCCCCGACCGTAATGAATGAACTGCACCTGACCAGTCCCGGCATGGCCATGGGCACCGTCGCCTACATGTCACCGGAGCAGGCCGCGGGCGAAGATCTTGATGCCCGCACTGACCTCTTCTCCTTTGGAGCCGTTCTCTACGAAATGGCCACCGCGCGCCCGGCCTTCTCTGGAAATACTTCAGCGATGGTGTTCGACTCCGTCCTGCATAAGGCCCCAACTTCAGTTGTCGCCGTGAACCCACAGATGCCACCCGAACTGGACCCGATCGTCAACAAGGCGCTCGAGAAAGACCGAAAGCTCCGCTACCAAAGCGCCGCGGACATGGGGGTCGATCTCAGGCGTCTGAAACGCGAGATTGATTCGGGGCGCTCCAGTGCGGTTTCACGGAGCACGCCTGCCGCTGGCGTACCCGCCGTCCGTCGGCATTCGCCGATTCGTATGACCGCGATTTCTGTGGTCGTGCTGGTTGCGCTCCTCGCCACGGCGTATATTTTCCGCCCGGCGCTGCCTCCGCCACGCATCACGGGATACACACAAATCACCCATGACGGGCAGGTAAAGAACGTTTTCGGCCCCGTGGCTCCGATCGTTCTAACCGATGGAACCCGGCTCTACGTCCAAGAGGTCATCGACGGGCGTTATGCGATCGCGCAAGTCGCCGTTTCAGGTGGCGACGCGGTCGCCATGAACACACCATTTCCAAACGTTTCTCTGAACAATATTTCTCCGGACAAAACTCAGCTCGTCATTGGACAGTTTAGTGGAGTCGAGATCGAGCAACCCCTATGGGCATTGCCCGTTGTGGGAGGAAGCCCGAGCCGATTCACTACGGTGCCGGGCGAAGACGGCACATGGATGCCGAACGGCAATCTGCTGGTCTCGCACGAAAGCCAACTCATCGAGGTAGACCGCAACGGCACCTCTAAGAAGTTCGCGGAAGTGTCAGAACCTTTCAACACCAGTTGGTGGTTGCGCTGGTCGCCCGATTCGCGACTGTTGCGCTTTACGACCGGGAGCATATCGCACAACGCCATGTGGGAAGTATCGAGCGACGGGAGCCGAGTTCATCAGATGCTCACTGGATGGCATGCTGCCACCGACCCCGCGCAAGGCGACTGGACCCCGAACGGGAATTATTTTTTGTTTCAAGCCGCCCGCGGCAGTCAATACGATCTCTGGGCAATCCGCGAACATGGTGACTTCTTTCACAAAGTGAACCGCGAGCCGGTCCGGCTCACACCCGGTCCGCTAAGTTTTTACTCTCCCCAACCGAGTCTCGATGGCAAGCGGATTTTTGCCATCGGCATACAGCCGCGCGCGGAATTGGTCCGCTACGACGCCAAGTCGGCTCAATTCGTGCCTCATCTCGCTGGCATCTCCGCTAGCTACGTGAGTTTTTCGCGCGATGGACAGTGGGTCACGTATGCAACCTATCCAGAGGGAGAGATCTGGCGGAGTCGCATCGATGGCTCGGAGAAACTTCAACTCACGCCGGCCATCGATGCCTCGTTCCCAGGATTCTCATCCGATGGCAGCCAAATCGTATACACTGCCGGGCAATATGCCGGAGGCCGGGACATCTACGTCGTTTCGGCGAATGGCGGCCCGCCTCAAAGCCTCGGTATTGAGGCGGGCTGGGCTGGAGTGTGTGGTAACTCCGCCATTTACGTCGAAGGTCCTTTCCAATCATCGAAGACCCACTTGATTGACCTCAAGACGTCTCAGTCGACCATTGTCGCGGGGTCAGACGGCTTGTTCCAACCGCGTTGTTCTCCCGACGGACGCTACTTGACCGAAGAAACTCACGATCAGAAACAACTCAAGCTCTACGAGTTCGCCACCAGCAAATGGTCCGATCTGGTCACCCACGACGTAGGTTTTCCTCAATGGTCGAGCGACAGTAAGTATGTTTATTTCGATACCGGCACCAGTAAAGAACTGGCTATCTACCGCGTCCGTGTAGCGGATCACGCGCTCGAACGCGTAGCCGACCTCCAGGGTTTTCGCCGTGTCGTCGAGCCCTGGGTTTCATGGATGGGCCTGACTCCCGACGGTTCCCCTCTCCTGATGCGCGACATTGGGAGCCAGGAAGTCTATGCTCTAGACTTCGAGGAACCATAAGCGCCCCGCGAAGTGCGACAACAATCTGGTGTGATCCGCTCTAGACCTTGACGGAATCCTTATCCTTGTCTTTATCCTTGCGTTCCGCAGGGACATATTTAACGGCCGCGGTGCGATCCAGCTTGTCCCACGCGAAGGGCAAGCCCTGAATCGCGCGCTTCAAGGTGCGGAAGAGGACGAGAGAAAAGACCTGGCGATAGGCGAAGCGCTGCAACCAAACCTGGCTGAGCAGCCAGGCGTCTTCGCGCGCTTCCGGTTGTCGACGTTCCAGCAGGAATGCGATCGACGACGCGATGAAATCGATCACCAGAAAAGCGAAGAAGAACAGGAGCAGGCGTTGGAAACTCGCTGGGTCATTCGATTCGGGGTGGAAATATTTCTGCACGAAATACCAGATCACGCCGACCACAAACATCACATCAATGAAGGGCGACACCAGCGGCAGCAGAATCTGGAAGACCAGAATGTTCGGGAGCGCGACAAATCCTAATGCGCCTTTACGCGCAAAGACTTTTTTGTGCTTGAAAACGGCTTGCAAAATTCCAAACGACCAGCGGAAGCGCTGGCGCATGAGCGCGTTGGCGCTGGTGGGAGCTTCGGTGAAAGCGAGCGCCCTATCTTCGTATTCGACACGATAGCCATTGCGCAACAATGCCATGGTCAGATCGGCGTCTTCGGCGACGGTATCGACGTGGTAGCCTCCGGCTTCGCGGACCGCTTCGATGCGCCACGCGCCGATCGCTCCCGGAACCACGCTCACTGCTCCCATCGTATTGAGCGCGCGGCGCTCAAAATTCTGGCTGGTGATGTATTCGAGAGCCTGCCATCGCGTCCAGAGATTAACGCGGTTTCCAACTTTTGCGTTGCCGGCGACGGCTCCGACTTTGGGATTGAGGAAGTGCGGGATCATTCGTGTAATGGCATCGGGAGCGATGATGGTATCGGCGTCGATACCGACGAAGAATTCGGCATCGCGGATATGCTCCAATCCATAATTAAGTGCCTCGGCTTTGCCCCCGTTGGGCTTGGTCAGAATCACGACACGGCCGGCGGCCTCTTCGGCGGCGAAAGCGCGACGAGCAATTTCCAGCGTGCGATCTTTCGATCCGTCATCGATCACCACCACATGAAGATTGGGATAGTCCGAATCGAGCGCTCCCTGGATCGTTCGTTCGATGACTTTCTCCTCGTTGTATGCGGGAATCAGGATGGCAACCAGAGGATGGAAAGCGGCGATCTGGTCAGGCGTTCCATACACATGAGAGCGGAGCCGATCATAGATGGCGAGGACACCGACGGAAATCAGGCGACCGGTCATCAGAATGTCGCCGAGGAAAAAGACGACCGTAATCAGAGTCATCGTCGCGCCAAAAAGCGCGAAGCTGATCCAGTTGAGAAGCGCCGACCAGTACTCGCCCGGTTTCAGCGGCGGCATCACATCGGCTTTCGTTTTCCCCATCAACTTATAGACCGGGACGAACTCGAAGCCGCGGGCGCGGGCGCCATCGATGATCAACGGCAGAGCGAGCACCGTCCGTTCACGGTTCCCACCACCATCGTGCATCAGGATGATGTTGCCGCACTGCTGATCGTTAGGCTGGCACGGCGGAAGATGGTCAAGTACGCGCGCTGCGATTTGCTGCGGAGAGAGCGCGGGATCGTCGTTCCAGTCCTTCGTGTCGATTTTGTTGCCGATGGTGATGTAGCCGAGGCTTTGCGTAAGCTCGAGCGGACGGACTTCGTCCTCGGTATCGGGCTCGGCGTCGACGGAATACGGAGGGCGAAATAACATCGTGCGCACGCCGAGTTGGCTGGCAAACAGCCGCTCCGTCAGATTGAGTTCGACCCGCATGTAGCCCGTGCCGATCGAACTGATGTCCGGATGAGTAAAGGTGTGGTTGCCGATTTCGTGACCCTCGCGATAAATGCGCTGGGTCAACCCGCCGAACTTCTCGGCTTGAATCCCGATCAGGAAGAAAGTGCCGGGAACATGTTCCCGTTTGAGCACGTCAAGTATCTTCGGCGTCCACTCCGGATCGGGACCATCGTCGAACGTGATCGCAAGCCGATTCTTGCTGGCTCCATACCGTGCTACGCGATACGGTTCGGGAAGAGTCTTGAAGTCCTCTCCATCGATCAGGCCGGTCTGCTTGTCGATGGAAAGCTCGCGCTCGCCGTCAGATGGACGAGCTTCGATGTGCAGAATCTCGCCTTCACCTTCCATGTCAACGTCTTGTCCGGGAGGTACATCTTTCAAACGATCCGAGGCATTCGCTTCGCCTGGCATATCCCAGACGCGCCACAAAGAACGGTCTTCGGCACCGAGTCTCCACAGAGCGAACGTCTGGATCCCAAGCAACTGCGCGGCGCGCATTTCATTCAGCGCGGTCACGGCATCGAGAAACCACACATCGTGACGCAGGTTGTCGTCGTCCCGATAACTGAAATGCGGATTCAGCGCGTCGCCGTCGAAATCGATATCCTCTTCAGAATCGCGCGAACCGATCCATGCTTCTTGCACAGAGACGCTTTTGTCGGCCACGCCCGGAGGAAGCTTGCCTTTTTTCGGTCGCTCGACCCAGTCATATCCATAGTTGCCAATGGCGACGATGAGCTTATTTTTGGGAATTTCTTTGATCGCCGATTCCAGGTTGCTCGTAAACCAGTCCTGCGAAGCGACGGGACCGGGAGTTCCACCGGGAAAATGTTCGTCGTAGTTCATGATTACGACGCCATCGACCGGAGCGGCGATTGCCTTGTAGTCAAAGTCTTCGTTGCGTACCTGGACGCTGACATACAGTTTCAAACCTTTCGCATGCAGGTCGCCGGAGAGTTCATTGAGCAGCGCTACATATCCGGGCTGCGCCTTCTTGGGGAAAGATTCGAAATCGATCATCAGTCCGCGATAGTGATCGGAAGCCAGGAAAAGACCGATCTCGCGGCGGAAGTTGGCGCGAGCCTCGGGGTTCATCAAAAAAGCGCTGACCCCCGGGACGAAGTCGGTCCCGTCAAAGTTCTGGACGACGGGAAAGACTTCCATGTCGGTGTCTTCGGACTTAAGAAACGGCATGACCTTGGCGTCCACGGGACGGACGGACTGGCCGCGAATCACATCGAACATGGTGTTCGTTTCCGTATCCGAAGCTTGAAGATGTCCGTCAGGACTTAGCACCTGTAGCCACGTCGGAAAGAGCAGATCGATCTGGCGGGCGTATTCACGCAAGGACGAGAAACTGGCGGTGTCCCACGAGACGTAGAATGCGGCGCGGACTCCCTGTTCCGAATTAAGCGTAAGTTGCGAAGGATGCTTGCGGGTCTGGCGGCGATGACCGGCGCGGGCCAGTGTGGCTAGGCGGCGCTTCTCGCGAGCCTTGGCCTTTTCGTTTTCCTTTAGAGCGTGATAGGGCTTCTTCTCCGTGAGCCAGGAGAGATCGGGCAGCGGCTCGCTGCGCAACGCACTGTAGATAAAAAAAATAACCAGCAGGGTGAAGCCGAGCGCCGCCGCGTCGAAAACGCGTCGAATTCGCCGCCACCGGGCCTGCAAGGGGTCGTAAAAAACCTGTTTCGCCATCGTTGTGGTCACTTCATCCTAAGGTGAGAGAGGCGAGGGGTCAAACACGTTGTCACGCGGGAGTTCTCGGTTCCAGCTCCTCGATTCCCTGTTCTTAGTTGCGATCCGCCCTATATTCAGGCGGATTGTCTAGTCAGGAAACACCGGCAGAAAACAGTGGAATTCACGATATATTCTCAACGTGCTGTCTCTGGTCCGGGAACATCGCCGCTTCTTTCTGGGAGCCACACTGGCTGCTTTGGTACTGCGGATTTCTTTCCTCATCTATTTTCCCGCGGTCACCGACGACTCCCGCGTCTATGCTGACCTGGCGACCAACTGGCTGCACCATGGCATCTACGGTCAGACGCAGGTCGTCCAGCAGGTAACTCAAATCGTGCCGACGGACACGCGCCTGCCCGGATATCCGGCGTTTCTGGCGGTGATGTTCTGGATATTCGGAGTGGACCGGTACACTCCCGTTTTACTCGCGCAGATTCTGCTGGACCTCGTAACTTGTTTCATCATCGCGGACCTGGCGCGCCGAACGGTTTCCGATCGTGCGGCGCGGATTGCGTTCTTGCTGGCAGCTCTGTGTCCGTTTCTCGCGAATTACTCGGCGGCCGCGCTCACGGAAACTCTGGAGATATTTTTCACGGCGCTTGCGCTGGAATATGCGGTGGCGGCGCTTGGGCGGATGAACGTAATCGTGCCCCAGGTTCGCGCCCGTTTTGTGGGCGCTAACCTGGGAGGCAGTGCCCAAGCCGTTGCTCGTCAGTCTGTCGTGTTATGGGCTGCGACGGGCGCAGCGATTGCCGCTTGCATCTTGCTGCGGCCGGATGGCGGTATTTTGCTGGCCGCAGTCTTGCTCTATCTCGCATTTGCGATCCCGAAAGGACGGGGGATCCTCCCTATTGTCATCGTCGCTCTCGTCGCGCTCGCACCTCTCGTTCCGTGGACGATTCGCAATTTCCATACGCTTCATCATTTCGAGCCGCTGGCTCCGCGTTATGCCAATGAGACGGAGGAACTAACTCCGGTCGGCTTCAATCGCTGGGTCAAAACCTGGATGGCTGACTACGCGTCGGTGGAAGAGATCTATTGGAACGTTCAGGGCGACAAGATTGACCCGGAGAAACTGCCGTCGCGGGCGATGGACACTCCGAGTGAAAGAGATGCAACCCTGGCGCTCATCGCCGACTACAACCAGCCCGAGGAGCTGACGCCGGAATTGGACGCGCGTTTTGGCCGGCTCGCTGCGGAACGGATTCGCGCCCACCCTGTGCGCTACTACGTGACTCTTCCCCTGCTGCGAATCGCGGACATGTGGCTGCGTCCGCGCACCGACCTGCTGCCTCCGGACGTGCGCTGGTGGGAATTCAACGACGATCCGAAGGAATCGGTGTTGGCGGTCGGTCTCGGTTTACTGAACCTTGCCTACGTGGGAATGGCTCTATGGGGACTGCTCAGCAAACGGCAGGAACTTCGCTGGGTTGGACTATTTGTCTGCTTTCTAGTGCTGCGTACGACTTTTCTCGGAACGATCGAAAATCCAGAACCGCGCTATACGCTGGAGTGCTATCCCGGTAATTATCCTGCTGGCAGGCAAATGCTGCGACGGTCTATTGCGTCGGCGGTTTTAACCGCTCGGCTTTTGCACGCTCAATTTTTTCTTCGTCCATCCGTCCCAGCTGGTGATAGGCATCGGCCAAAAACAAGTGCGCCTCCCGCGACCCAGACTCGACCGACGCCGCCTTTTCCAGATTCGGCAGAGCCTCTGACGGTTTGCCAAGCAACGACAGCAGACGTCCCCGCAGGAGATTCGCGCGATAGTGATTGGGGTTCAGTTCAAGGCTGATGTCCAAATGCTCCATCGCTTCCGGCACGCGGTCAATCCGTGCATACACGGCCGCAAGAGAAAATTGCGCATCCGCCCACTTCGGAGCTTTGGCCACCGCCGCCTCAAACTGCGGCGCCGCCGCCTTCCAGTCACCCGTTTCAAACAGCGCCAGCCCAAGTTCGTACTGCGCCAGTCCCGAGTCGGCCTTGAGTTCAACCGCCTTTTGCAGGATGGGCAAGGCTTTGTCGTAGTCTTTCAGTCGTGTCCATGCCGTTCCCATCTGGACATAGGCGATCGCCGAGTCGGGTTCCGACTGAATGACGCGTTCGAGCTTTGTGATTGCGCTCTGATATTCACCCTGTTCGACTTCGAGAATGCCATCGTGCATCAGGTTCGCGATTTCGATCCTGTCTTTCGGATCGACTCCTCCAATCCTGCCTTCGTGCCCCGGGCCCGAATCGCCGCCCACGTAGCCAAGCGCGCGTAATTTCTCGGCCTGATCAGGACCAAGCTTCGCCGCCACTGCCAGGTCGGCGGCGGTTTGTTCACGGAACTTCTCGACCTCGGAGATCAATGTGTTGGCCACGGCAGGAGAAGTGACGGCAAGGTTCTTGAGCGCGCCCGGATCGTTCATCTGATCGTACACTTCAGGCTTCGGCGCCTCGATTGCCAGATATTTGCCGGAGCGCAGAGCACGGAGCGAACTCCACTTGAACGCGCGGTGCGGATAGTCGGTCTCCGAATAAATAGGACGATCGAGTCGAGATGTCGCGCCGGGGTTGGTCGCTCTAAGGTTGGTCCCGGGGCGTATCTCGCTAACCAGCGAGTGGCCTTGTATCTCCTTCGGGATGGCGATTCCAACTGCTTCGAGGATCGTCGGCGTCACGTCGACCAAGCCGACTCGGCCATCGTTCTTCGCCGGTTGTTTCAAAGGTCCTGCGCTTTTTGGCATCTTGATCACGAGCGGGACATGGATCGTCTCGTCATAGAGCAGGATGCCGTGGGTCCGCTCCCCGTGTTCTCCAAAGGCTTCGCCGTGGTCGGCCATCATGGCGATGACCGCGCCTCGATACAGGCCTGCGGCCTTGAGCGCGGCAAAGAGCTTCCCCAGCGAGGCATCGGCGTAGGCGATTTCTCCGTCATATGGATCCTTGAACTTCGATTTGTAAGGTTCCGGAGGATCATAGGGATCATGCGGATCATAGAGGTGCACCCACAAAAAAAAGGGAGGAGCGTTGGTAGGGCGCTTTTTCAACCATGCCAGCGCATGGGCCACCACCTCGCCCCCGCGGCGTTCGATGGTGTCGTAGCGGCTGTCTTTCGCCGTCTTCATGCGGAAACCGGCGTCGTAGAGGTCAAACCCTCGCTCAAAGCCCGGAGCCGTTCCCGCAAATGGATCGAGAATCAACGAGCCAACAAAGGCGGCGGTTTTGTACCCGTGCTCATGCAAGATGTCGGGCAGATAAGGCAGTCCTGCCGCGAGCGGAACCCCAAAATCATTCACATGGTTGAATTGCGGATAGGTCCCGGTCAAGATCGTCGTGTGCGACGCCGTAGTCAGCGGCACATGAGAGTACGCGCGGCTAAACGCAGTCCCGTCCTCAGCCAGTGCATCAAGATTCGGTGTGAGTCCTCGCGTCGAACCGAGAAAGCCCATGCGATCGGCGCGAGTCGTGTCGACGGTGATCAAGATGACGTTGGGATGAGCGCTAGAGTGAGCCGCCGACGCAACTGCTTTGTGAGGAACGCCGGCTATCTGTGCGGCGGCGCATATTTCACAAACGAGCCACACCGCGACCAACCTGAACCACCGCATAAGAAATGGGAGTCTAGCATAGCCTGACTCCCGGCAAACTCTTCATGTCCGCCAAATCAAAGCTCAGAAAGTAAATTTGAGCGACAGATTCATGTTGCGCGGGCCACCCTGTGCAATGACCGGATTGCCAGCAGCGACGTCAGATGTTTCCTTGATCTGGCCGAAACCGGCGCTTTGCGAAAGAGTGTTGTTAGGCAGATAAAAGAAGTTTCCGCGATTGAGCACGTTAAAGACTTCCCAGCGCAACTCGACGTTGAGGCGTTCGTTGATTTTCGTATTTTTCATAAGCGTCATATCCCACTGGGCCAGGCCGGGACCTATCAAAGTATTGCGACGCAGGTTTCCGACACTGCCATCGCACGCCCGGTAGAACGGGGTGAGCGGGATGGCCCCTTGTTGATAGGTACTGAGTGTGTTGTCGAAATTTTGTCGACCACAGGGATCATATTGGCCGACGGTGCCGTCAGGTATGTAGTTCTCCACTACGTAGTTATCTGGATTCCTTGTGTTGTACTTGATCGGAGTGCCGTCCCATTCCGGGCGAATGCTGTTTCCGATCAGCCCCTGTCCGGAATTGTCTCCGCCGCCCAGGATCGGGCTGAACGGTCGTCCGCTGATCGCGGTAAAGATGGTACTGATCTGCCATCCCGATCCGAACCGGGTTCCGAGGGGGCGGATCTTGGGGAGTGCATAGACGCCGCTGACATTGAAGTTGAGACGGACATCGTGATCGCATAGGCCGCGATTATCGCGGATATTGACGGTCGCCAGCGCGGTGCTGCCTACCGGGTTGATGTTATTGAGCTGCGGATAGTCCCCGCCGGCGCCGCCGCGGTTGCTGGAGTTGTCGTCGAAACATTTGCTATATGTCAGGTTGTACTCGGTATCAACCCCGTGCCATCCCCGCTGATTGAAAGACGTCTGAAGGCTGTCGTACTGGGAAGAAGCCAGGTTCGTCGCCTCGATCACGTGGCGGAAAACCGGGTTTCCCAAGGAGTCGGTGTAGACGCTCGACAGCGGGCGGAAGGAATCACATCCGTCGCCGGAGCAAGCGGTACCGAGTGGAGAGGCGTTGAGATCCCGGTAGATGAGGAGATTGCTGCCGCGCTGACCCGAGTACCCGACCGTGAGCACGTTGTTGTGAAAAAGCTCGCGCTGCAAGCTGAGATTGAAGTTGTGGTAGCGGGGCGTTTTCAAATTTCTGACCAGCGCAAACGCATTATTGGGGAGTTGATTTGTCGGGCTGGGACCATAAAGTGGACCGGCAAGTGCCGAGTCGAAACAGATGTAATCGCCCACTTGAGTAACTGGATCGTAGCAGCCGCTGTCGAGTACGTAGTTGGTTTGTGACGGGGGCAAGAGGGAGCCACCCCCATTTGCGACGTTGGAGTAATTTGTGACATTAAAGAAACCGAGGTTCGCCTGCGTGAAGACCCCTGTAGAAGCATGGGCGAAGCTATAGGGATCAGCAAAAGCTCCGAAGTTGGCGACGTCGTGGGTCAGTGAATAACCGCCACGCAATGCGGTTTTGCCGTCCCCAAAAACGTCCCAGGCGAAGCCAGCGTGCGGACCGAAGTCCTGGTAGTCCACGTTGCTGATGCCGTTGATGCCATGGCCGACCTGGAGAAGACCGGTGGGCGATCCCGGAACAAATTCAGCCTCCAGATTGTTCTTGTCGCGCATGGTGCCGTTGATCTCGTAGCGCAAGCCGAAGCTGACGGTGAGATTCTTCTTGATCTTCCAGTCGTCCTGGGCGTAGAAGCCGACGGAATTCTGGTAAATGTGGCGGTGAGTATCGCCGAAACTCCGGTCCGCGAGATCGGCTTTGCCGAGGAGGATTTCTTCCACGTCACCGGCCACTCCGGTGGGAAAGGGCATCGTGTAGCTGTATGCGTAGTTGCTGAAATATCCGGCTGTCAGGCCGCTGCGCGCGTCGTTGCGAATGCTGTTGGTGACCGCGCGCTGAAAGTTCCCCCCGATTTTGATGGTGTGATTGCCTTTCACCCACGAGAAGTGCTCAGACCAGTCATAAGTGGCGTCTGGTTGCGTCGACAGCGGGTAGCCCTGAACTCCGCCGATGTAGCCGCCGTAGCCGAGGTGGTACAGATAGACGTAAGGAACTCCGAAGTCGGCGGGGCCGAGCGGGCCGGTATCGATGCCGAGACTTTGTGGATTGATCTTGTTGTTCGGCCCGAGAATCTGCGAGAAGCGGGTGTAACCGAAACGGCTTTCGAGGATCTTGGTGGGACTGAAGTTGGAAATCCAACTCACACCCGCCATTTGCGCCCGCGATGCAGCAACGGAATTGAATAAATTCGGATTGCTGCCGGCAGCCGGGAGTCCGGCAAAGGGAGGCGCGCTCTGGAGGCTATCTCCCAAAATGTAACGAACTGCTATCGAATTCTTGGAATTTACTTTGAAGTCAAATTTAGTTCCGAAACTGTTGGCACTAGCGAAAGTCGGCGTGCTGGTAATGTATTGGCCGGTGGCCGTAATGGGGAAATAATTGAGCAATGTCTGCCCAACGGGATCCACGGCAAGGTTGTTGGCTGCGATATCCGCCATGGCCGTGGCGACATCGGAGGTCATGGGAACTACGCGGTCGGAAACAGACGACGATTTGTAGCGTTGCCCCTCGTAGTAGAGAAAGAAGAACGCTCGATCTTTGATGATCGGTCCGCCAATGGTTCCATTGAACTGGTTGTTATGGATGCTCGTGGTTTGACATTCTCCGGGAGTGGCGCAGTCATCTGTGTTGTGCTTTCCGAAATAATTGATGGCGTCGCCCAATCCGCTGTGGTTTACCCACGTGCCAGAACCGTGCCAAGCATTCGTGCCGCTCTTCATGCTGAGCAGGATGGGCGCCCCGCCCTTCACACCAAATTCGGCCGATGGCGTTTCCTGGACGCTGAGTTCTTCGATCGCCTCCGGCGGAAACGGAACTGCAGGAATACCGACAATTCCCGTCTGATTGATCGCCGAGTCGCCGTAGTAGCGGTCATTGTTGTAGAGGCCATCGATAAAATAATTGTTCGAAGTGGTGCGCGATCCGTTGATGCTGATGGCGAGAAACCCGCCGCCCGGCGCGCGCTGAACTCCGGGAGTGATCGCCACCAGCGAATTGAAGTCGCGGCCGTTGAGCGGAACATTCTCAATCTTTACGCTGTCGACGTAGTTGCTGTTGTTGGGCGACAGATCGATCAGTGGCGCCTCGCCCTGCACTTCCACAGTTTCGGTGCGTTGACCAACTTGCAGTTTGAACTCAGCGCGCTTGACGGCTCCGGCGAGGACTTCCACGTTTTGCAACAGCGTCTTGAAACCCTCGGCCGTGGCTGTGACTTTGTACTTGCCAATCGCAAGGTCGGGAACGAGATATCCGCCACTGGAGGTCGTGGTTGCGGTGCGCTTTTCGGATGTGCCCAGGTTTTCGACGGTGACCGTGGCATTCGGAACCACGGCGCCGGACGCGTCGGTGACGTTGCCTGAAATCGTTCCTGTGATGGTTTGCGCCGCGCTCGGCAAAATGAAACAGGTCATTAGAAGTGCAACGACTAGAAGTGCAACGACCGAAGGCCCTAAAACCGAACGCATGTCATGCCCCCCAGGGAAGGATCTCGTTGTAAACGTGACGCTGGTTAGCCACCAAGTTTAGTGGTCCGATTAGGAAAGTCAACACAATCGGGATGCTTGCGGCGGTGACTGAAGGTCAACCGTCGCATAGACAAAACAGGTCGCGCGGGCAAATGCGGGACTGCTCGGGAAATCGAACGCGGAGAAAAAATGATTAGAAGAGAAGCAGCTTAGTCCCAGAAAAATAATTATTAGGGATCGGCACTCGTTCTTAGCTAAGCGGGGAGTCGGTCATACGGAAACGTGTGCGGACATGCTCAGAGAGCAACTCCACGGCCTCGCGGTTGGCGACGGGGTCGGCCTTGGCCAGATACTTCATCGCCTCGACCAGCATTTTCTGTCCATCAACGTAGCGCGGATCGGAGGTACGCTCACGCTTCCTGCGCGAAATATCGGGAAGAGCGGTAATCGTGAAGACTTTTGCCATGCCAACTCAACTTTCCGAAGCTATTTCGCAGTATATAGCCGCCGACAGGGTTTTTCAGCTGGTTTCTGAGGTTCGGATTCGGACGGAATACCGAAGGAAATTACTGGGGCGAGACAAATTTCGTCTTTTTCGTTGTCTTGAGTTTGAAAACGCCGTCCGGCAGCTTTTGATCGATCTTGATGTCCGAATACTTGGCCAGGCGGTAATCGCCGCCCAAGGGGTTCCGGGGATCAGGCTGAAAGAACTGCTGCTGCACAGAGATTCCATTGGCGGGATCGACCCAGAGCAGGATACGGGCAATGAAGTCGTTTCGGAAATGCTCGGATTTCGGAATCAGCTCCAGCTTTTCAGCTTTCACTCCGCCGACCGTCTCGGAGCCGAGAAGCTTCACGTCGTATGACTTCAGCAATTCGTGTCCGCTGCCGCCAAAGCCGAGCACCAGATAGCTTTCGACATCGGCGCGGTTCTTGCCGGGACTGTATTCGTCGACCTCATCCGCTTTTGGCAGGTAGACCTGGACTTTTCCTCCCGTATAGCGAACATACTTGACGTCGGGTGCGTCGAAATCGACAGCCATCTGCACTTCGCCGCCTTCGCGGCGGAAATAAATTCTGCCGGTCTCGGTCTCGGTGTCGTTGATAACTTTTTGATACTCGTCATACGCCACGCGGGCTTCGGTCGTATGGAACCTGGCAGCGGCGGCGTCCATCTGACTGAGAACTTTGTCGAGCGCGGCAGAGTCGGTCTGAGCCCAAAGCGCCGATGTCAGGAGACAAGCGGCCGAAACTGTCTTGAAGACGGTCGTGATTTGGATCGCCACAAATTCACTCCAGCATTAATCTTTTACGACCCACACTTTGTAACTCTGCGGACGCCCCGCGGCATCCTTCAGCGTGTCGTACCTGGTGATGCTCACGGCACCGGCGATGGGCTCGATGATTTGCTCAAGTTGGCGGCGGACGTCACCGCCCTGGGCGGAATTCACCGCTGACGCCTGTATCTGATAGATAAATTCGCCATTTTCGGCTGGCAACACGATCACGCCCGTGAGATGCGGATTGCGCTCCACAGGATTGTCTTTGTAGTGAATAAGACGCGGCGAGACAAAGATAAAGAGAAGGATAAGGGTGACCATGATGTCGTAGTGCAGGCTTCCCCGCTCATACGACCAAAAGATGTAGCCGCGGATTGTGCGCCAGATCGCGCCCATGGGAGAGACGGTCGAATCGAGCACCGTCGAGGCTGCTGCCGATGGCTGCAAGTGTATTGGGGAATTCATGCGATAGCAAATCTCCGATTCGCGCGACCTTTCACGGCTCTATGGGACATACGGTTTGATGATGTCGGTGCCCATGTAGGGTTGCAGAGCCTCCGGAATCCGCACGCTGCCATCGGCCTGTTGATAGTTTTCGATGATCGCGACCCAGGTGCGCCCGACTGCCAGGGCGCTGCCGTTGAGTGTGTGCAGAAATTCTGTCTTCGTCTTGCCTTGAGGACGATAGCGAATATTCGCGCGCCGGGCCTGGAACGATTCGAAATTCGAGCACGAAGATATTTCGCGGAACAGATTCTGCCCCGGCAGCCAGACTTCGATGTCATAAGTCTTGGCTGAAGAGAATCCCATGTCGGCCGTGCAAAGCGCGACCACGCGATAGTGCAGTCCGAGTTTTTGCAGAACAGTTTCGGCGTTGTTGGTCAGCTTTTCAAGTTCGTCATAGGAAGTCTCGGGGTGGGCAAACTTCACCAACTCAACTTTCTGAAACTGATGCTGCCGGATGATGCCGCGCACATCTTTGCCGTAGGATCCGGCCTCGCTGCGAAAACACGGTGTGTAAGCAGTCAGGCACACGGGCAGGCGCGCTGCGTCGAGGACCTCGTCGCGATACAGATTGGTCACAGGAACTTCGGCGGTCGGAATCAGCCAGAGATCTTTTTCACCGTGCGGCACGCGAAATAAATCCTGCGCGAATTTCGGCAACTGGCCGGTGCCATACATCGACTCTGAGTTCACGAGATACGGAGGGAGCACCTCGGTGTATCCATGGTCCCTGGTGTGGAGATCGAGCATGAAATTGGCGAGAGCACGCTCTAATCGCGCCCCGAGCGCCCAGTAGACCGCGAAACGCGCCCCCGTCAATTTGGCGGCGCGCTCCAGATCGAGCACTCCGAGCGCTTCCCCCAACTCCCAGTGCGGCTTTGGTTTGAAGTCGAACCGTGGAGCCGTGCCCCATCGGCGGGCCTCAACGTTATCTTCGGCGCTCTTCCCGACTGGAACGCTGTTGTTGGGAAGATTTGGAATCGAGGTGAGCAATTCGCGGAGGCGCGCTTCCTGCTCGGCCGCCTTTTTTTCCGAATCCTGAATCTGCTCGCGCAGTTCCTTTGTCTCGTTAATCTGGGCAGACGCATCCTGTCCGCTTTTCTTTAATTTTGCGATTTCTTCCGATGCGCGGTTGCGTCGCGCCTGGAGCGTCTCGGCAGCTGTGATGGCTTGCCGGCGTTCGCCGTCGATGGCGACGAAGTCTTTCAAGACTTCGGCAGGGTTCATCCCGCGCTGGCGGAGCTTTTCTTCGACAAGCGCGAGGTTGTCACGAACAAAATTCAGATCAAGCATTCTGCTTTAACTTTAGCTGAAAATCCCAGTTCCGTGCTTAGTTCCGTGCAGGAGTCCGCGCACGAGTCGGCAAATAAGAAAGGAGGGGGTGCCGACGCTTTCTATGGTGTCGCGTGGGCCACGTCCAGCGCCTTGCGCACGGCCTGCAATTCCTTGAGCACGCCACGCAGGTTGCGCGTATCGAGAGCGTTCGCGCCATCGCTTTTTGCTTCTTTCGGATTGTCGTGAACTTCCATGAACACTCCGTCCACTCCGGCGGCAACGGCAGCGCGGGAGAGTACAGGGATGAATTCGGGCTGTCCGCCGCTCGCAGCGGGCGTATCCCCTTCACTCTGCGACGCTGACGGCAGCTGCACGGAGTGCGTCGCGTCGAACACAACCGGCGCGAACTTCCGCATGATTGCGAGCGATCGCATGTCGACCACCAGGTTGTTGTAGCCGAAGCTCGAGCCGCGTTCGGTGACAAATACCTGGCTGTTCCCGGCATCACGGCACTTGTCGACCGCGTGTTTGATGTCCCAAGGCGAAACGAACTGGCCTTTTTTTATATTCACCGGACGCCCGCTCAGGGCCGCCGCCACGATCAGATCGGTCTGCCGGCAGAGGAACGCCGGAATCTGCAACACGTCGACGACCTCAGCCACGGCGGCAACGTCGGCGACCTGATGCACGTCGGTCAGCACCGGAACGTGTATTTCGTCTTTCACTTTCTTCAGAATGCGGAGGCCTTCTTTAATCCCAGGCCCGCGAAAACTGCGGATCGAAGTGCGGTTCGCCTTGTCATACGAAGCCTTGAAAATGAAGGGGAAATTCAGCGAACGCACCACTCCCTTGATGATCTCTGCCATGCGCAGCGCGTGATCTTCACTCTCGATCACACAGGGCCCGGCGATGAGAAACAGATCGCCCGCGCCCACGCGGACGTTATCGATTTGGAAAGAAAGAGTCAAAGAGGCCACGTTTCCGACCGATTGCTCATAAAATGCCCAAACTGGCTGCAATCCGCGCAATCCGTTCTCTAAAGTCTCGTTGCCGCCCAGAACCAGGAAACGGTACGGACACGCCATCGTTAGCAACTTTAAAACCGGCATTCTTGAGCCGAGGCTCCATCAATTTACAGATGTTCTTTTTGACAAGAATCAGGGGAATGGTCCTGTCGGGATTTATGAAGTTGAGATCGTGAACAAGTGCTCCATATTCCTCAAGGATCTTATTATCTCGAGCCTTTCCCTTAAGATTATTTACCGGTTGATATGAGGCATCGACAACAAAGAAACCTCGATCCCGAAATTGACGCAGCCCCTCTTCCTTTTTTCCGTGTTCGATTCCCGCAAACTGCATAAGGGCCTTGAACAGCTGCTCGTTTACATTTCCTGCAGGATTGTAGAAATACTTTCCAGATTTAGGGGGAGATTCAAGAATGAAAATTGCACGCATAGTTTCGGGTTTGTAGGCATCGCGCATTTCTTTATACGCCATTGGTCCTTGCCTCTTTTAGGACGAGCCGAACCGAAACTATCTCCGTCCCACTTTTTCTGGCCGCAAAAACAATTCAACTTCCGCCGAGCCCCTTTGTTCTTTTTTCTTCTGCCCGTGTTCGTAGGCCGCGCCGGTGAATGCTTTAAACAACGGATGCGGCTCCAGCGGCTTCGACTTAAATTCAGGGTGGAACTGGCATCCGATAAAGAATGGATGTCCGGGAATCTCGACCATCTCGACGTAGGTTCCATCAGGAGTCGAGCCGGAAATGCGCAATCCGCCGGCGACCATCGGCTCTTCGTATTCGCGGTTGAACTCATAGCGATGGCGATGACGTTCGCTGATTTCTGTCTGGCCGTAAATCTTGGCCGCCAGAGTATCGGGCTCGATCTTGCAGGGCCATGCTCCGAGACGCATGGTGCCGCCGAGTTCTTCTACGCCACGCAGTTCCCGCAACTTGTAAATCACGCGATGCGGAGTCGCCGGATCGAACTCGCTGGAATTCGCGTCCGCCAATCCAACAACATTGCGCGCATATTCAATGCAAGCTGTCTGCATGCCCAAACAGATTCCGAAGTACGGAACATGCTTTTCGCGCGCGTATTGAATCGCCCGCAACATGCCTTCGATGCCGCGCTTGCCGAACCCGCCGGGGACGAGCAATCCGTCGTATTCCTCGAGCTGCGCCTCGTAGCTCTTGTCGTTCTTGTCGGCGGACTCCAGTCCTTCCGCTTCGATCCAATTCAGTTCCAGCTTCAGGTTGTGTGATAACGCGCCATGCACGAGCGCTTCTTTCAGCGACTTGTAGCTGTCTTCATACTCGACGTACTTGCCAACAATGCCGATTTTGACCACATCTTTCGGGTTGTAGACGCGGTGCACCAGGTCGTTCCACTTCGTCAGATCGCGATCTTTCGCTTCGAGTTTGAGCCGCCGCAGCACCAGCGTATCCACTTCTTCATGCGCGAAGACGACGGGAACTTCGTAAATGGACGCCACATCTTTCGCCGTAATCACCGCGTCTTCTTCCACGTTGCAGAAAAGCGCAATCTTTGACTTGATGTCTTTCGACAGGAAACGGTCGGTGCGACAGAGCAGAATGTCCGGCTGAATTCCTACGCTGAGCAACTCTTTCACCGAGTGCTGCGTTGGTTTTGTCTTCAATTCCTGCGCCGCCGCAATGAACGGCACCAGCGTGACATGCACAAATAAAGTGTTATCGCGGCCGAGTTCCTGGCGCATCTGGCGGATGGCCTCGATGAATGGCAGCGATTCGATATCGCCGACTGTGCCGCCGATTTCGATCAGCGCGACGTCCACGTCCTGCGCAACTTTCTTCGCCGCCGCCTTGATTTCGTTGGTGACGTGAGGAATGACCTGCACCGTCTTGCCGAGATAGTCGCCGCGCCGCTCTTTGGCGATGATCTGCTCATAGAGGCGTCCGGTCGTCCAATTGTTATCGCGAGACAGCTTGGCGTGGGTAAAGCGTTCGTAGTGGCCGAGGTCGAGATCGGTTTCCGCGCCGTCGTCGGTGACGAAAACCTCGCCGTGCTGAAAAGGCGACATCGTCCCCGGATCGACGTTCAGGTAGGGATCGAACTTCATCAAGTTGACTTTGAGGCCGCGGCTTTCGAGCAGGCATCCGATGGACGCCGCCGCCAGTCCCTTGCCCAATGAAGACACCACACCGCCGGTTACAAAAATGTACTTGGCCGACATCGCTTCCTCGCTTTAATTTTGTTTGGAATTTTGCGCGGGCTGGGGTGCACGATCAATTATGACAGAAAGTTTTCGCGAAAGGAATGTGGAAAAAACGGCTGTCAGCTATCAGCTACCGCGATCTGGCGAGAGAGGACAAAAAAAGAAGTGAGAACGTCGCGATCACATCTTCCATTAAAATGCCCCTTCCACAATGAGGAAGGACAAACAAACATGAAGTCGCATGCGATCATAGCTTTGGCAGTGGCACTCTTTGCGCTGCCTTCTGCGGCGCACGGCCAGAGCGGTTGCAGCGGCGTTTCTCCGACCACGATCGGTTCCATGAATTACGTCCCGCAGTGGTGCCAGGAGTTCAACGGAGCCGCGGGTGCTCCGGACACCGCCAAGTGGAGTTTCGATCTTGGCAACAACAACGGCTGGGGCAATCACGAGGTCGAAGTCTACTGCGGACCGCCGGGATATCCGCGCAATCCGGCGCAATGTCCGAGCACTTTCAGCGCAATGAAAATGAAGAAGCAGAACACCGTCTATCTTGACGGCAAGGGACACCTCGTAATTCAGCCTCTCAACGTCAACGGAACCTGGCTCTCCACCCGCATGTTGACCGCGAGCCGGCAAAATTTTCGCTATGGTCTGATCGAGGCCAGTCTCCAGCTTCCCGACACGACAAAGCAAGGGCTGTGGCCGGCGTTTTGGTCGCTCGGCAGCGACATCGGCAAGAATCCGTGGCCCGCTTGCGGTGAAGCGGACATCATGGAGGATTGGTCTCCCGACATTTTCAACGGGCCGGGGGTTCGGGGCAACCGGTCCACGATCCACACCACGAAAACTGCCGGCCCCGGTCTGGGAGCGCCTTTCACCTTCCCCGGCGGCCGGCGCGCGGACACGGCTTTTCATACTTACGGAACGATTTGGTCCGCAAACATGATGGAGTTTTTTGTGGACGATCCATCGGCGCCCTTCTTCATCGCCACGCCTGACGACCTGCCCTCGAGAGACGCATGGCCGTTCAACGCCGACGCTTTTCTGCTACTCAATGTCGCGGTCGGCGGCACTTTGGGCGGATCGTTTGCCGCTTTGACCGACCCGCAACCGCTGATGGCGGACTATATCCGCTGGTACACGATTCCAGCGAATGCGGCGGGCGCCAAGCCGATTCTTGGAAGCCCCTCAGCCATAACAGTAAGCGCTGGGGCCTCGGCGAGCATCACTCTCAAGCCGACGCTCGCGCCCGGGACGGGCTACGTCTATTTTTCGTGCAGCACTGACGCGCCCGGAGCCACATGCGAAATTGCGACGAACGATCCTTTGAATCGGCACGTCGTCAGTTCCCGCGCCGTTGAGAGCGTGACTGCATCCGTCACCACTTCAAAAGGTAAGACGCCTCCCGGCAATTATTCAGTGAACGTCTATGCCTTTGGCGAAAGTAATTACAGCGACGGATCGAAGAGCCATGCCGATGCCAGCGTCGTCATTCCATTCGCGGTAAAACAATAAACAGCGACACACTTCCGCTAAAATGTCCCATGGCTGACATTCCCCTCTGGAGCGAAGGCTCGCAGGCTACGCGCCTGGCCGAGCTGACCGCCGACACGGCCGATCCCGCCAAAGAACTCCCCCTGCGCCGCGATGTCCGCTCGCTGGGAATTCTGTTGGGCCGCGTGCTGGTTGAGCAGGAGGGTGAAGCCTTTTTCAATATCGTCGAGTCGCTGCGCAGGCTTCTGATCCAACACCGCGAACAGCTTTCGTCTCCGGACCTGGACCCGACCCTCATGATTCGCGCACGGGAAATCGTCAGCGGGCTTTCGATTGAAGATGCTTATCGCGTCACCAAGGCCTTCGCGATTTATTTCGAACTCACAAACCTCGCCGAGACCAACCATCGCAAACGCCGTCGGCGCGCGGCGGGCATGTTGGCCGGCAAGATTCCGGTGGAAGGATCGTTCCGCGGCACGCTCGTGCGCATGAAATCGGCGGGTATCTCCCGAGATGCCATGCTCGAATCGCTGCGCAAGGTTAGAGTCACGCCCGTCTCCACCGCGCATCCCACGGAAATCGCGCGCCACACCGTCCGTTTGAAACGCCGGCGCATCGCGGGATATCTCGAGTCTCTCGACCAGTTGCCACTAGCGGCGGCCGATGCCCGCCACTACGAATCGCTGATCATGGCCGAGATCACGGCTCTCTGGCAGACCGACGAAGTCCGGCTCAACAAGCCCACCGTGCGCGACGAAATTCATATGGGACTCGATTTCTTCCCCATGGTGCTGTTTGAAACTCTTCCAAGTCTCTTCTCGGAACTTGTGGAAGCGCTGCACGACGTTTACGAATCTGAAACCAACGTCGCTGAGTTACTGTCTTTCGGATCATGGATCGGCGGCGATCGCGACGGCAATCCCTTCGTTACCGCCGATTCAACGCGCGCGGCGGTCACCATGGCGCGGCACGTCATCATCGACCACTACATCGCCGAGACAACACTCCTGATCGGCCAGTTGAGCATGTCGACGCGCCGCATCGCCATATCCGACGCTCTCATGCAACGCGTAAACAGCTACGACAAGAAACTTGGCGAGAAATATTCGCGCTGGAAGCAGATCACCGCCGCCGAACTCTACCGCCATTTTCTCGAGTACGTGATCGCGCGTTTGCGCTTCAGCCGTAACTCGTCAAAACACGAACATGCTTACAAGTCGCCCCAGCAATTTGCCGAAGACCTCGACCTCATCCGCGACAGCCTCCGCGCTAACCATGGAGAGCGCCTGGCCGAACTGGTTTCTCCGCTGCTGAATAAGATAGAGACTTTCGGCTTCCACCTTAATGCGCTCGATATCCGGCAGCACGCCAGTGTGCAGTCGCAGGCTCTGGTCGAACTCGGGTCGGACACGTCGCCCGGTATGCCCGCCCCCGCAAGCCGCAAGCCGGCCGAACGCTCCCCTGCGTCGCTTGAACTCCTCGCCACGATGCGCGCGGTTGCTGAGGTAAAGAAGACTCATTCTGCCGAGGCGATCCGAAATTTCGTGATCAGCAATGCGCAGTCCGAACACGACGTCTTCGCGGTCGTCCGTCTGGCGGCAATTGGAGGTGTTTCGGTTGCGGCCACCAAAAACGATCCCGGTCTGATGCCCGTGCCGCTATTCGAATCGATTGATACTCTGCGTGCCTCCGCTGCCGTCATGCGCCGCGTCTGGAAGTCCTCCGAGTTCAAGCCACTCCTCAATTCCTGGGGACGCCGGCATGAAGTCATGCTCGGCTACTCCGACTCCAACAAAGATGGGGGAATGTTGACGAGCACCTGGGAGTTGCACAAAGCGCAGCACGAATTGCATGAAGCCGCGCGCGAGTGCGGAGTCAATCTGCGCATTTTCCATGGCCGCGGCGGAACGGTTGGGCGCGGCGGGGGCCCCACGCATGCGGCGATTCTTGCGCAGCCCGCCGGAGATTTCTCAGGTGAGATTCGCATTACCGAACAGGGAGAAGTCCTGAGCTGGAAATATTCCGATCCGGTGCTCGCGGAGTGGAATTTGGAAATCATGATCGCCGCCTGTCTCGAGGCGTTGACGATGCCCGCGCAGGTTTCTCCCGAAATTGGACTGCGCTGGAACCAGGCGATGGAAGCGATGTCCGCTGATGCCTTCGCGTTCTATCGCAAACACATCGCCGAAAACCACGAGTTGATCGAATATTTCGAGCAGGCCACTCCCGTCAACGAATTGGAACATGCGCGCATAGGGTCGCGCCCGGCGCGACGCAGCGCCAGCCGCAACCTCGATGACCTGCGCGCCATCCCGTGGGTCTTTGGCTGGATGCAAAGCCGCCATGCGGTGCCTGCGTGGTTCGGAGTCGGTCACGCACTGGAAAAGTTCGCCAAGCGGAGTTCTGAGAACGCCGCTCTTCTCCGCGAGATGATGCAGCGTTTCCCGCTCTTCATCACTCTGATTCGCAACGTCGAAATCGCCATGGCCAAGGCCGACTTCGCCATCGCCCGTCTATACGCCGATCTCGTCCCCGACGCAGCTCTTCGCGAGAGAGTGTTTGGCATGTTGCATCAGGAATTCGAGCGCACGCGGAGAAACCTTCTCGCGGTGAAAGGTCAGCGGGAATTACTGGAGAAGAATCCAGTTTTAGCCAGATCCATCCGCTTGCGCAACCCGTATGTCGATCCGCTCAGCTTGATTCAGGTTGACCTGCTGTGCCGCAAACGCGCCGCCGCGAAATCGAAGGTGGCATCAGTCGATTCAGTCGATTCGTCCTTGGACTACGCCATCGGAGCCGCCATGAACGGCATTGCCGCGGGGCTGCACAACACGGGATAGCTCGCAGCCGCCAGCCGATACAGATCCTCGGCGAGAATCTCGCCAGAGACTCATACCACCCCCGTCTAGAATTAGACACCGTCCCGGATCAATCACGGCATCTAATTTTTTCATAGGCGCTTTTGCGCATGGATGCGGGAGAGCCGATAATGTTCGGCGGCATGAAATCATGGTTTGCAAAGACGGCGATTGCTAGGTCGGCGATTCTCGCAACGGCCATCGCGATTCTAATCGCCTCATCTCCGGTGCAGGCGCAGGTTCCCGCGCCCGCTCAGCCCCAGGCTCGCCGCCTGATCCTGAAAGATGGCACCTACCAGTCCGTCACAAAATATGAAACTCACGAGGACCGCGTCCGTTATTTCAGTGCCGAGCGCGGCGAGTGGGAAGAAGTTCCCAGCTCACTCATAGACTGGGATGCAACCGACAAATTCGAGCAGGGCCGCGAACAAAATAAGCTCGCTCCCGAAGCTGTCGAACTCGACAAGCAAATCGATGCTGAGCGAAAGGCCGAACAGGCCCGTTCTCCAGAAGTCGCTCCCGGTCTCAGACTGCCCGACGAAGGTGGCATCTTCTTGCTGGAGACCTATCAGGCCCAACCGCAGCTCGCGGAGCTGCAACAATCGGGCGCCGATCTCGACAAGTCCACAAAGACGAATATTTTGCGCTCGGCGATCAATCCGCTGGCTGGCGCGAAGCAGACCATCGAAATTCCTGAACCGCACGCCAAGGTGCAGTCCCACACCGATATTCCGTCGATCTACATCAACGTCGACCTGAACCCAGGCTCACCTGCGACCGCTGCTTTGCCCGGAGACCCTCCACCGCCGCCACTGGCCGAGCGTTACAAAATCATCCGGCTGGAAAGCAAGGGCGGCAAACGCGTCGCCGGAGCCGTCAAAATCGCCGTCACCGGAAAGATGAAAACTGACGAGCGTTTCGTCCCCTCGACAGCCACTGTCATGACTGGCGGTTGGCTAAAACTTACGCCGACCGATTCCCTCGTCGCAGGAGAATACGCCGTCGCCGAAATGATGGGTAAAGATGGAATGAACTTTTACGTGTGGGACTTCGGCGTCAATTCGTCGGCGCCCGCGAACCTGTCGGTTTGGAAGCCGGAAGCGAAAGAAACCCAGCCGAAGTCCGACCAACCCGCCGATTTCCAGAAAAGAGACAAACAGTAGCGGTGGCCTTCAACCGCGCCCGCGAAACTGAATGATCCGGCGCCTGTCGCGCTTCGACGGCCTGCCCTCGGGCAACTCTTCAAACTGCTTCATCGCCCTGCGCTCCGCCGCAACTTTCATGCGCATTTCCCGGCTCCCCTCGGTTTCGCGATACAGAGTCTGCGCCACCGATGCTGGCCCACGCACGTCGCTCAGCCCCAGCACTTCCACCTGAAACTCGCCGCCATCATTGGTCACGCGCAGCTTGTCTCCAATCCGGACTTCGCGAGCTGCTTTCGCGGGCTGATCGTTCGATTGAATCCGTCCCAGTTCACAGGCACGCGCCGCCAGCGATCGCGTTTTAAAAAATCTGGCAGCCCAAAGCCACTTGTCGATTCGCACCGAGGTCATGATCTATCTTCTTATATCAGTCAAAATGCCGCACAAAACACGACCCACTCTGTTTCGAGGATCGCTCTGGTCTTCGTGAGGAGAATGCGGAATAATGCCGCATGCTCAAGAAATTGGAACTCGTGCTGCTGCAATTCATTCTGCTGGTCGCACTCGTGCTCCTGTGTTCAGCAGCGTCGAAGGAAAACGCGACGCAGGCATCTGGCCCGGAATATACGAGTGACGGCCAACTCAAACTGCCCGCCAACTATCGCGACTGGGTCTATCTGACCACCGGTTTCGACATGAGCTACAGTCCCGCGATGCAGATGCAGATGGATGATCACAGTTTCGACAACGTCTTCGTGAACCCGGAAGCATACAAGGAATTTCTCGCGTCCGGCACATGGCCTGACAAGACGATGCTTCTGATCGAATCCCGCGGCGCCCGGACCAAGGGCTCGATCAACCAGTCGGGCAATTTTCAGGGTGAAGTCCAGGCACGAGAGATACACGTGAAAGACGAAGCGCGCTTTCCCGGCAAGTGGGCGTTCTTCGCTTTCGGCGATCAGAAAACTGCGAAGATGATTCCGGCCAAAGCCGATTGCTACAGCTGCCACGCCGAGCACGCGGCCGTCGATACGACATTCGTCCAGTTCTATCCAACTTTGCTGCCAATCGCGAAAGCGAAAGGAACGCTGTCGCCGTCGTATCAGAAGGAAGCTGGAGTTTCGGGAGCACCGAAAGGATCCACTTACAGCGGGCCTTCGGGCAAGCAGTAAAGCGGCGGTGAGAAATGACTGTTCGAAGCAGGCCTAAGAATTAGGTTTCCATCAGCCCGCGCGATGCGACGCCGATATTGTCGCGGCTGGTGTTTTTAACCATATACATCATTTCGTCGGCCTGGCGGATGATATCGTGCGGCGTTTGGGCATCGTTCGGGAACGTTGCCAGCCCCATGCTGGCACGCAAATTAAGATTCAATCCCTGCTCGCTGCAGAAAGTTCCGGCGCGCAGCGAATCGAGCAAGCGCTTGGCCACAACCACCGCTTGATCTTTGCTGGTCTGCGGCAACAGAACGACAAACTCATCTCCACCATAGCGAAACGCAAAGTCAATCAGGCGGAGCTGCGCTTTGATGAGGTATCCGACCTCGGAGAGCAACCGGCTACCGACCAGGTGGCCATGCGTGTCGTTGACCGCCTTGAAGTGGTCGAGGTCAATGAAGATCACGCTGAACTGGTAGCCAAAACGGGCGGAGCGATAGACCTCGGTCTCGAGCGTCTTATGGAGATGGCGGGCGTTGAACAGGCCGGTGCAGTCGTCGGTGATCGTCAGTTCCTGAATTTTCTCCACGGCTCGTGCGTTTTCAATCGAAATCGCGGCGTAATCGCACAACGCCTGGAGGAAAAACAGTTCCTGCTCGCTCATTTCCGCGTTCGCATTGACGAGTTGAATCACACCGAGCACGCGATGTTTCGAGCGCAATGGCACACAGATTACAGAGCGTGTCTGCAACCGCGTCATCTCATCAAGCCGCGACGAAAACCGTGGATCGCTCTGAACATCGGGCACGATCAAAGCTTCACCGTGCCGGGCGACCCATCCGGCGATTCCCTCGCCTACCTTCAAGCGCACTTTCGACAAAACTTCCGCCGCCGCTCCCACTGCAATCGCAAAGTAGAGTTCATCTTTCTCTTCATCTACCATGAGCAGCGACCAGGTGTCAGGACGGAAATATTCCGCCATCTTTTCCATGATGGTTTGCAGAATGGAATCGAGGTTCAGCGACGACGTCAGCGCCTTGGCGACATCGTGGAAGATGGTCAGCTCCTGCGACAGACGAATTGGGGATGTACCCGCTGCCTCCGACATTCACTCCTCGTTCAGGTGGGTGGATAGGAAATTATAGGTTTGGTCGCGCCGCACGGGCAATGAACGTAGGTAACCTGCACCAGTTAAGCCAACCCGCCGGTTCCATGAGCGTAACCGCACGGGATTCTTTTCCGAAAGTCTGCTCTGGCAAAGGGTTGCGGCCGTCCAGCGTTTCCTGAATTCTAAGCCACAAGCCGCAGCCTCCCAAAACGGTTCGATGCAAAACTCCGCCCGAACGGACCCGCGCAGGAATTTAGATGTCTAAACGGCCAACTTCGTATTGACCTGCCTATTGGCCGATTGCCAGCTGCACATGGGCCCTGCGGAATCTTCCCCGTTCGCCGATGCTCTCTCAGACTGTGGACATGAACCTCCCCCGGTTTATCTTCACCTCTCTCTCCGTCCGCGCACGCCGTTTTCAGACAAATTTTCTAGCAATCGGAATCGTCGTCCTATTCTGCGGAATGATGCCGTGCGCCTTTGCGGGCACGGCGAAACTTTCGTATTCACCCTCGGATCTCAGATTCGGCGATATCGTCGTTGGCCAATCCGAGAGTTTGCCGGTCGTGGTCACAAACAACGAAGCAACCAGTGTAAACATCTCTGGAATTACCGTCGGCAACTCGACCTTCTCCGTGTCAGGCGTCAGCCTTCCTCTCACCTTACCCGTTGGGCAAAGCTTCGAACTGAATGTGACGTTCACTCCCACGGCAAACGGTTGGGTAGGATCGCCCATTAAGTTCTCCGTCAATGGCGCCAGCACGAACGGTTTGGAAGTGGAAGGCACCGGCGTGAACAGTCAACCCGTGACCGCCTTCCCATCGGCCGTTTCGTTTGGTCAAGTGGCCCTGGGGTCAACATCGACGACGCAGGTTGTGCTGACGAATATGCGGTCCGGCAGAATCAACCTGTCAGGAATCAGTACATCGGGCAGTGGATTTTCCGCGAGCGGCCTCTCGTTTCCGATGACTCTCGGCGCAGGCCAAAGCGTCACCCTGAACGTCGCGTTTACTCCGCAATCCGCCAATGCCAGCGAGGGAAGCCTTTTTGTTGCCGGCGCGCAGTTGTCGATCCCTCTGGCCGGGACCGGTGCGGCCTCTGGTCAGCTCACCGCGAGTCCAGCAAGTCTCGCTTTTGGCAGCGTGCAGTCAGGTCAGAGCGCGACCCTGACGGACTCGCTCATCAACACCGGCGCGGCGAGCGTCACGATCTCGCAAGCCACGGTTACAGGGACTGGCTTTAGCGTGAGCGGACTGAACTTGCCGTTGGTGCTCAATCCCGGAGCCAGCGTAACTTTCACCACCATGTTTGCCCCGCCCTCGGCGATGAATGCGACCGGCGCGATCACGGTCTCTTCCAACGCTTCCAATTCGATGGTGACTGTCGCGCTTAGCGGGACGGGCACAGCCCAGGGTCAACTGATTATTGCGCCAACGGCGGTGAATTTCGGCAACACAAATGTGGGATCGACCGTGAGCCAGACCAGCAGCATCAGCGCAACCGGTGCCAGCGTAACCGTGTCATCCGCCAACCTGAATAGTAACGAGTTCTCCGTCAGCGGCATTTCCCTCCCCATGACCATCCCCGCCGGACAAAGCGTGCCCGTCACCATGACGTTTTCGCCGCAAACGTCCGGCACCGCCAACGCCGTACTCTCTGTGACCAGCAACGCCGCAAATAATGCGGCGCAGAATCTGAGCGGCAACGGCGTCACACCTCCGCAGCATAGCGTCTCTCTTTCGTGGACCGACACCAACTCCGGCGTCGCCGGCTATAACGTCTACCGCGGCAGCACCTCGGGAGGCCCCTACGCGCAGATCAATTCCGGTCTCGACGCCACTACCTCCTACAACGACACCGCAGTTGTCGCCGGACAAACGTATTACTACGTAGCGACGGCAGTCGACGGAAGCGGAGCCGAGAGCGGGTATTCCAACGAAGCGCAGGGGGCGATCCCGACGCCGTAAATGACCGTGAATAGATGGAGTGAATGGAATATGACGGGCGGACGCCAGGTCCGCCCCGATCTCCCGTCACCTTCGTTTCTTCCCATCCCCGAATGCCCTATGATCTTGCATCTCGACAGGGTAAAATTCCGTTCGCCATCCAACATTGCGGGAGACTTGGTTGCCTTCTTTTGGCGAAAAATTGAAGCAGGAGCGCGAAAAACGCAAGATGACGCTCGAGGAGATCTCCGTCTCCACCAAGATCGGCACGCGCATGCTCCAGGCACTTGAAGAGAACAAATTTAACCAGTTGCCGGGCGGCATCTTTAATAAGGGGTTCGTCCGCGCCTACTCCCGCTGCGTCGGACTCGACGAAGATCAGGCCGTGGCCGATTACCTGGCTGCTTCGGGCGATTCTCCTTCGGTTTCAGCGGAAATCGCCGCCCGTGAACGGCAGCTTGAAGAGGAGAATGCCGGGGAAGTTATCCGAATCGAGGGCAGTTCCAGTTCCCCAAACCGGCAAATGCTCTGGGGAATATTTGCCGCGATCTTACTGATCGTCGCTCTCGCGCTTTTTTTCTGGAGTCACCGCCAACGCGAGCACAGAAAACAAGCGGCGCAGGTCGCGCCGACCGCGGAAGCGTCATCGAGTACGTCCTCAAATACAGCGCTCGCGGGAGCAAACGGCGTGGGTGTTTCGCCCAATTCTCTCTTGCCGTCGAGTGCGCCAGCGACGCAATCGGCCACGACTCATTCAACCACTGGAAGCCCGGCCCATCCCCAACCGGCGAATCCGCCGCTCCCGACTCCGGTCGCGGGGCAGTTTATCGTCGTGGTGCAGGCCCGCGAACAATCCTGGGTCTCGATTTTGGCTGACGGCGAACGAGTCCCCTCGGAACTACTGGAAGCGGGGGCCGAGCGTGCCATTCAGGCCAGAAGAGAGGTCATTGTGAAAGCCGGAAACGCCGGCGGTGTCGACTTCTTATTCAACGGAAAGAAGATGGCGGTGGGCGGAGATTTTGGCGAAGTAAGAACGGTTACTTTTGGTCCCCGGGGAATCGTCCCGAACGTCGTGGAGCCGGCGCCGGCACCCTAAGTTTTTCTCTTTCTTTTCTTCCGTTTACCCGCCCGCTTCCACCATTCAACGCGCCCAGTTCCCACTCGATGTTTGGTACCATCTCCAGCCGCCATTTCCGTTGCCTTTCCGAGGCCATCTCTGGTACCGTTTTAAAAGAACATTAGGCCAAACCCCGGTCAAGAGCCCGAGGCTTAGCAAGCCCCCCAAATCGGAAGCACACGCTCGAAGTCACCTTGAGGAGATACCCGTTGCCAGCAACCAATCGTCTTTTATTTACCTCGGAGTCTGTAACCGAGGGACATCCCGACAAAATCGCCGATCAGATTTCCGACGCCATTCTCGACGCCTGCCTTCGTGACGATCCGAACAGCCGCGTCGCCTGTGAAACCCTGACCTGCACCGGCCTCGTCGTCATCGCCGGAGAAATCACCACTAAAGCTTACGTCGACTTCCAGAATCTGGTGCGCGGAGTGGTCCAGTCCATCGGCTACGATAATGCCGTTTACGGATTCGACTCCAACACCTGCGCTGTGATCTCGAGCATCAACAAGCAGTCCGGCGACATCGCGATGGGCGTCGATACCGGAGGCGCAGGCGATCAGGGCATGATGTTCGGCTTCGCCTGCAACGAAACCCCCGAACTGATGCCCCTCCCGATTTCTCTGGCCCACAAGCTCACGTTAAAGCTTTCTGAAGTCCGCAAGAACGGCACCTGCCCTTACCTTCGTCCCGACGGAAAATCACAAGTCACGGTTGAATACGACGCCAACAAGAAAGTGAAACGCGTCGATGCCGTGGTCGTCTCCACGCAGCATTCGGAAAGCGTCGGCAACGACGAACTGCGCTCGGACATCCTGAGACACGTGATTCAGGCGGTCATTCCTGCCCATCTGCTCGACGAAGACACGAAGTACCACATCAATCCGACGGGACGCTTTGTCATCGGCGGACCAATGGGCGATTCCGGTCTCACCGGACGCAAGATCATCGTCGACACCTACGGTGGTATGGGCCGTCACGGTGGCGGCGCGTTCAGCGGCAAAGATCCGACGAAGGTTGACCGCTCGGCTGCCTACATGGCGCGTTATATCGCGAAGAACATCGTGGCCGCCGGCCTTGCTGATCGTTGCGAAGTGCAACTCGCCTACGCCATCGGTGTTGCCGATCCGGTCAGCGTCCTGGTGGATACTTTCGGCACCGAGAAGATCGATGCCAAACTGATTCCGGATCTGGTCCGAGCGAATTTCAAACTGAAGCCGCGCGAGATCATCGAAACCTTGAACCTGCGACGTCCGATCTACCGAAAAACCGCGTCCTATGGACACTTCGGTCGCAACGACGCCGACTTCACCTGGGAAGCGACGGACAAAGCCGCGAAGCTGGCATCCGACGCCGGGCTGAAAAAAAATGAGCCGGTAGGAGCCAGGAAATAAGGTCAGAGGTTCGAGGTCAGAGGTCAAAGGTAAAAACCAAGAGCCCCGAACCATAGAAGAACGATTGATTTCTAGTAAATAAGAATTTAGAGCAGGGACGAGGGAGCAAGGCCAGATTTCACCTCTGCAATCTGACCTCTCACCTCTGTCCTTTCATCCGGGGATTAGGAGAAAAATGGCTACGACATCAGTTACCAGTGACGTAAAAGGATTTGAACTGGCCGATCTGGGCAAGAAACGCATCGAGTGGGCGAACCAGTCGATGAAGGTTCTACAGATCATCCGCAAGGAATTCATCAAGAACCAGCCGCTGAAGGGCGTCCGAGTTTCGGCCTGCCTGCACGTGACGGCCGAGACCGCGAACTTGATGATCGCGCTGCGCGACGGCGGAGCCGATGTGGCTCTGTGCGCTTCGAACCCGCTCTCCACCCAGGACGACGTGGCCGCGAGCCTTGTGCGCGACTACAACATTCCCGTTTTTGCCATCAAGGGTGAGGACAACGAGAGCTACTACTCGCACATCATGGCGGCGATCGATCACAAGCCGCAGTTCACCATGGACGACGGCGCGGATCTCGTCTCGATCCTGCACACCAAGCGCAAAGCGGAACTGGCCAACGTATTCGGTGGCACAGAGGAAACGACCACCGGCGTGATTCGTCTGCGCGCCATGGCGAAAGACGGCGTGCTTCCCTACCCGATCATCGCCGTTAACGATGCTGACACCAAGCATTTGTTTGACAACCGCTACGGCACCGGACAATCGACCATCGACGGCATCATCCGCGCGACTAATTTCCTGCTCGCCGGATCGAAGTTCGTGGTCGCCGGCTACGGCTGGTGCGGTCGCGGTCTCGCTTCGCGTGCGCGCGGCGCTGGCGCCGAAGTCATCATCACCGAAGTCGATCCGACGAAAGCTCTCGAAGCCGTCATGGACGGATTCCGCGTGATGAGCATGGACGAAGCCGCGAAGCTCGGCGACGTTTTCTGCACCGTCACCGGCAACAAGAACGTTCTGGCAAAACAACACTTCGAGCACATGAAAGATGGCGCGATCATTTCGAACTCGGGCCACTTCAATGTAGAAATCGACATCCCGTCGCTTGAGAAGCTGTCCTCGTCGAAGCGCACCACCCGCGACTTCGTCGAAGAATACTCACTGAAAGACGGACGCCGCATCAACCTCCTGGGCGAAGGCCGCCTCATCAACCTGGCCGCCGCCGAAGGCCATCCGGCTTCGGTAATGGATATGAGCTTTGCCGACCAGGCGCTTTCCGCCGAATACATGGTGAAGAACCACGCGTCGCTCGAAAAGAAGGTCTACACCGTTCCCGTGGACCTCGACAAGCGCGTGGCCAAACTGAAGCTGGAATCGCTCGGAATTAAGATCGACCGGCTGACTTCAGAACAGGAAGAGTATCTCGCGAGCTGGAACGAAGGAACATAGACTCAGGTCGCAGGTGTCAGGTCACAGTTATCAGGGGCGGCGCAAGCCGCCCCTTTTCCTTTTGCTTCTTACTTCAGGACGAACTCAGCGCCGAACGCTTCCAGGTATTCGCAGCCACGCACACTTAGATATATTTCGCGTCCGCGTCAATCTCTCTCTCGTTTTGTGTCGCGCGATTGCCTTAGGGATAGAGTTCCAGACAATAGGTCAGAAGCGTAAAATCGTCTACATGTACCACTACAGCCCCTCCACCGCTCTTGAAGAGTTGACCGAAGACGCGACTTTGCCGAACCCTGTCCACGTCCGCGACATGATGTTGCGGCGGAAGCTCAGTGCCGATCAGTCGCTGGAGCTGAACCGGGTCTTCCTCGAATACCAGAAATTTTTCGGAGAGGCGCAGAAACTCGGCAAGGAAATCCTGACGCGGCTGGCGAAGTAGCTCCGTCGACTCTCTGCGGTCGCATATTTCGACCGGCATGCCAACTTGTGGCATCATGCTGCGATGACACCAACCGTTAAAAACATTCTCTTCGCAGTATTCTGGTTCGTGATCGGACACTTGAGCTGTGCGGTGATGCATCATTGGCACCACATGTCGACCCGGTAGCATATCGAATCGGTAGCCGCCGGCGCGAAGGTCAGGCCTTGCCGTGAATCTTCGCCCACCACCAGCGGATGCCAACGAACAGGAAGCGCCAGTCGTGAAAGAACTCCGGCGGCTTGCCTTCAAAGGCATGGCCGACGAATTGGAGCGCCCATCCAACGAGGAACAACGCCAGCGCATACCACCAGAGCCGATGCACGAAAATGCTGGCTACGAAAAGCGGCATCGAAAGCAGAATCGTAGGAATGCCGAGCGTATGACAGACCCTGTTCACCGAATTCCGATGACTGGATCCGTATTGTTCGATCCACTGCTCGCTTGTGCGTCCGCCTAGCACGCCGAGCATGATAGCAGGTTTCGACGACTGACTTTCGAGAGCCGCCCAGCCAACCCGATGCGAAAGCAAGTCTGGCGCTCCGCTCAGATCTGAAATGGCTCGTCCGGATCGGGCTCACCCACAGGAACATCAGGATTTTCCGGCGAATCGGGCGGCTCGTGAATCGGAGGGGGTGATGGTTCTGGCAATTGGCGCAGGTCGATTTTCATGTCGTCGATTCTCATCGATGTCTAAGATGCCGAAAGCCCCTTCAGCGGACAAATCGCGGTATACTTCCGCCCCGAGTTAGATTCCCGAAAGGATCGTCAATGAACGTCTCCCGTATCGCACTCGCCGGGTTGGGCGGATTTGTCGCCTACTTCATCTTCGGCGGCCTGACATTCGTTCTTCTGCCCTCGCTCAAAAAAGAATTTCTGAAGTATCCCGCCATCTATCGTTCGAGCGGCTCAATAAAAAGCGTCATGCCCGGCGGAATGGCCGCCATGTTCATCGGGATCCTGGTGCTGGCAGTGATTTACTCCATGCTCTACCAGGGCGGTTCTGGCCTGGTTGAAGGCGCGCGCTTCGGGGTTCTCATCGGAGTCTTCGCCATCTGCGCTTTCGTCATCCACAATTACGTTAATCTCAATATCGGCCTCGCGATCACGTTGCAGCAAAGCATCGCCTACTTCGTCGAATGGGTTGTCACCTATGCCGTGATCGGCCTGATCTATCGCCCCACACTGCACTGACTTCTTCCAATGAAAAACGGCCGGCAGCGCCCGGCTGCCGGCCGTCGTTCACTTCTTGTGCGTGTGGCCCTTACCGACGTCCGCCGCCGTGGGATCCACCACCGTGGAATCCGCCGCCACCGTGTCCTTCGACTCCATGCCCGGCGAAGCCGCCGCGGTGCGCGTCAAAGCCACGACCTTCGACTCCACGACCCGCAAAGCCGCGTCCGTAGAATCCACCGCGCCCATAAAATCCGCGGCCATAATATGGATGTCCCCATCCGTGGAACCACGGTCCCGCGCCGATAAACACTCCGCCGGAAAAATAGCTCGGCCCGTAATACCCATAGGGCGCACACGCATACGGATAATCCGGATAGTACCCATAGGTGCAAACCGGAGGTCCACCCACATAGCCCGGACCGACTCCAATGCCCACTCCCACTCGAACCTGCGCCTGCGAGTAGGCCAGCGGCAACGCCAACACTGCCAGAAGAACCAGATATTTTACGTATTTCCCGCTTAGATATTTCACAATAAACCCCTTTCTTTCGGATCCCGCTGTTATGCAAATCGCTGGATCACGAAGCTCTCAGCCCTTGGTTTCTTCTGAAAAGCTTCTACGAATTAGAACTCAGCCTGGCCAGAAAAGTTTCGGTCCGGGGAGTGGCTCATTTCAGCCATCCTGCTTGAAATCAGCCAGTTGGGGCGCTCACGCCCCGCTATCCGCGGTTTCAGTGGTCGTCATCCTTTACAATCTAGAATTCCACCACCATAGGAAAGCAAACCCATATGCATCGCTGGTCCCAACTCTTTATCCCTACTCTGCGCGAAGCTCCCGCGGACGCCGAAGTCGCCAGCCACAAGCTCCTCGTACGCGCCGGATATATCCGTCAGCTGGGAGCGGGAATTTACTCGTTTCTGTTTCTCGGCAATCGCTCTACACAGAAGATCATGGGCATCGTCCGCGAAGAGATGGACAAGATCGGCCAGGAATTCTACTTGCCTGCGCTCAACCCGCGCGAAGTCTGGGAAGCTAGTGGTCGCTGGGAACTGATGGGCGACAACATGTTTCGCCTCAAAGACCGCAAGGGCGCTGATCTTTGCCTCGGCATGACTCACGAAGAAGTCATGACCGACATCGCACGCAAGGAACTCCGCAGCTATAAGCAGCTGCCGCAGATCTGGTATCAGATCCAGACCAAGTTTCGGGACGAGCCGCGTCCAAAATCAGGCCTGCTGCGGGTGCGCCAGTTCATTATGAAAGACGCCTACTCGTTCGACATCGACGCGCACGGGCTCGACGTCTCCTACCAGAAGCATCACGACACTTACTGCCGCATCTTCGACCGATGCGGCCTCAAGTACATGGTCATCGACGCGCACTCAGGAGCCATGGGCGGATCGAAATCGCAGGAGTTCATGGTGCGCACTCCCGCGGGCGAGGATCTGGTCGTCAGCTGCGAGAAATGCAGTTACGCGGCCAACATGGAGAAAGCAACGTCGAAACTCGCTCCGGTCGAAGACCTCAAGCCCGAAGGTGATGGATCACCGCTCGAAGTGCACACTCCGGGACAAAAGACGATCGAAGATGTCGCACGCTTCCTCGGCGTATCTCCGAAGAACAAGATCAAGACGCTCGCGATGATGATTACCGAAGAGGACGCGAAAACCGACAAGGCGCGCCTGCGTGCCATCGTGCTGCTGATGCGCGGCGATCACCAGATGAACGAAGCCAAACTCTCGACCTCGGTTGGCGGCAAAGAAACGCGTCCAATGGAGGAAGCAGAGATTCGCGAGCTATTCCATTCTCCCGCCGGATATCTCGGTCCGCTCGGCATCGATTGGGCCAAAGACATGAACGATCCCCACAAGCCAATCCTTCTCGTAGATAAGGCTCTCGAAGGCCGCGTTAACCTGATCGGCGGCGCGAACAAAGAGGACTATCACGTCAAGCACCTGACGCCTGGGAAGAACTTTCATCCCACGGCCTATGTCGACTTGCGCAGCGTCACTGCGGGCGAAGAATGTCCGAACTGCGCAGCTCCTCTGCGCGTCGATACCGCTGTCGAAATCGGGCACATTTTCAAGCTCGGATACAAATACTCTGAATCAATGGGCGCTCGCGTCCTCGATCGCAATGGCAAAGAAGTTGCGCCGATTATGGGCAGTTACGGAATCGGCATCGAGCGCATCCTGACCGCTGCGATCGAGCAGAATAACGATGCGAACGGCTTCTGGCTTTCGCCATCGATTGCGCCGTTTGATGTGGTGGTCGTCTCAACGAACCCGAAAGATGAGAAGATTCGCACCGTCTCGGAGGACATCGCCAAACAGCTCGAGTCGTCGGGATATGACGTTTTGCTCGACGATCGCGACGAACGACCTGGTGTCAAGTTTAAGGACGCTGATCTCGTCGGTATCCCCTTTCGAATCAATGTCGGGAAGAAGGTTACCGACGATACTATCGAGGTCGTTCAGCGCTCGACTCAGCAAACCGCCGACGTTAAGATCTCAGCCATAACCGAGTATTTCCGGGGATTGCGCCCGACCGCCTTATAGCTGGGAAAAACAGCCCTTGGCGCATCCCAGGAGAGCTCGTTAGCAGGAACGCGCAACCAGCGAATTGGCGATTGTTGTTTATGGCGACTCTGAAGTTGGTCTTGTTCGTTGCAGCCTTTTGCGTGGTCGGGTTGGTGGGACTGAAAGTGATCCCGCCTTATTTCTCGAACTATGAGTTCGAGGATTCGATCAAGAACGAGGCGATGCAAGCAACCTACAGCACCCGCACCGAAGACGACGTGCGCGATGCGGTCATCAAACACGCCCGCAATTACGACATCGAACTCACTCCGAAGCAGGTCCACATTCTCCGCACCGGAGGATACGGCAGCGGCAGCCTTACCATCGAAGCCGATTACACGGTGAACATCGATCTCCCCGGCTACTCGACCACGATCGATTTCCATCCTTCATCGAAAAACAAAGGCGTGTACTGAGCGCAGCGCCTACGCGCGCGAGTGCTTATCTGATCTGACGCGACGGAATTCCCTAGAAGAAAAGGTCTGTCGAGACGTGGAAGCGTTGCGATAGTTTCTTGATGTGCTCAGTGGTCAGATTGCGATGACCGTGCATCACAGCGGAAACGATGCTGGGCGTACCAAAAATGTCGGTCAGGTCTTTTTGCTTCAGACCGTTCGTCTCCATTAACTCCCGCAAAGCTTCGACGGGAGTAACTTCTCTCGAAAATGAATAGTGCTCTTCCTCGAAAGCCTCGACCAGCACGGTCAGAAGGTCGGCCAATTCTCTTTCAGCAACGCTGGGATTGGCCTTAAACGTCAACTCCTCAAGCTTGCGGATGGCCGCTTCGTTCTCCGCCTCTGTACGAATTGCCGTCGGCACAGTTTCGACCAATAGAGCCTTATATTGCTTCCTGGCAGCTCCAATCATTTCCAGTCTCCCTCGTCGTATTCGGCGTGCGTCAAGACCGACTTTATGAAGATCATTCCCTTGCCATACTCAATTTTTGCAATCAGCCGATACGAATTTCCTTTGATGTTAAACACCGTATAAGGACCGACAGGATCGGTTTTAGGATAGGTCTTTCTCACTTCTTCGATGTTTTTCCACCGCGCTTTTCTTGCCACCTTAAACCAAGTACCGAGCGGTCCGACCAAATCGCCGTGCTTCCTTTCCGCCTGCCGCAATCGTTTGCGGTCGATTACGTGCATGAGCCAGTATGTTCGCAAATTGCGAACTTGTCAATCCGGTCAGCGCATGAAGTCGGCGGCAGGCCTTTCGACGGGAGAAGTTAAGGTTGGCTAGCGAGCGCCTTCGCAATCGCCTTTTCTGCCAACGGCGTCATCACTTTGTATCCCGCCGCATTCGGATGCAGGCCTTCGTTTGTCAGATCCTTCCGCAACATTCCCTTGTCATCGACCATGGCCGAAAAGTAGTCGAGGTACACGAGATCCTGTTTCGCGCAGTAGGCTTTGAGCCACGCGTTGAGCGCGAGAATTCTCGCGCTCGGACGCAGGGCAAAATTCTCTTTTGCATCCTGCGTGTCGTAGTAATTATTGACCGGCAGCACCGACGCAAACACCATCCGTATGCCGTGCGCCTTGGCCAATTCGGCCATGGACGCATAATTGGCCTCGATATCCTCGTTACGCGACGGGCCGGTGACGCCGGCGATATCGTTGGTTCCGGCCAGCACGACGACGACCTTGGGGCCAAGGATGATCACATCCTGGCGGAAGCGCACCAGCATCTGCGGCGTGGTCTGGCCGTCGATGCCGCGATTGATGGCGACATACGCCTTGCTGTGGAAGTAGTCCGCGAGCTTCCAGTAGTCAGTGATGGAATCGCCGACGAAAACGACTCGATTCTCGCCCTTCGCCTGAGGCCCGAGAGCCGCGTCCGCCTCGCGATAGCGCGCGAGTTCTCCGAAGTCGTTTGTGTAAATGGCGATGCGCGAGGCGCGGTACTCGTCCAGGCCGGGGAAGCCCGTCGAGGGGATCGAGGGCGTGGTTTGCTGCGCCGAGACCGAAAGGCCGGAGACGATGACGAAGAGAAACCGCGCGATGATTCGAAGACTTACCCCCACCCCCACCCCCAATACGTCGATACATTAGAATCAGCAATTTAGCGAAAAAAACCGCGCAAAATATTCAATAATAACGACTTATTTGTAAAATATTGGAAAATAAAGGGTTAGGTCCTCGTCTTGCCCCGTTAGTGCAGAATTCCTCGCAAAATGTTCTGGAATAAAGACTTATCTGTAAAGTATTGCCGAATAATGACTTATCGAGTGCCTTCTGCTGCGATCCAGGTGTCTCTTCGCCGCGTCGCGTTTTCGTATTTGCCCGGTCAGACACGATCCTCATTTCGCTGAGTCTATTCGCTGAGTCTATAATTTCAATTTTAACAGGCGGGGCAATGCCCCGTTTGGAGGCCTACTAAAGTAGAGGGGGCGCGCTTGAATGCGCCGGTACTGTCCTCTCGAACTTAGCGCTCGGCGACGACGGCGATTTTCACACCCAAAGCGCGCAGTACTGAATTGATGGTTTCGAAGCGTGGGTGTGCGCCCGCGCTCAGGGCTTTGTATAGGCTCTCGCGCCCGAGGCCGGAGTCTTTGGCGATCTGCGCCATGCCTCGCGCTTTTGCTACGTCTCCGAGCGCGATTACGAAAACATCGGGATTCGGGTCCTCGGCAGCTGCGGAAAGATATTCCGCGATCACGGTGTCGTTATTCAGATACGCGGCTGGATCGAACGCTTTGTATGTCGTTTTTTTCCTCATTGTCATTGCTATTGCTCTTTCCCTGGTTTGGCCCTCTGTTTGGCCTTCTGTCGGTCGCGTGCTAGTGCGCGAGCCATTTCTTTCGCTTTGGCAATGTCTTTCGACTGCGATGCCTTAATGCCACCGGCCAATAAGACATAGACCGTCGACCCGGTTCGCGTGTAGTAAACCCGATATCCCGGCCCGAAATGAATGCGCATTTCGGAAACACCTTCGCCAACGGGTTCGGAATCTCCGAAATTTCCATAGGTTGCGCTGAGAAGGCGAGCCAAGATTCTGGCCTTCCCCTTCTGGTCAGCCAAGTCAGAAAGCCACTCATCGAAATCGGATGACCGGAGAAATGAGTTCATCGTTCATTAGCTCCTTGTTGATTGTATCCTATTGGATACTTTCGCGGGAAGCTATTTTACAGGCATTGGTGCCCCGGCAAAACATCTTGACTTAAGCCACCCAAACCCAGACTAAAAACCGGAACGCGGAGGCCTCTGCTAGGTGACGGTGAAGGTCAATGCCGGGCTATCGCCGCCGCTGTCGCATCCGAGGTCTCCGGAAAGATTGGCAGGAGTGTGCACGATAATCTGGGCGGTACCGGGAGACGAGATCTGGGTCGTGGTAATCGTGACCTGTAGCTGGGTGCTGCTCACGACGGTAGTGGGTAATACCGCTCCGTTCCAGACGACGACGGAATTAGAGTAAAAGCTGCTGCCATCGACGGTGAGCAGTAAGCCCTCTTGTACCTGAGCAAGGCCCGCGGGGTTCGGTGCGATGGAAACCAGTCCGGGTTTTGGCCGGGCAGTTCCGCACAAGGGGTTCTGCACCCCGCAACCGGCGAGTAACAGGCTTCCGAGAAACAAGGCAAACAGCGATTTCTGGATTCGGTTACGGGTCATCGCTAGAGTCTATGCCACAAGAACCACTGCAGTCTGGTTCCCCGCAGTCAACACGTGACCGAAGTGTTTTGGCGACGATGGATGCCAGGAGCACTCGCGCTGGTGGCGATCATCGAGCTTAAGTCGATTCGCGCCCGACGCGACCTTGAAGCTAGCAGGTGATGAGTGTAATGGAGAGTGGGTGTTGAAAAACTCTGTGTCAGGAATGCTCTTTTGGTCGTCGGTCGGAGCTTGCGAGCTTTTGTTTCCTCTAAGTAGTGATCGGGGCAGGTGCTGCTTGCCGGCTGAGGAACCGCACCAGTCGCTTAATGTTCTGAGCGGTTGCCGCAAGCCAGAACTGCTCCCGAACGAACTTCATGCGTCGTAGCCGCAGGCGGCGCAATCCGATCTGATTCTTGAGTTCGGCAAACAGGGCTTCCACCTTCTTTCTTTGTCGTTGTGCCACTGCGAACTCGGGGGTTTGCGCCAACTCCCGAGCGCGTTGTCGTACCGACTCATGCATGTGAATGGCGAGATACTTGTATCGTCCCGTCGTGCATTGTGCTTTTTGTGAGCATGCCCCGCAGCGTTTCGCACTGCCGATGTAGGCATGGGCTCGATTGCGAACGTTGAGCCCCACATAGTTCAGTTGCTCTCCTGCAGGACAGCGGTAGGTATTGCTCTCGGGCTGATACATAAATCGCTCCGGGCCATAGCCGGGATTGTTCTTTCTGTGGACACTGTCGCGGGTTCGCATATACGGAGTGATGCTTCGATCTGCCAACCATTGCAAGAACTCCCCGTTCCCATAGGTCGTGTCGGCCGCTACCGATTCCGGTGTTCGTCCTTGCCATTGCGTGAAACGCGTGAGCATGTCCTGCGCGGCTACCGTCTCCTGACTCATCCGTGCCGCCGTCGCTTGCACCCCGACGATCACACAACTGTCATTGTCGATCAGATAGTTGTCGTAGTAACCCATCCGGGCCGGGATCCCGCCCTTGGTGGCGTAGGTCGCGTCGGGATCCGTGGTCGATACTTGATCCTGCTGATGCACCGGCTCTTCGGTGGGATTCTGCTGCTCCAGTTCGACCAGGTACTGGCGCACGGTTTGGTTCACTTGCGCCGCTTCCGCTAACTGCTCGCGCGGAATGCGGCTCTCCTTCGCCGCATTCGCCTCCACGAAACTGCCATCCACCGACAAATGCTGGCCTTGTACCAGTCCCACCTCCACACACTGCCGCACGATCTGCTCAAACAACTGCTCAAACAGTTTCGATTCCTGAAATCGTCCATGCCGGTTTTTCGAGAACGTGGAGTGATGCGGAATCTCCTGATCGAATCCCAGACCGGTGAACCAGCGCCACGCCAGGTGCATGCGCAGTTCCTCCACCAGCTTCCGTTCGCTGGTGATGCCATACAAGTAGCCGATCAACAGGATGCGCAACAGAAGCTCGGGATCAATGGACGGCCGGCCGGTATCGCTGTAACTCGCTTTCAGCTTCTCCCGCACAAAGGCAAAGCTGATGTGCTTTTCGATCAGCCGCAGCAGATGAGTCTCAGGAACCTGATCTTCCAGCCGGAAGTAATAGAACAGAGCTTCAGAGCGGTCGTGTTGCCCCATCATGATCAGCAGTCCTCCGACGATCAGAATCCAACAGAGCATGGGCAGGATCACTTTCTTCTAGCATTCTTCTAGCATGCTTCTGCTGACTCATCCTGCTAATCGACGTGACTTTTTCAACACCCACAGGCGATTTCACTAACTGAGAATTCCTCAAGGGCTGACAGGCGACCGGACACAGATTGTTGGTGAAATCGCGATTTTTCGTCAACTATCCATCAACTGGGTGAGTGCCAGCACTTCCAACCTCCTCGCTCGGGCGCTGGAAGCGAAACAAATTGCCTGCATCCAACAGAGCCCCCAATGTGTAAGACAAGGAAGTATAAAACGGGATCGTGACGTTTCCTTCGAGGTAACGGGGAGGGCTAGCCTTGAAGAAGTGCGCCAGACTTGTACTCCAGTTGTAGTTTTCGAGGGCGCTGGGTGGCGTCCAAAGGATTACTCTGATCGCCAGATACAAAGTCGGGACGACCCACACCCAAAAGCGATAGTTCCCCTTAAATCGGATGTCGCAGAAATAACCAGCAAGGGCAGCCAGAACGACCATTAGCGGGTAGTACGGCCCCTTGGCGACCACAGTTAAAAAACGGCCATAATCGATATGCGACTCCAGGATGGGCTTTAGCACCACATTCAGTAGAATTCCGGTCGCCAATAGAACGCCCAACGTGGCCGCTAAGAGATGCATCAGGTACAGACCGACCCACCGTAAGAAAGATTTCATGGGTGTTAACCTTACGCCAAACCGAAGGCAAGTTCACGATAGTTGTCCTTAACAGGCGATTACACCAACGAATGGTCCGTCACGCCGACTGGCCGGGCCCGCCCGCGCGAGACTTTGCATCGCAAATCTTTGCGAATCAATCTCTTGAAGAGAATTATCGCTAAAACCTCGATTCTAATACACCGGTGGAAAGCGGCATCGATACCGTCAGCCCCAGCTCAAACTCCCCCTCATGACAAGCCCGGATCGCTGCCACACCCCGTCCATTCTTTGACACGCATCCAAATGTCTTTGCGGACGGCTGGTTGATTTAGAATCAGCCAATACATCACTTTAGCTCGCACTCGTCGGCGGATCGGCTTTTGGGCCGGAGATTGCCCCTGTAAAGACAGCCGGTGCAAAGGTTGACAGTGCGAAAGATGAACCTCGACATCGATATCGATCTCTCATGGCCTTAAAGCTGAAAATTCCGTCGAGTAAAAGCAGCGGCAAGCGCTCGAAGGGTGGACTGTTGCAGCGCGATCCGCTGGTGCGGATTGCGCTGCTCAGCTTTCTCGTGGTGTCGCTCGCCATCGTCGGATTTTTTGCTTACTGGTATGTGAAGTACGACCGGATCATTGAGCAGCGGTTTCGCGATCCGGTGTTTGCCAGTTCGGCGAAGATCTTTGCGGCTCCTCAGGTGGTGAAGGTGGGATCGAAGGCTTCGATTCCGGACATTGCGGCCGAACTGCGGCACGCGGGCTACGGGGAAAAAGACGGCGACTCGTTGCTCGGCAGCTATCGCCTGCATTCGGGATCGATCGAAGTGCTGCCGGGGCCGGAGTCGTATCACAGTCCCGAGCCGGCCACGATCACCGTGACCGACGGAGCGGTGGCGTCGATCAACAGCCGTTCGGCGGGAGAGCTCGCGGCTTACGAACTGGAGCCGCAGATGCTGGCTTCGCTCTTTGACGCCGAGCAGCGGTCGAAGCGTGAACTGGTTACCTACAACAATATTCCGAAGGTCCTGGTGGATGCGATCACGTCCATCGAAGACCGGCGGTTCTTTCAGCACAGCGGAGTGAATTTCACGCGGCTGGTTTCGGCGGCGTGGATCGACTTCACGCATCAGCGGCATCAGCAGGGTGGTTCGACGATTACGATGCAGCTTTCGCGGGCATTTTTTCTCAGTCCCGAAAAAACCTTCAAGCGCAAGCTGATCGAAATGCTCATCGCGGTCGAGATGGAGCAGAAGTTTTCGAAGCAGCAGATTTTTGAGTTCTACGCCAACCGCGTCGACCTGGGGCAGCGCGGATCGTTCACCATCTCAGGGATGGCGGAAGGCGCGCATTCTTATTTCAACAAAGACCTGAAAGACATCAGCCTGCCGGAAGCGGCGCTGCTCGCGGGATTGATTCAGGCGCCGAGCTATCTTTCTCCGTACCGCCATCCTGAGCGAGCGCTCGACCGTCGCAATCTGGTGCTGGAAGCGATGGTCGAAACCGGAGCCATCACGCGCGACCAGGCAAACAAGGCGAAGGCGACTCCGCTGAAGCTTGCGCCTCCGAATGTGGAGGCGAGCGAGGCTCCGTACTTTGTCGACATGGTGCGCGACACCATCGTCAGCAAGCTGAACGAACGCGAAGTCAACGAACAGGAATACCGCATCTATACGACGCTCGATCCCGGACTGCAACAGGCAGCCGCGGCGGCGGTGGAATCTGGGATCAAGCTGGTGGACGACCAGGTCACCAAGATGCGTACGAAGAAGGTCAAGATTGGCAAGAACAAGTATGAGACGACGGTTGCGCCCGGTCCGCAGGCGCAGGTGGCGCTGGTGGCGATGGATCCGCACACGGGCGAAATCAAGGCGCTGGTCGGGGGTCGAAACTACGGAGCGAGCCAGCTGAATCACGCGCTGGCGAAACGCCCGACGGGATCGATCTTCAAACCCTTTGTGTTTGCGGCCGCGATGAATACGGCGCTCGACGGCTCGCCGACGGTGATCACGCCAGCATCGATGGTGACGGACGCACCGTCGACGTTCACGTATGGCGACCAGATCTACGAGCCGCGTAACTACAAAGAGGAATATCACGGCGACGTGACGCTGCGGCAAGCACTGGCGCTTTCGCTGAACAACGCGACGGTAAAAGTGGCGGAAGAAGTCGGCTACGACAAAGTCGCGACGCTGGCGAAGGCGGCGGGGATCGCGTCGGTGAAGGCCACTCCGGCGATGGCGCTCGGGGCGTATGACGCGACTCCGGTGGACATGACAGCGGCGTACACGAGCTTTGCCAATGGCGGAATCCGGCTTTCGCCCATTTTCGTGAATTCGGTGCGCAATTCCAAAGGCGACATCGTCGTCAATTTCGGCACTGAGAAAAGTCAGGTACTCGATCCGCGGATTGCCTTCGTCATGACCAATCTGATGGAAGGCGTCATGAACTTTGGCACGGCGGCGGGCGTGCGCACGCTTGGATTTACGGCTCCGGCGGCGGGGAAGACGGGCACGTCGCACGACGGCTGGTTCGCGGGATACACCAGCAACCTGCTGTGCATCGTGTGGGTGGGATTTGACGACTATAGCGACATTCGGCTGAGCGGCGCGCAGACGGCGGCTCCGATCTGGGCTGAGTTCATGAAGAAGGCAGTGACGCTTCCGCAGTATTCGGATGTGAAGCCGTTTACACAGCCCGAGGGCGTCGTCGATGTGCAGCTCGACAAGATCACGAACCGTCTGGCGACTCCGACTTGCCCTGACGACTACACCATCGCCTTTGTGGCTGGCACCGAACCGCGCGATACCTGCGACGGGGCAGGCGGAGTGCAGGGCTTCTTCTCCCGAATCTTCGGCGGTAACTCCGAGAAAGCGCTGCCTCCACCGGGGAATGGGAACCCGCAGGCTGCGGGCGGTGTCCAATCCGAAGAAGACGCCAAGAAGAAGAAAAGCTTCTTTGGCAAGATTGTGGGGGTCTTCAAGGGAGATAGTCCTCCTTCCAAGACTGACAAAAATGCACCTGCTCCGTCTAAGACGACTGACAACGGGACGCCGCCACAGTAAAGGCGGCCTTTAACTTGCTAAGAAGCATCTAAGTGGGCAGGATTTCGCCGGAAATTCTGAAAAGTTGTAGGTACGGCGGGGGGTCGAATATGTTTTCCTGGATCCGCACGTGCGTTCGCTGGAACTTTGTAGTTCTTCTGTTCGTTCCTCTCGCTGTTGCCGTTCCTTCACTCGCTCAAAGTACCGAACAATTAGAGGTTGGTCCTCCGCCGCTGCATCGTGCCGAACCGCCGGCTCCGGGCGCGACTCCGGAGGAACTGGAAGCCCGCGGGGATGACCTGCGCTCGGACAAGAACTATCTCGACGCCGTCGATTACTATCAGGCGGCGCTCAAGAGCGCTCCGAACAACGCGGCCGTGTTCAACAAAATCGGAATCTGCCAGCTGATGATGCAGCGTTACAAAGAGGCGAAGAAGAGTTTTGAACACGCCATCCGCGCCGATCGTAAACATGCCGACGCCTATAACAATCTCGGCGTTATTTACTATCAAAGTCATAGCTATAACGGGGCGATCAAGCAATACGAAAAAGCGATTGCTTTGCGGGATGACGCGGCTTCGTACTTCAGCAATCTGGGCGCGGCGTATTTCGCCAAGAGGCAGTTTGAAAAAGCCATACTGAATTATTCGAAGGCGATGCAGATCGATCCTGACATCTTCGAGCGGACGTCGCACGCGGGAGTGCTGGCGCAGCTTCCTTCTCCCGAAGATCGGGCGCACTATGACTACGTGCTGGCCAAGCTTTACGCGCGCACAGGCGTGCCCGATCGCTCGCTTCACTATTTGAAAAAGGCGATGGAAGAGGGTTACAAGGACATCAAGAACGTATATCGAGATAACGAGTTCAGCTCTCTGCGTAAAGACCCTCGGTTTGCGGAGCTGATGGCGGCGAAGACGCCGGCGATCTCCGACTAGAGGGGCGATAAATTGCTGATTGGGAATGGGTTAGAAAAAGACTGAGAAAAATCTCGCCCTTTTGCGAAACTTTCGTTTCAAGAACGGGTTTGCACCGTCACTGCTCCTGAAAACAACAGGGTGAGTAGGGAGAACAACACCCATCGGTTGCTAACCCGAGCACGCCCCAAGCAAGCAACCGGTGGGGGTTTTTAGCATTTAGCTGTCACTAAAGCTAACAAGTCTTGGCTTCTTTCCGCTTTAGCTTCGTTCCGCCTTAGCTTCTTTCATTGATGTAATCCTCTACGGCTTTTTTCAATTTGCCCTGGGCTTTCAGGATGTATTCGACGGCATCGCGGGCTGCGCCGTCTCCTCCGCTGTGAGGCGTCACCCAGTGAGACTCGGCTTTCACGTCTGGACGGGCGTTCTTCACGGCGATAGCCAGGCCGCATTTGCGCATCACCGGTAGATCGATGATGTCGTCGCCAACGAAAGCGGCTTCGGCGGCGGTAATTCCGTCCTTTTTCAGAATCTCGGCAAACACGCTGCTTTGTCCTGAATGCCCTGGTGAACATGGTCAATCTTCAGATCGCGCGCGCGCAGAGCTACGGTCTCGGAGATGCGCTTGGTGATGATCCCCGTCTTGATTCCCGCTTTACGCGCGAGCGAAATCGCGGTCCCGTCGTGAGCGTGAAAGCCCTTGGCTTCGATCAGACTCGTACTATGCAGGCCGAAGCCGCCCTGTCCGGGATGCTGGGCGGACTTTTCGAGCCACGCTCTGCTGCGCTCCGGATTGCGAGCCTCCGGGTGCGGGGAAAATCCAGATTTTGCCGTCGGTGAGTACGCCATCTACGTCGAAAATGATGAGTTTGATTTTCTTTGCGCGCGGTTTGGACATTTGGCGCGATTTTAGCATTCGGGAGTTGCGTGCTTCTGTCGCCTTTATTTACACAATATATTGTGTAATAATCCACACATGGCGACTAACCTTGCCCTGGACGATCGACTCATCGAAGAAGCCCGCCGCGCGGGGGGACACAAAACCAAGAAAGAGGCAGTAAACGCCGCCCTGGATGAGTACGTCCGGCGGCGCAAACAGATGAAGATTCTTGATGCCTTTGGGAGCGTCACGTTCGATCCCGGCTACGACTACAAAGCGGAGCGTCGGCGCGGATCGCGCCCAGGAACAGGCCGCTCGCGTTCATGATGGTACTCGTGGACACCCCGGTCTGGTCTCTCGCTCTTCGGCGTCAGCCCGAGCATCTCGGCTCGGCGCAGCAAAATCTCACGCTGGTTCTGGCCGAGCTGATCCGTGAGGGACGCGCCCAGATCATGGGATCCGTTCGACAGGAGTTGTTGTCGGGTATCCGCGAAGAATCGCAGTTCAAGAAGATTCGCGAATCATTGCGTGCTTTTCGCGATCCCGTGCTCGAAACCGCTGACTTTGAGGAGGCTGCCCAGATGAGCAATCGGTGCCGCGGCCATGGCATCGCCGGATCGGCGATCGACTTTCTGATCTGCGCCGTGGCGCATCGCCGGGAGTGGAGCATTTTCACAACCGATCAGGACTTCCAAAAATACGCTTCAGTGCTGCCTCTGCGGCTGCACCCATGAGCCTAAATACTGGTCATTTCTCCATCCGGTGCTCACGATCACGAGCTTCCACGAGTGAGTCGGGACCTTTCAACGCCCCTCGAAGCTTGCGGATGAGCGCCTCTAAGTCCGATTGCGACTGGCTCTTTTTCTCGCCTTCCTTCGTAAGCGCCGCGACTCGTTGGCTTGGCATTTCACTTCTCCTCGAACCTTCGCTTCGAATTCTATGAATTATTCATCTTCATCGTCAGTAATACTATGCACTTTACTCCAAAAGGCGAACATTTTACGAACACCGTGATTCGATTTACAATCTGATTCATGCCGTCCGCAGTCTCCCCGTCCCTGGCCTGGGCTCATCCGCTGGTGCAGGAGTGGTTCACGGCGCGCTTCTCGACTCCGACGGAGCCACAGGAACAGGGCTGGCCTCACATTCTCGCCGGACACACCACGCTGATTGCCGCGCCTACAGGGTCGGGCAAAACGCTGGCGGCGTTCCTCGCCTGCATCAATCAACTCGTCTGCAAGGCGCTCGCCGGAAATTTGCGCGACCGCACGGAAGTTCTCTACGTGTCGCCGCTCAAGGCCCTCGGCAACGATATTCAGAAGAATCTCGAGGTGCCGCTCGGAGAAATTCTCCAGATGGCGGGAGAGCGCGGCCTGCTGATGCCGGAGATTCGCACTGCGGTTCGCACCGGCGACACGCTGATGAAAGACCGGCGGCTGATGTTGAAGCGGCCGCCGCATATTCTCGTCACGACGCCAGAGTCGCTTTACATTCTGCTGACGGCAGAAAAGAGCCGCGACCATTTTGCGCGACGTCGAGACGGTGATCGTCGATGAAATTCATGCGGTGGCCGACGACAAACGCGGAGTGCATCTTTCGTTGTCGCTGGAGAGACTCGAGGCCCTGACGCACCGGCCGCCGGTACGGATCGGGCTTTCGGCGACGCAGAAACCGATTGAAGAAGTTGCGCGGTTCTTGGCCGGCAGCTCCGATTCGCAAAATCGCCGCGCCGATCCCGTCATCGTGGATGTTGGACACAAGCGCACGCTCGATCTCGGCGTCGAGGTTCCCTCCTCTGAACTCGGTCCCGTTGCTTCGAACGAAATGTGGGACGAGATTTATGAGCGCATCGTGGAACTGGTGAATACACACCGTTCGACGCTTGTGTTCGTGAACACGCGGCGACTGGCGGAACGCATCGCGCATCAACTCGGCGAACGGCTGGGCGAAGAAAATGTGGCCGCGCATCATGGAAGCCTGTCGCGCAAGTTGCGCCTGGAGGCCGAGCGCAAGCTGAAAGAAGGCCAGGTCAAAGTGCTGGTCGCAACGGCGTCGCTTGAACTCGGCATCGACGTTGGGACCGTCGACTTGGTGTGCCACATCAGTTCGCCGCGATCGATTGCGGTTGCCTTGCAGCGTGTGGGGCGTTCGGGGCACTGGCGCGGCGCGGTTCCCAAGGGAAGGTTTTTCGTAACCACGCGCGACGATCTCGCCGAATGCGCGGTGCTGGTGCGCGCGATCAAGCTGGGCGATCTCGATCGCCTGATTTTTCCGGAATGCTCGCTGGATGTGCTCGCGCAGCAGATCGTCGCGTGTTGTGCGTCCTCGGGGACCACGGTCACCGAAGGCGCGACAGGTGATCCAGCACAAGAGAAATTGAGCGATGGCTGGGACGAGGAGGATCTCTTCGCGCTGGTCAAGCGCGCGTATCCGTATCGCAACCTGAGCCGCGAGAAGTTCGACGAAGTGGTCGCCATGCTTTCGGAAGGAATCGCTTCGCAGCGCGGACGCCGGGGCGCATATCTGCATCACGACCGCATCAACCGCAAGCTGCGCGCACGCCGCGGAGCGCGCCTGGCCGCGATCACCAGCGGTGGCGCGATTCCCGACAATGCCCTGTTCACGGTGGTCGCCGAGCCCGACGGCGGCACCGTCGGCACCCTCGATGAAGACTTCGCTGTCGAAAGCATGGCCGGCGACGTCATGCTGCTCGGCAATACCTCGTGGCGGATTCGGCGCGTCGAAGGAAAAACCTCGCGGGTGCTGGTGGAAGATGCGCACGGAGCAGCGCCGAATGTTCCCTTCTGGCGCGGCGAGGCTCCGGCACGTACCGAGGAACTTTCGCAGCAACTCGGGCAGTTGCGGAAGGAAATCAGCGACAGGCTTCCCGGCGTGCTTCCCGTGGAAGGATGGCGCAATCTTCCGATCGTCGCCGAGGTCGTTGGTTGGCTTGGCGAAGAGTGTGGGCTCGATCAACCGGGCGCCGAACAGTTGATTCAGTACATCCTCGAAGGCCGCGTCGTGCTCGGCGACGTGCCTACGCAAACCACGATCATCGCGGAGAGATTTTTCGACGAAGGTGGAGGGATGCAGTTGATCATCCACGCGCCTTTTGGCGGGCGCATCAACAAGGCCTGGGGATTGGCGTTGCGCAAGCGCTTTTGCCGCGGGTTCAATTTCGAGTTACAAGCTGCCGCCACGGACAACGGCCTGAACATTGCGCTCGCCGAGCAGCATAGCTTTCCTCTCGCCGACGTATTTCAATTTTTGCATTCGGAAAGCATGGCTCCGATTCTCGAACAGGCGGCGCTGGCCTCGCCGATCTTTCAGACGCGCTGGCGCTGGGATGCGACGCGGTCGCTCGCACTGCTGCGCTTTCAGGGAGGCAAGAAAGTTCCGCCGCAGATTCAGCGCATGCGCTCCGACGACTTGCTGGCTTCGGTCTTTCCCGATGTGGCGGCATGTCAGGAGAACATTGAAGGCGACATCAAGATTCCCGATCATCCGCTGGTTAACGAGGTCATGAAAGATGTGCTGACCGAAGCCCTCGATGTCGATGGCTTGACTGAAGTGCTGCGGGGAATCGAGCAGGGACGGATCCGCTGTCTCGCCGTCGATACACCCGTGCCTTCGCAGTTTTCGCACGAGATTCTCAACGCGAATCCGTATGCCTATCTCGATGACGCTCCGCTTGAAGAGCGGCGTGCGCGGGCGGTCGAAATGCGGCGCGTATTGCCGGCGTCGGTGCTCGAGGAGGTGGGCGCGCTTGATCCGGCAGCCATCGCACAAGTGCAACAAGAGGCATGGCCGGATGTACGCGATGCCGATGAATTGCATGATGTGCTGCATTCGCTCGGAAGCATTCAGCAACCGGTAGCCAGCGCTGAGCCTGGAGTTAACGGCTTACGGCTTACGGGTCACTGGGCTGGGTTCTTCGAGCGGTTGCTGCGGGAAAATCGGGCCGTGGTCGCGGAAGCATCCGGCAAACAGTATTGGGTAGCGGCGGAGCGGTTGGAGTTGTTCCGGGCGATGCATCATTCGATCGATCATCTGGAAGCCGACGCTTCTATGCTGAGTTTTGACGATGCGGTGCTGACTGCGGTGCGGGGATGGATTGAGCATCTTGGTCCGACGACGGCATCAGAGATCGGCGAACTTTTGGGGCTACCTCCTGCTGAAGTTGAAAAGGCTTTGCTGCGCATCGAGGCTAGCGGCGCGATCTTGCGTGGTTCGTTTTTTCCATCTGGATATGAATCCGCCGGCGGCGGTTTGCGGACGGGAGTGTCCCCGTCACGCGAAGTAGAGTGGTGTGAGCGCCGTTTGTTGGCCCGCGTTCATCGGCTCACGGTTGCGACGTTGCGCAAGCAGATCGCTCCGGTTACGGCGGCGCAGTTTATGAACTGGCTGTTGCGCTGGCAACATGTCGCTCCGGGAACGCAGGTTCGCGGTGAGCACGGGACGCTGGAAGTGCTCCGCCAGTTGCAGGGGTTTGAAATTCCGGCGAGTTCGTGGGAACGGTTTGTGCTGGCGCGCAGAATTTCCGATTACGATCCCGCTAACCTCGATCAGCTTTGTCTGTCGGGTGCGGTTGGATGGGGCCGTCTCTCGCCGCATCCGGCGACGCTCGAAAGCACGGAAAACGGTGAGAACCGGCGGCGAGTGATTCCGACGCGAGTTGCGCCGATTGCATTTTTCGTTCGCGAAGACGCCGATTGGCTCCGGCCGCATCATCCGGGGGCCGAGGATTCGGCGACTTCGTTCTTGAGTCCCGTGGCGCAGGCGGTGCTCGAACTGTTGAAGCAGCGCGGCGCGCTGTTTTTCCCAGACATGGTGCGGGCAACCGGACGCCTCAAAGCGGAAATCGAAACGGGACTCTGGGAGCTTGTGGCTGCAGGCCTCGTAACGGCCGACGGCTTCGAGAACTTGCGGGCTTTGGTGACTCCGAAGAACGGACCCGGCAACGGAATTGGAAGAGCGATCGGAAAAGTCCGCAGGCCTCGCCATGCGCCCGGACGCTGGTCGCTTCTCCACACGGAAGGGAGTGATCGCGACCGCAGCGTCGAATCCTGCTGTTGGATGTTATTGCGGCGCTATGGGGTCGTGTTCCGCGATTTACTGGTGCGTGAGACCAATCTGCCGCGCTGGCGCGAGCTCCAGATCGGCTACCGGCGCCTCGAAGATCGCGGCGAAATTCGCGGCGGACGCTTTGTCGATGGATTTCTGGGAGAGCAGTTTGCCTTGCCCGTCGCCGTAGAGAGTTTGCGCGCTCAGCGCAAACTGCCGCAGAATGCGCAGGGTGAACGAGTCGTCATAGCCGCGGCCGATCCGCTCAATCTGGTTGGCATCGTGGTTCCGGGCGAGCGAATTCCGGCGATCTCGGGCAGGAGTGTAACCTTCCGCGATGGCGTGTGGGACGCAGAAGAGGCGCTGACGGCGGTTGGGACTTAGCGGGCCGCTCGAGACGACATAGCGCGCTCGTCCCTTGTCTTCTTTCTTACGGTAACTGCATCTGCAACAAAATCTGCGGGTCGATATAGACTCCCTGCCAACGGACGGCCAAATGGAGATGAGGGCCTGTGGCGCGACCGGTGCCTCCACTGAATCCGATCTCCTGACCTTTACTGACATCGTCGCCTTGCTTCACGGAAAATTTCGACAGATGGAGATAGAGCGTCAGCAGTCCCTGGCCGTGATCGATCATCACGCAGTTGCCTTCAAAAAATAAAGGCTGCGCCAGAATGACGCGTCCGCTATTGACGGCTGCGACCGACGTTCCGGTGGGCACGCGGAAATCGAGGCCCTGATGCGTGCTCTGCACCGAGCCATTGAAGACGCGCTCCACTCCATATACGTCAGAGATGTCGGCAGTGACGGGAGCGGCGAATGCGCCCTTCCACTCACGGTTGGGGCTGACGGTTTTGAATACAGCGGCTTTTATATCTTTGTCTTTCGCGATTTCCAGCTGATCCTCAGGCGGAGGCGCGGTATAGCGCGCAGGAACCGTCAGCAGCACGCGCGGATAGCGTTTGCTGCCCACAGCGATTTTTTTTCCGAATGAAAGGGTTTGTCCGGCGGGAGTTTCGCCCCGCAGCTGGATGGTGTAAGTGCCGCGCTTTGTGTCCTGGCTGACTCCGGCCAGGGCGAACCAGAACTTGCCTTCGGCATCGAAGGTAAAAGAGATGTCGTGGCCGAGCCAAGTGCCGGAGAGCGTGCGGAGCGGCTTCGGTGAGGTGACGCGGAAGAGTACGGGCGATCCGTTGACCAGACGCGGCGGCTGATTGGCGACCGTCCAGCGCGGTGCGGCAGCAGCCGACAGGCTCGCCGCGAGCGCAAGGGCGACAACCGCAACGGCTGCAAGAAAAGAATAAGAAAAGCGGGTTCCGCGCATCTGGACTCAGGCTAGCATTTTGGAAGCGGAATATACAGACGCCCGCGATGCTCCTGCGGAGCCCAGGTTAGCGCCCCACAGAACGGGGCGCGAACCTGGGGCACTGTCTCTCAACCACTGTTGCTCATAGGGACTTATTTCGTAGCCTTCTCTGCGCTGAACTGGAACACCGTCACGGTGTGGTAGCGCTTGCCTGCCTTCAACTCCGTGGTGGGGAAGGCTGGATGATTGGGAGAGTCGGGAAAGTGCTGCGTTTCAAGGCAAAAAGCGCCGCGGCGGTTATAGATGTGTCCCGATTTGCCGGCCAGCGGACCGACGAGCGAGTTCGCGGAATAGAACTGGACTCCGGGTTCGGTCGTCAATACTCGCAAGACGCGGCCTGAGGCGGGATCTTCGGCCCTCGCGGCCTCGATTAAATCGTCTCCCGCTTTGCGGTCGAGCACCCAGGTGTGATCGTAGCCTTTGCCGTAGCCAAGCTGTGGGTCGTCGGCGTCGATGCGCGCACCGATGGTCTCTGGCTTCAGGAAATCGAAGGGCGTGCCAGCAACCGGTTTCAGTTCTCCCGTCGGAATCAGGTTCGAGTCGACTGGCAGGAATCTGGAAGCGTTGATTTTCATACGCTGGGCGAGCACCTCGCCGCTGCCTTCCCCGGCCAGATTGAAATAGGAATGGTTGGTGAGATTGACCACCGTATCTTTGTCTGTGGTCGCCGAATAATCGATGTGAAGTCCGCCATCTTTAAGCGTGTAGCGCACGGTGGCCAGCAAGTTGCCCGGAAAACCCTGATCCCCATCCTTGCTTAGGTATTTAAGCTCTACGCCGTTTTCGACCGGCTTCCCCTCCCAGACGACCTTGTCGAAACCACGCGTGCCACCGTGCAGAGAGTTGTCTCCGTTGTTCTTCGGGATCGAAAAGGTCTTGCCATCGAGCTGGAATGTTCCATGCGCGATACGGTTTCCGTAGCGTCCAATGAGTGCGCCGAAAAAGGGGTTGTTGGCGGTGACGTATGTATCCAGCGAGTCAAAGCCGAGCACGACGTCGGCGGATTTGCCTTCGCGATCGGGAATCTTGATCGATTGGATAATGCCGCCGTAGGTCATGATGCGGATTTCCGTGGCGCCTTCGGTGAGGGTGTAGAGATCGACGGCCGTGCCATCGGTGGTTTTGCCAAAGGGCTGCTTCGAAACGTTCGTCTTCGCTTCCATCTTCGCATCCATTGTGGTCACCAGGCACATGCCGATCAAGATCGCCAGCATCCAAGGCTGCTCTCGCCAGATCATTGAGTCCCCTCCCAAACGCGCTCCAGAGTTGGGTTCCAATCTTGGTTTCCAATACTAAAGACGTTCGCGTGATTGTACATTGCCGAGTCCGGTACGGATGGCGGGTTCTGGTTTCAGCGACGAATGGTCTGGCGGCAACCAAAAACCGGCTCTGGACATCCGACATGCCGCGAGAATAATGTTGAAGCGGAGGAATCCAACTATGACCGATAGTAGGAAATTAATGGTTTGGGCTCTGTCGCTGGTTTTCGGAGGTCTGTTTTTCTCCATCCCTTGCAGCGCGCAAATGGGCGGAAGCGCTGCGCCAGCATCCACACAAAGCGTAACGGGTTGTCTTAAGAAAGGCGACGAGGCTGGAGGCTTCACTATTGCCGGCGATGACGGTAAAGTCTGGGAACTGCACAGCAAGAAGGTAAAACTGTCGGAGCACGTCGGCCATAAGGTCACGGTGACCGGCATGGTCGCAAAAGAGTCGAAAGCAACCGAAGATAAAATGGAAGCCAACGAAAAGAAAGAAGCTTCCGGCAAAGAGTATGGCGACCTGAAGGTGGAGAGTCTGAAGATGGTCAGCGAAAGTTGCCCGTAGGCAGCAAGCCACAGTCAACGGAAAACGATTTTCGAATTTCAGCCGCCCCCCAGTTGTCACGGGACAAGCGGCTTTTGTTTTGTCTAAAAATAAAAAGGGCCGCAAATTGCGGCCCGTTTCACACGGTTCAATTTCTTAGGAGGTCTTGGCCATCTGGTTCTTGATTAATCCCACAATCGCCATCAAGACGCCTCCACCGACCGCTGAGCCACCGATGTCCGCCACCGTGCCGCCGCCTCCGTTTTGCAGCAGGCCGGCCATGGACAGCAATTGTCCTCCAAGCCCGCCCCCGATTAGCCCTACGATTGTGTTGCCGACCGGCCCCAGACTGAAATTCTTGAGGATGGCCCCTGCGAGATTACCGCCTACCCCGCCGCTGATCAGCGCCACGATCAACTGCATCATCGTGCTTCCCATATTCTCCTCCATTGTTGATGGAATTCTGAACAAGGCCCCACGCGCGGAGGGAGCATACTTCACTGGGGCAGGTTTGTAAACAAGCGGCTCTTGCGTGCCCAGTGGAAGAGGTGAGGCAGAATTTTTCCGAAGCGACTCTTACGACTTGTGCCTCGATCCAGGAAATCAAAAACCGCGCCGCCAGAAAATAGAAGCTCAAAGCCCCTACCTTCGGTTAATGATGGCTCGGATCTTGTTGCCGGGAAAGCGCCTGCCGGTTAAGGAACGATTAAAAACCAGTTTCATTGACCGCACCTCCGACGAGCACCATAGTCTCTCGCACCGGAGATCACCCCGGCAGGGCGCCAGCCGACGATCTAGGGCGGTCTTCTCCCGAAAGGCTCCCTGAAATCCAGCAACTCAAAGGACGCTTTATGCCAACCCTCTGCCGCAGTCACCAAACCAATCGTTCGTATTCTTTTTCTGTTCTTGCCGGCATTCTTGCCCTGTGCCTGGGGGCGTTCGCTATGCCTGATGCCCGCGCCCAGACGATCCACCAACTTGCCTACAACAACTCCACCTGGATCGACCAGAGCCTCTCCGACCAAACGACTGACGCGCATACTGGAGTCGCCGCCTTCGTCACTACTCCCAACGGCCAGATTCACACCTTCTACCTCGACAACGCCGAGGATGTGCACCAACTGTTCTTCAATGGAACCAGCTGGAGCGATGAGGACCTGACGGCCGAAGGGTTCGGCGTTCGCGCCATGGCCAAGAGCGCCGTCTCTGGATTCTCCGAATCGAACCTGCAGTACGTGTACTACGTCTCGCAGAATCAGCACGTGCATCAGCTGTTCTATAACAATGTCGAGTGGAGCGATTCGGACATCACCACTCTGAGCAAGGGTCCGCTGACCGGCAAGACACCTCGATTGACGGCTTTGGCGACCGGCAGCAGCGGCTTTCACGTGTACTATCTGGCCTCCAACAGCCATGTCAATCAGCTGTACAACGTCAGCGGGACCTGGGTGAACCAGGACATCACGAAAATTGCGAAAGGGCCCTCCGGCAGAGCGGTATGGATTGCCAGCATCAACGTAGGCAATCTGCAATACGTGTATTACCTGGCCACCACCGGCCACGTTCACGAACTGTATTACAACAATTCCACCTGGCAGGATGAGGACCTGACCGTCAAGGCCGGTGTACCGGTGGCGGCAGCTTCCAGTCCGATCACGGCGTTGGTGTTTCCCGGCGGAGCTGTCAACGAGGTCTTCTTCATCGATATCAACAAGCACTTGTGGCAACTGCTTACCCCCGACAACAACGTGTGGGTGAGTGACGACGTGACCAGCCGAGGGCGGAGGTCCGGCTGCGAATCCAGCCAACGGTATCGTGGCTTTTACCACTACGCCGAACGACGAGCTACATTTGTTTTATCTCTCTGGGAAGCACATCAATCAGTTGGCCTTGCCCGCCGGCACCGATGCCTGGCAAAACCAGGATTTGACGGCAAAGTATGGAGGCAAACCAAACGGGACCAGTGCAATGTCAGGCTTCTCGGTGGCGAACCTGCAATACCTGTACTACGTGTCGAAGTAAAACCCAACCGCATACTCGCAGGGGCTGCAGTAAAATGCGGCCCCCGCTCTTTAGGCAGGTGGCCACGTTCACCAGCGGGCAAGTGCAATTCCCAATTTAGGGGGCACTCGCTAGGCTGTGGCTGAAAGATTTCGATAATGGGTGTAAATGGGCGTGGTTTCGGGTGTCGAAAAATTGGGTGTAATCGTAGTTGAGATTTGGTGGACCTGGTCGGGATCGAACCGACGACCTCTTCCATGCCATGGAAGCGCGCTCCCAGCTGCGCCACAGGCCCACTGCTTCAATTCTCGCTTAGCTTCGGCGTGGCGTCAAACTCGACGGCTGCCCTCCACCTCAAATAGGATATCCGTGGCAAAATAGCTGGACACATCGGAGCCTCATGTTCGATACGCAAAAGGTCGTTGTTCGGTCAGGAACTTTTCTTGCTGCCGCGCTCGCGGCGGTCTTCACGACACTGTTTGGCGCCGCAATTGGCGCTCGGGCAAAATGCCGGCGACGCTGGCGGCGCGGTGCAGCCTCCTGTGGCTTACGCTTCGGTCAGCGAATTAAACGGGATCCTGACACAACTCCAGCAGACGACGCAGAGCATGCAGACCGATCTCGGAACCATGCGCGTCGAGAAATGGAAGACGGACCCCTCCACCAAGCAGCAGACACTGGCGAATATCGAGTCGATCCGGCGCAATCTGAAATCGGCGCTGCCGGAAACGATCACGCAACTGAACGGCGCTCCCGAAAACCTCGAGGCGAGTTTCAAACTGTATCGCAATCTCGACGCCTTGTATGACGTGTTTGGTTCGATCGTGGAATCGGCGGGAGCCTTTGGATCGAAAGCCGAATACCAGAGCCTGGGTAACGACATGACTGGGCTTGAGAGTGCCCGGCGTTCGTTTGCCGAACGCATGCAGAAACTCGCTGCGGGCAAGGATGACGAGCTGGCTCGTTTGCGCGCGCAGGTCAAGACGCTGACTGCGGCTCCGCCTCCTCCGCCGAAAAAGATCGTGGTGGACGACACGGAACCACCGAAGAAGCCGGTCAAGAAGAAGGTCATGAAGCCGAAGCCGCCGGCAGCGACGGACAAGCCGGCAACCGCTCCGCCACCGAGCTAGCAACCGCGTCCTTTCTACTACTTTCTTGCCGGCGGAAAATGGCGTAGCTTATGAGCGTGACTCGGCACTGGAATTAACCGTGGTGCCGAGAATTGTTGTGGGCGTTGGGGTTGATCCCCAGTGGGGGACGCTCGGTGTCTGAAGCAACCGCCACTTTGTCTGCGGGAGATGTCGTCGGCAATTACAAAATCCTCGGCCTGGCCGGAGCCGGGGGGATGGGCGTGGTGTATCGCGCGCTCGACATGAAGCTGGAGCGCACCGTCGCGCTCAAATTCCTTCCTGAGCATGTCGTTTCCAGCAGTGAAGAAAAAGAACGGTTCCTCCGCGAGGCGCGCACCGCGTCATCGCTCGACCATCCCAATGTCGGCGTGATTCACGGCCTCGAAGAAGCGAACGGCCGCGCCTTCATCGTCATGGCGTATTACGCGGGAGAGACGCTCACACGCAAACTGCTCCGCGGTCCGCTGCCCGTGGCCGAGGCGGTCGACATTGCGATCCAGGTGGGGGAAGGACTGGGCGCCGCGCACGCGGGCACGGTTATTCATCGCGACATCAAGTCATCCAACGTAATTCTCACGCAGAGTGGCGTGGCGAAGATTGTGGACTTTGGGCTGGCGCGTCTGACCTCTTCGACCGGCAGCACGCAGAGCATCAGCACGGCGGGGACGATCGGCTACATGTCGCCGGAGCAGACGGTCGGCAAGTATATCGACCAGCGCACCGATATCTGGTCGCTGGGAATTCTGCTGGCGGAGATGGTGACGGGGAAAAATCCCTTCTTGCGTGATACCCCGGCAGGAACGATCTTCGCCATCCTCAACGAACCGCCGTTGCCGATGGAAGAAATTCCGATTGACCTGTTGCGCGTGATTTACCGCGCGCTCTCGAAAGAACCTGCGACGCGCTACCAGAGCTGCCGCGAGATGGTCGCGGACTTGAGGGAGTTCCGCAGCCAGATAGACGTGGCGGCGGCATCCGGAACAACACCCTCGAAAGCTTCGAGCAAGCCTTCGACGCTGAGCGCGGCGGAATTTCGCAAGCAGGTGGAACAGGCATCGCGTCCAGTGTGGGGAGTGCCGCCGAGTCCAGCTTCGCGGTGGAATCGCTGGCTGGCCGGAATCGGAGTGGCTGCGGCGGCGCTGGCGGTCCTCTCGTTTGTCCCGCAAGTCCGTGAAAGCGTCGAAGGATGGTTCGGCCGCCAGGAAGAACACATCGCGGTGCTGCCGTTTGAGAATGTGGGCAACGATCCCGGCAAATGCGGCGGTCTCCGACGGATTGATGGACAGCCTGTCGAGCCGCCTGACTAACCTCGACGTAGGCAAGCAGTCTCTGTGGGTCGTGCCGCCGACGGAGGTGCGGCGTCAAAAGATCACCGATCCGGCGTCGGCTCTGCGCGAACTGGGGGCGACGGTCGTCGTCGAAGGCAGTTTGCAGCGCGATGGGCAGACGATCCACATGACGGTGAATCTGGTTAACACGAAGACGCTGCGCCAGATCGGGTCGGTGCCGCTTGAAGACCGCGCCGGAGATTTTTCTTCGCTCGAAGATGAGGCGGTGGCGCGCCTCGCGAAGTTGATGCATATCGAGGCCACGCCTGAGATGCTGCGGGCGACCGGCGGCGCTGTGAATGCCGGAGCCTACGAGTCGTATCTGAAGGCGCTCGGATACACCCAGCGATACGACAAGCCGGGAAATCTCGATCTGGCGATCGCGGAGCTCGGCAACGCGGTGAAGGCCGATCCGCGATTTACCCTGGGATTTGCACAGCTCGGTGAAGCCTACCGGCTGAAATATCAGCTCGACAAGAACACGAAGTGGATCGACGAGGCGCTCGCGAATTGTCAAAGGGCGCAGCAGTTGGACGATCGGCTACCCATCGTCTATGTAACGCTGGGACACATCCATCGCAATACTGGGAAATACGATCTGGCGTTGCAGGAGTATCAGCGCGCGCTGCAACTCGATCCACGCAGTCCGGACGCGGTCATCGGATTAGCCAAGTCTTATGACAGCGCGGGCCGCGCGAGCTGATGCCGAGGCTGCATACAGGAAAGCTATCGCTCTCCGCCCAGACTCATGGAATGGGTACAACTTCCTCGGGTCTTTTTTATATGCCCACCAGCGATACAAAGAGGCTGTCGAGCAGTTTCGGCACGCAATCCAGTTAACTCCCGACAACGCGGCTGTATATCTCAACCTGGGAGCGGTCTACAGTGACATGGGGCAAGAGCAGTATCCCGAGGCCGAGCAGATGCTGCGGAAATCCCTCGCCCTCGAACCTACCTACCCGGCTTATGCCAATCTTGGGTCGCTATACATCACAGAAAGGAAGTACACGGAGGCAGCTGACGCCGAAGAAAAAGCCCTGCAACTGAACGACAAGAATTATCTGGTTTGGGGCAACCTGGCGATTGCCTACGAAGGTCTGAAGGACCAAGACAAAGCGAGCCGAGCGCGTGATCGAGAAATCGCAGTGCTCGAACAGACGGTGGTAGACAATCCTCGAGACGCCGGCATGCAATCGGACATTGGACTGCTCTACGCGAAGAAAAAGATGCGCGAAAAGGCACTTTCGCGCATAGAATCGGCGCTTGTGCTTTCGCCCGATGACCCTAACGTCCTGGCAACGGTCGGCGAAGCCTACGAAGACTTAGGTGATCGGGCGCACGCTTTACAGTACATCGAAAAAAGCCTGCAAAAGGGTTACGACCTTGCGGACCTGAAGAACGTCCCGGCGCTGCAAGGGTTGTTATCGGATCCCAGCTTTAAAGCAAGCGGAAAGTAAGTAACTCAATTCGAATCGAAAAGGAGCCAGCCATGGCCGCACGTCATCTTCCGCACGTTCCAGAGGGAGCAGTTGTTCTAATGATTGCCATCGACGCTACTAACACCGCGCACCCCCAGGCTGTCCGGATCGCGGGAGGCCCAAACCAGCAGATTACTTTCACCAATAACTCCGGAGGCACGATCTCCATCCAGTTTGTGCCCAATCCTCCCGGACCCACTATGTTTACCAATATCACCGGTCTTGCCAACGGAATGACGGACACACAGACGGCCAATGTCGATCTGAACGGCAACGGAGCAGTGAACTATTACGTTTACGACGCGAACAACAATCCCTACGGCCCATTCGGCATTGAGATCGGCAACGGCCCGTTGTACGTGTCGGTCACATACAGTGCGGCCAAATTGGCGGGCCAGTGTACTCCCGATCCGATCGCACTCGCCCCGAATGCCCACATGGTGATGTATTCGACCGACTACAACTACACGGTCAAGTGGCCCACCAGCTTTGGCGACCCGTTTTCGCCGCACCTGATTTCGGTCGTCCCCGGCGCTCCAAACAACAGTGCAGTCCAGGAAGTCGCCAACTTGCAGAGTTACTCGTATACGGTCAAATCCACTAATCCGGCGTTGGGCACGGGCAATGGCGGAGGCAAGGTAATCGTTGTGGGAGCCTAGGACGACTGGCTCTCGTGGCGCGGAATATGGATTGTGCCGAAAGAGGCGCGGCCCGTTAGGGTCTGCGCCTTCTTCTTTTTGCGTTTCCTAGCGAACTGGGCACCCCATTGCAACCACTGGACTTCCCCCTGGAACTCTTCCCCTCCCCGCGGAGTCTAAGTAATCAGGCGCAGGGTCATCCGTAACCTCTTCGCCCGGAATTAAGATTCCCGTTTGGGCCTAAAGTGACTCTATAATCGAGGGTAACGCCGCCATGGCGGGAGCTACGACATTGGGCGAACTTGCCAGCGCTATCGGGGCCCGGAGTGCGGAATCGGCCGTCATTGCCGAACTCAAGGCCGGTTCAGAAGACGCCTACGCGTGGCTGATCGGCGAGTTTCATCAGCCCATTTACGGCCTCATCTATCGCATCGTGAACGATCCGTCGGACGCGGCCGACACCACACAAGATGTGTTCCTGAAAGTCTTCCGCGGGATGAAGCATTTTCACGGCGAGTCTAGCCTGAAGACCTGGATCTATCGCATCGCCCTGCACGAGGCGGCGAACCGGCGGCGGTGGTGGTTCCGGCACAAAGCGCAGGAAACGCCGATTGAGCCGGTGGTTTCAGGCGACTGTGAGTTTTCGGGACCTGCCGGAGAGGACCGGCTGGTCGATCCGGGCGAGTCTCCGTTTGAGAAATTCGCCCACACCGAGGTACAAGCCGCGGTGGAGCAAGCGCTGCAACAGGTGCCGGAACCTTACCGGACCGCATTGATCCTGCGCGATCTGGAAGAGATGTCGTACGAAGAGATTTCGGAAGTTTTGGCGATTTCGCTGGGGACGGTGAAATCGCGCATTACGCGCGGCCGCGACGCGCTGCGCAAGAAGCTAACGACGTATGTAAAGGAAGTAGGTCCGGAATTGGGTCTGGTCGCTCCTGCTAACAGTAGCGCCGAAGAGCACACAAGTCCGAGAGCTTTAAAAGTAGGTTCGCGTGGTGGCAGAGAGGTTCAGGTAACACGTGGTGGCAGAGAGGTTCAGGTAACACCATGAACTGCGATGAAAAAAAGTTCGTTGTGAAAAACAACGTCACGAAAGACGTCAGGAAAAAAGAAGAGACGAGCTGCACCGAGATCAAGCAGCTGTTCTCGCCCTATCTCGACGGGCAGGTGAACGGCGCGGAGATGCACGCCGTGACGCGCCATGTGGAACAGTGCGCGGATTGCGCCCGGGAATTTAAATCGATACAGCGCGCGCAGCAATTGTTGACGAGTGTGGGCAGAAAAAAAGCTCCGGCAGATCTCGCGTTGAAGTTGCGGCTGGCGATTTCGCGCGAAGCGGCACAACGCCGCCGTCCGCGGTTTGAAGGTTTGCTGGTTCGGCTGGAAAATACGCTCAACGCGTTCATGGTTCCGGCAACGGCGGGGATAGTCAGCGCCGTGTTGTTTTTCGGGCTCCTGCTCGGCTTCTTTGCTTTGCCTGCCGAGCTGCGGGCGAGTAGCGGCGACGTGCCTCTGACGCTCTATACCGGCCCACAGCTTGAACAGTCGGCATTTGGCACAACGCTCGGCAACATGGGCGAAAATGCAGTGGTAGTCGAAGCTTACGTGGACGCCAACGGACGAGTGGAAGATTACCGCATCCTGTCACAACCCGACGATGCGAAGGCCGTGCTGCCGCAACTGAAGAACCTGCTGATTTTTACCACGTTCCGTCCCGCGCTCTCGATGGGCCGGCCCACGACGGGAACGGCAGTGCTGTCGTTTTCTAAGATCAGCGTTCGGGGATAGATCGGCTCTCGCCGATAGACAGGTCTGGCCCGTCTCTTCATCGCATTTGTGTCCTTCCCGGTTTTGAATCAAGGCCATCTTCTTGTGCTTTCTGCTAGGCATTTGTCGGCCTGAGAAATTTCCAGTGAGTAAAATCGCTGTTCTGAAGAATTACGCACTCTGCGCCGTAAACTAGGAAGCTGCTGCGACAAGTCAGGAACACATGGAACGCATGCATACCGCGTTAAGGTTCTCGGAATGGGCGTTGGAGTTCGTGGTTGTCCCTCCGATTTGCTTTGCATTCGCCCTTGCCGCGATCAGTCTCGTTTGGGCGGCTCAGAAACAGAGACCATTCCAAACGGGCCTTTGGAAACCCCACCACTGGCTAGCTTTTACTCATCTTCTCTTCTTTGTGGCTGCCATCGCTGTGGGAGTGCTGGGGCAGAATCAGGTAACTAATCCCACCATCACCCACTCCGTTGACAGAACTGCAGCGCTGTACCTAGACGCGGTGACGTATGGATCGCTGGCCTCGTGCGGGTTTTGGGTTTGGCGCATGAAAGGATTTCGGTGGTACGCGACTAGCCTGATGGCTTTGGCCGAACTGATTACGTGGGGCGCATTGTTCGTCGCTGGCATGTCAATAACGGGCGACTGGCTTTAGCTCAACTGGTGAAAAATGGAGGCTCCCTCCTCTCCTTCCCGGTTTGACGGGAGGAGGGAGGGAAAGATCAGGAGAGCGCCCCCATGATTGAACAGTAAACATGAGTGTGAAAATGAAAGTGAACGTTAAATTCGTAGTGCGCCGCGCGTTGCTTGAATTGTTGGGGCCCTTCGTAATGGTGGGAGTCGGTCTGGAAAAGACTTACCACTTTGTGTTTCGGCAACGAATTATTCGCCAATCGTTGCAAGAGGAGCAGCAATTTGCGAGAGACATTCAACGCGATTTGAAATTTCTGTTTGATGACTATTGTGGACGTATTGTCCCGGATGACACGGTAGAACACCCTCAGCCGTTCGATTTTGCATTTGCCATTGTTGCTTTGGAGGACTTGTCTTTCCGCTTCCTGCGAGGGCGCGGGAGTTTCGAAGCATGGGTGGCTCCCAGGTTCGCACCAAAGGAGTGGGGAGAGCTTCAATGGGTGCTTAACATGGTTGATGGGCCAGACCCGTTTGAGCCGAGAGATTTCTTATCCTTAAACGACATCGCAAATTTGATCAAACCGCGGATGATCTACATTAGAGAAGCATTCTCCGTTGAACGATATCCCCAGACGAGGCAATACCTCCTGGACATGAGGAGTCACGAGCGCGCCGTCGCCCGGCAATTAGGCAATGAGATTAGCCGAAGACTTCAAGGCTAGCCAAGACACCCCAACTCACGCTTTTCGGGAAATGTACCCATCCTAGAAATCGCTCGATCATCAATGATTTAATGGAGCGCTCTCTCATGTCTTCCCTCCCTCCTCCCCTTCCCGGTTTGACCCCGAATTGAGCAGTTCGTACACTACTATTTAGCGCATCCGTCTCATGTTTGCGATGGTGAGGAATTCCCTGGGAAAAATCGTTCGACTGTCGTTGGCTTTGAGCCTGTTGCTTGCCGGATCCATCTGGGCGCAGAACCGCCCGCCAGTGTCTCTCGAAACAAGCGAAACTCTCTTTACCGTCTTGAGCGCGATCAACACCTGCGGCTATGACCAGGAACTGAGTGCGTCCGACCCGCTTCGAACCGAGATCCGGACGGAAATCGCCAAGGCGGTCCACAATACGCCTGGCGTTCAGGACGCGGTCACGCCGATGTGCGTCCTTTATCGAAAACATCAGGCATCCGACGACTCCCGCGATCTTTCCATGTACGTGTCGCTGGCTCTTTATCTGGGGGACGCTCCGACTTTCGAGCTAAAAGTGAAGCCGGGAGAACTTCCGCCGGATGCGAACGTCGTGGTCGACATGATTCCGCTGATTCGAGCTTTCTATGAGAAGGCTGGTTTGCACGCCATATGGGAGCGGCACCGGGCGCGCTACTTCGAATTGAGCGAGGTCTATCACGGGCCACTGTCGAAAATGACCTTCGACACCGAGATTTATCTGAGGATGCCGTCGACCGGTTATCTTGGGCGGCAGTTCACTGTTTATCTCGATGCCATGGGCGCGCCGGGGCAAACGAACGCGCGCAACTACGCCTCTGACTACTATGTCGTGATTTCGCCGAGTGCGGGCACGGCGATCAAGATGCAGGAGATCCGGCATACCTACCTGCACTACCTTCTCGATCCGATGGCGATGAAGAGTGCCAGCTATTTCAAGCGCCTGGAGCCGCTGCTTGGCGATGTGAAGAACGCTCCTATGGACGATGCGTTCAAGACCAACATCTCACTACTGGTGACGGAATGCATGGTTCGCGCGATCGAAATAAGGCTGAACAAGAGTCCCGACGCGGAGCGCAACCGGACCCTCGAGGAAGATGACAAGGAAGGGTACATTCTTACCCGGTATTTCTACGACGCGCTGATAAAGTTTGAAAAAGACGCGTCGGGCATGCGAAATGCCTATCCGGACGTGGTGGGATCGATCGAAGTGGGCAAGGAAATGAAGCGTGCCTCGCAGATCCAATTTGCGGAGGAAGCATCGCCCGAGCTGCTGCATTTGCCGGGGAAGAAAGATGAAAAGCTGTTGCTGAGTGCCGAACGGCGGCTGGCGGCCGGCGATCCTGAGACGGCGCAGAAGCTGGCGCAAAAGGCGCTCGATGAGCAACAGGAGGATTCGGGCCGCGCGCTCTTTATTCTCGCTGAAGTCGCCACCGCGAACCGTGATATGGATGGCGCGCGCGCGTTTTTTGAACGGGCGCTGGAGTCGGCCCATGAGCCCAAGGTGATCGCGTGGTCGCACATTTATCTGGGCCGCATCTACGATTTAAGAGAAGATCGATTCGCCGCTCTTGAGCAGTATCGGGCTGCGCTGACTGTGTCAACCACGCTGCCGGAAGCGAAATCGGCGGCACAAAAGGGGTTGGATCAGCCTTACGAGCCTCCGGTGCCGAAGCAACCGGAGTAAGAGTTTAGTCACAATTTAGTCACTGATTTAGGCACGACGGGACAGCCGGATTGGCCGTCCGCCGTTAGCATCGAAATCTTGCGTTATGGGAGACAGCATGAAGCGAACAGCAGTCATTCTTGGGGTACTCAGCATTGGGGCACTCGGCCTCGCGGCCTGGGCCCAGGCACAGACGACCGGGCAACCGGCGACAACCACGCCGGCGGCCGCTCAGACGGCGCCACCAGCAGGCGCAACACCCGGCGCGGCAGCAGCCACAGCAGGTCCGGCGGCGAAACGCCCGCCGCAAGCCAAAACACAGCCGGAATTCGACGCCTGGAAAGCGGCGGCAGCGGCGACCGATGCACCCGGACTTGAGAAGGCGTCCGACGATTTTGCCACCAAGTTCCCAGACAGCGAACTGCGCGTTCTTCTTTACAAGAACGCGATGCGCCTCTACCAAAATGCCAACAACGCGGAAAAGACAGAGGCCATGGGGCGCAAGGTTCTCACTCTCGACGCGGACGATCCCGAGGCTCTGGTGACGGTCGCCGAAGTGATCGCAGAGCGGACGCGTGATTCGGATCTCGACAAGGATCAGCGTTATGCCGACGCCGTCGCGATGGCAAAGAAAGCCACGGAGACGGTGGACACAGACGTCCAAGTTCCGACGGGCACACCGCAGGAAAAGATCGACGCTTATAAAGCGCTGCTGCGCTCGAACGCTTATTCGATTCTCGGCACGATCGCCTTCAAGAAAGACGACTACGTCGGCGCGCAGGAGAATCTTCAGAAATCCATCGACGCTTACCCCAGCAACCCAGATCCGGTCGTGGTTCTGCGCCTGGCGCTGGCCATCGACAAGCAGGGCACGGCTGCCACCGGAGACCAGCAGGCGAAGTTATACGCGCAAGCCCTGAAGGTGGCCAATCGAGCGGTCGAATTGACGCAGGAGAATACCGCGATCGGAACCCCCGCGCGCAGCGAACGTGACCGTTTGCAGAAACTCACGCAAAGCGCTGGACCGGCTGCTGCGACACCTCCGAAAAACTAGTCGCCGCATTGGCCATGGTAGGTGTCTTGAAATGACAGTATCAGAGCTGTTGAAAGGTGCTGTTGGCGGTGGCATTACGGAAGCGCGCTTTATGGAGGAATTCTCCAAGGTCTTTCGTGGTGGACCGCCGATACCCGATGCCGAAGCGCAGTGTTTAAGTGAACTTGTCGAAGACGTAAATATGGCGGAACACGGCGGTTCATTATTTAATGCTACTTTTGTTTGGAGAGTCGAAGAATGTCTACGACTCCTCTCAGCTGGGGCGTCCGCCACGGAGATGCGCAGTTTTTTTAGAAAGCATCGTGGTCCATGATCCCTTAATGAGGTCCGT
>CAVSBD010000004.1:0-1252500 GCA_963726095.1 uncultured Acidobacteriaceae bacterium
CATTCTGAAGAACTTGGGAGCTTCCGCCCACTTTCTTCAGCCCAAGGTAAATCACTGAATCGTTTCCGAGAGAAGGTGAGCCTTGTCTCCGAGCAGAACTCTTCCAAGAACTTGCCCTGAGCTTCGAGCTTCGATTCTTGGTCGGACTGTGCCTACAGTTGCATGGTTGTTCTGACGTCTTCGTGACGCAGAATGCCCTGCACTGTCTTCGGATCGCACTTTAGCTTCACTAGCGAGGAAGCCAGCGAATGCCGGAAGTTGTGAAACCCAAAGCGAACTCGCTCGTCTTCTTTGAGGCGGTTCACTCGGCTCCGAGAGCACCGTGACCATGGTCTGACCGGCCCGGCCCGGGTTGTATTCAATGGAACGGCAGCAATGTTCGCACAACGCCAGGCCTCCTCGAAAACAGGACTGACAAGCTATCCTGCGGGTGATCCGTTCCGATAGGCTCCCTATGGAACTTGTCGGGCATCTGCCGGACATCTACCCTTGCGAGAGTCGTCCGTTTTGTTTTGTGGGGCGATCGCAGTCCTTCCAAAATCGCGCTTTATGAAACCGCACTCATACCTCCGCGCCCGACGTTCGAATATGCTTTCGGGGTTCAGTTCACACGATTCCGTATGGCGAAAGACGGCCTCCTAGCTAATACTTGCCGGTGCCTTTCACACCGTACAGATACTGGAACAGTGTCCATGCCGTGGACGATTCTTGTCCTTCCGATCGCGTCTCATTGAGACACTTCAGTCTGGTCATCGCCTTAGCCGGATCGTGATTTGGCCACGTACATGCATATCCGAATGTGATAGTTCCATGTCTCGTTGGCCTAATTCTGAGGAATCATGTTCCAGCCGCATCCCACGACTCGTGCTCGCCGTTGGGCCGCCGTCGCACTGTCGCTCGTGGTCGCTCTTGAGGCACTTAGGCGAGTTGCCCTTGGCGGTTTTCCCACAGGGCCGTCCAGCATGGTTGCATCATCCCTGTACGTATCCGCGTTTTCCCTGCTGACGTTCGCATCGCTGTGGAACTTGAAGTTCGAAGCAACCTCACTCAACCCCGCGGCAGCAGACACTGCGGAGCCTGTCGCCTTAGTCGCGCTCACCGAAGAGCGGCGAAAAACCGAGATTCCCGGAACCGAAATCGACCTCAACCAACTCTTGCTATCGGAGAAAAGACTACGGGATAGCGAAGAGGAGTATCGATTATTGGTGACGACGATCCCCGAAGTCGTATGGAAGACCGATGCAAAGGGCAATGTAATTTTCGTGAGTCCTCAAGTCGAAGCCCTGCTCGGATACTCTGCCGATGAATTTCGCCAGCAGGGAGACTCCCTCTGGTTTAAGTCGGTCCACCCGGATGACAAAGAAAAAGTGGGGCAGGCGTTTCAATCTCTGATTGAGGAGGGGAAACCCTACGATATTGAATGCCGGGCACGGAAAAAGAATGGGGAATGGTTCTGGGCGCATGATCGAGCGGTGGCTACTAGGGACTCGAATGGCTTGCTGGTTGCCACTGGCCTCATTTCAGACATCAGCCTGCGGAAAGCAGGGGAAGAAAGCGAAAGCCGTTATCGCTCACTTTTTGAAAATATGTCGGAAGGCTTCGCCCACTGCGAAATGGTTTTTGACGACAGTGGCCGTCCGATCGATTTCGTATATCTCGCCGTCAACAGTTCATTCGGAAAGTTGACGGGTTTGCAAAATGTGGTGGGTAAGAGATTTACCGAGGTCGTCCCGGAAGGCAAAGACGCTCAGCCAGAATTGCTTGAGAGATACAGCCGGGTGGCACTGACCTGTGAGCCAGAGAGATTCGAGATCGGAATTAAAGCCTTGGGGATGTGGTTCTCCATCTCAGCCTACGGGGCGGGGAAGGGATGCTTTGTTGCTACTTTTGATAACATCACCGCACGTAAGCGGATTGAGCATGCGCTTCTTCAAGCGGAAGAAAAGTACCGGGCTATTTTCGAAGGTGCTGTCGTCGGCATCTTTCAGAGCACGCCCGGTGGGCGGTACATCAACGTAAATCCTGCGATGGCCCATATGCTGGGCTACGACTCTCCTCACGATCTGATATCGAGCATCACAGACATTTCCCGACAAGTTTATGTCGACCCCGAGCGCCGAGGAGAGTTGACGCGCCTACTGAGAGACGAGGGAATGGTCAAGAACTTTGAGTCCGAGGTCTATCGTAAAGACGGCAGCAAGATGTGGCTCTCCGCGAGTATGCGAACCGTGTCTGAAGATGGTGTCGTGGTGGGATACGAGGGTACAAACGCGGACATTACGGACCGCAAAGTCGCAGAGGAACGAATCCAGTACTTAGCCTACTACGATGCCCTCACGGGACTGCCCAATCGCACTCTTCTTCAGGATCGACTGACGAAGGCACTTGCGGACGCCCGTCGGCACCGGTACGAAATCGCGTTCCTGTTCCTCGACCTCGACAGCTTCAAAGACATCAACGACTCGCTGGGGCACTCGATCGGCGACCTCCTATTGAAAGAAGTTGCAGAACGACTTAAGACATGGGGACGTGAACAAGACACCGTCGCCCGTCTCGGGGGCGACGAATTCATGATCGCGCTGACTCACGTAAAGGACACAGCCGACGCAGCTGTTGCCGCTGAGAGGCTCATGGATGCAATGACCGCTGAATTTGTCGTTCGAGGACACTCCCTCCATGTTGGTTGCAGCATCGGCATCAGCATTTTTCCTCAACACGGTACGGATTGCGAAACGCTGATCAAGAATGCCGATGCGGCCATGTATAGCGCCAAGGCTAACGGCCGCAACAACTTTCGCTTCTACACCGAAGACATGAACTCACAGGCTGTCGAGCGGTTGACCTTAGAGAGCAGCTTGCGTTCGGCTCTTGCCAAACAACAACTCTTTCTGATGTATCAACCGCAGATGGATATCGCCACGGGAAGGATCACAGGACTGGAAGCACTCCTCCGCTGGCAACATCCGGAATTGGGTCTTGTACCACCGGATAAATTTATACGAATTGCCGAGAACAGCGGCCTCATACTCCCAATCGGTGAATGGGTGCTCAGGACCGCATGCTCTCAGGTCCGGAAATGGCAAGATGAAGGGCTTCCCAACGTTTCAGTGGCGGTAAATGTATCGGCGATACAGTTTCGTCAAGAGGATTTCTGTGAACTCGTACGAAGGGTGCTCCACGAGACGGGCCTCGCACCCCAATGCCTTGAACTGGAACTCACAGAGAGCCTCCTACTAGCTGACGCAAACGTGACGTTATCAGTTCTTCAGGAGTTAAAGGCGATGGGGCTTACCCTGGCGATTGATGACTTCGGGACCGGTTATTCCAGCTTCAACTATTTAAGACAGTTCCGGGTCAGCAAGTTGAAAATCGACCGCACGTTTATGCGGGACCTCACCGCAAACTCTGATGACGCGGCAATTACCACCGCTATCATTAGCATGGGGAAAAGCCTGAATATCAAGGTGATTGCCGAAGGCGTCGAAAATGAAACGCAGGTGGCATTCCTGCGGGCGCATCAGTGCGACGAAATTCAAGGCTATTACTTCAGCAGGCCATTAGCGGTTGACGACGTTGCGGACAAACTCCGAGACCAGACTCCCGAACCGCACCTCCGAGGGCAAACAGGCGGGGCCCAGTCGTAACAACAGGGGTGCGGTATTTGCACCTCAAGATGTCGACAGGGCATGCATTTTGTGCCCGTCGGCCCAGCTAGCATAGTCCGCATTCCTTCGAGACTCAAGAGCGCTTCGCACTCTTAGTGGCCCGCAGGAGGTATCACGAGAAATCGAAAGCCATCCCGACCCTGAATGTTACGAGCGAGCCTGGGTTGGCGGAGCAAAAGCAACAGCTTCAATGAGAGCGAAATGGCGCTCTTCTACGAGTGCATGCAGTCGCGTGCTCGAAAAGTGATTGACACCACTTACATTGCCAGAGACGCGATGTTACGCCAATTGAGAATTGTCCACCCGTGGGGCGAGCTGAATCTCCCTCTCAGAGATAGGGAAGGCCCAAGTTACCAAGGTTATGTCCCGCCTCCCAGACCTCGGAACGAGCCGCTCCCTCCGAGCGAAGATGGAGGATATGAGATTGGAAGTGCTTTCGCTTGTGTCGCGCCTTGACTGCTTGTCTTGTGTGCTTACGATTTGTTCGACCATTCTGGTTGGAAGAAGATGCTGGCAGGGCTGGGCGCTAGCGGCGGTCAACAGCCTGATCATTTGCGTGATTGGATTAAGAACAGCTCAGCTTGCATTCATTCCGGCAAACCTTTTTTGTATCGTGCTCTATGCCGCTAACCTCCGAACTTGGCGCAAAGCCGAGGTATCCTAACGAGCATCCCAAGCCAGTCCGGCTTTTTCGCGATCGCCTTCGTCGAATCGCGTCTACCAGATCACCGGTGAACTCCGAAAGCGTTGTGCGACCAAAGCGCCTGTTCAGCGTCACGATGTAGTGCTTGACGAAACCGAGTGAAATACACTCACGACCCGGTCAATCAGTGCTATGGCGATGTTTCACCATTCACAACCGGAAGGCCACCGGAACTATCGCGAGTGTCTAAATTCTAGACAGTTCACCCCATCGAGCGAGCGAGACTAAGAAGTTGCGCAAGGGCAGCGGCATTGTCGACAAATGAAGGGTCATGGTCAATATTGCTGGGTATTCTGCTCAGCACTTCCTTCCGAAACTGCTTTTAGACTTGACTGTTCGCCTGCGCCTCGACCCGGGATCGAAGATGCCAACTTCCGGGGCAGCTCGCAACCACGGAGCGATGCGCCTGCAACAGGGCTATACCGCCACCATGGTGGTGGAGGAATCTCGCATCCTGCAGGTGAGCATTTTTAGCACATTGGAAAGGAATTTACTCGGTGTCGACTTCAGTAGGCTGTTGCTGGACGTTGTTACGATCGCGGATGAAGTCGATTCGCAGCTAAAGCAAGCAATGTTTAGCTACAACTCGCCGATAGCGTTGAAATCTCCAACGGCTCGATTGGCTAGCTAGCACCGAGCCATGGCGTTCAGTTTTCGAGTGTTTAATTTGAGGTTAGGCACGACGTGCGCTTACAACATCGATGATTGATGTTAGCGAGTGACGCCGGGGTGGTTGCAAAGGAAGTTGCATTCAATTTGCGGCTCGGGACTTCGCCTTTGCAGAGTTATTAAGTAGTTTGCGGACTTTCTTGGCCAGTTCTTGCGCGCCGAAGGGCTTCTGAAGAAAGGCCATATCCGGCTTCAGCGTTCCGCCATCGACGATGGCTCTATTTGCGTAACCGGACATGTAGAGTACTTTCATTCCAGACCTTCGTTTTAGCAGGGTCTTGGCCAAAGAGAGCCCTCCGATCTTCGGCATCACTACGTCGGTTAGCAGTAACGCGATGTTCCCTTCGTAGTTCTCGGCGATCTCAATCGCTTGTTTGCCATCTGCTGCCTCCAGCACACTGTAACCGCTTCCCTCGAGGAATTCGCGGGTCATATCCCGCAAGGAGGCCGCATCTTCCACGAGCAGGATCGTTTCTGTTCCGCGCGTGATATCCCTCGGCTCGACATCGTCATTGCGAGACTCTGCCCCCTCATTCACCGTCGGCAGATACACAGAAAAGGTTGACCCCTGGCCTGGTTCACTGTACGCCCACACGTATCCCCCGCTCTGCTTCACAATGCCATAGACCGTGGCCAATCCAAGGCCCGTCCCCTGGTCTTGTCCCTTGGTCGTGAAGAAGGGCTCGAAAATGTGAGACAACGTTTCCCTGTCCATCCCAATGCCGGTGTCACTCACGGCCAGTCGAACGTAGCGACCCGGCTTCATGGGAAAGTGTTGCGCGGCCAACATCTCATCGACCTCCACGGCGGCTGTTTCAATGGTGATCGTACCGCCCTCAGGCATGGCGTCACGGGCGTTGACACAAAAATTGAAGATGATCTGTTCCATTTGAGTGGGGTCCGCTTTGACTGCATCCAAATTAGGATCGAGTACGGTTCTTAGCTCGACGTTCTCACCAATCAGACGACCCAACATCGTGGCTATGTCTGCTAGGACAACGTTCAGGCTCAGCACTTTGGGTTGCAGTATCTGCTGACGGCTGAAGGCCAGAAGCTGGCGAGTAAGGGAAGTAGCGTGTCGTCCTGCTTGCAGAATTTGCCCTAGTCGGCGTCGCGTCACTTTTCCGAACTCTGGATTGGATAGAAGCATCTCGCTGTACCCGTTGATGACGCCGAGAAGATTGTTGAAATCGTGGGAAAGCCCTGCGGCGAGCTGGCCGACAGCTTCCATTTTCTGCCCTTGGCGAACGCACTCTTCTAAGCGCTTGCGCTCGGTGATATTCTCATTCATCCCTTCGTAATGTGTCACTACTCCATCCTTGAGGATGGCCCGAGCGTTCGCGGAAATCCAAATTTTGCTGCCGTCCTTGCGGTATACCTCGCACTCGAAGTCTTTGACGACGCCATGCTTTTCCATCGACTGTCTGAACTCATCCCGACGCCGGGGATCTACATAGATCTGCTCCGAAATATCGTGAACACTCGTTATCATCTCTTCCGGCGAGTTGTAGCCGAACATGCGGGCCATCGCTGGATTGACATCTGTATATTGTCCGTTTGGGGCGCTTCGGAAGATGCCGACGAGCGCTCTTTCAAAGATGTCGCGATAGTTTTTCTCGGCTTCTAGCCTTGCATCATCCGCTTGCTTGCCCTTCGTGATATCACGAATGTTGCATTGAATAACTCTGGTTCCGGCACTCAATCCATAGACGTTGCTGACAAACTCCACGGCAATGGCCTGGCCGGCCTTGGTTTGAAGGGGGAGAGACTCGTAGCGGATGTACTCTTTGTCTTGCAACTCTAGAAAGGCTCGCTTGCATTCTTTGATGTCTTTGAACGGCCCAATCTCCCAGAGTCGCCTCCCAATCAACTCTTCGTGCGCGTAGCCCAACAAATTGATCAGAAATGGGTTAACGTCGGTTATCTCTCCGGTCTTCGCGTCGAGAAGCAGGATTCCGTCTTTGGCGGTTTCGAACAACCGGCGATATCTAAGTTCGGAAACGCGTAGCAACTCTTTTTCTGGCACAGATTACCTCGCGGGCCTCGGAGTCGACCGCTAAAAACCTATCCTCCGAAAACCGCTTTCTAAGTGCCGAGGGCTTGAGGTCGTCAGTTCGTTCGCCCCAACTCAACGATTGCTTTGAAAGGTGGAATGGTTCCCGAATTCTTACAGTCAGCAGCTGCTCCATCCGCAGTGCATTGAGACGCACTAGCAGCGCGCGCCCGGCCGCCGCAGCTCCTCCGAAAATGACTCTACGTAGTTGAGAACGAATTTGCCGGAACAAACCCTTCACCTGCTGCACGCAATGTGCCGAAAGACCAAAACACCTATTCAGAACATTTCACGCAACTCACCCGTTCCACAGATAGAATCGAGCGCTGCCACTGCCGACATTCCGGCAATTCGAGACGATAATCCGGCAGACCGCCCAAAATGGACGGGTGCTTCTATTACCCAGGTAATACTTACTGATGTGCCCCGGAAACTGGTTCCGATCCAAATTCGCCGCGTCGCTCTTTAGCATAAGGACCGCAGAATCAATTGATTGCGGATAACGCAACGGGGATTCCGTGCGGAATAGTAGCCATAGTAACGCTGCAAAATCACGACAGTCACCCTTACCGGAGGGCCACTCCCCCCATGACATTGGGCCATGTACCACTGTACTTATAAGACCTATTCTGGGGCTACCAAAACAGAGAAGTACTGGAGTCCAAATGAAATATCTCCTCTCGATTCTCCTACTGAGCGCGGTGATGCAGGGACAGAATCTTGCGGTCACTCGCTTCGCTCTTCCTGACGCGCCAGTCCAACAACGAGATCATTTCTGGACGCTGGAGAACAAGGCGGAAGCCGGTGTTCTGGCTGGGCTAATCACCGCGGACGCCATCACTACTCAGCGGGGCCTGAGCCAGGGTCTGCAAGAAGGCAATCCCATCATGCGCCCCTTCGTCACACGCGGCCCGGCGGCGCAGGCTGCAGGGTTCGCCCTGGGTTTTGGCGCGGGAGTTGGGGCAGTCTACCTTTTGCATCGGACCCACCACTTCAAAGCAGAACGCATCGCGATGCGGATGATCGTTGCCGGCGAAAGTGGAGTCGTAGCCAACAACATTATTGCGATCCGCTAGCTGCCGGTTGCGGCGCCCGGACGCCAGTCCGGGCGGTTGTATTTGATCCAGGCCATGGCAACTCAGTGCGCGTAAAAGCCACTAATTGAGTCCGTAATCACTCCATCGCTCAATCACCATGCTTACTTTGGCTCTGCTCATTCGGCGTCGTTGCCGTAACATCGCGAAAATAGTCCTCGCGGTTTCTGAGCGCTATCCCCTGTTATCGTGAGCTCAAGCCTCGAGTTCTGGGTGTTTTACCTTGACTTCACCCCGGCATTCTGAAATAACAACTACTATCACGGTTTTCCCACGTAGCCCTAGCCAGCGCGGCTGAGATCGTCAGCCAAGGGAGCGGTGTTGGTTCCTACGACGCGCGGGCAAAGACCCCGTTCCTCTAAATCCCCGTCACGAAAGAAAATTCGTCGACGACGATCGTTGGGAAGTCCTCCTTTAAATAGTGTCACGTTGGCGAACAAGGTTATGGTGTCGCGGTCGCCACTTGTTCACCAACCTTTCTGTAAGCATGACAATCGAAGTTTGGTGACAAGAATCTAGCCGAGGAAGCGCAAGGTGTCTACCAATGAGTAAACCGAACGCCATGAAGTTATTAGCGATAGATGACGATCCACAGACCTTAGCGTTCGTCGCGGATGCTCTGCAAGACGAGGGGTTGGAGATCCTCACCGCAGAGGACGCTGAGGCGGGCTTCGCCCTGTTTGCGCAGACCCGACCAAGAATCGTCCTACTAGATTTTATGTTGCCGAAAGTCAAGGGCATGGAGCTTTTGGAGCGCATGCTCACCGTCGATCCGGCAGCGAATGTGATCGTGATTACGGGACACTACTCGACCGAGTCTGCCATCGAAGCGATTCAGAAAGGCGCCTGCGACTATTTAACAAAACCGCTGGACCTTCCGAGACTCCGCGACCGTATCGCCAGCGTCTCGACGGAAGCGGAGATACGCCGAAAGACGCTACTTCTGGATCAAGAACTACTGAAGGCTTGTCAATTCGAGGGTATCATCAGCCGCAGCCCTCTCATGCTTGAAGTCATTTCGAAGATCCGTCGGGTCGCACCGCACTTCAAGACGGCGCTGATAGCTGGCTCGACAGGTACAGGAAAGGAGTTGGTCGCCCGGGCTCTGCACCGACTCAGCTCGGCTTCATCCGACAAGCTTGTAGTGTGCAATTGCTCCGCTCTGGTCGAGACCCTGGCAGAGAGTGAATTGTTTGGTTACGTAAAGGGTGCTTTCACGGGCGCGACCCAGGATAGAGCAGGTCTTTTCGAAAATGCGCATGGCGGATCCATCTTTCTCGACGAGGTCGGTGAACTCTCTCTGGGCACTCAGGCCAAGTTGCTTCGAGTGTTACAAGATCATCAAGTCCGACGAGTGGGCTCCTCCCTGTCGCGCGAGGTCGATGTTCGAGTGATCGCGGCCACAAATCGCAATCTACGAACCATGGTAAAGGAGGGCCACTTTCGCGAAGACCTCTACTACCGATTGGCCGTTGTCGAGATTAGCCTGCCTGCGCTGGCACACCGACGTGAGGACCTGCCATTGTTGCAGAGATATTTCGTGGAGAAGTTTGCTGCGGAATATAAGAAGACGATCTCGGGTTTGACCAGGAGAGCGCAAAGTCAAATGGCAACCTATCTATGGCCGGGAAACATTCGTGAGCTCGAGAATGTAATCGGAACTGCCTGCATGATGACGGACTCCAGATTCATCGACGTCCACGAATTGCCCGAACGAATACGCTCCCAAGAGAGCGACGGTCTTACCACTGATGAGACCCTTTTTTCGTTGGAGGAGGTCCAGAGGCGTCACGTCATGCGAGTGCTGGAGCGAGTCGGCGGCAACAAAGCGCGCGCAGCGACGATTCTTGGCGTCGGTCGTGCAACCATCTACCAGTTGTTGTCCAGGATGAGGCTAGAAAGACGGGGCGAGAGCGCTTAGCTCCAACGTAGACGGTTGCGAGCCAGGCGCTAAGGATCACAGCTGGCTCGTCTGGTTTTGTGTGCTTTGTCTCTGTGTCGAGTACCTCATAGACTGCGATCGGCGGCTCACCACCGAGGAACTTACACCCTCACCAATCGATGGTGCCCGACGTGCCCTGATTGTGCCGGGCGGCCCGTGGATGAACGCGTTCGTTCGACGACCCACCGTTGTCCAAATCACTGCCTGGTTAATGTCAGTAAGAGTTCGTCGCCGTGACGCCCAATGCCGCCTCACTCTTGCAAGTCGGCGGGGAGGCGCGTGCGTCTGGAATCTGGAACGTACTCCAAGTTCCAGACACTCTGCTGCGCGGGTGGCCTGTGCGAGTTGCTCTTTGAGCGCATGTTCCAGCAAAAAGATCCGTGGCAATGAAAATGCACTCTGACTTTAAGCAGCAGCCCCGAGACGGCCGAAAGGCTGGGAAAAAAGCGGTTTCTCGGTTCACGAATTGGAAACACGGACGTGGCGCGTCCTCGCTTGCGCACGTCAAATGTTCAATCGAGTCGCGAGTGCAGCCACAAATCGCCAGGACGGGCGCGTCCAAGTTGCCAACGGGAGGTTCGCCCCTTGGTGGGAGAGGTGAAATGTGACGTCAGATATGGCTTTTGAGTGTTTGTTGGTTTCCCGTGACACGGGCGTTGTCTCTGTCATGAACAGGTTACTCGACAACCTCTCTATCGCCACTAACATCTGTTTGAGCTCTTCGGAGGCATTTGATCGGCTTGTAGAAGGCAGCACCGATCTCGTCATTGTCGATTGGGAAGACGACTCCGCGGAATTCGTCAACAGGATGCGAAAGTTTCGCGGATGGCAGAAGCCGACTCTGGTTGCGGTGTCTCCAGAAAACTACCCGGTACGGGGCGCCGATGTCATCGTTCGCAAACCCGTGACCGCCGAGTCCGGCGCCAAGTCTTTAAGGGCTGCCTATTCCAGGATGCTTTGCGACCATCGCCGATACACAAGGTATCCCGTCATGAGCTCGGTCAACGCGACCGATGGCGAAGGTTGGTCTGGGAGTGTGATGGTCACGGACATCGGCGACGGAGGAGTAGGCCTCAAGACCAATCAGGAAATGACCGTCGGGGATGTGTTGTCGTTTCGGCTCACGTTGCCCGGAAACGACAGAGCCGTCCATATTCAGGCACGCGTACAGTGGACGCGAAAGTACGATGCAGCAGGCTGTGAATTTCTTCGTATTCCCCCGGGCGACCTCAAGATTCTGAACGATTGGCTCACTCGCAAGAACCAGATCAAGAAGCCGGCAGTTGAGATGTGACCAATGTGCTAGCCCGTAGCTCACCTGAATGCAAAACGCCCCATCGCCCGCTCCTTCGTCGGCCTGTTCTCATGAGTGCCGACTTATTTGTAATGGCAACCTGTACGAACGCAATGGTGCAAGGCTGGGCTTAGGGTTCCTAAAGTTGTAATAGGTGTTGACAGAGGTTGGAAGATTTTGCCAATGGAAATCCTCGTTGTGGAAGACTCGCCAGTCTACAGACAGATACTGACGTCTCACCTTCAGGAATGGGGCTTTCCCTTCACGATAGCCAAAGACGGATCGGATGCATGGTCGCATCTGCAGCGCCCCGGCTGTCCCAAGTTGGTTCTGCTGGACTGGGTGTTGCCGGACATTGACGGTGTCGAACTGTGCCGGAGGATCCGGCTTGCAGAACTAGGAAAATCGTATTCCTACGTGGTCCTCCTCACCGGAAAAGACGCCAAGAAGGACTTGCTGGAGGCGATGGAAGCCGGAGTCGACGATTACCTTGTCAAGCCCTTTGACCAATTGGAATTGAAGGCCAGGCTCTTAGTCGGTAAGCGGATCGTCGAACTGCATGAAGAACTCATGTCGGCGAAAGAGTCCATGCGCTATGCCGCTACCCACGACTCCTTGACCGGGGTGACGAATCGGGGGGAGGTCCTCGATGCCCTTCGTCGCGAGTTAGACCGGGCCCGGAGAGCCAAGAAGCCGACCAGCGTCATCCTGGCGGACGTCGACCACTTCAAGAATGTGAACGACACACTCGGTCACCTCTATGGGGACACGGCGCTTCAGGAGATCGCCAGAAGGCTACGATCAAAGCTCCGTGTGTACGATACCCTGGGCCGGTACGGCGGCGAAGAATTCCTGATCGTTCTGCCCGACTGCGATTTAGTGTCAGCCTTGGTACGGGCCGACGAACTGCGAAAATGTGTCGGCGACAAGCCGGTAGTTGGTGCCAAGGCTAGAAGGAACATCACCGTCAGCTTGGGAGTGGCGGTTTCGACCGACCACGCAACCGGCGATATCAGCTCGTTGCTGAACCAAGCCGACAGGGGCCTGTATGCGGCTAAACGCGAGGGCCGCAATCGCGCGGTGCACGTCGAGGAACCACGATCGGGAGTAGACCGTGCCATCACGACGGGAGCCCAAATACCAGGTTAGTCGGCGGGCGAAACAAGCAGCGATTGATCGACTAGGTGGTGATAGGAAGTGGTCCTACACAGCTCTCAATCGCTCGGAGCAGTGCATCCCCGCTCTTATCCAAATTCAGTGACGATTTCTCAAAATAGGCCGCCGCTCCGGCTTTCCTCAGTTTCGTCTCATTTACTTGAGATAACCCAGTCAGCACTATGACCGGGATTCGCACGGTCAACGCTTCTTTCTTGAGTTCTTTCAACACAGAAATGCCGTCGAGCCCTGGAAGCATCATGTCGAGTAGGATTAGGTTTGGGGCGCTGGCGCGGGCTACGCGCAAACCCTCTTGCCCGTCCGCTACACCAGTCACCTCATACCCAGCTCTTCCCAGGGTCTTCTCGATTACGGAGCGCAAGAAGCGGCTGTCTTCGATCAAGAGTATCTTCATTGTTTTGGACTCGGGTTGCATCTCAATCAAACGAGCGACTGCGGGTCCCACAGGCATGTGGCATCCCGCCCACGACCGGTGTCTCGATCGTGTTGAACCGCGCGGGCAAAGGGTTGAGGATATCGCTCACAGTGATTAATCCAGATGATTGCCACCACAACCAACAATTTCGATCAATGAGAAACACCCTTCATTCCTGGTTCCCACGGTGTCCAGCCCGGACTCAATCCAGTCGGCTTGACAATGAGATCATCAGTTGCGGCGACGTAACCTTCGGCAGGTATTTCAGCGTTCTCCAAGCTAGCCAATTTCTTTGCCAGCCAGTTCTGGAGCAGACGAAGCTCTTCTTCCGGCAGGAAGGAAAAGCGCACCCCCACTCGCCCCTTTGCGTCCGCATTGACAACTTGGCCTGTAATGCGAACCATATCGTTGGTGCCCGGAAGCGCAAACAGCAACGCCACCTCGCGTTCGAGAGGCAAAGACTGCCCGCACTGTAGCGCCAACCCGCCTACGCTGAGATCGCTGATTCTGGCATCGATCATTCCAATTTCCGAAACTCTCGCAACTAGAGGGATATCCACAGACACGCGAGCGGACCGACGGCGTTGCTGAAGCATGGTTCCATACGCGGCGCGCATGCACCGTTGAGCGTGGTCGACGTCAACCGGCTTGTGAATCATGAAATTCGCTCCCGCCAGCAGAGCATGCGTTTCCGAAGCCCCGTCGACCATGGCCACGATTGTCGAGTTGCGGTTGGGGGATGACTTGCGCGCGCTGTGCACGACCCGAGCTGAGTCGTCGGCACCGTTCCAGTCAACAATCACGCTGTCTAAGTGGCGGCGAGTCACCGCATCGAGCGCGGAGCCAACCTGGGAGCAAACCTCGGTTTCGATCGAAAAGCTTTCCAAAACACGATTCATGACGCCGAGAACTTGCGCGTCGCTGCTGAACAGGAGACCATCGAGCCGAATGTTTTCTCTCACTTGACCACCGCGAATCGAATCGCATGTTAAGGACCAAACTCGGCCGCAACGCTCAACCCGTTGGTTGCACCCACTTGTCAGACTTCGCGCCTTCCTGCTTGAACGGTGCCAGCGTACCAATTCTGGACTAGTGTCCGCGGCATCGACAATCGGGGGCACAAAAGCGGTCGGCGGTGCGGTGCCACTGCGGCATTTCAGACGACGGCCAAGACGAACGGTTCATACCGTCGCGCAAGGAAACGACGACGACGACGCAACCCGGTTAGATCGCCTCGAACGTACCTGCCGCCCGCTCTCCGTTTCGGAGATGGCACTTTCGGCCTAACGTATGGATCTCGTACGTAATTCCAGCAATTGTTCACTGACCTTGCCATCCTCGATCCTCGTTCCAGAGGATAAGCACCGACGTTTGATAGAGATCAATAGTCCATGTCATTAAGGAGCACCAATTGCCGTAGCAGATTACACGGGATTAAGAGAAGGCCGCCTAGTCGGTCGTGTATTGGGCACGTGAAGTGCCTCGGCCTTCCAGATCTAGCAATAGACCCGACCAGATTAGGAGCAGCGATGAAACTCGCAACACGATGCCGAGTCGGACTCGCCCCATTGATCGCAATAATGAGCGGCTTGTTGTGTACCGCCCAAACCGCTCCGTTCGATCGGAACATACCGCAGTCTTCGGCCCGGCCGCATCAAGTTCAGACTGGCTATGCCAAGCTATCTTTGGCCTTTGAGGCTAACAAGGGTCAGACCGACCCAAGAGTACAATTCCTCTCCCGCGGCTCCGGATACTCTGTGTTTCTCACCGCCGGAGGGATGGTCCTGTCCCTGCGTCCGACAGAATCGGTAGTTCCCTCGACAGTGGCCGAGACCTCCGCAAAAGTTGCTGCGGGTGGCGCTGCTGGTCTGGTACCGAACGACGCAGTAGCGGCTAAACCTGTCGACATGACGATGGTGTTCAATCTGGTGGGTGCGGCTTCAAATCCGAAAGCTGTGGGCGAGGATCCCCTTCCAACCAAGGTCAACTATTTTATTGGCAATGATCCCAGGAAATGGCAAACCAACGTCCGGACTTATGCGAGAGTCCGATACAAAAATGTTTATCCCGGCATTGATCTGCTTTACTACGGCAACAATCGACAGGTTGAGTATGACTTTGCGATCGCTCCGGGTGCGGACCCCAACAAGATCGAGTTCGCGGTCAAAGGAGCGGATGCGCTGACCGTCGATTCGGAAGGCAATCTCGTCCTCACAAAGGGAACCAAGCGACTTCAGTTTCGGACACCCGGCATCTATCAAGAAGCGAACGGCTCTCGTATCAAGATCGCGGGCCAATATTCTTTGAAAGACAGCACACACTTCGGATTCTCCGTGGCACAGCACGATGGCTCGAAGAACCTGGTGATCGATCCTGTTCTGGAGTATTCAACTTTTCTCGGCGGGCGGGGCACCGACCAAGGACAAGCGATCGCCGTGGACTCAATCGGCAACGCATACGTTACTGGCACCACAAACTCGCCTGACTTTCCCCTTGCCGCTCCCGGCAATTTCAATCCAAATCAGCAGCGTATTTTCATCGCCAAGCTCGACGTCAGCGGCTCAACACTTCTATACGTTGACTTCTTTGGGGGCACGAACGGAAGCGATTCTCCCTACGGCATCGCTGTAGACTCCCAGGGAAGCGCGTACGTCGCGGGCCTCGCGGAATCGTCGGATTTTTCAGTACTGAATGCTTACCAGGCGACGAAAGGTGGATTTGCGAACGCGTTCCTGACGAAGTTCTCGGCAGATGGTTCGTCTTTTGTGTACTCAACCTATCTTGGTGGGAGCAACTTTGATTACGCGCAGGCAATTGGGGTTGATAGCGCGGGCGAAGCGACTTTGGCTGGCCTCGCCACATCCCACAATTTTCCTCTAGCGAATGCGTATCAGTCCGTGATTGCGCCAGACCAGAACAGCAATTGGGGGGACTACGCCTTTTTCTCGCGATTCTCCGCCGACGGCTCGTCTCTGGTTTACTCCTCGTACCTGGCCGGAAACCTGGACCAGTACTGCGTCAACGACTGCGGCCCTTACACCGACATCACGGGTCTGGCCGTCGACGGTTCGGGAAACCTCTACGTGGTCGGCAATACCACTACTACGAACTTCCCGACGACGCCGGGCGCTTACCTGACTACTTATCCCGGTTTGTACAACACGTACGTCCCCTTTATTTCCAAGTTCGACACTTCAGGCGCAATCGTGTATTCCAGCTATTTCGGCGGGACTCTTTCCTCGCAGGCTACGGCGGTCGCAGTAGATGCAAGTGGATTCGCCTATGTGACCGGATATGACCAGGGAGGCGATGGGTTTCCGGTGACCGCTACGACGATTTGCGACCCGAATTCGCAATACTGTTCCGGAATATTTATCACCAAGTTCGACACCGCCGGCGCGACGCTAGCGTACTCAACCTACTTAGGGCAGAACAACAACGGCGTCGGAGAGGACATCTCGGTGGATGCAGATGGCGATGGGTATGTGGTCGGAAGCGATAACTCGGGAGGGCAGTACACACCCGTGAATCCTATCGAGGGCTACTCCGGCAACGGCGATATGCTGATTGTGGAGATTGACCCCCTCGCGAGTACGCAGCTCTTCGCCACGTTCCTGGGAGGGGGAATCTATGATCATCCCACTGGGCTGGCGCTCGACAACAGCGGAGCGATGTACGTCACAGGTGTTACGCAGTCTAGTAATTTCCCGGTGACCCAGTCCGCGTTCCAGAGTTCGTTCGGAGGGCAGTCGGACGCTTTCGTCGTGAAGGTCGCTGCGGCCGATGCTCCGGCTTTCACCGTCGGCCCTTCCTTTCTGCAGTTTTCAACTCTCAATGTGGGAGTGACCAGTTCGCCGCAATCCGCTGTGCTGCGAAACATGGGAAGTGCACCTCTGACATTCGCGAGCACGACCGTGACCGGCGATTTTGCTGAAACCGACGATTGCGGAACCTCCGTAGCCGCAGCCTCTTTTTGCACCTTCACCGTAACCTTCACGCCGACCGCAGCGGGTTCGCGTTTTGGGAGCATTGTGCTTGCCGACAATGCTGCCGGGACGCCGCACATCATCAACTTGGTCGGCGACGGCTCGTCACCGGTCGTAACCGTCAGCCCGCAGAGTCTGATTTTTCCAAGCATTCTTGTGGGTCAAACCAGTTCGTCACAAGCGATTATTCTATCGAACACCGGCAACGCGACCTTGAATATCGGCAGCATCTCGGCGAGCACAAATTTCGCCGAAACTAACAATTGCCCTCCGTCTCTTGGCCTGGGTACGAGTTGTCAGATTCAGGTGACGGTCACGCCGACGACCGGTGGCGTCGTGACAGGAGCGTTGACATTGACGGATAACGCACCCGGCGGCACGCAAAACATCGCCCTCTCCGGCAGCGGCTACGTCACGACCGCGACTTTCAGCCCTTCGGCTCTCACCTTTGCGACAACGGCGGTGGGATCAAGCAGCGCAGCTCAGATTGTGACGATCACGAATACAGGGAGCACTCCTATGATCGTGACCAATGTGACGGCTACGACTGGCTTCGCGCAAACCAACAATTGCACGAGCGTGCCAGCCAGCGGCACATGCAGCATTTCGGTGACTTTCAGACCAACGACCGGCGGGACACAAAACGGAACTGTCACTATCAATGACAACGCTCAGGGTAATCCTCACGCCATAACGCTAAGCGGCACCGGCGTCGCTGGCGTCGTCAGCATCATCCCCTCAAGCCTCACCTTCGGCAGCGGCGCGGTCGGGACTACCAGCGCGCCGCAGACTATAACCATTACCAATACAGGCAATGGCACATTAACCGTCAGCGGAGTCCAGGCTACGGGTGATTTTGCAATTGGCAATAACTCTTGTACTTCCGTTGCGGCCGGCGCGACGTGCACTCTTCAAGTTACATTCACGGCGACCGCTTCGGGCATACGTACCGGGACAGTCACGTTCACCGACTCTGCAGCGAATAGCCCACAGATCGTCGCGTTGACCGGATCGGGTATCGACTTCAGCATGTCGACTTCCGGGGGGTCGGCCACAGTAAAGGCCGGAGCGACCGCCACATATTCACTGTCAGTCGGTTCAGTCGGTGGGACGTTCTCAACCCAAGTGAACCTGACTTGCCAGGGTGTCCCGGCGAACTCGGTGTGCAGCATCAATCCAACTTCGGTGGTTCCTGGTGCAGGAAATGCTGCGTTCACTGTGGCGATCCATACGAGTGGAACTACCGCGCGGCTATCCGATCCGGGTGCCGCGTCACGTCCAATGTTTGCCTCGTGGACACTAGCGACGGGCCTCGGACTCTTCGGTACCTTCCTGCTTGGCACGGGAAGTGGACGAAAACGCACAGGCATCCCTCTACTCGGCTTAGTCTTGATCGCCGCACTGCTCTTGTGCGCCGGATGCGCCTCACTCAAGACGACACCAGCTCAAACGGGCACTCCTCCTGGTACCTATACTGTCCTCGTAATCGGCAGTTCTGGTAGTGCGCAACATTTCAGCTCACTTACCTTAATTGTGCAATGAGCGAGTGTCATTTGGAGTGGCTTGATTTCACCCGCCCGCTAAGTCGACGTCGTGGCTTCAACGAGACATTGCGGGATTCGATCATCGTGCGAATGAGAAGGCTATGGCTCATTTAGGAAGTTCGACTCTCGGACTACGTAACTTGAATCTTTGTGGTCCAGGGTCGAGTATTGGATTCACACTACCAAATCTCGCTCTACGTGCCTATTAGGGGACAGCATAATGCAGAAACAGAGAGGCTTTTCGCTGATCGAACTGCTCGTCGTAGTGGCCATTATCTTGATCATTGCTGCCATCGCCATTCCGAACTTGCTCCGCGCGCGGATTGCGGCGAATGAGTCGTCCGCCGTAGCGTCGATTCGCACCATCAACACATCCATGATTTCCTACAACTCGTCCTACCCGACCGTGGGTTATGCAGCCACCCTATCCGTTCTGGGAGGTACCTGCACGGGAACGGTGACACCAACCTCGGCCTCCGCGTGTTTGATCGATTCGACGTTGGCTGGGGGCACTAAGAGTGGATACACATTCAAAATGGCAGGTTCGGGGGGGCCGCCATCGGGGACTTATTACGCATATGCAAACCCGTTGACGCGGAACTCGACTGGCGTACGTTCTTTCTGCTCAGCCCCGGACGCCGTGATACGCTACGCCACCGCTGCGATGGCGACCTGCGTCGGCACCGAAACCCCACTGCAGTAAGCTTGCGTCTTGTCAGCAAGTCCCATTGCGACCGACAGTACGTTGGCGAAGCTTGGAAATCGCACACATTGAACGGATCAAATCGGCGTCTGAAATGGACAAGGTTCATCCAAGCCCCCAGACTAAGTCGAAGGAAGTGATCGTTTGACTAGCCGTCGCAATCGTATCGAGGGTCCGCGATACCGGGCAGTTGTGCGAGATGACTCGCTCGGCATGAATCAGCAATCATTTCAACAAGTGGGCCAGAACAGCCCCGAGGCGATTCCGACTGACATGCGTCGGATCGAAGGTCGGGAGTGGTGGCTGTGGGGGTTCGCCGTTGCAGTAACACTGGCACTAACCCTAGGCATCATCTCTTTCACTTTTCCATGGTTTAGTCGAGAAACTGACGCGTCGTACTGGTTTGATCTAAGAGAGTGGGTACGTGGGCTCGCAGCTCTCGTGTTACTTTTCGACTTTTACGCGATTTATCAGAACGTGCAACTCCACCGCATTCGACGCCAACTGGCTGAACGCGATCAGCTCTTTCAACTTATCAGTGAAAATGCCGCCGATATGATCGCGCTCGTCGACAACGAAGGCCGGCGGCTGTACAACAGCCCCGCCTATCAAAGGGTCCTTGGATACTCTCCTGAGGACCTGCAGGCTACCTCGTCGATCGAGCAAATTCATCCTGACGATTGCGCGCGAGTATTGCAGGCAGCAGAAAATGCCCGCTTAAGCGGCCAGGGAGAACGAGTTGAATACCGGGTGCGCCACAAAGACGGGTCCTGGCGCACACTGGAATCGACCGCGAGCCCGATCCGAAACGCAAAAGGCCAGACCGACAAACTGGTCATCGTGAACCGCGACATCACCGAGCGGAAGCGAGCCGAGGAGATGTTGGTACACAATGCGTTTCACGACGGACTCACTAATCTGCCTAATCGCGCGTTGTTTCTGGACCGGTTGCAACACGCACTTACGCTGTCCAAGAAACACCCTAATTACAAATTCGCAGTATTACTCATTGATATGGACGAATTCAAAATCATCAACGACAGCCTGGGACACACGGCCGGGGATGAGCTGCTAATTCAAATAGGGCAAAGACTCAAGGATTCTGTGCGACGAGCCGACATGGTCTCCCGTCCGCGCACTGGCGACCTCCATGACTTGCCTGCCACTGACGATACGCTAGCCAGACTTGGTGGAGATGAATTCACGATCCTCTTGGACGACATCCGAGACCCAATTGAAGCCGTGCGCGTCGCGGAACGAGTGCAAGCGGAACTGGCCATCCCCTTCGTTGTAAACAGACAAGAAATAGTAATCTCGGCGAGCATCGGGATCGCTTGCAGCACCAGTCCCCACTCCAAAGCGGAGGATCTGGTTCGCGACGCGGACATAGCCATGTACCGTGCAAAGCGTGCAGGAAAAGCCCGTTGTGAGGTGTCTGACACGGCGATGCATGCAAATGCAGTGAAGCGTCTGAGGCTGGAAACGGACCTGCGCAGGGCCTTCGATCAGAGTGAATTCCGCGTTCACTACCAACCCGTTATGTCCTTGCAGACCGGCAAGATAACGGGCTTCGAGGCACTGACGCGGTGGCAGCGTCCGGAAGGCATAGTTTCACCAATTGAGTTCATCGCGGTTGCCGAGGAAATTGGGCTCATAATCCCCATGAATCGGCAATTGTTACGCGAGGCCTGCCAACATCTGCGATGCTGGCAGTCTGAATTTCCTTCCAACCCTCCTCTGACCATGAGTGTAAATATCACGCCCAAGGAATTTGCCCAGCCTGACTTAGCCGGTGAGATCCGCAAATCTCTTGAACAGACCGGTCTTGATCCAGTCTGCCTGCAACTCGAAATCATAGAAACGATAGCCATGGGAGATGCGGAAAAATCTGGTCACGTACTAGCGCAATTGAAGGCGCTCGGCGTTCGCTTGAGCATCGATGATTTTGGCACTGGCTACTCGTCACTTAGCCGTTTACGCCGGATTCCAGTGGATACCTTGAAAATCGATCGTGCCTTCATTTCCCACATGGATAGCGACTCGGAAAGCCGCGAGATCGTGCGCATCATCATTATGCTTGCCCATAATCTCGGTTTGAAGGTCGTCGCCGAAGGGACCGAGACGGAAGAGCACATAAACTTGCTCAAGCAACTCAATTGCGAGATGGCGCAGGGATACTTTTTCTCCCGACCCGCGGACCACCAAGCTATGGCGAAACTATTGGCAAGCAACCACGGCGTCCATGCCGCGTCAGTGGGTCGTTAGAACATTGCAATCCTGCGCACATCCATGAGGGTTTTGGGGCGCAATCTTCTGCTGAGAGAGATCTGAAGATGCTTAGTGTCTCTGCACAACCAATCGGTCCGGCGGTCAATTTCGACCTGCGTCGCGGCTCCCGCCTACGCGAGTTCGCGAGCTTCCGCCAACCTTGGTTCGTGGGCCTTCTTTGCACCGCCCTGATCGCCACTCAAGCACTCGGTTTTCTCATGCTCGGAACCGGGCGCTGGGGTCGTGGTCTCTGTGAGTCCCTCCTCGTTCTTGAAGTTCTGGGTTGCCTTCGCTTGCACCTGCGTAGCAGTTCGCCGCGCGTGCGCGGCATCACTGCCTTCCCGGCTGTTAACCGGAGACTTCTTGATGCCCAAGACGGTGCCACGTTTTCGGAGGTGATGTGTGCGGACTCTTTACCCTCGCCCAAGAATCGAGCCCAACATATAAGCGCCAGCCACGACCATCAAAGTACTTACGCAGCCACCTAAGACCTGTTAAGTCGTTGTAAACACTTGTCAACGCCACCCTGAAAAGGCTGGCGTCGGGGGTTCAACTCCCTCCCTGGCCACCATCATTCCAAAGAACTTGGGCCTTTTCGCCCACTTCTGTCCAAGACACTTCGTTGAATCGTCTCCGTGAGCAAGCACGCCCACGTTTGAAGCCATGTGGCCGCATTTTGACGTAGCCGAAAGTGGTATCCCACACCTGCTCCGCAGCGGTAGCTAAAAAACCCCTTATTGCGAGATGTGCTTTTTTTCCTGAAACCTCATAGTGCTTGCAACGAACATTCACTGTTCGATCTGAGGAGGAGAAATGCAGGAATACGCACTCAAACAAATAGAAGTAAATGAGGAACACAACTCTGGTTCCGAGATTGCGGCATCGGCCTCGAGCGAAACCGCTAAGCAAATTGGCCGCGCAGTCACGTGCGGGGCTGTCATCAATAGAATCAGCGCCGCGCTGAGCTGGGCACTGGTTGCCATGTTGTCGCTAATTTTCTGCGGCACGGTGTCTGCGGAAATGCCACCGGACAACGTCGAGGGCAGCTGGACCATTTACTCGACCAACATCGGTAATGGCAGGTCGGAGATCAAGCATATCCAAATCCAACAATACGGGAACCGGATCACCGGCTATTTCGAGGGTCCAAACCAGGCAGGTCCGATTCAAGGACGGATGGATGTTCATCACATCATGTTCAACACCCTGACCCGCAACATTCTTACGTTCCGCGGAGAAGTTTACGGTGATCAGATTCAGGGACTTTACGTACTCCACGGCAAGCGCGGTCCGTGGCAAGCGGTGAGAACGAGTGGGGGTCCGGCCGTTGCGCCAACCGGGGCCAGCTACACGGAACCGGTAGTGAATCCGCCGGCCCCCGAGTATGAGCCAGTATCGCAGCCCATGCCCGCGCCGCAAGTTGCTTCACAGACATTTGCTCCACAGGCTTCTACTGCACAGGCTTCTGCTCCACAGCAGACGACGGCCAGCGTCGCACAGACGACATCGGGTCCGGTCCCGACGCCGTTGACGCCGGAACAACTCGACGCGATGGTTGCTCCGATCGCGCTTTACCCCGATGCGCTAGTGGCGCAGGTGCTCGCAGCTTCTCAAAATCCAGATCAGATCACGTATGCGGACGACTGGCTGGCTCAAAACAAAGAATTGACGGGCACAGCGCTTGCACAGGATGTTGATGAACAGTCCTGGGATCCGAGCGTCAAGGCTTTGACGCAGTTTCCTTCGGTGTTGGACAACATGGCGCACAACCTCTCATGGACGTCGAGCCTTGGGCAGGCATTTGCGAATCAGCAGTCCGACGTGATGGTCGCGGTGCAAGTCATGCGCGCCAAGGCGCAAGCTGCGGGAACGCTGCAGTCCACAAGTCAGATTACCGTCACGCAACCATCGGCGAGCACGATCGTGATCCAACCTGCGAATCCTCAGGTTGTCTATGTTCCGCAATACAACCCGACTGTGGTTTACGGCGCGCCGGTGGTGGTGCCTTATTACGTGGCCCCGCCGATGCCTGTGGCTGGATTCGGTCTCTACTTTGGAACGGGCATCACGATCGGGGCTTCGTTCGGAGGCGGCGGTTGGGGTGGAGGTTTCGGCTGGGGCTGGCACGCCTGGAATGTGAACTGGGGATGCTGCGGCGGTGGTGGCAATACGACCATCATCTACAACCACAACACGTATATCAATAACCGGACCTGGAACAACACGAACTATAACGGATACCATCCCTGGAGACCGGGCGATCCGGGCTACCATCCTGGAACCGACACTCACTATGGTCCGAACGGGGCGTATCACCCGAATGGCTACTACGGACCGAATGGCGGGTTTCACCACGACGTTCCCGGCACGAATCCGCATGATCAGCCCAACGGCGGAAACAACGGAAACCATGGTTTGATCGGCGGGAACGGTGGCGTTCAACACGCTCCCGGCTATGTGCCGACTCACGACCAACCGAATGGCGGACGAAACGGCGATCACGGTTTGATCGGTGGGAATGGTGGCGTCGAGCACTCGGCCGCAAACGAACCGGCGCATGCGTCTGGCGATCGGAATGGCTCCAACAACGGTTTCAACAACAACTCCAATGCCAATGATCGAAGCCGCTTCGATGGTGGTCAGAACCGTTCACGCATGAGCGGCAACGGCGCTGCCAACCGCGCCGAAAGCAATCGCGGCCGCAGCAGCATGGGCGGCGGGCGACGCCCGCAAATGCACGCGGCTCGGGAGCACGCTTCCGCGCCACATCGTTCTGGCGGCGGGGGCGGCGGACGACGTCGCTAAGGCCGGACGCACCCAACCAAAGAAATGGAACGGGTAACAAGGGATCACGACTTTATAACAACACTTTATAAAAGGAGATTGAAAATGGCATCGAATGGGAACAAGGCAACGAAATGGAAGCTGGTCACGATCGTGGGAGTACTGGCGCTCGCGGCCCTGATCGTAAGACTTGAAACACAGAAATCTGTGCTGGCCGAAGGGGCGCAGATCACGTTCCACTCGCCGGCAGAAGCCGGCACCGCGCTGGCGAAGGCGGCACAGAGCAAGAATCAACCGGCCTTATCGCGAATCCTAGGGCCGGAGGCAAAGGGCATAGTAACGGGAGATACGGAGTCGGATCAGGCGGCAATGGATTCTTTCGCCGCCAAGTACGCGAAGATGAATCGTTGGGTAGACATGACCGACGGCAGCCGCGTTCTCTATATCGGAGCCGACAACTTTGCCTTCCCCGTACCCCTCGCGAAGAATTCCAACGGGCGATGGTATTTCGACGGCATTGCCGGTTCAGAGGAAATCAGGGCACGCGACATCGGCCGCAACGAACTGTTGACGATCGACGCCTGCACAGCGATTGCCGCGGCACAGGAACTTTACTTTGATGACGGTGGAGCGTCGCCAGAGTATGCGCAGCGCATCGTTACCGCGGCGGGCGAACGAGACGGGCTCTATTGGGCCGTATCGGAGGAACAGGGCTCAACCCCACGCGGGAACCTCAGCGAATTCCCTAAATCCTCGCTGGCCTCCGCATCGCCAGATAAACCCCTGGTCATCGACGGCTACAGCGTGCGAATCCTGACGGCTCAGGGCGCCGACGCTCCCGGCGGAGCCAAGAGTTACATCGTTAACGGAAAAATGTCCGATGGCTTTGCGATTCTGGCGACTCCCCTCAAGTATGGCGAAACCGGCATCATGACCTTCATGACTGGGCGCGATGGCGTTATTTATGAGCGCGATCTGGGTCCGGATACGAAGACAACCGCAGCGTCGATTCAGGAATTCAATCCGACTGCCGACTGGTCTGCGGTTGAGTAGGTCTGGCGCGAATTGAGAACGGGAAACGCAACGACGAATGAAAGGCGCGTTTCTCGTTCCGATTTTTCCATCTATACTTAGCGGCTTCAAGGACGAATAAGCAAGGTTCCGCGTATGTTGAGACTGATTGGACAACTGATCCGACCCTACCGCGGTACCCTCTTCATTATCCTGTGCGCGATGATGGTGGAGACGGCGATGAGCCTGGCCGCTCCCTGGCCCCTGAAAATCATCATCGATAACGTGGCGGGGAGCCACAAGCTGCCGGAGTGGCTCCATCGCATGCTGGGGCCAATCGTGGACAATGGCAACCCGATGCATGTTGCCCTGCTTGCGGCAATGGCAGTGGTAGTCATCGCAGGCCTTGGCGCGATCGCGAGCTATGTGGACAACTATTTCACCGAGAGTGTCGGGCAATATGTGGCGCACGACCTCCGGGTGCGGACGTTCCATCATCTGCAACGCCTGTCGCTCGGCTACTACAACACCCACCAGCTCGGGACTCTGCTGAGCACGATTACCACCGACATACAGACAATCCAGGCGTTCGCGTCCTCGTCAACGCTGAACATCGTTATCGATCTGTTCACCATCGCCGGCATGTTGGTTCTGATGTTCTGGATCAACTGGGATTTCACTCTCATCGCACTGGCAGTGACGCCCTTTATTCTGTTTTTCGTTTCGCGCTTCAAAAAAGCAGTCAAGGACGCCACACACACCGTGCGTAAAGAACAGGCGGAAATCGTCTCCGTGGTACAGCAGGGGCTGGAGTCGATGCAGGTCATTAAGGCGTTCGAAGGGCAGAAAGCACAGGAAACAGAACTTGCCGCCGTGAGCTTTGCGACCGTCAATGCAGCCCTGGCAGCGCGCAAGGTGAAATCATTGCTCTCGCCGGTAGTCGGAATTATCGTGGCGTTGTGCACTGCCGCGGTTTTATGGAGAGGAGCGCATCTGATCCTCGCGGGCGCCATGACGGTGGGCGCGTTGACGGTCTATCTTGCCTACCTCACTAAGTTTTTTAAGCCGGTGAAAGATCTGGCCACCACGACCAACGCCATCGCCCAGGCAGCCGTGGGCGTCGAGCGAGTGCGCGCGATCCTCGAGACGGATGAGATCATCCCCGAACGCGCTGGCGCAGTTGAGCCTCGAAACGTCAAAGGCGAGATCATTTTTGAACGGGTCGCTTTTGCCTACCTCAACAGTCCGGCCGTACTTTCGGACATCAGCTTCCACATCAAGCCAGGACAGCTGGTCGGGATCGTCGGGCCGACTGGGAGCGGGAAGTCGACGGTAGCGAGCCTGATTCCGCGCTTCTATGACGTCACCTCGGGCCGAGTTGTCGTCGATGGCCATGACGTCCGCGATTACAAGATTCACCCCTTGCGGGATCAAATCGGTTTCGTCTTGCAGGATACGGTGCTCTTCCGGGGAACGGTTCTCGAAAATATCGCTTTTGGCCGGCCGAGCGCCACGCGCGGCGAAATTGTCGAAGCCGCTCGCCTGGCGAACGCGGATGAGTTCATCGCTCGAATGCCGAACGGCTACGATACGCCGGTAGGCGAGCGCGGCGTGACACTCTCCGGGGGCCAGCGGCAGCGAATCGGCATCGCGCGCGTAATGGTGCGCAATAGCCCTATCCTGCTTTTGGATGAGCCCACAGCGGCCCTCGACAGCGAGTCGGAAAAGTTGGTGATCGACGCGCTGGAGAAGCTGATGAAAGGCCGTACTGTGATCATGATTGCGCACCGCCTGACCACAATTCGAGATGCCGATCAGATCATTGTGATCGCATCGGGAATCGTGGCTGAAAATGGTACACACGATGGGTTAATTGCTCTTGACGGAATCTACGCCGGGCTGCACCGCGCGCAGTATGAGGAAACGGCCGCGAAAACACACTCATAGCATCCGTCGGAGCATTTTTCCGGCGGAGTTGAGGAGAAACCTCCATGTCTCGGTACCTTGTGGTTCTACCTGACGATTCAGCGCAGCCGATCCTCGACGCCATCCATCAGGCCGGGAAGTCCATCCGGATCAAGATGTTTGTTTTTAGTGATGCCCATATTTTATCGGCGGTCATTCAGGCGCAGCGGCGCGGAGTGAAAGTTCGCGTGATGCTTAATCCAACGCGCCGCAGCGGCGAAAAGGAAAACGACGAAACCAGAGAACAGCTAGTCAGCGCGGGAATCGAAGTTGTCGACAGCACACCGACCTTCGACCTCACACACGAGAAATCCATGGTTGTGGACGACAAATTCGCCTGGATCATGTCTCTCAACTGGCAGCAGAAGAACCTGGTTGAAACTCGCGACTATGCGGTGGTCACTTCGCACGCCCACGAAGTCAAGGAGATCACGGAGTGCTTTGAAGCTGATTGGGCGCGAAGCCCTTTTACACCGGGAGAGCATTCGCACATGATCTGGTGCGTCGGAAACGGCAGGCAGAGAATCGCGCAATTTATCGATAACAGCCATCATTCATTATGGGTGCAAAACGAGCGCTATCAAGACCCTGTAATTATCGAACGGCTGGTGCGAGCCAGCCAACGAGGCGTGAAAGTGCACATTATGGCGCGTCCGCCGCATACCCTTAAGACCGAGAAACTTGTCGAGGGTGTAGCCGGTCTGCGCATCCTGGATGATGTCGGCGTCAAAGTCCACAAGGTCCGCGGACTGAAGTTGCACGCCAAGCTGCTCCTCGCCGATGGGGCGCGAGCTATCGTCGGCTCGATCAATCTTGCGCCCGGCAGCTTCGACAGCCGTCGCGAGCTCGCCATCGAAGTACGCGATGCAGATGTAATTGAGCGGGTGGAAAAGACTGTTCATCACGACTGGAACAACTCTCACCCCATCGATCTGACCGATGAAGGACTGATCGCCGACCTTGGCGAAGAGCGTGGGGGCGCGATTGTGCCCACCTCGTAGGCCCGCGTGGGTCTGGCTCTCGGCCCCTCAGCCCGACGATGCTTGGACTTTGACTTGGACATGGTTTCGAGCGAATAGTCGAACTCGCTGCCACAGTCGCAGCAGACTTGGTAAGTGCGGCCGCCGAGCGTGAAGGCTCGGCTCATGTTCGAGTGACGGCATCCGAAGACACGGCTACACCAGTCGGATAGGGTATTCATCGCGCGCTCTCCTTTCGGAGATTGGCAACGCTTACGGCGGTTGTTGCGCTCAGTTCGGAACTCGCCCGCGCATCCTGTGCTGCGACATCCTGTGCCGCAATCCTGGCGTCGTAGACTGCGGAAATCGTCTCTAAGCGTGCGATCAGGTCGCGGGTTGCGGCGAGTTTAAGATCCCGAGCTTGTTCTGGAGTCAGCTCGCCGGCCTCCATGCGCTCTGAAATCCGCTGGAGGGCCGCGTGGACATTCCGAAGCAGGCCGTTGACCTGATCGGCATAATCCTGCGCGAGAGTTGTCCCGGTTTCACCAAGAGCACGATTCTGGACCGCGACATTTTGTGCATGAACCTGAATCGTTGCGAGGGTTATGAGGGCGATGTATATCGAGTTTTTCATGTTGTTTCCCCTTCTAAGACTTGATTGAGCGAACCGTCGCTCCGCCAGGTACCAAAACCTTGGCGATCGATATTGATAGACATACTTTGAGGCTTCTACGCCCAGAGCACATCACGAGATATGCAGTTTTTTTGGTACCACTTTCGGATGCTGCCGATCGAATGCCGCAGCAGAGTGAAACGAAGAGTGAAGATGGTTAGGGATTTGGGGTCCGGGGAATAATGATTTTGCGCCGCCCAAAAAAGTAAGCATCCAGAGAGAGAGCACCCGGCCCAAGCAAGACAACCGCGAGAGCAATCACGACAAAATTAAGAGTCGACAGGTTTACAGCGAAAAGATCTGCTCCCGGCATTGAATGCCAGAAGAGACTAGCGATACCGGCCAGCGCGGAAAGCGCCGCCACCACCGGCGTGAGTAAGCCCAAAACGAGCGCAGCGCCCGCCACCAGGGCCATTGCGACAAGGATCCACGCGCCCCTCAGTCCATGCAACTCGATGGCGCAAGCGGAAGCCCTGATCATCATCAACAGATGCACCCCGATTATTGTTCGCAAGAGCAGCAGGCCGACGGCAGGGAGTCCGCCGGGGAACGTGGAATACAGCTGTCGCAAATCCTGCCTCCTGGGCACGGTGGATTTCTCACCGTCCAGAACAAGACTATGCCGCTATGACCAGCGGCGAATCTCCAGAACTTGAAATTTTTCGGTACCACTTTCGAGGTATTAGGGCCGGTCCGTTGTGAGACGGTTATAGGTGGATGATGCCGCGCCGAACCGCTATCGTGATCGCCTGAGTGCGATCATTGGCTCCCAGTTTCTCCATGATGTGCTTAATGTGAACTTTTACCGTTCCTTCGGAGATAAAAAGTTTGTCGGCAATGTCGCGGTTCCGGTTACCCTCGGCAATTTGCTGAAGGACCTCGATTTCGCGGGCTGAAAGGGTTTCGTCGCTGAGATGGTCTGCCAAATGAGCGGCAATTTCGGGCGGAATACTCTTCTTGCCCGCATGAACCTTGCGGATGGCCTCAAGCAGATCCTTGGAAGCCATGCTCTTAAGCAGATAGCCTCTGGCTCCCGATGCGAGCGCCCGCTGCATCTCGACGTTTCCCTCCGAGGAGGTCAGCATGATGATTCGAGCTTCGGGAGAATCGCCACGGATCGCAATCATGGCATCGATCCCGTTCATGTCGGGAAGACGCACATCCATGAGGACAACTTCGGGCTGATGTTCACGAAATTGCCGGATCGCTTCCTCGCCCGTCGAGGCCTGGGCCACGAGTTGCATGTCGGCCTGATCGTTGATGAGCGTGGCAATTCCCTCGCGCACCAGCGGGTGGTCGTCGACGGTGAGAACGCGAATTCGCGTTGAGTCGTTCACTTCTTTTGATCCTTGTCCCTCATTCGCTCCGGTACACGCCGGGCGCTCTCTCGCTTCGCAGGATACAGCCTGACGAGCCAACTCCAAAACCGGCCTTGCGAGCCCGACTCGAAAGCCTGCTCACCCGGAACCCATAGCTTGACCTCGGTTCCAGCCTTGTCGCGGCTCATTACTCTCATTCTTGCGCCAATCATTTCTGCCCGTTCCCGCATGCCGGGAAGCCCCCAATGGCCATCGCGTCCAACCCGGATCATCTGGCTATCCATCCCGCGACCATTATCCCGGACCGTGATGCGCAAATTTCCCGACACATAATCCACCACCACTTCAATCTTGCGGGCATTGGAGTGGCGAAACGCATTGATGATCGCCTCACGCACAATCCTGTAGACCTCGCCTTGAATGACCGGGCGCATCGGCCTGGGCTCGCCTTGGGCAATCACTCGAAAATCGACATTCTCGGGCAGGGCAAATTCCTTTCGGATCCGCGAGAGCGCCTGTTCCAGGTCGTCGGAATCGGGCAGCGGCGAACGAAGAGATCGCAAGGCGTTGCGCCCCTCCTGTCCCACCTGCTTCATCAGACCGATGACTCTTTCGACGAGCGGCTTGGCTGGCGAGTCCTCGGGTAAGCGGTTATTCGCAACATCGAGCTGCATCGATGCGCTAAAAATGCCCTGCAGGAGCGTGTCGTGCAAGTCGCGGGCGATCCTTTCCCGTTCTTCCAGACGCTCCTCGAACCGGGTTTGCATGCGCCGGGCAAGTTGACGAAGGCGAAGGACGTAAAGCAGCCACAGCATGGCTCCGGCGGTGACAAAGCAGAGCAACCGAAACCACGTGGTCTGAAAAAATGCGGGCAGAACTGTGAAATCCTGCGTCGCTCCCGTGTTGTTCCAAACCCCATCGTTATTGCTGGCGATGACACGGAACCGATAGTTTCCAGGGGAAAGGTCTGAGTAGAAAGCTTGTCGGCGAGCCTCCGGGTCTTGCCAGTCGGCATCATGACCTTCGAGCTTATAGCGGAAGCGTACCTTCTCAGGGGTGACAAGACTTAGAGCGGTATAGTCAATCTCAATGTCGCGCGAGAGCGCCGGCAGGCGAAGACCGTCCCTGGGAGCATATGCCTTTCGATCGACGATGATCTGCTCGACATGAACCGGAGGAGGCACAACGTTCGATTGAAGACTGGCAGGATCGACGACTTGAAGAACATTCTGGTTGGCAAACCATAGCTTTCCATCGGGAGACTTGGACGCTTCCGGCCGAAAGTTGGTCATCCCGGGTTGAGCGCCGTCGAAGGCATCCAAAGTTGTTACGCGCAATCGAACATCGGGCTGGGTCCACCACCGATCGAGTTCGGAGGGATCGATGATGACAAATCCGCACTGCGTGTCGAGCCAAAGAGAACCGCGATTATCGCGGAGCAGCATCGAAACATCGTCACATGGAAGACCATTCACAGAGGTCAGTGTTTTTTCGTGGCCATCTTTCCACCGGAAAACACCGTCTTGCGTCGCACCCCACACCGAACCGTCGGATTCGACCAGCAGGTTGCGAACGGAAACGTTGGCTCGACGATTCGTCGGCAGCACGTCGAGTTGGCCCCGGTGGTATCGAGCCAGGCTTCCGTTCATCAGTCCCAACCAGATGCCGTCTTTCGAATCGGCGGCCAGTGACTGCACGCGGGGAATCGTCGGCGGCTGAGTTTCTTCGCGGACCCGGTCATCCTGAATGCGAATCAAGGCTGGCCGCGTCACCGCTACCCAAATATTGTGATCAACATCTTCGGCAATCGCGGTAACGACTCCAAGCGACTTACCGCCGGGGTCGTTGATGGCGCGGAATCGGCCCTTCTCATAGACCGTCAACCCGTCGTCCACACCGACCCAAAGTCGTCCCTGGTGGTCTTCAAAGAGAGATGTGACCACTGCGCCGGGCAGCCCGTTTTGAGCAGCGATCGCCGAAAATTTGCCTTTGCGAAGAACGTCCAGTGCCGGAGAGTTGCCCATCCAGACTGCGCCATCGCGGGTAGCCAGCACCGAGTCGACTCCCTCTGATGTCAGCCCTTCTTGAATCGAGTAGCTGATCACACGGGTGTGGTGAAAGCGATCAACGCCCTTCGCCGTGGCTACCCACAGGTCCCCCTCCTTGTCTTCGTAGAAACCTTGCACCGAATCGCTCGACAAACCATCGGCGCTGCCGAAGTGATCGGCGTGACCACCATAGACTCGATAAATTCCCTGGTTGACCGTGCCAATCCAAAGCCCGTTGTCGCGGTCGGTCAGCAGAGCGGCGACACCAAGCTTGGAACCATCGAGCCCTGGGATGACGTAGTCCTTCCAGGCCCCGTCCACCAGTTGCTCCAGGCCCAGCCCTTTTCCCGATCGTCTGATACCAACCAGGACGGCTCCCTCTGCGCCCGCGATTGCACTGACTCCCACCAGGCCTTTATTTCTCCCAAGCTCCTGGTTGTCGTAAGTCTTCGAAGCACCGGGCTCCCAGCGGCAAATACCAAGCGAACTCCCTATCCATAGGCTGCCGCTGGTGTCTTTGAATAGCGGCTGGGCGTAGGGAAAGGAGATCCCGTCTTGCACGCCATGACAGTGGAGCGCGTCGCCGACGGCTTCGCACAATGGACCATCCTGATCGTGAATCTGGCTGCGCGTGAACCAAATCGTGTTTTTGTCGTCTTGAACAATCGCCTCGATGAATGACGGCGAGGTGGCAAGGTTGGTCAGCGCGACATTGTTCCAATGTGCGAGTCCTCTGGAAGTTCCAATCCACAAACTGCCATCGTCTGCGCCGAGCAGAGTGTGAATGCTGTTGCTCGGGAGTTTCTGGCCGTTCGGCGATGTCCAGGGGACGAATCGCACGCCGTCGAAGCGCACCAGTCCACCTTCGCTGCCAATCCACAAATATCCATCTCTAGTTTGAGTAATCGCCTGGGGAGTGCCACGGAAGAACCCGTCCTGGGTTCGCCACGCCGTATGCGCATATTGTGAAATGCGTGGCGTCAAATCAGCCGCCGCACAGGGTCGGCAAACCACCACGGAACAGAGCAACAAGAAAAAGCCGTTGACCCAGCCGCGCTTTATCGCGCATCGGATTGGCGCCGGAAAATTGTTTCTCACTTGAGTCTGATTCGAGGGCATGTAGAATCACTCGCCCGGGGCGATTGGGGAGCAATTCTACTAGAAGGACGGTGCGAATTCGGGTGTTAGTTGTGCTTTTAACAGCGGAACGTATCCGCTCCGACCCGATCGATTGTCACGTCCTGATTACATGCGACGTTTGCTTCCAAATCAATTGGACGATGGTATCGGCCATACCTTCGTCCAATAGACTCGTCGGCCGGCTTCTGGCCTAATCGGCGAGAACAGCTACAAGTTCACGCCCCAAGCGATTCGGATTCTTCTCCAGGATGCAGGCTTTGACGTCGAGTGGACATGGATGGACGATCGCGGATGGTATACCGTTACGCTCGCGCGCATCCGCAAGACACGAAGACAATACCGAAGCCTACGCGCCGGCTCTCAAGTATTCGATTTGGTGGCAGAACATCCGGATATCCGGGATCAGCCATCGGTCTAGCAAATTAAACAGGAGGACGCGTTATGACGACGACTCAGCCAACAAGCTTCGCGGCGGATATTCGCCCGCTCTTTACCGACCGGGACATTCACGCGATGAGCAAAGCGTTTAACCTCGCAAGTTACGACGACGTGAAGGCTAACGCATCTGCAATCTACAACCGAATTCGAGGGATTGGTGGTGCGGTTATGCCACCACCCCCTCCTCGAGGAGAAGGGCCGTGGCCGCAATCTCGCATCGACCTATTTGCGAAATGGATCGCGGATGGCTTCAAACCGTAGTTCGTGTGATGGAGTCGATCGATAGCGTCGCGCGACCAAGCCCTAGGCGCGGCTGTCGCTTGCGGTAGGATTGAAAGCGCTTATCCAACCCTTGAGGTCTTCACATGCGAAGTGACGTCGTTCCCGGCACCGTTCTTCCGGACTATGAACTCTCCGACCACACCGCAACGCGACGGAAGCTCTCTCAACTGCAAGCGCAAGATCCAATGATTCTCGTTCTAAGCCGGGGAAGTTTCTGTCCCAAGGATCGCCGGCAATCCGAGGGACTTGTTCAACTTCATCGCGAGATGGAGGTGGGCTATTGCCGGTTGGTTACGATCAGCACCGACAACCTCACTCAGACCAACGAATTCCGCAGCGGAGTAGGCGCCCACTGGCCTTTTCTCTCCGACGCTGGACGAATCATCCAAAAAGATCTCGACATCGCCGAATACACCGATCCGGTTAATAATCCGATGATCCCTCATGTGATCGTTCTGGAACCCGGTCTGGTGATTTATAAGATCTACTGCGGATACTGGTTTTTCGGCCGACCCACGGTAGAGGAGCTTCGCCAAGACCTGCGCGCCGTCACGAAGAAGTGCCGGCCGGACTGGGACATCACCACGCCTGAATGCAAGGTTGCGTGGCAACAAGGCCGCAAGGAACTTTTCTATCCGTATGGCAAGACCTACGCCCAAACGATCGCGGAACAAGATTAACGACTGAAGACAAAGACAAGGACAAGGACCGATTCGAAAGACAAGGACCGATTCGTAGGATGAGGACTTGCGCGGTTCGCAGGCGCTTGACAGTCTCAGGGGCTTGCGGCCCGGTAGCTCTCCGGGGGACCGAGATAGCTGGGCTTTACACCACCCGCATCGACAACAATCTTCTCTAGGACCACGCCGGGGTCGACCATGCAAAACTTCAGCGTGTGATATCCCGGCGCACCCGCGTCGAGCGTGGATGTTACCTTCCGCACACTATCTTTTACCGACTCCGACCAGTCCTCGGTCGAGTTGTGGGACAAGGCGTCGACGACCTGCGGTGGTTGATCGTCGAACGACACGGCATAACGCAGGCCGCGTCCGGGCACGAAATTCAGCGTCGGCGCGAGGATTGCTTCAACGTTCACCTTTCCCGCTTTGAATAAATACATTTTGTATTCGAGGCAGGGAGAGTTTCTTGGCGGCGCTACGCTCTCCGCCGTGACGGGGAAGATTGTCATCGACGACAGAGTCCGTCCGTAGTCGGAGATTTTCTCCCATCGAACTGGACCTGCATCGGTCTTTGTGTAATGTTCGGCTTCAATGGAGACATAGCCGTTCGTCTCGACGAAACCCTGAAGTGCTGCTCGTGCCGGAGTTTCCGGATGAAAGGCTTCGACACTGACTTTGACTTCGTCGCCCGCGCCCGTGATTTTTACGAACGCCGTATTTGTTCCCTTCGGAGCTTTGCTCCAATCGACGCTGACCAGGAGACGCTGATCTTTATTTTTTTCGACGGTGCCTTGGGTTGTGCTCACCGAAACCCAGGGCTCGCTGGCCTTTGCGGTGAACTCAAATGTAGTTTGCCCGCGGTCGAAGATCTCGATGTAGCGGCGTTGTTGATTGAACACATCGATCTGCGGAAGAGCCGGCGTGCTGGATGATCCGGGCCAAGCGTCGCGCGAGCCTTCGACGGCCACACCCAGTTTTGCGGCAACCGGGACCTCGATCGTATTTACGTTCGGCATTATGTTCGTTGGCGGATCTCTCCACGTCGTGTAGCCGATGTGAGTCTGATCCATCATGTGGTTCCACTTGCCACCGGCGAGCGTGTGGTTGTATGTGGCCGATAGGTCAGCATCCGCTTGAAATAGCGCCTTGGCTTTTACCGCTAAATCGTTCGCGCTGGCGCGGCCTTGACTCGCGTAGAGGTGGTTTTTGCCCACAGTGACGTAAAGCTCGGTCACTTGTGCAGAGGCCTTGGCTGGATACAGGACAAGTTCGAAGAAAGCGTCACGTTTCTCTGCCGGCAACGCCTGATAAATTCGCTCGGCTTCGTCGGTGATCGCTTTCCACTCGGCCGCGACGCGGTCGGCTTCCTGATAATTCACTTGACTGAATGTGTCTGGATCGATGAGTTCAGGCTTTCGCCTGCCGTTGAACTTCGTATATTTCGCAACGATGTCGGCAACTTGCTCTGCGTATTCCGGACCGAACTCCCGTTCCGCCCAGAGCACAGTGAATTCCTCAATCTTGTCTTTCGGCCATCTTCGTGGATTGCGCGCCAGATCCAGAAAAAACTCGATGGGGAATTCCATCGGCTTCAGGTCGCCGACGTTCACAATCCAGATCTGATTCGCGTCGTACTGGTGAGCGAGATTCATCTGCTCCCAGACTTTCGTGATCGGATTTGTGTTCAACCATTTGTAAGATCGCGGATCGCCAACGTAGTCGAAGTGATAGTAGATGCCTGCACCACCGCGGCGTTTCCGTTCATCGGCGGTTGGAAGTCTCCGGAGATTGCCCCAGTTGTCATCACACCAAAGAAGGGTCACGTCGTCGGGAACGCGCATTCCCTTTTCGTAATATTCCTGCACCTCTTTATAGAGCGCCCAATCCTGCGGAACAGTCGACGGGTCGGAATGTGTGGCGGCGCCGATCATCTTGCGCTGGTCGGCCACAATCTTTTCGAGCAACGCGGTGTTCGCCGCGGCGCCGCCCTGCACCATCGGCTCATCGCCGTTGCCGCGCATTCCGAGGGTGACGATGCTTTCGTTGTGATCGTCGCGTTCGATGCCGCCCTTCCAGAATTCACGCAACTCGGCGCCGTTGGCGGAATAATCCCACGCGCCTTTGCCGTGATCTCTCCATTCCTTCCAGGCGCGCATCATGGGTTCGTGGTGCGATGTGCCCATGACGATTCCGTATTCGTCGGCTAGCTTCGGATTTAGGGGATCGTCTTCAGCGAAGGCATTGTTCCACATCGCCGGCCACAAATAGTTCGCCTTGAGGCGCAACAGGAGTTCGAAAACTTTCTCGTAGAACTGGTGGTTGAGATTTCCATATTTCTCTTTGGCCCAGCCGCTGAGCGCAGGAGCTTCGTCGTTCAGAAAGATGCCGCGATACTTGACGGCGGGCGGGCCTTCGACATGCTTGCCGGCCTTTACGAAGAGCGCAGCTTTATGTTCGACAGGCACATCCGCCCACCAGTACCACGGCGAAACTCCTATTTCTTCCGAGAGATCGTAGATGCCATAAATCGTGCCGCGCTTGTCGCTACCGGCGATGACCAGCGCATTCTTTACGCCGGGCAAAGGGCTTGGGAACGACCTGAATGAGGAACGATTCCCATTTGCCAACGATCGGTGTTGCGTCGATCTTGTGGTCGGCGATGAGGCGGTCGATGAGGGAGCTTTTGCCTACAGTTCCCACGATGATGGCGCTAGCGCCGAGAGACGCTGTAGCGTTGATAATCACGGGCTTTCGGCTGGTGACGCGCTGTATGTCCGACTGTAGATCACCCGCGGCCCGCACGACGCCGGCATAGTCGTTGGCATCAACGTAGATCGGCGCGGTGGTTTGCTTGTCGGCGATGGCGAAACTGTCGCGACTCGAGACGGTGTCGACATAGTGTGCGTGGCCGAGGGCCATGCTCTCGGCGGCGAGAGCCATGATGCAGCCAACGAGCACAAGTCCGCTAAGAGTTGCGCGGAGTTGAGACATATCGGGCAATATAGCAGAAGGCTTGCCATCGCAGTTTTGTGAGCATTCTGTGAACGACCGCGAACAACTCTTACACTAGAAGGCACCGGAACTGGAAAGCACGGGGGAATGGTGAATTCAAATCCAATTGGCCGAGATCTGATCTTCGAGAGCGACGCCTCTATTTTCCGCGAGACCAAGACTCATGCTCGCGGTCCCGAGGGAGCGTTGCCCATCACGGCGGAAATGCTGCTGACGCAGCCATCCGGCAATTTGTTTGGGCTCTCACAAAATACCGGCATGGGATGGGAAGCGGCGCGCGTGCTCGATCCTGAATTTCTGATTTTGAGCACGCACGGCGGGATGCGCGCGGCAGATGGAACTCCGATCGCGCTCGGATTTCACACCGGACACTGGGAGGTCGGGCTTCTGGTCGCTGAGGCCGCGCGTGAACTGCGCGATCATCGCGCCATTCCGTTTGCCGGCGCGTGCACCGATCCGTGCGATGGGCGGACTCAAGGCACCGAGGGAATGATGGACTCGCTCCCGTATCGCAACGATGCTGCCATGGTGTTGCGAAGATTGATGCGCTCGCTTCCGACCCGCAAAGGCGTGATCGGCGTGGCGACGTGCGACAAGGGACTGCCGGCGATGATGATGGCGCTCGCCGCCTCTCGGCGACTGCCGAGCATCCTGGTACCGGGAGGAGTTACGCTGCTTCCCGAAAACGGCGAGGATGCAGCCAAGGCACAGACGATCGGGGCGCGCTTTGCACACAACCAGATCACTCTCGAATACGCAGCAGAGGTTGGGTGCCGCGTTTGCGCGACGCCCGGTGGCGGATGCCAGTTTCTGGGAACGGCCGCCACTTCTCAGGTCGTTGCGGAGGCGCTCGGGCTGTCGTTGCCGCATGCAGCACTGTCGCCTTCGGGTCAACCAATCTGGCTCGACGCAGCCGCGCGTTCCGCGCGCGCGATCCTGCGGATGACTCAGATGGGAATGGGCACGTCCGACGTGCTGACCGACGCTGCGATTCGCAACGCGATGGTGGTTCACGCGGCCTTTGGTGGTTCGACCAATTTGGTATTGCACGTTCCGGCGGTGGCGCATGCCGCCGGCCTGCGCCGCCCCACAGCGGACGATTGGTCCGCGATCAATCGCGCAGTGCCCAGGCTCGTGGATGCGCTGCCGAACGGGCCCAACAATTTCGCGACCGTCCAGGTATTTCTCGCGGGAGGCGTGCCCGAAGTGATGCTGCATCTGCGCCATGCAGGATTGCTGGATGGCAGCGTCCGCACGGTTACGGGCGAAACGCTGGACGAGAATCTTAACTGGTGGGAGCAGAGTGAGCGGCGCCGAACTCTTAAAGACCGGCTGCGTGCTCTGGATGGCGTCGAAGCCGATGCTGTGATTTTTTCTCCCGACGCTGCGCGAGCGCGAGGTATTGCGCCGACCGTCTGTTTTCCTGCGGGCAACCTTGCCCCCGAGGGGAGCGTGATCAAGAGCACGTCGATTGATCCTTCTCTGATTGACGAGAACAACGTTTACCGGCACACGGGCCCTGCTCGGGTCTTCATCACCGAGGCAGCCGCGATTGACGCAATTAAACGTGGCACAGTATCTCGCGGAGACGTGATCGTGCTGATATGCGGCGGGCCGGCGGGCGCAGGCATGCAGGAGATCTATCAAATCACTGGAGCGTTGAAGAATCTACCGTTCTGCAAACACGTCGCCGTGCTCACCGACGCCCGCTTCAGCGGAGTTTCCACAGGAGCCTGCATCGGCCATATTTCGCCCGAGGCGTTGGCGGGCGGTCCCATCGGACGTGTTCAGGATGGCGACACGATTGAGATTGTGATTGACCGAAACGCGCTGCACGGCACGTTGAATCTGGTTGGCGAATTCGACGTCCCGTTCTCTGCCGAGGAAGGCACCCGCCGTCTCGCTTCGCGCCAGCCGCGTCCAGATCTAGCGCCTCACCCGGCGCTGCCGGCAGACACCCGCCTTTGGGCGGCTCTGGTGCAAGCGAGCGGTGGAGTATGGGGAGGTTGCGTTTATGATGTCGAAGCGATTGTCACGCAACTGGAGCGAGGCTCATTAGAGTGAAACTGTATCGCACCACCAACGGAATATTCATCGAAGACGCCGGCAAGTTCCATCACATCGCAGCCGCCGATTGGGACGAACTGATCGGCAGCACCGATCTGCATGCGCGGGCGCGCGCGGCGATTGCCGGGGATGGGGCGTCTAACTTTGATCTGACTACGATTCTCGCGCCCGTTCTAGGGCAGGAGGTCTGGGCCGCGGGAGTCACGTACTACCGCAGTCGCAGCGCGCGGATCGAAGAAAGTAAGGATGCCGGAGGAGGCAGTTTCTACGATCGCGTCTATGCTGCCGAACGGCCCGAACTGTTTTTTAAGGCGACGGGACGACGAGTTATCGGTCCCGGAGGCGCAGTGCGAATACGCTCGGACGCCAAGTGGTCAGTGCCTGAGCCGGAACTCACTCTGCTCATCAATCCGGCTGGCATGATTATTGGATACAGCATTGGCAACGATATGAGTTCGCGCGATATCGAAGGCGAGAATCCGCTCTATCTGCCACAAGCGAAAATATATGACGGAAGTTGTTCCATTGGTCCATGCGTCCTGCTCACGTCTGAGCCGCTCAGCAAGACAACCACGATTCAGATAGAGATCGCGCGTCAGCGTAAGACAATCTTCACGGGGAGCACGACGCTGGCCGAACTCAAACGTGATCCTCGGGAACTGGCGAAGTACCTATTCCGCGATAACAGTTTTCCGCAGGGCGTATTTCTGTTGACGGGAACGGGCATTGTCCCCGGAGATGACTTTACTCTGGCCCACGGCGACGTGATTCGCATCAGCATCAATGGCATTGGAACGCTGGAGAACTACGTCGCCTAGCCGTGCCAAACAGCACGTTATCTGCGCGTGAGCGTGCCATTCACCAGGCGCATGATGCCGAGCGGGTTCGCTTGCTTTAGCTCTTGCGGAAGTGCCTCGTCCGTGAAGTCCTGGTAACAAATCGGACGCACGAAGCGCACAATCGCCTGCGTTCCGACCGAAGTTGAGCGGCCGTCGGAAGTCGCCGGAAACGGACCGCCATGCACCATGGCATGGGTCACTTCGACGCCAGTGGGATATCCGTTGAAGAGGATGCGGCCGACTTTCGTCTCTAGCACTCGAATCAAATCCTGAGCACCGGCTAGATCTTCTTCCGTTCCGTGAATTGTGGCGGTCAGATGTCCGTGCAGCTTGCGTGCAGCAACCAATAGATCGCCTGCCGCGCCATAGTGGACGAGCAATGTGGTGGGTCCAAAGACTTCTTCGCTCAACTCAGGGTGTGCGAGAAAGTCAGATAGAGCCACTCCAAAGACCGTGGTGGCGCCCGCGGCACAGTTCGTCGCGACCGTATCGGGCGAGCCAGCGATCAGTTGTACTTTTCCCGCCGCGACTCTTTGTTGAATTGCCTGTGTATATTTCGCTGCAATCCCAAGGGTCAACATTTCTCGCTGTCCGACCGCGTCGACGAGGCCTCGCAAGCTTCCGATGAAATCCGCGCTGTCGCCTTCCGGCACAAACACGAGCCCGGGCTTGGTGCAGAATTGTCCGGAGCCCAGCGTGAACGATGTCTGCAAACCTTTGGCCAGTTGCGCGCTGCGCTCGCGCATCGCTCCGGGAAGAATGAAAAGCGGATTCGTGCTCCCCATTTCCGCATAGCAAGGGATGGGCTCGGGGCGCGCAGCGGCTAGACGCATCAATGCTTGTCCTCCGCTCGCGGAACCGGTGAACGCGACTGCTTTGATCGTGGAGTGCTGCACCAGCGCCGTCCCCACTTCGATTCCGGCATCGAAGAGCAATGAAAATACTCCCGCCGGCAGACCGCATTCGTGCACCGCCTTCTGTATGACTTTTCCGACGAGTTCGCTGGTGCCTGGATGCGCCGGATGCGCCTTGACGATCACCGGATTGCCGGCGGCCAGGGCCGAAGCCGTGTCCCCGCCTGCCACGGAGAACGCCAACGGAAAGTTGCTGGCGCCGAAAACTACGACGGGTCCAAGCGGACGCAACATCGAACGGATATCGGGACGGGGAAACGGTTTGCGTTCGGCATCGGCTTGATCGATGCGGGCATTCACCCACGATCCTTCTTCGAGAACTTCGGCAAAAAGGCGGAGCTGCCCGGTCGTGCGACCGAGTTCATTTTGCAGACGCGGGAGCGCCAGGCCAGCCTCGAGATTCGCGCGCGCAATGATCGCATCGCCTTCGGCAGCGAGCCCGTCAGCAATTCGGCGCAGGAAAAGAGCGCGTTCGTGTCCGCTCAAGTTCGCAAATACTGGGAACGCAGCCTCCGCCAGAGACGCGGCGCGGTCGATCTCGGGTTTGGTGGCGGAGTAGAAGACCGGCTCCAAATCGGCGGCGTTGGCGGGGTTCACCGCGCGAAACGCGACGCCTCCACTTTCGCCCCGTCGATCTCCGATCAGCGATAGCCCCACCAGACTTAGCTCTTGCGTCTTCATCAATCCAACCTTTTCGGGCTAATAATTCCAGAAGCGTCTTTTCCGATGTGATACCAAACTGCGTGCTCACCTTACTCGAATTATCTTGCGCCAACCGCACTCGCAAGCGAAGAATGCTTCCGGAGACAACGCTAATGCCATTGATTCCATGCTTGCATAGAAATTCGAACTCCGGCAAACCGGAGCACACTTTCCGTTGCGGAATTGTTCATTTATGCGTGCTGCTCGTCGCGTGCAGCTTGGGATTTGCGCAAGACAAACTCGGCGCTCTCGATCTTCTGCGGCTCGCGAAAAGCGGCGGTCCCGAGCTGGCGCAAGGCATCACAAAGACTTTCACCGCCGCTGAACTACAACAAGGAACAGCGGTGAAAGGCCACCTCTCGTCATTTTTCTTCGCCATCACCACTTCTGCTTCGTCGAAACCTGCGCTCATGATCGACGGAACGGCTGGCCCGGAGATGCAGGCAATTCCAAACTCGGCGTTGTGGTATGCGTCGGCGGAAGTGTCGAAGCTGGGAGCGATCCACTCCTTTTATTACGTTGTGCAAGGCAAACGTGTAGGTGGGTCAACCGACCTGCCCGCTTTCGGTCCGCTCGCCTACCTTCAACCGAACGTACCTTCGGGAACTCTGTCGCCGCCACTTCTCCAGACGAGCAGGATCTACGACGGATTGCAAACCACCTACTGGACCTATGTTCCCGCGCAATACGATCCCAAAGTGCCGGCAGCGATGATGGTGGTTCAGGACGGCCAGTGGTATATGGACCGCGATGGAAATATCCCGCTGTTAAACGTGCTCGACAACCTGATTGCGCAGAAGAAAATTCCAGTCATCGTTTGCGTGTTGGTGTCGCCCGGAAAAATCGGCAACGCTCCCGGAACTCCGACTTACGCCTTTGCGAAAGCTTACGCGGATAAATGGCACCGGCAACTTGAGGACGCCATGCGCAGCACACTCTATGACACGGTCAGCGATCGCTATCCGCGCCTTCTGCGCGACGAACTGTTGCCCGAAGTCGAGGCGAAGTACAACATCCGCAAAGATGCCTACAGCCGCGGCATCATGGGACTGTCATCGGGAGCGATCTCCAGTTTCAACGCCGCCTGGCAAATGCCCGACCAGTTCAGCCGCGTCATTTCATGGATTGGGAGTTTTACCAGCATTCAATGGCGGGAAAATCCGGAGAATCTTGATGGTGGGCAGGACTATCCAGAAAAAGTTCTACACGAGGCGAAGCGAAATATTCGCGTCTGGCTGCAAGACGGAAGCCGCGACCTGCAGTTCGGCCCCGCGCAACGAAATTATGGCAACTGGTCTGCCGCCAACTTCCGTATGGCCAACGCGCTCAAAGTTGCGGGTTACGATTTCCATTACAGTTTTGGCGAGGGCTCTCACAACGGTGCTCACGGCGCGGTCGAACTGCCGGAGGAGTTGATCTGGCTGTGGCGAGATTACGATCCCGCGAAGACGCAACAGAACTACGAACAGGACGCTGACGAGCAGGCCAAGCCGCCGTTTCGTTTTACCCTGGTCGATCGCGACTTGGACAAATGATTATTTCTGATCTTAAATCTCTGACTCTTATTTCTGATAGAGAGGCATCTTGCCGGCCGTCGCCACCTTGAGGCGATAGACGCTGGTCTGCGCAGTGATGTAGAGCGTGCTGCCTCCGTCGGCCCACGCGAGGTTCGCGGCCGTTTCCGGCAGCTTGATTTGGCCAAGCAATTTGCCATCGGGTGCGATGATGCGAATGCCGCCTGGAGCCGTCGTCCAGATATTGCCGGCGGAATCTACCTTCATGCCATCCGGTACGCCGGGGCCTGAACCATCCGGGAAAGAGATCAGGATCGGTCCTTCCGAGAGCGAGCCGTCGGATGCGACGCGATATTGATGCACGGCCATCTTGGGTCCGGAGTTGCAGACATAAAAGGTCTTGCCATCCGGCGAGAAGCCGAGCCCGTTCGGAAGCGTTAAATCTTTGATCGCGGCGGTGAGTTTTCCGTTTGCGTAGCGGTAGACGCCGTTGAACGGGATCTCCTTCAGCGGATCTTTATCTCCACCGGCTAACCCATAGGACGGATCGGTGAACCACAAAGTGCCATCCGGCGAGAACACGAGATCGTTCGGGCTGTTGAATTTCTTCCCCTCGAAAGTGTCGAGAAACACGGTCATCGACAGCCGACCGTCTTTGTTATCGGTGATGCGGCTTTCGGTGATGCGCATCAGTTTCCGGCCACCCTGCTGCGCAAGAATTACCGTCCCATCTTTATCGGTGACCATCGCGTTCGGGCCCAGATATTTGTCCGGTGGCGGATTGTTGTAGCCTCCGGCTTTGTCGACCAGTAGATCGACTTTGCCCGTGGGCGACACGGCGAATATTTTGTCTCCCACAACGTCCGAGATCCAGAGCCGCCCTTCGCGCCACATCGGGCCTTCGGTGAATTTGAATCCGCCCGCGACCTTTTCGATCTGGGTGCCGGGCGCGATTAACACGTCGAGCGCTTTATCGAGGCGCAGAACTTCGGCGCCCGCCACCGGGCTGGCCGCATCGGCCGCGAGCATTGTGGAGGCAGCAAAAGCAATGATCGCCATGTTGAGAACAACAAACCTAAGAACGGAACTCGTCGATCGCTTCATCCAGAATCACCTTTCGTTCAGCATCATTCGGTAATGCACCATGCACGTCACTCCGTGGGGCTGGGCAGAAGAAACGGGGAGCAGCACGGCTTCAACGCTGGTTGAAACTCCATCAGTTCCACGCGAATGCCGTCGGGGTCAAACAGATTGAATTGCCACTTGCCATCGCGTCCGATTTGCGGTGGCGAATGCTTTGGGCTGACTCTGTCTTCTCCATAGAGCAGCGTCACCGATTTTTCCATGTTTTGCACACCGACCGAAAAGTGATCGAGCACGCCAAGCGTGTCTTGCGACATGGTCGACGGAATTCCGGTTTTTTCCGGGCCCTTCGCCATCATGTATTCGAGCCAGTCCGTTCCGTCCGGAACCTGCTGAGAGACCCAATCGGTGTCGTCTTTCATGCCGCCGTGCCAATAGGGCCGAAAGCCGAGGAGCGCGCGATAAAAAGTGTCTTCCGCTGAAGCGTCGTGAACCAGGTATCCAATGTGAATGACGTGGTTGCTCAGCGGATTCGCCGCAACGGGTTCGGGATGCAGCGGCGGTTCGACGAACTCAATGCGATTTCCCTCTGGATCTTTCACCTCGAAGTACTGGCTGCCGTCGCTGGACTTCGTAACGGCGGCCGGCACGGCAACGCCTTTGACTTCGAGGTATTTGCGTAAGCCCTCTGCACTCGAAGTGTTGTATCCGACGTGATCAAGACGATTGACGGAAGGTGTGACCGGCGGGCAGAGGAAGCACCTCCACAAACTGAATGGAGTTGATGTAATAGCGAACGCCCAGGGGATTCTGTGGATCGCCCCGCTTCGTCGCACCCAGATCGTGGGCATAGAAATGTTCAGCCTTCGCTGCGTCGGATGTATAGACGCTCAGATGCGAGATGCTGGTTATTTTTGGCCGCTCCTGACCATCCGCGAGTAGCGTGAACAGCAGTAATAAGGAGAGGCCGATCACGATCGCCGAGCATGTTCTTTTCATCGTTCGCTCCATTCCGAATTCTGTTCTTCCAACTCGACTTTGATGAAGGCGGATCACGCGATCGGCGCGCCCGCTGATTTGTAAATGGCTTCGATGGCAAGCATGTCCTTCAAGCCTTCCTCGCCCGGAGATTCAGGCTCCTTGTTGTTGCGAACACAGCTGGCAAAATGCTCTGCTTCAAAAACGAATTGGTACGGTTGTTTGCTATCGCTCGACTGCTCGATCGACTTGCCGGCAACCTCGCCATGCATGCGGACGCCGTCGTAATTGAATGCAGGTTCGATGACCAGGTAGCCCTTCTCGCCATTGATACTCAACGTGCTCGGTCCGCGCTGGCCATACGAACATCCGCACGCCGCGATGATGCCGGAGGGAAACTTCATCGTCCATTCCATCGATTGTTCGACCTCACTGAAACGGCCGCTTTGATCACGGGTTGCGATGATCGCGGTGAAATCCGTGGGCTCTTCGCCGGTAATGTGGCGAATCGCGTTGAGCGGATAAATGCCCAGATCCATCAACGCGCCACCGCCTCCGAGCGCTTTTGTCAACCGCCACGCGCCCGCTGGCATCTGCCCGAAGAAGCCTCCGTTGAACGACTGGAGTTGGCCGATCTGTCCCGACTTGACGATCTCGATCGCCTGATTCCACAACGGCTCGTAGTGAATACGGTAGGCGATCATGAGTTTAACCTTGGCCTGGCGGCAAGCTTCGATCATCTTGCGACACTCGGCGCTTGAGATCGCCATGGGCTTTTCGCAGAGCACGTGCTTACCCGCTTGCGCGCCGCGGATCGTGTATTCGCAGTGCATACTGTTGGGCAGACCGACATAGATGGCGTCGATCGCCGGGTTATCGCGAATACGGTCGAATGTCTCGTAGGTATAAATAGAAGTCTTCGGAATGCCATACATCGCCGCGTATTTCGCGCCCTTCGTATCGGGGTGACCGGTCACGAGCGCGGTAATTTTTGCGGTCTGCGAGTTGGCACAGGCTCGCATGAAAATATCGGAAATCGTACCGAGGCCGACCGCTGCGTAACCGACGGGTTTTTGCGACACCCAGGAGTCTGTGCACGCAAGGGAAGGCTGGTCCAGGCTAACGTCATGGCGGAGAGTTTGGTAAATTCGCGGCGATTCATAATTGCGACCTCGACTTTCACTAACTCGAATCTTCAGCACTCGAATTCCTAATCGCTTACCGTACCGGTTCCTTCACATCAAGAATTCTGTCAGCAGCTACGTCGCGCAGTTGTTGAACCACGCCCGAGGGCCACGTGATTTCCACCAGATCGGCGGAAGCGTTGCTCCCCAGTCCGAAGTGGACGGGACCGGCGCTCGATGAAGCGTACCCTGCGGCGGTGGATTTGTGATCGTATTGCGTGCCAGATTTCGTCACGACTTTGATGCGCGCTCCGATGCCATCGCGGTTGCTGCGGGTTCCTTGAAGCTTCAGTTCCAGCCAGTGATTTTCGCCGGGGCTCTGGTTGATCCAGATTTCGGCCGGAGCTTTCAAGGCAGTGACGACAACATCGATGCGACCGTCACCGTTCAAGTCGCCAACGGCCGATCCGCGATGCCGCGACGGCGGTTGAGAGGTAAAGCCCGCCTCCGCAGTCAATGCCGCGAACTTCATGCCTCCCAGGTTGCGAAAGACGGTGTTCGGTTGCTCGATGGCCAGGCGCGGTGCAGAGAGAAGCGACTGCACGTGTCCGCGCGAAACAAAGATATCTTTCCAGCCATCATTGTCAAAATCGGCGATGTTTGGCGAGTATCCTGCCATCGGCAGGCTCGCTGCCGTCATGCCGCTCTCTTGCGTCACTTCGACGAAACCGCCTTTGCCTGTGTTGCGGTAGATGGGAAACGTTTCGTTATCAAGAGCGATGATGACAATGTCGGGATAGCCGTCATTATCGAGGTCCTTGAAGTCGACCCCCATGCCAGAAATGAAGACACCGTCCTCACGCAAAGCGACGTTCGCGTCAAACCCAATTTCCTCGAGCGAGTGACCGTTGTTTCGAAATAGCCAATTGAACGACTTGTCATTGGCGACGAAGATGTCCATCTTGCCGTCAAGATTGAAATCGGCAGTCGCGCCGCCCATACCTTTCCCTGGATGTGCGCGGAGTCCCCATTCGACCGAGGCGTCGCGAAATGTTCCGTCGCCATTGTTGAGGAATAACTGGTTGGGCGTGGGCTTGTACAACTTGGGATGACAGTAGTCGGGATGGCCGTCGATGGGGCACGAGGGTTCGTGCTCTAAGTCCCATTTCATGTAGTTCACGACAAGCAAATCAAGCAGGCCATCATTATTGATATCGACCCAAACGCCGCCGACCGACCAGAGCGGTCCATATTCAAGATCGGGCTTGTTGAGCCCGGCCTTTGCTGTCACGTCGGTGAACGTTCCGTCTCCGTTGTTGTGATAGAGCGTATTTTTGTACACGCCCGCGACAAAAATGTCTTCGTATCCATCGTTGTCGTAGTCGCCGATCGCCACACCGATGTCGTAACCGCTGCCGGCAAGACCAGCTTTCTCGGTGACGTCGGTGAAGTGTCCTTTGCCATCATTCTCAAAAAGACGGTTGAAGTATTTTGGAGACGACTTGTGCAACGACTTGATGTCGGCCCCGTTGGTAAAGAAAATATCCAGTTTGCCGTCGTTGTTGTAATCGAACACAGCCACGCCGCCAGCCATCGTTTCGGGCGCATGACGTTCAGGAGTCTCGCTGCTGTCGAGCACGAAAGGAATCGCCTGATACGAAAATTGGATCGGACTCTTGGCGGAAGGCGCGCTCGCGATATTGCTGACTGGCGCCTTTGCGCGTTTATCCGCGCCGACAGAGCCGGGATTCTGGGCGCACAAAGATGCCGCTGCCGCCAGCAGTGTTATGACACCTACGAACGCCCATTCCCCACGTCGCATCGCTTGATATTTTATTCTGGCAGCTTTTGTTCGCCGCGAATCGTTAGCTGCGCATCGGCTCCCGAACTCGACATTTCCGGTTGCCCTCCGCCAACGCTGATTCGGTAGTCGCCCGCAGCTACCAGACGATCCCCGGCATCGTTGACCAAGCTTAGATCACGCGGACTGAGTGCAAAGTGTACGTGCAGCGTTTGTGCCGCAGCGCAATGAATACGGGCAAAACCGCGGAGTGCCCGAATCGGAGCGCCGCCGAGCTTCGGGAAATTCAAATACAGCTCCACGACCTCATCTCCTTCAGTGGGGCTCGTATTCTTGACGTCGACGTCGACCTCAAGAGGACTGCCGGCTACCAGTTCCGCAGTCGACAACTTCAGATTACTGTAGGCAAACTTCGAATAGCTGAGTCCATAGCCGAAGGGATACAGCGGCTTTCCATCGAAGTAGCGGTACGTACGATTCTTCATCGCGTAGTCTTCGAACCCGGGGAGCTGTTCTACTCCCGTATAAAAGGTTACAGGCAAACGGCCGGCAGGGTTGTTTACGCCCCCGAGTGTTTGTGCGACCGCGGTACCGCCTTCTTCGCCTGAGTACCATGCGTCAAGAATCGCGTTGGCATGCTCTTTTGCCCAGTTTACGGAGAGCGCGCTGCCGTTCATCAGGACGACAACCAGCGGCTTGCCGGTGCCCTTCACCGCCTCGAGTAGATCCTCTTCTTCTTTCGGCAGATCGAGGCTGGTACGGTCTCCGCCCTTGAAGCCGGGGACGTCCACTTTCATCTCTTCGCCTTCGAGTTGCGAAGTGATGCCGACAACCGCTACCACCACGTCGGCTTCTTTCGCCGCAGCGACCGCGTCGGGAATCGGATTCTCGATGAGGCGAAGCCATACAAGACGCAAGCCGGTGCCGCCTTGTCCGTATTCAAGTTTAATTGCGTAGCGATGCCCCTTCTCCAAATGGAGGATCGCGGTCGTCGGCTTGGGATCATGCAGCATAAAGTCGTCGACAATCAGCTTGCCATCGAGCCACAGACGGTTCATGGAGCCAACGTTTCCAATGCGATACTCGCCGGATTCCGCGGGCGTCAGGAATCCTGTCCAGCGCACGGAAAAATCGGTCATGCCTGCCGGTGGGGCGATCGAAGACCGCTCGGGATGGTAGCGTTGCAGGTCGATCGCCTTATCGACGCGGACCAATTGAGGAGCGCCTTCGAAATCTTTACCGGGAAAGTATTCTCCTTTCAGCCCGGGTTGTCCGTCGTCTGTGGAGAGTTCTGTGGACGGGATGAGTTCTTCGGGACGCAGAAAGTTCATGCCCGGTGTATAGCTCACATGGGCAGAAGAAAATTGCCGGCGAATGCCATCGAGCGCCGATGTGGCGCGTGAAGCCGTACCACTGTAGTTGCCGTGCAGCACTTTCGTAGATTCGGCGAGCGCGCCGACAACCGCGATCTTTTTAACGCTGGAATTCAACGGAAGCACGCCGTCATTTTTCAGAAGCACGATTGATTCTTGCGCCGCTTTGAGCGCCAGAGCCCGGTGGGCGTCGCTATCGATCTCCGAATCCGGCGTTCGCGCATACGCCACCATCTCGGGAGGATCGAACATGCCCAGCTTGAAGCGAGCCGTGAATAACCTCTTAAGCGAGAGATCAAGATCTTTTTCGGAGAGAAGCCCCTGCTTCACGGCGTCCACATAGGGTCTGTAGTCCGAGTCGTTCTTGGCCTGGGTGAAGAAATCGGCGCATTCATTATCCATGCCAGTCTTTATCGCAGCGGCGACGGCTTCGGGCATGCTCTTGGTGAAGTGGTGCCCGTTGAAGATATCAACGATGGCATCGCAATCAGACACGACGTATCCGTTGAACTTCCAGGCGTCGCGCAGTTGATCTTTGAGTAAGAAGGTGTTGGCGCAAGCCGGCTGGCCGTTGATCCGGTTGTAGGCGCACATGATTGACTCTGCCTTGCCCTCGGTCACCGCCGCGCGAAATGCGGGCAGGTAAGTGTCCTCCATATCGTGCTTCGAAACTTCAACATTGATCATGTGCCGCGACGGCTCGGGCCCGCTGTGAACGGCAAAATGTTTTGGCGTTGAAATCACTCTGTAGTAACGCGGATCGTCACCCTGCAGCCCCGTGACAAACGCGACGCCCATGCGGCCCGTAAGAAACGGGTCTTCGCCGTAGGTTTCCTGACCGCGTCCCCAGCGCGGGTCGCGAAAGATGTTGATGTTCGGCGACCAGAAGTCGAGCCCTTGCATGATGTGACTTCCACCCGCGCGTACTGCCTGATTGTGCTTGGCCCTGGCCTCGGTGCCGATGACGATCGCCATCTGATGAATAAGAGGAGAATCGAAGGTTGCCGCCAGACCAATCGGCTCCGGAAACACCGTCGCCGTCCCGTTGTTGGCGACGCCGTGCAGAGCCTCGCTCCACCAGTCATAGGCAGGAACCTGGAGCCGAGGAATCGCACGAGCCTGATTTACTAACTGCGACGCCTTCTCTTCCAGGGTCATCCGCGAAACCAGGTCGTCCACCCGGGCATCGAGGGGTTTCGAAGGGTCCAGGTAGAGCGGAGCCGGCGCCGGCTGAGCGTTCTGGGCAAATAAAGTGCACATCAAGGTAAATAAGATGATAAAAACGTGAACGCAAACGGTCCGGACGCATCGGCTCATAAACCCTCCCAAACTTTGACGATTTCGATGTGATTCAAAAGCGGTTGAGTATAGCATTGGCAACGTACACGGAATCGGGACCGTGTGTGGGCATCCCGATTGTTCACTAGCCTACGAGCGCCGCTTGTGGACGGCAACTGTAGGGTGCGTGTTAATGAAAAAAAACCGAGGCGGTATTCATCAGATCGCCGAACTGGCCAATGTTTCGATCGGCACCGTTGACCGCGCGTTGCACGGGCGCGACGGAATTCGGGAGTCAACCCGCCAGCGCATTCTCCACATCGCGCAGCAAATCGGCTACACGCCAAATCTGGCAGCTCGCGCTCTTTCGGCTTCACGGCGCGCAATTCGAATCGGGGTCTGCATCCCGCGCGAAATCCGTTTCTTCTACGACCAGCTCTGGAGTGGCGTGGCCGACGAAGTACAAAGCCTGAAACAACTCGGCGTGCAATTCGAATTTCGTCCCGTTCGCGCGCTCGGTGAAGATGACACAAAAGCGTTTGCCGAACTTCTCGACGCCGGCGCAAATGGAATTATCGTCACCGCCGGAAATCCGAAAGGTCTTTCACCCCTCATCGACGCCGCCGAAGCAAAGGGAGTGCGCGTCGTTTGCGTGTCAACCGATGCACCCGAGAGTCAGCGCTCCACCGTCGTTTGCGTGGAGCCGCGTCTCAATGGCCACCTCGCCGGAGAGTTGATGGGAAAGTTTGTCCCGCCCGGTTCCAAAGTCGCAGTCGTAGCGGGGATGCTGAGCGCCTCCGACCATCGTAAGAAGACTGACGGTTTCTCCGAAGCCTTCCCGCTTCACTGCGCGGGTGGAGCTGTCGTCAGCATCGTCGAAGGTCATGAAGATGAAGACGAGAGCTTCCAGAAGACATTCGACCTTCTTCGTTCCCAGCCCGACCTAGCAGGCCTCTATGTCAACACGGTGAACTGTCTTCCTGTGTGTCGCGCACTCGGAGCGCTTGGCTTGGCAGGAAAAGTCAAACTCATCACTACGGACTTATTCGCTGAGATGACACCCTACTTTCAGAAGGGAACGATCACCGCGTCTATTTATCAGCAGCCCTACCGTCAAGGACAAATTGCGACTCGAATCCTGGCAGACCACCTCTCAAATCAGACTCCGTTCCCGCCCACCGTGCACCTCAGCCCGGGCGTCGTCATGTCAGCCAATCTCCAACTTTTCCGTGAAATGCGTACCTCGCCAACAAGCGATTCTGTCGTCCCTGAGAAGGCCCTATTGCACGAATTGATGCTATGAAAAAAGGGAGCTTCGAGACGAGAAAGAATCACTGATTTAATCGTGGTTTTACCTGCCTTAGTAAGAAAGCACTAGCTTTGTTGGTCACCGCGCCTACTATGGTTTCCTGTAAGCCATTGAATCCCAAAATATGAATAGTATTTTTTGGTGAGTTGGATTCAATTTTTGCTTGACAAGAACGATTATGCGGCGCTAAATGTTGCTTGCCAAAGCATCGTTAACGTTAACGAAACGCTGGGCATATTTGTATCCAAAACGCGCCGGTTCAGGAGCCACGACCATGATGTCGTTGAAGACTTTCAGTATTGCCACGAGTCCCCGAGTTAATCGCAAAGCACGAACTTTGACCTTCCTTTTTGCGATTCTCATGGCTGCCACTCTCTACTCATTCGCTCAAGAGGCGACCATCGTCGGTACTATTACCGACTTAACGGGTGCGGTGGTTCCGAACGCCGTAGTCACGCTTACGAACATCGAACGAGGCACGTCGCGCACAAGCGTTACCAATGGCGACGGTCAATATGTGGTTCCCAGTTTGAGCATCGGCCGCTATAACGTCCGCGCCGAATCCAAAGGCTTCAAGTCGGGCGAGGAAAAGGGCATCGTGCTCAACGTCGGCGACCGAACCCGCGTCGACTTCAAACTTGAAGTCGGCAACGTAACGGAGACGGTTTCGGTGGAAGCGACGGCGGTCGGTGTGCAAACCGACACCGGCGCGGTCAGCACCGTCATTACCGGCGAGCAGGTGGCCAACTTAGGCGTAAACGGACGCAGCCTGTATGCGCTTTACGCTTTGACCCCGGGAGCGTCGAGCCTTCAGGGAGACAAAGGTGGCTTCACTCCAGTGAGCGGCGACAGCACGGTCAGCATCAACGGCCAGCGCGCCGGTCATAATCTCCAGTTGTTGGACGGCGGCGAAAACCTCGATCGCGGCGGCAGCAGCGCAAGCGTCATGCCCTCGCTGGATGCGGTCGCTGAATTCAACAACCAGACTTCGAACTACAGCGCCGAGTACGGGCTGTCTTCGGCCGCAACCATCACCACCGCCGTTAAGTCGGGCACCAAGACATTCCACGCGTCTGCATGGGAGTTCGTCCGCAATGACGCCCTCGACGCCCGTAACTATTTCAACCCTGCTCCGGCAAAAGTCGCTGAGCTGCGGTTCAACGTCTACGGCTTCAACGTTGGCGGTCAGGTTCCGCTCTGGAAGGAACACCCAACGTTCTTCTTCTACAACCAGGAATGGCGCAGTGAGGTCGACGGTGGCTTGCTCAACCAAAACGTTCCGCTGGCGAGCAGTTATCCCGGACGCGGACGGTGCCGGAACTGGCGCTTTGCTGCCCACCGTTATAACGGTCAGACGATCAATGCTGATCGATCCCTCGGTGATTCCCGCTTCTGTTCAGTTCGCGAATTGCCCTGGCGGTGTGCCCCGGCCGGGGTGGTACCGGGGTCGGCCTTCCCCAACAACACGATCCCCGATTGTATGATCGCCCCCAATGCGACGGCACTGTTGAATGCCGGCGGCAAGTACGGCGGCATTTTCCCGCAGCCCACAAGCTGGTTGCCAACTTCATTGGTGGCAACAATTCTCCCACTACCCTGCGCGGAAGAGATTGCTCGCGTCGACCACACGTTCTCGTCAAAATTCTCCATGTTCGGACACTTCGTGGCCGAGCAGGTTTCGCAGACTTACGGAACCACACAGTGGAGCGGCGACAACGTTCCCTCGATCGCCGACGTGTTTGGCAACCCCTCCTACAGCGCGGTGGTTCACGCAACGTACGTGATTAGCCCAACCCTGCTCAACGAGACCGCTTTCAATTACAACGGTAACCGCATCCACATCATCCCTGACGGCTTGATTTCGGCTCCGTCGGATTTCACTTTCAACCGCCTGTTTACTGGTCCCAATGCCGACAATCGAATTCCCTCTATCAATCTGAATGGCTCGACCGGATCCCAGTACACTGCCAATTGGACGCCTTGGAACAACAAGGCGGACGATTACCAATTGCGCGACGATGTTTCCTGGACCAAGGGCGCTCACCAGTTGAAGTTTGGCTTCAGCTGGGCTCTCTATAAGAAGAGCCAGGACGCTTTCGCAAACACTGAGGGCAATTTCAACTTTAACGGCCAGTTCACGCGGATATGACTATCGCCGACTTCCTTCTCGGATATGGACAGCAATATACCGAGGACGCGGTCAAGATCACTGGTCAGTGGAACAACATTTCGCTGGCAGCCTACGTTCAGGACAACTGGCGCGTAACTCCTCGGCTGACCGTAAACCTTGGACTGCGCTGGGACGGAATTCCTCATACTTATGAGGCGAACCAGCAATCTTCGAACTTCTACCCCGGCCTGTATAGCGCAGGCCAATACAGCGACGTTCGAGATCATCCTGCACCGGATAACATGGTGCCATCTGCGGTCCGAACTTCCAGCCTCATGGACTGCCCAGGCGGGACCGAGCCCGGGGTTGAGCCAAAGTCCGAATCCGATCCTGGCGGGAGTCAATTTCTACACCAACGGAATCGGGATCGGAGGCAAGAACGGAATTCCAAAGGGTCTTGTCAACGACTCTTGGGCTAATTTCGGCCCGCGGCTCGGTTTCTCGTACGACCTGACAGGTAAGGGTAAGACGGTTGTGCGTGGCGGCTTTGGCATCATGTACGAGCGCGTTCAGGGCAACGACATGTATAACGGTGCCGTGAACCCGCCGGGCGACCTTAACCCGACTCTGAACGGTGTCTCTCTGCAAATCCCGGGCTCAACATCCGTCTGGCAACTCTTATCTCGTCAGCGAACCTGCCGGTACTTCCCCTTGGCGTTACTGGCATCTCCACACACTACCCGCCTCCGGTCAGCTACCAATACAGCTTCGGCGTCCAACAGGCGTTGGGCGCTCGCGCGGTAATGGGAATATCCTATGTCGGGAGCCAGAACCGTCACCAGAACTACTATCAAGAGGTCAACCTCTTTCCGGAAGCCGAAATACCTTCCCTACTCGCGAGAATGCGAATCAGAACACCCGTTACGTCAACATGAACTATGCCGGTTTCGGCGGTATCAAATTGGCGGAGAACGGCGCTAACGGTCGTTACAATTCCCTGCAGTTTGATTTGCACGGGAACGTGAGACGCGACCTTCAACTTCAATTCGCTTACACTTACGCGAAGTCCATTGATTCGGTGGGCGTGGCCAGCAACAGTGGCGGCGATCTACAGAACGTCACCAACCCATACGTGGGCTGGAAATACGATCAGGGTCCATCCAGCTACGACCGCACTAACGTTGCATTCGTGAACTTCGTCTACCAAATGCCGTTCTTCAAGGACGCTGACAATCACTTCTTGAAGGCAGGCTTGGGTGGATGGGAGTTTTCGGGAATCATCACGGCGGAATCGGGCGCTCCACTCAATCTCGGAGTGAACGGAAGCAACGCCAGCAGCGTCGTTTTCAACAGTGGAAACCGGCCGACAGGTGACAGGGGCCAATTTCCACTCCTCATACCGTGGCCCAATGGTTCAATCCTGCGTCCTTCTCCTGCACCGCTGCCACCTGTGTCACGGGGCCGGATTGTTACGGCAACCTCGGGTTTGACGGCGATTCGAGGACCAGGGCGCGACAACTGGAGTTTGGCTCTCTTGAAGAACTTCGTCTTCACCGAGCGATTCAAGACTCCAATTCCGAGCAGAGAGCTTCAACGTTTGGAACCACACGCAGTTCAAAGGTGACGCCAACAACGGCGGCATCAGCAACAACTTCGGGGCAGGCGACTTCGGACAGGTCAAGGCCGCGTTTGACCCCCGAGTATTCCAGCTCGCTCTGAAGGCCTTCTTCTAGACCTTCCGAGTTACCTTCACAATGCCCCACTCGGTTGAGTGGGGCATTTTCTTTTGGTAGCAGTCCATCAGGGGGCACGAATTTCGGAGACCCTACAAGCAGCGACAGGAGTATGGGACAATGTTCTCGTACTGTGCATGGGCATGAGGATCTGGAAATCAAAGCGGAAATCAAGGTGCAAGACCGTCACATTGCTCTTCCCCGGCCTATTCGCACTCCTTCTTCTCCCGCAACTTCCTGCAAATGGGCAATCGAACGCGGCAAAGCATCGGAGCCCTCCGAAGCGCAGGCTCCTTGAGCAGCAGGGCAAACTGGACGAAGCTGCGCAGGCTATGGCAGGCCATAATCCAGAAGGATCCCAAAGATGCGAACGCCTTAGCCAGCCTGGGGGTGGTTCTATCGAGACAGCAAAAATATGGAGAAGCTGCATCCGCCTACCGAAAGGCGCTCACTCTAAATCCGCAACTCCCGGGAGTCCAACTCAATCTGGGCTTAGCCGAATTCAAGCAGGGACACCTCGATGAGGCGATCCCCGCACTGCACGCAGCCGCGGTCGCCGACCCGCACAACATGCAAGCGGCTACTCTGCTTGGTCTGAGCTATTACGGCGCAAAACGCTTTGCCGAGGCGAGTCAATACCTTGAGGTTCCGGCCAAGGCCGATCCCGCGAACGTCGAACTGCACTCGCTTCTGGCTCAAAGTTGCCTCTCGGCGAAGAAATACTCTTGCGCGCTCGATGAATTCCAACAGATTCTGCATCGTAATCCCGACTCCGCCGCGGCGCACATGCTCAGCGGAGAGGCACTGGACGGCCTGGGACGAACGCCAGAAGCCATCGCCGAGTTCCAGGAGGCCATCAAGGTTGCGCCTCGTGAACCGAACGTGCATTTCGGTCTGGGCTACTTGTATTGGAAGTCCCATCAGGACGATGAAGCCAAGCGGGAGTTTGAGGCGGAATTAGCCGTCGACCCCAATCACGCGAATTCGATGTCTTACATCGGCGACATCGCGATGAAACACGGCGACATGGATGAAGCTCATACCTGGCTCAACAAAGCCGTGCGCATAAAGAATGATTTGCGTTTCGCATACGTGGACCTGGGCGCTGTGCTGATGCAGCAGAAGCAATATGAGGACGCTGCCGTGGCGTTTAAGCGCGCCGTGGAATTGGATCCGGCAGAGCCCGACGCACACTATCGACTGGCGCGTGTCTATCAGGCGATGGGCCGGACGGAGCAATCGCAGTCGGAGTTTGGCAAGGTCCGCGAGTTGCATGAAAAGGCCGACGAGTCGCTGGCGTCTAAAATACCGGCAGCACCGGCTCCTGCAGCTCACTAGAGCGGCGGCGGGAGTTTAAAGGACTATAAACGAAGCCGCTATCGTTGCGCGGTCAGCGTGACCGGCTGAAGCTTGTCAATTGCCGGGTACGAGTGATTGGGGATTAGCTGCAACTCGGGGGGCACGGTGCCGGTTGTGAGCGCCGTAATAGCCGTCTCGAGCGCAAGGCCGGCGACGGCTGGAACAATGATCGTCGCGGCCAGAGTGCCGCGGTTCACAAAAGCCTGACCGGTTCGCAGCAGGCCGTCAACACCGAGAAATGGCAAATGAGCGATTGCCGAGAGTTTCACTTCTTCGAATGCTCTCCTCGCGCCAATGGCGATGAAGTCATTCTGAGCGGCCACGGCGCAGATCGGCTCCTTTTGAGAGGTGGTAAGGCGCAACCACGACGAAACCGCGTGATAGCCGCCATCTTCGGTCCAATTAGGGCTCTTCAGAAGCTTCAGGGTCATGCCGGGGTGCTTGGCGCTTTCAAGACCGATCAGCCGTTGTTGCGCCGCCAGAGTGGTCGCCGGGCCTTGAACGCAGAGCACCATCGAAGTCTGCGGAACCAGCGCCGCAAGCTGCTGCGCCTGGATACGCCCAACTTCCTTGTGATCGGAACTGACGGCAAACGCCGGCGCCTGAAAATTGCGCCGTAAGTCCATCAGGGAGCTGGCGTCGCGGTTGAGTACGACCCATGCAATGCCCGCGCTCACGGCAGCTCTACCCACTTGCGGGAATTCCGTTCCTCCCGCCGGCTCCACGAGTATTGCGCTCAGCTTCGATTTATATTTGTGGATTGCATCCAGCAGTTGCGAACTCTGGGTGATGGAGTTGCTGTCGGCGTAGAAAATCTCAAGGTCTATGTTTTGTTTGCCGGCTACCGCCTCGGCAGCCTTGGCTTGTTCCAGTTGGTAATCGCTGTCCCGGGTAATCAACGATAAAACAACCTTGAGTCTGTTCAAAGGGGGCCCTCGCCATTGTAACAACGACGTTTAGTGCCGATCTGATCCAGCCCCGGATTGACGTCCCGGGGCGAACTTGAAGCAATAGATGAGGCCGAACAAAAGCAACGCCGCGCCCCACCAGACGTTGGCATGCAGGTTGTAAAGTACGACGCTCGGGTTCGCCGGCGGATTTACCAATTGATAAATTCCCGCCGCGAAGATGAGCGCGCCATTCACTGCCAACGATATTCCGATGAAGAACCAGATCGAAACCATGCTTTGCCTCCGAAGTTCAGTGGTTAGTGGTTAGTGAATAATGTTTAGAAAGATCTTCTATCGAACCGAGGCTTCCTAATCACTAGCCACTAATCACCAATCACTAATCACCGTTTTCATCTACCAGAAAATAATATTCAAGACGAAGAACACGACCGTCACCACGCCTGCCCAAAACAGTGGTCTCTGGTACAGGGGAACGTCCCCAATCGAGGGAACTTCCGTCAACCCGTATACTAGCCCCTTCAGTCGCTCGTCGGGGATGGGTTTCGTGAGCATACTTATCACGAAAGTCACAGTCACGCAGACCAGGAACGACCATAGTGCCTGAAACATGTCCTGCGCCAGACCCTTGGCGTGCGGCGAAAGCGCCACATAACGCAACGCTGAAGGATCGTGATGCACCCAAGCCCACATGCTGATCGAGCACATCGTCCCAGATAGCAATCCCCAGAACCCGGCCGGACCCGTCGCCCGCTTCCAGAGCATCCCCAGCACGACGGTCCCAAACAGCGGCGCAATGAAGAAACTGAACAACGCCTGCACGTAATCCATGATGCTGGCAAATTGCATCACCAGGTACGCCGTTCCCACGCTGATCAACACGCCGATGATCGTCGTCCACCGACCCATACTTACGTAGTGATGATCGCTCCCTTTGCTGTTAATCAGAGGGCGGTAAATGTCATACGTCCAGACAGTCGTGAATGCGCTGACGTTGCCCGCCATGCCCGACATGAAGCCTGCGATCAGCGCCGTCACTCCCAACCCGAGCAATCCCGGCCCGCAGTAACGCGCCAGCATCAGGGGTAGAACGTCGTTGTAGCTGTGCGCGCCCGTGACCGCGGCCACCGACTCAGGAACCAACTTCTCCGGGAGCACAGCCAACCCGATCAGTCCCGGCAGGATTACGATAATCGGAACGAACATCTTGAACCCGGCCCCGATGATCGGAGCCATCTCTGCGCTGCGGATATCTTTCGCCGCGAGGATGCGCTGCACCACCAGGAAATCCGTCGTCCAGTAGCCCATCGAGATAATCGCCGCGAGGCCAAAGACAATGCCGACCCAGTTAATTCCCATCGGGTTATTGGTAAAAGATCCCAACCCCGACCAGAGATGGACGTACTGATCTGACGCCCGCTGCGCGATCTGCAGCTTCAGATTGCTCCAACCGCCAGCCTCGTACAGACCGAGAATCGGAATCAGCAAAGCCCCGGCCCAGATAAGAAAGAACTGAAGGACTTCGTTGAAGATGGCGGAACGCAGTCCGCCAAGCGTCACATAGATCGCCACGGTCAGCGACGAGACCCAGATGCTGAAGTTAATGTCCCATCCGAGGACGATCTGCATGACCTTAGCCATGGCGAACATGTTGACGCCGCTCATGAGCACAGTCATGAAGGCGAACGAGACCGCCGACAGTGCGCGCGCGGGCTCTCCGAAACGCAGTTTCAGGTATCCCGGCACCGAGTGCGTTTTGGAAATGTAGTAGAACGGCATCATGACCAGTGCGAGAAAGAGCATCGCAGGGATGGCGCCGATCCAATACCAGTGCGTCGCCAGAATGCCGTACTGGTAGGCCGATCCCGCCCAGCCCATCAGTTCCAGCGCGCCCAGATTGGCGGAGAGAAAACTCAAACCGGCTACCCACGCCGTCATCTCGCGCCCGGCCATGAAGAAATCTTCGCCGGTGTTCGCCCGCCCTTTCAAATACCAACCGATGGAGAGGACCAGGGCAAAATAAAAAACCACGATGATAATATCCACCGCAGAAAGATGCACTAACTGGGTTGGCACTACGCTCGCTAGCGTCAGCGTCATCGCTTGTTGTCCCTCCTCACCTATCTGTAAAGTCTGATGCTTCCTCGCCTTGGCAACTGGGCCGCCGAGGTATGCCTATCGGCATCAACACCAGAATTAGAGCGCGCGAATCATCGAACACCCAGCAATAAATCGATCGTCAGTTGGTCCAGACGTTCGTAGGGTAAACGCTTCCTCAGAATCTCATCTTTATTAAAATTGTGGGTTAGCAACTGGGATGCGCCTTGTTTCGAGTATGCGCCGGCCTTGCTGGTCCCACCATCGATTGAAATCTCGCGCAAAATTGCCTGTATTTCTTTATCCGCGTTCCAGCGCTGGGCCTTTTCTTTGAGGATGAGGTAGGTCCTCATGCAGCCGCGTGCGAAGTCCCGCACTCCTTCGTGATCCTCGGTGCGATACGCATGGGCGTCGAAGTGGCGCGGACCCGCGTATCCGACGTCCTCGAGAAATTTCACCAGCCAAAATGCCGCCTTGATATTCGACGACCCAAAACGCAGGTCCTGATCAAACCGGCCGGGCACCTGATCGTTCAGATCGATGTGGAAAAGCTTCCCCGCTTCCCACGCCTGCGCGACCGCGTGCATGAAGTTGAGTCCCGAGATCTGCTCGTGCGCCACTTCCGGATTCACTCCCACCATCTCCGGATGAGCGAGCGTCGGGATAAAGCCCAGATACTGCCCGGTGGTCGCCATGTAAATATCGGCGCGCGGCTCGTTGGGTTTCGCTTCCAGAGCGAACTTCATGCCGTATCCGCGCTCGATGTTGTATTCGCAGAGATAATTGATCGCTTCGCGCAAGCGCCGGATGGCATCGTCTGCGCGGCGGCAAGCGTCGGTCTCGACGCCTTCGCGTCCGCCCCACAGGACGAAAATCTTCGCCCCGAGTTCGGCTCCGATATCCATGGCTCGCATGGTTTTCTGAATCGCGTACGCACGCACTTCCGGATCGTTGGCCGTGAACGCCCCATCACGGAATATCGGATGGAAAAACAGTGATACCGTCGCCATGGGGACGACGATCCCGTTTTTCTCGCACGCCTTCTTGAATGAACCAACAATCGAGTCGCGTTCCGCAGGGGTCGCATCGATCGGAACCAGGTCGTTGTCGTGCAAGTTGACGCCCCACGCGCCCACTTCGGCCAGCATGGCGACGATGTCGTTGGGTGGAAGGGTCGGGCGCACCGCGTCTCCAAAGGCATCGCGTCCACGGTTGCCAACCGTCCAAAGTCCAAAGGAAAACTTGTCTTCCGCTCGAGGCTGATAATTGCCGCTACTCGACACGCCCTTACTCGACATTGTGCATTTCTCCATACTGCATATTTATGAACCGAGAATCGACTTCATTGCGGGATACATACGACGATATCTCGCGTAAGCGTTTTCCATAGTCGCGCAGGCGCTGGGGTTTGGACTGACTCTGCCGGCTACCCGCACCACTGCGCTGCACGCGGCATCGACCGATGGCCACGCTTTCGCGCCGACTCCGGCGAGGATGGCTGCACCATACGCAGCTCCCTCTTCGGCCTCGACGGTTTCGACCGGCTGCCCGTAAATGTCAGCTTGAATTTGCCGCCACAGCGGCGATCGCGCGCCGCCGCCGCCCAAACGAATCGTTTTCACCGGAATATTTATTCCCGCAAAAAGCGTGAAGGTATCGCGCAGGCTGAATGTCACTCCCTCTAAGATTGCTCGAATGACGTGCGCCCGCGTGTGCGATGCCGTCAAGCCAACCAGCATCCCGCGGGCATTCGGGTCGAGATATGGAGTGCGCTCACCCATCAGATAGGGCGCCCAGAGCAGCCCGTCGCTTCCGGGTGGGACGGTTGCCGCCTGACTCGTCAGCTTTTCATACGACTCAGGCTGATGATCGGAATTCACCCCGAACTGATCGCGGAACCAGCGCAGCGAAAGTCCCGCCGCCTGCGTCACACCCATCACCAGCCAACGTCCGGGAACCGCATGACAGAACGTGTGCATGCGCCCACCAGGATCGAGCGCCGGACTATCTGTTGCGGCCAAAACTACTCCCGACGTTCCGATGGTGGCGCTGACGGCCCCGGGAGAAACCACACCGATGCCCGTCGATCCAGCCGCCTGATCTCCCGCACCAGCAACGACAGGAGTTCCCGCGCGCAGCCCGGTCGCGGCCGCACCCGCCACAGAGATTTGTCCGCAAACATCGGGCGACTCATACAGAGTCGGCAGAAGCGACGCATCCATTTCAACCGCTTCGAGGACTTCCTTCGACCAGCGCCGGTGAGCCACGTCGAGCAGCAGCGTCCCGGAAGCGTCGGCCATGTCGGTCGCGCGTTCGCCGGTCAGCTGTAACCGAACATAATCCTTAGGCAGCATGATCGAACGAACCTTTTTCCAGTTCTCGGGTTCGTTCTCGCGTACCCACAGGCATTTGGTCAACGTGAAATTTGTGAGCGCCGGATTGCAGGTGAGTTGGATTAATCTTTGCGCGCCGATTCGAGCTGTGATCTCGCGGCTCTGCTTCTCGGTCCTTACGTCGCACCAGATCAGCGCTGGACGCACGACGCGAGACTGTTCATCAAGCAGAACGGCCCCATGCATCTGTCCAGAAAATCCAACGCAATCAATCTGATCGCCGGCCAGTTTGCCTTGTGCCAGCGCATCTCGCACCGCGACGCGGCACGCACGCCACCAGTCTTCGGGATCCTGCTCGGCCCAGCCAATCTGTGGGGAAGCAAACGGAGTGTGATCAGCGGTAGCGGAACCAATTACACGGCCCTTCTCGTCAATAACGAGAGCGCGTGTACCTCCAGTACCGACGTCGATTCCCAGAAAAGACATTACGGGTTCGTGTTCCTCGCCGCCACCCTGACTTCGTGGTCGAGTGTCGACTCTAAGTGGAACCGTGTACGTTAACGATTCGGTATATTACCATGCCGCAGCCCGATTACAAGGGCGCGTTCGGTCCTGCTTTCCGGTCTGAAATTTCGGCGGATTTGAGAGGGTGACGAATTGTGACAGCACGACTGCCACACTGCCGTGGGCGGTACCGATTTGGCAGAATTGTGGAGTGTGCGGAGACTACTTTGTCGGCATCAGATCACTATCCGCGAGGACGTAGGTGGTCAGCCGATCAAGTTTGATCGTCGCGTGATCCGATATGAGGGTCACGGCGCCGTCGCCGCCGCGTGCTGAACCGACGTGTTTCATCAGAGCCCGGCGTTTCGAGATAGTCGACGCCGATGGCGGCGCGCCCCCGCTCGGATCTTTGTCACTGCCGCGGCCGGGAAATTTATCGTCCTCACCGATGTGTGTACTACCCGGACCGGGATATGCTCCCTGTCCATTCCAATTTCCCCTGCCATTCGCCTGGTCTGGAGGTTCAAAATTAAGGTTCTGATTCATGGTTGCCATTTCCGGGTAATACCACGCGGTCAGGTACGCTTTGATCGGCGCCGATCCGTTTTTCCATTCTGCTGAATTCATGCGAATGGCCAGGCGCGACGGCTCAGTCTTCGATTTCTCCACCGATTCTGTGACCTCTCCCGACAGAATCGCCGACCTTGGAATGACAACGCCATTCGCCATGGTGGCAATGACGAGTTCGGCCTCCACTTTTGTTCCAACCGGCGTTTTGCCCGCAACGACTTTCTGCTTCATGAGCACTGGGAACTCGCTCGCCGCCATGGTTGTTTGGGCCATGGTTGTTTGGGCGGAGCTTTGCTGATGGAACACTCCGAAGCTGAAAATGACGGCCGCTGCACTTCCGGCTGCGAGCGTTCGAACGGTCGCTTTGGTCAACATGTCACTGTCCCCCTTGCTGGCGAATGAAGTGGGGCACGATTCGGCGCGGGAACCGTGGGCGGGTTCTCGATTTGGCAGCCATTCTACTCGCGGGGTGAAATCCTATCAATGCCTTGTTTGGTAGGACTGCTACCTTCGTTTCGCGAATAGCTTGAGATCGATCGAGTCAGACATGATTTTGTAGCCCGCATCGCCCGGGTGCAGATGATCGCCGCTATCGACGGCCGCTGAAAAACGCGACGGATGCTGTGGGTCTCGCACCGTGGCGTCCATGTCAATCACCGCGTCAAACTGGCCGCTGGTGCGAATCCAGTTGTTGATTGTCTGGCGATTCGCTTCGCCCTCGGGCTTGAAATAGAAGGCTCCCTCGTAGGGGAGAATCGTCACCCCATAGACCAGAATGCCGTGGGAATGAGCGCGTACGATGATCTGCTCGAGTGCGGCAATCAATCGCTCGGCCAACGCTGCCGGATCAGTTTCGCCGCTGGCTTTGGTTTGCGGCGGGACGTCGCGAGTCCCCAGATCGTTTACGCCCTCGAGCACGACCAGCCAGCGGACTCCCGCCTGAGCCAGTACGTCTCGATCGAATCGAGCCAGGGCGTTGGGACCGAGGCCATCCAGCAGCAACCGGTTCCCGCCGATTCCTTCGTTCAGAACCGCGACGTTTGCCGTCTTCTTATTTGCTTGCAGGCGACGCGCCAGATCATCTGGCCAGCGGCCGTTTCCGTTGGTCGTCGAATGACTGCCATCCGTGATCGAATCTCCCAGAGTAACGATGGCTGCGCTGCGTTTGGCGGTCAAGACATCGACACCGTTGACGTAGTACCAGTGATCGACATGGGCCGCTTTGGGCAAATCCGCAGCTCCGACAAAATCGCCTGCCACCAGGTAGGAAGTAGCGCGCGATCCGGGATGTGCTGTAAATCCGTCCGGCGTGCCATTCAGTCGAATGGTGATCGCTAGGTCAGACAGTGGAGCGAGAGCAAAATCGAGCGGGTCAGAATAGATAAGTGCTCCGGCAGGAATCGTCACCGACGGCTGGCCATGAAAAGTGAGCGCACGATCGCTGTCCGGGCGAATCGCGCCCTCACCCGCAGGCAGGGCGACGTGGGCAGCTGGAATCGTAAGCGCGGTTGTGCCAAATGCGTTTGAGAATCGAACGCGTATCTGTTGACCGCCGATCGAAACATGGACGATCTGGCGCAGCGTGCCGTCGGCGAAGCCCGGCTCGGGCGGAACGTTCGCCGGCTCCGCAAGTTGTGGTGAACAAGCCCAGGTACCGACCCAGTCGCCGTTCTGGCCGTTGACTCCGCGACTTTCCGCAGCAAAGACGAAGACAGGCAGCGTAGCCCAAAGAATCGCCGCGACAATCAGGACTCTTGGCATTCTCAAACGAATCTCCTCTATCGTTGGTCTTAACTTCTATCGCTCAAACGCGCGCGCTCATTGACACAGCGCGCTCAGCTTCGCGAACCGGTCGTCAGATGGGCGAGGATCGGGCATGTGTTTAGCGTGCATCATCTGGTCAAGAAAAGTTCCGTTCCAGTCCGCCGCTAATTCAGGATCGACTGCGTACGCAGGATCGCTCTCCGCCTGCTGCAAGGTGATCAGCTCGAACCCGCGCTGCTTGAGAAGAACAAGGAGCTGCGGAAACATGACCGTTTCGAATCCCCCAATGTGCAGCAACATGGTGTGCTTGATTTGCCGCCCCAGGACGAGAGTCGATAATTTCTCGCCCTGTGTCAGCGAATTGTCCGCAGCGCTCAGGTAGCTCTGTTTGAGCCACTCGATTCCGGTTTGATCGTTTTTCGCCAGACAGCGCGCGTAGGGCTCGTTGTAGGCATAGTCGTCGAAATTGAGAGTAACCTCAGCGACTTTATATCCGTGCGCCTTCAAGAAGGCCATGACGGCACGGTGCTTTTCGGGAGTGTCCCCTTCGCGAAGATACGGAAATCGCAGCCAGTGCCAATCCGCATTCACTGAATCCGTATTCCGCGAATCCGCATTCCCCATGTATTTCTGCAAGGTCGGCTCATCGGCGAGAATGTCCTGTTCGAATGCTTCCACCGAATTCGCATTCAGATCCATGTGCGAGAAGGTGTGATTGGCGAGCGGATCCCCGGCGTCGCGCCAACGCGCCAGCACTGCTGCCGAAGAAGGGTCGGTATCAAGGTGGATCGCATTCACAAATCCAAAGACCGGCGGTGCATGCACGGCTTGCAGGGCGGCGATGATGCTGTTGGCGATGTCGACTCGCGTCAGCGTCCCCGGCAAGGGACCATGATCCGGCAGGTCATCGAATGTCAGCGCAACCTGGTAGCTGCTGTCTGCGCGTGCCGCTTCCGCTAGCGGAGGACCCTTGATGTACCGGCTTGCAAATATCAAGAACGTCGGCCAGTTCGGTCCCGTCGTATGTCCGCCGCTGTGTTGTCGAAAGGCGATGTCACCATCAATCAGCGCTGTCTCCATCGGTGGAAACTCGGTCGTGCCGAGATCTTTTTTCCCGAGGAGTTTATAGACTGGCCCCGCTCCCACCGCGCCGAGGAACATGCCCCTGGCGTCAACCCATCCTCCCTCGACTGATTGCGAGCCGCTGCTGATAAATACCGGACGCGGCGCGCACAGCGCAATCAGTTCATGCGAGTCCACCGGCAGATCGTTGACGGATAGTGGTCCCGCATACCTGAGAAAATTGCCGTCCATCCAGTGATACTCGGCGGAGGATGCGATGTTTTCCACCTGCTCGCCGAAATTGCGCCGCAGGATTTTCGAGCCGCCTGCACCCGAAGATCCAATAAAGCCAATCGCGAAACGCTGATCATAGGCCATGGTGACGAGCGCCGCCTTGCCGTAGCGCGACAAGCCTTCGATGCCGACCTGCTTCGCGTCGACCGACGGGTCGCTCTTGAAATAATCGAGAGCCCGGCTCGCGCCCCAAGCCCACGCGCGCAGCGCGCCCCAATCATCGAGTTGGCGAGGCTGTCCTTTATTAACGAGACCAATAATTCCCTGCGTTAAGCCCTCTCCATTGTCGGCTTGAATGCTGGTCGCGACGATGACCGCATAACCCCAGCCTCGCGCCAAAATCTGCTGCCGCCATGTCGGCCCACCATCGGAGCGGAAGGCGTTTGGAAAACGCTTCGCGATCGCGGCCTGAGCTTCTGCGCTCAAGCCGAATTCCATGATGACCGGAACTGGCCCTTTTGCCTGCGCAAGAGTCGTCAGCGTCAATTGGATATCGACGGTGATCGCCGGATACGCTGAGTTGTCGACATGGCCGATAATCTGCTTCGTAACAACCGGAACGTCCCCATTCATTTCGGACGCAGTGTGCGTCACTTTCCATTCGACCTTAGGGGTGTGCGCCGGAACCCGGCCGTAAACGTCCTTGTCGAACGCTTCCACGATCTCCGGACGGCGCTCCGTCCACCAGACCTTCGCGGTCGTCACCTTCTTACCATCGTTGAGGACCAGTGGATCGGGAAGCTTGTAGGCGCTCACTTTCGACTCGTCAAAATTGGCGGCGTTGGGCGATTTGGGATCGCCGTCAGGCCCCCGCCGCAAACTTGAGATCTGTAGCAGTTCGAGCATGCGCTGGTGATCCTCGTCCGCCGTCATTTGCACCGGAGGAGGTTGAGCATTCGTGGTTTGGGCGAAAGAACTTGCCGAGAACAAACTCGAAGCGCCGAGAAGGAATACGAGAAGAAATAACGGGTTTCGCGCGAGCGCTGGATTCATGGATGGAAGTCCGCGAAATAGTTTATTCACTACACCGCTCATTAATGTAGTCGAATTTACGTCGCAAATCTCGCCTCTGAAGCGAGGGGCCGAGAAAATGCGCGTGTGCAACTTCACTGTGTTGAATTCTTTAACCTATGGTGTTGCATGATTTAACGCCGCTCGGAGCGCGTCTAAGTAATTGATTGCAAACCTTCACCAGGCTCCGGCTGCCATCAACCTCTGAACCTGTGGGCTCCGCGTGTTGCGATTCTCATCTGTGATTAGATTACGGAAAAATGCTCTCGGAAACGTTTGGCGATCACTCCGCACAGCAAGAGCCTTTGTTTCTTACGGATCAAGAGACTCTGGAAACGTGAATCTACTTTTTCGACTGTGGCATGACGATTGCCTTTACCAATATGTGAGCGGCTCGCAAGATGGCCCTCCAACGAGGTGACTTATGACAGTCCTACTGGTTCTCTTCACATTCGTAACTTTCTTAACCATCGACTACTTCCGGACCCGCCGCAACATCGAGGAATCCGCGGTACGAGTCGCACCCTCTCCGCGAAACGCTATTGCCAACGTACCCCGTCTTCAGCCCGCCATCGTAGGCGGCTTTGAAGTGCCCGAAAATCTCCGCTATCACCCGGGTCACACCTGGGCCCTGAGTGAGAGCCCCAGCCTGGTAAGAGTTGGCATGGACGATTTCGCTTCCAAGCTGACCGGAAAAGCAGAAAGCATCACTCTCCCGCAACGTGGGCAATGGGTTCGCCAGGGACAAAAGATGTGCACGATCCATCGCGATGGCTTCGCCGTTGACATGGTTTCACCGATCGAAGGCAGCGTCTCCGACATCAACATGGCCGTGTTGGCCGACCCGAAACTTGCGCTCAGCGATCCATATGGCGAGGGCTGGCTGGCAAAGGTGCAGGCTCCCGACGCCAAGATTGGTTTCCGCAACTTGCTGGGTGGTGCGCTCGCCCGCTGGTGGACCGATGAATCGGCCAATCGCCTGCGCGTCCGGATGCCGCTAGCAGTCGGTGCTTTGGCCCAGGATGGCGGAGTGGCTCTGAATAACGTCGCCGCCCAGATTCCCGATCAGGACTGGCTGCCCCTGGCGAAAGAGTTCTTTCTCTCTAACTAACGGTCCGCGAGCATACCTCGTTCGAGCACTCGTTGAGGACCGCTGAAAACGGCCGCCCGGATCTTCTCCCGGGCGGCCGTTGTTTTTGCTGGTAAGGATAGACCTCATCGCCCCGGCGAAGGTGCAGTCAGCGGCAGCACCGCGGCGCGGCAGGATGTGCACAATGCGCTTTCCTTCAGGTCGATCCACTCCACCGTATGGGACGATGCCATGGCGCACCCGTAGTCATCGCAGTGGGTCAAGTTGAGTGTGTGGCCCAGCTCGTGGACTGCTTCTTTGACCAGGCGCCGGCGGAATAGTTCGGGGTCCGGCGGAAGGCCATAGAATTCCTGGCGCAAGCGGTGCGCTGAGACCACAGCGCACGGGCCGCCGATCTGCGCCTCGCCGAAAACAAAAGTGAGAATCGGAATATAGAGATCGACGGCCGCGATCCCCACGATCCGCCACGAGTCAGCCATGAGACATTTCTGCATGCGATGTAGAATTTCCGAGGAGTGATGTTGCTGTCTCTCTCCGTGATATGCAAATTCGGGATCCAGCCGCATCGGAAGAACTTCGCAACGAATGCCTAGAATTTCTTCTATGCCTGGACACAAATCCCGCAGCAGTCCGTCATCGACGTTTCCGATGGGCAAGAGATGCAGCTTCATTTAGGAGTTCTCAGTTTCCGGTTCTTCAGTCCTCAGTTCTCAGAGAACGGTGAACTGTCACCGGGTTTCAACCGGCGTGCGGCTCCAGCCATATTTTTTCAGCCTGTGATACAGCGTTACCCGATCGATATCGAGGATCTCTGCAGCGTGACTCTGATTCCCGCCGCATTCCTCGACTACACGCAAAATGTGAGCCCGCTCCATGTCTTCCAGCGTCTTGCCCACGCTAGCGGCCCCAGGTCCGCTCTGCGATTTGAAGATGAAGTCCTGCTCCTGTAGTTCCGGCTCTCGCCCCACGACCATGGCCCGTTCCACGGCATTTTCCAATTCACGGACATTGCCTGCCCACGACTGCTGCTGCAACTGATTCATCGCGGCCGCGGAAACGCGGCTGATGCGCTTATTCATGGCCAGTGAAAGCTTGTGGACGAAGTGTTGGACCAGCGCTGGGATGTCTTCCCGGCGCTCGCGCAACGGAGGCAACTCGATACGGAAAACGTTGAGCCGATAAAACAGATCGGGACGAAACTTACCTTCCTCGATCAGCGTCTCGAGATTCTTATTGGTGGCGGCAACGCAGCGAAAATCGACTTTAATGTTCTGATTGCCACCCACGCGGGTGATCTCCCGCTCCTGCAGAACGCGCAGCAGGTCAGTCTGCGTCTTGAGACTGATGTCGCCGATCTCGTCGAGAAAAACCGTGCCACCCTCGGCAATTTCGAACTTGCCTTTCTTGCGGTATTGCGCGCCCGTGAATGCGCCCTTTTCGTGGCCAAAGAGTTCGCTCTCGAGGAGCGTTTCCGTGAGCGCTCCGCAATGAATCGCAACCAGCGGATGAAACCTTCGATTGCTCGCCTGATGAATCGCACGCGCCACCAGTTCCTTGCCGGTTCCACTCTCGCCGGTGATCAGCACCGTGGCGTCCGTTGGGCCTACGGTCTCAATCGCCTCGAAGAGCTTGCGCATCGGACGGCTCTGGCCGACGATGTCTTCCGGACGAGCCACCTCGGCCACCGTCTCACGCAACCGCACATTTTCCTGCGCCGTCCGCCGATGCGCGAGGGCATTCTTCACCAGGTGCGCGATTTCGTCTGGATCGAGCGGCTTGGTCACGTAGTCATAGGCGCCGTTTTTCAGCGCAGCGACCGCAGTCTCGACCGAAGCATATCCGGTCATCATGATCACGACCAGCTCAGGATCGATTTCGTGCATACGACGTTGTAACTCGATCCCGTCGGTGCCATGCATCTTGATATCGACCAGAGCCGCTTCCCAACGTTGCTCGGCCAGACGCGTCAGCGCATCTGCCGCGTTCTCGACCGCGTTCACCTCGTAGCCCTCTTCGCGGAACCACTTGCTGAGCGAATCCCGCACGCTCAACTCGTCATCCACGATCAGCAATTTCCCCTGTGTGCTCACTTCAGTCACCTCCTATTCATCGCGGTGTCACGATCGCCGACAATCGTTGCAGCATCCTCCGCCGCACTACCGGGCAGAGTGACGATGAAAGTTGTGCCTCGGCCCAGTTCGGAATCGACCTCGATTCGTCCGTGGTGCCGCTCGATGATGCCTCGGCTGATGGCAAGGCCCAGCCCAACGCCATGTCCACTCTCTTTGGTCGTGAGAAAAGGTTCGAAGATATGCGGCAGAATGTCGGGAGCGATGCCCGATCCGTCGTCGCGAACCTTGATTTCGACTTCGCTTTCATCCTGAGTCTGTCGAGTCTCGAGCCAGAGCGTGCCACCCTGAGGCATCGCATCAACAGCGTTCATAATCAGCGCCAGCACAACTTGTTCGATCTGCGCAGGATCGCACGGCACGGGGGGCAGACTGACTGCGAGGCTCGGCCGCACTTCGATTCCCGCCAGCTCAACTTGATGCCGCACCAGCAGCAGACAACGATCGATGACTGCGTTCAGGTCACTGGGTTGCACATGCATGGGCGCGCTGCGAGAGAGAGTCAGCAGATTCTTGATCAGCTCGCCACAACGCTTGCTTTCCAGGGCGATCAGGTCGAGGCATTGCATCGCCTCTTCCTGTTTTTCATTCGCGGTCTGACCAGACCCCACCCACTTCCGCAGCAACTTGGCGTAGGTAAGAATTCCTGATAACGGATTGTTGATCTCGTGCGCGACAACCGCCGCCATCTTCCCGAGCGACGCCATTTTCTCCACGTGGAGAACATGATCGTGGGCGCGTTTGAGCTCAGTTGTCTTCTCCATGACCCGATCTTCCAGCGTTGAATTCCAATTGACGATCTCTTCAGTGGCGGTCCGCAACTGCAGGCTCATGCTGTTGAAGGAGCGGGCCAGGTCGCCGACCTCATCCCGCGACTGGACGTCGATCTGATAACCGAGGTCTCCCTGTGCGAGATGTTGCGTGCCGTTCTTTAGCGCTTTCAGCGGCTCGTCGACCACTCGCCACACGAATACACCGCACAATACCGCGACGATCAGCATTGCCCCCGCCGTGTAATACATCATGCGGGCGCTACTGACGGCGAGTTGTGCATCTGCCTTTGACAGCGAAAGATTGGTATCGAGCACGCCTAGAACCCGCTTGTCGGCAGGATGTGCGTGACAGTCGGCATTCGAACAGCTTGGCTGATTCTCGATCGGTGTGACGATACCCAGCACACGCTGCCCCGCGCTGCGGTAGATACGAAAGCGATCCGGGCGATTCAGCCGCATCAGCGGTTGCGACTGTGCGTGGCATCGATAACAGGCCTCGGCTTTTTTGTCGAGAACGTGGCTGACTTCGGCCGGAACGGTCGAAAAGCTCACGCGCCCTTCTTGATCAAGGATGCGCACCTTGATCATCTTGGCCCCGTCCGCCATGGTTCCGATCGAGTGGTACAGTCCCTGGCGATCGTTGCGCAACATGTAGTACGCAGTGCTGTGGCTGATGACGTCGCTGACCTGCTCGGCATTGGCCAGCGTCGCGGCTTCCAGATCCTGGCGGTGCAACCGGATGATGAGATATCCGAGAAGGGCGAGGATGACCAGCACTGCCGTCAGCATGGACACGATCAACTTCGCACTGATGCTGTGCGTCAGCTGTTTCCAGGTTAAATCGCCACGGATTGGCTCAGTCTCCTGCATGGCCTAATGCCGGCGTTGCTACCGCGACCCCGGGTTCGGCTTCGCTTCGGAGACGCGGCCTCACGGCTTGTCCTTCGCTTGGGAAAATAGGTAGATACTTCGCTGCGACTCCGAACAGCGCGAAGCCCATCGCGATGATCATCAGAGTGATCGAAAATTCCGTCCACTTGGGCACGTAGTGATGTCCGGCGTAGCTTTCAAACCCGATCAGCGCGATGTTCAAGCGGTTGGTGATAAATCCGAGCACCGTCGAGATCGAAGCAAGATAGAGCAACTGCGGCGACAGTCTGACCTTCTTGAAGCTCAGCATCGCGATCGGAATGACGAAGGTGAGTGTGAGTTCGAGCCACAGAAAGTACGCCTCGTAGCTGGGCTTGAAGATCTGCCGCAGCAGGCCGCGATGATAGAAGTCTTCAAAGCGCAGCAATGCATTGACCCAAAGAGCAACCAGCAAAGCGCCGCCCAGGGTCACAAGAACCGGCAGTTCAAGGTGACGCCCGAAAGCCTTCGCGCTCTGCGTCGACTCGAAAATCGTCATTGCCAGGCCAACCGCAACCGCCGACCCAAAGAAGAAGAACGGCAACGCCGGCGTATACCAGAACGGATGCAGCTTGCTCGGCATGATCAGATAGAGCGATCCGAGCGAACTCTGGTGAAGCGTCGAGAGCAAAATGCCCAAAACGATCAGCGCCGGGTAGATCTTCTGAATCCACTTGATCGGCGTTTGCATATTGAAGCGCTCAAACACGTTGGGAAGAAATTCGAACATAAGCACAGTGGTGTAAGTCATCACGCACATGCCCACTTCGAACATGACCGAATGCGGATTCATGTAAATGAGCTGATGCCAGATGTACCAGGGGCGGCCGAGATCGAACAACAATCCAACGATGAAAAGAATGTAGCCAAGGAATGCCGTGAGCACCGCCGGGCGCACAACGCTGTGCAATCGCTCGACGTTAAATAGATAGACCGCGCCGACGATGCAGAAGCCGCCGGCGGCCAGCATGACTCCGCAAAGGCAGTCGAAGCCGATCCAGAGGCCCCAGGGGAATTGGTCTGACATGTTCGAGACCGCGCCCAGTCCCCGGAAATAGCGGATGAATGAGGAGTACAGGCCCAGGGTCATGATGACGAGAAACACAACTCGCCAGAATGTGAGCTTGATTTTGATTTTCATTGCGCACCCCCGTTTTTCTCTTCTGCCTCAGCCTCGGCCACTTCGTCACGGCGATGCGAAATCCAGTAAACGCCCCCCAACACCAGCGACCATACCGGGATGAAATCTGGGATTTTCGACATCACGCGTCCGGTGTATTCGGGCATAGGCGTCTCGCCAATCTTCGCCGACGCGGGATAGCCATAGTCCTCAACGTTCCGGTCAGAAATAATCAGGACAGAGGTTCCCCCCACTTCTTTCAGTCCATAAATACGGTTCACGTAGTTGGATGGATTTTGCCGGATGCGTTCCTGCGCTTCGCGAATCAAGTCGTCGCGCTCGCCAAACTTCGTCGCGCCCGTCGGACACGCCTCGGCGCAGGCGGTTTGCTTGCCGGCGGCGATGCGGTCCGGACACATAATGCATTTACGGACTCGCGGATTCAGCGATTGCCATTCGTATTTCGGCTGGGCGAACGCGCACGCCACCATGCAATAGCGGCATCCAATGCACTTCCACACGTCGTAAACGACGGGCCCCTCTTTGGTCTTGTGGAAGGCTCCCACTGGACACGCCGAAGCGCACGCCGGTTCCTCGCAATGCATGCAGAGGCGGCGCATGTATTTATCGTCCTTGGTTAAGACGACGGTGTATTTATGAGCCGACTGCACCGGCTCCGCCGCAACGCTATCGTCATACGGAAGTTTGTTCTGCTCGGCGCAGGCGCGTTCACACTGCTTGCAGCCGATGCACATGGTCGAGTCATACAGCAGGGCCTTACTCATAATTGCTCCTCACTGTTCCCAAGTGGTATTTCCGTTCGTTTGGAAGAACGTAGGAGGCGTAGCGAAAAAACTGGCTTGGGAGCCGCTTCGATGATTTGGCGAACGCATGGCAAGAATTGCTGCCAGGAAAAGAGGCGGGTCCGGAGAGGTGTACATCCGGACCCGAAGTGACTGTTATCCGTGGGAAAGCGGAGGGGGTACAAGCTTTCAGGCCGGTTGCGAACCGGGTAGGTCTTCTGTTGGTCCGCCGAGTTGAGTCGCTCTCCTCCATACTCAATACCTTCCTTCGCCACTGACCGCCATTCCAGCGGCGACACACAGACGTGGAACAGTCACAATTCCACAGACTTCCGCAGCTTGTTACTTTTGCAGACTGCGAATGTAGGTCACGATCGCTTTTGCATCGTCGCCAGTCACACTCTTCACTGCGCCCGGATGCTTTGCTGTTTCGGCGATCTCTTTGCTCAGGTCGGCATCAGACTTTTTCTTGGCTTCGTCCGAGATCAGACTCGGAGCTTTCATCGCCGGCTTGCCGGCTGCATCGGCTCCATGGCAAGCTGCGCATTTTGCTTTGTAAAGACTCGCTCCATCTTCAGCCCACGACAGAGTCGGCATCAGAACGAACAAGGCCACCGCCATTGTCATCACAAGCGCTACCAGTTTCGTTGTTTTCATGATTTCGTCTTTTCTCCTTATAAAAATTTGGAACACCAGCTTTTCCACTATGAAATCAGCACGTCTCCTCGCAGCGCTCAGCGCGTGTTGCGAAACTAACCGACCTCAAAGACTCACGGATAGCGGGACGAGCAAACTTGCTCGCTATCTAGTTGAAAGCTTCAACGTTTGGGGTGGTTTTCAGCAGTGATTAGGGTCACCCTCATAGGTGACTCTTTGTTCCCGAATGGCGCGGTGGAAGCACACTCATTCGTGACCAGTTGCAGCGCAGCGTGGTCCCCTTGCGTATTTTGGGACATTCCCGATGCGCGACCACTACTTGTCTGTGGGACCGCCATCCAGCACTTCACGTACCTTGTTGCTCAGTTCCGCTGGCGTGAAGGGCTTGGGCAAGAAAAAAGTATCGTCGTCTAAGACTCCACGATGGACGATCGAGTCCTCTGTATACCCCGACATGTAAAGGACCTTGATGTTGCTCCAGCGCGCCGAAACCTGTCGCGCCACTTCGCGCCCGCCCGTGTCGGGCATCACCACATCGGTCAGCAGCAGATGGATGGGTGCAGCATGCGTCGAACAGATATTCGCCAGGGCTTTCGCATTCTCCGCGACCACAACTGAGTAGCCGTGTTGCTGCAGCAGAGAACACGTCAATTCGCGAACCTGCGCATCGTCCTCGACCAGCAGGATCGTCTCTTGCCCCCGCGGCGGAGCGGACCCATGCGACTGCGGAACAACCGCGACCGGACTTTCGACTCGCGCGAAGTAGACCTTGAAGGTCGTCCCCTGCCCGGGTTCGCTGTAGACCCAAATATGGCCGCCACTTTGTTTGACGATGCCATACACCGTTGACAGACCCAGCCCAGTGCCACGTCCGAGTTCTTTGGTCGTGAAAAATGGTTCGAAAATCCGAGCCTTCGTCTGCGGATCCATTCCCACACCCGTGTCACTCACGGCCAGCATCACGTAACTTCCCGGGCGGACTCCATCATGGTCGCGGGAATACTCCTCATCGACCTGAATATTAGCCGTCTCGACGGTGATCCGGCCCCGCCCGGCCACGGCATCGCGCGCGTTCATGATCAGGTTCATGATGACCTGCTCGATCTGTCCCGGGTCGGCCTTCACCGCGCCAACATTTGGCGCCAACGCAATCGACAATTCAATGCCTTCACCGATCAACGGCCGCAACATCTTCTGCAGATTTTCCACCAGCGCATTCAGGTCGATGACCTTGGGTTGCAGCACCTGCTTGCGGCTGAAAGCAAGCAAGTGCTGCGTCAACGCCGCCGCTCGCTCTGCCGCGGATTCGATTTGCGCAACATTGGCTCTCACTTTTTCTTCCGGCTGCGGGTCATCGGTAACCAACCGGCAATATCCCTTGATCACAGTGAGCAAATTGTTAAAATCGTGCGCCACGCCGCCAGCCAATTGGCCGACCGCCTCCATCTTCTGCGCCTGACGCAGTTGCGCTTCCAGCAATCGCTGTTCTGAGACATCCCCGATAAAGCCCACCATCTGTGTTTTGTTCCCAGCTTCATCGGCCACAAAATAGCCGTCATCCTTGACGACGACAAACGACCCATCCTTCTTGCCGACGCGATATTCGATATGGAGAGGCTGATCGCGGTTGGCCACCACGCGCCCAACGTCTTCGCTGTAGCGCTCCCGATCGTCGGGATGGATCAGTTCCCGCCACCGGTTCGTAGCACCGATCTCCTCCGCCTGAAAACCGAGAATATTTTCTACATTGCCTCCGAACATCATTGTGTTGGTGTCCGGATTCCATTCATAGATGATCAGTTTGCTGGCGAGTATCGCTGCCTCATAGCGATTTTTCCAATCCAGAATTCTGGCCTCCGCCAGTTTGCGGTCGGTAATATCCAGCATTGTGCCTTCGATGAATTCGTTTCCCTGCTCGTCCTCCATGAGTGTGACATTCTGCAGCACCCAGATGAAACCTCCATCTTTGCGCCGGAGCCGGACCTCAAGATTCCTGAAGGTTTTCTCTCGTCGCAGGCGGGCGACACGTTGCGCCCGTTCCTCGGGCGTGGCGTATAGAACGATCGGGCTACTGGCGAGGACTTCTCCGCGAGAACCATATCCGAGAATGTCAGCGTACGCCGGATTGCAGTCCAGGTAGGTGCCATCGGGCGTGGTGCAGAAAACCCCTGCCATGTTGTTTTCAAATAGAGACCGATAGCGCCGCTCAGAAACTTGCAGCAGGTCGAAGGTGCGATTCTGGCGCCGTTGCGTCAGTACCAGTCTGATAAAGAAGCAAATCACCACTGCGGCAGCTGCGCCGCTCACCAGAAAGACTTCTGCGTTAGTGACACTACCACGAAGCACCAGCAGCCCGGACGCAATCGCCGGCAACGAAAGAGTCGCCAGAAATGCCAACAGAAGAGGGACATACTCCCCTTGTCGCACCGACTCTTTTTCGTCGCTAGCGTCCTGCCAGAGCTCTGCCAGCAACACCATCAGCAGAAAGGGCAGCGTCCATCCGACATCGAACCAGCTCCCTAAGCGCACTGACCATAGCGCGATCCCTCGCTTTCCCAGCCAGAACCCAAGCGAGTAAAGAACGATCGGCACGCCAACCAGGGAGTAGAGTTCTCGCTCGCGTTTCGACCGGCTGGTCACGATCCGCACCACGAATCCAGCGGAGAGGAGAAGGTTGCGAAGATTCCCCGTGGTCGCGCGCCGCACCACCCACTCATGGTCCTGCAACTTCCACCAAGGGGCGTAGAGAAACAGCAGATAGATCGTGGCGGTAACGATCAGGATTTGCAGAAAATCAAGGTACGATTCCCAGCGGCGATCGGTCTCGCTCGCTCCGGGCAGGAATAGTGCAGCAAACAGTGGAGTAAAGGAAAAAAAGTAGAGAATAATATTAAACGCGCTGGACTGATGAGGTGTCGGCCCAAAATATAGGTCGTACGTTCCCACCGCCTGTGCGATCGCCCAGAAAAGAAACGCGGTCGCCGTCAGCCGCCAGAACGATCGCGCTACATCCCCGCTTCGTGAACTGGCCCGCAGGCAGGCAATCGCGGCGAGCAAAGCGCTCACCGCCTGCAAAGTTTGGGACAAGACAGGGCCCGGAGGTTTTGGCCCGAGAAAGGCCACGCACAACAGTTGAAGCCCCAACGTCGCCAGGGCGCTCACAACCAGCGGCGATCGGACCCGAAGCGTTCCTCTCGGCATGGGCGCAAAGCGAGTCTAGTCGCGCTCTTCACCGCGGTCAAGCCACCATGCCGCGCCACCAATGACGCGCCACTCAGGCGCCCGCGCTCTGTTTTCATTCCTCCAACAACTGCGACAGTTCTTCCCACTCGTGCATTAAATTCTGCAACTGGCCTTTGCTCCGATTGTGTTCCGCGGCCTGGCGCTGCGTTTCTTCCGGGCTCACAAAATTCTGGAGCGCTGTTTCGGACACCACAACTGACGCTTCCGCCCGCGCAATCTCTTCTTCGATTTCGTGCAAACGATCTTGCATTTGTTTGCGCTTGATCGGATTCACGCGTTTACCTTTTGCTTCACCCGAATCCGCACCCGGCGCGCGGTCTCCATTTACTGGCACAGATGAGGGCGAGGACGAAGACGAGGACGAAGCGGTCGTCGAGACCGATCCATTCTGCCGTGCGTCGTCTGGGGCATTGCCTCTTTGCTGCTTCCGCCAGAGATAGTCCTCGTAGTTGCCCGGATAAATTTCCACTTTCCCATCGCCAATTTCAAAGACTCGCGTCGCCAGGTTGTCGATGAAATAACGATCGTGCGACACGAACACAACCGTGCCTGTGTACTTCATCAAAGCTTCGAGCAACACGTCTTTCGCGCGCAAATCAAGGTGGTTGGTGGGCTCATCCAGCAACAGGAAATTAGCAGGATGCAGCAGCATCTTAAGCAGCGCATAGCGATTGCGTTCTCCTCCGGAGAGAACACCGATACGCTTGAACACATCGTCACCCGAAAAAAGAAAGCATCCGAGCAGACTGCGAAGTTCCGTCTGCGTCGAAGCGCCAGACAGCTCGCCAAGGTCATCGAGGATACGAGCCTCGGGGTCGAGTTCCTTGTATTGGTCCTGCGCAAAGTAGTCGAGATGGACCTCATGCCCCAATTTATATTCGCCTGCACTGAGTCGCTCCTGCTGCGCCAGCAACTTGATCAGCGTGGACTTCCCGGCCCCGTTCACTCCGACCAGCGCGATCCGTTCGCCGCGCTCGATCATGAAATTCACTTTGTCAAAAACCTTATGGTCGCCGTAACTCTTGGCGACATTCGCAAATTCGGCCACGATGCGCCCACTCGACTTCGGCTGCGGAAAAGAAAAATGGACGGTCTTCTCCTCTTCCGGAATCTCGATCCGTTCCATTTTCTCCAGTTCTTTGATCCGGCTTTGCACCTGTTTCGCTTTGGTTGCGGTGTAGCGAAAGCGGTTGATGAAGACTTCCAACTGCTCGATCCGATCGTGCTGCGTCTTATAAGCGGATTCCAGTTGCTCCTTGCGAGCCGTTTTGCCCGCCAGATACTGATCGTAGTTGCCGGCGTAGAAATGGATCTTCTTATTCCATATTTCGACGATTCGCTTGACCGTGATATCGAGAAAATAGCGATCGTGCGAAATCAATACGAACGCATTCGGATATGTCGTCAGATACTCTTCAAGCCAGTTGCGAGCTTCGAGGTCGAGATGGTTGGTAGGTTCGTCGAGCAGAAGCAGGTTCGGTTTTTGTAGCAGAAGTTTGCCGAGCGCAATCCGCATCTGCCATCCACCGGAAAATTCATCCGTAAGCCGCGTCCAGTCATCGCGGCGGAAGCCAAGTCCTGTAAGCACCTGCCCGACCTGCGCTTCGAGCGTATAGCCGTCTCGCGCCATAAACTCATGTTCAAGTTTCTGATAACGGTCGGCGACGTTCGAGTACTCGACGCCAGCATGGTCGAGTTCCGACATGCTGCGGGTGAGCGCCTCCATCTCTTTTTCCATGGCGTGGAGGTCGTCAAATACCGACAAGCACTCGGCGAAAACCGTGCGCCCAGTCATGGTGAGGCCGTCCTGCGGAAGATAGCCCGTGGAGATTCCCTTGGCGCGCGAAATCGAGCCGTAGTCGAGGGACTCCATCCCCGCCAGAATCTTCATGACGGTCGATTTGCCCGTGCCATTGGCGCCGACCAGGCCGACACGCGATTCCGGCGTAATCAGCCAGTCGGCGTCTTCAAACAAAAGCTTGTGGCCATAGCGCTTGCCGGCGGAGGAGAGTTGAATCATGGGACTGTATTTATCGTCTCATGAGCCCGTGTGGAGTGGACACTCTTGTCCACTTCGCCGTCGTTGCTTCGCTGCTTGACACGTGTCACATAATGTGACACAATGTCTGTAATGCCTAGCATCAACATCCGCGAGCTCCGCGATACCAAACGGCTGAAAGCTTGGCTACGCGCTGGCAAAACCGTCGAACTTCGCGAGCGGGACGAGGTCATTGCCCGCATTGTCCCGGAAGGAACGCCTCTTCAGGCGGGCGATTGGCCGGACTTCGGCGCCATTCGGAAAGAAGTCCTCGGCGACCGTGTCCTGCCCGGATCGGACGTGCTATTCGAGGACCGCGGGCGCGATTGAGCATCTACGCCGATACGTGTCTCTTTGTTTCCCTCTATCTCACCGACCAGCACACGCCTGAGGTCGAGCGTCGCCTCAAGTCCCGACCAGTTCTATGGATGACACCCTTACACGTCGCCGAATGGACACACGCCCTCGAACAGCATGTGTTCCGCAAAGTCGTTTCGCGCGGAGAGGCGGACCGCTTGCTTCAGCGCTTCTCCCAGCATCGAACCCAAGGTTTGTGGAAAGAAGCGGCGGTACCCGATCGGGCTTTCGAAACGTGTGCCAGGCTGGCTGAGCAATACGGAGCACGGCTAGGGGTGCGAACTCTCGACACGCTCCATGTGACTTGCGCTCTGGAACTGAAGGCCGAACGCTTCTGGACATTCGATCAGCGGCAGGAAAAACTGGCGCTGGCCGTCGGCCTCAAGACTACATAGACGGGGACCAGATTCGCAGCTACCGTGCCGCTGCGACACGCTCGAGGCTGAGCCGTTCCACGGCACGGTCGATCACGGTCTGCAACTCGTGCGCATATTTCACTTCGCGTCCCTTGGCGAGCACCACCCGGGCCTTCTCCGCCTCAAACCAGGTAGGATCGCGATTGTCTTCCTCAGGCGTGCGCGTCTGCCGGACTTCCATCAGGAAGGCTTTGACGACGTACTCCTGCACTCCGCCCGGCTGCCAGAAAACGCCTTTGGAGTGGACGTAAATATGAAAATGGCGCGGCTCGATGGTACCGATCGCGCCCGCTTCTTCCTTGGCTTCGCGTTCGGCTGCTTGACTATGCGACAGCCGCGGCTCGGGAGCTCCTTTAGGGAACGTCCACTTGCTGCCTCCGTTGGTATGCACCAGCAGGAATTCGACATGCGAATTCACCCGCCGGTAGCACACGGCAGCGACCTGCAAGGGCAGCGCGAAGCGAGAAACCCGCGGCGAGCTCATTACGCTAAGTTTAACGCCAGGATATTTCGGGAATGTTAAATGCCACGGAAATGGTGCATACCTTTGGTACCTAGTCTTTCGTGGTTACTTAGCCGGTGCGGAGCGATCTCACGCCTTGAAGAGTTGATCAATCGTGGTCATCGGCAGAAACATACGGTTCGCGGGGTCGGGTAGCTCGATGAATCCGTATTTTTTATAAAACCGTTTGGCCGATTCATCCTTGGCGTCCGTCACCACGGCAGCGGACGCGACGGTCTTACTGAGACCAAGCGCTTGCTTGAGCGCGGCCATCAGGAGTAGCTCTCCAATTCCTTGACCCCTGAATTCAAGCGACCGTGCCAAACGACCTAGCAGTGTCGCAGGAATCTGCGGATACTTGGGAAGGCCCAGCTCTTTTCTCAGGCGTTCCGGAACCTCGCCGGCGTCAACCGCATACTGCGACAGGGTGTAAAACCCGGCGATTGTCTGGCCATCGGGAGTAAGGACAAATACCGCAGCGACGCGCTTCTTGATCTCCTGGCTCGCTTGTTGCTGGATGTACCTCACCAACCGTTCGTGCTCGCACGAAAAAGCCGCTCGATTGTGTTTCTTGTCGAGCGGCTCGATGAAAAAATTGGGTTTACTGGGCAATCAGTCTACTTCCAACTGAAAACGCCTGACAGCGGCGAGGGCCTTGGCGTTGGGCTTCGAAGGATTCAGGAGCGCCTCCACAAAGATGGCCCGCGATTGCCCGGAGAGCGTCATGACCTCACTCTCACGGATGATCCGTGTCGCACTATCCGTGACACTCATACGGAGCAGATCCGTAACGGAAATCCCGCGACAAGCCGCAGCCGTTTCGATCAGCTCTTTTTCCTGTTTACTCACTCGCGCGTCGAGACGTTCGCTGCGCTTGACTACCCGTGTTGTGGCCATACCCGATTCCCTCTGTCACCAATGTACGGCAAAACGCCGTACACAGTCAAGAAATGGCGATCGGGGCGAACGAAAAGAGAATCTCTACGCCGCCATCCGCACAGGATTCCCCTGCGCATGAAAGGCGCGCTTGATTGGAGGCATCACCAGATAGAAGATGGACGCCCCGTTGATGACTCCGAAGATCACCGAGAAAACGCCGCCATGCGCGAGGCCCGGCAGCAGCAACACCAGCCCAACCGCCGAAAACAGAAGCGTGAGTAGCCGTCCCCAATTTTGCATCTGCAACACGCCGTACCCGGCGAGCATGTGGATGATCGCAAAAACAATGATGCCCAGGCCTGCGGCGTGGCCGAAGGCCCGCAACAACCGCTCCACCGCATTCCCTTCAGCTGCCAGGGAAGCGAGCTTGGCGGTCAACCCGGTAAATGCCAGGACAGACACTCCAAACAACAATCCAAGCAATCCGCGCAGAATCTGATAGAAACCAACCAGGGTGACACCAAGTGGGCGCATAAATCCTCCTAGGATGCGGAGAAATATAGCACAACTGCAGGGGAAGCAGGTCTCAGGTGCAAGGTCGCAGGTCGCAGGTCGCAGGAAAAACATCGTTGGCATAGAGAGGTTTCCTGAAACCTGAGACCTAGTACCTGAGACCTGCTTTATTCATAGCGCAGCGCTTCGATCGGATCCAGTCGCGAGGCTTTGATCGCCGGCAGCATCCCGCTGATGACACCGACAAATCCAAGGATCACGGTCGACGCCAGCAAGGTGGTTGCATCAATCGTGAGGCGAATGTCGCCATCGGTACCATTTTCCGCAAAGGCGCTCCAAAGCGTCATCGACCCCACAGTCCACGAGACCAGATAAGCAAGCACGACCCCCGCCAACCCTCCAAGCAGAGTGATGGCAAGCGCCTCCGACAGGAATTGAATCAGGATGTGCCAGCCCCGCGCTCCAAGCGCTTTCTCCACGCCGATCTCGCGCGTCCGCTGCGTGACCGAGACCAGCATGATGTTCATCAGCCCTACGCCGCCGATGCCAAGCGTAAGCAGCCCAATAAATCCGAGCAGAATCTTGATGCCCGTCGTGATCACGCGAAGATCGAGCAGATCGGCAAAGACGTCAAAAATAAAGATGGCTCGTTTGTCTTTCGGATCGAATTCGTGATGGAAGGCCATCGACCGCCGAATTGCATCGGCAACCTTCTGGTGGTCGCCTTCATATTCCATGGCAATGGCATTGAGGTAATAGGTGTTGGCCAGGTCGCTCATGGCAGTGAACGGGATATACACTTTGCCGTTCATATTGTCGTCGCCATTCTGAATCACATGTTTCAGAACACCGATGACTTCGTAGGAAATCCCGTCGACCCGAACTTTCTCTCCCAGCGCATTCTGCCCAGAGAAGAGCTTTTTCTTGACGTCAGCTCCAAGGACGGCGACGCGACTGCGGGTGTTTTCGTCGAGCTCGGTAAAGAAAGTCCCATCTTCAACTTCGATCCGCCGCATGTGCGAGTAATAAGGATAGACTCCGCTGATTCCGTAGCTGCCGCTGCGCGTCCCAAACGCGACTGTGCTCTGCTTAAACGCTTCGGGCGAAATGCGCTTGAGCAGCGGAACTTCCGCCTGCAGATAGTCGAGATCGTTGACTGTAAGTTTGATTTCACTTCCGGCCTTGGTGCCTCCGGCTTGCAAAGAAGTGCGTCCTGGAAAGACGAAGACCAGGTTCGTGCCAAACGAACGAAAGGCAACCCAAAGCCCGCGTTCAAACCCTGCCCCGTAAGCCAGCAGGAGCACGACGGTTGCGATTCCCCAGGCCATGCCGAGCATGGTGAGAATGCTGCGCCGACGGTTATGCTTCAGCGCGTTGTATGCCTGCCGGCCGAGTTCGACGATCATGATTCGATTCCCACAAATACCGCGAATTTATTCCTGCCGCAACGCTTCCACCGGCTGCAACAGCGCAGCCTGCCGTGCCGGATAAAGTCCTGCCGCGATGCCGGCAAACGCCAGTGACAAAATGGCGATGGCTGCCGATGACGGAACGATCCTTGGAGTGTCGAATCCCTCTGGCGCCGGCAAAGCCGCAAGTATCGTCACCAACGCCGTCGTGATGGCCAAGCCAATGCCACCGCTCAAAGCCGTCAGAAACGCGCCTTCCACAAAAAACTGCGTCAGGATGGCGCGGTGAGTCGCGCCAAGCGCTTTGCGCAGACCAATTTCGCGCGTCCGTTCCGTCACCGAAACCAGCATGATATTAATGATGCCGATCGCGCCGAGCGCCAGCGTGATTACTCCGACCACACCCAGAAAATAATCCATGCCATCAAAGATTTTCGCGACTCGTTTGTTGTCTTCGATCGTGTCCCAGTCTTCGAACGATTCTGTAAGTTTCGGATCGAATCCGTGTCGCCGCGCCACAATGTCGTGAACTTCCTGCTTTGCTGCGAGATTCCCGCTCGGCGTCAGCGGCCGGTAGTTCAGAAACGAAATCGCGTCTTCACTGTTCTGTTCTTTCAAGCCGGAACAGATTGCGCATGGTCTCAATCGGAATGAAGATGCGGGCGTTCGTGCCGTTGTTGCCGTCCTGGCCAACCTTGCTGAGTACGCCGATGATTTCAAAGCGCACACCATTCAGCAAGGATTGGCGAACCCACCGCCGGGCGGCCCGGGAATATGTTTTTCAGAAGCTCCCAGCCAACCACAGCCACTCGCCGCGTGTCGGTGTTATCAGCATCGTCAAACCAGCGACCCGGCCCCACCGGAATGGTTCTGATCTGGTTGTATTCCGGCGCAACTCCGAAGACCTGGCCGTTCGTGGAACCGTAGTCGCTGACGGCGCGGATATCTTCGCGATTCAGTACCGGCGAGATCGCCTTGATCGACCGCGCCTCGCCGCGAATGGCGAGGTAATCTCCGTAAGTAAAACGGTAGGTGCGTCCCGACTGCGTGCTGCCTTCGACCGCCGGAGTGCGTCCCGGGAAAGTGAACATAATGTCCTGGCCGAGATTCTTCAGTTGCCGGGCCTGCCCGCTGCGAAATCCTTCGCCCAAACCCACCAGCAGCAACAGCGATCCCACCCCCCAGGCAATACCAAACATGGTGAGGAACGACCGCAGCTTGTGGGCCCAGAGCGTGGCCAACGACTGCCGCATGATTTCGACGAGCATCCGCATACTGTTGTGTTGTACGTCGTAAGATGCGGCCAGGTTCCCGAAAAGAGGGCGTTTGCTGTGTTTTTCCCTACACTTTGGGCACAATTCGGCTCGCCGCTTGCCCGTAGCCCCTAGCAGCAGGGATTCCACGACGAAATACCAGCGTTCGTCCCAAAACGGACTCCGCCTCCGAATCCTCCTGCTCACCGCAACAATTGTCCAACGTCTAAGAAGCCGATCAGGATTCGGGCGCCGACTCGGGCGCTCTTTCCAAAAATCTCAGCCGACTCACCCTGAAGGAGAAATCGTCATGGTTCGACGTGCTTCAAAAACGCTTCTGTTTTGCCTGCTTCTCGCAGCCCTGTCGGGCCTGAGCCCGGCGCAGTCGCTCGTTCTCGACCTCCCACTGCAAAGCCAGCAGGCCGAGGTTTCACAGCGCCTTGGAATCACCGACATCACCATCGCCTACCATCGGCCGCTGGTGAACAATCGCAAAGTGTGGGACGGTCTGGTGCCTTACGGCAAAGTGTGGCGCGCCGGAGCCAATATCAATACCACCATCACCTTTAGCGATCCGGTTCAGATCGAAGGCAAGCCTCTCGACAAGGGCACGTACGGCCTGCACATGATCCCGAACGCCGATGAATGGACGATCATCTTTTCCAGGAATTCGACCTCCTGGGGATCTTTTACCTACGACCAGGCTGAAGATGCTCTGCGGGTAACCGTTAAGCCAAAGTCCGCGGATATGCACAACGCCTTGACCTACGACTTCGATGACGTTCAAAAAGATTCGGCCGTCGTAACCCTGGAGTGGGAAAAGGTTGCAGTCCCATTCAAGGTATCGGTCGACGTGAACCCCATCGTCCAGGCGAGCATCAAAAAACAGCTCCGCAATCTTTCGCAATACACATGGCAGAGCTGGGACGATGCTGCGAATTACCTGCTCACGGAGAAGGTCGATTTGGACGATGCGCTGAAATATTCAGACAAGTCCATCGAAAATGAAGATCGCTTCGAAAACGAAATCACCAAGTCGAAGGCACTGACAGCGTTGAATCGCAAAGACGACGCAGCGGTGGCGCAGAAAAAGGCGGTCGATCTTGCCGGCCCGCAGCAACTCCACCAATTTGCACGCCAGCTCTTGGGTGAAAAGCAAAACGAGGAAGCGTATGCGATCTGGCGCGAGAACGCGAAAAAGCATCCGGACCAGTGGTTCGTGCACGCCGGACTGGCTCGGATGTATAGCGCCCAGAGCAAGTTTGACGACGCCGCCAAAGAAATGAAGCTGGCTCTAGCCGGAGCCCCCGACAACCAGAAGAGTTATGTGGATGGTTTGGTGAAGCAACTGGAATCGAAGCAGGATATTAACCGGTAACGCGATCAGCGCTCCGCATATCGGCAATTCGACAGACGAAGGGGGCTGCTCGGTTCACAGCCTCTTTCTCGTCATGACAAGCGAGTAATCCCCGGAAATCCATCAAAACCTGCGTCAAACGTCAAAATACGATCGATCCCATGCTGTTCCATAACTGCAATATGGACCGCGTCACGCGCCGACAGCCGCTTGTATCCGAGGACAATCGTTTTCGCGCGTTCCACCGCACTGACATCGACCGCCAGCACTTGGTCGACGACCCCGCGCAGAGCATCGAATGCCAGTTGAATGGCATCGCGCCTGTTGATCGCAACATAGCGGTGCAAGATTTCCTGAAGCACTTCAGCATCTGTAACCAGGCGTTGGCGCTCACTGACCAGCTTTTCAAGCCAACGTTGAGCGTCGACTTTGTGCGGATGGGCTGCTCCGACCAGATACATCGGAATGTTGGAGTCGACCAGAATCAAGGTTGCGGTCCCGAAATGTATCCGCTTTCGATCTCTGCCAACATTCGGTCAATGTCCGCTGTCGGATAGTCGTGTCGTGCCGCCGCTCGAATCACCTCAAGTTTTTTGCTCGCGTCACCCAGCGGCTCGCGGCGACGAGCCAGGTCAAGCGCTTGCCTAACCCACTCAGCGAGCGACATGCGGCGCGTGCGCGCCATGCGCTGGATCTCTCGATATTCGGGATCCTGCAGAATTACTTGCAGTCTCTTAGGCATGCGATTAGTGTATTCGACTCATCACTATGAGTCAAATCAACTACTCCATCCACTAACGGCCGAGAGCCAGCTGGCTACTTCAGCCCCGTCACCACATACGCCTCCGAGAGTACCCGCACGTAGAGATAGGCATACGCATTTCCGTCGCGCGATAGACGCGGCACCATAACTGCAGAGACTCCTGTACCCGCCCCGTCTCCGATCGTTTTCCAGGGCTCGATTTTCCCCGTTTGCAGATTCACGCGCGAGATGTTCTGGACGGTGGTTCTGCCCCCAAGGGGAGCGACGTACACGGAGCCACCGTCAGCCGTCCAGCCCAAGATGCCATATTTCGATTCGAGACCAGGAATCGCACGGAAACCACTTCCGTCAAGCGGCCAGATGCCGCGTTTTCCGTCGGGTTGGACGACCGCTATATTTTGGCCGTCGGGTGAAATCGCTGTACCGCTAATACCTTCCGGCGTGATCGGTTTGGAGTCTCCGCTAGTCAGGTCGATCCGATAGTCGCGCCCGCCATGCCCGGCTTCGATTCCAACCGCCAGCAGACTCTTACCGTCAGGAAAGAAACGGCCCCCGATGTAACTCACCGCATCATGCGTAAGCGTCCTCGCTTCGCCTGTTCCAGTCGGCACCAGCACGAGCTGGCCACCCTTCGACGATTCCGTGACCGCCCACTTTCCGTCGGGAGAGATCGCGACCGCCCGTCCTTCGCCGATGCGTGCCGGCGGCGACCCATCGGTATCGCGCATGAAGACTGTGTAATTCGGTCCGCCGCCATCGCCTTCCTCTTCGAAGATGATCCTGTGCCCGTCAGGAGTTATGTCCCGCAGCTCGGACCATCCAAACCACCCCAGTTCGCGTTCTTCCTTGGCCCCAGGCGCCAGGCCCCGAATACCCAGTCGCTGGTGATTCGCTACGGCCAACACGACTCCATTGCGAATGTCTTCCAACCACATACCGCCGGGCACATTGGTGATCGTGCGCAGCTTGCCGGATAGAGTTACGGCTCGCGGGTTTTCCGCGCTACCGGTCTTCGTCGATGTAAACCAGATCTCATCCCCTGCCGGTGACCACACGATTCCCTGGAGCGAAGTCCACCCGGAAGAAAGTTTCCTTTCCTTCTCCTTGCCATCGGCTCCAATCACCGCCAGCGAACCCTCGTCGTCGCCTCCGGGATTCTCATGATCGGCAAAGGCGATCCACTTCCCATCCGGCGAAATCTTCGGATGGCTGATCCAGTTGATCCCGTCGATCAACACTTTGCCCATGGGATATTCCAGCCGCCAATGATTGTTCTCCGGAAGGTAATGGATGATCGCCATGCTGTCGCCCGATGCCGACCAGTCCGCGTCCTCGACGTTGTCCAGTACCTCTCGCGGCGTTCCTCCACTGAGCGGGACCCGCGCCAGTGTCCCAGACTGCGCATAGCCGCCATGTCGCCTGGCGTTAAGGCAAATGGCCATTTCGCCGGTCTTCGAGATGGCCAGCAACTCGGCGTTCTTAATTCCCAAGTCCCGAGATCCCGGATCGTCCACGCGCGACATATACAGCTGGTTCGGTTCGCCGTCCCAAATCGCGCTGTAGACAATGCTGCCATCGGGCGTGAAGCGCGCATTGCCGATCGAACCGGTGCGAAACGTGATTTGCTGGTACTCCGCTTGCGATGCGACGCCGTGGCCCTTTCCAGACCACCAGCCAAGACCGTAGAGCACGCCTGCCACCGCCACGCCGGCAGCCACACCCAGCAGCAGCTTACTTCGCCGCGGCGTTTCCGCGGCCGATGCGAGTCGAGCCGTACTCCCCGAGAGCCCCGAAAGGTGCTCGAGATCAAACGCAATATCGCTCGCCGAATGAAATCGCGATTCGGGATTCTTCTCCAGGCAGTGGTGGACGATTCGCTCGAGCGCCGGAGGAACATTGCGATTGGTTTCCGACAGTTCCGGAGGCTCCTCTTTAAGAATCGAACTCATCGTGTCCGCCGGAGTCTCACCGTGAAAAGCGCGCTTGCCCGAAAGCATCTCGTAAAGAATGGTGCCAAAGCTGAAGATGTCCGAGCGCGGGTCAAGTGCAACCCCACGGACCTGCTCCGGAGACATGTATCCCGCCGTCCCCAGAACCAATCCCGCTTCCGTGCCGTCAGGCGCGCCGTGGGTCGCCGTCATCGACGTGTGCGAACCGGCGTCGGCTTGGGTCAGCTTCGCCAGACCAAAGTCCAGTATCTTGATCCGGCCATCTTTAGTGACAAAAAGATTGTCCGGCTTCAGGTCGCGATGAATGATCCCCTTTTCGTGAGCCGCAGCCAATCCGTGCGCAATTTGCAGGGCGTAATCGAGAGCCTTTCGGACAGGAATCGCTCCACCGCGCAACCGTTCGCGCAAGGTCTCGCCTTCGAGTAACTCGGATACGACATAGGGCGAGCCTTCGCTTGTTCCAATATCGAATACCGCCAAGATGTTGGGATGATTCAGTGCGGCCGTGGCCAACGCTTCCTGCTCAAAACGCCGCAGGCGGTCAGCATCCTCGGAGAGAGCCGCCGGCAAAACTTTGATAGCGACGTCGCGCCGCAGGCGGGAATCACGGGCCCGATACACCTCGCCCATCCCACCCGCCCCTAAGAGGGAAACGATTTCGTACGGACCAAGCTTGGTTCCGGAGGCCAGATTCATCAGTGGGCGGAATTATAGCGCAGCGGACAATCGCGACGACCGGTAAGTGGCGGCCCAACTTGAAGAAATCCCCGCGGGACCACAAGAGGCCCCGCGGGTGATCTTTCTAGTTCTCGGTCTCCACTGGCTTTCCCTTGGGAGCGGGCAAAGCTTTTGCCGGCTTGCCTGGCTTTGAGAGAGCCGGCGGCGTCGGAGGGGCCGGAGGCACCACCGCAACCGTTCCCTTGCGGATCTCGATCGTACCTTTCTCGACGTTCACCGCAATCCGCGATCCGTTGGCGCCAATCGATCCGCTCGCGCTCGACTGGTTGTCTCGATTCTCGACCTTAATTTCCTCGAAGTCGCTCTGGATTTCTCCTTCGCGCGTTCGCGCCTCGAGCTTGATCGGCGTATCCGGTGGGATCGAAATCTGCACATCACCCTTGCGGTTATCGATCTGAATATTCCCCGGCTTGTGCAACCCGACTTCGACCGAGCCATTCTCGTCTTCCAGCCGCAGGTCCCCCGACACACCTTCGAGGGAGATGTCTTTTGACCGCGTCGTGAGCCGGATCGGCCCGTAGACCGAATCCGCTCGCAGATCGCCGGAATCGAGGTCCAGCCGCCCATCCACACGCGCGAACTCCATGTCCGTACGCGACGAATGGAAGCTGACGGTCTTGCTGACTCGAACCAGTCTCACACTTTCCTGAAATTCTCCGTTGAGATGGACCGCGCCATCCACATCCTCAACGTCCACTTCTTTGGCCCTGCCCTGAATCGTGACGTCGCCTTTCACGTGAGCCAGGTGTGCCGAACTTCCTTCCAGGTTGAGGGTGATATTTCCGGTGTGGTCGTTGATCGCGACTTCGCCGCGCTGGTTGTTCACCGTGGCGCTGCCGTTCATGCCGTTGATGGTCACGTCGCCGCGGCGCGAAACAACTGCAACCTCGGTGTCGCGCGGCACGTAGATATCCAGGTCGGTGGTGACGCCTTTGTCGCCTGCACCCTGCACGTTGGCATTCAATGTAACGACTTTGCCCGCAACTTCAATCTGCGGCTTGGTTCTGTTGTTGTAGTTATCCGCGTCTTCTTCTTTTTCGGCGTGGACCTTCTTCCGCACCGAAACCTTCATCGTTTTTCCGTCCGCGACATTGATCGTGATCGTCCCGCGGTCGTCGTTCACGTGCAGGCTGCTGCCTGCCGGAATCTCCTGGTTCAACTCATCGCTGTAGTCATACGAATTGCCGGAGAAAATCTCGTCCAGGCCATTGTCATCGTCGAGTTGGATGTGGTCACCCAGACTCTTCCAGTCCAGCCGCGCAATTTGCGTTGCGATCAAGCCGCTGCCGATGAGGAACAGCATCAGGAAGACGCCACCGACGCCAATACCACGCGCCGGAAAGCCCGCGCGCTTCGCCTGTTCATACTCCAACAGCTTGATCACGCCCCACAGAATCAACAGGGCCGGCCAGAAGCGGGCAAAAAGCCGCATCAGGCCGTGGATCTCGAGAACTCCCATGGTTCCGAGCAGAAACAAAATTCCAATCAGAATCAGCACCACGGGCCCGGCGATCGAACGATGCGGCCGTGGTGGCGGAGGCATCACTGGGATTGGAGGCATCGGGCTAGCCACGATTCACCTCGCTTGTCGGTGGAACCGGTGTAACCGGCGGAGCCGGCGCAATCGGAGGAGTGGGAAGTACTGCACCACCCGTAGGCGTCGCGCAATTCGCGAGTCCCGGAATGTGCCCCTCCATGGATGAAGTTCCTTGCAGCAATTTGATACCTCCCACCACCAGCAGAATGCCGCCTACATAACCGAAGAAGCCAACCTCATGAAAACTGTCGAGGAGCCCGATCACGCCGATCGTAACCAGAACGGCAGGCCCCATCATGCATTGCGCACGGCATCGCTGGCAGGGACAACCTTTCTGTCCGCCGACCAGGCCCCATCGCACCGCGAACATCCATCCACCGAGCAAAATCAAAATCAAGGGCCAGAAACGGTGGAAGCTGAAATCGAACAACCCGGTCGTACTCAGCAGAAAGAACAGACCCACTGCAATCAACACAACCGCGCCCCTCGGAACTCCCCCGGTGTCCATTTTGGTCGCACCCGTGAAGGCCGCAGACAAACCGAACGGATCCGGCACGGGTTGCGCCATCTGAATCGCTTTCGCCGAGCGCACCGAATCGATGATCTGGTAGAAGTAGAAGAACCCTATGCTGACGCCGAGGATTACGTCCATCGCGGAGCCATGTCCACCGCTGCTAATGGCAGCAATCAGCACCGCCATGATGGCGAGATGCGCCAGGCCTTTGGCATATTGCCCGGTGTAGACCGCGCCGACGCCGACGGGAAAAAATCCCGCCAGAATTCCCGCCACGGTCGGGTTCGGTCCTGAAGTCGGACCGGGAACAACCTTCGGACCGAAGCCCTGATCCGTGAATTGCTGATAAGGAGTCTGGTTTGGAAAAGCCGGAGCGCCGGCAGGCACAGCCGCGCCTTCCATCTTCGCTCCCAGGCAATCTTCGCAATAGATCACGCCCCGCACGGGACGTGTACAGTTCGCGCACAGTGCCTTTCCGCAAGTGCGGCAATAGGCCACTGCTGACGCGTCAGCATGATTGGCGCAGTTCATACAAACCTCCGATTCGTGGTTACCGGCACGGCAGGTACAGCCCTCACCCCATCATGCAAGAGCGGCTTGATGGGGGCCCCGATCCGCAGCGCGGCTAAAACCGGCTGGTTGTACTCCTGGGAATAATTTCGGTCCTGTCTCTGATCTGGTTGTCCACTGGTGTTGTTCTTGCGATTGTCTTTCTGGTCGTTAGAATTGGAATCTGAACTCGGCCCAGGCTCCGCGGGAGTGCTGGCCCGCTTCAGCTCGCGCACCTTCGATTCAATTTCATACACGAAACGAATATTGTCGTAATACTGCACCACCTTAATCTGGGCATCAATGTAAGCATGCCGCAATGCCGTTGGCCGCAAATCGATCTTCGCCACATCCGCCGGCTTCACGCCCATCACATTAAGCCCAAGCGAGAATGAAAAGAAGATCATCCCAAACGACATCGCAAACCGCGGCTGCCGCACAAACGCGAAGGCGGGCGCAAATATAGAATCCCACTTCTCGCGCAGACGCTCCCTAAACGGAGTCGTGCTTCTGCCTGCGGCTTGCGTCCGCGCACTCACGACGCCAGAGGTAGCCGCCAGAATGTTGTGCACAAGATACACCGGAGGCTCAACTTCCTCCAATGCCTTCATCCATCGCTGCCCGGCTTGCACCTCCGCAAACAGCGGACCGCATACCGCGCACACTCGCCGATGCGCTTCGAAGCTCTCCTTTCGATCCGCGCTCAGCTGGCTTTGACCGGCAACGCCGTCCATGGCCTCGCTGAGCAGGGTTTCGAATTCGGTGCATTCGATCCCGTGTTTTCTTTCCTCTGGCATCAGATCACCTGCCTATATGTACGTTGTAGGAGCCGTGCAAGTTCCGCTCGTCCCCGGTTAATTCGCGACTTGACGGTCCCCTCGGGGACCCTCAGAGCCGAAGCAATCTCGCGATAGTCCATATCCTGTAAATCCCTTAGAATCACTGCTTCCCGGAGTTCCGGGGACAGCTTTTGCAACGCAAAATGCACCATTTCCCGCGCTTCCCGCGTCTGTACCGCGGCATCCGGAGGTAACGAACGGTCCGCAATTTGCTCGCTGAGCGGCTGCGCGTCCTCATGGTCGGAGGGCGCGGAATCAAGCGAATCCGTGATCCGGTCGCCTTTCGATTTGCGGAAATGATCGACGAGAAGATTGCGCGTGATGGTCGTGACCCAGGTCATGAACGCGCCCTTGCCCGAATCGTATGTGTTTAAGGTCCGGTACATCTTGATGAAGACCTCTTGGGTGAGGTCCTGCGCGTTGTCGGCATCGCCGGCGAAACGGTAGCAGACGTTGTAAATGCGCCGGTGATAGCGCTGCACAATCTCTTCCCAGGCCGCAGCATCGCCCCCAACGCAGCGACGGACCAGCAATCCGACAACCTGGGCTTCTTCCAAACCTGTACTCCCGAAACCTTCCCTGAACGCCTAGAAACCGACCCTCTGCCGCACGGCTTTTAACAGCACAGGAGCAGTACGTTAATGTGTGGCAGGAAGTTCCCTCGAATCATGGAGCTAGCGATTGTAGCAGGAGGGATTATCGGTACCCGCATCAGCTACTTCAAATCTTCCTTCAAGTTGCTGACGTCTTTCGGCCGCGAACTTCCCGTCGGGACGTTCGTATCGACGAGGTCGGGGCGGTTCATTTGCTTCACCGCTCGTACAAGTCTTCCCGTTTCCACGGTCGCCTGCCCAGACTAAACTGAAACTGTTTAAAGCTCTCTTTGAGAGCTTCCAGCTCTCCGCGTCTGCGGCCCGATCCGGCGCGCTCTGCGACCAGTTCCTCGAGGTAAGCCCGCACGAGCTCGGAGAGCGTAGTACGGCGTTCAATGGCGATCTTCCCGGCTTCCTTAACCAGGTCCTCGTCAATTGAAAAGGTGATGTTCATTCACATCCTCATTTTGTGCAATCTGCCGGCAAGCAAGAAAAAGGCCGCCCTTTTTCGGGCGGCCGGTAGAACTCTTAAAACTGAGAACTAGTCTCCCGCCACCGTCTCTCCTACTTCTTCGCTCTTCTTCAGAGCAGGCGCCGGGGCAATTCCAGTCGGCTGAGCGATGGCTCCCGCAATCGCGCCCAAAGGAATGAATCCACCTTCGTTCGAAGTCGCAGGCTTCTCTTTCAGCACGACTTCGCGATAAAGCTGAGCCATGCGGGCGTCGTAGGCAGCATCGTTCTTAACCTTATTGGTCTCTGCCTTCGTATCCCGCGCACGCTTCTTTTCCTCGCGCGCTGTCTTGGCAATCCCGAGCTTGTCGAGATCATGCTGCACTTCGTGGGTCACGATTTCTTCGCGGAGATAAAGAGCGTGTTCTTTATCTTCCATCTTCACTTTCTTGCCACCCGCGAAAATCTCGTGACGTCCATGCTCTTCGTACCACTTGGTAAGCGTGGAGGTCATGTGCATCTTCTCGATAATGTTGCGCCAGCCCACGCCGGTGTTGTAGGCGCAGAAGCTGATCTCGCCTTCCTGCGTGGCATAAGGAATGATGCACTGCTCGGTGCGGCGGAAGTCGTAGTTGAACAAATCCTGGAACCACATTCCCGCGATGAACAGGAAATTCCAGCGATCCTGCCGCCGCTTCATCACGTCGTCAATCGTGCGGTCCGGACCCACCTTGCCATAATTCTTGCCGGTAGCATTAAAGTTCTTATCGAACTTCTTCAACAGATCAACCATCTTGAAATGCGTCGGCGACTGGAACGGATCGTAATTTTTCATCAGGCACAACGCCATGCCGAAGGCTGTCCAGAACTTCGAACGGGCCGCATCGTTGACTTTGGCAATGTCCTTCGCGAGTTGATCGCCTTTGAGGAAAGCCGTTACTGGAACCGCTTCTTTCGTCTCTTTGTCGATCATCATCGCCATGCCCGTCCCGCAATTCGGATGGCATCCGCAAGAGAGCTGGCCCCAGTCGTTATTCGGTTCCCCAGAGTGCAACACATCGGCCCAGTCCGAGAACGTGCTCATGAAGCTGATGGGGAACCAATCGCGGGTCGGCTCGCCAAATCCTGTTTGATTCTTAACGTCGTGCGCAAGGTGCGCCAGCGTGTAACGCTGCGCTTGCCGTCGCTCGTCGGTGATGGCTTCGTCGCGGCCCGTGAATGAAACTGGCTGGAATGACAGGAAACCAATTTTCTTGGGATTGTCGAGCGCGAACTGAATGATGCGTCCGACTTGTTCGTTATTGATTCCGTTCACGATGGTGACGACCGGAACAATCTCGCAACCGGCTTTGTGCAGGTTGTCAATGGCCTTCAACTTCACGTCGAAGAGATTGCCCACGGCGCGGTGATCGTTGGCCGCATTGCCGATGCCATCGAACTGCAGGTAGGCATAACGCAATCCTGCTTCAACCGCCTGCTGCGCAAATTCGTAACTCTTCGCGAACTCGATTCCGTTGGTCGCAGCCTGCACGCTGTTGTATCCGACTTTGCGCGCGTAGCGAACCGCGTCGAGGAAGTACGGCGACAACGTCGGCTCGCCGCCAGAGAACTGCACCGACATCTGGCGTCTCGGCTTGATGGTGATCGCGTTATCCAGAACGGTCTTGATTTCTTCCCATGTCAATTCGTGAACGTAGCCAACCTGGTTGGCGTCCATGAAGCAGGGATCGCACATCATGTTGCAACGGTTGGTCAGGTCAACCGTGAGCACGGAGCCGCGTCCGTACTTCACCGTGGACGATCCGTGATGATGCAGCTTTTCGTCGTTGTGAGCGCGGATGTCGCGGCCGGGGAAAACGTCTTCGAGGTGCTTCGAGAATTCCGTGTCGATCGACATCAGGTCTTCGAAGTGGCCGTGCTTCTCGCAGTCTTTCACCATCCAGATCTTGCCGTCGCGCTCAACGATCTGAGCCTTGATTTCTCCAACTTTTTCGTTCATCAGAACGTCAACCGGCAAATGGCCGTCGAGAATCTGTTGCCGGATTTCCGGCACGCACTTCGGGCAAAGCGAGTCGGTCGAACGCGGCCAGCCGAGCGGTGGCTTCGACTTTTCCCAAGACTTTAAGCAGCGGCTTGTCGGACCATTTCGGAGTCGGCGACTGATTCGGCGCAACGCGGTTGAGGCGTGAAAAAACTGCCCATGCGCCAGTAGCGGCAACGGTCACGGCCTTCTCAACGTATTTAATCGGCTTATGCATTCGAATCTCGATCTCCTTTAGGATTCCTGGGATTCAGTGTTCCCTTTGACGCAGCCAAAGCAACTTTCGTTCTCTAGATACGGCAAAAAAAGCGATCTCCACGAAGAATACAAGCTATTTCGATGCGTGGAGTTGCTCAGAGTGATGCTATTGAAACCGTAGTGTTTAGGCACGAAGAAGGCAACGAAGGGGAGAAAAACGGGGTTAAGCGGGGAATTGGGGCATTTTTCGGAGCTAAGTTATTGAAAAGATAGGGGCAGCATTCCGCAGTCGCATTCAGTTGTCAATCTTCGGATCAAATCTTGAAGATGTGAATTCCTATCTCGACGCGAATTCGCCTAGTACAATTCGCGGAGAATGCGGATGTTCCGCAGGAGCATTCTTGAGACGCACGCTGCTACCCATCGTTCTCGCCTCGGTTTGGCTGCTGAGTCAAACGTCACCGGCCGCGCCTCTCTCCTCGGCGGGCATCGAACTCCCGGTGACGATGCGACAAAATGTAATTGCTGGAACCACTGCGGTCGGAACTAAGGTCCAGGCGAAACTTACAGCTGCAACCTTGGTCAACGGCGTCGTCATCCCCAGCAATGCCACTCTCTCTGGAGAGGTGATCGAATCCGTGGCCAAGTCTCCCAAGAGCCCTTCCCGGCTCGGCATTCGCATGGACTCGGCACAATGGAAAAAGGGCTCAGTCGAAGTCAAGGTCTACTTGACCCCGTGGTATTACGCCCCGACTGTAATCTCAACAGACTCGTATAACTCGGCAGTTCACGGCTCTATCGAAGTGTCGCGAGGCCGCGGAACCAACACCCCGCCGGAAAATTCTCAGCCAACATTTCCCGCCGACGCCTCCGGCAGCACCCGTTCTCCCGAGCCGGACTCGAACACGCCCCCGCATCGCGTCATGATGAAAGATGTGGAATCGACGCGTAATCCAGACGGATCCGTCACCATCATCTCTCAGCGCTCCAACCTCAAACTTGACAAGCAGACAACCTATGTCCTGTCGAGCATCGATTTGCTCCCGCCTAAGTAACCGTTAAGGAATAGATGAGTGCCTTCCGTAATCTTTCGGAGGCTAAGTTCTCTATGTACTCTTTATTCATGCGGTCATAACTGCACTGCCTTGACCGCTGCTACCTTCTAGAAGTTCATCCAAACACTCTTATCTAAGGGCACGCGTCTTATGTCTTCTTCTCCATCTGGACCACCGAATACAACACCGCCCCCTTCTCGCGCGGCTACGGCTGGCGCAGCGGCGGCGGCCGCCCCAGCACCGATAGCGCTTTCTACCCCGGCATTACTCGTCGCGATGTTGAAGGCTTCGCCGCGCATCAGCGACCTCTTCTTCACTCCGGGCAAACCGCCGCTGGTCGAAATCAGCGGAAAGCTCACCCAGGCAGGAACCACGCGCATTCTTGGCACAGAGGACACGCGCCGCATTGCATCCGACCTGATCGGCGAAAACCAGCACGCGCTCGAAAACTTCAAGGAGCGCGGTTCATGCGACGTGTCTTACAGCCTCCCCGGCTCCAACCGTTTTCGCGTCAACGTCTTCATGCAGCGCGGTACCTGCGCCGTCGTGATGCGGGTCATCCCGGGCAAAGTTCCGGACCTTGATACGCTCAACCTGCCGGCTGAACTCGCCAAAATCGTCGGACTGCGCAACGGCATCGTGCTCGTGACCGGCCCCACAGGATCGGGAAAGTCTTCAACCCTCGCTGCCATCATCGACAAGATCAACAAAGAGCAGTACTACCACGTCCTCACCATTGAAGACCCAATCGAATTCCTCCATTCTCACAAGAACTGTATCGTGCATCAGCGCGAACTCCACAGCGACACCCCGAGCTTTGCTCTCGCCTTGCGCGCCGCTTTGCGACAGGCTCCGAAAGTAATTCTGGTCGGCGAAATGCGCGACAAAGAAACCATCGAGATCGCCATGGAAGCCGCTGAGACCGGCCACCTGGTGCTGTCCACACTCCACACCATCGATGCCTCGAAAACTGTCGAGAGGATTGTCGGGGCCTTCCCGATGGCGGAGCAGCATACTCTCCGCAACCGCCTCGCCAAGAGTTTCCGCTACATCATTTCGCAGCGTCTTATTCCGCGTAAGGACGGAAACGGCCGGGTAGCAGCGATTGAAATCCTGAAATCGACTCTGCGCACACGCGAATACGTGGAAAAAGGCGAGATCGAGGGCAAAACCTTGCTCGACGCCATGCGCGTCGGAGGGCAAGAGGGCATGGAGACCTTCGACGGCTACATTGAGAAACTCATCCGCGAGGGAGTCATCGATATGGAAACCGGACTCGCCTATGCGACCAATCCTGGCAACCTCCAGTTAGATCTATCTGACCTGAAGATGGAAGCTGAGGAAGAGGCCGATCCTCTACTCGAGAAATAGCCTTCGAAGCAACTTACACATCTCGATGAATGCCTTTCCCAACCCTTGCATCTTTCTCAACTGTGCCTCTTTCGAGTCACACCAAAGCACGGACGGGCCAGTTTCAACATATAAGCCGTTCTGCTAGACTTCCGCAGTATTCGAACGGGAAGACTTACACACACCTTGAAACAATAAGGAAGCAGCCAACAGGGCGGATCTGGCCGATTGAAACCAAGACGCCCCATCCGGCTTGCACACGGGTGAGCCATGGCATTGCACCCTGGGGAAGTTAAGCGTCATTTTCCGCAAGAAGCGCCAGTCACATTAGATTCAATCCGCCGGGCCCTCGAAGCCGACCCCGACTGGTATCGCGATCTCGTCGATCACAGCCACGACCTTTTCTGCACTCACGACCTCCAAGGTCGATTCCTCTCCATCAATCCCGTTCCGGCGCTTCTCCTCGGATACACGATTGAAGAAATGATGCGCATACCGATGCGCGAGTTCGCTCCTCCACAATACCGCGCGCGCTTCGACGACTATTTGCGCGAAATCGCAATCACCGGCGAGGCCTGCGGCCTGATGTCGGTCTTGACGAGATCTGGAGAAGAACGAATCTGGGAATATCGCAACACACTGCGCAGAGACGGTGTCCCGGCGCCGGTTGTGCGCGGCATCGCGCACGACGTCACCGAGCGCGTGCGGGCCGAGGAGGCGCTGACCGCAACCAACGATCGACTCTTAAGAACCACGCAGGAACAGGGACTGCTGATCAAGGGACTAACCATGTTCCGGGCGCTGCTCGATCACTCCAATGACGCCATCATTGTGATCGATCCTCCGACCCTGCGCCTGCTTGATGTGAATGACCGGGCATGCATCGATCTCGGTTATAGCCGGGAAGAGCTGCTGTCAATGACCGTCCGGGACATCGATACCGACTTAACCGAAACTTCGCGCGCCGAGGTGGATCGGCAGTTGCGCGAATCGAGCTTCGCGATCATAGAGAGAATGCATCGGCGAAAGGATGGGACCACCTTTCCCGTCGAAGTAAATCTGCGCAGCGTGAAGTTGGAGCGATCGTACGGAGTGGCGATTTCGCGCGACATCACCGAGCGCAAACGCGCCGAGAGCGCGCTGCGCGAAGTCAGGGCACGGGAATTGAATCGAGGCAAAGAGCTGGAGACGGTGCTCGATGTGGTGCCCGTCCCGGTTTTCATCACGCATGATGCGCAGTGCCGGCGCATCACCGGCAATCGCGCCGCCTACGAACAGATGCGGCTGCCCCGTGGCACCAACTTTTCCAAGAGCGCGCCTCACGAGGAGCAGCCTGCTTTCCGAGCGATGCGCGATGGCATCGAGATTCCCGCCGATATGTTGCCCATGCAGCAAGCGGTCGCGACACAGGAGCCGGTCTATGGCAGTCCCGTAACTTTGGTATTTGGAGACGGAACAGAGCGGGAAACGGTGATGAATGCGGTTCCACTGCTCGATGAGCACGGCAATCCCGCCGGCGCAGTGGCTGCATCGATCGATCTGACGGAACTGAAACGTGCGGAAAAAGCGCTCCGCGAAAGCGAACTGCTGTTTCGAACCGTCTACGCGCGCTCCCCAATGGGCATCGCTCTCGTGGATTCCCAGAGCGGCAGTTTCCTGCAAGTAAATCCGAAGTTTTGCGAAATTTCAGGCCGCACCGAAGACGAACTGCGCCGCTTGACTGTACAGAACATCACTGACCCCCGCGACATGCATCAGAGCGTCGACACGCTTCAACGACTGGCCAGCGGGGAACGGACGGATCTTGAGTTTCACAAACGGTATGTGCGCCCCGATGGATCGGTGCGCTGGGTCAGGCTTCTGCCGGTACCCATGTGGACTGCCGGAGACACGCGGCGATGGCACATGGCCTTGGTCCAGGACATCACCGAACGACGGCAAGCCGAGGAGGCCCAACGCCAGTCCGACGAGGCACTCCTCAGATCGGAACAACAGTACCGGATGTTGTTCGAGAAGAATCTCGCGGGAGTGGCGATCGCCAGTTCACAAGGACAGGTTCTGGATTGCAACGACGCCTGGGCACAGATTCTCGGATACGCTCGCGCCGATGAAGTCCGCGGACGGTCTGCAAAAGACTTCTATTTCAATCTGGCAGACCGTGAAGCGATTCTTACACAATTGCAAGAGAAGGGATCCCTGTCTAGCCTGGAAATGCAACTCCGGCGAAGAGATGGCGCACCCGTGTGGGTACTGTCCAATTCCGTCGTGGTCTCGACCCTCGACGGCGAAACACTGATTCAAACCACGGGGATCGACATCACAGAACACAAGCGCGCCGAGAAGGCGCTGCGCGAGAGCGAGGAACGGTTCCGGGTGGCGCTCAAGCATTCTCCGATCACGGTTTTCAACCAGGACCGCGACTTGCGCTATACATGGGCATATAACTCGCTGCTGTCCGGCGATGGGGGCGAGGTCACGGGAAGAACGACCTATGACATTCTCGACGCCGAGGAGGGTCACCGCAGCGCGGATATCAGGCGGCGGGTGCTCGAAACCGGAGTTGGGACGCGCCATGAAGTTCAGGCCGATGTTGGTGGCGTGAAGCGATACTTCGACGTAACCCTCGAACCACTTTTCGACGCCACGAATAGTGTCATCGGACTTACAGGCGCAACCATGGACGTGACTCAACTTCGCGAGGCCACCGAGGCTCTCCGCGAAGCCAAAAAGAAGCTCACCGAAGAGAAGCTTTATCTGGAACAGGAAATCGACACGGAACTGGGGTTCGGCGAGATTATCGGGCAGAGCAAACCGCTGCAGCACGCGATGGAACAAGTAGGAAGAGTAGCGTCGAGCGATGCCAGCGTGCTACTCCTCGGCGAAACCGGAACGGGTAAGGAACTGGTCGCGCGCGCGATCCATCGCTTGAGCCCCCGAGCCAAGTCCGGTTTCATTAAACTGAACTGCGCCGCGATTCCGTCGGGACTGCTGGAGAGCGAGTTATTCGGCAACGAAAAAGGCGCCTTCACCGGAGCTGTAAGCAGGAAAATTGGACGCCTCGAACTGGCCGACAAGGGAACTTTATTTCTGGACGAGATCGGCGAGATTCCGCTCGAACTCCAGCCCAAGCTCCTTCGTGTTCTCCAGGATCAGGAGTTCGAGCGGCTGGGCGGAACGCAGACCTTGAAGGTCAACTTTCGCTTGATTGCTGCCACCAACCGCAACCTTGCCGACCTCGTCCGTGACCATCAATTCCGCAGCGATTTGTATTACCGCTTGAACGTATTTCCGATTTCCGTGCCACCGTTGCGTGAGCGGAGGGAAGACATCCCGCTTCTGGTGGAACATTTTGTCCAGAAGTTCGCGCAACGGATGAAAAAATCGATCACCAGCATTCCCACGAAAACAATGGATGCGCTGATCGGGTGGGAATGGCCGGGCAATGTGCGCGAGCTAGAGAACTTTATCGAGCGCTCGGTGATTCTGACACAAGGTTCGGTGTTAGTGGCGCCCGCCGCCGAACTTGAATCCGTGAAAACGGAAAAGAAACGTCCCGACGAAAAGAATCCGGATCAGACGCTGGCGGCCGCCGAGCGCTTACATATTCTTCAGGCGTTGCAGGCAAGCCATGGACAAATCGGTGGGATACGAGGCGCAGCCAAACGCTTGGGATTGAAGCGCACCACTCTGCAATCGAAACTGAAGCACCTGGGAATTGATCCGCGTTCAACGCCTGTTGGGCGATAGCAACACCCCAGCACGACGCGGACCGCCCGCCTCCATGCATCTTTCGCCAGATGCTTCTGCCGGTCAGTTCGGTTACAATCCTCGCGCGCATGAACCGTGAATATAACAAGCAATACAGCCATGAACTCGGCCGCGACATGGAGTCCCTGGTCTATGGACACGCGGGACAGCCCATCCTCGTTTTTCCCACATCCATGGGCCGTTTTTTCGAATATGAAGATGCCGGAATGATTCGGGCGCTCGCCGGCAAACTGGAAGCGGGCGAGATTCAGGTGTTCTGTGTCGATGGCGTCGACGGCGAAAGTTGGTACAACAAAGGCGCACACCCCGGGCAGCGCATCTGGCGCCATGTCCAGTATGAGCGCTACGTGCTCAACGAATTTCTACCTCATCTGAAGTGGAAAAACTGGGCGCCGCAGATCGCCGTCACCGGATGCAGCTTTGGCGGCTATCATGCGCTGAATTTTTCCATGCGCCATCCGGATCTCGTCTCCGCCTGCGTCACCATGAGCGGGTCGTTCGACATCAAGAGCTTCCTCGACGGCTATTACGACGACAATGTCTATTTCAACAATCCTCCCGACTATCTGGCCAACGCGGGCGACGATTGGTTTCTCAGCCGCTACCGCAAGATGAAGATCGTCCTCGGGACGTCCGATTGGGACATGTGTCTGGACGCCAACGTAAAGATGGCGGCGATTCTGCACCGCCAAGCAGATTCCGCATTGGCTCGACATCTACGGAGACAACAGCAAACACGATTGGCCGCTCTGGCAACGAATGGCAGCGAAGTATTTCTAGAGCAGCGCAGTTGGTTAGCAGCAAAGTTAGTTAAGGAGAACGGCAGTGAAGAAAATCGGAATCTTGTTTGGCATGGAGAACACCTTCCCCCCGGCTCTCGTCGAGAAGATCAACTCGATGAAAGTCGAAGGTGTCACGGCGGAGTTCGTCAATATCGGCGGCATCCGCATGGATGAACCGAAGAAGTATGACGTGATCGTCGACCGCATTTCGCAGGACATTCCCTTCTATCGCGCCTACCTGAAGAACGCTGTGTTGCAGGGAACGATCGTCGTCAACAATCCCTTCTGGTGGACGGCCGACGATAAATTTTTCAACTACGCGCTCGCGCACAAGATGGGCGTCGCGATTCCTCCCACGGTGATCCTGCCCCATCACAAGCACCCGCCCGATACGACCGACAAGTCGATGCGCAATCTGATCTATCCGCTGAATTGGGACGAACTATTCTCTTACGTCGGATTTCCGGCATTCCTCAAGCCCTACGCCGGCGGCGGCTGGAAGCATGTTTATAAGGTGCATAATCCGGACGAGTTCTTTCACAACTACAACCAGACTGGCGATCTCTGCATGACTCTGCAGCATGGCGTCGAGTTCGAGGACTACTACCGCTGCTACGTGGTTGGCCAGGAAAAAGTACACATCATGAAGTACGATCCGAAGGCTCCGCACCACGAACGCTACGTAAAAGGGAACCCTCAGCCTCCTGAGCCGTTGAAGCAACGGATCGAGAAAGACGCGCTGTCGCTCTGTCGCGCTCTCGGCTATGACCTGAACACAGTCGAGTTTGCCGTCGAGGACGGCGTGCCTTACGCGATTGACTTCATGAACCCCGCGCCCGACGCCGAGATCACCTCGGTGGGCCAGGCAAATTTCGATTGGGTGGTCGATGCCGTGGCTGAGATGGCGGTAGAAAAGGCCTTGAGCGACGAGAAGCCTTATACAGAAATGCGATGGGCATCATTCTTGAGTGGGCCAGGCGTAAGCGAGCCCGGTCCAGGTGGGCCCAAATGGGTCGATCTTCGCACTCCGAAAATACGAAAGAAGGCCTGACTCCAAGCCAAAAATTCGGCGGGGCGCAGTCTTCCGCACCTCTACACCTGCGTCGCCCAATTGGTATACTGGAAAGGCCTCTGTCAGCGTCTATCCCGCCTGGCAGCTCTGGATACCGCGATGAAACCTACATTCACGCTAGGAATCGAAGAAGAGTATCAGACCGTCGATCCCGAAACTCGGGATCTGCGATCGCACATCCACGCCGAGATCATCGAAAAAGGTCGATTGGTTCTGCAAGAGCGGGTGAAGACCGAGATGCACCAATCGGTCGTGGAAGTCGGCACTTCGGTTTGCGCCAATATCAAGGACGCGCGACAGGAACTGAAAACTCTGCGCCGGCATATGATCCACCTCGCCCGCGAGAATGGCCTGCGGCTGGCTTCAGCGGCGACCCATCCCTTCGCCGATTGGCGGGTGCAGGAACTGACTCCCGGCGAGCGCTACAAAAATATTGTCGAAGACATGCAACTGGTCGCGCGTGCCAATCTGATTTTCGGGCTCCACGTGCACGTTGGCATCGAAGACCGCGAAATCCTGATTCAGATGATGAATCATGCACGCTACTTTATTCCGCACCTGCTCGCGCTGTCGTCGAATTCTCCCTTTTGGCTGGGGATGGACACCGGGCTTCATTCGTACCGCTGCAAGGTGTTCGACAAATTTCCGCGTACCAACCTGCCGGATTATTTCCCGAGCTGGGGTGAGTACGAAAATTACGTCAAGCTGCTGGTCAAGACCAACTCCATCGACAACGCCAAGAAGATCTGGTGGGACATGCGCCCGCACCCGTTCTTTAACACGCTGGAGTTCCGCGTGTGCGATTTGCCGATGCGGGTCGACGAAACCATTGCCCTGGCGGCGCTGATTCAGGCCACGGTCGCCAAGTTGTATAAGTTGCATACGCAGAACCAGGGATTCCGCCTCTATCGCAAATCGCTGCTGATGGAAAATAAATGGCGCGCAGCCCGCTACGGGATCAACGGAAAATTGATCGACTTCGGCAAGCAGATGGAAGTGGACGAACGCGATCTGATCGAAGAGTATCTCGAGTTTGTCGACGACGTGCTCGATGAACTCGATTGCCGCGAAGAAGTGGAATATATCCGCACCATCATGAAGATGGGAACGGGCGCGGACCGGCAACTGGAAGTGTTCCGCAAGACCGGCGACATGAAAGCCGTAATGGACTACATCATTGAGGAGACTGAGGTGGGCGTCGCCGAAGATAACGCGGACCAAATGCCCACCGCTAGGGCTGTTTAAACCGGCTTGACGAAAATATTGATGAATACTACGAACGCTGCGACCTACTCCCATCGACAACTGAACCAGGTGCCTTTTGATCCCGAGCTCACCCCTGGCGCTCGCAACGCCGTCCGCGTGTGTCTGCGAATACTGCCGACGGAAAAAGTTACCGTCATTACCGACGAAGTGTGCCTGGAAATTGCCGCTGCCCTCGTGCACGAACTTGAGCAAATTGGCTGCCGCTACCAGACCTGGGTGCTCGAAGATGTGGCGCCTCGTCCGTTGACCGATTTACCACTGCCCGTCGCCGAGGATCTCGAGACGAGCCAGGTCAGCATCTTTGCCGTCTGCGCGCAAACCAACGAATTGAAGTCACGCATGCAGATGACCGACATCGTGAACAAGAACAAGATTCGTCACGCTCACATGGTCAACATCAAGAAGCAGATCATGATGGAAGGCATGCGCGCCGATTTTCTGAAGGTCGACCGCCTGAGTGCCAAGGTGATGGAGATTGTGCGCAAGGCCAAGCAGATTCGCGCGAAAACTCCCGCAGGCACCGATCTGGTCGCCGATTTGAATCCCAACTACCGTTGGGTCAAGACCAGCGGCATCATCAGCACCGAGAAATGGGGCAACCTGCCCGGCGGCGAGATCTTCACGACTCCCGGCGAGGTCAACGGGACATTCGTCATCGACGGCGTTGTCGGCGATTATCTCTGCGAAAAGTTTGGCGACCTGAAAGCCCATCCCTTGACCATTCACATCAAGGGAAATCGGCTGATCGAAGCGCATTCGTCAAACAAAGAACTCAAAGACGACTTCTGGGCCTATACCCACAAGGATGAAAACAGCAATCGCGTGGGCGAGTTTGCCATTGGCACCAACATCGAACTCAAGGATGTGATTGGCGCCATCCTCCAGGACGAAAAATATCCCGGCGTCCACATCGCCTTCGGAAATCCTTACGGCGCTCACACCGGAGCGGAATGGTTTTCGTCTACCCACATCGACGTTGTCGGGCGAAAATTTGATATCTGGGTCGATGACGAGCAAATCATGCGCGGCGGCCAGTTTTTGATTGAAGCGTAGCTTGCGGTGCGAACTTGCAGGGCGAACTTGCGGGGAAAGAGTGGCTCTCGCGTCACTCTCAGTCTATGATCCCGCTCGTATGATCCCCTCCTACCGCCGCGACTTCAACGCGCGCTTCACCCAGGAAAAATACGAACTTCTGCGCCGCGAAATGGCGGCGCGTTGCGGCATGGAGGTCCCCTTTGCGGTCTGCGAGACTCCATGCTTCTTTCCCAACCAGCTCGTCAAGCGCATGGGAGAAGACGGCAAAGCGCTGATCCGCCAACTCGTCGACAACCCGGAATATCTCAAGCGCTCCGAAGCTTCGATTCCAGCCGAGTTCCGCGTCCCGAACGAATCGCCGCATCCGATGTTTGTTCAGGTCGACTTCGGACTGGTGCGTGATCAGTCGGGCGAGTTACAACCAAAACTCGTCGAATTGCAGGCCTTCCCTTCCCTCTACGCCTATCAGCCCGTCCTGTCGCAGGCTTACGTCGATGTTTTCGGTCTCGATCCAAAGCTCCATTACTTCCTGAGCGGACTCGACTCGGCCGCCTACAAACTTCTTCTACAGGATGCGATTGTCGCCGGCCACGATCCCGCCAACGTCATTCTGATGGAGGTGCATCCCGAGGAACAGAAGACCCGTCCCGATTTCCTGCTTACCGAAGAGATGCTCGGCATCCGAACCGTCTGCATCACCAAGATTCGCAAAGAGGGCCGAAAACTTTATTATGATGAGGCCGGCAAACGCGTTCCGATCGAGCGAATTTATAACCGCACCATCATCGATGAACTGGAACGCAAAGGCATCAAGCTGCCGTTCGATTTTCGCGACGATCTCGACGTCGAGTGGGCCGGCCATCCCAACTGGTATTTCCGCATCAGCAAATATTCCATTCCCTACCTCAAGCATCCATCGGTGCCGCGGACATGGTTTCTCGATCAACTCGCCGAGTTACCTGCCGATCTCGAGAACTTTGTCCTCAAGCCGCTCTATTCCTTCGCCGGACTGGGCGTCGTGATCGCGCCCTCGCGCGCCGACATTGACGCCATCCCCGCCGCCAAGCGCGGCGAATACATTCTTCAGGAGCGTTTGAATTTCACCCCAATCGTCGAGACTCCGCACGGCGAGACAAAAGTTGAACTGCGAATCATGTATGTCTGGCTCGATGAACTCGTTCCCGTGCTGACCATCGTGCGCATGGGTCGCGGACTGATGATGGGCGTCGATCACAACAAAAATATGAAGTGGGTCGGATCGTCGGCGGCGTTGATCAGCTAGTAGCAAGTGCTGTAACCGGGCGACTCACTCAGAACACCCGTCACTAACGCAGGCGAACGAACATCTGATGCGCTTCAATGCCAAACGCGATTAGGCCGAAAACAACGGTCAGAACGATGCACCCCAGAATGCGGTTCCGTACTGGGCTGGCGGGAAATTGCGTCTTGTGCCGATTCCATCCTTTGTGCCACCAAAATGTCGAAACGTGCGGCCTGGTTGAGTTGGCATTGACATCGCGGACAAGCTGTCGGATGTACACCCAGGTGAGCAGATAGAAGATCGCGGCAATACTGAAGATAACCAACGATGGTGTTGTCATGACCGAACGCGACAATGTTACACCCCGAGCTCACTTCGGTTGACCCCGCTCTGCCGACCGCCTACCATTACGCCTTCGAAGACGGGCAAGATCTCTGTCCACTCGTCGAAACCCGCGGATCCACCCATGACAGAACCCTCGAAGCGCCCAACCAACACATTGCTCTTCGCGGCCGACATGGCTGGCACGCTTATTTTCGGTATCGAAGGCGCCGAGGCCGCGATCACCGGCAACCTCGACTTGCTCGGATTGATGGTACTGGCCTTTTCGACGGCGCTCGCCGGAGGAATTTTTCGCGACCTGCTGATCGGCGCCATCCCTCCCAGTTCACTCCGCGACTGGCGTTATTCCGCGATGGCCTTCACCGGAGCGGCGATCGTTTTCTTCATGTACCGCTACGTCCAGGGAATTCCCCCTACCGTAATTCTGGTTCTTGATGCGGCTGGTCTGGCTCTGTTTGCTATCGCCGGAACGGAAAAGGCGCTGATGTACGAAATCCATCCATTCATCGCCATTTTGCTTGGAACCATCACTGCGGTCGGCGGCGGCACGGTGCGCGACATTCTGCTCGCGCGCGTGCCGAACGTCCTCCGTTCCGACATCTACGCCACCGCCGCCATGGCGGGAGCAGCGGTAATGATCGCGGCGCGAAAGCTAAGAGTGCCACACACTTGGGCGGCAGTCGCCGGTGGAACGTTTTGTTTTGTCCTCCGTCTGGTGAGCCTCTGGCGCCATTGGAATCTTCCGAAAGTCATGGCCCCTTGATCGCGTCTCGTTCCCCGTCCCGTCCGTATTCGTAGCCCCCGATCTCGGTTGACCCAGCCACGTTGACCGCCTACCATTACGCCTTCACAGGCGAGACACCTTGAATCCGGCAGTAGAATCTAGAATCATCACTGCGCATGGAGATGATCGGCCAAACCGTATCCCACTACCGCATTCTGTCGAAGCTCGGCGGCGGTGGGATGGGAATCGTCTATGAAGCGGAGGATCTCCGCCTCGGCCGCCATGTCGCGCTGAAATTTATCCCGGATCATTTGGCGAAAGACGAGCGCTCGCTCGAACGCTTTACCCGTGAAGCCCGCGCCGCCTCGCAACTCAACCATGCCAACATCTGCACCATCCACGATATTGAAGACAACAACGGCCAGCCCTTCATCGTCATGGAAAAGCTCGAAGGCGAGAGCCTCAAGCAGCGCATCCATGGCAAGCCGATGGAGATCGACGACCTGCTCGACATCGCCGTGCAGGTCGCCGACGCGCTGGCTGCGTCTCATGCCAAGGGAATCGTCCATCGCGACATCAAGCCGGCGAATATTTTTCTAACTCCGAATGGACAAGTAAAAATTCTCGACTTCGGACTCGCCAAACTCGCCAAGGATCAGAGCGTCGGCACCACCACCGATTCGTCGCTCGAAGAATCGCTGACGCAGGTGGGAGTCATCCCCGGCACAGCCGTCTACATGTCGCCCGAGCAGGCCCGCTCCGAAGATCTCGACGTACGCAGCGACATATTTTCGTTTGGAGTGGTGCTGTTTGAGATGGCGACCGGCAAAAAGCCCTTTACCGGAACGAACGTCGTCACGACATTGCATGCGGTGATGAATTCGAAGCCCGCGTCGCCACGCTCCATCAATCCCGAAGTCCCGCCCGAACTTGAGACCATCATCGGCAAAGCGATGGAGAAAGACCGCAATCTCCGCTACAAAAACGCCACCGAGATGAAAGCCGACCTGGTAAAGCTCAAGAAAGGCACGGAGCCGACGCTTCGCAGTGGTCTTCGTCAAGCGGCGGGCCTGCACCTCGCGACCAACACTTTCCAAAAGAAGCAAAGCCGGGCCCCGATGTGGATCATCGCCGCACTCGCCGCCGTGCTTCTGACGCTTGTGGTCTCAGTAGGAGCATGGTGGTTGAAACATAAGAACGCGGCCACTCAAGCAGGCAGCCGCACCATCGCCGTTCTTCCCCTGCAAAACATAAATAATGATTCCGAGAGCGAGTTCCTGCGCTTTGCCTTGGCTGACGAGATTTCGAACGCGCTCACGTCCGCGCACTCGCTCGAAATTCGTCCTTCGGCCGTCACTCAGAAATATGCCAGCGGCGTTACCGATCCGACACAAGCTGGTCGCGAATTGGGCGTGGACACCGTAGTCACCGGCCACTTCCTCCGTCAAAACAAAATGGTGATGGTCACGCTCGAAGCCGTCGAGGTCAAGAGCAACAAATTGATCTGGACCGGCCGCCTCAACGCGTCGGCCGACAACTTGATCTCCCTGCAAAACCAGATGACCCGCAAAGTCAGGCAGGAACTGGTGCCCACGTTGGGGATCGGCCGCGGCGCGGTTGAAAACAGCAGCGTTCCAGCCAACGGCGAAGGCTACAACTTATATTTGCGCAGCCTGTCGATGGCGCACGACGGCGCCACGAATAAAGATGCGATCACCATGCTCGAGCGCGCCGTTGCCCTCGATCCAAATTACGCTCCAGCCTGGGAAGCCCTCGGACGGCGCTATTACTTCGACGCAATTTACTCCGGTGGCGGAGCCGCCGGATACCAGCGTTCGAACGCCGCCTACCAGCGCGCACTCTCGCTCGAACCCGCTCGCGTCAGCGCCGCCGGATATCTCGCGACCAATGAAGTCGAGATGGGAGACCTCGATAAGGCTTATGACGACGCGGAAGCGCTGGTCAGGAGGCGGCCCGACAATGCGGTCGCGCACTATTCGCTCGCCTACGTGCTGCGCTACGCCGGATTGCTCGAACCGTCCCAGCAAGAGTGTGACCAGGCCCTGGCCATCGATCCGGCCAATTACAACTGGCGGTCGTGTTCGTTTGCTTTTTTCGAGCAAGGGAAATCGAACCGCGCTCTCGCGTATCTGAAAATCGACGCTGGTTCGGAGTGGACAAACGCCGTTCGAGTGACCGTCCTGATGCGTCAGGGAAAGACGGAAGAAGCGAAACAGGCCGCCGAGCAAATGCCGCAGAACGCAATGTGGATGCGAGGATTATTGCAACCTTGCCTCGGCAAAGCGCCTCAAGCGGAAATCCATCGCCTGGCCGAGTTGGCGCAAGTCGAGCTATTGCCTGAGCAAGATCCGGAACTGAAATACTATCAGGGCGCGGTGCTGGCCTCGTGCGGCGAAAAGCAGACCGCCTTCGCATTCCTGCGCAAAGCCGTCAGCGAAAACTATTGCGCGCACCAAGCCTTGATGTCCGACCCCATGCTCGTGAACGTCCGCCAGGATCCAGAGTTTCAACAAATTGTGCAGTCTGCCTCAGACTGTCAGAAAAAATTTGCCGCGGCACAAGGAGTACGCTAGCTCCCAACATGGCCGGGGCGGAACGTGGGAATTATTTGATCCTTTCTTCGGGGAAAATCCATCAGATGGGCATGTTGAGAACGGGCATGTTGAGAACAATGACAAAGCACGCGCGCCGGATCGTGCCTGGTATCGCGCGTTGTGAGATTGGGACCGCGATGGCGCTGATCGGGTTCTCGTTTTTGGTCCCAATATCGGCAGTGGCTCAGCGCCCAGAGACACCTGCAGAGCATAAGCCTGCTCCCACTGATCATTATTATGAGCCGCTCCCACAGGAAATAGGCGCGTCCGGCTTGAAGCTGATGCTGCGCCGTTTGAACACGACGGCGCGTCTGATGCAAGTCGATGCGCATCCCGATGACGAAGACGGCGGCATGTTGACGCTGGAGGCTCGCGGAAAGGGCGTCTCCGCGTTGCTCCTGACCCTGACCCGCGGCGAAGGCGGACAGAACAAGCTCGGCAGCAATCTCTTCGACGGGCTCGGCCTCTTGCGCACGCTCGAGGTGCTGGCGTCTGACCGCTATTACGGTATTGAGCAGCGCTTCTCGCGCGTCGCCGACTTTGGCTATTCCAAAACTCCCGAAGAAACCTTTCAGAAGTGGCAAGGGCACGACATCGCGTTAGCCGATATCGTGCGGGTGGTTCGCACTTTTCGTCCGGATGTTCTGGTCGCGCGTTTTTCCGGCACCGACCGCGATGGCCACGGACATCATCAGGTGTCCGCGATCTTGACCAGAGAGGCTTTCCGCGCTGCCGCCGATCCCAAGCGTTTTCCTGAGCAGATCGCCGAGGGACTTCAACCCTGGCAGCCGAAGAAACTCTACATCGGCAACGTGTGTGGCTTCGGAGCCATGACCTGCGATTCCGCCAACTACACCGTGAAGCTGAATACGGGAACCGTCGATCCCGTGCTGGGCACGTCCTACATTCAATTTGCTATGCAAGGTTTGCGCCATCAGCAGTCTCAAGGCGCCGCCAACTGGACGGTCGATCCCGGCGACCGCTTCACGTTTTACAAGCTGGTCGATTCCCTGGTCGAGTCCGCGAAAGACAAAGACGGCCATGAGCACGATTTCTTCGACGGGCTCGACACCTCCATAACCGGACTGGCCGCGTCTCTTGGAAACGAAGAGCAAAAGGTGCCATGGTTGCGCGGCGAACTTTCGTCGCTGGCCGGGGAAATCAAGCATGCCACGGAAAAAAGCGAAACCGACTCCGCGAGCGCCTCTGAGTCTCTTTGGAAAGCAGAACAAATTCTCGACTCCACCATCGATCGTCTGAAATCCAGCGCCGTCTCCGATGCCGGCAAACAAACCCTGTTAGGAATTCTACAAACCAAGCAGCATCAGGCAGAGATCGCGGCCAACCTTGCTTCCGGCGTGTCGCTTGAAGCGACCGCGACCGCGGCTGGTGATCACGATCAGTCCGGCCTCCGCAAAACGCTCCCGTTCAAAGACGCTCTGACGCTGGTTTCTCCGGGACAGTCATTTCAGGTAACCGCCAAACTCCACAACGGTTCCGATCGTGCGCTCATCGTAAGTCGTGCCAGCATCGAAGGCAGGCAAGAAGAAGAATGGGTGCGCAAGGCTGATGCCGGAGAAATGACGATCGCGCCGGGCGAAAACTACTATGCTAATTTCGCGCTCACCGTTCCCGCCGATGCGCCGGCGACTCGGCCCTACTGGCATCGCGACAATCCTGAAACCGACGCCCTCAACACGATTGACGATGAACGCTACCGCACCTTGCCTCTGCCTCCTCCGCCGCTTCATGTTCGAGTGCAATATGAATTCGTCGAGAGCGGCAGATTTCATTCGCCCGCGCCGGAAATGATTCGGAATCGACACGCGAAAGAAGCTCCCTCGGCGGGAATTTCCGCGACCGTGTTCGTTCCCTACGTCGACGATTCCGGCGTGCACAATAAAACGCCGCTCGCGGTCGCCCCTGCTTTTTCCCTCACCCTCGACCCAGGAGAACAGGTTCTTCCCGACGGAACGGCGAAGGCCGACGGCCGCGAGATTACGGTGAAAGTCGGCGTGCAATCGAATCTCACCGGCGCGCCAAACGGAACGCTGCGCCTCGAACTCCCACCGGGATGGAAAGCCGATCCCGAACGCCTGCCAGTTGCCTTGGCAAAACGCGGCGACCGTCAGGAGTTTACTTTCAAAGTATTGCCCGGCGTATTGCAAGAGGGGCGCGTCGAAGTTCGCGCTGCACTCGACGCAGGGTCTCGAAGATATAACGAAGGATATTCGCTCGTCACCCGCGAAGACCTTCCATCCGCCTACTATTACCAACCCGCTCAACAACGCATCAGCATCGTCGACGTGAAGGTTCCGAAAGATCTGAAACTCGGCTACATCATGGGTGCAGGAGATGACATTCCGACAGTGCTCCAGCAGATCGGGATCGATGTAACCGCGATTCCTGCCGACAAGCTCGGCTCCGAAGATTTGGGGAAGTATCAAACCGTAGTCTTGGGCATCCGCGCCTATGACACCCAAAAGAATGTGATCGCGAACAACAAGCGCCTCCTCGATTATGTCCAGGCCGGAGGGCGACTCGTCGTCCAATACAACGCCGCGACGGGAGATTTCAACAGCGGCAAATTCACCCCATATCCCGCAACGCTCAGTCGGGCGCGCGTTTCGGTGGAAGAAGCACCAGTGACGATTCTCGATCCCGCGAATCCAATCTTCCATTCGCCAAACGAAATCACGCAAAAAGATTTCCAAGGCTGGGTGCAAGAGCGCGGTCTCTACTTCATGTCGCAGTGGGATGGCAACTTTACTCCGTTGCTCGAATCTCATGATCCCGGCGAAGGCGAGCAAAAGGGCGGCCTGCTCGTAGCGCACTACGGCAAGGGCACATACATCTACACCGGCTACGCATTCTTCCGCCAGTTGCCCGCAGGCGTGCCGGGAGCAGTGCGCCTATTCGTGAATTTGGTTAGTGGTCGTTAGTCGATGCTCGTTAGTCGTTAGTCGCTCGGGGTCGTTGGCGAGAGACGAACGAGATCACACCACCAGGTTTGCGAACGACTAACGACCATCGACCAACGACGATTCACCACCAACCTTCATGACAACTCCACTCGCGAACGATCCCGGCTCCAAACCACAACTCGTCCGCGGCATCGGCCTCGGCTCCGCCACCGCGCTCAACATGATCGACATGATCGGCGTGGGCCCGTTCATCACCATCCCGCTCATCGTGACCGTGATGGGAGGCCCGCAAGCCATGCTGGGCTGGGTGCTTGGCACGGTCCTCGCCATCTGTGACGGTTTGGTTTGGGCTGAGTTGGGCGCCGCGATGCCCGGCTCCGGCGGATCATATCGTTATCTGCGAGAAATCTACGGACCAAACAAACTGGGCCGTCTCGTTTCTTTCCTTTTTATCTGGCAACTTTCCTTCAGCGCTCCTCTGTCGATCGCGTCGGGCGCGGTCGGCCTCTCGCAATACGCCGCCTTTCTCTTTCCAAGACTAGAAACGGTATGGTCCGCCCGCACTGGGTCGTTGACTCTTCCTCTACTCGGAACTCTGCAACTGTCATGGGTCGTCATGCCCGCGACCTTTGTCGCGATTGGCGTCTGCCTGTTGACCGCATTCCTGCTCTACCGCCGCATCACCGTGATCGCGCGCCTCACCAAGCTGCTGTGGGCCGGAGTCATGGCGACCATCGGATGGATCATTTTCGCCGGTCTCACGCATTTCAATGCGCACCAGGCCTTCGATCTCCCTCCGGGCGCATTCTCGCTTTCCCCCGCCTTCTTCCACGGACTCGCCGGCGCCATGCTGATCGCCGCCTACGACATCGGCGGATACTACAACGTCTGTTTCCTCGGCGATGAGGTCAAGGATCCCGCGAAAAATATTCCCCGCGCCCTGTTGCTATCCATTCTCTCCGTCGCCTGTCTATATGTAGTAATGAACGTCAGCGTTCTGGGCGTGATTCCCTGGCGTGAAATGGTGCACGCGGGCGCTGCCAACAGCAAGCTCTACGTGGTCTCGACCATGATGCAGAGAGTTTACGGACACGGAGCAGGGTCCGTGATATCGGTTCTGGTGATGTGGACGGCATTCGCTTCGGTATTTTCGTTGACGCTCGGCTATTCGCGCGTGCCCTACGCCGCGGCGCTCGACGGAAATTATTTTCGCGCCTTCGCCAAAGTCCATCCCGTCCACCAGATCCCCTATGTTTCCGTGCTCGCCCTGGCGGGCGTCGCAGCGTTGTTTTGCTTTCTTCGCCTGGCAGATCTGATCTCTGCGCTGATCGTGATTCGTATCGTTCTTCAGTATCTGATGCAGGCCATCGGCGTGATCGTACTCCGCATCCGAAGACCAGACCTGCCGCGCCCGTTCCGCATGTGGCTCTATCCTCTGCCGGCTTTGATTGCGGCTCTGACTTTTGTTTTTATCGTGATCTTTCGCGAAGGATTCTTGCGAGAGGTCCGCTACACGGCGGTGATTCTGGTCGTGGGAATCGCGATCTACGGAGTGCGAGCATGGCGGTGCAGTGAGTGGCCATTCGGGGAAACGTCGTCGGCCGTTGAACAATAGTCGTTGGTCGTTAGTCGTTAGTCGCTAGTCGTTCGGCCGATTCGATGCACTGCGAGGAAGTGTAGGCGTTTGCGAACGACAATCGACTAACGACTAGCGACGACCAGCGCTCACTACCGCGGATCCATGGCAGAAATGATCAAAATGCCGATAGTGGAACCGCTGGCCGGCAGGCGCGCGGTCTCGCCCTGGGCCCCGCTCGGCGAACCACTATTTCGCTCGCTCTGGATTGCGTCCGTCATTTCCTACACCGGCACGTGGATGCAGAACGTCGGCGCCGGATGGCTGATGACGCAATTGACACTCAATCCGCTCATGATTGGATTGGTGCAAGCAGCCGCATCGCTGCCCGTGTTTCTGGTAATCCTCCCCGCAGGCGCACTTGCCGACATGGTCGACCGCCGGCGTTTCCTGCTGCTCACGCAAGGCTGGATGGTGCTGGCCTCAGGCACGCTCGGCATCATGACGCTGACCAGTTGCGTCGGACCCTGGGTACTGTTGTTGTTTACCTTCCTGCTTGGCTTAGGCGCGGTGATGAACGACCCCGCGTGGCAGGCGATCACACCCGAGTTAGTCCCCGAGAAACAGCACGCGTCAGCGGTGGCCTTGAATTCGGCGGGATTCAACGTCGCTCGCGCAGTCGGCCCGGCCTTGGGCGGCATCGTCGTTGCCGCTGTCGGATGCGGCACTACGTTTTTATTGAACGCGCTTTCATTCCTCGGCGTGATCGTATTCCTCTACCGCTGGCAGCGCCCGGCCGAATCGCCACCGAAAACTCAGCGCGTGTTGTCGGCAATCGGCGACGGGTATCGCTACGTCAAGCAAAGCGGACTGGCCAAATCCGTACTCCTGCGAACCGGAACCTTCAGCGTCGCTGCCGTGGCCATGCTCGCGCTCTTGCCCATCGTCGCGCGTCCCTTCGGCGCCAGCGGATACGGCGTGCTGCTCGGCTGCTTCGGACTCGGCGCTCTGCTCGGAGCCTTAGCTCTGCCGCGCTTGCGAGAAGCACTATCGGTAGACGGCGTCGTCGCCGCGGCAATCCTGATTTTTGCCGGCACGACCTTCGCTGCCGGCCGCACCGGGACATTCGCGCTGCTCTGCGCAGTGATGCTGATCGCCGGAGCAGCATGGATTGCAATCCTCGCCTGCCTGAATGTCGCAGCACAAACCATGTGCCCTTCCTATGTGCGCGCCCGCGCCTTGTCCTTTTACTTGCTCGTGTTGCAAGGAGGCATGGCGATTGGCGCCACGCTGTGGGGTGCTCTGGCCAACAAAATCGGCGTCCCCGACGCCTTGGGCGCCGCAGCCGTCGTGCTCGCCCTCGGAGTCTTTGCCCTCCGCGGACACCGCATCACCGCCAACGAACTGGACCTGACACCCGCCGTCGTGAGAGATTGATCCGGCTCGTGAAGAAAACCATCTGAAGTAGGCTGCCCCATCCTTGCGCGCTGTTTGCGCAAGGGTGGGAGCCGCGACCCCGGTCGCTGGTATTCCGTGCGTCCCCATTGAAGCGCTTGCCGATTTGTGGTATTTCAAAGAGCCTGTTTCACTGACACCCAATCGAGAGACTTGAGTGGAAAGGCCCAAAATGTGCTTTTCAGCGGCGGCAAATTTTGTAGGTAGCGGAGTCTTGGCCACCGTCGGTGTCGTCACTCTCACCCAGGTAAAACACCGGCGCGAACTTCTCTTCGCGTCTCTGCCTGTGCTTTTTGCCATTCACCAGTTCATCGAAGGCTTCGTCTGGCTTGGGCTCGATGGCATGCTGTCGCCCAGGATCACGCATAATATGGGCGCGGCCTTCATGCTCTATGCGCAGGGCCTTCTTCCATTTCTATTGCCGCTGAGCGTAGTTCTATTCGAACCCAACGGAAAAAGCCGCCAGCGCATGGTGCCGTTCCTCGTCGTCGGCACCCTGACCGCTCTCTATATTTTGTGGGCGCTGGCCGCGTACCCGACCGAGATTTCCGTCAAGGGCAACAGCATCGTTTACATCAATCAGGCAACCAACAATACCTATGTCGCGTTTCTTTACGTGGTCGCGACCTGCGGATCGCTTCTGTTCTCAAAGGTCAGAGACATGGTGCTCTTCGGAATCGCGAACATGGCCATACTTCTGGCCGTGATGGAGGTCAAGCGTTACGCATTCACTTCGCTGTGGTGCGCCTATGCGGCGATTGCGAGCCTCATCATCCTTGCCTACTTTTGGAAGAGCAGCAAACTGCGGCCACTTCAGTACGCGGCGCTGCGGTAGCTGCGCGAGAATCTGGTTTATTTCTTGCTTGGAGGATGATGCTTCTTCCAGTCGACGCCGTCGCGTCCACCGTGCTGCGCAATCTGCGTGAGGATCAGTTCGGCCACAAGCCGGCGCTTGGTAAGATGCGCGGCGATTCGCTGCCTCGCCCTCTTCGCCGGAACCTTGGGATCGAGAAACACCAGCACCGACGGTCCGGCCCCGCTGAGCGCAGCGCCTAGAATCCCACTCTCGCCCGTGAGTTCCTTCAGTGCAGGCAGCAGCGGTGAGAGCGGCGCGCGATACGGCTGGTGAATGCGGTCTTCAAGCGCCGAGGAGAGCAGGTCGGGACGGTCTTGCGTAAACGCCGCCAAGCAGCAACATCGAATTCTGAATATTTGTGACAGCATCGGCGCGCGAATACTGAAACGGCAACACACGGCGTGCCTGCTCGGTCGAAAGCGGCGCATCCGGAACCGCGATCAACAGCGGCCACTTCCCTTTCGGCTTCACTTCGACAACTTGCGCCTGCACCTGATTCGCCATGCGCGCCACCGTCAGCGCGCCCATCCAGCACGCCGACGCGTTATCGGGATGATGCTCGCGCATCGACGCTTCACCGACGATGCGATCGTTCTTCCAGCGTAGATGGCCAAAATGCACGGCCAGCGCAATACCGGCCAAACGCGCCGCCGCCGATGACCCGCAACCACGCCCAATCGGAATCTCGTTTTCCAGGTGAATGCGCAGCGGCGCAATCTTGCGATTCTCCGATTCCAGCACCTCGCAATAGGTCGTGACGATGAGGTGGTTCTCCATGCGTCCGACGATCTGCGCATCGCGCCCTTCCGCCGTCACAAAGAAATCAGGCGCGCGCTCGGCCCGCACACGGAGATGGAAATCCAGCGCCAGCGCAGCCGCGTCAAACGCCGGACCCAGGTTGGCCGAGGTTGCCGGCAGCGCCAAACGCAACGATCGGTCTAACGATGTGGGACGTGAAGGCATAGGTTATAGGTAAAAGAACAACTCTTCGACGGGGAAATTCACCGAAACCATAGAAATGAAAGGCTTTAGTTCGGATCGCCCGGAGCAGAATCCCAATTCATCGGCATCGACGAGTGAACTGTGTTTTATACACGAAGTTGGCGCGGAGTGCTACGAATTTCTGCGGAATTAGCCTTTGACATGCCCAACGCGTGACAGGGCAATCCCTTCCGTTATACAGTAATCGGTCTATGGCGGGAGAATCGTTAGCTGACGATGATGGTTACGGAGATCTTCCCATGGAAGACATAGATACTGAAATTGCCGCCTACGAAACGATGCGAGCCGACCTAGAACTGCGCCACATGGGCGAGTGGATCGTGATGCGGGAAGGGAAGCTTGTCGGCACATATGCCTCATTTGAAAATGCGGCTAGTGACGCGGTGTCGCGGTTTGGAAGAGGGCCATACCTTATCCGCCAGATCGGTGCTCCACCGATTACGCTCCCGGCTTCCGTGATGTACAACACCTACCATGGTTGAGGCGAAGTGCGGATTTAATAACAGTCCTACCGATTCGGGGAGTGATTTGTTGATCTTCCACGGCCCTACTCTGTTCGTGGATATTGGCTTTGATCCGAACCACGATCCAGTGGCCAATCCCCAAGGTGTTCCTATTCCGGGAATTACTGGGGTCAGTGCTCTTGTCGATACGGGAGCGACCGAGTGTTGTATTGATTCTCTTCTCGCTGTTCAGCTGAAATTACCTTTGGTGGATCGCCGTGAAATCTCCGGTGTGCATGGTAAACATCCGGCAAATGTCTATCTAGGAGGTGCGCGTTCCTAGTCTCAATGTGACGATGAACGGAGCGTTTTCTGGTGTGGATCTGAGGGCCGGAGGGCAGGTTCATAGCGCATTGATTGGCAGGACATTCCTGCGTCACTTCAAGATGATCTACGAAGGACAGACCGGAACAGTCACCATTACGTCTGTTTAGCTGGATTACTTTCCTTCGACTTCTTTCCCAGCTTCTGCGATGGTTTTCACCATTTCCTTCAATCCGATCGTTTCGACGCGGTGACGAAGAACTGGGATGAAAAGAACCCAGGGCTTCATGCACTCTGCTCCTACACTTCTTCGGACTGTTCGAGCGCCGCGATAACCGCAGACAACTTAGCATCGAGAACGACTGGAGCACGTTGAAGTGACTTCGAAACGTCGGCTGCGTCACGCATGCCCTCTAATAGCTCCCCGCGATGAAACTTGATCGTGAAGTCGGGATCTTTAAGCGCGTGCCCAGTCAGGATCAGCACCACGGACTCGCCGGCCTTAACGAATCCCTTCGCACGCAACTTCTTCAGCCCCGCCAGCGTGACCGCCGACGCCGGCTCGCAGCCAATCCCATCCGCGCCGATCTCGGCTTTAGCGATCGCAATTTCAACTTCCGACACTTCTTCGACCTCGCCGCCCGTCGCCTCAAGCACCCGCAACGCCTTCTTCCACGATGCCGGATTGCCGATCCGTATCGCGCTTGCCAATGTGTCCGCCGTCATGGGTTCCAGTTTCTTGCCGCCGAACTGACGCACGCTGCGATAAAACGGATTCGCCCCTTGCGCCTGAATAATCGAAAGCTTCGGCAATCGCGAGATCAGTTTCAGCTCCAGCATTTCAATCAGCGCCTTGCCAATCGCAGAACTGTTTCCCAGATTACCGCCGGGCACGATGATGTGATCGGGAGGTTCCCATCCCAGTTGTTCCAGAAGCTCGATGGCCGCCGTCTTCTGGCCCTCGATGCGATATGGATTCACTGAGTTCAGCAAATACACCGGTTTCAGCCGGACCAGTTCATTCAGGATGCGCACGCATCCGTCGAAATCAGTCCGCAGTTGGCAGGTGAGCGCTCCATAGTCGAGCGATTGCGAAAGCTTGCCCCAGGAAATTTTTCCTTCCGGAATCAGCACCAGGCTGTGCATGTTGCCGCGCGCGGCATAAGCAGCCATCGACGCCGATGTGTTCCCGGTCGAAGCGCATGCCACCCAGCGGAATTTACTCTGGTGCGCGGAAGAAGCCGCAACCGTCATGCCCGTATCTTTGAAAGACGCGGTAGGGTTCATCCCCTGATGTTTGGCATAAAGATTCTCCACGCCGGTTGTGCGCGCGCACCGCGGCATGCGATACAGCGGCGTGTTGCCTTCGCGAAGAGTGATGACGTTCTCTTCAGGAATGTGCGGAAGAAGTTCGCGAAAACGCCAGACTCCACTCTGGTCCAGCGAATCGCGCCCGGCTAATCCGACAGACGCTCTTCGGCTAAGCCAGCGCGACTTCAGCGCGGACGGATCGAAGTTCCACCCCGGAAAGAAAAACTCGAGAAGATCGCCACACGAAGTGCAACGAAAATCCTGCGCGGCTGAAGCGGGCGTAGCGCCACACGCGATGCAGCGCAGGCGGGACATGGTTCCTACAGTTTGATTCTTCGGCAAATTGTGATCCGCTAGCGGAAAGTAAGACTAAGATAAAGACCGCTTCCCTGACATGATACGGCACGACGGTTTCGCCAGCGGCGAGGAGTCCGCGCGCGACGCTGACTTATCGCAGGTAAGTATCGGTCTTATTGATCCAGTCGGCTCGCGGAGGGTCGAAAATATCCAGGGTCACCGCATCTTCCAGCGCAACCGCGGAGTGAGGCATGTTCGACGGAATCAGCAGAACCTCGCCCTCTCGAACCACAATCTCTCTGCCGTCGATGCCAAACTTCAGCGCACCCTCGACGACATAGCTGACCTGCTCGTTGTGATGACTATGCTCGGGAACGACGCATCCCTTCTTCAGCAGGACGCGCGAAAGCATGATGTTCTGCCCCACCACGAAGTGGCGGCCCAGCAGCGGATTCAGTGCCTCAACCGCAACCGCGCTCCATGGAATGTGCTGCAGTTCAGCTTTCTTCGGTTTGCCTTTCAGGATTGTGGACTTGAGGGCAACCTTATTTTTCGCTTTGCGAATGGACTTCGTCTTAGTACTCTTCCGCTTTTTCATCGTCGGCTTTTTCATAATAATCATCCTACCGCGCAGGATTCACTGCGGCTCCCGCGCCAACTCCGGACTCGGCACCGAATCCCCCTCCAGCTCCTTGTGCCGCGCTGCTCGTTGCTCGTTCAGCATCTTCGTTGCGGTCGCCAACTCGACGCGGCCTTCCTTCTCGCGCCCCATGCGCACCAGCACCTGTCCGCGCAAATAACGCGCGCTGGCATGCCCCGGATCCAACCGGATCACATGATCGAGTTCCGCGAGCGCCGCCGGGTAATGTCTCTGCTGCTCCTCAACCTTCGCCAGCCCCATCAGCGAATCGATCCCATCCGGATTCACCTTCAACGCACTGCGATAATTCTTCGCCGCTTGCTCCGCGTTGCCCACCGTCGCCTCCAGACTCCCCAACTGTTCATAGCTGAAGGGCACGTCTGGAGCGAGCGCAACGTCCTTGTGAAATTCTTCGCGTGCGCGATCATAATCCTGCTTGTGCATGTAGGCGAGTCCCAGATTGAAGTGGACAAACGGAAGCTTCGGATTCGCCAGCGCCGCCGCCTCCAATTCTTTCACCGCATCGTCATACTCGCCGCGATTCAAGTGCGCCTTGCCCATCAGCAAACGAAATTCCGGAGAGCCTTCCCCAATCTCAACCAGTCGCCCCGCCGCCTTTTCTTCAAGCGCCGTGTTCTTGGCTTTGTAAGCCGCGATATCGAGCACGTAGAGATAATTCATCTGGTCCGACGCTCGAGTCCACAAAGGTTCGAGCGTATCGATCGCATCCGTCCAGCGGTCGTTGAAAAAATAGCAAAGTCCCAGTAGATAACGCGCCTGAAACGACTCCGGCGCCTGCCGCACCACCGACTCAAACGGCTCGATCGCGCGCGCAAAATCGTTCTGCCGAAAATACGCCAGCCCAATATTCAGCCGGATTCCCGCAATTTCCGGAGCCAACTTCTCCGCCTTGTGCAGATCGCTCAGAGCCTGCGGCCACTGCTTGCGCCGCATATGAATGACGCCCAGATTGGCATACGCTCCCCCAACGCCAGGATCGATCGCCAGCACCTGCCGGAAATCACGCTCCGCTTCATCGAGTTTCCCCGCGTGCAGCGCCGCTTCTCCGGCAGCAAACAGCTTTTGCGGATCGCCCGCCCCGTGCGCCCCAACCGTCCCCGACTTAGCCGGAGCCTCGCTCTGCGCCCCGATTCTCGCAACAACGCCGCCGCAAAGAAAAACCAGCAACAACGCCGTCCTCAAAGTGCGCAACGATGTGCGCACCAACCCCCGCCAACTTGACACTCCATTCATCGTCCTGTAGTGTCCGCCAGCAAGAGCCTGAAATTCAAGGAGTCCATGGAATCTGGCGAGAAGCCTACGCGAAATCCTTCCTCGGCGAAATCCCGCCGCGCCTCCGAACCCGCCCGCAAGAAGTCGAAATCGGCAGCCGTCACCATCCGCGACGTAGCCGAGCGCAGCGGATTCTCCTCCGCCACCGTCTCCATCGTCCTCAACAACGCGCCTCTGGCCCGCTACATTCCCGACACCACCAAGGCGCGGATTCAAAAAGCCGCCCAGCATCTCGGATACCGTCCCAATCTTTTTGCCCGCTCTCTGCGCGGCCGCCGCAGCCACACCGTCGGAGTCATGGTCTTCGACATGACCGACCCGTACTGCACCCTCGTTTTGCGCGGCATCGAAAACACTCTATTTCAATCGTCCTATCTCCCGATTCTCACCGACGTACACAACGAACGCAGCCGCTTCGAACGTTATCTTGAGATGCTCCTCGACCGGCGCATCGAAGGCCTGGTCGTCCTCGCCAACTGGCTGTTCGTCGACATCAACCTCCTCGCCGATCTTGAGAAGCACAACATTCCGACCGCAACCGTCGGACGCGAACTCACCAACGACAAGATCAGCTCCGTGATCGTCGACAACGCCGAAGGTGCGCGCGCCGCGCTCGAACATCTCCATTCCCTAGGCCACCGCAAGATCGCTTTCATCCGCGGCCCGCACCAATTGTCCGACACCGAACCGCGGTGGCGCGGCGTGCGCAACGTTGCCCGTGAGCGTGACCTCGAACTCGATTCTCGTCTGATCGTCGATCTACCAGAATCTGGAGATCCCCTTTCAAGTTTTGAACAAGGATACAAATTAACGGAGGAACTCCTCCATCGCCGTCGTCCCTTCACCGCGCTCATGGCATTCGACGACATGACCGCATTCGGTGCGATCCGCGCGCTCGGCAAAGCCGGAATTCGCGTTCCCGACCAGGTTTCCGTTGTCGGCTTTGACGACGTATCGCCTTCAGCCATCTACTCTCCCGCGCTCACCACCGTGCGCCAGCCCATGGAAGTGATGGGAACCGCCGCCGCCACCATCGTCCTCGAAGCCATCGACGCCGGCTTAGAAAAAAAACCGATCCGAACCATTCACCGCCGGATCGTTCCTGAATTAATTGTTCGCGAGTCCACCCAAAGAGTAAAGTAGCTGAAAAGAAGTATTTTCCCTTGACAGAGTCGAACTCCTGAAGCAGTATTGATACGTTTTAATAGAGGCATTTTACCGCTTTTTGCCCTGAAATGCCGGATGCAAGCAATAGCAGAGTGATCTAGTTCAAATCGGTGAGGGAGCTCTCGATGAAAATCCGTCTCTACTGTGGAATCGCTGTACTGCTCGGAGTACTGCTCGGAATGTTTTCGGCAGTCAACCTGTTTGCCCAGGATACCGGCGACATCACCGGCACCGTCCGCGATAACACCGGAGCAGTCATCCCCGGCGCCAGCGTAAGAATAACCGGCGCCGCCGGCGGCATCGACCGCAACACCGTCACCAATTCCGATGGCGACTATGAAGGAGCTGGACTTCCGGGCGGCACGTACAACCTCATCATCACCGCCAAAGGTTTCAAAACCTTCAAAGGCAACGGCATTGTTTTGCGAGTCGGCCAGAAGGCTCGCGTGGATGCCACGCTCCCCATCGGCGACATCGCGACCGAGATCGTAGTGCAGGGCGCAGACTTGAATCAGGTCGAAACCCAGTCCTCCGAGCTCACGGGAACCGTCACTGGAAGGCAGCTCAGCCAGCTCCAACTCAACGGACGCAACTTCACGCAGCTTCTCGCACTCTCTCCCGGCGCAACCAACCAATCCGGCCAGGACGAGCCCGGTCAAGGTCTTTCCACTGTCGCTTACAGCGTGAACGGTGGCCGCACCGAATACAACAACTGGGAAATCGACGGCGGCAACAACATGGATGACGGCAGCAACACCACGCTGTTGTCTTATCCGAGTCTCGACTCGATCGCCGAAGTTCGCGTCATGAGTTCCAACTACGGCGCGCAGTATGGCCGCAACAGTTCCGGAACGGTTGAGGTTGAGACTAAATCCGGCACCAACAAATTTCATGGCGACGTCTTCGAATACGTTCGCAACGACCTGTTCAATGCCAACAATTACTTCACGGGGTTTAGTCCGTACAAGAAGAACGATTTCGGATTTACGGTTGGCGGTCCGGTGAGCATTCCACACCTATACGACGGCAGGAACAAAACTTTCTTCTTCTATTCCCAGGAATGGCGGCGTGACCGCGTGCCGGGCCAGAACTTCAACGTCGCCACGCCGACCTGCGAAGAGCGCGGCTTGACCGCTGGTGCAGGCGGTGTCGGCTGTACTGGGACACAAGCCGCCTTCGGTGATTTCAGCGCGCTCTGTCCAGGAATAGATTGCCCGATCAACCCGGCCACCGGAACCGCATTCCCTAATAATCAGGTGCCCATTGACCCACTAACGGTACCGCTCTTGGCGTTTTTCCCAGCTCCGACTTCAGTTCCAGCCCCTGGATATGGGAATTACACCGCAGGTTTTCCGAGCCCGACAAATTTCCGGGAAGAACTGTTCAAGATCGACCAAAATATAGGTTCAAAGTGGCACGCCAATGTCCGCTACATTCACGATTCCTGGAATTCGATAAGCCCGACTCCGTTGTGGACCGACGCCACCAGTTATCCGACCATCCAGGATGCCTATAACTCGCCCACGACCAGTCTGATCATCCATTTGACCACGACGATTACCCCAACCCTTCTGAACGAATTTGTTGCCGGATACTCCGCGAATCACATCGTGATGCAGAATGTGGGACCATCGCAGCGCCCTGCGGGATATACGCTCGGCCTTTTTCAGAATGGCTTTGGCGGGAACAGGTTGCCGGGCGTGATTCTTAATGGAGGCAATCAATTCGCGGGCGGCGGAATCGGCTTGGACACCGGTTATGTCCCCAATGGACCGGTGAATTCGAACCCGAGTTACACGTATCGCGACAACGTCTCCAAAATTATTGGCAAGCATAACCTGACAATCGGCGGATATTTCGTAGCTTCCCAGAAGAATGAGATCCCGCAAGTCAATCCATCGGTAAACGGTCTGATCACGCTCGACACCAGCTTTAGCACCGCGAACACCGCTTCAACCGGGAACCCCTTTGCGGATCTTCTGGCGGGTAACCTCAGCACCTTTCAACAAGCTAGTGGCCAGGGTAAATATTATCTGCGCTACAAAATCTTTGAGCCTTACTTCCAGGACGACTGGCATGTCACTCCGCGGTTGACCCTCAACCTCGGTATGCGGATTAGCTTGTTTGGCACCGTGTACGGCAGGCTGGATGTACCGGGCGCCGGGATTCCCTATAACTTCGATCCCGCAAAGTATGATTTCACGCCGGGCGCGACGGTGATCAATCCTGACGGAACGGTCGGTGGAACCTACGTCAATCCTTACAACACTCTTCCTGGCCTAAACGGTTCCTTTAACGGAATCGTGAAGTGCGGAGCAGCCGGAATCCCAACCGGATGCGCATCAGGACATTTGTTCAATCCGGCTCCCCGTCTTGGCTTCGCTTACGATCCATTTGGCGATGGGAAATGGGCAATTCGCGGCGGCTATGGCATCTTCTTCGAGCACACCAACGGCAACGAGGCGGTCGCCACCCAATTGGAAGGCTCGCCGCCAGGAGTACAAAATCCCTCACAGGGTCCGATCGGGTCCATTTTCAACACCAACGGCACAGTCGCGGTTTCTGGCTATTCGCAAGTCGGCTCGAGCCTCAACGCGGCATTCCCGGAGAGCGGAATCGTATCGCTCCCGAATAAACAGATTTGGCCATACGTGCAGCAATTTCACTTCGATGTAGAACACCAACTGCCGTGGCATATCGTGGGCATCGTCTCCTACGTGGGAAGTAAGGGCACTCATTTGGGAACGCACGTAGATATCAACCAGCTCAAATCGGTGGCGGAGCAGGGGCTTACAAATCCGTACAAACCGGGCGAGGCCATGAGCGCCAATGACTGCGCAACCGGAACGACGCCCAGCGGAGTCACAATACCGGGCTTCAACACGGATATGGTCCCTGGAGATCAATCCGGAGTTGGCATTAACATGTACGTCGCTTGCGGCGGCAACGCCGCATTCTTCCGTCCCTATCTCGGCTATGGCACCATCCAGGCCAAGTTCAACGCTGCTTCCTCGATCTATCACGGACTCGAGATGTCCGCACGGAAAACGGTGGGCAGGCTTCAGATGAGCCTTTCCTATACATGGAGTCACTCCATCGACGACGCTTCGTCAGCTGCGGACTCTACGTTCGACGATTCTTACAACCTGGCCGGGAATCGGGCTAGTTCCAATTTCGACCAGCGCCATGTCGTTACCGCAAGCTACATCTACGACCTTCCGTTCTTCACGTCTGGTGGCCTCACCCATAAAATTCTGGGAGGTTGGCAATACTCTGGTATCACCTCGTTCCAGACCGGATCGCCCTTCACCGTTACCAACGGGGGCGGAGGTGACACTACGGGGTTGATATCCGTCCCCGCTGACAATGCAGGTGTCGCCAATGGAGTCACCGCAGGAGCTTCTCGCCCAGACCTTGTCGGGAAGCCAAACTCCTCAATCCCTGCGGGCGACGGATCGAACGGATTTGGTCCGCTGCTCGTAAACCCGGCAGCCTTTGCCGCACCCCAGGGACTCACCTTCGGCAATACGCCGAGGAATGACGCCCGAAACCCACATCAGATCAACTTCGATATGGCGCTGTACAAGCATTTCGCTGTCACTGAGAGCACTTCGTTTGAATTCCGCGCGGAGGCGTTCAACGTCTTCAACCACACCGAGTGGGGCTATATCGCAGGTGGTGCAGGCTCGGCAGGTGGAAACGGTTCGTATACGGGCGGAAGTTCTTCAATCGGTTGTTATGGGACAAGTGGGAACGCCGGAGACCCAAGCTGCGTCAACGATCCTGGTAACCCCAACAACTTCCTGCGTCCCGGAGCCTCTCACAACGCTCGTATCATGCAATTAGCCTTGAAGTTCATCTTCTAGGCGAACAGCATTGCGAAAACAAATTAAAAATCCCGGCCCACAGGCCGGGATTTCTTTTTGCAAACAAAAATTATTTCGCCAGTTCCGCCACACGGTCGCTCATCACCACCGCCAGCGCCTTCTCCAAGTCCCCAATCAAATCCTCCACATGCTCAATCCCCACCGACAGTCGAATCATCTGCTCGGTCACGCCCATCGTCTTCAGCACCGCCGGATCGATCTGATAGTGCGACGTCAGCACCGGAATCGTCACCAGCGAATCGACTCCGCCCAAACTCGGAGCCAGCGTAAACAGGCTCAGCGCCTCGGCTACGCGACACGCGTCCTCGCCGCTACCCTCGACTTCAAAGCTCAAAACCCCGCCGCCACCCGCCATCTGCTTCCCTGCGACCGCATAATCCGGATGCCCCTTCAGCAGCGGATAATGCACTCGCCTCACCTTCGCATGTCTGCTCAAAAATTCGGCGATCTGCAACGCGCTCTCGTTCTGCCGCTCCACTCGCACCGCCAGCGTCTTGATCCCACGCAGCAGCAAAAACGCAGCGTGCGGATCCATACACCCGCCAAGCGTCGTCCGCGCATGATGAATTCGCTCGATCAAATCGTCGCCGACCCGCCGCGACGCCGCACATGATATCCGCGTGTCCGCCAAAATACTTCGTCCCCGAATGCAGCACCAGATCGATGCCCCACTCTGCCGGACGGCAATTGATGGGCGTGGCGAACGTCGAATCAATCGCTGTCGTCACTCCGTGTTTCCGTGCCACCACCGCGATCTTTTCCAGGTCCACCACCCGCACCGTCGGATTCGTCGGCGACTCCACATACAGCAGTTTCGTATTCGGACGAATCGCCCGCTCATGCTGCCCGATGTCATTCGTATCGACGAACGTCGTCTCAATTCCAAACTTCAGCAGCCACTGCGACAGAAACTTGAACGTGCCGCCATAAATATCGCGCTGCGCGACGATATGATCTCCCGCTTTCACAAGCGTCAGAATCGAAGTCGTAATCGCCGCCATGCCCGACGCAAACAACAGCGCGTCATCCACGCCTTCGAGTTCCGCAATCGCTCGCTCCGCCGCCGTATTCGTCGGATTTCCATATCGCGTATAAAAACTATCGGTCGGCGTGGCGCGCACTTGCTCCGCCATGTCCGTAACTTCAAACGTCGATGTCTGATAAATCGGAGTCGCCAGCGGCCCGTTTTTCTTGTCGAGGCTCGCGCCGCCGCGCACCGCCGAAGTTTCCCGCCGCAACTTTCGTTTTTTCATTTCGCAGTCTCCTGCACACACTGCAGAATCTCAGCCTCGCTCAGCGTGTGATCGCTGGTCTTCGCGCATTTGTAAATACGCTCCACCACATCATCGTTCACCGCCAGCCCGCGCCGCTCCAGCCAGAAAAGGACATTCGACTTTCCGCTCATCGGCCCGATGTCGATGATCTGCTCCAGTCCAAAATAGTGGGACGGCACACCCGAGTAAACCGCGTTCGCGAGTTCAACATCCTTCTTCTTATAAGCCTTGATCACGGCCGCCGCGTGCACTCCGGTTGCCGTGCGAAATGCATCTTCGCCAACCACCGGATAATTCGCCGGAATCGGCACCCCCGTGGCCACCGCAACCGCCTCGCAATATTGCTTGAGCTTCGTCAGGTCCTGCCCGCCCCACGGAGCAACACCCATCAGCTTCAAGTTGACCAGCATCTGATCCATCTGCGTATTGCCCACGCGCTCGCCAATGCCAAGTGCCGTCGCATGCACGCAATCCGCTCCCGCCATCAGCGCGGCCATCGAGTTGGCAACGGCCAGGCCGCGATCAGAATGCCCGTGCCACTCGACGCGAATCTTTTCGCCGGAAGGTTTCACCACTTCTTCGATCACAAACTTAACGAGCGCCGATGCTCCCGCCGGCGTGGCATGCCCGGCCGTATCGCAGAGCACCAAAGTCCGCGCGCCACATTCGATCGCGGCAGCGTTGAGTTGCTTCACAGTCTTCGGATCCGAACGCGTGGTGTCTTCGGTGACATACATCACCGCCAAGCCAAGCGAAACCGCATACCGGACGGCCTTTTCGGTCGTTTGCAGCAGGAAGTCGCCATCCCATCCTTCCGCATACCGCCGAATCGGACTCGATCCAATGAACGACGCTACTTCGATCGCGAGGCCAGTCTTCTGCACAATCTCGGCAATCGGCCGGATGTCGCTCTCCACCGTGCGAGCCGCGCAATAGGCCGTGATCTTCATTTTGTTCGCGACGATTTCACGAGCCAGCGCCGTCACATGCTCGACCGCGCGCGCCCCCGCTCCCGGAAGTCCGAGGTCAAGCGTGTCGATGCCGAGCGCCTCCATCAAGTGCAGAATTTCAATTTTCTGTTCGATGGAAGGATCGCGCACCGACGGTGATTGCAGCCCGTCGCGCAGCGTCTCATCGGTGAGGCGCACCGGCCCAGATAGACTCATCGCCTTCGGATCAGTCGCATTCCAGTCGTAGATGAGGTCGTTGTTCACAAGTCGGTCTTCGCTGCTTCGGCTATTCTACTCAGCCCTCGCGATCGAGCGCAGCCAGGAAATAAACTCGCGCATCGGGCGGCTCACCAGATGCCTGCGCGCGCGGATGTAGCCGATCCTCCGAAAGCTCTTTTTATGCAAGCGCACCAGCGTACATCCCGCCGCGTTTGAAGACGCCATTTTCGGCACCACGCTCAGCCCAAACCCCGAGCGCACCAGCTCAAAAATGCTCTCCATCTGGTTGGTCTCGAATACCGACCGCAGCTCTGCTTTCGCGCGCGTGCACGCCGTCAGCACGTCGTCGCGCAAGCAGTGTCCCTCCTTCAAAAGCAGCAGCCGCTCATTCCGCAGGTCCTGCAGGTTCACCAGCGGATGCCCACTCAATCGATGTTTTCGCGGAACCACCAGCAACAGTTCCTCGCGAAACAGCTCGCTGCATACGATGTCAGCCTTCGGCACCGGCAAGCTGACGACCGCCAGGTCGATCTCTCCCGCCTGCAGCGACTGCACAAGTTGCGAAGTTGTTTCTTCCCGAAATTGCAAATTGATCCTCGGAAAACGCCGCGTGAAATCGCCAATCGTCCGCGCAATAAAGTACGGCATGATCGTCGGAATAACGCCGATACGCAGCGTGGCATAGCCTTCGTTGAGGGCCGCGATGCGCGTCTCGGCTTCCGCCACCTGCTGCAGAATGCCAAGCGCCATCGTGTGCAATCCCTCGCCCGCCGCCGTCAACCGCACCGATCGCCCCAGCCGCTCAAATAACGGACTGCCGAGATTTTTTTCCAGCCGCTTGATCTGTTGCGAGAGCGACGGCTGCGCGATCCCCAGCTGCTCGGCCGCCTTGGTGAAGCTGCCCGCTCGAACGATCGCACAGAAATATCGAAGCTGATGAATTTCCATTTCTAGTTCAAACTCTCAGTCGGCCAAGCTTTCGTTCCATAGGATTTACCTATTTCACAAATTCATTATCGCATTTGTTGCCTATGAGTAGGATCGCGTATAGTGAGGTGACTTCAAGAAATCATCACAGTTTTGACCTCATTCATAAGGAAAAAAGACATGACAGATCCGAAACACATGGAAAACACGCTCGCCTCTTCCTCGGGGACTGTTTCTCCCGAGAGCAAGCACGCGTCCACCGAGGCGAAGTGCCCGTTCAACCACGGCGCCTCCGCTCCCACCAACCGCGATTGGTGGCCCAATCAGCTCAACCTGAGTGTGCTGCACCAGCACTCCGAGCTGTCAGATCCGATGGGCAAGGAGTTCGACTACGCCACCGAATTCAAAAGCCTCGACCTCAACGCCGTAATCAAAGACCTCCACGCCCTGATGACCGACTCGCAGGATTGGTGGCCCGCCGACTTTGGCCACTACGGCGGACTCTTCATCCGCATGGCGTGGCACAGTGCCGGCACCTACCGCATCGGTGACGGCCGCGGCGGAGCAGGCTCTGGCCAGCAACGTTTCGCGCCGCTCAACAGCTGGCCTGATAACGTGAACCTCGATAAAGCCCGCCGTTTGCTCTGGCCGATCAAGCAGAAATACGGCCGCAAAATTTCCTGGGCCGATTTGATGATTCTCGCCGGCAACGTCGCCCTCGAGTCCATGGGCTTCAAGACCTTTGGTTTCGGCGGCGGTCGACCCGATGTGTGGGAGCCCGAAGAACTCAACTGGGGTCCCGAAGGCACGTGGCTCGCGGACAAGCGCTACTCCGGTGACCGTGATCTTCAAAATCCGCTCGGTGCCGTGCAAATGGGTTTGATCTATGTGAATCCTGAAGGCCCGAATGGAAAGCCCGATCCGGTCGCCGCGGCGCGAGATATCCGCGAGACCTTCGCCCGCATGGCGATGAACGATGAAGAAACCGTCGCCCTGATTGCCGGCGGTCATACGTTTGGCAAAACTCACGGCGCGGGCATTCCCGCTGACTACGTCGGTCCCGAACCAGAAGCAGCCGATATCCAGGAACAGGGCTTAGGGTGGAAGAATAAGATGGGTAAAGGTCATAGTGCAGACACCATCGGCAGCGGCCTCGAAGTTACCTGGACGACCACGCCCACCAAGTGGAGCAACAACTTCTTCACCAACCTGTTCACCTACGAATGGGAGCTGACAAAGAGCCCCGCTGGCGCTCACCAGTGGACTCCGAAGAATGGTGCTGGCAAAGGCACAGTGCCTGACGCGCACGATCCCAAAAAGCATCACGCGCCAGCTATGTTGACGACCGATCTCTCGTTGCGCTTCGATCCTGCTTACGAAAAAATCTCGCGGCGTTTCTACGAGCATCCCGACCAGTTCGCCGACGCTTTCGCCAAGGCATGGTTCAAGCTGACGCATCGCGACATGGGACCTCGTGCCCGTTACCTCGGTCCGCTGGTCCCAAAAGAGCAGCAGATCTGGCAAGATCCCGTTCCCGCCGTCGATCACAAATTGATCAGCGAGAAGGACGTTGCCGCTCTCAAGGCGAAGATCCTCGCTTCCGGACTGTCAATCTCCCAGTTGGTCTCAACTGCGTGGGCTTCAGCCGCGTCGTTCCGCGGCTCTGACAAGCGCGGAGGAGCAAACGGTGCGCGCATTCGCCTCGCGCCCCAAAAAGATTGGGAAGTCAACCAGCCTGCGGAGTTGGCCAAGGTCCTGCCCAAGCTCGAAAAGATTCAAAAGGAATTCAACAACTCGCAATCCAACGGCAACAAGGCCAAAAAGATTTCACTCGCTGACCTGATCGTCCTCGGCGGCGATGTCGCCATCGAAGAAGCTGCGAAAAAGGCCGGGCACAAGATCAAGATTCCCTTCTCGCCCGGACGCACCGACGCTTCGCAGGAGCAAACCGACGTCCACTCCTTCACCGTCATGGAACCCGTCGCAGACGGGTTCCGCAACTACGTCCGCAAGGGAGTTCACACACCAGCCGAGACGCTGCTGCTCGATCGGGCGCAGTTGCTGAAGCTGACCGCCCCCGAAATGACGGTTCTCATCGGCGGCTTGCGCGCGCTCAATGCGAACGTCGGCCATTCCAAACACGGAGTCTTCACCAACCGGCCCGAGACGCTGACCAACGATTTCTTCGTCAACCTGCTCAGCATGAACGTGGAATGGAAGCCGTCTTCGAACGAAGGCGTTTATGAAGGACATGATCGAAAAACGGGCGCAGTCAAATGGACGGGCACCCGCGCCGATCTCGTCTTCGGTTCAAACTCCCAACTCCGGGCCATCGCCGAAGTCTACGCATCGGACGACTCGAAAGAGTCGTTTGTGAAGGACTTCGCCGCCGCCTGGCACAAAGTGATGAACCTCGATCGCTACGATCTGTAGCCATCCTGGCACGAGCTCGGCTGAAAATGGAGAGCGGTTCAACTCTGAACCGCTCTCATTCTTTTGAAACGGTGTGGCGTCGGCTGGGGAGCGTCTGATTAAGTCGAATCACGAACCGATTCGAAAGGGCACGGCTTCAGAGCCCGCGGAAAAACTCCGGTCTTGATCTTGATCTTGCTCTTGCTCTTGATCTTGCTCTTGATCTTGATCTTGGTCTTGATCTTGATCTTGGCCTTGGTGTTGGTCTGGTCTTGATCTTGCTCTTGCTCTTGCTCTTGCTTTGAAAGGGTGCGGCTTCTAGCCGCACCGCAACTCGTTAAAAATCAACGCGGCTTTAGCCGCTGGGGGACGCGCGTTCATGCCATCCCGCTTCCCTCAGGAGAAAATGAGAGTTTCCCCAAAACTAGTTCAACGGCTTCTCAGATGGTTCGCCCCAAATTGAGTGAGTTCTAGGCTGGCGGCTCGCCCAGACAGTCCATCGCAAGGTCGCAATTGCAAGGAGTGCGATCAAGACCCAGCACAAAATGTTTATCCGGGCATTCATCGTCTGCTGACCACAAGCAGCCCAAGTCCGATCGCAATCAGGTCTTCCGGAACGGCAATCGCGATGTCGGGAACACGGAGGCCCTTCACCAATCCGACGCGCGCGTTATAACCACCGAATGCTCCGGCCATCGCGCCGACCACGGCGACCAGAGCCGCCTTGCCGGGCCCTCCGCCAACAGCCCAGCCGACACACGCGCCGCTCAGCGCGCCAGTAACCGCGCGCGCAATCAGTCCGCGAGCCTGGGTGCGCGGCGGCGTTGAGGGCAGTTGATCGAAGACATATTCGGCCAGCGCTCCCACGGTGAAGAACCCCACCGCCCAGATCGACCCCATAAAACCAAGCGGACTTCCCGAGAGTTTGAGCCAGCCCAGATACGCCGCCCACGCCACCACCGCCGGAGCGGTCATGGTCCGCAGTCCGGCCACAAATCCGATCCCGAAAACCAGTAACACTGCCAGTCCCGAACTCATAATGGATCCTCCTCTGACTCCATATATGAATGAACACGCTGCACTCGTCGAGTGCTTGAGGCGATTTCTAATCCTAACGCCGTTCGCACCGCCCGATTGTAGCGAATGGAGGTCTGCTCGCTTTCCGCAGCCCCAGCCTCGCCACTCCTCGCCGTATTTCCACCGCCGGCCGCGCAGTGATAATGATATAGTCGCGCGTTCGCCAGATCGTTTGTGGATCGCTTGTGGATCGAGGAGATCGGAAATGCTGAATACCTGGGAGAATTTCATCGGCATCGCTCTGGCTGTGGGTGCTTCCCTGCTGTTCATGTGGATCCTGAACCGGCTCTGGGCCCCCGAGTCGCGCCACGTCAACAATGACCTCATCGGCTGGCAGCTCAGTGTTCTGGGCACGACCTACGCCGTCATTCTCGGCTTCATGCTCTATACCGTCTGGAACGATTTTGGCCTCGCCAATCTCAATGTCGAGAACGAAGCCAACGACATGGCCAACCTCTACCGTGTCGCTGCGGGCCTGCCCGATCCGCAAAAAGGACAAATCGAAACCCTCGTGCGTTCCTATGCCGACAGCGTCATCCATGAGGATTGGCCGCAGATGGCAGCCGATCACGTCCCCGAAACCAGCAGCAAAATAAATCAGGATCTCTGGAAGACCCTGATGTCGATTCGAGCCGCCTCTCCAACCGAAAATATCGCGTTCGACCATTCTCTCAGCGAGCTCAGTTCGCTGACCGAGCATCGGCGCATTCGCGTCGTCCAAAGCGCATTCCGTCTTCCCTCGGTGCTTTGGTGCGTGCTGATCATCGGCGGCGTAGTCACCATCGCCTCCACGGCCATGTTCGGGTCCACCAACAAGTTTCTCCATACCTTTCAGGTCTTTTGCTTTTCCCTGCTCGTCGCTCTGGTGCTCCTCGCGGTGGCCGATATCGACCGCCCGTTTCAAGGTTCCATCCACGTCAGCGACTACCCTTTCCAGCGCGCGCAAAGGCATATGCAGGACTGACCGAGAAATCTTCTTGACCTAACTCTTGGTCGGAGCGACCATTGGGAGATTAGTAACTGATCTGCAATCTTTCCCGCGACCAAATCAAGGCGAAATCGGTCGGAAGATCACGGGGGATATTGCAAAATGCGGCAGTAACCTGAATGAAATCAAGATTTTAGAAATAAAACATTAAGAATCAATATTTTGCGAGCATAAATTCCGAGAAACGGACCGGAATGGTCGGTTTCTGTGGGTTAAGTCTCATGTCCTTAAGACTTTGACTGCAACTCATTTACATTCAATATTTTGGAAGGAAATTGTCGCTAAGTTGATGATTCTAATATACCGACGACAGAGGGGGGAGGGGGTAGTAAGCAATTAATAACATCTCGAGGGTCGCTCTGATCGCGGTCCCAGGCTCCAGCCCCCGGCGTTCAGCCCTCCATCCTCGACATCCTTTGCCCTTTAAGAGCAGAATGGCTGTCACCCGAGGTCCGGCAAGTCGCCAGCCAACCGGCCAACAAGTCGAATGAGCGAAAAGAAGCAAGATCAAGATAAAGATCAAGACCGCAGGCTAGGAATGGCGCGCGACATCACGCGCCGCGATTTTCTCAACGGCGTCGGAATCGCGGTCGGGACGTCCTTCGTCGGCAAGAACGCCGCATGGGCTGAAGCTTTCGGCGTTCCGCCTCCCCTACCTGCCGAGAAGTCCCCCGATTATTACCCGCCCTCCAAGACCGGGATGCGCGGGAGCCACGATGGTTCTTTCGAGGTCGCGCACGACCTGCGCGATGGCAACGACAGCGTTTGGGCTGCGCCGGTAGAAGACGCCGACTCCTACGACCTGATCGTCGTCGGCGCCGGAATCAGTGGTCTGGCCGCCGCCTACTTCTACCGCAAGTTTGCCGGACAACAATCAAAAATTCTGCTCCTCGACAATCACGACGATTTTGGCGGACACGCCAAGCGCAACGAATTTCAGGCTGGCAAGCGGACGTTGCTCGGCTACGGTGGCACGCAGTCGATCGAGGCTCCGGGAAACTACAGTAAAGAATCGATCGGCCTTTTGCAGGAACTGGGCATCGACGTCCAGCGCTTTTACAAATACTTCGATCGCAAACTGTTTAGCTCGATGCACCTCAGCGAAGCGGTTTTCTTCGATCGCGAAACCTTTGGCGAAGACAAGTTGGTGCCGCAGAAAGATTTCCACTATTTCGAACTCGAATTCGGCATGGACAATGTTTCCGAGATGCCGATCGCGGAGGCTGCGCGCAAAGACCTTCTGCGTCTCCAGAACGACAGCGTCGACTATCTTCCCGGTCTCACTCCCGAGCAAAAGAAACGCAAACTGCTCAAAACCAGTTACAAAGATTTTCTGCTTCGGGATGCCAAAGTCCATCCCGATGTAGTGAAGGTGTGGCAGAGCATCACGCACGATTTGTATACCGTGGGAATCGATGCAGTGTCGGCGGCTGACTGCGCGCGCGAAGGCCTTCCCGGATTCAAAGGAATCGCGCTCCCCGAAGACCGTTCGGAGAACCCGGAGAAAGACGAGCCCTACATTTTTCATTTTCCCGACGGCAATGCGTCCATCGCCCGGATGCTGGTGCGGTCGCTCGTACCGGGGACCCTGCCCGGTCACACCATGGAAGACATCGTCACCGCCCGCGCCAACTATGCGGCACTCGACGAAGCGTCCTCGCCGATTCGCCTTCGCCTGAACACCACAGCCGTAAAAGTAAAGCACGCTGGCGATCCAGCGACCGCGAAAGAGGTTGAAGTCACTTACGTTCGCGCCGGACAGGCGCGCAAGGCGCGCGCCGCGAATTGCATCCTGGCTTGCTACAACATGATCATTCCCTATTTGTGTCCCGAGATGCCTGACACGCAGAAAGAAGCGCTCGCCTACGACGTGAAGCTGCCTCTGGTATACACGAACGTGCAGATCGCCAACTGGAGAGCGTTCCAGAAACTCGGCGTGAGCAGCATTTATGCGCCAGGATCCTATTTCAGCCACATCACGCTCGATTTCCCCGTATCCATGGGGGAATATCGTTATCCGAGTTCACCGGACGAATCCTGCCTGCTGCATTTATTGCGCACGCCATGCCGTCCGGGCCTGAATAACAAAGATCAGTACCGCGCGGGAAGAGGCGAACTGCTGGGCACGAAATTCGAGACCTTCGAACGCCATGTACGCGATCAACTCGGACGCGTCCTATCTGCCGGAGGCTTCGATCCAGCGCGCGACATCCAGGCCATCACGGTCAATCGCTGGCCGCACGGCTACGCTTACGAATACAACGATTTGTTCGAGCCGCTGGACCGGCCGGCCTCCGAGCGTCCATGTGTGATTGGACGCCAACCCTTTGGGAGAATCAAGATTGCGAACTCCGATGCCGACGGGCACGCCTACACCAACACCGCGATCGATCAGGCCCATCGCGCCGTGCGCGAGATTGTGAAGGCGTGAGCCTGGTTAGAATTCTCGTGGTTAAAATTCTCTGCGAGGGGAGGACTGGTCGTCGCCAACGCGGCCAGCGACAATTTCGGCGGCAAAATAATTTTCTCCCTTGATCGGGACACCCGCCATTCGTCGCAGCATCGCAATCTGTCCGACGTGGGTAAGCGCGTCGGCGATAGGACCTTGAAATAATTTCTCTTCGGAAACTGCGAGCGGCTTTCCCGAAGCCAGGTAATCGTCGAATTTTTTCAGCGCGGTAAAGAAACGCGCGCGCTCCTCGTCCCACGGCAACGGGAGCGAATCGGACCAATCGCGCCGCCCTTCGGACATAGCGAGCGCCCAATCCATGAGATCGCCAATGTGCGCCAGAATCTTCGCCGGAGTGCGCGTGACGTCAGGTGAGCCATACCCGGCAAAGTTCGGACCAGCATCGCGAATGGCTTTGCCTCCGCGGTAAGCGAGCGTGGCAACAGTGTGGCGTAGCAAAGTGCGCGCGTCGGTCATGGTCGAATCCTTAACTCCAAATTGGCAATTTTCGCCTTCGGGGAGCATTATAAAACGGAACGAAAAAGGATGAGATTGTGATCGGAAAGCTGAAAGAGAGTGCTGGAGTCGCATTCGGATTCAAGATCGTGGGGAAGCTGTCCGCCGACGAACTCAAGCAGTTCGAGCATCAGCTTGAATTCTTCATCGCCGAACATAAGAAACACCCAATCGGCATTCTCGCCGACCTCACCGACATGCAGGGAGCGGAATGGGCTGCGCGCTGGGAAGACATGCGATTTCTCCAGCGCCACACCAACCATATCGCGCGCATGGCGGTCGTCGGGGCCAGCCGCTGGGAAGAAGTTGTGGCAATCGTGACCGCAGGCGCTGCCGTCCTGCAATCAGAGACTCGCTACTTCGAATCGTCTGAAATCGGCCAAGCGTGGGAGTGGGTTCGAACCGCGAAACACGCTGAAGATGCCCCTGTGCGGCTGATCGCACCGGCAACTGGGATTTGGAAAGGTTATCGCCCCGAGTTTGCCGATATTTAAGCGCGAGCGCGCTATAGCTTTTTCCGCCACAAAGCTCCTGCGGAGCGAACACCGGCTTTCAACTTCTCGCGCAGCGACGGGGCAAAGAGGAGATCGAGGAAGCTTTCCATCTCGACGCCAAAACTCCCGCCATATCCAAACCACCAGATTTTCTTCATGCGTGGAAGCAGGTCGCTGTCGAGATATTTCACGCGCACCATTTCTTCCAGACCCCAGCGTCCGTGCGTGCGGCCGATTCCACTGGCCTTCACACCCCCGTGCGGAGCCTCGCTGACGCTGAAGCACGAAACAGCATCATTCACCATCACTGTACCGGCATCGATCTGGCGTGCCAGGCGCTCTCCGCGGGCGCGATCGCGCGTCCAAACGCTCGCGGCGAGTCCGAAATCAGAGTCGTTGGCGAATCGCACAGCCTCGGCATCATCGCGAAAAGACACAATCGGCAGCACCGGACCAAACGTCTCTTCCCGCATCACGCGCATGTCATGATCAACGTCGGCAAGAACCGTGGGCGCGTAGAAGGTTGGGCCGAGTTCGCGCAGACGCTGGCCTCCGGTGAGCACGCGCGCGCCACGCTGGCGCGCATCTTCCACCTGCGCCTCCACGATTCGCACCTGCCGCTCGTGGATCATCGGCCCGATCTCTGTCGCGGGGTCTGTACCGATGCCGACCCGCAGTTTGCGTGCTTTCTCCGAGCATGCCTCGACGAACGCGGGATACAAACTCTGGTGCACGTAGCAGCGCTCGACCGAAAGGCACGTCTGGCCTGCGTTCACGAAGGCACCCCAAACCGCGCCACTCGACGCGACATCGACATCCGCGTCTTCCAGCACAAGCATCGGATCTTTGCCCCCGAGTTCGAGCACGACCGGGAGCAAGCGCTCAGCGGCGATCTGCGCGATTCTCTTTCCTGTTGCCACACTGCCCGTGAAGACGAGTTTGCCGATTTCGCTTGTCACCAGGGCAGCGCCCGTCTCCGCTTCGCCGACCAACACGTGAAAAACGTCGTTGGGAACTCCGGCCTGGCGCAGCATTCGTTGCAGCTCGATCGCAACCAGCGGTGTCAGTTCAGAAGGCTTGAGCACGACCGCGTTTCCGGCCACCAGCGCAGACATGGCTTCAATTGCTGGAATCGAAAACGGGTAATTCCATGGCGAGATGATGCCGATCACGCCATACGGCTCATGCAGAATTCGCCCTGATTTCGTCTTGAGCGCGAGGTTCGCGTGCTGCAGTCTTTCCTCGCGCAGGATGGCAAACGCGTTATCGATCAGAAATCTCGCCGCATCGAGGACCACCAAAACTTCAGTGAGCAGTGCCTCGACCTGAGGCTTGCCGGATTCCTGTGTGATGCGCCGCGCGATTTCGGTCTTTCGGGAAAGAAGGATCTGTTGAAAGCGCCGAATCACTTCGATCCGATTGCGGACGCCCCAGGCATTCCACTCCGGCTGTAGGGCACGAGCGCGGGCGACGGCGGCGCGTACCTCGGTTGGCCCCGCGCTGTCGAGTTCGCCGAGTACTTCGCCTGTGGCTGGGTTCACGGAAACAATACGCGACATCACGAATTCGGCGCTGGAAGCCATCTGCGAAGAAGTGTACCCGCGACCGAGCAGCCGCGCCAGAGACACTTATTCTGGGATGACGGGAGGTTCAGTATTCCACTCCCACCAGGTACAACCCGCCAGCCGGCGCGGTCGGCCCCGCCGCGGTCCGATTGCGCGCCTCGAGTATGCGCCGCAGATCCTCTCGACTGATCGTTCCCTTCCCCACCAGCAGGAACGTCCCCACCAAATTGCGGACCATGTGGTGCAGGAATCCGTTGCCGCGAACGGTATAGATCAATTCGTCGCCATCGCGCGTCCACGTGGAAGAAAAGATAGTTCGGACATTGCTCACAACTCGTTCACCACTCTCAGTCGCCATCCGCTCCAGTCGCTCGGGATCGACCGCGGCGAACGAGGTGAAATCATGTTCTCCGGCGACCTCGTCTGCGGCGGCGATCATCAGTGTTTCACCTAGGGGATACGGATAGTGCCAGACATATCTCGCCAAAAACGGCGGACACACTGCTCCGCGATGGATGCGATAGCGATAGGTCTTGGCCCGTGCCGATTTGCGCGCGTGAAATTCGGGATCGGCCTCCGTCACCTCCAGAACACGAATCGAGGGCGGCAACATTTCGTTGAGAGCGCGCATCCAGTTCTCGACCGGGATCGACGAAGCGGTCGCGAAACTCGCCACCTGGGCCAGCGCATGCACGCCCGCATCGGTCCGTCCCGACCCCTGGGGCAGTACGTTTTCGCCGCTCAAGCGTCCAATGGCTGAGGCCAGCGCGCCCTGCACTGTGGCCTGGCCGGGCTGCACCTGCCACCCGGCGAAATCGGCGCCGTCGTACGAGAGGATCAGTCTGAGATTGCGCACGTTCATTTCGCGTTCAGCATTTATTTCGAGTCCTAATGCGCTCCAGGATCATCGTTATTGTTTACAAAGAATTACCGTCGCCAGGGCCCGGGCCGCGGTGGCGCGTCAGCTATACTATTTCACTTAGGCACATTTCACTGAAACTGAATGTAATCGACTGCTTTTCCTCGTAATTAAGAGACAAAAGATGCCCGGAAAAGCCTATAAGGAAAAGATTGCCAGGAACTCTTGCCTGCCCTTCTGCGTACAAGCAACTAGTCGGTAACGGGTTAGAAGCACGGGCCGGTGTGTCCGTGGGAACTTCGGTTTGAGCTTTTTGTTCGAAACATGTGTTCGAAACATGGAGAGGATACGAATGCAACGTTCTACAGTATTGACTGCGTTTCAGCGGGCCGCCGCCCTTTTTCTCGCCGCCACCATGGTGCCAGCCGGGTGGGCGCAGGACTCGTCGTCCTCGTCCATGCCCAGCGCGCCCTCGGCGCAGGTACAAACCGGAAACGGCCAGACCGGAAGCGCTCAGCCGCCCATGCCGTCGAAGTCGCAGCCCTTTGACGTGAAGGAGTATTCGAAGCCGCGGTCGGCCTTTCCGAACCTGATCGCACCTTACACTGCGCGTCACGTCGCGCCTCCGAACCTCGCCAACACCCCACGCATCGACGAGCTGATGCATGACGGCAAGATTTACGTTTCGATGAACGACGCGGTGGCTCTCGCGCTCGAAAACAACCTCGACATCGCCATCGCCCGCTACAACCTGAATATTGCAGACACCGACGTGTGGCGTGCTAAAGCTGGATCCGCCATTCTCGGCGTTAATAGCGGCGTGGTGCAGAACACACCGGGCGGCGGCGTCGGCGGACTCGGCGCTCAGGTGGGCTCAGGACAAGGCGGAACCTCCGTGGCCGCTGGCGGCGCCGGCACCGGCACCGGTGGTCTGGTCGTATCGACCCTCGGGAGTGGGCCGAATATTCAGAGTTTTGATCCGATTCTGACGGGCACGCTCCAATTCGACCGCCAGAAATCCCTTTGCTCCAATCCTTTCTGCGTTCCGAGCGAGACCAACACGACCACGACAAATTTTGGTTATTCGCAAGGGTTTCAGTGGGGCACGAACCTGAACGTGAACTTCAACAATACGCGGACGACCAACGATAGCACCCTGAATCAGCTCAGCCCCAACCTGACATCTGGCTTCAAGGCTCAGGTCACCCAGCACTTGTTACAGGGCTTCGGATTCGCGCCGAACACCCGCTTCATTCAGATCGCCAAGAACAATCGCGAAATCTCCGACGTGGCGTTTCGTCTGCAGATCATCACGACGGTCGATCAGATCGAAAACATGTACTGGGATCTGGTCTACGCTTATGAGAACGTTCGGGTTCAGAAAGAACAGCTAGCCTTCGCACAAAAAACTCTTTCAGATAACAAGAAGCAAGTCGAAATCGGAACCCTGGCGCCGATCGAAGTAGTCCGGGCGCAGAGCACGGTGGCCACCAACCAGCAAACTTTGACCGTCGCGGAGACCAATCTTCAACTCGAACAACTGCTGGTTAAGAATGCTATCAGTCGTACGCTCGTGGATCCGGTGCTAGCCGACGCCGATGTAATCCCGACTTCGACCATGGAACTGCCAGCACAGGAACCCGTGGTCCCTACGCAGGACCTGGTCAATGATGCGCTGGCTCATCGCACCGAACTGTCGCTCGCGCGCATCAATCTCACCAATACCGACATCAGCAACAAAGCGATTCGCAACGCTCTTTTGCCAAGCCTTGACGCGTTCGCGTATTACAGCGGTAATGGATTGGGTGGGTCGCAGAACGGAAACTACATCTGCTTGGTCGACCCGACCAACGGCCTGTGTCCGCCGACGTACGTGCCAGTGCCTACCGTCTCGTACGGTGCGACCCTGAATCAGTTGGTCAATTCGACCGCACCGGATAAAGGGTTGGGCTTGCAACTTACGATTCCGCTCCGCAACCGTGCCGCCCAAGCAACGCAGGTACGGTCGGAGTTTGAATACCGCCAAGCACAACTGCGCATCCAGCAGATCGAAAACCAGGTGCGGATCGAGGTGCGGAACGCGCAGTTTGGCGTGCAGCAGAACCGAGCGAGCGTCGCGTCTGCCCAAGCCGCTGTCGATTTGGCGCGCCAGTCGCTGGACTCCGAGCAAAAGAAGTACGCGCTCGGCGCGTCCACCACGACGCTGGTGCTGCAGAACGAGGCCGCTCTGACCCAGTCCGAATCCACGCTCGTTTCCGCGAAGGCTTTGTACGAGAAAGCCGAAGTGGAACTGGACCGGGCAGTCGGACTGCTACTCGATCACGCAGGAATTCAGATCGCCGAAGCCGAGCGTGGCGAAGTGACGCACACGCCCAGCATCCCGCACATCGCGCCGCGGCCCGCCGATCAAATGCCGGCATCCGCGCCAACGCAATAGCAGGAAGAATTAAACAATCGCGGGCGGTCCGGCCGATGCGCGTTCTTTTATCGCAGGAGCGGCGTACGGGCGGATCGCCCGCATTTGTCTTTGTCTTTGCCGCCAGCCGCCAGTCGCGTATTCTCTCATCGTGATCCTTTCCGTAGTCGTCATCACTCACAACGAAGAGGCCAACATTGGACGCACGCTTGCCAGCCTGCAACCGCTGGTCGCCGACGGGAAAGGTGAGGTGATCGTCGTCGACTCAGGATCAAACGACCGCACCGTCGAGATCGCAAAATCATTTGGAGCAAAAGTCTTCATCGAGGAATGGAAGGGGTACGCGGCGCAGAAGAACTCGGCCATCGACAAGGCGGAGGGGGATTGGATATTGAGTTTGGATGCGGACGAGGAGGTCGAACCCGCGCTCGCGGAGGAGATCAATGAAGTCTTCCCTCTGAATCCTCCTACCCGCGAGGAGCTTCTCGCGGGGGCGAACAATCCCGGTCCACGCCTTGAGGGACGGGACTTACGCGCAGCAATGAAAATTGCTAGAGCGCGCGGCTTCAAGCGCGTCATGATCCCGGTTATGGGTTATCGAATTCCTCGCAAGAACGAATTCCTGGGACGCCGGCTCAAACATGGCGGGTTCTGGCCGGACCCAAAGATGCGATTATTCAGAAAGGGGTTTGCTCGATTCGAAGATCGCGCGGTACATGAAGACGCTCACCTGACCGAAGGCATGGCGATGCACTTGAAATGTGCGCTTATCCACCACTCCTACCCTACCCTCGCCGACTACATCGACCACATGAACAGCTATTCGTCGCTGGGTGCGGAAATGCTCGTGGCAAAGGGGCGTACGCGATTCAGCCTCTTCAACATCGTCCTGCGCCCTGCGGCGACTTTTTTCTACAACTATTTTCTTCGCCTCGGATTTCTCGACGGCCGCGAAGGGTTTCTCGTGCACCTGTATCACGCTGTTTACGTTTCATGGAAATACGCCAAGGCTTGGGAACTGGGCCGTCAGAATCCCAAGGCGTAGCTACTTTCTCCCCTCGCGTTTCTGGGCCAGTACCAACCCACGCGGCGTCGGCAGCAGCACCACGGAAATCAGGCCATCGTGCTCCAGCTTCATCGCGGCATCCCTCACGACCTTTAAATGCGAACTCGCGTCGTGCATCAGAATCACACCAAATGGGTTAATCTGCGGGAGAAAACGGCGAATTTCCTGCTCGCGGATGGGCACGTCGCTGTCGCTGAAAAAAAGATCGATCGTGCCGTCGACTTTCATCTCGAGGCTCGATTCATTGCGCAATTCAATCCAATCGCCAAGTCCCGAAGCAGCGATCCGCGCTTTGGCGTTCTCATAGATCGCGGAATCAAACTCGCAGCTGACAATGCGCCCGCGCCCATTTGCTTTCAATCCTTCCGCGATCCACAACGTACTGATGCCGCTGAAAGTGCCGGTCTCGACGACCAGCTCAGGCTTGATGGTGGTGACGAGGGTGCGGAGGAACTCCAGCACCTCGGCCTCGGCCGTCATCGAATCGAACATGCGCCAGCGCTCGGGATGCGGACACTCCGGCGTGGGCCGATGATATTCGGGCTGGAGCTGGTCGCCGGAGCGCTCAATCTGGCGCAGGATGCGGCGTTCCTGTTTTTCCTTTTTTCCGAAGAGACGGCGAAGGCTGAGAGACATGCGTAGAGAAGTCTACAGGAGAAGGTGTCAGGTCTTAGGTGTCAGGTCTCAGGAAAATCTTCACGGATCGGGGCTCGGTTTTCTTCAGACCTGGCGCCAGAGAATTTCCCTACTCGCTCGTAAAATAATCCACGGCCACTGGATTTTCAAACAGCGAGTAATCTCGCGTCACGATTGTGATCCCGCTCTCAGTGACGAAATACTGCTCGCGGTCGGCGTCGAGATCGTAGCCGATGCTGGTCCCCTCCGGGATATGCACGTTGCGGTCGATGATCGCTTTCCGAATGCGGCAACTGCGGCCAATATTCACGTGCGAAAACAGAATGCTGCTGTCGATTTCGGTGTAGGAGTTGACGCGCACATCCGGCGACAGGACACTATTCTGCACCGATCCGCCGGAAATAATGCATCCTGAAGAAACCAGGGAATCGACGGCGCGGCCGGTGCGGCCGCTCTCGGCGAACACGAATTTCGCCGGCGGGTACTGGCGCTGATGCGTGCGAATCGGCCACGCGTCATCGTAGAGGTTGAACACTGGCGAAACCGAAACCAGATCCATGTTGGCTTCGTAATAGGCTTCGAGCGTCCCCACGTCGCGCCAGTAGAGCGCCTCTTTCTTGTTTTCATCGACAAAATTGAAGGAGAACACGCGATAGTTCTCGAGCATTTTAGGCAGAATATTCTTGCCAAAATCGTGGCTGGAGTTCGGGTCCTCCGCATCTTTGAGGAGCACCGGAATCAGCACATCGGTATTGAAAATATAGATTCCCATCGATGCCGAGATCTTCGTCGGATCGTAGGGCGAGCGCAGATCGGTGTGCAGCGGCTTTTCGAGGAAGCCGGTGATGCGGTGGTCGTTGTCCATGTCGACCACTCCAAAATGGCGGCATTCGGCGGGGTCGGTGGTCAGGGTCGCGACGGTTACGTCGGCGCCGGCGTCCACATGCTGCTGCAGCATGCGCCCGTAGTTCATTTTGTAGATGTGGTCGCCGGAGAGAATGATCACGTACTTCGGCTGCTCTGATCCGATGGAATAAATATTCTGATAGACCGCGTCGGCGGTTCCCATATACCAGTTTTCGCTGACCCGCTTCATGGGCGGCAGAATTTCGATGAACTCACCGATCTCGCGGCCAAAAATATTCCAGCCTTCGCGAATCTGGCGATTCAGCGACAGCGCCTTGTATTGCGTAAGTATGTAAACCCGCCGCAGGCCGGAATTGACGCAGTTGGACAGCGTGATGTCGATGATGCGATAGATTCCACCGAAGGTCACCGCCGGTTTAGCACGGTCGCGAGTGAGCGGATAGAGGCGCTCGCCTGCGCCTCCGGCGAGCAAAATTCCAAGGGTATCTTTCATTGGCACACCGTAAGGGACCCAACGCGCTACGGGCGCGTGTGCTCCGCTCAACGCGACATACTAGCACAGGCTCGCGATACTATGACCAGCGCTCCTCGGCCAGAGCTGCTCACGGCAAAAAGAAAGCGGCATGCGAGACATGCCGCCCTGAGAAGAAGGATATTGTTCAGAACCGATGACCGGCATCTGCCCGGACGCTGACCGCTGAAAGCTCTTAGCAGTGGACGATCTTGTCGCTCTTGATGCCACGCGTCGCGTTTCGCGAATCGACTACAAGCTTCGCCTCCTGGACGATCTTCTTGTAGTCGTAATCGGTGTGATCGGTGACGATGAGCACGCAATCGTACTGGCCAAGGTTATCGAGCGGGGAGCACTTCATCTGCAGATCGTATTTTCGTCCGCGCCCGACGAACGGGAAATAGGGGTCGTTGTAGCTGACCACAGCTCCCTCTTTCTGCAACAGTTCGATGATGGTCAGCGCCGGTGATTCACGCAGATCGTCGATGTCTTTCTTGTAGGCGACGCCGAGAATCAGAATCTTCGATCCGTTGATCGCCTTCTTCTGACGATTGAGCGCGGAGATCGTCGAGGCGATCACGTGGTAAGGCATGGCGACGTTGATCTCGCCGGCCAGTTCAATGAAGCGGGTGTGGAAGTCGAATTCCTTCGCCTTCCAGGAAAGATAAAACGGGTCGACGGGAATGCAGTGGCCGCCGAGACCCGGTCCCGGATAAAACGGATGGAACCCGAAGGGCTTGGTCGCGGCCGCGTCGATGATTTCCCAGATGTTAAGGTCCATGCGCAGACAAAGCATCTTGAGTTCGTTGACCAGCGCGATGTTGACGCAGCGATAAATATTCTCAAGCAACTTTGTCATCTCCGCGGCAGCGGGCGACGACACCGGAACGGTGCGGCGGAAGATGGAACCATAGAGCGCCGCAGCGATTTCGCTGGCTTGAGGATCGAGTCCGCCAATCACTTTCGGAATATCGTGACGCGCGACCTGCGTGTTTCCTGGATCCTCGCGTTCGGGCGAGAAAGCGATCCAAATTTCGTTGTCGCCGGCGGCGCCCTTGCGAGAGGCCTTCAGGCCAGCTTTGTTTTCGTTTTCAAGAATCGGAATCAGAACTTCTTCGGTGGTACCGGGATAGGTAGTGCTCTCAAGAATGACAATTTGCCCGGCGCGAAGATAGGGCGCGACCGCGTGGGCAGTGTTCGTGATATAGCTCAGATCAGGCTCGTGATATTCGTTCAGCGGCGTCGGGACGCAGATGATTATGGCGTCCATCGCCGTGATCTGCGAATAGTCGGCCGTGGCCTTGAAGCCGTTCGCCTTGGCCGCGGCGATTTCCTCGGGCGTGATGCGGAAGATGTAGGTTCCACCGTTGGCCAGCGTGTCGATTTTGCGCTGGTCGATATCGAATCCGGTGACTGGGAACTTCTGCTCGCTGTAAAGAAGCGCCAGGGGCAGCCCAACATAGCCGAGCCCGATGATTCCTACACGAGCCTTGCGGGCATCGATGCGGCTTTTGAGATCAGTGATGAGGGACGAAGAGGTGAGTTGAGTATTCATAGTAGCAGAGCTAATTTTAGCATCGGAAATCGCGTGCGAGCTCCGGAACCTGCGCCGTGGCAATGATTTTCATGCGATTGTTACAGTGCCGCGAGCGATCTTGATTACCGAAGTAATCGAATTCGCGCTTGAAGCGGATTCCTTAGTAACATTCGAGAAGAAATCACCGACGAGAAAAGTGACGAGAAAAACGACGAGAAAAAATGCGACTCATTCGAATATTCATTGTTCTGCTCGTAGTGCTTTTTGTGTTCGCGAGCCAGGCGGCTCGCATTCTGGTCGTTGACCAACCTCTGAAGTCCGACGCCATTGTAGTGCTGGCCGGCGAAACCCAGGCGCGTCCTGCGCGCGCTCTCGAACTGCTACGCCAAGGGATGGCGCCCCGTATATTTCTGGACGCCGAAGGCCGAAATCAGGTCTACGATCAGAAACTAATCGACATCGCGCAGCACTATGCGAGCAGTCTTCCTGAAGCCAGCCAAGTTTCGGTTTGCCCGATTCTAGGATTTTCGACGACCACCGAATCCGACGACATCGAGCGCTGCCTGCGGCCTTTGGGCGCGCATCGCATTTTGATTGTGACATCCGAGTTTCACACGCGCCGCGCTTTGATGATCCTTCGCCATCGCTTACCGCAATACCAGTTCAGCGTCGCAGCAGCCTACAACTCGTGGGAATACGGAGAAAAGTGGTGGACCAACCGCGAGTGGGCGAAGACCACTTTCGACGAGTGGATAAAGATGCTGTGGTGGGAGTTGGTCGATCGCTGGCGCTAGAATTGTGCATCGACGACTGGCAACTTCTGTTCAGCTGCGATAGTTTGAAAGCTACTCATTCTCCCTGGAGGTTGCATGGCGCAAGTCACGATTACGGTGCGCAATAACGGTCCTTTGCGCGTGGAAGATCCAAACGGCCTTGTCGAAATTGTTGACGCCGAAGGCAAGAAATACGATCTGACCGGCAAGCCCGCTTTTTCTCTTTGCCGCTGCGGCGCTTCCGCAAACAAGCCCTTTTGTGACGGAAGTCACAAGCTCACCTTGCCAACGCCGGCGGCGGATACCACGGTCAAGATCTCCTAGCAATTCGCGGACTGTTCAGCCAGCCCCTAAACTGTCCCGCTAGTGTCGAACTGGCAACACCGGCGGCGAAATTGCGTGCCGCGACGTTCTGTTGTGATCTAGCATAGTCGATAGATATAGAACGAGGGACAAGTGTGGCCGGAGCCCCGGCGTCGCTTGGCGATCTGTGTTGCCGGGCGGAAGCAATTTCCGCCTGCTAACTTTATGGACGCTTCGGAAAAAAATCAGCAGGCGATTCGGCGCAGCACACGGCTACCGCTCGAAGTACCGGTGCTGGTGACGAGCCTCGATCCCGCTTCACCGTTTTCGGAACGCTGCAACACCACCCTCGTCAACGCTCACGGCTGCGGCCTCATCGTTCCTCGTTCCATCGCTCACGGCGTTCGGGTGCGCCTGGAAATCGCGTCTGCAAAACGGCACACAACGGCACGCGTCGCCGAGGTTGTTCCCTTAGGTGGCGATCCCGAAACCTGGCTGATTGGCCTTGAGCTCGATGCTCCCGGCAACTTCTGGGGAATCGAATACGCACCCGCCGATTGGAAAATCGAAGAGAGCGCTTCCGCCGCACCAGAACCGCGCCCAGCAGCCAAAAACACCATAGCCGACGCCAAGCCTGTACGGCCGGGGCGTTGGCGACTCACCGACATCAGCGCGGGTGCGTGTTATCTCGAGACCGGAACGCCTTTCGCTGTCGACACTCCTGTGGTGCTGAGCATTCGTTTTTTGAACGCCGAATGCGTATTGGATGGCGTGGTGCGCGTGTCGCACCTGAATGCGGGAATGGGAGTCGAATTTACCGGAGCCAACCCCGACGAATTGAGCACACGAGTCCAGGAACTGGTCGGCCGCCTCTCGAGCAACCGCGAGGCCCCGAAGATCTTCGTGGGTCGTAAAGAAGGCCAGCAGGCCAAGCTAAGTCCGCCAACCCAGGCGACGCAGGATGGCCCTCCCGATGCGCTTCTGGAATTGGTCTGCTCGGGGCCAACCATGACCGCCGAGCAATTCTTGAGTGATCTGCAGGCACAACGTCTCGGCAACCGGCGCGATCCACGAATCGATGTCGCCCTGCCGGTGCTGCTCAGCGGAACCGATGTGCGCGGACGGCCTCTCGATCAAAGAGTAATCACCGTCAACGTCAGCCGTCGCGGCGCGCTACTTGATCGTATCCACGGGGCCCTCAATCAGGGCGACGTAGTCTGGCTTGCCCGCTTGCACAAGAAAGAGCAGTTCCACGTCGCATGGGTCGGAGAAGAAGGCACTCCCTCCGCGGGGCAAATCGGAGTTTCGGCAGTTGATCCGAATACTGTTTTCTGGGAAGACGTCCTCAAAACGACCGCCCCGCCCGGGCTAGAGCCGGCCACGGTCCGCGACGGCGAGAAGGGCCAGTAAGGTCGGCGGGGTGATACACTGCCTCGCCAGAGGCCCCAGTGTCAGACGAATTTCTCTCACCCGAATTTCTCTCACCAAGACTCACCGATAGACATAGCCAGCGAAAAAACGATCGAGCGCTCGGAATGGGCGCCAAAATCACGCGTCGGGATTTTCTCAACGGAGTAGCGCTGGCAGCTGGAGCCGCCACCCTACCGATCGTCATTCCTCAGGAAATGTGGGCCGCCGCGGCAGCCGATCTGGGGCCTCAGGATGCCCCGGGATACTATCCTCCAGCGAAAACCGGCCTTCGCGGAAGTCACGTCGGCTCATTTGAAACCATGCACAAACTCCGCGACGGCGCTTTCTGGGACGAAGCTCCCAAGCCTATCGACACCGGCGAATCCTACGATCTGGTTATCGTCGGCGGAGGCATCAGCGGGCTCGCGGCCGCCCATTTTTTTCGTAAGGCCGCCGGCGACAAAGCGCGCGTTCTGATCCTCGAAAACCATGATGACTTTGGAGGACACGCCAAGCGCAATGAATTTCAAACTGGTGGCCGGACGATCCTGGGCTACGGCGGAACCTTTTCCATCGAGAGTCCTGCTCCTTACAGCACGGTGGCGAAGGGCGTGATCGAAGAGCTGGGCATCGATGTGTCTTCGTATCCCAAGGTCGTCGACAGGAACCTCTATCGTTCCCTGGGGCTGAAACCGCACCTTTTCTGCGACAAGGAGACCTTTGGCCAAGATCAGTTAGTCCCCAACCCTCTCCACGTCAGCAACAGCGACGAAACAGGGGACAAAGAAAAAGAGGCATTGACCGCAACTGCGCTCCAGGGGTTTCTCGCCAAGGCTCCGCATTTCCGCCAAAGCAAAAGAGGACCTGCAACGCCTTTTGAAGGACGACAAGGATTATTTTCCCGGCCTGTCTTCCCCCGAGAAAAAAGCCCGCCTTGCGCGCGTCAGTTATGCCAAGTATCTGACGGAAACCGTCGGCGTGAGCAACGAAGTTGTGAAACTCATTCAGACATTGCCTCATCCCTATTTTGGAGTCGGCATCGACGCCGTGTCGGCGCAGGATGCTTGGGGGATGGACTACTGGGGATTCGACGGCCTGCGGCTTGATCCCGCTCCGGGCAAGGGCATGAATCGCGACGCCATTCCGAACGAAGAAGCCGAAAAATACTTCTTCCATTTTCCGGACGGCAACGCGTCGATCGCGCGCTTGCTGGTGCGCAAATTAATTCCGGGCGCGATTCCGGGAAATTCTGCGAGCGACGTGGTCACGGCTAAGGCCAACTATTCCAAGCTCGATAACCCGTCGTCCAGCGTTCGCATCCGGCTCAATAGCACCGTGGTCAAGGTGAAGCACAACGGTGATCCAGCGGCAGCGAAAGAAGTCGAAATTTCCTACTTTGAGGACAATAAGCTCAAGACCGTGCGTGCCGCGAACTGCATCCTGGCCTGCTGGCACGTGGTCATTCCGTACATCGCTGACGAATTGCCGGACGCTCAAAAGGAAGCTTTGGCGTCGGCGCAGAAAGTGCCACTTCTGTACACCAACGTCCTGCTGCGCAACTGGACTTCGTTTCAGAAACTGGGCGCAAACTCGATCGCCGCTCCGGGAATGTATTTCACGTCCACCAACCTCGACTTGCCGGTGTCGATCGGATCCTACGAATGCACGAAGAAGCCCGACGAACCCATCGTCGTCCACATGATGAAGGCGGCATGCAAACCCGGACGGCCGGCACGCGAGCAGCACAAATTGGGACGGATCCAACTCTACTCGACGACGTTCGAAACCTACGAGCGCAATATTCGCGAGCAACTTGGCCGCATGCTCGGACCCGGCGGCTTCGACCCTGGAAAGGACATCCTGGGCATCACCGTCAACCGATGGCCGCACGGATACGCCTACGAATACAATTCATTGTTCGATTCCTTCTGGCTGGATGGCGGCGAGACGCCGTGCCAGGTGGCGCGTAAACCATTCGGCCGGATCGCCATCGCCAATTCGGATGCCGACGCCTATGCCTACACCGATTGCGCCATCGACCAGGCCTATCGTGCCGTGCAGGAGTTGAAAAAGTAGCGAGGAGATTCTTGTATGGCGGGAAAGCCTCCGAGCCGTAAGAAGCGCGCAAGTCCTCAACCCATTGCCGACCGACCTTTCGCTCCTGGTTACGGCATTGTCGGAGCCAAAGAAGGTAAAGGCCTGCTCCCGTGGACGTGGGTCGCTAAAAAGATGAAAGTGTGCCGCACGTTTTGGCTGGCAACGATTTACGCCGGCCGCGGACGCCCGCATCTCATGCCGGTCTGGGGAGTGTGGGTCGACGACGCTTTCTGCTTCTCGACCGGCCGCGCGTCGCGCAAGGGGAAAAACCTCGCCTCGAACTCCGCCTGCACGATTACCAACGACGATGTCGAGGAAGCAGTCATCGTGGAGGGCCTGGCGACTGAGGTTAAGGACTCCAGCGAACTGGAACGCATTGCAGTGGCTTATAAGAAGAAGTACAAAATGGACCCACGGAGCATGGCCGAGCCAATCTTTCGCGTCGATCCCAGCCGCATTTTCGGCTTTATCGAAAAGACATTTCCTCGATCCGCGACGCGTTGGAAAACCGGCAAAAAACCCTCACAGAAACGGGACGGGTAACGGCCAAACCCCACGTTAGTAACGCCCCTGCGGTTACTAACTGGCTGAAAAAGAAAACCCATTTTGGCGGTTGCCGTTCCTCGACCAATGTGGAAAAATACCTTCAGTTTGTAATAAGGTCTCTCCCCCTCGAATCTGTTGCACAAGCAAGCCGTTTTGAACCGTATTGAATCAGTGTGCGTGCCTCTGAAGAGTTGCGTGAACCCAGGTTTGTCCGTCAAGACAAAGACCATCTCGTTGTGGTGAGGGAATCCGATGTGTGACCAAGTTCGTCCAGCCAGGAAAATTCAGGATGTCGCAATCATGAGCCGTCACATGTGCCGTCAAAAGACCAGCCACCTGCCGCGTCTACAAGGGACTTCACTCGCCATTACGTTCTTCGCGCTCTGCTTTTTCGTTGTCTGCCCGGGGCTGTCTGTTTCCTGGGGGCAAACTGACGTCTTGACCCAGCACAATGACAATACGCGCTCGGGCTTGAATTCGACCGAGACGATCTTGACTCCGTCCAACGTCAACCTGACCACGTTCGGAAAACTCTTCACGCACAGCGTCGACGGCATCATCGTCGGGCAACCGCTCTATGCCAGTAATGTTTTGATGAACGATGGCCATACCCACAACGTGGTCTACGTGGCGACACAGCATAATAGCGTCTATGCCTTCGACGCCGACAACATCTTAGGCAATAATGCGTCACCGCTGTGGTCCGTGAGCCTGGACGACGGGGGTACGAGCGATCCGATCGCAGACTTTGGTTGCACCGGCACCCACTACACCGAAATCGGGGCCATGGGCACTCCGGTAATCGATCCCGGGAAAACTACTCTTTACATCGTCGCCAAGACCGTAACCGGTACAACCCGCAACTTCAGCCTTCATGCCCTGGACATCACCAGCGGCAGCGAGCGCCTGGGAGGACCGGTGATTATCAATGGCACGGCACCGTCCAGCAACGGCTCCGGAACGTTTAATCCTATCTATCAAATGCAGCGCCCAGCGCTCCTGCTACAGAACAGCGTCCTCTACATCGGATTCGGCGGCAATGGCTGTGACGTGTACGCGTACAACGGGTGGTTCTTCGCCTACAATTCTCAAACTCTGAAGCAGGAAGACGCGTTTCTGGTTACGCCTGACGGAAGCCGCGCTTCCATCTGGCAAGGTGGAAGTGGTCCCGCCGTCGATGAGTTCGGGAACATCTACGTCGTCACTGCGAACGGCACATACGATGGCCCTGCGGGAGGCAACGACTTTGGCGACACCGTTCTCAAGATGGGCTGGACCGGAAGCACATTCGGCGTGCTGGACTTTTTCACGCCCTACAACCAGTCGCAACTGTCGCAGCAGGATCTGGACCTCGGCTCATCGGGCGCACTGATTCTGCCCGATCAACCGGGCCTCTATTCACATGAACTCGTTGCGGGGGGCAAGCAGGGCACGCTCTACCTCGTCAATCGGGACAACCTGGGACAGTTCAACGCAAATACCGACACTGTGATCCAGTCCATTCCCGGCGCCGTAGTCGACGAACTCGTCGGAGTGCCGTCTTACTGGAACGGCAACGTGTATGTGGCAGGAGACCTCGACTACATCAAGCAATTCTCGCTGGTGAACGGACTTTTGACCTTGCAGCCCGTCTCCCAAACTTCGGTTGTGTTTGGTGGTGCTGGTCCAGCCTCGACGTCGATCACATCCAACGCAAACACCAGCGCCATTCTCTGGGCAATCCGACATACCAATCCTGCCCTGTTCGCGTTTGATCCCACCAACCTTGCCAAGGAGTTCTACGACAGCACGCAAGCAAAGCAGGCGCGCGACAAGATGGTTCCAGTCGTGCGCTTCGTAACGCCGACGATCTCGAACGGTAAGGTATTCGTGGGAGGAACCGCGGCGCTCGAAGCCTATGGACTGCTGCCAACGCTGTTGCCGGTCGCGGGGAACAACCAGTCTGGAACCGAGAAAGCGATCTTGCCCATACCGCTCACGGTGCTGGCCTCCGATTCCTATTCGGCCAAGCCATTGGCCGGTGTCTCCGTAACCTGCAAAGACGGAGGTGTCGGAGGCATATTCACTCCGAGCGCCACGCAATCGACCAATGGAACCGGAGAAGCTGCGTTCACCTACCAGTTGCCGATCAAACCGCGTGCCGTGTCGATCACTTGCACGAATCTCAACTACACCACAGCTGCATTCAGCGAAACCGTCACGGTAGGTGCAGCGACGCGGATGAGCATTGCTTCCGGAAACAACCAGACCGCATTGCCGAATACTCCGCTCGGAGCGCCGATTGTGATGAAGGTGTATGACGCTCACGGCTACGGTGTTCCGGGAATTACGGTGAACTTTACCGACAATGGCGCGGGCGGATCGTTTCTCGCTACCTCGATCGTTAGCGATGCGACAGGAACTGTCACGGCGAACTACACAACCGGCTCAAGCACGGGCAAGAAGATCCTCACGGCTTCTTCGACTGGCCTGAAATCGCTGAATTTAGGGGTAACGGTACAGTAGTCGCACGGTTCGTCGCGTCATGCCTTCAACAGTCGGCGCGCCGACAAGTGCGCGCCCGTCAATAGCAGCATTCCCGACAAGAACGCCCAGAACATCAAGCTGACTGAGATCGCGAACGGGCCGTAGACTTCGGCAAAATTCAGCCGCGGCAGGGCGAAGAAGTACGCGTACTTCAGCAATTCCGAGAGCAATCCCATCAGCACTGCGGCGGGCAAAACTCCGCGTGCCGGAACCTTGCCATTCGGCAGCAGCCAGTAGACGAGAAAAAATATCGCGATGCTGGCCAGGATCGCAAAGGTCTTCATCATGATGAAGTCCACCAGACCAACATACCATCCGCCGTAGCCGTGCATCGCGCTTTTGACCACCGCTAAGTTACCCGCTGTCAGGCCTACCGAGAGCAACGCCAGCGATCCACAGGCGAACACCAGGGCCAGCGCAATCAGCTGATTTCCTAGATACGAGCGATTGTTGCGGAACCTCCAGACACGATTCAGGGCCACTTCAAGCGGCAGAAAAATTCCCGTCGACGTGATCAACAGCATCACCAGCGAAAATACCTGGGCACGATGATGCTCACTAACCAGCGCATTCAGATTCCGAATTACGAACTCCTGTCCTGTCGGCAGATAGTCGCGCAGGAGATTTTCGATCACGTGATACATCACCTGGGAACGAAAGACGTAGCGGATCAGCGTCATCAGCAACAGCAGAAAAGGAAAGAACGACAGAATGGCGTTGGCAGCGACGGAAAAGGCGAATGTGTGGACTTCGGTCCGCAGCATGTAGCGCAGAGTCGAGCGTACGACGCCATCCACTGGAGCTGGCCGAAGTTCGGCTGCGCCTTGCTGGTCTGAGGCTTTGATGGGAGCGATCGAATTCACTGGTTTCTCAAATATTATCAAATACTTACGGAATGTCGGCGGATCGCAGTCGAATCGTGCGAACTTCGGTTCTGGCTGTGGTTCGAGGCTGCGGCGGCACATTGAGCGCATACATTGAACCCCAGTCACATTCCCCAAGTGTTTCAATAACTTCGCTCTTGCCATCCGAAAACTTCCTGCTATCATCTGGTGCTTCGCTGGCCGGACCCGGCTGGCGTGTGTGGGAAAGATCGACGTTGCTGTGTCAGCAGTGCGATATCGCGTCAACGTTTTCGCGGCTCCACGGTATTTTGTCGCGGGCAATGCTCCGGCGAAATGCAGAGGAGCCGTTTCTGTTGGAGCGCTGTCCGCAGCCCGCGGCGACGCCTGAACAAGTTCTTACCGTCCTTCGAGGGGGATGTCTCGCCGGGTCCCGAGGCAGATGGACAAGCGACGGAAGAATCAATCTTAGCGATAAGGCGAAAGGAGTTTCTGTGAGAGAGAAGGGTACTGTGAAGTGGTTCAACGGAGCGAAGGGATACGGATTCATCCAGCGCTCCACCGGCGAGGATGTGTTCGTGCATTTCTCGGCCATCCAGGAGAACGGTTACCGCTCGCTGAACGAAGGCGAGACCGTGGAGTTCGACTTGCTCAAAGGCCCGAAAGGCTTTCAGGCAGGCAATGTCGTGCGTGCCGCGGCATAAGATTTCTCCAACCAGTTCGCAAACCCTCTCAGATGTGTGGGGAGGGTTTTTTATTTTTGCGTCGAGATCGACTTCATTTCGCCTGTTAACGATCGGGATAATATCCATGGGGTTATGTCCCCCCCCCCCCCCCCCCCCCCCCAATTTTTGCGTAACTTGCTCATTTAACAACTAGTTACTCACACGACCCTCAAAATAAAGGGCTTAGGCTCGTTTTTCGCCCTAAATTCCCGTTTTGGGGCGGTTTGGAGGAGGATCGATGCTGGTCCGCGATGGCTCGCTCTCATTCGCTGACTACCTTGGTTTATCAAAGAGTAACTGGCTGTTCCGGCTTTGCCGGTGAGATGCAATTGTCGCATCGGGCTTGTTCGGAGTCTGTGATGGGGCGCACTGTGCGATTGTGACGACAAAAATCCAGCGACTCCCAGGAACGCACATGGTATTGTATATACAGATTCGTCATTACAAGCCGGAAAGGCACCGCAACTAGGAACGAAAAATCTATGCGCCAGAAGGTTAAGAACAGAACGGCAAAGAATGGAAAGCAGAGGCGGATTTCTCGATCCGATCTTACTTCGGCACAGCGGCGAGAGCTGGCAACGCTGGCCGCGTTGCCTGACGAGCAAATCGACACTTCGGATATCCCGGAGCTTCCGCCGAGCGCTTGGCAGATGCCGGAGGCGATCCGTGGCCGGTTCTATCGCCCGGTGAAGCAAGCGGTTTCGCTGCGTCTCGATGCGGACGTTATTGCCTGGCTAAAGAATCGGGGCAAGGGGTACCAGACGCGAGTGAACAGGATCCTCAGGCAAACGATGCTGGCCGATACCAAGAACGGCTAGAAAATTCCGCGCATCCGCTCACACCGTCCTCACGTCCAGACTCCTCCACAGATAGGGTGTGACGAAAAAGCGGTCGCGGCGGCGGGCCACCTCTCAAAGAGCGCGAGAAGTGGCGCACCCGGCGTAACTTGTTCAGGCTCTTCTCTGCCAGCAGTTCGGATGCCCACCCTTTGCACAAAAACGCAAAGGATGGGCCACCCGCCACCCGCCGAGTAAGTCCCGTCGTCAGGTCATTGACAAGCAGTCCGCCCGAGCGGACAATTCTCGTTTCTCGACTGCCGCGAAATTCCCGCCCCCATCGGCAGCGGAGCTGATCCTCGGACCCGAAGGAAGGACCCTAATGAAGCGTGTTCACTTGGTTTCGCTACTGGCTGCGCTTTCTGCGCTGCTTCTGATCGCCACCACCCGTTCGGCGCAGGCCCAAACTGAATCTGTGCTCTACAACTTCACGGGCGGCAGCGATGGGTCTTATCCGAATACCAACCTCACACCTGACGGTGCTGGCAACTATTATGGGACAACTCGATTTGGAGGTCTTGGGTATGGAACGGTATTCGAACTCTCTCCTAATGGCAATGGCGGATGGAGCGAAACCACGCTCTACGCCTTTACGAGCGGAGTATCTATCTCACCTACGCCAGCAACTTCTAGACTAGTGGTCGATGGTTTAGGCAACATCTACGGCGTCTATTCGGAGAATGATGGCAGCGGATATCCAAACACAATTCTGTTTGAGCTCAGTGCGATTGGAGGAAGCTGGGTGGAGACCACTGCATTCACCTTTGGCGAATCGGTCGGTGAATTAGGAGGGCTCGTCATAGACGCAGCAGGCAATATCTATGGTACAGACGGTGCGAAGTATATCGACAATTCTATCCCAGAGAAGTTCTCAGGGAGTATCTTCGAGTTAAGTCCTACACCTGGTGGTTGGACAGAGCAAGTGCTGTACACCGGTTCCAAAGTCACTAACGGTATAACCTCTGCTGGACCAACGATAGATGTGGCCGGGAACATATACGCGATCGTAGCTTCGGAGGTGGTCAAGCTATCGCCAAACGGTAACGGGTGGACCTCGACTATGATTTATCACATCGGTGGTCCAATTCTTGAGGCGAGCACTCCGATAGTTGACAAAGCTGGAAATATCTATGGCACGCTGGCATCAGTGCGAAACTTACCTTGCTCGAAAGGTGGCTGCGGCAAAGTGTATAAACTAGTTCCAGGACAACTGAAGTGGACATACAAAATTATTCATACGTTCGGCCCGACGCCGGATGGCAACACTCCTGAGGGAAATCTCGCACTTGATGCCGCTGGAAACGTTTATGGTACCGCTAGCAGTCTTGACTATCCTGAATACGGATACGGGAATGTTTACGAGCTGAAACCTAGTAAACCTAGCTACCTAGAACAGATCCTTTGGAGTTTCAACGGTACGAATGGGGAGTATCCAGGAGGGGGAGTGGTTATGGATAGTTTGGGGAACCTTTATGGCACGGCTTTGGGCGGATCGAACAACGCTGGCGTGGTGTTCGAATTGACCCCGTAGGATGTCTTTTGATTCACGAACATGCCGGCTCGGAAAAAGATCAACCTCGAAAAACTGCTGGCGTCCCTGGCTACGCCCTGCTCCAACTGCGGATACCAGATTCCACCGGCAGAATTGCCCCGAGTCAGTGCGAATCAAATACTCTGCCCGAGTGCGGAGTCACTTTCACGAGGAGGGCGTCAGCCTGAATCGCGAGACTGAGGACTCGGCGGAGCGCAAGTGCCTATACCTTCCAATCAATCGGGCCGTGGACAACGCTAAAATACTTCTCCAGAAATGTAGCATCAGGGAAACGGAGGTTGGAATGAGAAGCGCGTTAGAGATACGGAAGGAACACAAAGCTATTACCGTCAAGCTAGCTGAGCTAGAGGACGAAGGCGACAAAGCCGGATGTCAAGGACCGTTACCGAATAAGCGAGAACTCTACCTGCGTCTCTATAGCATCCAGCAAACGTTGGAATGGGTTCACCCGTATCTGGTCAAGGCTCCGAAAGGCGTGAGCCATCACCAGATGTTGATCGGTCACAAGTTCTCCGTTTTCGGTCCGCTGCTCGCCACGTTGTATCCGTAGGTCAACGATTGTTGTTACAGTTTCTTGCGACAGTAGTTAATTGTGTAGAACACAAGACAGACTAGAATCGAAATGCTCATCGCGATGGCGACTATGAACGACAACCACCAAAGCTGATGGAAGCCGTACCGCTCAGACAGCCCGACACCCGCGTAAGAGACTACCAGCCCCCACAAATTTTGGTTGAGCTTGACGTAGACTTTGTCGTCAATTGACATTACTTGCTGACCCGGCGATTCAGCGATTTTATAAAATCTACAACCTCATCCAGATTAGCGGAATAATACTTGTGCGCTCCTTTCTCGGCCCATAAGATGGTAGACGGTTTCAGACGCAGATCGCCCTTCTTCTTTCCACCCTCGGTGATCTCGTAGTCATAGGAATTGGGTGTTGTAATCTCGTAAATCGAAGCTGGCATAGTATTCTCCTTTCAAGAAACGGTTGCCAAGTATACACAGCAAGCTGACGACTTACAACCTCGGCACTCTCGCGCCCGTCTCCCGTTCCCGCTAGATTGCGCGAGGTTCAAGCGCGTAAAATCCAATCAGGGAGATTGGAATAAGAAGCTACAAGAACATTCATATACAATATAGAGGAGAGACATATGAGTGGTGCGAAAGAAATGATGGCGAAGGACGAAAACAAGCGCTATAAGACGCATCAAATCGCGTTTAAAGCCGGTGTCTTGAAGCCCTGTGAATATCACGAAGACGAAGTGATCGTAAACGAGGACAAAGAACTAGTCGAAGCGTACAAGTTGGGTAACTCTCGATTTGAAAAGGATTCGCTCGATAAAGTCTTTGACGACCGGAAAGATATGACCGACTACATCAAAGAGGTCGTCGAGAACGCTAACACCCACTGCTACCCCTGTTCCAAAATGCGCAGCGATGACTGACTCGGAACTCGCGAGTGAGTAGGCACACGTCGCCCGTCGGCGACTTTGGGTCGCACGAACTGGTCCCTTTTAGGACCGCGCCGCGTAGACGAGCATTGCGCCGGACATAAGTACGAGCGCCGTAACCATCAGCAGCATGACAGGGTCAACCGTGAAGTTAACCTGAATCGGCGCTTCTGACTTAGCAGCGTCCGCCTTGGCAACCGCTTCATCCTTCTTCGGGCCACCATTCCAGCTAATATTCAATTGTGGTATTGGAAACATCATAGATAGGCATTTTAGCAGCCCAGAAGCCGCTCTGGAAGCGGCTTGTAAGGTAGAGTCTTAGCTGCGGGTCGCCCAGGCAATTGAGGGTGCCCCACTCAATTCGCGTACTTTGCGCATGAGTGGGTCTCGTCTCCATCGGGATGTGTCCGGATCACTGTAATGGCTCCATCCTCTTAGCGCTACTCTTAGCGGATGACGGCGGCGGTGCATTGGGAGGGAAACACGGGGTCCCTTCGGCTTCGCTCAGGGCAGGCTCTTCGATTCTGCGCTGCTTCGCTTCGCTCACAGCGCTCGGCTCAGGATAACAGGGTTGGGAAGTTCGGCCTGCCTGCGGGGCGGGAGGCGCCTGGCTCTATTTATCACAAAACACTGTGAGCGCCATCACAGACGTCTCGCTTCCGCCTGTGTAAAACTGAGCACCTGATAGGAGCGGCCAGACCGATGAAATCTCCTAAGTCCTTATTCCGGAATACTTTAATATAAGTCCTTTCGATTCAAAGACCGAGTCAAAAAAATCCCGCTAACTCCATGATTCCACTAGCAAGGGGGAGGGGGGGTAGGGGTACTAACCAGTAAACATTTACCCCGAAACGCCGGTTTCGTCCATTTTTCGCCGACGAAAGAACGACAGAAAAATCATCGGGAGAACGCCTTGCGGCGGCGGTGCATTGGGAGGGGAACACGGGGTCCCTTCGGCTTCGCTCAGGGCAGGCTCCTCGACTGCGCGCTGCTTCGCTTCGCTCTCAGCGCTGCGCTCGGGAAGACAGAGTTTGATTGGGAGGGGAGAGCCCTCGGGAACGGCGGTTGTGGTGTCCCACCTTTGCGCAACGAACGCGCAAAAGGGGCACCCGCGTGAGTTCACTCTCCTGAATTCATCTATTTCTCTTTCTCCGGCGTCTTGATGTCCAGACTTCTCCACAGATACCAGCAGGCGATCGAGCGATAGGGAGCCCAGGGTTTTGCGATCTTCTCCATTACTGCGGGCTTGGGCCACTTACGTTTCTTGTAATGCTTCTTGATGGCGGCCTGCACGCCGTAGTCGCCGGTGGGCAGGATATCCGGACGGCGGAGGGTGAACATCAGGAACATGTGGGCGGTCCAGACGCCGACGCCTTTTACCTGGGTCAGGTGTGCGATGACTTCTTCTTCCGTCATTTCCGGCATGCGCTCGAATTCCAGCAGGCCGGCGGCGGTCTTCTCGGAAAGGTCGCGGAGATAGGCGGTTTTCTGGCGGGAGAGGCCGACTGCTCGCATTTCGGCGTCGGTCAGTTTGAGGATGCCTTGCGGCGTCAGCGGATCTCCGGCAGCGGCGGTGAAGCGATCGAAGATGGTCGCGGCGGCTTTGCCGTTCAACTGCTGATAGAGGATCGACTCGGCCAGCGCGTGGAACGTAGGCTCGCCGAACTGCAAGCGGCACGGGCCGACGAGCTCGATGATCGCGGCCAGCACGGGATCAGATTTCTTGAGATGCCGAGTGGCTGATGCGTGGTTCGTCTTGTGGATCCTCGCCTTGTGCATCGTCGGCTACTCCTGGTCGTTAGTCGTTAGTCGCTAGTCGCTGCTGGCGGGGAAAATGTTAGCACACGGGCGAACAGATGGCGAATTTACCACCAGGCCAGGTTCGAGCAAAAGGAGGTCCTTCGCTTTGCTCAGGATGACCAATTTTATTTTGTCACGATTTTTTATTACGAGGGGAAGTGGAAGTGGACATCGTGCCGCGAGGCTACAGGCGTTCCGTCGAGTGTGGCTGGCTGGTAGTGCCAGCGGCGAAGCGTAGCTTCGATTTTCTCGTCGATGCCGTGGCCGATCGCCTGCACGATTTTGGTTTCTACGACGTTGCCCTGCTTGTCGATCGTTACCTCGACGACTACGTCGCCGACCAGGTCGCGCGGGAGTTCGGCGCGGTCGACGGGAGGATTCGGATAGACGACCGGATAAGCAACATGCACTTCGTGGCCGGTGATGGGTCCGTCGAGCACGGTGCCTAGCGGAGATCCAGCCTGTGAGTTGTGGTCGGCGGCGTCTGCGTCGGCGACGATGTCCTCTGGCGGCTTTTGGACCTTGAGTTTGGGAGACACTCGTGGCTTCGCTGGCCGACGAGGATAGATCAGCCTGGTGGCATCGGGAGGAGTGTCTGGCGTCAGGTCGTCCGGAGGAAAGTAGGTGAGCTTGTAGGTGTGGTCGCTGTTGCCGTGGGCGAGCCAGTCCGGGCGAATGTCGATCACCGGGCCGGTGTAGAACACGATTACGCCCAACAACGCCAAGTGCGCCGCGACCGACGACGCGACCGTGCGATGACGCCGGAACGGCGGCTTGATCGACTGCAAAAACGTCGGCTGAAGATCGGTGAACACGCACTTACTACCTTACTCGATTGACGTGGCAAACGAGAAAAGGTTTCAGTGGCGGCGATTACGGGAGTCCCGAACTGTGCTCCGAACTACGACCCGGCTTGCTGCGCAGCCATATCGCCGATCACGGGCAGCTTGAAGGTTTGTCCCTGGTAGGCTTTGATCACCAGGATCAGCCAGATCACAAATCCGGCCAGGCTGACCAGCGGCCAGATCAATACCGTCGCCCATCCAAGAAACGGGATGTGAGCAACAAAAGACAGAGCTATCCAAAGCACGGTCCACGCAACCGCGAAAAACAGGCACTGGAAAGCATGGAAGCGAACAAAGCGCTTGCGGTTGTAGGGCTCGAGCACCAGGAACAGGATCGCCGGAATGATGGTCACGTACGCCAGCGCGCCGGCGACGTTGTCCGTGAGTCCCGCAGTCGCTGAAACACTCGCAGCACCGCCTGAAACAGCTCCACCGGCACACTTCGGACAGCTCGCTCCATCCGCGATCTGGGTTCCACAAGTTGGACAAAACGCCACAGGGGCCTCCTCTGAAAGATGACGAAGAACGATTGGCAAGGTATCAGAACAGTCGCTCGGTCGCAATGCCGCCGTGGTGGGTCTCATGTCATAAGAAACTCTAATACACTTTGTATAAGTTATAATTTATATTTGAGTTCTCCCGTCTGCTATATTTTTGGGACTCCGCGAAGAGTCGGGGCGCAACGGCTGGACCTGCGACAAGAACGTAAGAACTGGTCAATCTCTATGGGCCGCATCACAGTACTGTTTCTCCGGCGATTGTGGCTGCCTACGTTGGTGTTCGGCGCGTTCTGCCTGCTCTGCGTTGCGGTGTACGTCAGGCTGGAAGGGGTGCGCGCAATCGACGCGTTCTTCTGGATTTTTCATCCGCATGCGATCGACTATCGATCGGTGCGGTCGGCGACCAAGCTGTTTTCGATTTTCGTATATGTCGGGGTGTTCGCTTTTCAGGTGTGGATCGCAGAGCGAGTACTGGTGACGATCTTTAACCGGCAGGGCCTGGAGGCATGGAAATCCATGATCAACGACGCCAACATCGCAAAACTCAAAGACCATTTCATCATCTGCGGGTATGGCCAGGTCGGCCGAACGGTGGTGGATCAGTTGACGCGGCTTGAGATTCCGTTCGTGCTGATCGAGACCAACGAAGGGCTGTGCCGCGAGCTGCTCAACAACAATGTTCTGGTGATCCAGGGCGATGCCAAGCGGCAGGACGTGCTGTTGCAGGCGGGCATCCAGCGGGCGCGTGGAATTTGCATTGTGATCGACAGTGACGCCGACAATCTCTACATCACAGTCACAGCACGTTCCCTGAACGCCGACGCGAAGATCATTACGCGCGCGGGCCAGCAGCGCTATGCGAATGCGATTCGTACCTCGGGCGCCGACGAAGTGATCATTCCGGAATACGAGGGCGGATTGATGACGGGACGAATGATTCAGAAGTACTATCCGGCGCAGGGGAGTCTGGTGTAGGCGGGCAAGGTGTAGCAGCGAAGTTGGCCGCAACAAACTGTTTAAGCGGCGATGGTGTCGTCGTTGTCTTCTTCCAGCAAACGGCTTCCGTGTCCGACCGTCCGCAAGAGTCCCCCTCTCAACAGCGACCCTTACAAATGCGGTCGGACACATCGCCGCGCTCTGCGCCACGAACGGAGATCAAATCTGCGCAGAGCAAACTTTATGAACCGGTTCGTGTCACCACACTACGAACCGTCGGACACGAAATCCTGACTCTCGATCATCCTTAGAACCGTGGAAATCGCGTACCGCGCCTCAACTGGATCCGCAAAACCGCAGCCCAGAATCGCATTCGCTACCATTTCACTTAGCTCATCCCGCGGAAGGTCTTCCAATCCAGCAACCGATTCATCCAGTTCGTGCAAAACGAGGAGCAACTGGGCTACTCTTTTGTCGGCGATATAAATGGTCTGGCTATTCGAGTGCGTGGGATCGGTCCACGAGTTCTCAGTTACGCCGGGGAAAGCTTTGCGTAATTCGTCCATCAGTACCTCTCTATCTGGCGATCGCATTCGGGGATCGATCGCAACTGCTTAGGGTTTCCCGAGTGGCCCACGGTAATGAGCCGGTCATTATTCCTATTCCTACGGAGAGTCCGCGGCGGCAGGGCGACTTGGCCAGGAAATTTTTCCTAGCACGAAATCAAATGCCCAGAGGGCGGCTAACCAGTTAGGCGGGAGCGCGGAGCTTCAGATTAGAAAAGTGCAGAGCAGATCTTGCGAGGAGTGCTGATTGGGCCGCACCGGCGTGCGGGCCGACTTCCGCTCATGGCTCTGAGCGCCGACATCGTGAGTGGCTTCCCAGACTTGCCTGGGTAAAATTGTGATGGCGATCGCTGGTCGAACGAACTTCACGCCGGCGACCACCGGGGGCGCCTGATTTACGGGAGTATCAACTTCGTTGTAGGACGTCTCAGGGAGGTCAGACTGTGGAATCGCGGAGACGCATGTGATGGCGCCCAGCAAGAGCAGAATAAGCGGCCAAAATGCGCGTCTCACCGAAAACCCCCGTAAAATAACGATAGCGGCGCATATCGCTGTTGTCAAAGAATTACGGCTGGACGGTATGGCCCGTTCGAGCTATTACCAGTCCGTTACTACTCACTACGATAGTACTCACGACCCGCGCGGCGGAACCCGCAAACGCCTTTAGTTTTGATCTGCTTTGCTCCGGAGTGCGTCTACCCACTATCATTTGAGGTCACCGATTGAGGGTCACCATTCCGGAGCAAGCGGAGAGGCGATTACTTGGACCGTATGTTCTTCGCGAAAGGCTTCCAGATTTAATGATCACGATTGTTTCCGGACTACCACGGTCTGGCACCTCCCTGATGATGCAGATGCTGGCCGCTGGCGGAATGCCGGTCCTGTCGGACGGCGAGCGCCAGGCCGACACCGATAACCCAAAAGGCTATCTGGAGTGGGAGCGCATCAAGCAGCTGCCGAAAGATCCGAGCCTGATCGCGGAAGCGGAAGGCAAAGCCGTCAAGGTCATTTCGCAGCTGATTCTATCGCTGCCCATGAACCACGATTACCGGATCGTATTCATGCAGCGGCCGCTGCCCGAGGTTTTGAAGTCGCAGGATGAAATGCTTAAACGCCGTGGAAATACAGATTCAATCGGGGACAATTCGGCCATCGAAGAAGCGTTTCAGCGCCACCTGATTGAGGTGAACCGATGGCTTTCTGGAAAATCGAATGTGCAGGTCATGCGCGCCCACTATCATCGTGTGCTGCGCGAACCAAAAATAGCCGCGGAAGAAGTGGCTGCATTCTTGAACGTTCCGCTCGACCTCGCAGCCATGGTCCGGCAAGTGGATGGCAGCCTCTACCGCAATCGGATGAAGTAGCGACTCGGAATTCAGATTCGCGTTCATCCTGTCTGCCCAGGAGGCAGTGCAAATCCGATTTTCCTTCGGCGGAGCGCCGGCGGGCTCATCAATCGATTGATGATTTTGATGATTTCGCGGATGGCGTTGTCGTGTGTTCCAACGTGTTCTTCCAGTTCCTTGATCTTCGCGGCGAATTCTTTGTTCGCGGTGAGCGCTTCGCGCAACCGCACAAATGCGCGCACGACAAACACACTCATTCTGACTGCTTGTTTCGAGTTGAGAACACTCGCCGCCATGATCGCGCCGTGTTCTGTGTAGGCATATGGAAGCGAACGGCGACCACCGCGTCCAATCTTTGCGGTTGCAAATTGCAACCGCAAAGATTTGAACTCTCGTGGCGTTAGACGGATTATAAAATCGGATGGAAATCGCTCGCGGTTGCGATTGACCTGCTGGTTGAGACGCTTCACCGGAACTCCGTAGATCTCGGCCAAGGCCGAGTCGATGATAATTTTCTGGTGGCGGAGAATTGCGATTCTGGATTCGATTGGAACGATCGTCGCTTTTGGAACTCGCGGTGAGCCATTATGTGGCGGTTTGCGGTTGGGCATCGGTCGGTCAATCCGAAATCCTGATCGTAGCGCCGTCAGGCACTCTCAAGATGTGATCGCAGCACGGTGAGAATGTGATGAATCCGAAGGATGCTGCATTTACCCAAACGGAGACTTCGATCTCCATCGGCCGAAGCCGACGAACAGCAGACCGAGTCCAGTGAACGCGGCCGCGATTGCGACCACATTCATAACGACACGACCATAGCCCAGCGCACCGGCATCGAGAAACGGATAAACATAGCGGCCGAGGACGGCTCCCCGAATCATGGAATACACCAGATAGACCGTGGGATAAACCAGCCACACTGGCACGTCGCGGAAACGCAACTCGTCTTTGCGCACAAACAGAAGCCAAAACAATATGGATAGCCCTGGGATCGCGTCGTGAAGGAGGACATCGGCGATCTTTTGCAATCCTTCCGGGTCCCAGATATGTCGCAGCGCGAGTGAGTAAACAATTCCTACGATCGCGATGTAGAGCGTAACTGCGGCCTGCACTGCGGGACGGGTTGCCAGACTACCCAAGGCCGAAGGTGTTCTCCGTAAGGAAAGGGTCAGAGTCACCGCAACCAGCAGATTGGTCAGGATGGTGAAAAAACTAAAATAGTTGACGATGGCGGCGGCGATCGGCAGGCCGCTGGCCCTCGCGTTGACTATCACGAGGTAAAACTGAAGCAGGAGACCGTACCATGCAAGCACAGCGATCGCAGCTGCGGCGCGCCTCGCTGACGTACTCGGTGAAGTGGTGGACACCGTTTAAGTGATGCTGACCTCAGTGTACGTTCCGTAAACCTCGCGCAGCGCCTCGCAAATCTCACCTACGGTCGCGTAAGCGCGGACTGCGTCGACGATGTAGGGCATGGTATTGGCGTCGGAAATATTTCCGTTTGTAGCGGCGGACGGAGCCTTTGCTGCGGCCTGTTTCAGGGCATCGAGCCTGCGCCGTACTTCGTCGTTTGAACGGCGAGCGCGCAATGCTTGCAGCTTCTTTTCCTGGGCACGCGCGACCGATTCGTCGATATAGAGAATGTGCGGCGATTCCTCTTCGATCACGAAATCGTTCACGCCCACTGTGATCTTCTCATTCGCTTCGACTGCCCGCTGGTATTGATAACTGGCTTCGGCAATTTCTTTTTGCGGATAGCCGCGCTCGATGGCTTTGACCATGCCTCCCATGTGATCGAGCTTTTCGAAATAATCGAAGGCGCCTTTTTCCATATCGAGCGTGAGCTTCTCGACGAAGTAACTTCCGCCGAGAGGATCGACAGTTTGCGCGACACCCGATTCGAAAGCGATGATCTGCTGCGTACGCAGCGCAATGCGCGCTGCTTCGGCCGTCGGCAAAGCAAGCGCCTCGTCATAGGCGTCCGTATGCAACGACTGCGTGCCGCCAAGAACAGCGGCCAATGCCTGGATGGCGACGCGCGCGATGTTGTTCATTGGTTGCTGCGCGGGCAGCGAAACGCCAGCCGTCTGGGTATGGAAACGCATCAGGCGGGTGCGGTCGTGCTTTGCGCCGAAACGGTCTTTCATCAGGCGATACCAGATCTTGCGAGCGGCGCGGTATTTGGCTATTTCCTCAAAAAAATCGTTGTGTGCATTAAAGAAGAAGCTGAGCCGCGGTCCGAAGTCGTCTACATCCAGTCCACGACGGCGCGCCCACTCGACATACTCGACCCCGTCGTAGATGGTAAAGGCGAGTTCCTGAAGGGCGGTCGAGCCAGCTTCGCGAATGTGATATCCGCTTATCGAAATGGTGTTGAAGCGCGGCGTAAACTTCGCACCGAACTCGAAGGTGTCAATGACCAATCGCATCGACGGCGCAGGCGGATAAATGTATTCCTTCTGCGCGATATATTCCTTAAGGATGTCGTTCTGGAGAGTGCCGGAAATTTTCTTCCAGTCCGCACCCTGCTTCTCCGCGACCACCAGATACATCGCCCAGAGGACACTGGCCGGCGAGTTGATGGTCATCGAGGTTGTGATTTTTTCGAGTGGAATGCCGTCGAACAGAATCTCCATATCTTCGAGCGAATCGATGGCGACACCGCACTTGCCCACTTCTCCTTCGCTGGCGGGATGATCGGAGTCGTATCCCATCAATGTGGGGAGATCGAAAGCGACGGAGAGGCCGCCGCCGCCGTGTTCCAGAAGATACTTGTAGCGCTGATTGGTTTCTTCGGGCGAGGCGAACCCGGAGAACATGCGCATCGTCCACAACTTGCCGCGATAGCCGGTGGCGTGAATGCCGCGTGTAAACGGAGGTTGGCCGGGATAGCCGAGATATTGATCGTAGTTCCAATCGGCCGGAAGATCGGCCTGCGTGTAAAGCCTCCGAACGGGGACGTTCGAGATCGTACTGAAACGGGCGTGGTTGTCCTCGTCGAGGTTCGTGCCTGTAGGAGCTCCGATCGGCTTTTCAGGAGCTTTCTCGAGCGTGGGCGCGAGGGTATTCTCTGCCCAGGCTTTTTCCGACGGGGATGGATTGCGACCATCGAAGACGTCGGAAACTGGGCTTTCAGCTAAGGTCTTGCTGGCGTTCGCCTTTGGTTTTTCGTCAGGCATTCGACTCCCCGCACTGCTCTCGATGATAGAGGAGGGTTCGGATAGCAACAAGGTTAGGCACCGACCGAGCGGTTGGTGAGTAGACCCTCGCGCTCCGCTGGATATTGCTTTGCCTTGACCGCAATCGTGGTCGCACCTATGCTTTTCAAACCCGTGCTTTTCATTCCTGCATGCGGAGGAAATTCTGAAAGCATTCCGGCGTTTGTTGCAGCGCACACCTTTCTACGGCGCATACAAGAGGCTTGGCCATTACCCTGACTATTGGTACTGGATGCTGCGTGGGCGGCCGGAACGATCCCCTCATTTACTCAAGCAAATGGCAGTTCGCTTATATGGCGTCACGTACGACCTGAAGACACTGGTCGAAACCGGAACTTATTACGGGGAAATGGTCGCGGCGATGAAGAACCGATTCGACCATATTTATTCCATCGAATTTGTGCCTGAACTGGCGCAACGAGCTATTCGCAAATTCGCGCGATACAAGCACATCAGAATTTTCCTCGGAGACAGTCGCGCGGTCATGCCTGAAGTGCTGGCGATATTGACGGGGCCGGCACTGTTCTGGCTGGACGCGGGATACTACGGTTGGGTCGGAATTCGCGCAAATGAGCAGCGCCTCTCGGCGGAACTGGAAATGATTCTGAAGCATCCCCACCGCCACATCATCCTGCTCGATGATGCGCGGGGTCTCACTGGGCGGGACGGAATTCCGTCGGTTGACGACGTCAAGAATTATGTGGAATCGAAGTTCCCCGAGCGCGAAGTCGAAGTGGTAGACGACATCATGCGCATTACGTTCCGCATCGACCAGGATTCCTGACTAATGTTTCAACAAGTCGTCGGACAGCATGTGCGCTTTCTCCGCCAAGGTGCTTGCTCGCCGCAGGTCGCCATCTTTCAATGCCGAACGCGCTCCACCCATGTAGTTATGAATTTGGTCCACGGTTTCTTGCTGCCGCGCATTCAACGTGCGCAGCGTGAGTTGGCTCAGTTGGTCATCGGTTGAACTGAGCAACCGCTCGGCGCTCTGGCGTTGGTGCGCCTGTTCGGCTGGAGTCAATCCGGGAGCGATCTGCGCTGCCGGTTCGCGGGCTCCTCCTTCGCGAACGACGATCTTGCGTGGAGCCCCATCCGGGGGCGGCGCGGCGCGTTTGCGGCGTTTTTTGACGGTGCCCGGCGCTGGTGCGGTGGCGGAAGAACCTGCGGGCGCTTTCTCTTTGACGGGAGCATCCTGAATGCTTGCATCTGGCGGCGGCTTTTCAGTGGGCTGCGCCTGTGGGGTCGCGGAGCCTGTCGCGTCCTGCCTCCAGGAGGCCATGCCCGCAACCGGGATAATGGCGCAGAGTGCGAGCGTAATGATCCAGCGAAGTTGCATCACGGAGTCAAACTGCTTCCCGCGCAAGCGCAAGGGAGCATAGAAAAACAATTCTAAGTCAGAATTGGGGCTGTCGCGTCAGTATCGGCGTACGCCGCCTCGCTGATAAAGAGTGTTCTTTGGAAAAAAAACGGAGGAAGCGGGTTTCACTTCCTCCGTCGTGTTCTCGGTGCCAGTGTAATTACTTTTTCTCGGGCGCCGCTTTCTTCTTGGCTGCTGGCTTCTTCGCCAATGCAGCCTTCCTCTCGGCTTCGCGTCCGCCGATCAGCGTCAGCGAATCGGCCGCGTTGAACGGATAGTGGCGGACCGAGGTCTCGGTCTCTCCCTTACCGTTGTTCAGAGTGACATCGACGCGGCGATTGCTCGCCCATCTGATCACCGTGAGGTTGCGGAGGAATCGTGTCTTCTCCTCCTTGGTGATGTCCGGATTGGCTTCGACGGCGGACTTGACTTCATCTGCAGTCAGGTTGTGCTGTTTGCCGAAATCCTTGGTATCGATGTCGGCTTCGGGAATGCCCTGTGCGACCAGGAAGCTCTTGACGCGCGTCGTGCGACGCTCCGAGAGTGCCTGGTTATAGGGCACGGAACCGCGCTCGTCGGCGTGACCTTCCAGAGTCAAGTGAGCACCCGGAACTTGCGTGAGGTAGACCTTGAAATCCGAGGCCAGCGTAGTGAGGGTTTGTTCCTGACTCGTCACTAGACCGCCGGTCGGGTCTTTCTCCGTGGGCTTCGCGGTTGCGAAGTAGACGCTATGCAGCGCGAGGCGAGCTTCAAGCACCTTGTCGACGACTGGCACTGGAGGCGGCGGGTTGTTTACCGAGACCGTGGTCGATGTCGATGCAGTCAATCCGCGGGAATCGGTACAAGTTGAATTCACCGTCACTGGACCTGCCGAAGCGCCAGTGGTGGTCAGGGTCGCGGAGTTGCCGCTACCAGAAACGCTGCCCGAGCTCGACGTCCAGTTCGCGACCGTTACGGTAGCGTTGTCGGGACTGGTGCAGGTACAACTAATCGTCGATGAAGTTCCTATGTCAACCGTCGTCGGATTCGCGGAGCAGGAGATCTGCGGCGGATTCAGAGGCTTCACGGTGAAATTGGATGAGCAGCTCGCCGTGTTGTTCTTCTTGGCCTTCGAGTCGGTGATGGTGGCCGTGGCAACGTATGCGCCAGGCGCTGCGCCGTTCGTGTCGATGCTCGCAGCGGTGTCTTTTCCTTCGATCTTGCCACCGGTACTTGCCCACGCGTAGGTCACGGTGTGCTTGGGATTGAAGTTGCTGCCAGCGACGGTGACATGCAGAGGCTCGCCAACGAGGACTTCGGTACGGTCGATGGTGCAGGCCGCGGCCACCGGAACTTCCGGGGCTCCGCCAAAGTTAAACACCAGACCCGTGGTGAGGCGTACACCGTTATAGGTTTGACGGCGCAAAGCGCTGTCGTCGGCAGGAACATTGCCCGAGAAATTCACGCGCTGCAGTTGGTAGTCGGCTTCGAACAAGCGTAACGTGATCGGCTTCCACAACTTAAGATCCATGCCGCCACCCAGAACCGCGGCTACGCCGTTGGTCGAATCGATCCCTCTCGACGAGAGACGCTGAAATCCGACCAGGGTGTGCACGAAGACGTTCACGTCATCGCCACGCCAGGTGTACTTCGGTCCAACCGCAACCGTGCTGATGCTGGCATTGCGATTCCAATCTCCACCGTAGTTGCCTTCAAGGCCGAGATTCTTAGTGAAGTTGTAGGTGAGGTTGGTGCCGAAGCCCTGGGAAATCGAGGGGAGCTTGAAGGGCAGCGGGCCAGCCGGTGGCGGCGTCTGATCGGGAATGTTGCCGCCCGGGTTCAACCATTGATAACCAACGAACAACTCCGCCTTGGGAAAGTCATCCGACGTTGCAGTTGGCGCCTTGGGCGCAGTTTGTGCGTTCAGCAAAGACGGCAACGCAGTCAGAACAACGGCCAGGACGAGCGCGACACTCGCGCATCTCCGCAAATTTTCGTAACAAAGTGACATTGAGTTCCTCCGAAATCAAATCCACATCTAAAGAGTTTTATTAGAACTGGAATCAAATTAAAGTCTTAGCGGCACGTACGGATAGGGCGCACCTGGGAAACATCGAATTCTACAGCAATTGCGGGCTTTTGCAAAAGAGTAAGAATTATTTTGCATGTAGAATGCAGGTTCTAAGTTGCGCGGTCACGGGGAGACGCTCGTCTTGAGTCTCGAGCTTACTTGAAAGTTTCGTAACTGGCCCGAACCGAGAAGAATTTCATCAGCCAAAATCCAATTTTTGGTAGGTTCCGTCCGTCCTTCCATCGTTTTCTCAAATTGATATGCCGGCATTGCTCGTGCCCGCAGTTGCTAGTCGGCGCGCTTCCCTGAATAATGCTGAGGGAGACAACATTGGTCAACTGGCAAATATGACAGAAGAACGCGTCCTGATTGTTGAAGACGAAGAGAACGAACGAACTGGCCTCGCCGAACTCGTTAACAGTTGGGGCTATCGCACGGACACTGCGGTCGATGGCGCTGACGCGCTCGAAAAGATTCCGACCTTTGCTCCATCGATCGTCATCACCGACGTCAAAATGCCGCGCATGGGCGGGATGGAACTGGCGGAGAAGTTGGCAGATCTTTCTCAGTCGATTGCGGTAGTCATGGTCACGGCACAGAAAACCACGGATACGGCTTTCCACGCCGGGCGGCTCGGGGTGCAGGACTACATCGAGAAGCCGATCGACTTCCGCCGGCTTCGGTCGATCCTGACCAATATTGGTGAGATCCTCAATACCCGCACCGAAAACGAATCTTTACGCCGCCGCTTGCGTGACAAAGGGGCACTCGGCCGACTGGTCGGCGCTTCGGTCGAAATGCAGGAGATTTTTCGCCTGATCGAACAGGTCGCTCCCAGCACGGCGTCAGTCCTGATCACAGGGGATAGTGGAACGGGAAAGGAGCTAGTTGCCCGCACGATTCACGATTTGAGTCCACGGCGCAACAAGCCATTCGTACCTATCAACTGTGCCGCGATTCCTGAGACGCTGATCGAGAGTGAAATCTTTGGGCATGAAAAAGGCGCCTTCACGGGAGCGCTCGAACGGCGGACCGGCTGCTTCGAGTTAGCCGAAGGGGGCACCCTGCTGCTCGACGAAATTGGCGAGATGCCGGTGGGAACGCAGGCCAAGCTCTTGCGCGTGCTTGAAGACCACAAGCTGCGGCGGCTGGGCAGCAAGGTCGAAACCTCGGTCGATGTGCGTGTGCTGGCAGCGACCAACAAAGTTCCTGACGTTGCGGTCGCGAACAAAGAACTGCGTGAGGATCTCTATTACCGGCTCAACGTTTTCAACATTCACATGCCTTCGCTGCGGGAGCACAAGGAAGATATCCGCGACCTGGTGAGGAGCCTGCTGGCCGACATGAACCTGAAGCACGATCGCAAAGTGGCGGACGTCAGCGAGGCCGTGCTCAACGTTTTTCAAACCTACTCGTGGCCCGGGAACGTACGCGAATTACGCAATACGCTCGAACGCGCCGTCATCGTCTGCGAGAGTGGACTGGTCGAAACCAAGCACCTGCCGCCGGGTTTCGGGCAGAGTGTGCGGCCGGTGGTGAACGATCCCGATGCGGTCCACCTTGGCGTCGGCACGACCGTGGGGGAAGCGGAGAAGCTGCTGATCCTGAAAACACTTCAGGCTACGAGCAACAACAAAACGAGAGCCGCTGAAATATTGGGAATCAGCCTGAAGACGCTGCACAACAAGCTGAAAGAATATGGCCGGCCGCAGGACGCAGTGTTAGCCGCGGAGGAGTAGGAAAAGTGCGAGGGCTTAGGTGTTAGGTCTTGGGTGTTAGGTCTCAGGTCTCAGGGTAAACGAGACCACACCACCGGGACTCCTGAAACCTAAGACCGAAGACCTGGCTTTCATGAGTCGCAGATTCATCATCGTGTTCGTGATCACGACGCTGTTCACTGCGCTCGTGGTTTGCTTCTCATGGGTCTATCTGTCGCAACTGCTGCGCCAGCGTCTGCTTTGGGCCGACGAAACAGCTGCGCAGCTCACCAACCAGCTCGAATACGCCGCCTCCAAAGCGGTCCCCGATCTGACCAGTACCAGGGTCGACACGAATAATCCCAAGGCGATGCGGGCAGCCATCGTTCTTAATCTGCAGACCGACACCAACCTCAACGACATGCTGGAGTCGGTCCTGGGAACCTCACGCATCATCTACGACGCAGCGATTGTCGATCCGAGCGGCATCGCCATACTGGATACAAATCCGGCGGTGAACGGCAAGCCGGTTCCCGAGCGCGCCTCGTTGGCGACCTTGCGGGATGCGGGATTCCGCCGCCAATTGCGCATGATCTACGGCCCGGCGTCGGTCTATGACGTGAGTATCGGACTGGAACTCGATCGGCAAACGTTTGGCAGCGTGCATGTCGGCGTCTCGACTGTTTTCCTTCGCAACGAACTCACGCCCAGACTGCAGCAGGCAGCTTTTTTCTCGGTGGTTGCGGTGTTTTGCTCGCTGGTATTGGCCGCCGTAGTTTCGAATCTGGCGCTCGGCCCGTTGAAGGCCATCGCTCGAAATCTGGACGACGCCAGCGCGGGAAATATTTTGCCAGAGGAGGAATCGAGTTCCGAGGACGAGGTTGGCCTGGTCTCGCTGAAGATCGCGCATCTTGGCCGGCAGATTCGAGACACGAACCAGATTTTCTCCGCACTCAAAGACAACGTAGAGCAGGTTATGACCAAGCTGCAGGACGGACTGATGCTGTTCACCCGCGATTCGCGGGTGGTGCTCGTGAGCGCATCGGCTGAGAAGTTTCTCGGACGGTCGAGGCGCGAGATCCTAGGACGCACGGCCGAAGAGATTTTCTCGGACGGAACGGTTCTGGGCGCCGTTGTGCTGCCTGCTTTTCAAAAACAGCGACCGCTGGTGCAATACGAATTCGACGCCGCTGACGGCCGGCGTGTGCAGGTGTCGCTCGATTTCATTCAGGAAAAAGGTACGCCGATTGGAGCGCTACTCACGATGCGCGACGCCGAATCGGTGCGCCGCATCGAAGACGAAATAGAAATTTCACGGCGCCTATCCGCCAGTGGACGCCTGACTCGCGGTGTGGCGCATGAGGTGAAAAATCCAATCAACGCCATTGTTTTGCACTTGCAGTTGCTGCAAAACAAATTGCAGCAGGACGATCCGGACACGCGCCGCCACATGGACATCATCGGGAATGAAATTCATCGTCTCGACCGCGTCGTGCAAATTCTCGTGGACTTCACTCGTCCTCGCGACCTGCGACTGGAAGAGGTGGACCTGCGCAAGATACTGGAAAGTGTCTCGGTGCTGGCTGCGCCTGACGCCGCCCGTCACGGCGTGCAAATCGTGCCGGAGATTCCTCCGGAAGAAGACGCACTGACAGTGCGAATCGATTCCGATCTCATGAAGCAGGCGTTTTTGAATCTGGTGATGAACGGCGTCCAGTCCATGACCTCAGGAGGAACGCTTACGCTAAAGGCTCACCGCGAAGATGACATGATTGTCGCTGAAGTCCTTGATCAGGGCACCGGCATTCCGCCCGAAGCACAGGAGAAGATTTTTGAACTTTATTTCACAACCAAAGGCGACAAAGGCGGAAGTGGCATAGGACTGGCGCAAACTTACCAAATCATGCAGTGGCATTATGGATCGATCGAGTTCGATTCCGTCGTCGGAGCCGGTACCACGTTTCGTCTGCGCTTGCCGGCAGCGTCGACGCGCCCAGATCGTCGCCAGGACGCCGAGATGACGGCTTGATTGACGCCCAGGTCAGTGGACGGGGCAACAGTGTTAGAACCCTGCTGTTGACCTTCGCAATCCTGAGTCGGGCGCTATCACCCTCATCCGCGATCGCACAAACACCCCACTCGCCATGCGCCGGGTATCTGGGTTTCGATCGCAATGAGTATCCGGGCGACGCGGCGCTGAAGGCTCTCCGTCAAACATTTGATTACAGCAGCTATTGGTTGAATAATCCTCCGGGAGCGCACGCGAACTCCTGGACCGGGAAGCGCAAGGCCTTGCAAGCTGCGGGCTTCGGGTTTCTGGTGGTCTTCAACGGGCGTACCTACGCGGAGATCAAAGCGCACGGGAACGCGGCCAGGTTGGGAGCGTCTGACGCTGCCGCTGCGGTCTCCGCGGCGCGCGCTGAAGGATTTCCGCCGCACACAATAATTTTTCTCGATCAGGAGCAAGGCGGGCGTCTGTTGCCGGAGCAGCGGTCGTATCTTCATGCGTGGGTCGATGGCGTAAATGATGCGAACTATGTGGCCGGGGTCTACTGCTCAGGGATCGCGGCCAAAGAAAGCCCCGGTGTCACGGTAGTGACGGCGGAGGACGTTCGGAAAAATGCGGGCGGAAGAAAAATAAAATATTGGATTGCGAACGACTCTTGCCCGCCATCCCCCGGCTGTAGTGTCTCCCGAAAAGATTTCTTGCCGGAAGCGAGCGGAGTTTCGTTTGCGGATGTCTGGCAATTTTCGCAATCGCCCAAGCGTGCGGATTTCGCTCGCGGATGTCCTGCGAATTACGGTCGGGATGGGAGCTGTTACGCGCCGAGCGTCGATCTAAAGCTTGCGGTCGACTTCGATGTCGCGACGTCTGGCGATCCTTCGAATGGCAGAAGCGAGGAATGACGGTAACCCGTCACTGTAGATCGACCGTCTGCGCCAGACGGAAACTGAGACGGCGGTCTGTGCCGAGCATAATATCTTTATCTCGGTCTTTCGGACCGGCGCCGGAGGCCGCGGCGCCCGCCGGGCTATGTTCTTCACGCGCGCCACCTTTGGCAAAAATACTGGACGTTTCGATGGTCACGGTTCTGCCATCGACATTCAAACTCTCGAGCACGATGCGCAGATAGCCTGGTTCGAGCGATCGCCTGGTCGCCGCTTTCGCTTCGAGCACGCGTCCGGTTGCGACCGTGCCTCCGGCCACCAGCGTCTGTCCGTCGATAACGACAGGATCATCGATGGTGCCCGTGAAAGTGTCTCCGGTGTGTGAGGCCGCGCTTGAAAGTGAGGATTGGAGGCGAATCGGAATTGGTGTTCCCTCGGGCAGCTTTGTTGTCGACGGAATCAGAGTTCGGCTGGGTGAAATTCCAGAAGAGCGCGGCTCACGATCGAAGGGCAGCTTTTGCGCATTGGCATTCGCCGAGCTGTCGGCGGGCGGACGGCCGCACCCGCATAAAATGCCGAGCAACATAGAAACAATAATGACGGCTGGCCGAGCGTGGCTCCACATGTCCCTCAGGATACCAATTGACAAGGGATTGCCCCAGTCGCGTCCTGAATGGTTGCCCCAGTCAGGGCGCGATGGCATGAGAAAATACTGAGAAAGCAACATCTGTGGAGGTCAGCTATCCATGTGCCGGAATATCAAGACTCTGTTTAATTTCGATCCGCCCGTTACCGAAGACGAGGTGCGAGCTGCCTCGCTCCAGTTTGTGAGGAAGATTACCGGCTTCAACAAGCCGTCGAAGGCGAACGAAGTGGCATTTCAATCGGCCATCGACGAGATCGCGGCAGTCTCGGGGCGGCTGCTGCGTTCGATGGACACTATCGCGCCTGCAAAGAATCGCGAAGAGGAAGCGGCCAAAGCGAAAGCACGCTCGGCTGAGAGATTCGGAAGATAAGTTTTTCCCGCAGGCAGAGCTGCGGTCTTGCTGCGGTCTTACGGTGGAGCGCGTGTTTGTAATCCTCTGTTTATAATCGGGGATTCGCTCCCCATCCGAAAACAACCGAAGGAAACTCCTTGGCCCTAGACGAAAATATTTATGAGATCCGCCGCGAGAAGCTGAAGAAGATTGAAGCTCTCGGACAGCCGGCTTATCCAACGAAATTCAACTACAGCCACACCGTGGCGCGGATTCTCGCCGAGTACAGCGGACAGACCACGGAAGAACTGGAATCTCCACGCGTGACCGTGCGGGTCGCGGGACGGATCATGGCGATCCGGCTGATGGGGAAGGCCGGATTCGCGCACCTGCAACAGGACGGGCAGCGCCTCCAGATCTATGTGAAGAAAGACGCCATTGGCGAGGCGGGCTACGAACTCTGGAAACTGCTCGACCTCGGCGATCACATTGGTGTCCGCGGATATTTATTTCGTACACGGACCGGAGAACTCAGCATTCACGCCGAGGAGCTGACGTTCTTGTCAAAAGATCTGCTGCCGCTGCCGGAAAAATTCCACGGGCTGACCGACGTTGAACTCCGCTATCGCCAGCGCTATGTCGATCTGGTGATGAATCCTGAAGTGCGCGAGGTCTTCCTCAAGCGCAGCAAGCTGGTGCAATCGTTGCGCCGCTATTTTGACGCGCAAAAATTCATGGAAGTCGAAACTCCCATGATGCATCCGATCGCTGGCGGAGCGGTGGCGCGTCCTTTCAAAACGCACCACAACACTCTCGACATGGATCTGTTTTTACGCATCGCGCCGGAGCTCTACCTGAAGCGACTGACGGTCGGCGGATTCGATCGCGTTTACGAAATCAACCGCAATTTCCGCAATGAAGGTCTGGGTTGGAGATGGAATCCTGAGTTCACCATGCTCGAGGCCTACCAGGCCTACACCGATTATCTCGGCATCCTGGACACCACGCAGGGAGCGATCGAGCAGGCGGTCAAAGATGTGACCGGCGGGATGAAAACGAAGTGGGGAGAACACGAGATCGATTGGTCGCACTCGAACTGGCGGCGCATGACGATGCGGGAAGCGATTGTCCATTTCTGGCCTGAGAAAGCTGGAGCAAAACCGGAGCGCAGCGACTTCGCAGCGCGCGACTCTGTGGAGGCGCTGGTGGCTCGTGTGCGCGGTGCGGGAGTTAATTTGAAATATGATCCGGCTGCGCCCGTGGGTAAGACCATCGCTACAATTTTCGAGGCTATCGCAGAAGAACACCTGATGCAGCCGACGATCATCTACGAATTCCCGACGGCCGTCTCGCCGCTGTCGAAGCAGAAGCCGGACGAACCAGATTGGACCGAGCGCTTCGAAATGTTTGCCGGGCAGATGGAAATCGCCAACGGCTTCAGCGAACTGAACGATCCGGAAGATCAGCGCCAAAGATTCGAAGCGCAATTAGAAGAACGCGAACGCGGAGACGACGAAGCCCACCAGATGGACGCCGACTACGTCCGCGCGCTTTCGTATGGCATGCCTCCGGCGGGCGGAGTCGGCCTCGGAGTTGACCGGCTGGCGATGCTCTTCACGGACTCGCACACCATCCGCGACGTGATTTTGTTTCCGTTGCTGCGGCAGGAGAAGCCTCAGCATGAGGGAGCCGCGGAGAATCAGCAGTCCGGAAGCTAGCGCGAGAGCGCTACTCCGCTTTTTTCTCCGGGGTCTTCGCTGCTTTGCCCGGACCAAAGTTCTTGGTGAGATAGGCCAACATCGCGTCGCGATCCGCGTCGTCGATAACGGCTCCCAAGCCTTCCATCTTCTTGAGTTCTCCCGACCATTGTTGCCGCGACAAGTGCTGCTCCGTAATGCGGCTCGTGTTGTGGCACTGCGTGCAGGCAGCTTTCACTTTGGCTTGCATGGGACCGGGTGGAAGCGGCTTACCCGGGGCGCTCGGTGCCTGCGCGGTGGCTGCAATGTTCGCAAAAACGAGGGTTGTGAATAACAGAATTATCGGAAAGGGTCGGTGGAACAAGCGGGAACTCCAAACGTTCGCGGCCAAGAGGCCGCTTAGAGTCGCCCCCACTACGGGCGCTAGGCTTATGGTAGCAGCATCGACTTAGGAACTCTTCACCGCGGGTTTATTACGCTGGTCGGGATGAGCGAACCAGGCAATTGCGATGCTGAGGATATAGAGCGCGATCATGGGCGCCGCAAAGATGCACATGTTCAAAATATCGGGAGTTGGAGTAATGATGGCGGCGACGACGAAGATGCCAAGAACGGCGTAGCGAATGTTGCGCCACATCCAGCCCGCGCTGACGATGCCCATGAGGGCCAAGAAGAAAACCAGAATCGGCATCTCGAAAATTACGCCGAGCCCGACAATGATCGTCAAAAACAGCGAACTGTATTCCGAAAGCGTGATCATCGGCTGGAAATCTTTTCCGTAGCCGATCAAGAAAACCAGGGCTTGGGGCAGAACGACTTTGTAGCCGAAGTATCCGCCCGCCAGAAAAAGGGCGATGGTGCAAGTCATGAACGGCATCACGTACCGCTTCTCGTTACGGTAGAGGCCGGGGGAAATAAAACACCACAACTGGTAAAGAACAAAAGGCGAGGTTACAAATAAGCCCGCCATCATTCCGACTTTCAGATAGAGATTGAAAGGCTCGGTGGGATTGACGTAGACCAGTTTGGCCGAGAGATGGTTACGCGCCAGCGCGTCCATGATGGGGCGCTGCATGACGGCATAAATGTTTTCGGCGTATCCCCAGCAGGCGAAGAAGCCGATCACAATCGCAATGACGGAGTAGATGATGCGTTTGCGCAGTTCCTCGAGATGTTCGAGGAAGCCCATGGTGGGCATCGCGTCCTTGGCGGATTCAGTGACGGGCGAAGATGCGGCCGCTTCAGGCATCGGGCGCCGCTTTCGGAGAAGAAGTGTCGGAAGGCGGCTCGGTCACAGCTATCGGCTCGGCAGCATCTGCCGGTTCAGCCGAAACAGGCGCGACCACAGTTTCCGGAGCCGGCGCCGCGGGTGCCTCGGGTTTCTCTGCCGAGGGCGGATTGAAGATGCGGCTAGCGAGCGAACCTAGCGGGGCCTGCAGCGGGGACAGGATCTGTGGATTTGGCTTTCCCGTCGCGTTCGTGCTGCGATCAAGCGAATTGATTTCCGACTCGATCTGCGAGCGGAATTCGTAGGAGGCGCGGCGAAATTCACCGAGGAAGCGTGCCACCTGGCGTCCGATCTCGGGCATCTTCTTGGGGCCGAAAAGGATCAGCGCCAGGAAAAAGATAAAGATCATCTCGCCCGAGAAGCCAAAATTCATACGCCTATCATAATGCGTGACGGCGCGACAGGCCACTGCGACTGCCGAAGGCGGGACAAACGTTACCAGAAAATGACAATGGGCCGGTCCTCAGTTCTAAGACCTAAAGACCAGCCCATCATCGGGGATTCGGTTTGTGCGCCTACCTGAAGGTATAACCGATCGACGCGCCGGCGCGTACTGCGTGGCCGGAACTGTAGTCGGTGTTGTTGTTCACGAAGTACACACGCGCCTCGGGCCGAATGAAAAAGCCGCCCTTGATGTAAAACTTGATGCCTCCGCCAAGATCTGCGTCGAGGTGATTGCTGGAGGAGATGATGCTGGTACCACCGCAGGTGATGCCGCCGATATTACATTGGTAGATATGAGTATCCAGCGCGCCGATGCCACCGACCAGTTCCAGATACGTGTGGCTGGCGAGTTTGGGCGAGTAAACGGCATTGATGTTCCAAAAGACCGGACGATAATTGATGCCCGTTAGGCCCTCGAAACCGGAGTTCTGCGATCCCCTAAAAAACACCTCGCCTCCGACTCCGAGGTTGTGCCAGAAAAGGAAGTCTCCGCTAAATCCTGGGTATGCGCCGCCTGAGAGCGAAGGACCGCTGTCGTTGGCTGCGGGCGCCAGCGTGGTGCCGACACCGAATGCTATGTCGATTTTCTGGGCCTGGGCACGGTTTGAAAACGCGAATAGAGCGATGCAGCCAAGAGTCAGAACGATGACAATACGCAATGTACTTTTCAAGCAAACCTCCATGGTTTGTTTTTACAGAGTTGGATGCAGAGTCAGGGGCCAACGCTGCCGACCCGTTCTGATTTACAACAATTTACGATAACCAAGGAACATGTACTGCGGGCGCAGAAAATCGTTTATATGTGATCTGGTGCGAATGGCGGCGGGTGTGTGCGCTGGCGCACACAGACATATAAGGTTGCGGGGTTGTCCTATCTAGCTGTCCTATCTATGCGAAGGGCTGTATCTAATAGGAAAGCAAGATACGCAAGTCGCGCAGGTTGTTCCCTGTCGGCCCGGTGACTACGGAGTCGCCGAGCGCGTCGAAAAGAGGATAGGCATCGAAAGCCGCGAGGCCTCGACGGACGGCCTCGACACCACCGGCGCGGAGAACAGTGCCGCCATCGACCACCGCACCGGCGGCCGGACTATTGCCGTCGATACCGTCTGTTCCCGCGCTGAGCACGGTGATGTTTTCTCCGGCGATTGGTTCGGCACAGGCGAGAGCGAACTGCTGATTGCGTCCGCCGACGCCACCGTTACGAACGGCTACCGTCACTTCCCCGCCCGAGAGCAAACAGACGCGCGACACTTTGCCGCGCAATTCCCGGATCCGCCCGAGTAAATAAGCCGACGCTTTTTCGTAGGGCCAGTCGTCGCAGGAATTGTCGACCTCGACGGCAAAGCCCGCCTGCGTAGCCGCGACCGCGGCCTCGTCGAGTGCGACTTTGTTTGACAGCACCCGCCGCCAGCGCGCTCGGACAAATGCGGGATCATCTGACTTAGGCGTCTCATCGAGTGCGCGGTGGCGGAAGATGTCTGCAACCGGCTTCGGAAACTGCTCGACCAGATCGTATTTCGCGGCGATTGTCTCGCAATCGAGAACGGTGGTGGAATCGGGCATCGTGGGTCCGGAGGCAAGTGCGTCGGGCATGTTGTCGGGCACACTATCCGGCACATCCGACACCAGAATCGAAACCTGCTGCGCCGGATAGGCCGCGCGCGCTAGACGTCCTCCCTTGACGGCTGAAAGATGCTTGCGGATGGCGTTGATCTCGGCGATGGGTGCGCCGGAGTTGACCAGCGCCTGATAGGTGGCTGCGAGATCGGCGAGCGATATTTCGTCGTCGATCGGCTTTTCAACGATCGACGAACCTCCGCCCGAGATCATGAAGATGGCGAGTGACGCGGAGTCGAGAGCGTTCAGCGACTTGAGGATCGCGGACGCTGCTGCGATCGATTCGTGGTTGGGAGTGGGATGGCCGCCGCGAAAATAGCGGAATCCGCGGATCTGGCTGGCGGGCTCAGCCGAAGAAGCCACGATGCCTTCGAGCGGACTGCCTACCTGACCCGCGAGGGCCGCGGCCATGGTGTGCGCGGCTTTTCCGATCGAAACAACAAAGATGCGCGAGTATGCGTCGAGATCATACAAGTCTTCGCCAATGCGCAGGACGCGCCGCTCGCAATGCACGTTGCGCGCAAAGGCGCTTTCGATCGATGCATTCTTGAGCGCGGATGCGAAAATCTCGCGCGCGGTTTCTCGCATGCGGGCGAACTGATCGACTTGGCCTGAGGGCAATTCGGGCATCTTAGAAGTTTCGTCTCGTTAGAAGTTTTGGATCAACGAGTTTTGGATGGGCGAGTTTTGGATCAGGGAAATGCCAGGCGATTCTCCCTAACCCATGCCTCAATTGCCTCGCGCATTTCGCGCAGGCGCCCTTCGAAGAAATGATCTCCCGCTTCGATGCGGACAAGTTTCTTCGGATCGGCAAACGTCTCGACGAGCGCTTCAAGTTTTCCCGCTGGACCATACTGGTCGCGCGAGCCGCTGACGAATAGCTTCGGCTTCGTCGAAGTCCGCAGAAATTCGTAGTCATAGGTGCGGTCACCGACCTGGACGGCAGGCAAGCCAAGCGCGATCAGAGCGCGGACCCGATCGTCTGAGTAGGCAGCACGCACTCCAACGGCTGCGCCAAAAGAGAAGCCTGCGAAAATGATCGGCAACGTGTATTCGTGCTCCAACCAATCGAGCGCGGTGCGCACGTCTTCGACTTCGCCGACGCCGTGGGCGTGTTCGCCTTCGCTCAGCCCCGTACCGCGGAAGTTGAATCGCAGCACTGGGAATCCAAAACTATTGAGCGCCTTCATGGCGTGGAAGACGACTTTGTTGTGGAGCGTCCCACCAAAAAGCGGGTGCGGATGGCAGACGAGCGCAGCGTGGGTCGCATCGGGCGATCCGGCGTTGAGCAGGGCTTCGAGTCGCCCGGCCGGACCGGCAAGAAAAAGCGAGCGGATGGAAGCTTCGGAAGGCACGGATTCAGGGTACAACGAATTCAGGGTACAACAATTGAATGACATTGGTATCAGTCCCTGTTCACCCGGCGCTCTCCGCTGATACTCTTTTCCTGCATGGACTTGTTCGCGCTCACCCGCCGCCTGATCGACATCGAATCCATTACTCCGGACGAACCGGCCGTGGGAGATTTTCTGGCTCAGGAACTCCAGAGCCGCGGCTTCGTGAGTAGCAAGATGCCGGTCGAAGGCGCGCGCGCTAATGTGCTCGCTCACTGGCCCGGGCACGATCGGCCGGAGATTGTTTTCTCCACTCACATGGACACGGTTCCGCCTTTCATTGCGTCGTCCGAAGACGACGCGCGCATCTACGGGCGCGGCGCCTGCGATGCCAAGGGAATTATCGCGGCCCAGATCACGGCGGCCGAAAAGCTGCGCGGGGCGGGCATTTTCGTCGGCTTGCTGTTTTTGGTGGGCGAAGAAAGAGATTCGATCGGCGCAAAAACCGCCAACCAGCATCCGCAGGGCGCGCGCTTCATGATCAACGGCGAGCCCACGGAGAACAAATTAGCGCTCGCCAGCAAAGGCGCCCTGCATGTGGAACTGGTGGCTCGAGGAAAGATGGCGCATTCCGCCTATCCCGAGTTGGGCGAGTCGGCCATTGACAAGCTGGTCGAAGCGCTGCACCGGCTCCACGCGATGAAGCTGCCCGAGGACCCGGAGATCGGCGCATGCACGAAGAATGTGGGATCGATTCAAGGCGGGCGCGCTCCGAACGTCATTTCTGACTATGCCAAGGCCGATCTCTTTTATCGCTTGATCGCCCCCGCCGACAAGTTGCGCGAGGAAATCAGCGCCGCCGTCGCTGGTCTGGCTGAGGCGAACTTCACGCGCGAAACTCCCTTCCTGCGGCTGCGCACACTCGACGGCCTGCCCACCATGGTTGCGGCCTTCACTACGGATATTCCATCGCTGCCGAATTGGGGTGAGCCGTTGCTGCTGGGTCCGGGGTCGATTCACGTGGCCCACACGACGGGCGAGTTTGTGGAGAAGAAGCGGTTGATGGATGCGGTGGAGATTTATTGCGCGATGGCGAAAAAGCTGACCGGGAGCGAGTGAAGATCCCGACTCTTCCACTATTCGCAATCGCTCAAGATGTCGCGCGAGATAAAAGATAAACTGGTTCAATGTCTGCTCCGACCTACAACGCCCTCGCACGCGCCTCGTCCTCTTACCTGCGCTCGGCCATGCATCAGCCCATCCAGTGGCATGAGTTTGGGGAAGAAGCTTTTGCGGCGGCACGAGCGGCGAATAAGCCGATACTGCTCGACATTGGGGCGGTGTGGTGTCACTGGTGTCATGTGATGGACCGCGAGTCTTATGACGATCCTGAGGTTGCTGCGATCGTCAACGAAAATTACATTGCGGTGAAGGTCGATCGCGACGAGCGTCCCGACATCGACATCCGTTATCAACTTGCTGTGTCCTCGCTCACCGGACAAGGCGGTTGGCCGCTGACTGCCTTTCTTACTCCTGACGGCAAGCCGTTTTATGGAGGGACATATTTTCCTCCTACAGAATCTTACGGGCGGCCAAGCTTCAAGCGGGTGCTGCTTTCGATTGCGCAGGCCTATCGCGAAAAAAATGGCGACGTGCTGGAGCAGGCGCAACTGGTCGAAAGCGCGATCGCCCGCGCCGAGTCTTTTGGCGGAGGCGGGACTGTTTCGGCCCCGGTGATTGACGCCATCATCGAATCGGCGCAGAAGATGTTTGACGAGGTGAACGGGGGATTCGGACATGCTCCCAAATTCCCGCATCCCGCGGCGCTTGATCTCGTGATCGATCGCTACCTTCGCACACGAGACGAATTTTTGCGCCCGATCTTCGTCCACACGCTCGAGAAAATGGCGCGTGGTGGCGTTTACGACCAACTGGCTGGAGGCTTTCATCGCTACTCCGTCGACGAGCGATGGATCGTTCCACATTTTGAAAAGATGTGCTACGACAACTCGGAACTGCTGAAGAACTACGTTCACGCTTACCAGGCCACGGGGAATGAGTTTTTCGCCGGTGTTGCGTGCGACATGATTCGTTGGATGAACGAGTGGCTCAGCGACCGCTCCCACGGCGGGTTCTACGCTTCGCAAGACGCTGACTACTCGATGGACGATGACGGCGACTATTTCACCTGGACTCTGGCAGAAACCAAGGCCGTTCTCAGCGAAGATGAAGCTACGGTCGCGACTCTTTATTACGACATTCAGGAAATCGGCGACATGCACCACAACCCGGCGAAGAATGTGTTGCACATCAGCGCGTCAATGTCCGATATTGCCGCCCGTATGAAGATTTCAGCGGATAAAGTGGCGACGCTTCTGGCTGCCGCCAAGAAGAAAATGTATGCGGCGCGGCTGCTGCGTCCCACGCCTTACGTGGATAAAACCGTTTACACGGGCTGGAATGCGATGTGCGTGTCGGCCTATCTTGAAGCGGCAAAAGTGTTGGCTCTCGACGATGCGCGGCGCTTTGCGCTGCGTTCGCTTGATCGTCTGCTTTCTGAGGGATGGACTGCCGGGACCGAGGAGACGTCCGCGGGTGAGGGCGTCCGCGGCACACTTAAGCATGTAATCGCCTATTCCGATCCAAAAGCAGAATGCCGCGAGATTGCGGGTGTGCTCGACGATTATGCGTTCACAGTGATCGCTTGTCTCGACGCGTACGAGGCCACCGCGGACCTGAGCTACTTCCGTTTTGCGCGTTCGATTGCGGACGCGATGATTGCGAATTTCTTCGATGCCGAAGAGGGAGGATTTTTTGATACGGCGAAAGCTTCCCGGGCCCATGAAGAATCAGCCGAGAAACCTCTCGGCATTTTAGGAACACGACGCAAGCCCTTTCAGGATTCGCCGACTCCGGCAGGAAACTCAGCGGCGGCAATCGCGCTTCTGCGTCTCGACGGTTACGTGGACGATGGTTCGGCGACGACACCGTCGTACCGCGATCAGGCCCAGCAGACTCTGGAAGTCTATGCCAAAGTGGCGGGACAGCACGGCATCTTCGCCGCGACCTACGGGCTTGCCGTGGTTCTCTACACGCAGCCTCATACTCAGGTCGTGATCGTCGGCAGAGACCAGATTGCCAGTGATCTCTATCGCGCCGCAGTGGGTACGTTTTTGTTGGGCGCCAGTGTGATCCGTTTGGACGCGGACAAAGCCGTGGCGCGGAACTTGCCTCCTGCGCTGGCGCAGACGATTCCGAATCTCCCGGCGCTCGTTGACGGTCGATCTTCGGAGGGAAGATCGTTCGCGGTGGTCTGCTCCGGTTTCTCCTGCCAGCCACCTGTCTTTACAGTCCAGGAATTGCAAAACATGCTGGAGTTACCGCCCTCTCCGGCGGCCTGAAGTTCCCGCCTTTGCTGCCGATAAAGCTCTAGAGTGCCGCGGCACATTCATGCATGCCAGCTCTCATGCTTGCCAACTTGCATGCTCGCCAACTTTCTTGACAGCCCGAAGCTCTTCCGCCATCTAGTCGAAGACCTGCCCGTCGGAATCTACATCGTCGACCAGGAACGGTGGATCCGTTTCTGGAACCACGGGGCCGAACGGCTGACGGGCTATCTCTCGCATGAAGTGGTTGGCCATATTCTCGAAGACGCGGTGCAGAGTTGTGATCGTCGCGGCAACATCCTGAGCGGCGAACGCTGCCCGGTCACCATGACCCTCAGCTTGCGGAAAGCGCAGCAGTGTACTGCGTTTTATCTCCACAAAAGTGGGCACCGCACCTCGGTTCGAATCCGTACCCGCCCCATCGTTGAGTACGGCGATGCAATCGGTGGAGCAACGGTCCTGTTCGAAGAAATCTTCGCCAATCGCGAGGAAACTTCCCTCGCTCCGATGTATGGGTGCCTTGACGCCACCACCGGAATCCCTTCCCGCCGCCTGACCCAGGCAGTGCTGAAGGAATGTATCGCAGGCGCTGAAGAATCGAATATTGGCTTCGGGTTGCTGCGTATTCGTCTGCTCGGCTTGGAACAGTTTCGCGCGCAACATGGTCCGCAATCGATCGAGCCCTTTCTTCGCACCGCCGCGCACACCTTGCGTCACAGCCTCGATGCCGAAAATTTTCTCGGCTGTTGGGAGGAGAACGAATTCATCGCCGTACTTACCTCGTCCAGTCCGATGATGGTGCCCGTGACTGCGGGCATCCTGTCGAATCTGCTGAGTCACTCCGAGATAGTTTGGTGGGGAGACCGCTTCCTGATCGAAGCTGAAGTGGCTTACAGCGTTGCCATTCCCGGCAAGGATTTAAGACAACTGCTCGATGAAATGAAGCTGTTGAATCCGACCTCCGCGGCAAAGGCGGCGGTAGCCGGCGTCGGAACTATCGTCGGAACTAACACCGATCCACCGCGAGGATAACGCTGCATGTTTTCGATCATTGGTATCGTCGTCGTTTTCGGTTGCATCGTGGCCGGCTACTTAATGGAACACGGCAACCTGAAAGTGCTCATGCAGCCGGCCGAGCTGATCATCATCGGCGGCGCGGCGCTCGGCACCGTGCTGATCTCGAATCCGATGCATACCCTGAAGCAGATTGTCAGCGGAGTGATCGGCGCATTCGGATCTTCAAAATACGGCAACAAGCGCTACGTCGATTCTCTGAAGATGATGTTTGAGCTGCTGCAAAAGGCGCGCAAAGAAGGACTGGTCGCACTCGAATCGGACATCGAGGCTCCCGATAAAAGCCCGCTATTTTCGAAATACAAGGAGTTCGTTCACGACCATCACGCCGCCGATTTTGTCTGCGACACATTGCGCATGGCCGTGAGCGGCGGCGTCGAAGTCTTTGATCTCGACCAGATGCTTGATGCCGACATGGAAGTCCATCACCACGAAGCGAACGAACCTGTCTCTGCCCTGAGCACCATGGCCGACTCTCTGCCCGGACTTGGCATTGTTGCGGCTGTGCTCGGAGTGGTGATCACGATGGGCGCGATCGGCGGCCCTCCCGAAGAAATTGGACACAAAGTGGCTGCGGCTCTGGTGGGAACCTTCCTTGGCATCCTGCTTTGCTACGGATTATTCGGACCGCTTGCGTCGCGCATGGGGAAAATCGGAGACGAGCAACACGCTTATCTGATGGTGTTGCGCGTCACAATGATCGCCTTCCTCAAGGGTGTCGCTCCTATCATGGCCGTTGAAATCGGAAGACGGACGGTGCCGGGCCACGTGCGTCCCACATTCAAAGCCATCGAAGAAGCCTGCCGCGGCGCGAAAGGCGAAGCGTCGGCTGCGGCCGCCTCTTAGCGATCACCATGCCCCCACCCCCCATCATCATCAAGAAAAAAGTGGCCCATGCCGGGCATCACGGCGGCGCATGGAAAGTTGCTTATGCCGATTTCGTCACCGCGATGATGGCATTATTCATTGTGCTTTGGCTGCTCAGCAGCAGCGTCAAGATTCAGGAAGCCGTCGGCGGCTACTTCCGCGATCCAAGTGGCAGTTCCCGCCGAACCGGAACCGGTCTCGCAGGATCGGGTGAGAACCTCCTGCTCGAAAAACAGGATCTGTCAAAACTCAAAGACGAGTTGCAAAACAGCATTCAGAAGATGAACGACCTCGATAAGCTGAAAAAAAATATCGAGATGACAGTGACCGCCGAAGGGCTCCGCATTGAGTTACTGGAATCAGAAAAAGGAACATTCTTTGATAGCGGAAGTTCTGCGCTCAATCAGAGCGGCACGGAGATGCTACGGTTACTTGCTACGGAGTTAGGGAAGGTTCCAAACCGCGTCTCGCTCGAGGGACACACCGACGCGAAGCCCTTTACCGGTAAAGGGAACTACAGCAATTGGGAGTTATCGTCCGATCGCGCCAATGCGGCTCGTCGTCTGATGCAGCAAGCGGGACTGCGCCCGGACCAGGTGTCACAAGTGCGAGGGTTCGCCGATCAACGCCTGCGCAACGTCAAGGATGCGCTCGATCCTTCCAACCGCCGGGTTTCGATCATCGTTCAGTACCTCAACACCGAGTCCGAACCAAAGCCCGAGGAACCAGCGCCCGCCGGCGGTCCAAAACAATCCGCACCGCCATCCGAAGATGCAAAGCCCTCCGCCGGGACCAATCCTGAGCCGGAAAAGAAGTGATGCATCGAGATGCATCGAGAAACGCGAGGACGAGATCTTGAAAGAAAAGCTGCGAACAAAAAAGAGGCTAGCCACGAAGGCTAGCCCGTAAAATTGCTTTCTTGAACGATTAGTTACGTCATCTTGCTTAAGCTACCTTAGCCGATTGCGCGATTATTGGTCGCACACCGGGCGGCTTGGGGGACACAGCGGCATTGGACCCGAGCGCACCGGCTCTCTCGGGATAGCACCATACGCCAATGTGCCGACCAGACCTACCAACAGCAGTAACGCCCTGAGCGAACGTTTCATTGGTTTACTTTTCTCCTTAGGGTCTGCGGAACACCAACATGAAACTGCTAGCGTTCAGCGCGTGAATTATACACAACCTTTGCAACATTATGATTTGTGAGAGGTTAGTTGAGCCGACTCGAAGTGCCGATCTACTGGCAGAGACGCCGAAAAGGATAAAACGCGTCAGGAGCGCATTTCAAACGGTGTTTTCGCTGATTTCTTAAGATAACGATTGGCTTCGAATGGCTTTGTTTTTCCCTTTGGGAAAGGGAGCGAAGCGAGTCAAAAAAAACTATTGACAAGGTTTCAGAAAGTGCCACTTTTCGAACGACAAGACGTTATTGTCCCGTCATTGTCCCGTCTTGGAGCCCGCAGTTGCAGCATTCGCTCTCTGGACGCCGCCTTGGAGATCGATTCGAACTTGTTGTTCCATCGCTTCCAGACTCGAGCTTCTTGAGAACGCGCGTTCGACCATGCCCTCGAACATTGGAATCAACGAGTCGTCGGTCGTGGCTGGCTGCTGCAGATCGGCGAGGCCTTGTTCCCAGCGCTGCGTCTGCAAATGATTCACGGCAGTTTCGCGTGCTTCCCGGTGAGAGAACACGTACCCGATCCAAACAAAGACCGCGAGAATGTATGTGATCTGGTTGATCGCGTTAAGACCACCCTGGCGGAGAAATCCTCCCGAGTTCAACGCGATCAGCAATAACTCCACTCCGGCAAGAAGGCCAAAGCCGAGCGAGATGCCAAAACTGAGTTGCTTCCGCGACACTCCGAGAAAGCGTGAGAACAACAGCATAAAGAGGATTAGTCCAAACTGCACAATACGAACCGAGCGCTGCATGGTGGTAACCGCGTGTACCAGCGGACTCTGATCGAAGGAGTTGGAAAAGGCCACCACCACCGACACCAGCAACATCACTACACCGGCCCACTTAAACAGCAGCGTACCGAGATCTTTGAGTGTGTGATAAGGACGAAAAACATTAAGGAAGACTTCATGAATTACGCGGAAGCCGAGCACCGCGTTGATGGCCTCTCCCGTCCAGAATAGCCAGAAATACGCGGTATGGTTTCCGGCGTACCAGAGCGGGAAAAGGATACAAAAATTGACGACCTGCACCAGCAAGAAAGCGAAGAACGCGGGAAACTGCTTGATCAGCTTGCGACGCCACAGGAATGCGGCCACCACCGATTGCAATATCGGCTGCGCGCACCACAAGCACAAAGCGGTAGTGTGGCTATGCAAGTTCACAGGATTATGAGGAAAGGCGCGACCGACGCCCCATCTCACCTTCAATCCTGAGGCAGGTTGCCCTACCGGGTCAACCCTCTTAGGTAACCTTGGTAACCATTACCCTCTCAGCTGGCTTCTGGGGTGGAATGCAGGTAAGCGCGCATCATCCGGACTTCGTCGTCTTTCTCATCGAGGTCATGGAGCAGGATGTCGCGCAATGAGACAACTCCCTGCAGTTCCCTTCCGACGCACACCGGCAGATGGCGGAAGCCATGCCGCTTCATCAGCGTCATGCAGGTTTCCAGAGGATCGCTGGGGCTGACCGTCAGCGGGTCTTCGGTCATTACCTGGCTGATCTCGGTCAGTGCCGGGTCCTTGCCGACCACTACGACGCGGCTCATGAGATCGCGTTCGGAAAAAATCCCGACAAGGCGGCCATCCAGCAGAACTGGTACGGCTCCGATGTTGTGTTCGACCATCAGGCGCGCCACTTCGAGCACGGTCTGATGGGACTTGGCAGAAATTGTGTTTTGATTCTTTAGCAGATCGCAGATCAACATTGTGGACCTCCCGTAAGCTTTTGCCGGAATGCGACGTACCCGGCGAACAGCATTTCTTCTCGGACGAAGAACGGAAGAAGTTAAGAAAATGCCTATATTTCTGGACCTGCGGCGGAGTATATGTCGAAAACAGGCAAGTGGGAAGCGGAAAAATGAAGCTAGCGGCCACACTAGACTTCGGTGTTTCCCAAAAAAGGCCTGGTTGGCTTTAGGTTTGGGGCGGTGGGGAAATCCACTCGCTCACAGAAATCACATACGACCTGGCGGCCAAGGCCTGCGGCATGTCGCCCGCACCCCGGGCGGTCACGACTACGTTGTAATCGTCGCTGGCCCGTAGACGAGCGTAAACTGGAGTTTCCTCGCGCGGCTCGGCCAGCGCCAGATAGCGCAGAAACGCGAACACATCTTCGGTCGGCTCCAGACCGGGAGCCACAAACGAAACCTCGACATCTTCGTGGTGAAAGTGCCATCCCAGAGAAGCGGCGACGCGCACAGCTTGCTCATAGGCGGCCGGAGCCAGAACTCCCGGCGCGGGATTGTCGAAGACGATGCGCAACTTGCGTTCATCTTCGCGGCTGAATTCGCGCACTTTCAGTTCGCCGGTGCGTGCCGTCGCCTTCCAGTCCACATGCCGCGCCGAGTCGTCAGGCATGTAATCGCGGATCAGATAAAGATCGTTGCCGCGTCCACTGACAAACGTCTCGAATTCTCCCGTGACCATGGGTAGAACCTCCAGAAATTGCCCGGTAGCCTCAACCGCGGGATAGACAATGATTTCGCGGGCCAGATTGATGCGCCGCGTCTTCATCAGGAAGGCGAAAGGAAAGCGCGTCGCAAGACCAAAATTCTTTTCGCAGTAGCGCCCGCGCTTGGGGAAACTCATCTCCAGGTCGGCGCGCAGTTCCTGCTTTGGCGCAAGAAACGGGAAATAAACCGACTCTTGCAGGATCGGCTTTTCCTCTTCTTCTTTCACCCGCCGCAGACGCCGGTCAGGCAGGTGCAGCCATTGATCCTGTGGCGCGCGATTTCGCGGAAAACCATAGGTCTGCGCCTCCCAAAGCCAGCGCTCTTTTTTCTTGCGCTTGGCCGGAACCACGCGAACTGAAAATGACGGAAGCCAATCGCTGTCGTTTGCGACCAACAGCCGGGCAAGCATCGGTCGCGCGGCGAAGACGTGCTCCGGCAAATGAACGTCGAGCGTCAGGCTGCGCAGTACCAGCGCCGAAGCGATCCCGGAAACAACGATGGCGGAGAGCAGCGCTGCCACAACCACGTAAAGCAGATTGTTTCCGGTATTGATGGCGGCGATGCCGATCACGACGCTGATCAGGATGTAAATCACCCCTGCGCGGGTGACGTCGTAGTCCATCGCTTCGCGGACGCGCGAGGCCACAACGCGACGCGCCAGATAGGGGACGGTAGTCAGGCCAACAAAAGTCGCAAGCAGGAGAGCTGCCGACGACAGGATGATCGTCCCCCAAACATTGCCGGATTCACGAGCGACTGTCGAGAATAGAGCAGTACCAAAGGCCAGCGCCAATCCAACAATCGCTAACAAGAATCGCACCCAGACCTGCGACAGGCCAGAGCGCAGAAATCCGGGCGCGGGCGAGGACTGCGGATCTGTCGACAAGCGGTCGGAAATCATAGGAGCGTCGTAAATCGGACAAAGTTTGAAAGGGCACGGCTTCGTTCGAGGCCGTTCTTCCCACAATCGTATGCCGGGGGAACGGCAAGGGAAAGTGACGGAAGAAACCTTGGGATGATGGCGATTCGGTGGCCGCCAACCCGCCGTCACCCACGCTTCGTCTTCGTCTCTGTCTCTGTCTCGCGCCGATGCCTCAACCACAGCAGCAAAATCACCACGGCCGCAACCACCAATATCGCGATGTTAAACCGCTGCATGACGCGTATCAGCGTGCGCCAATGCTGTCCGAAGAGGTATCCGGCTCCGGCGATGGTAGTGACCCACAGGCTTGCGCCTAGAAAGTTGAAGAAGGCGAAGCGCCGCCAATGCATGCGCAGAACGCCCGCCAGCGGTCCGGCGATGACGCGCATACCGAAAACAAAACGGGCGAAGAAAACCGCCTCCGCGCCATAACGCGCGAACATGTTTTCTCCGCGCTTCAGGGCAGCGGGAGAAATCCGGAAAAAATTCACGTAACGATCCAACAACGGCCGCCCGCCGTAGTGTCCCAACGCGTAGCCCAGATTGTCGCCCAGCGTCGCGGCGAAAGTGCCGACGACAATGAGCCATCCAAGATGCAGGTGATGTTCGGAATACGCCAGGAAGCTTGCGAACAACAGTGTGCTTTCGCCCGGAACTGGAAGGCCCGCGTTCTCGCAAAGCAAGGCGACGGCTACGGCCCAATATCCATAGTCGGCGACGAATGTACGGAAATAGTGAAAAATCGAATGATGCATGGAGTGGAGCAGTCAGCGGTCAGCACTTAGCAATTAGCGTTTTAGAAATTCATTTTCAGAAACTCGATCAGCGACCGATTAAATTCGTCGGGCGCTTCCTCATAGGGCAGATGTCCCACGCCTTTGAAGGCTACGAGGCTTGCGTGTTTGAAATTTTTTCGCAGCGGCTCGGCGGATGAAAAGTCTACGGCGCGATCCTTTGTTCCCCACATGAGCAGGGTTGGATAGTCGCGAATCTTCGGCAACGAAGACTTCAGTTCCGCCAAGTCCGCCGTCCAGTTCTTGACGATGCGCGAGGCGTGAGCAAATCCGCCATTCTTGTAAACCGGCACGCGATAGCCTTCGAGCGAATCCGGCGGAATTTTGGTCACGTCGCCAAACAGCCGGCGCAGCCACAGGATATCGCCGGCGCGAGACTGTTCGAGGGTGTGCCGGACCAGCACGGAGCCGAGGGGGCTACCCAAGAAAGGCGCGAGCCACCGGCCATGCCGTGACCACGGATTCACCGGAGCAACCAGCACCAGTCGCCGCAAGCATTTGTCGCCTCGCTCGGCGCAAATTGCCGCCACCATAATGGCAACGCCTCCGCCATGGGACGTGCCAAGCAAGTCGAATTCTTTGAGGCCAACCGCGTCGGCGAACTGCAACACTCGCTCTGCCGATGCGCGCACGCTGCTATCTAAGCCAGGATGCGCAGGCGACAAACCAGCCCCCAGGTTGTCGATGGCATAGACCGTCGCATACGGAGCCAGCGCCGGCATGGCGAATCTCCAGGAAAACGAATATCCCATGAGGCCATGGACCAGAATCAGGGCCGGTCCCGCGCCTGCCTTGAGATAGCGCATGCGGCCATCGGGTAGTTCTACCCACTGCTCCTCAACATGGACATCGACGACATCGACCGGAGTGCCGACACCTCGGGCGCGCTGTACGGTAAGACGAACGGCGGCTGGAGTGAATTCTTCGTCAGGATTCTGAGTTTCGGCAGGCAACGAATTCCTCACAGACAGAGTCTCACTAAGCAGTATCGCCCAAATCGCTTTTTGGGGAGCCATCGCGGTTCCCCTTTTTTATTTTGGAAATATCAGAGTGTTTTGTTGATGACGCGATGGCCAGTCCATCTCCCGGATCCCACAACTTCTGCTCAGTTTGTGGAGATGGTGAAGTTCACGGTGATTCGAGCCTGGGTTTCCACCGGCTGTCCATTTTGCAGATAGGGTTTGAAGTGCCACTGTTTCACAGCCTCGCGTGCCGCCGTCGCCAGAATACCCGGCCCGCTTAGAATCTGTAGTTCCTGAATCGACCCATCCCGCGAAATCAACGCCTGCAAACTTACAGCTCCCTGAACTTTCATCTGCCGCGCCAGCAGCGGATAGTCTGGAGGCACAGAGACCGTCACATTCTGGGCAACTTGTTGAGAGACGTCGGGGCGAACGGCTGCCTGGGTAGAAGCGGATGCGCTTGCTGAGGTGGAAGTTGCGCCCGTGCCCACATCCACGTGGATGGCGCTGCTCTTCGCCGGCACATTCATGTGACGGTTGCCGGCCACCACCTCCACCTGAAGCGGTGGCAGGACTGCACGTTCGGTAGTCGCCGAAAATGGAGGCGGAGCGGCTGCTGGCGCCGCTGCGGGGGCCTTGGTTGTTTTGTGCTCACGAGACGAGGCGGCTGGCGGAGGCGTAGTCGCGGGGGCCATCGGAGGCGCCGTCCTGCTCTTGCCACGGACGGTCGCTTCTTGGACGTCGCCCGGTGGCGGGAACCAGAAGTCCCAATCTTTGACGACCACCGCAACCAGCGCAGCCAGGAGAATCCCCAACGCAATCAGCATGCGCTTTCGCTGGAGGTCGGCATCCTCCGGCGTGTTTTCCACCGGGAGTTGAGTGGGCCGCTCCAGATGATTCTCGGGCTGGGTTTCGTCGTGAAACATAGACAGAGAAGCGTAAGCGAATCGAGGAAATACTTGGGTTAGTATGCCCCCAAACCGCGCCCGTGCCAAGGGGAGAACGAAGGCCAGAAGACAGGCCAGAGGTTAGAGGTCAGATTGCCGAGGTTAGGATCGCAAGATTTACAACCTCTGCAATCTGACCTCTAACCTCTGACCTCTTCTTGGCTCCATTCAGGAAACCTGTTCTCTAAACCTTGTCCTCCAGTTTGTCGAGAATGCCGGCCGCCGAATCCAGAATCTCGCGGTCGACCTTCCGGTTGGCCGATAGCGCTTCCGCCAGCGGAATCGAAATGATCTTGGTTCCCCGCAAGGCAGCCATCTTGCCGAATTCGCCGCGGTGGACCATATCGATGGCGCCGAGTCCGTAGCGAGTGGCCAGGACGCGATCGAAGGCGCTGGGCGTTCCGCCGCGCTGGATGTGTCCGAGCACCACCGAGCGCGATTCGAAGCCCGTCCGCTTCTCGATTTCGATGGCGACCTGTGAACCGATTCCGCCGAGGCGGGCGTGCCCGAAGTCGTCGACGCCCGCTGCGGTCGTCGCCAGGGCGCCGTCGCCGAACTTCGCGCCCTCCGCGACGACCACGATGCTGAAGTATCTTCCCCGGCCATGGCGCTGCCGGATCAGTTCCGCCACCTGGTCAACATCGATGGGAATTTCCGGAATCAAGATGACGTCAGCGCCGCCGGCGATGCCGCTATAAACGGCAATCCATCCGGAGTCGCGTCCCATCACTTCGACCACGATCACGCGATTGTGCGCTTCCGCGGTGGTGTGCACGCGATCGATTGCTTCCGTCGCCACATTCACGGCGGTGTCGAAGCCGAATGTGAAATCGGTTCCCGTGAGATCGTTGTCGATCGTCTTCGGAACGCCGACCACCTTCACGCCGTTGTCGAAGAGCTTCTTGGCCACTGAGAGCGTGTCGTCGCCGCCAATGGCGATCAACGCATCGCATCCGTTCTTTTTCAGGTTGTCGGCGCAACGCTGGAGGCCGTCGGGTTTCTTCGCCGGATTGGTGCGCGAAGTCCGCAGGATGGTGCCGCCGCGCGGCAGAATTCCGCCGACCGACTCGAGATCGAGCGGCATGGTCTTATCTTCCATGAGCCCGCGCCAGCCCTCGACGAATCCCACGAACTGGTCTTCATAGTGGAAGCTGCCCTTGCGCACCACTGCCCGTATCACTGCGTTCAGTCCGGGGCAATCGCCTCCTCCGGTCAAAATTCCGATAATCATTGCTCGCTCCTCATCGCCCGCTCCTGGTTATTGCTTGTCTGTCATTTATTGAAAATATGCTTCAGCCCCGTGAGCGGATAAATCCGTCCAAAACCACACTTCACGTGAGCCGGAGAGTAATTAGATTATCACGCAGATTTGTTACCCCGAGATTTCGGTGCTGGTGGTGCAGGGCACGGGCACGTTACTCAGATTAGCGACATGCAAGCTTGCGCAGTCGGCAACTTTTAGCCACAATGCTCTCCACCAGATCGACTCATGTCTAGACTTCTACGGATTCTTCTTTGGACCTCTGTCAGCGTGCTCGGTGCTTTCGCCCTGGCCACCATCGCCATGCATCGCGGCGAACAAATCAACGCACTCTGGCTAGTTGTAGCCGCGGTTTCGACATACGCCGTCGCGTATCGCTTCTATAGCAGCTTCATTGCGGCGAAAGTGCTCGCCCTTGACCCGTTGCGCGCGACTCCGGCGGAGCGTCTCGAAAACGGACGCGACTTCATCCCGACGAACAAATGGGTGGTCTTCGGACATCACTTTGCCGCCATCGCCGGTCCCGGCCCGCTGGTTGGCCCGGTGCTGGCGGCACAGTTCGGCTACCTTCCGGGCACGCTTTGGATTATCGCGGGCGCGGTTCTGGGCGGATGCGTGCAGGACTTTGTCATTCTTCTGTTCTCCATCCGCCGCGACGGCAAATCTCTCACCGAAATGGCGAAATCCGAAATCGGTCGTGTCGGTGGGGCGGTCGCCTACGTTGCGGTGCTGAGCATCATCGTGATCCTGCTGGGCGCGACCGCACTGATAGTCGTGAACGCCCTGAAATCGAGTCCGTGGGGAACGTTCACGATCGCCATGACCATGCCCATCGCGGTATTGATGGGCGTCTATCTCCGGCGCATACGGCCGGGCAAGGTTCTCGAAACATCCCTGTTGGGATTTATTTTGGTGCTGGCCGCGATCTTCGGCGGGCAGTGGGTCTCGGAAACGCCATCCTGGGCCGCCGTTTTCACACTGACCGCGCCGACACTTGCGATCCTCATCATCATTTACGGATTCGCAGCCTCATCGCTGCCCGTGTGGCTGCTGCTCGCTCCGCGCGACTACCTGAGCACGTTCGTGAAGCTCGGCACTATTTCTCTCTTAGCCGTCGGCATTGTCGCGCTGCGTCCCTCGCTGCACATGCCTCCGCTGACGCGTTTTGCAGACGGCACCGGGCCCGTTTTCGCCGGAACAATTTTTCCCTTCGCCTTCATCACCATCGCTTGCGGCGCGATCAGCGGATTCCACTCCCTGATTTCGAGCGGTACAACGCCCAAGCTGATCCGCCACGAACCGGAAACCCGCTTCGTCGGTTACGGAGGCATGATGGCCGAATCGATGGTCGCCATCATGGCGATGATTGCGGCCTGCGTCCTGCAGCCCGGAGTCTATTTCGCCGTCAACAGCCCTGCGGGAATCGTAGGACAGGCGCCCGAGGCTGCCGCCAACGTGATCAGTTCCTGGGGCTTTCCCGTCACCGCCGCTCAAATGGCCACACTGGCCCACGCGGTCGGCGAGCAGACGCTTTACAACCGCACGGGAGGCGCGCCTGCTTTCGCGGTCGGCATGGCGCAGATTTTTTCCAATACTCTCGGCGGACAAGCCGTGATGGCGCTGTGGTATCACTTCGCCATCATGTTCGAGGCGCTATTCATCCTCACCATCATCGATGCGGGCACGCGTGTGGGGCGCTTCATGTTGCAGGACGCGCTGGGGCACATCGTTAAGCCGCTCGGCCGCACGAGTTGGTATCCGTCGATTCTTTTCACGAGCGCCGTGGTGGTGGCTGCCTGGGGAAACTTCCTGTGGCAGGGCGTCAAGGATCCACTCGGTGGAATCAATTCGCTCTGGCCGCTGTTTGGCATTTGCAATCAATTGCTGGCGACCGTAGCGCTTTGCGTTGCAACGACGATCATTGTTAAGACGGTTAAGAGTAAGACGGCGGAGGTCAACACAACTGAGGCGCAGTCGGGGCACCTCTACTACGTACTCGTAACCCTGATTCCGCTCTTCTGGCTGGTGGCCGTGACCTTCACCGCATCGTGGCACAAAGTCCTCGACCCTAACCCCCGCCTAGGATTTCTCTCCCACGCCCGTCAACTCGCGGCTGCCGGAGGCAACCCCCGGCTGATTTTCAACGATCGCCTCGATGCGGCGGTCACGGGGACATTGGTCGTGATGGTGGCGATGATCCTTCTCGAATCTGCTCTGAAATGCCTACGGATACTGACCGGCGGCCAGTCCGCGTTCACGAAAGAAGCTCCCTTTGTGAGGACTAAACTGGCGATCGAAGCGGAAGGGTAAGGATGAAGAAACATGCAAAAGCGCAGGCAATGATTAGCGACCTCGAAAGCATCTAAGCGGAAATGATGGTTCTCTCATTCTGGTTGCGACGGGCGACTCGGGTCCGGATTGCGATAGGCGCCCTTGCGATAGTCGTTGCTCTTCTTGGCGTCGGTCAGGCGCTGCGAGCCCAGATCCCTCTGCCTCCCCCAGGCACGACCAGCCCGGTCACCCCAGCCCCAACCACGACCATCGCGGTTGACGTCAAGGTCGTCACGCTCCCAGTCACGGTGCGCGACAAACACGGCAAGATCGTCCGCGACCTGACGAAAGACGATTTCACGCTGACCGAAGACGGGCGTCCGCAAACGGTCAAGTATTTTTCCCAGGACGTGAACCTGGCGCTCACACTGGGATTGCTGGTCGACACCAGCCGCAGTCAAAGCAACGTCCTCGACGCCGAGCGCAATGCGAGCCGGAGTTTTTTTGATCAGATGCTGGCGCAACCGAAAGACAAAGCGTTTCTCATTCACTTCGATCGGGAAGTCGAACTGCTGCAGGACCTGACCTCATCGCATGAAAAGCTGCAGGCAGCGTTAGACCTGCTGAAGACGCCGTCTGACCGCGAGCACTCGAACGATCCAAATGATGACGATACGCGCTCCGGATCGCATCACGGCGGCACACAACTCTACGACGCCGTGTTTCTCGCGTCGAACGAACTGATGAAGAAGCAGCCGGGGCGCAAGGCTCTGATCGTGCTGACTGACGGCGTGGACCGCGGCAGCAAGACTTATCTGGAAGGCGCGATCGAATCCGCGCAGCGCGCCGATACCATCATCTACTCGATTTATTTCGCCGACCAGCATCGCGAAGATAACGGCGACCGGCCGCGACAAGGCGGCATGGGCCGCGGCGGTGGTTATCCGGGCGGCGGCTGGCCCGGCGGCGGATATCCCGGGGGCGGCGGACATGGAGGTGGCCGCGGCGGACAGCGGCGGCCTGAAGAGCCGCACACCGATGGGAAGAAAATTCTAGAGCGCGTTTCCAAGGAAACCGGTGGACGCTTCTTCGAAGTCACCAAGAAGCAGACGGTCGGCGACATCTATTCCCAAATCGTCGAGGAACTGCGCACCCAATACAACATGGGATACACGCCGGACAAAGACAGTTCGTCGAGCGGCTATCATCACCTGCAATTACAAGTGAAGGGAAAAGAAAAAGATCTGAGTGTTCAGACTCGAGACGGATATTACGCCGATCGCTAGCGCGAGAGTGAAACTACTTCGCAGCCAATTCTTCGACTAAGGCTCTGCCTAACGCCGCCTGCCGCTCTGGGGTCAACTTTGCGCCGCCCGACGTCAGATACAACACGTCGATCGCCATCTGCCCTTCCGTTTCGATCAAGGCGATCTCAATGTTGCAATCGTTCCTCGAAACCTGAGAGCACATTCGATACAGCAACCCAGGGCGATCCTGGGTCAAGACCTGGACCAGCGTGCTGTGCGCCGAGGAACTGTCGTCAAACTCAATCTGGGTCTCAATTTTGACTTTCGTGCTGTCCGTTTTCTCGGACTTGAGGCGATCACGCAGCATGCGCGCCACGTCGGCTTCTCCTTTCACCACCGATGCGATGCTTTTCTTCAGCCGATCCCATTCCTGAAGGTTCATCTCGAGCGTGCGAAAGCGATCGGTAAAATAAAAGGTGTCGACGACCATCCCTGCGTCGTTCGAAAATGCATTGGCCTTCACGATATTCATTCCCCACGCCGCCAGCGCTCCTGAAACCGACGCGAACAGAAACGGACGATCGGTAGTAATCAGCGTGAGTTCATACCAGTGACGAACCTGCTTCAGGCTCAACTCGACTCCGCCCTGCCCTAACCGCCCCGCCATTTCGGCGTGGGCCAGAACATCGCTCGCTCCATGAATGCGCAGATATCGTTGCGGCAGGCCTTCGAGAAAAATATTGATCTTCTTCCCCGCGACCGGCGCCAACGACCGCAGATGCGCAAGACTGTCGTTCTTGTCGGTCGTCCTGTCGCTCGTATGCACGCGCTCATCCGCGCTGCGGCTCAGATAGTTTGCGCACCCGATATATAACTGCCACAAGTTATCCGCCTTCCACGGAGTCATGGCCTCGGGATTGACGGCTTTGATGTCCGCATAGGTCATCAGGCACAACATCTTCAGGCGCTCGGGCACACCGACTCTTTCCGCGAACGCTTTGACGTTTGCCGGATCGAAGACATCGCGGCGCATCGCGGCTGACATTTCCAAATGGCTGGCGACGAGATAGCGCACGGTCTCACGATCGGCAGGATCGAGATCCAGTCGATCGGCGCAACTGTCGGTCAACTGCAAACTGAGTTCAACGTGATTCTCGCTCGGCACGGCCTTGCCCGAATCGTGCAAAAGCAACGCCAGATAGAGAAGCTCGGGCTGTTCCAGTTCGCCGAGAACACTCGCCAGGCGCTGGTCCCACTCCGATTTCGATTCTTTCAACCGGTGCAGATTTTCAATCGCGAGAAATGAATGCTCATCCACCGTGTAACGATGGTAGAAATCGCGGACGACGAGCGCTTCGATCCCTTTCAATTCGGGCAGGAGCAATGCCAGCAATCGCAGCGCGTTCATGGCGCGCAGAGCGTCGGCGGCGTGCGGCTGTAGCAACGTTTCCTGCAGATAGAGCCACAACTCGGCTCCCCGCGGAGGCGTAGCGGCGAGCGCAGGTAAAGCCTGCTCGACTTTGTATTCCGTGGTCGTGCTGAGCTTCAGGCCATGCTCGGCCATGAAATGAAAAAGGCGCAGCAACATTTCGGGATCGCGCAATCCCCCCGGCTGCTGCAAAAAGATCAGGCCGTCCACGACCGAGAAATCGTCGCTTGCCACGCGCGAGCGCCATCCCTGAAATTGCCGGTACAAAGACGACCATGCCGCGGGAATTTCCTCCAGCAACTGGTTACAAACGCGATGCACCGCCCGCACGTGACCGAAGTAGACACGCATCCAATCGGCAGCATTCTTAATCTCAGTGTGGCTATCGCCGTCGTTGACGCCGATCATCCGCGCTGCCGCTTCGTCCTGCATTTCCCAGGTTAGCGTGTTGTCATGGCGACCATGGCGATAGTGCAAAAAGCAACGCACCGACATCTGGAAATCGAGCGCGGCATCGAGCGCACGGCGCGACGACACGGGCAACAGCGTGCTCGTGTCGGGCCAGACTTTCAATTTCTCCATCGCGGAAATCAGCGCGAGCCAGTTCGCGACGTTATAGTCGCGCAGGCCGCCCGGGCCGTCTTTGACGTTCGGCTCCAGATGAAAGACGGTGTTGTTGAATTTATTGTGGCGCGAGCGAGTAATTTCGCCGAGATTCTGGATCAGGTTCTGGCACTCGCGTCCGACCATTCGAGGCACAGATTTTTCGTGCAGGCGCGAAAACAGTTCGCGGTCTCCCGCCAGATACCGGCAGTCGAGCAACGAAATCGCGAACTCCACGTTGTTTGGATCGAGTTTCTCGCACTCGGCCAGGTTTCGCGTAGCCGGACTCAGTTTCAGGCGCAGGTCCCAAAGTTCCTGCGAAAGCCGCCGTATGGGATCTTTAAATTCGCTCTCGGCGTCACTGCCCGCCAGCAAGAAAAGAAGGTCGATATCGGAGTGCGGGAAGAGCCAACCGCGGCCGTATCCGCCGGTAGCAACCAGGGTAAAGTTTTTGGGGATGTCAGGGTTCGAAGGGGATTGGGTGGAATCACCCGTGGCGGCAGGAGCGATGATCTCTGTCCACAACCGCTGCACGATTGTGTCGACCAGCGCCGTACGCCTTCGGAGCGCCGCATGGCCGTCGCCGGTTAGCGCAAAACCGCGCTCAATGTCCGCCGACTCTCGGGTGTAAAGCTCCGAGAGTTCACTGCGGACGGCGGCCACGGTGGTCATTCCGACGCTCCCTCCGAATTGTAGATCCCCTGCTCCTTGCCCAAATACCCCAACCACCGCATCATAACGATAGCTGGTGGGGCGCGGTTGCGGAAATTGAAACTATTTATCCATGCAATTGGAAATCTTTATGTGCCTCCGCGAGCGCCAGCGAAGAAGTTGAACCACCCATGCGATCGCCCTCGATCATTTCCGCTACTGAAATCGCCGCTCGAATTCGCCGCAAAGAAATTTCACCGGTCGAGGTCGCAAAAATTCATCTCGAACGCATCGATCGCTTGAATCCAAAACTGAACGCCTTCGTCGACGTGCAGCCTGACCACGTTCTTCGGCAGGCGTGCGACGCCGAGAAAGCGATCACACGCGGAGACAAACTCGGCCCGCTACATGGCGTTCCACTTTCTATCAAATCTTCCATCGACGTCGCGGGACATCGCTGCGAATCCGGCTCGCGTCTGCGTGAAGGGAACGTGGCGAACAACGATGCTCCTCTGGTCTCGCGCCTCCGCGCCGCTGGAGCTGTGATCCTGGGCGTCACGAACACTCCGGAACTTCTGATGGCGTGGGAGACCGATAACCTTTTGTACGGACGCACGAACAATCCATGGGATCTGAGTCGCACCGCCGGGGGATCGAGCGGCGGCGAAGCGGCCGCCATTGCCGGCGGACTCTCGGCCGGAGGTGTGGGCAGCGACGGCGGCGGGTCGATTCGCGTGCCCGCTCACTTCTGCGGCATCTGCGGATTGAAGCCCACTCCTGGACGGATCCCGTCGACCGGCCACAACCCAAAGTCCGGCGGACCATTCGCGATGATCGGCGTTGTCGGTCCCATGGCCCGCACCATTGAAGATGTGAAGATTCTTTTCGAAGCCATGGCTGGCTGGGACGACGGCGATGCCTGGTCAGCGCCGGTTCCAGTGCGAACGCTCCACGAAAAAATAGTCGAGGCTGTGCCTGTCGGATTTTTCGAAGACGACGGGCGCACTCCGGTGACCGACGAGACTCGCGAGGCCGTCAGGCTCGCGGCCCTCCATTTGATGAGTCGCGGGTTTCGCGTTCATGCATTCCGCCCTGAGGGCCTCGAAGAAGCACGCCAACGCTGGTGGGAATTGTTTGGGACTGCCGGGGGCATGATTCTCGGGCCGCTGCTGCATGAACGCGAATCCGAACTCAGCCCTCTGGTGCGGGAGTTTCAGAGCTGGACCAGCGCCGCTCCCGCGCACACCGGCGAGTCTCTTCTGAATGCCTGGATCGGACGGGACTCGGTACGAGAAAAGATTCTCGTGCAGATGCGCAAGTTTCCCATCTTGATCTGTCCGACCGCCGCAATCCCAGCGTTTCGTCACGGCGAACGCGAATGGCAGATCGAAGGTCAGACCGTGAAATATCTCGATGCGTGGAGCTATTGCGAATGGTTCAATCTGCTCGGATTTCCATCGGCGATCGTGCCGATGGGCCGCTCTGAACAGGGGTTGCCCATTGCCGTCCAGATTGTGGGGCGTCCGTGGGAAGAGGAACTGGTGCTGGCGATTGCTGCAACACTGGAAAGCGAACGCGGTCCGTGGCAAGCGCCTCGACTGGACGAATAAATTTGAAAACAATTCTCGTCGTTTCTCGTCGCTCGCGCGAAGCGTAACGCTTCACTAACGACGCTCCCTAGTAGAAGACATGCAAGAAAGTGCGTATAAGGACACGACTAGTTGCGCGTTCTCGCACTTACTATCAGCGTTAGTAGACTCGCGAACAAATAACAAGCTCCCCGTGAGAATTTGATCTTGTGCCAGCGTGGTCTCGGTATATACTCCGGCGGACGCGTGGTTCTCGCGCGTGAAAATTTTCCAAGAAGCTGGGGTCAAGGAGAAATCGTGAATCGAAGACTCGTCGTATTTTTGCTCGCGGTCGTCGCGATCGTGACCGGCGTTAATGTCGTTTGCAAGGCGGAGCCACAGTCCCTGTTGACGCCGCACGTGCAAGAAGCCACTGTCAACGGAGCCGCTCCACTGGTTGGACAGCTCCCCGCGACCCAGATCATGCATTTCGATGTCGTCCTGGCAATCAGCCATCCCGACGAGCTAGATAATTTCTTAAAGGAACTCTACGATTCCACGAGCCCTTCGTATCGCCACTTCGTGACCGTGCCTGAATTCACGGAGCGCTTCGGTCCTAGCCAGAAAGATTACGATGCCGTCGTTCGTTTCGCGAAAGCGAGCGGCTTCAAAATAATTGGTGGATCGCGCGACGCCATGGATATTCGGCTCCAGGGCAGGGTCGGCGACATCGAAAAAGCTCTTCACGTAACCATGGGCGTTTACCAGCACCCTACTGAGAACCGCACCTATTATTCCCCTGATCGCGAACCGACCATCGATTTGCCCTTCCAGCTCTGGCATGTCTCGGGTCTGGATAACTATTCGATTCCGCGTCCGATGGTGAAGAAGAGGGATGCACAGTCACAGGCGCAGCCGGAAGCCACGACCGGCTCCTGTCCGCAACAGTCATTCTGCGGCAGCGACATGCGGGCAGCCTACTACGGCTCCGGACCTCTCAACGGCGCGGGCCAGAACGTCGGATTGCTCGAGTACCTTGGCTACGATATCGCCGATGTCAATACTTATTACACCAATGCCGGACAGACCCGCACTGTCGCGGTCGTCGGCATTTCGGTGGACGGCACGAACGTGCTCTGCGCCTCGCCCTGCGACGATACCGAACAAACATTGGACATCACGCAAGCGGCAGGCATGGCTCCCAACCTGGGCACGATCTACGTCTACGTGGGATCGACCGACACCGCGCTTCTGAGCGCGATGTCCACCGACACTCCGCTGCCTGCGCAGCTGAGCGCTTCGTGGACATGGACTCCATCGCCGGGCGCGGACAACCCGTACTTCCAGAAGATGGCGGCACAGGGGCAGACGTATTTCACGGCCTCTGGCGACGGCGGCTTCTATACGGGATCGGCACTCTGGCCGGCGAACTCCCCGTACGTGGAATCCGTCGGCGGAACGGACCTGGTGACAAGTGGTGCAGGTGGCCCCTGGGCATCGGAAACGGCTTGGGCCGACGGTGGCGGCGGCTATGGATCGAACGAACCAATTCCTGCGTGGCAGCAACTTCCGGGCGTAGTCACGACGGCCAACAAAGGATCAACGCAATTCCGCAACGTTCCTGACTTTTCGGCCAATGCCAATTTCACATTCTACGTCTGCGCCGATCAGGATGGTTGCACGGCCAACGAGTTTGGAGGAACCAGCTTCGCAGCGCCGATGTGGGCCGGCTTCATGGCGATGGTCAACCAACAGGCCCTCGCCGGTGGCAATCCCATACTCGGCTTTATCAACCCCGCGGTTTACAACCTTGGACTCGGATCGGGCTATGGCGCCGCTTTCCACGACATTATTAGCGGAAGCAATGGGCTACCCACCACCACTGGCTATGATTTGGCAACTGGTTGGGGCAGCCCGAATGGCGCCGGCTTCATCGACGCTCTCGTTCCCAACACGCCAGGCTTCACGATCTCAGATTCGCCCAACGCTATCACTCTCGTACAGGGGGCCAAGGGCACGAGCACAGTGACGGTTACCGATCTGGACGGATTCTCTGGCAGCGTCAACTTGTCCATCAGCAGCTTGCCGAGTGGCGTGACTGCGGCGTTCAGCCCGAATCCCGCGACTTCCACGAGCACACTGACCCTGACGGCGAGTGCCACAGCCGCCTTGGGAACCGCGAACCTAACAATCACCGGCAAGTCTGGAAGCGTCACCCAGACCTTGCCCTTTACTCTTACCGTGAACGGTCCGGACTATAGCCTGACCGCAACTCCCAGCAAGTTCACGTTGGGGCCGGGAGGCAGCGGTACCAGCACCATTAAGGTGGTCCCAACGAACGGCTTTACCGGCAGCGTCACCCTGGCTGCGTCTGGTGTGCCGAGCGGCGTCACCACCGCATTCAGCCCGAATCCCACGACCTCAACCAGTACCCTGACACTCACTTTGGGCTCGTCAGTGGCAACCGGTACGCATGTCATTACGATCACCGGCACCTCGGGTAGCTTGTCTCACACCACCAAGGTGACTCTTGTCGTCAAAGGCGCGAAGGTCAAACTTGCACCAACCTCATTGACGTTCGCCAAGACCAAGGTGGGCTCGACCGCTTCCAGCAAGACGGTGACGCTCACCAATACGGGGAATGCCACACTCAACATCTCAACGATTGCCGTCAGCGGAGACTTTTTCCAAAAGGTCACCACTGGCGCTTGCGTCAACGGTAGTGCCATCCTCGCGGGCAAGACTTGTACCATTAAGATTCAGTTCAAGCCCACGGCTACCGGGGTTCGTACCGGCACGGTGACGATTAACGACAACGCCCTAGGCAGTCCGCAAACCGTCGCTCTGTCGGGAACTGGCAGCTAAACAGCCGAACACTCCTAATAGCTTTGCTACGGAGCTGCGCCAGCAGCTCCGTTTTTTTGGTCACCGCCCCGACGACTGGGGCCCATGAACTATGAAGAATCGGAGAGGGTGCGAGGCGACTCCTGAATCCCCGCCGACACAAGCGTGTGCAAACAAATACCACATTGCTGCAAACCGCTCTGCACGCGGATTTTGCTTTGCGTTTTCGGGAAAAGCGCGGTATAACTACTCGCTCTAGTAGGACCCTGAAGTCCTGCCATCGCCCCAGCGGGATTTAGCCACCAGCGAATTGCGTTCTCCCCACAAACGCAGTGCGCCTTGAGTTGAATCATCACAGAGAGGTTGACCGAACGAATGTTTGACGTGTGCAAGTTCCGGCCCTTGAATTATTTCCAATGCTTGATTTTGACACTCGCTGCACTTTCTATTTTTGGAAGCGCCCAAAGCAATACCGGCACAGCTACAGATAAAGATAAAGACAAGAAGGAAGAAACCCAAAAGGCCGCCGCAGGCGCCAGCGGTAAATTCGTCAAGGTCGGGGGCAAGGTTCGTTGCGACAAACCCGAGCCGACCTATTCCATCGAGGTTCCCGATCGTCCCGGCCACGCTTTAGTGCTCACCAAACGTCACTGCGCCTGGACCGAGCCTATGGAGTTGATGGGTTCCAAGACCAAAGACGGCGTCTCGGTGAGCTTCACCGAGAAAATGGAAGGTGCGCTTCACGTCCATAGCTTCGAGGTCGATACGCTCGACAGTGGCGAAAAGTTGACCTTCCAAGGCCAGGGCCAGGTGCTGGCCGACAAAGGGCCGGTCGACCTCAAGGGACGGTGGAGCTACATGCGCGGCACCGGCAAGTTTAAAGGAATCAAAGGCGGCGGCACCTATGAAGGAAAGCTCGGCGCCGATGATGTTTTGACGTTGGAGTTGGAAGGAATCTACGACCCTTCCGACATGGCAGGCGACAAAAAGTAGGTAGCAGTATTAAAGGAGCAGACGTTTCGCGGCTTCGTATCTGGGCGCGTCTTTGGACGTGCCGCAACACAAACAAATAGATCGCCTTCAGGCGACGGATCTAAGAATTTAGTTTTTGACGCAGGCTGTTAGCAACGAAACCAACGAAGATGAACTCCCAGGAGGATCTAGTGACGACTAAGCGCGTTGTAATCGCGGCGTTCCTGATGATGGTCTGTCTGGCACTGCCGACGTTCGCCCAAAAAACCAAGACGGTGACTCAAAAGGGACCCAATGTCATCAAGGAATTCAAACACGATACCGGACCGCTGCTTCGCGAAATAGCGCCGCTGCTCCCCGAATTCAGCACTCCCTCCGAACACGAGATCGAGAACAACGTTAACCCCAATCACAATTGGAGCAACAAAGTGCAGAAAGATCCGGTTCTGCAAACAGCGGAAAATTCTCCCCGCCTGCAGACCCCGAACTTCGGCCTCGAATTTGACGGCGCTGGATTCGGCGACAACTTCTTCTGTGATTGCATGCCTCCGGATGATGACGGCGCGATCGGCGCGACTCAGTTCGTCGAATACATCAACCTGGAATATCAGGTTTTCGACAAGAGCGGAAACACGACACTCGGCCCTCTCTCCGGAAACTCATTCTGGTCTGGCTTCGGCGGCTCTTGCCAATCTGACAACAGTGGCGACCCCGTCGTCCGCTATGACTCGGCCGCGCAGCGCTGGATCGTCGCCCAATTTGCTATCAACAACTCGGCTCCGGATTACGAGTGCGTCGCGGTATCGACGTACTTCCGACGCTACCGGTTCCTACAACCGCTATGCGTTTCCGCTGCAGATTTTCCCGGACTACCCGAAAGTCGGAGTATGGCCGGATGCTTACTACTTCAGCTTTAACGGTTTCAACATTTCCGGGACCGCCTTCGTCGGCGCCAACGTTTGCGCAGCAGATCGCAACGCCATGATCGCGGGCACCAGCGCCACCATTCAGTGCTTCCAGCAGGATTCCAGCCAGTTTGGATTATTGCCTTCCGATCTCGAGGGACTCACTCCTCCCGCCGCGGGCACGCCGAACTTCTTCACGGAACTGGATCCCTCGGGTAGCGCGAACCTCGACCAATACAAATTCCATGTCGATTTCACCACCCCGGCCAATTCCACCTACACCGGTCCGACGCTGATTCCGGTAGCGGCGTTCACTCCGCTCTGCAACACCGAGAGCCGTGGCGCTTGCGTGCCGCAACCAACCTCGGGCAGCGATTTGCTCGAATCACTCGGCGACCGTCTGATGTGGCGCCAGGTCTACCGCAACTTCGGCGATCACACGGTTCTCTTGATCACGCACTCCATCGTGGCTGGCAACAGTGGCGGCATCCGATGGTATGAGATCCACAGCCCGGAAACAACGCCGACCGTGTTCCAGTCTGGAACCTTCGCGCCCGACGCCAGCTACCGCTGGATGCCGGCGATCACGATGGATCAGAGCCAGGAAATCGCCATCGGCTACACCAAGTCCAGTGCGACGGCTGGGGACTTTCCGTCTCTTGTCTATGCTGGCCGCGAACCGAGCGACCCGGCAGGAACGCTGGAATCCGAAGTCGTATTGAAAGAGGGCCTCGGATCGCAGAGCAGCGGCTTCAACCGCTGGGGCGACTATAGCTCGTTGACGGTCGATCCCACCGATGACTGCACCTTCTGGTTCGTGGAAGAGTACGAGAAGACCACCGGTGGATTTAACTGGAGCACGGCGATCGGCAACTTTAAGTTTCCGGGTTGCTCCGGTTCACCGAACTTCGCTCTGGGCGCCAATCCAAATAATCTGACCATCCCTCTGAGCAAATCCGGAACGAGCACTGTCTCGGTATTTCCTCTGAATGGATTCTCTGGCAACGTTGCGTTGACGGTCGCTGGCATGCCGAGCGGCGTCACGGCTTCATTGAGCCCCACGTCGACGGCCACCACCAGCACCTTAACTATTAACGTCGGAGCGACTGCTACCACCGGCACGTCGACCCTCACCATCACCGGCAAGTCGGGCAGCATCACGCAGACAACGACCGTCGGCCTGACTGTCGTAGGCCCGGACTTCGCCATCACCGCTTCGCCCAGCAAAGTAACTGTTCCTCCGGGCAGCAGCGGAACCAGCGTTATCACGGTAACTCCGGCAAACGGCTTCAACAGCGGCGTTAATCTGACGGCCTCTGGTCTGCCGAGCGGCGTGACAGCGGCGTTCAGTCCGAACCCCGCGACCACCACCAGCACCCTGACTCTGACGGCCAGCGCATCGGCTGCCGCCGGGACCAAGGTTGTCACCATCACCGGAACGTCGGGAACCTTAACCCACACGACGACCGTAAGCATCACCATCAAGGGCGCAAAGGTGAAGTTGGCCCCAACTTCGCTTGTGTTCCCCAAGACCATCGTGGGCAAGGACTCCTCGGTGAAAACCGTGACCCTCACCAACTCTGGAAACGCCACGCTGAATATCGGGACCATCGCAATCAGCGGAGACTTCTTCCAGAAAGTGGTCAAGGGATCATGCGCCAGCAACACCACTCTGGCGGCCGGGAAGAGCTGCCTGATGAAAATCAACTTCCTGCCCACACAAACAGGACTGCGTACAGGCACGGTGTCGGTTGCTGACAACGCCGCCGGCAGTCCACAAACCGTAGCGCTGTCCGGAACCGGAAAGTAAACGGGCGGGAAGCGATACACTCTTAAAGACGGGGCTGCGCAAGCGGCCCCGTTTCATCTCTCAGCGGAAGACTTTTCGTAACGCCATTTTTCTTCACGATAAAGGACAAGCATATGAATCGCCTGGACAAGTTGGTTCGAACTCTCATCCTGTGTGGTCTGGCGCTGACCACAATGGCCTTCGCAAAAACGGGCGACAAGACAATCGTTATCTACCCGTCGGCATTCGCGGAATCGCAGCGCGTTTCGGAGTTGCCGATCGACGTGCCTCTGTTCTCACCAGGGGCGATTCACGAGCCTGGACCGGGACCACTTCGCTTCAAGAAAAATGTTGGCCCCTGGCAACAGGAAGACCCTGTCCTGCAGAAGCAGGTTCTTCCCGCCGTTTCCGCCACCGAGGGAATTGAGTTCGACGGCATCGTCTCGCCCGGGTATGTGCCTTCCGATTCCAACCTGGCAGTGGGTCCGAATGACATCGTGGAAGTTGTTAACGTGTCGTACGCGGTCTACAGCAAGAGCGGAGCGACCATCGCGGGTCCGACCAACATCCAGACTTTATTCACGCCACTCGGCGGCGTGTGTGCGAGCACCTTCGGCGATCCAGTCGTGCTGTACGATCGCCCCGCTGACCGCTGGGTCATCAGCTTCATCGGTACGAACGGTGGCGGCACGATCGGTGCGGAATGCGTGGCCGTCTCCAAAACCAACGATCCCACCGGCGCCTACTTTCTTTATGGCTACTCTTTCGGGGCGGACCTGAACGATTACCCGAAACTCAGCACCTGGGCCACCGCCACCAATAGTGCCTACCTCGCGACGTACAACATCTTCCAACTCACGGGTGCAGGGAACTTCCTACACGCCGACCTCTGTGCTTTTGATCGGACAAAAATGCTCGCCGGCAACGCCACTGCGGCGCAACTTTGCCAGGCGACCACCAGTAGCGAGTTCGGTTACCTTCCCTCCGATATGGACGGTCCGACCCCACCCGTCGACGGCACTCCTGGGCTTTTCATCACTTGGCAAAACAACAATCCGGGCCAGCTGTATCTTCGCAAGCTGACGTTGAACTTTGCCGCGGGTACGTCGACTCTGTCTTCGCCCACGACCATCAGCGTGGCCAATGACACCCTGGCGTGTGGCAATGGCGGTGAATGCGTTCCACAGGAAGGAACGACTCAGACTCTGGACACGCTCGGCGATCGCATGATGTATCGCTTTGCCATCCGCCACTTTGCCGACCATGATCGGGCGGTTGTGAATCATGCCGTCGCCAACGGATCGCAAGTGGGTATCCGCTGGTATGAACTCTACGACCCTGCCGGCAGCGTCACGCTGAATCAGCAGGGAACCTTCGCTCCCGATACTACTTATCGCTGGATGGCCAGCCTCGCCGAAGACAAGAATCAGAACATCGGCATGGGATACAGCGCGTCAAGCAGCACTATTTTCCCAGCCATCCGCTTTACGGGCCGCGTACCGAGCGATCCGTCGGGGACGATGGAAACGGAAGCAAACATTCTGGCCGGCACTGGCGCGCAGACACCGTCGCCTCAGGCGGGAAACCGTTGGGGTGACTACACAGCGATGCAAGTTGATCCGAGTGATGACTGCACCTTCTGGTACGTCGACCAGTATCAGGCGATCAACGGCGTATTCGACTGGCACACCGCCATCGCATCGTTTGTCTTTAGCGGTTGCGGGAACTCGACGCCTGGCTTCACTCTGAGTGCCTCTCCAAACAGCGTCGCCATATCGCAGGGTAGCAGCGGCACGAGCACCATCACCGTTGTACCGTCGGGCGGATTCACCGGCAGTGTGAAGCTGGTCGCATCCGGCTTGCCGAGCGGCGTGACGGCTGCGTTCTCTCCGAACCCAACCACTGGGACCAGCACCTTGACCCTGACGGCCAGCGCAACCGCGACTGCGGGAACATCCACTGTCACTGTCACCGGCACATCCGGCACCCTGACCGCGACGACCGGAGTAAGCCTCACGGTGAATGCCAGCGGCAGCGCGGCCGTTACTCTCTCACCCACTTCGTTATCGTTTGGTAGTGTGGTTGAAGGCGTAACTTCCGTGGGCAAGACGGTTACGGTCACAAACAGCGGCACCGCAACGCTGAATATTGCCAGCATTGCGACCAGCGGCGACTACGCTCAAGTGACAAGCACGAAACCTTGCGGATCGACCCTTGCCGCTGGGGCGAACTGCAAAATCAAGGTCACGTTCACTCCAACTCAACTCGGCGCGCGCACCGGTGCGATCACCATTACCGATAACGCGGCGAATAGTCCGCAATCGGTGCCTTTGTCGGGCACGGGCGTTGCCCAGGCTACTCTGACCCCGGCAACCGCGACCTACGCGGCGACAAAAGTCGGGACAACCACGACGGCAAAAGTGTTTACGCTCGGCAACAAGCAGAGCGTGGCGCTTACCGGAATCACGATCACCACTACGGGAGACTTTGCCGTGTCCACGACCGCGACCACTTGCGGTTCGAGCCTGGCGGCCAAGACTACCTGCAAAATCAGCGTGACCTTCACGCCGACGGCTACAGGGACCAGGACCGGAACCCTCCACGTAGCGGATAGCGCCAACAACAGCCCGCAGATTTCCAATCTAACGGGTACAGGCAAGTAAGCGGAATAGTCGAGCACTACGAATCGTCAGTTGTACGGGGGACGCGCAAGCGTCCCCCGTTTTTCGTAGCGCCGCAATTTCGTGTAAGATTCTAGAGGCGAGTTCGATCCCGCCGGCCCGTTTCGGCCGTCGTTCCCGATCACAAACGATAACTCCCAATCACCAGGTAGAACCGCAGCCCTGTGGCCGCCGGCACATTCCTGTCAGGAGAAATTTGAAATGGCAAAAATCGCAAAGACAGCCGACCGGAAAAAGGTCATGGACACCACGAAATCCACCGCATGTCCCAAATGCGGCAAGGAAACCCGCATCGTGAAGCGGATGAAAGATCGCGAGCGCGGTACTCCCGGAGGAATCTACATTTCGTGTTCGGGCTGCGAATTTTTTGAAAAGTTGTAAAGGCAGTTCTCAGTTCCTAGTTCTCAGTTCTCGGTTCCTAGTTCTCAGTTCTCAGTTCTCAGTTCTCAGTAAAACCGAACATTTCCGATGGTTGTACATCACTGCGTTTTCGCTTCGAGTCGGCCCATTATGTGCTCTTTAGAGGCACTTATGGGCCGTTCTTATCGGGATCTGGTGGCGTGGCGCAAGGCCATGACATTCGTGACGGAAATCTACGCTATCACCCAGAGATTCCCCACTGAAGAACGCTACGGACTCACTAGTCAACTACGGCGAGCGGCGGTGTCGGTACCGAGCAACATTGCGGAAGGGCAGGCCAGATTCTCGCAAAAGGAATTCCACCACTTCCTGAGCATGGCTCGTGGTTCTCTGGTCGAAATCGAGACTCAGATTCTCATCGCCAAGGAATTGGGATATCTTCAGCCAGGCGAGTCGGAAGCACTTCTCGATTCTGCGGAGGAACTCGGGAAAATTCTGAACGGACTCATCAGTTCGATCAAAGATCGAGCTGCATAAGGTTTCGGTTTTACTGAGAACTGAGAACTGGCAACTGAGAACTGATTTACCGAGAACTGCCCTACTCCATCTGCCCTAGAATCGCCCGCGCTTCTGCAGCGGGATCCAAGGCTCCGGTGATCGGGCGGCCTACGACGATGTGGGACGAACCGGCTGCGATGGCCTCTGCTGGAGTCACTACGCGGGCCTGATCGTCGGGGCCGCTGCCGGCGAGGCGGACACCCGGCGTCACGATGGTAAAGCCGTGGCCAAATTCCTCGCGCAGAGCCCCGGCTTCTTGCGCTGAGGCCACGACACCCTGGCATCCATTCGAAAGCGCCAGTGCCGCCAGTCGAAGCACTTGCTCGAGCACTCCGCCGCGCATTCCGATTTTGCCCAACTCGGTGTCGTTCAGGCTGGTAAGGACTGTGACCGCCAGCACGAGCATGTCGGGCTTGGTCATCTGTGCGGCCTCGACGGCAGCCTTCAACATTTTGCCGCCGCCCGACGCGTGGACGGTCAACATGCTCACGCCGAGTTCACCGGCTTCGCGGACGGCGCCTGCCACGGTGTTCGGGATGTCGTGATATTTGAGATCGAGAAAAACGCGGCGTCCAGAACCGACCAACTCGCGGACGATGGCAGGGCCTTCCGCGGTATAGAGTTGCATGCCGACTTTATAGGAGTGGGCAGAGTCGCCGACGGCCGCCACGATCTTTCGGGCGGCCGCCGCCGTGGATACATCCAGGGCAACGATCAGACGCTGTCGCGGGTCCATAATTCCTCGACTTGACCTCTCGTTGCCGAGTGTATCGGGTTTAGTTTGGCTTGGCTACAGGTTGCAGCATCGCCACTGTCTCCGGCCGAGGTTTCATTGGCCGGTTCGTGGGCTGGTAGAGGTCCAGACGGACCGTCTGCAATCCGCGCTCTTTGAAGCCCAGAGCGCGCGCGGCGTTGTAGGAAACGTCGATGATCCGGCCATCCACAAAGGGACCCCGGTCATTGATTCGCACCACGACGGACCTGCCATTCCTCAGGTTTGTAACCCTGACGAACGAGCCCAGCGGAAGGCTGGGGTGGGCGGCCGTGAAATCGCGCATGTCGTAAGGCTCTCCGCTGGCGGTCGGTTTTCCCTGGAATTGTTCTCCGTACCAGGACGCGGTGCCAGATTGATAAGCCTTCGACTTCGGGCTGTTAGTCTTTCGTGATTTGGGACCGCTGGCTTGACTTGCCTGCGGATAATTGACCTTGGCGGCTTCCAGGCTGCTTGGCCCGGATGCGGCTCCGGCCCCCAGACTGGCGATTGATAAAACCACCGCCAGACCTTCGGCTAAACGTCGTCGCATTCAGTTACCTCTCATCGTGGAAAGTCGTTGTTTGGTCGTATGCTCCTTTGGTCAAACGAACAATCTTCTAATGCTAGCGAGGGGAGGGGGTCGTGTCAATGAAAAATCCCTCTCTCTAATTAACTAAGTGGTAATTAATCAATAACTTAGCACGATGAAAAATATGGATTTACGTGTCGTATGTCGTTGAAAGCAGGCTGCAGTTGATGATAACTATATAGTTAAGGCCATGTACTCTGGATTTGAAAAATTCTGGCAAGTGGCTCTCGAATGTTAGACTTACGGTCTAATCTACAGTAAGTGGCTTATTATCAGTCATTTTACGGTGACATATGATTACTGATCAGTAACTATCTTCTCGCGCGTTGATGACATAGAATCAAACATCGTAGCGGCTGAGGCCTGAAGACGCAGAACACCCGGAAGTGCTGTTCCCCTGACTGACCTTTGGGTTTAGAGTGACGCCATGGCTGTGACGCCTCCCGTTGTATTGACGATCGCTGGCTTCGACCCATCTTCTGGAGCCGGGATCACCGCCGATATCAAGACCATTGCCGCCCATGACTGCTACGGCATCTCCTGCATAACGGCGCTGACCGTTCAGTCGACCCGGGGCGTGCGCCGGGTTGAGTCCGTCGATCCGAAGATCGTCGGGGCGACGCTTGAGGAACTGGTCTCCGACATCTCTCTGGACGCCGTCCACATCGGAATGCTGAACAACGAGTCGATTGTCGCCGTCGTAGCGGACTTTCTGGCCCGGAAGCCCCTGCCGCATGTGGTCCTGGACCCGATTCTGAGGTCCAGTTCTGGCGCCGATCTGCTGAACCCAGCCGGGACCAGGCTATTGCTGGAACGGCTGATCCCGTTGGTCGAGGTGGTCACGCCAAACCTGGATGAGGCTGGAATCCTGGTGGGAACGCCGGCCCCCACAAATCTGGACCAAATGCGCGAAGCGGCTCGGAAGCTGCATTCCCTGGGCGCGGCCAATGTGGTGGTCACCGGGGGTCACCTGGAAAAGGCAATTGATCTCCTGAGTTTCACAACCGCCCGAGGCAGGGAAACAGAGGTTTTCAAGGCAGAGCGATTGCCCTCGAATTCTACCCATGGCACCGGATGCGCTTTCTCGACGGCTCTGGCCTGCCACCTAGCGTTAGGGCGCGGACTGCCTGAGGCGGTCTTGCTGGCAAAAGTCTACGTCTCAGCCGCCATTGCCAACGGCCATCCTTTGGGCCAAGGCGTTGGTCCCCTGAACCACCTCTATCGCTCGGGCCAACAGAGGCGGACGAGCACGGTCGTTGCGGACAAAGAACCGGTTCATTGAACGAGACTCGGTGAACGAGACTCAGTAGGCCAAATTCAGGGTTTGGGGGACGGGGTCTTGCGGACGAGCTATTTCTTCAGCAGGCAGCCAGCAACGAACGCAGCGACCGCGCCGAGTAGCCACTCGATGCGCCACAGTTGAATGGCTTGCCAATCCAGGACGGTCCGGGCGCTAAAGAAGACGCTCACACCGAGTGCTCCGACGACACAGAAGACGCCGAGAAGGAACGAAACGACGGCCGGCGTCGTGAGGCCAAGACGTTCTCCCAGGGAAACCAGTTCGGCAAGGCCGGGAACTTCCAAAGTGTGGGCCGAATTCAGGTCGGGACGGCTGGCGCCACAGGCGTGACAATAGAGTGAGCTAACAAGGAATTCGGTTCCGCAGCGGCAGGTTGAGGTTCGATCGCGGCCAGAGACGACTGCGGATTCGGGCATAGGAGCCCGCCAAAACTCGTGTCGCGGTTGTTCTACTGCTTCCGCCATAATGATGAGACTCTCGTTGCTTTTCGGATCGCAAGCGAATCACCAAAGCAACCTATTGCAACAGCAAATACTTAAACGAAGAATAAAAGGGGAGGGCGGAGCCGGGAGAGCAAGATTTACCCTCTTCAAGCCCGAATTTCCCCATTCTGCACTGCTTGCTTCCGTTAGGGACGTACCTCGGATGGTTCCGGCGGCGCTGTCAGCCGTCAGCCATCTGCTCTCGGTCATCGACTCTCAATCGGCTCTTTGCGAACCGGATGCACCCCAAAAGACCAGCAACTGTTGGTTGAAGGCTGATGGCTTGCGTTTACCCCTGCCCAGGCGTGTCTTCAGATGGCTTCCGAATCGGATAGACTTGTCTTGCGTGCTCTCTTCCCTCCCTTGGTACCGGCTGGCCTCAATTGCCTTCGTGTTGCTGGCGCTCGCCTGTGGTTGTCTCGGGGCGGATCCTTCGATTGCCGGCGTTCTCCATCCCGCCGACCCGTTAAATGCGGCGGCTTACGACCACTATTACAACCTCGAATACGATGCCGCGATTCAGGATTTCGAGAAGATCCTGGCGCATCACCCGAACGACCCGTTTGCTGTGAATCACCTGCTTTCTGCGGTCCAGGTGCGGGAACTCTACCGCATGGGAACGATGAACACCGGGGAGTACGCCAACGACAGTTTCATCGGACAGGCCCATCGTCCTGCGGATCCGGCGCAGAAGCAACGCATTCAGCAACTGGTAGATCAGGCCGAAAAACTCGAAGAAGCGGAACTGGCGCGCAATCCGAATAACGTCGACATGCTCTATGCCCGAGGCGTGACCCGCGGACAGTTCGCGCTCTACACCGCACTGATTGAGCGTGCCTGGTTTTCGTCGCTGCGAAACGCGGTGGGCGCGCGCCGCGATCATGAACGGGTGTTGGAACTCGATCCTCACTATACTGACGCCAAGCTCGTGGTGGGGGCGCATAACTACGTAATGGGCAGCTTGTCATTTGCGGTGAAAATGGCGGTGGCGCTGGCCGGGTTGAGCGGAGACAAAGACAAGGGGCTCCAATACCTGAGCGACGACTACCACTCGAATGGCGAAACCAGCGTGGACGCCGGCGTCGTGCTTATGGTCTTCCTCCGCCGCGAACACCGCTTCGGCGAGGCTTTGCAGATTGCGGGGGCGATTAGTCCACGCTTTCCGCGCAACTACCTTTTCCCGCTCGAAGAGGCGAACCTGCTGCGAGCGGCCGAGAAAAACAGCGAAGCCGAGGAACAATACCGCCGGGTGTGGCAGAACGGGCGCGAGGGCAGGTACGGCAATCTCCATTACGAAATCGCCGCGGTGGGGCTAGGGGACCTGCTGCGCGGCGAGAAGAAATATCAGGCGGCCGCCGCAGCCTATGAATTGGTGAGTGAGGTAAGTGGCGCGGATCCGGAATTGCTGCAGAAAGCGAACCTCGGTGCCGGAGAGATGTATGATCAGCTCCAGAAACGCGATCTTGCAATGAGGAAATATCAGGCGGTGGTAGCGACCAATTCAGGGAATGCCGAAGCGGACCGGGCCCGGAAGAGGATCAAAAACGCATACCGGGAGTAGTGGGTGCCTGGGCATCTGAATGTCGGCGGCTGTGGGAACCTTTGCGGGCCCCACGTCGTATTATGAGTCAGACTGAGGCAGATTCAGGAGGGGTACAGCCATGTACTGCAACGCTTGCGGCAAACTCATCGCGGAAGAAGGTCGTTATTGCTCCCACTGCGGCAACGTGGTCGGGACGCTGCCTGTTCCGAAGAGACTGACTCGTTCGCGGACTGACCGCAAGATCGGCGGCGTCTGCGCCGGGCTGGCCCATTACCTCGACCTCGACGTATCGCTGGTCCGCATTCTGTGGTTCTTCATTACGATCTGTTGCGGAATCTTTCCGGGAGTCGTTGCCTATGTCCTCGGGTGGGTGATTATTCCCGAGGAACCATGGATGCTCCCCGTCGGTGCTTCGCAGCCAATCACGAGCTAGTGGGTAGTTCTGGCACACCGCGCATCCACGGACGTTGTCCGTGTTCCGATTATGGTCGCGGTGTTCTAAACTTTTCCGCATGGAACACCTCCGCAGCGATGACGCCGAAATCTTCTATGAGATTCGCGGCAAGGGCCCGCCGGTGGTGCTGCTCCATCCTTTTCCTTGCGATCACGAATTCTGGAATCCGGTGGCTGCGGCGCTCGAATCACGCTACCAACTGATCCTTCCCGACCTTCGCGGACACGGCGACTCGGAGGCCGGCGAAGGGCCTGCCCTGATGCAGAAACACGCCGCGGACGTGGCCCGCGTGCTCGACGCTGCCGGCGTTCGGAAGGCCGCGTTCATCGGATGTTCGATCGGCGGATATATTCTGTTTGAATTCTGGCGGCGCTTTCGCGCCCGCGTAAACTCGCTCACACTTTGTGACACCCGTTCGCAAGCCGATACTCCTGAAGCCCGCTCGAATCGTCTGAAAGCTGCCGCAACCGTGCTCGAACAAGGAACAGAGCCATTCTTCGAAACCATGATTCCGAAGCTCATGGGCCGCACGACGGTGAGCACGCGTCCGGACATCGTCGCAGGAGCGCACGCCATGATGCGCAAGATGTCGGCGGAAGACATTAGCCAGGTGCAGCGCGGCATGGCGGAGCGTCCTGACTCGGTTGCGGATTTGAAGACGATCAACGTGCCAACGCTTATTGTGATCGGAGAAGAAGACGTCCTCTCAACCGTCGCGGATGGCGAACACATGCGCCAGAACATCGCGCGGAGTCGTTTGACGGTGATACCGAAGGCAGGGCACTACGCACCGTGGGAACAACCGGAAGCGGTGGGAAAGGTCTTGCGGCAATTCCTCGACGAGCCGGGCTTGGGCTAGCCGGTAGCCAGCTTCGATTGGCCTTCAGGGTTACCTTTAGCCCTTTGCCATCCCGACTTCAGTACCCTACTCAGTTGGACATCTATGGCTCAGGATAGTACCTGCTCCCGGGACCTCCCCTCGCCGGGCCTGACGGCTCATGTTCAACTCTGAAAACAGGGAAACGGAATTAGTCGAGACCTGGCAACGGTTTGTGCAGGGATTGCTCGGCGTGCTGGCGCTGGTCGGCGCTGGCGTGCTCGCACATTACTACGCCCCTCCGGAGACCGACAGCCTGGCGCAACAGGTGCATCAGCTCTCGTCGCAAGTTGCGGAACTGGAACGGCAGCAGTCGTTTGCGTCCGCGGCAGTCGATGACGCCCGCGATTCGGTCGCTTACATCTACGGGATTTATCACGTGTCGGGGCAGAGTCGAAGTTTCCGCGCAAGAGTTGCAGGAACGGGATTTGTGGTGGCTCCGGGACTTTTAGCCACGAACCGCCATGTCGCCGAGCCATGGTATGGGGATCGAGAAGTGGCAGTCGCTCTACGCAAGGGCGGAACACCGGTTCTGGAGCGACTCGAGGCGTATTTCCCAGGCTCGCCGCTGCCCGTCAAGCTCGAAACGGCAGTGGTGGCGACACACGGGGATCTCGCAGTCCTACGGCTCGAAGAAACGGCTTTCACCAGGAAGTTACGCCCGCTGACGCTGTGCCCGACGGCGCCGCATGTGGGCGAGTCGGTGAGCGTGCTGGCTTATCCGATGGGAGTCACGGGAATGGTGGCCAAATCACCCGCGATGGTTTATGACCGGCTCTCGGCCCATCCGGATGACACGGAAACGGCGGGCGAATTGGCGGCCTTATCCCTGATCAGGCCCTCGGCTACGTTCGGACACATTGGCGACGTCACGGGCGACAAATTGATCTATGACGCGCCGACGGCGCGGGGCGGCAGCGGCGGTCCGGTGCTCAACCAGCACGGCGAGGTGGTCGGTATCAACTCGGCCTACATCGATGGCTTTTCTGGCGGGACACTTGGGATCACGGCTGGTGAGTTGCGTCCGCTGATGGAAACTGCGAAACATGCGGGCGTGGTGACGGCGGCGGTGGTTACGAAGTAGTTCTCGGTTCCCGGTTCTCAGTTCTCAGCTTCCGGTTTCTCTGCTTCCTTCCTGATGTTGCAATTTCTTGCGCAGGTGAGGCTCGCGGCTTCGCCCCACATATGTTCCCACACAGACAAAGTCCCTTGGAATCAGGTACATTTTAGCTTGCTTATTGGAGCAACTGCGTGGCCTCAGGGCTGCTTCCAGAAGCTGGGGATAAGTGCCTGAATTCGTCCCGCTTACTCGCCCTTTTGGGCGCGACGTTGATTCAATCCTTTGATTTAATTCCTTACTTCGTACTCCGTGGGTTGCAGAGAAAACGAAAATGACGAAGAGATATCTGTTGGCAGCGGCGCTGCTCAGTCTAGCTCTGGCCGGCGGGTGCGCGAAGGGCGGCAACGGCGCCGGTAATGGAATTACAGTCACGGTCAACGATGGCACCGCTTTCAGCCACGGCAACATTCTCGTCGCCGGTCTGAACTTGACGCTCAATTTCACAGCGACCGTGACCGGCACGACGAACACCGCTGTCGCCTGGAGCCTGAGCGGGACGGCTTGCACCGGCAGTCCGAATCCGTGCGGAACGATTGATCCGAACTCAGGGGTATATAACGCACCGGCGACGGTGCCAAGTCCTGCGTCGGTGACCGTGACGGCGGTGTCGCGAGCGGACTCGACCGCGCGGGGCGAACTCACCATCAAAGTCGTGCCGATTACGGTGGCGGTAACACCGAATACGGTTTCGGTGGGCCAGAACCTGGTGCAACAGTTTACTGCCGTCGCGATCCCGGACAATGCTCCGCAGACCTTCACCTGGTCATGCACGCCGGCTGGGGCTTGCGGAAATCTGGTACAAGACCCGAATATTTCGGGACTGGTGACTTATACCGCGCCGGGTGCGAATGGGAACGTGGTAGTGACGGCTTCCTCCACGCTGGGGGGAACGCCCCCGGGAGTCGGTCAGGCGAAGGCGAGCGTTGTGGCCACGCGCGTGCCTGCTGGCGCTTATGCATTTCAGTTCTCAGGATACGAAGGCGGCAAACCAGTGGCGGTGGCGGGAACACTGACGGTCAGTGCAACCGAGTCGATCACCGCGGGATTTGAAGACGTGCTGATCAATGGAGTCTTGCAGCAGTTGAACGTTAACTCCGGCTCGTTCGTTCAGACCGCGACCAACAACAATCTTGGAACTCTTACGCTGAACCTGAGTGATGGCTCCAAGAACATATACACTGCGGTGCTCACCTCGTCGGGCACGATTCGCATGATCGAATCGGCAGCCGATGGCACGGGACGAACCGGCTCGGGCACGATGCAGAAATCGTCGACCTCGGTGTTCAACTCCGCGGCGCAGACCTTCGCGTTCGGATTCAGCGGCATCGACCCGTCTGGCAACCGTGTGGGCTACGTAGGTCTGCTGCCGATGACACCAAATGGCGGAGGAACTGGCGGGACGATTACTGGCGGTCTCATTGACTCGAACGACAACGGCTCTACGACTGGGCTGTGTGGAACACCGCCTTGTACGGTAAGCGGCACATACACGCTCAGTGCGACTCCCGGCGTGTGGCAACTCTCGCTGAATTTCGGAGCCAACACGCTCGATTTCGACTTCTACGTTTCGAGCGGAGCCGTGCAGACTAAGACCGGCCCGGGTGCGCTGACGCTCTACGCTCTCTCCACCGACCAGATTGATGCAACCCATCCTGCGCTTTCTGGATCGATGGTTTTCCAGGTTGCTATGACCTATAACAACGCGGCCTTCGCTGGCACGTCGGTTTCAAACCTGACGGGAGCGAATGGAAACGTGTCGCTGGTGCTCGGCACGACCGATGGCACATCCGGTGGAACCGGCGGGACCGGCGGATTCTCCGGTCAATTTGACCAGAACAACAACGGGAATATTCTTTCGGTGGCGACGTTCCCGACCTCGAGCCAATCGCCGTCTCCATATACATACGTTGCGACGAACGCGAACAGTGGGCGATACACGTTCCAAATGCTGGGCAATCCGGGCGCGAGTCCAGTCGTCGCTCCGATTCCGTTCGTTCTCTATGCGAGCGGCACAAATCGTGGATTTCTGCTCGACCAGTCGAGCACTGCGGTGATGACGGGAAGCATGGATCCGCAAGCGGCATCCGCCGTTGCGGGGTACTCGAACACCGAAATGCCTGGGACCTACGCGGAGGCGACGATCAGCAACAGCGATTCTGGCGTCGCTCCGATAGCGCAAAATCTGTTGCTAACTTCGCCGGGAGGCGGAGTGTTCAACGTCACCGGAACACAGAACCCAGGTAACGCCGCCGTGACCGGGACCTACAACATCGCCTCCGTTGGTGTCGGCACCATCACCCTCACCGCGCCGACTGCAGGGACATTTGTTATTTACGGGATCGATGCGATCGTCATCCCTGGTTCGCAGAATGTCGCGATCACCGACTTCGAGACGATGGAGACGTGCACTCCGCAGGCACCCGCGACCACTTGCACCACTGGACCTGCAAGCGCCATCGCTTTCGCTCAGGAATAATCCGCCGGGAAAACGAAATAGCGGCTCACTTATTTTCCGCGAATCACCGTCTTTGCCGTGGCTTGATTGTCGAACCGGTCATAAGCTCTCACAACGATCACGTGGTCATTGCCCGTTGTCTGGGACATGGGCGGCGGCGCGGCTTCTGCCAGCGGAAGGCGGACGGCGAAGTCATAAGCTTCCGTTTTGGCATCGGACAATTGGCCCACTGGCTCGACGAACTGCCAATCACCGCCATCGAGTGAATATTCCGCGCGTTTGATCGGGGAAAACGAATCGCTAGCCCGGAAGCGGACACCGATCTGTCTTTTCTCGCCCGGCTTCGAGTCAAGAACAGCGGTCAGGCTTTCAATCACAGGAGCGGTGGTATCGACTTCGAAGCGTGCGCTGATGCGCTCCGCGTAGAGCGCTTCTCCCGGTGAATGCGACGGTGCGTCGGAGGCGATGACCTTTATGGTGTATCCGCCGTCGGGCAACAGACTGGAATCGAACGAATAGTAGCGATCTGTCAGGTTTGATTTCAGCAGCAGCCAGCGCGATTCGTTGTCTCCGCGATAGTAGACGGTGAAGACGAGCTGATCATCGTTGTCGTCGTGCGCTTGCCAGCGAATGCCGATCGAATCGCGGTCGCGAATCGCAGGAGGCGGCGGATCGAAACGCGGCTGACCGGGACTCGCCGAATCCCCGGTGACGTGAGGGATCGGCTGGTAGTGATATCCGGGTTGGACAGTAATCTCGTCAACTTCCGGGGCGACGTTCTTCGGCAAGTAATTCAGCAGGACCTGGTCGACGCGCGGCGCGGGGGTGCTGGCATGGAGCACAGTTTTCCACTGCACGAAGCGGGCGGGAGGAATTTTCAGTTCCCCGCTGGCGGTCGAAGCGAGGTCGACGCGCGTCCATGGGCTCCAGTTGCGGTCGGGATTATCGACGTTGCCACTGCGGGCGTAGAGTTCGACATTGCCCACGCTGCGCATCGTCGCGCGCCCCCACAGAGAAAAGATGTGCGCGTCGAACACGTCGCTTTCGTAGGAGCCTTCTGCTTCCGGGCCGGCACCGAGCACGAAAATCTTGCCCAGGTTACTGCCAGAAGCATAGAGCGCACCTCCAGGAGCAGCAGCGAAAGCCGTGATTTGTGTCGCGCTCGCTTTAATCAGGTCGGTGTAGTCGTCTTCATTGACTCCGTTGATCGCGAAAATGTGTCCGCGATTTCCCGTGCCGGCGAGGAGGCGCCCACGCTGATCGAAGCCGAGGGTGTAGACGAGATCCTCACGCGAAGTCCACAGCCGCGACGGTGCGCCGTCGGGCGCGATGCGATAAATCTCGGAACCTCCAGTGGCGCCGAGTCCCGGAACGGGAAAGGGCTGCGGGGGCGGGGTTGGAGCCGCGGTAATGCTGATGTTGCCACCCGGCAGCGGTGCTGTCTGCGCCGGGGGCGCCAGCATGATGCTCATTTGGGGCGCGGATCCTGGGCGCTTTTCTCCCGCAGCTGCGACATAGATATTTCCCGCTGGATCGATGGCGAGCGCGGTGATTTCTTTTTTAGGCGCGCTATAGAGAACGAAGGCTTCGCCGTTCGGTGCGATCCGGTAGACGAGGCCGCTGCCGTCCGAGCCGGCGATCAGGTCTCCCTTGGGATCGAGGGCCAGAGCGCGGATGTGGACTTCATCACTCTTGAAAAAAAGCGAGTGCTCGCCCTTGGCATTCACCTTGAAAATCTCGCCGTGGTCGCCGGTGGCGACATAGAGCGCGCCCGAGCCGTCGAGAACGAGATCCCAGATGTACTTCGCGCCCGGATCGAAAAACGGCGCAGCTTTATAGCCGGCCTTGGCGACGGCTTCCTTCGAAGGTTCGAGTTTGTAAACCTTGCCGTCCGGAGCCGTAGCGGCATAGACGATACCGTTTTTGCCGACGACGAGAGTCTGCACCTGCAACTCCTGCGGCTCGAAAATAGTCGTGACTTTCCCGTCGGGAGCAATGCGATAGACGCGAGCCGGAGATCCAGCCGCCGCGTAGACGTTGCCGGCAGCGTCGGATGCGATCGACCAGATGTAGGTCGAGGGCGTGGTCGCGAGCGACTTGAAGGCGGGAGCGAGTTCGAGACCTCCTTCGCTGCGGAGGGCGATGCCTTTGGGAGTGCCTTTAGTCAGGTCGTCGAACTTGGATTGCTCCCAGGTGCGAGTGCCTTCGGCGATGGCGAATGTTAGAAACGCTAGGGTGAAAAGAAGAAATGCGGCTGGCAACGCGAGTATTCGTCGAACCCAAGTCATAGTTTCAGTTTAACCAGTTATTTTGTCTGTGCGGAGACGACAGTGTTGGGTGCCTACTCGCTGTGTTGATCTGTCCTACTTGATGTTGATCGTCAGCATCTGCGCTCCGCTGACGACATAGTCGAGCGAGTCGGTGGATGCTTCGCTCACTGACGATTCTCCGAGCACGACCATGTCTTGCGTGCCACGCATGTTGTCCATGACGTTCATTACGCTGAGCGGGAGCGTGGGCATTACCTTGTCGGCGATCATGGCTTCGGGGTCGGACTGGATCAGCGAAACGTAGACCCGATCGTTGGCGCGCTCTTTGTTCAACAACGCGATGGTCGGGGCGAGACCGAGGCCGCGGTTCATCATCGGAGCGCTGCGGCGCATGCGGTCCAGGGTGTCTCCGTCACTCACCAGGATTCGCAGCGTGCCCTTCGAGGTCGAGGTCGGGATGCGGATCGGAATCTGGCGCACCAGGCGCTCGCCGCGATAGGGGCGGATTACGGTCTCAACTGTGATCTGGTCTCCAGGCCTGGCTTCGGATCACGTCGGTGCGCGAAGCTTCCAGTCGCGCGGAGCGGCGTTCGCGGAGCAGATCGAAATCGAGCTTCACGCCCTGGACGTCAGGAGCGTCGTAGGGATTGCTGTAGATGCGCCCGAAGCGATCGCCGATGGTGGCGGCGGCGATGGCGGCGGCGGGCTGTCCGTTATCTTGCGGGGCAGAACATGTTGCGCAGGGTGACGTCGGGGTATCCCTTCACGCTGAGCACTGCCATTCATGCGGTAAGTGATGTCTTCGCCGTATTCGTTGGTGCCGTGCAACGCATTGAAAACCGTGGCCATCATGGCCAGTGGACTGAGGCGCGCGTTGTTGAGAACTTCGTAGTGGAATTCTTTGGTGGCCGGACCGCTGTGCAAAGAAACCGTCACCGGAATCATTTTCGCCTCGCGGCCTTGCACGCCCATGATGCCGTTCTGGCGATCTTGCACGAATGCGCCCACCGTCTCAGTCGTGTTGACGATCTTGAAAGCGTTCAGCGGCGATGGGAGCGTGGCCAGCACGGTGGCCTTGGTCATCGGCAGATCGACTTGGCCAAATTGCATCAGGGGATGCCCGCACGCGAGCAGGCGCTTGGGATCTACGTAAGTCACGGTGCAGGTGGCGGCGATATCCATGTCGCCACGGACGAGCACGGCGCTGACGGCGGATCCGGGTTCGATTGGTTCGGGCTGCTTGTCGTTGCTCGACGCGCCGATGCCCATCACGGGGACGATTCCTGCGGCGGCGAATTGCGACGCGTAGCGCTGCAACGTGTCGTTGGAGAATCCGTTGAAAACGAGCGGCGTTTCGATCGGCTTCAGATAGTTGCTGTAGGTCTCGTTTGTTAGCGGCGCGCTTTCGCTGGGGCTGGCGGTTCGCGCGCTTCCGGATTGATTTGTGGTATCGCCAGCCCGCATTGGGGCCGGGGTCTCACTGCGATCGAGCGCGTTGATCTCGAGCATTTCTTCGATCGGCGTCACGCCTGCGATCGGTTCTTTCGAAAACTCGCCGATGCGGAAGGCGAGCGCTCCGGCCAGTTTGCCATCAAAATAAACCGGGCTTCCGCTCATGCCGGCAACCACTCCGGTGTATTCGGGCTTGGTGCCGTGCAATCGCACCAGGATGACATCGCCCTTCGGACCGTTCACGTTGTGCATCACGCCGAGGACTTCAACGTCCATGGGTTCCGGCTTTACGCCTTGAAACACGGTGAGGGCTGTGCCCTTCATGCCAACGTGAATCTGATCGAGCGGGATGATCGGCTGGGCTGGCTTTTCCGGCTTATTTTGTGCGTTGAGCCAGATGGAAGCCAACAGAAACGGAACAGCGACGAGTGAGCGTGCGGCTTTCCCCATGAATAGCCCCGGAGGTCATTGAACTGAGAACTGACCTTGCTTACTTGCTTAGACTCCGCTCGCTGTCAGAAAGGTTTTGCCCAGGAGAGGCGGCTTTTTAGGCCTGCAAAATATCCCAACCGCAGAGTTCTTGCATCTATACTAGCACAGGTATTTCCGAGGGATTTCCATGTTTTTTGGTGTATTTGCGGTCAAAAGCGGCAGGCGCCGCTTTGCCCCAAAATTCTGATCGTGCTGCTGGTTGCGCTTTTCTGCGCAATGACAGTTGCCACAGTCTCAGCGCAGGCTCAAGCTCCGGACACGTCGCAGCAGCCGTCGTCGAATCAGAATCCAAATCCAACGACGAATCCGAACAAACAGGATGCACCGCCCGAGGCAGGGGGCCCACAAGACACTGGGCCGTACGTGATTCCAAAGAAAAAAGAGGAACCGCCGCCGCCGCCCCCAGAAAGACCGAAGAAGATCGAAGGCATGCCCGACTACTCGATCCGGGTAGACGTGCCGGTGGTAAGCCTTGACGTGCTGGTCACCACCAAGGATGGGCAGACGATCCCGGGGCTGAAGCAAGGAAATTTCAAGATATTGGAAGACGGCCAGGAGCAGAAGATTGCAACGTTCGGTCAGACCGAAGCGCCGATTACCGCCGTGCTGTTGGTGGAGTTCGCGCTCAACTAATTACGACTTCTATGTACGAAGCGCTGAATGCGTCTTACGCATTTGCCAACACGCTGAAGAAAAATGACTGGGTGGCGGTCATCTCCTACGACATGAAACCGCAAATCCTGGTGGACTTTACTCAGGACAAGCGCGAGGTAATCGGGCGCATTGAACAAGTTACGCATGCCGGGCTTCGCCGAGACACAATTTGTTCGACGCGTTGTTCGACACGCATCGACCGCATCGATCGCATCGAGGGCAAGAAGTACATCATTCTGGTGACGACGGGAGCTACGATACTTTCAGCAAGACTCACATTCGACAAGATCCTGAAGAAGGTAAAGTCCACCAAAGACATCACGATCTATCCGGTCAGCATCGGCTTCATGGCCCGCGAATATTGCGAGGTGCACCATTGCCAGACGCGTTCGATGGGAATCCACACTACGTCACTCGATTATGACCAGGCGGACAATGAAATGAGAACATTCGCCAGCCTTACCGGCGGGCGCGCGTACTTTCCGCGTTTTCAAGGCGAGTTGCCACAGATTTTTGGCGAGGTCGCAGCTGACATCCGCAATCAATACAGCATCAGCTATCACCCAACCAACCCTAAACTGGATGGCACCTATCGCAAGCTGAAGGTCGAACTGCAAGCTCCCGATGGCGGCCCGCTGAAGGTTCGGGACCAGAGGGCAAGGAAGTGAAGACCGTCGTCTACGCCCGCGAAGGGTACACGGCGAAGCACACAGTGGAGTAGCTCGGCGCAGGGAGGGACGCGACGCGTCCCTCTTTTTTTCCCTTTCTGCACGCAACACCCTGCCCGCGCAACACTTGCGCGCTACCGGCTGCACGCAACAGCCTGGCTGATTTACAATCTTCAGTTCCCTCTTCGCTAGTTTCGTCTTAGGAGAAGTATCCGTGATCCCACGCTATACGCGGCCAGAAATGGCCCGCATTTGGAGCGACGAAAACCGATTCCGCACATGGTTGGCGGTTGAAGTCGCCGCCACCGAAACTCTGGCCGCGGCCGGCATCGTGCCGAAAGATGCGGCCAAGGCGATTCGCGCACGCGCCGACTTCAACGTTGAACGCATCTTTGAAATTGAAGCCGAGGTCAAGCACGACGTCATCGCCTTCACCACCGCGGTCGCGGAGATCGTTGGTCCGCACGCGCGCTGGTTCCACTACGGACTCACCTCGAACGACGTCGTCGATACGGCGCAGGCGTTGCTGATCCAGCAAGCTTCTGAATTGATTGCGGGCGATCTGAAGCGACTGGCCGAAGTACTCGAACGCCGCGCGTGGGAATTCAAAGACACGCCGATGATCGGGCGCACGCATGGGATCCACGCGGAGCCGATCACTTTTGGCTTCAAGATCGCGAACTGGTATTCGGAAACGCAACGCAATATAGCGCGCTTCGCGGCGGCGGCGGAAGATTTGCGGGTGGGAAAATTTTCCGGCGCGGTCGGAACGTTTGCCCACCTGACGTCCGGAACTCGAAGAAAAGATATGCGCGCGGCTGGGATTGAAGGCGGCGGCAGTGTCGTCGCAGGTGATTCAGCGCGACCGGCACGCGTTTTATCTGGCGACGCTGGCAACGATTGCGTCAACGCTCGACAAGATTGCCACCGAGATCCGCCACTTGCAGCGCACCGAGGTTCGCGAGGCCGAGGAATTTTTCGGCGAGAAGCAAAAGGGCTCGTCGGCCATGCCGCATAAGCGCAATCCGGTGACGAGCGAGCAAATCTGCGGGCTCGCGCGCGTAGTGCGCTCGAACGCGCAGGCTGGATTCGAAAACGTCGCCCTCTGGCATGAGCGTGACATTTCGCACTCGTCGGCAGAGCGCAGTCATCATTCCGGACTCGACAACGCTCGACGAATTACTTACTCAACAAGACTGCAAATCTGATCGAGACCATGTTCGTCTATCCGAAGCGCATGATGGCAAACCTCAACAGCACGCACGGGCTGGTATTCAGCGGGCAGTTGCTGCTTGATCTGGTCGAGGCGGAGTCTCGCGAGAAGATGCTTACCGGCTGGTGCAGAGCCATGCCATGCGAGCCTGGAAAGAGGATCTAGATTTTCACGAGCTGGTATTGAACGACCCGGAGATTACGGGACGAGTGCCACGGTCGAAGATCGAGCGGGCGTTCGATCTCAAGCGTCAGCTCAAAAATATAGACAGGATTTTTGCGCGGGTGTTCAAGAAACCGTCGGGGACATCGCCTGGAACGAAGAAGGCTCGCAAGCGCTAACTGACTGCGCCTGCTACTGCGCGCCTTTGCGTACTAATTCCAACAGCTCGATCAATTGCTTTAACTTCTCCTGCGAGACGTGACGGAGCATTTCGCGGCCGCGCTTTTCGACGGGACCGTCCATTTCGCGCAAAAGCTTCAGTCCGGCTGGAGCGATTTTTCCGTAGATGACGCGACGATCGTTCTTGTCGCGGGCGCGCTCGACGAAGCCGCGATCCTCCAGGCGATCAAGCAGACGCGTGATATCGGGATCGTGCGTGATCATGCGCTCGCCAATCTCGCGGCAAGGCAGGCCTTCGGGCCCGGCTCCACGCAGGATGCGCAGGGCGTTGTATTGCGTGCCGGTGAGTCCGAATTGCTTCAGCCACGATTCGACTTGCGCTTCGAGTGCGTCGGCCGTACGCAAGAGAGAGAGATAAGCTTCCTGCTCCCGGCTGGTGAAGGGAATTCTCTGTTTCAGCTCGGCTTGCAGACCGCCCGGAGTGTTGCTTGAGGAACTGCGGGGCATGAATTGAGATTAGTTGTTATGACGAGCAACTGTCAAATCGGGGGAGCCGGTTCTTGTAATAGTTTGTAAAACCCACTCCCCGCCACATCCTGCGACGCCCCGATCGCATCTATTTAACTAACCGGTTAACGCTGTGGGGAACCGGAATTCCAGTGAGGATGAAGCGAATATGAAAAAGCAATCATTTGTACGGACGAGTGCGATGACCATCGCGTTTGCACTGGCCTCGCTCGTCCTGCTGAGCATCACTGCAATGGCCTCAACCGGCCAATATGATCAGCAGATTCAGCAGGCGGCGAGTCAGAAGATCAACGACACGAAGCAACTGCAGAGTGTCAATGCCAGTGTCGACGACGGCATCGTGACCCTGAGCGGCACAGTCGATCTCTATAAAGACAAGGCCGAAGCCGCGAAGAAAGTGCAGAAGCTGGACAACGTTGCCGGTGTTCGCAATGACATCGTGGTTGGGGGAGCAAACGTGCCCGACAACCAGTTGCAGCAGAAGCTGGCGAAGCAGCTGGCTTATGACCGAGTGGGATATTTCGACAACACGTTCAACTATCTTGCGCTCGAAGTGAAGGACGGAGTAGTCACCTTGAGTGGCGACACGCTGAATCCGGTGGCGAAGGACTCGGCTTTCTCAATCGTGGCGCGAACGCCGGGCGTCAAAGATGTGGTGAACGACGTAAAGGACCTGCCGGTTTCTGGGTTTGACGATTCGATCCGGGTGCGCACGGCGCGCGCGATTTATCGCGACTCCGTGCTCGGACGATACGCCAGCGATCCGGTGCACCCGATCCGTATTGTGGTCGATAACGGACATGTCACGCTTTACGGTTCGGTTGAGAGCACGATGGACAAAACCCTCGCCGGGATGCGAGCGAGTGCTGTGCCGGGTGCGTTCAGCGTCGAAAACAAACTGACGGTCAACTAAAGAGTCTCTCTCCAGAGGCGCGGCGCAAGCCGCGCCTCTTTTTTTTGGGACGAAGATTTGAAGCAGCGGCGGACTCTTACGCGTACGCCACCTGACGACGCCGGCCAAGGCACGCTGCGAGAAGCAACCCTGCGGTCAGGGTCAGATATAAACCCGGCGAACTCGATCCTGGCGAGGCACCAATGAAGTCGAGAGACGGGAGATGGTGCAACGGGCCAACGTACCACCACACCGTGTACAAAGCTTCGAAGAATTTGCTCGAACCGCTCCACGCTCCGAGAGCCAACGCGAGACTCGGGATGAAGAGGGTCGCTGCGAACCACCCACTTGCCGACCGCCAATCCCCGCTCAGGAGAAGACGAATCCCGGTGCCTGCGCCGGTGAGAAGAGCAACGATCACTCCCGCCATCCACACGGCTGCGAGTTGGCGGTAGACGACGCGTTCCGCAGAGAAAATCAGAGACTGGGTCGCATAGCGCGACTCGCGGCAACCCATTTGCGACCACACAAGCACAGGCCAGATCCAGGCCGCGAGTAGAACTCCGGCGCGCGCCTCTGCTGTTGGCGACACGAACTCGGCGACCAACAGTCCGGCAGCGACGACGTACCACCACCAGCGCAGGCCTTTTATCATCAGCGCCAGCTCAGACAGCACGAGACGGGCGAATCGGTTGTGTCCGCGGGAACTTAAAGGAGTCAGCGTTAATGGTGCGTGCGGGGAATCGCGATAACCGGACGAAGGAACTAAATCTACATTTTCCAGTTGTGATCCATTTCTTGTTTTCGCTTTTTTCTCTCGGACGCCATCGCGCGCCGGATCGAAGCGATGGAAAAAGACGGAAGCAAGCAAAGCGATTCCCAACCCTGCCAAGACCCACAAGAATCGCCAGGCCAGCGCTTTGGGCGTCCAATCGACGCCGTTCCACAGAAATGTCTGGAGATCTTTTCTGCCGCCGATTTGAAGACTGAAGCCAGAGACCATCCCGTTTGAAGGATTGAGCCTTGAGAGCGCTTGCCGAGTGCTTTCGGAGAAAACATGAAGGCCTACGGGATCGTCGATGCGTGTCTCGGCTCCGCCAACGAGCGCGAAGGTCCACAGGAAAAAATAGACTACATTGCCGACACCTCCGCGCAAGACGGGAAGAGTCTCGAAGAGTACGGCAACGCTGCCCGCGATAAAAATGGCGGGAAAGGAAATCAGCAGGAACGGAGACCAGAGCTGCCAGAGGGAAATCGGCCGCGCTTCGGGACGCAGCCACTGCATGACTACGGCAGCGGCCATGAGCATCGTGACCATGGACGCGAGAACAGCGAAATTGCTGACCGTTTTGGCGACGGTGTAGAACTCCTTGCGCATCGGCGTGGCTGCGAGGATGCGGCCGACTCTGGTTGTGGAATCGCGTTCCAGGGAATTCTTGACCACATAAAATCCACAGAGCGACAGGAACGTCGAGCAGCAGATCGCCATCAACATGCCAATCCATGCGGAGTTGTAAAGGCCGCGGTAACCGCTGCCGACGTTGACATTAATTTTTTCGGCGATGATGCCGTAGGCAAACCACAGAGCGGCAGCCAGAATGACTAGGAAACTGTATCGGCGGACGCGCTCGAGGAAATCCGCTTTCGCCATGTGATAGAGCACATGCAGCGGATGGTTCACGCAGCCACCCCCGCACGATGCTCGGAAAGGCACGACAGATAAGCATCTTCGAGCGTGGGGGCGACAAGCACGGCTCCGGCCGGGGGCTGTGACGAGAGCAGGCGAACATGGACGCCATTGCTGCGCCGCGTAGTATTGCTGATCAGATATTTCTGCCGCGCGGCATTCAGCTCTGAACTCGGCACCACCCACTCCCAACTTTTCCCCTCAACGGCGCGCAACAAATCTTCAGGGGCGGCATGAGCCACAAGTTTTCCCTGCGAGATGAGCGCGATGTCGGTGGCAGTGGCTTCCACGTCAGAAACAATGTGAGTCGAGAGAATTACGATGCGATCTCCGGAGAGATCGGAGAGCAGGTTGCGGAAACGAACTCGCTCTTCGGGATCCAAGCCAGCTGTCGGTTCGTCAACGATGAGCAGTTTGGGATCGTTCAACAGAGCTTGTGCGATCCCGATGCGCTGCCGCATGCCTCCGGAATAGCCGCCAAGGGGGCGTTTGCGGACGTCAGACAAGTTCACGAGATTGAGCAGTTCGTCGATGCGACGGCGTGCCGCGGCAGCATCCAGACCCTTCACAGCCGCAAGATATTCCAGGAATTCGACCGCATCGAGATTGGGATAGACGCCGAAATCTTGCGGCAAATATCCAAGCACGCCGCGAATGGCATTGGGGTCCGCAGCCAAGTCGGTTCCGTCCCAATGGATCGTGCCAGCCGTTGGCTTCGTAATCGTCGCGAGGATACTCATCAGCGTCGTCTTGCCGGCGCCGTTCGGCCCTAAGAGGCCGAGGACACCGGGACCGAGTTCGAGGCTGAAGTCTTGCAAGGCGAGCGCATTCGCACTGTAGCGCTTGCTGACATGGTCGATCGTGAGTTTCAAGAATCCTCCGGATCAGGCTCGGGAAGAGATACGGAGATACGGCGGCGGGAGTTCCATCGCGTCGAGAAGGCTGAAAATACGCGGTAATAAGCGCGTGGCCGGGCACCGTCACTCGAGGGGCCCAGCCTCGCGCTGTTGATGATCTCTATTTCAGGCTGACCGATTGCTTCAACGGCAGACTTTGCGAAGATCCGCCTGCCATGAAGGTGTATTCGCCTGGAGTCAGCTGCCAGGCATGACGATCGACGTTGAAAATCGAGAGATATTGCGGATCGATCTCCACGACGACGTCTTTGCTTTCCGCGGGATTCAACTTGACCCGGCTCCAGCCGACTAGCCGTTTCGGCGGCTCGGCGGCAGCGGCGGGTAGAGCAGCGTAGACTTCAGCGATCTCGACTCCGGCCCGGCTCCCCGTGTTGGTGACGGTCAGTTTCACGCGGACTCTTCCGCTGGCAGTCGGGTCTGGAGTTACTTGCAGGTTGGAATAGCTATAAGTCGAGTAGGAGAGGCCGAATCCGAAAGGGAAGAGAACGGGCTTCTTCTCAGAGTCATACCACTTATAACCAATCTTCGCGCCTTCGTCATAAGTGGTTTGAAATGCGGGCAAGCCTGGGGCGATCAGTTTCCAGGCTTCGGGTTCACCGTGGGTGGTCGATTCGCGCGGTGGCTTCACAATGCTGCGATGCGCAAGATCGGCCTCACTGACGGGAAATGTAATGGGCAGCTTGGCGCTGGGATTCACGTCGCCGAATAGAACGTTGGCTACTGCATCAGCGCCCATGGTTCCGCCAAACCAGGCTTCGACGATTCCGCTGACTTGGCCTACCCACGGCATGGTCACGGCTGCGCCGGTTTCGAGTACGACGATCGTGTGCGGATTTGCCGCGGCCACAGCGGCGATGAGATCGTCCTGATGGTCCGGAAGCGAGAGACTGTCGAGGTCCATGTCTTCGCTCTCCCACTGGTAGGCGAACACGATCGCTACATCAGCGGTCTTCGCCAACCGAGCGGCCGCAGCGGGATCGGTGCCGGCATCGAACTGAATTTTTGCACTGGTGGCTTTGGCGCGGATCGCTTTCAGCGGCGACGTCGGGAACCAGATGTGATCCTGCCAGTGGGTCGAGCCCTTCCCGGGCGGCATGATCGCGTTTCCGCCCATGGGATCAACCTGCGCCGAACCTCCGCCGGAAAGCATCGCGATGTCGGAGTGAGCGCCGATGATAGCGATACTGCTGGCCTTGGCCGCGTCTAGCGGGAGCTGCGAGTCATCGTTTTTCAGAAGAACAATGCTGCCTTCTTCGATTTTGCGCGATACGTCGAAGCCATGGATCACGTCGACGACGGACTTCTGGGCCGGATCGTCGATCACGCCGGTCGCAAACATCGACCGCAGGATGCGGCGGACATGTTCGTCGAGTTCCGCCATCGGAACCTGCTTCGACTCCACCGCTTTCTTCATTGCTTCGCCGTAGAAAATCTCGCCGGGCTCTTCGTGATCGAGACCAGCGGCGGATGCTTTGGCCGTGCTATGAGTGCCTTGCCAGTCGGACACGACAAACCCTTTGAAGGCCCATTCTTTTTTCAGCACGTCGGTAAGCAGATATTTGTTCTCACACGCGTAATCGCCATTGAGGCGGTTGTAAGAGCACATTACCGCAGCAGGATTACCTTCGCGAATTCCGATTTCGAAGGCCAGCAGGTCGCTCTCGCGCATGGAGCGTTCGTCGATGTGAACGTTGACGGCGTTGCGTCCGCTTTCTTGATCGTTCAGGGCATAGTGCTTGATGTCGCCGAGAACGTGTTGCGATTGAGTCCCGCGAATCAGCGAGCCAACCATTTTCCCGGCGAGGATCGGATCCTCGCCCATGTATTCGAAGTTGCGGCCGTTGCGCGGTTCACGGGCGAGATTTACGCCTCCGCCGAGGGACATGTTGAAGCCCTGGGCGCGCAACTCGCGGCCGATGAGAGCACCGAACTCGTAGGCGGCGTCGAGATCCCAACTCGCGGCAGCGCCGAGATTGCTCGGCAGCGCGGTCGAGTAGCGGCCGTTTTCTCCGCTGCCGCGCACTCCGTAGGCAGCGTCGGACATTTGAATGTCCGGGATTCCGAGACGCGGAACACCGACCGCGTAGCCTGCGCCGCCATCGGAATAGATCGCCAACGGACTCATGGGGCTGAGGCCCTTCATGCCAGTGCCGTGGAGCATTCCGATTTTCTCGTCGAGCGTCATTTCTTTAAGGACGAGGGCTGCGCGCTCGTCGGGTGAGAGGCTCTGGTTCATCCATGGCATTGACGCCGCGTTGGAAGATTTCGATTGGGCGAAGGTCGGAAGAACACTGACGGCAACGACGACAATCGATAATGCGAGCAAACTGAATCGGCGCAAGCGACGGGGCGTGGGCATGATTCTCCTTTGGCAGCGACGGGGCTGTGTTCAGCTAAATCGATTTTTTAGAGCGCGGGGACACTACTGGGCCGCGAAGAGATTCTAAGGCCGGACATGGAATTCCACAAGTGACGAGGGGGAATGCGAGCGGAAAGATGAGCAGAGCGCTTCGGATCTAATTCGCTCTGCGGGAGTGAACCAGCTTCAGACTGTCGCCTTGCAGGATGCGCTGAATCTGATGCTTGGCGTGAACCGTCCAGGGTCCGGTGGTGTCGAGCTTGACGTAGGCGCGCCAATGTTGCAACGCCTTACGCGGTTCGCGCATTTTCTCATACGCCAGCGCCAGGTTGTAATGCGCATCGGCATAGGTGGGCGCGAGTTGGATCGCGGTCTTATAAGTATTGATGGCCTCTTCAACGCGTCCAGTCTCATCGAGAACGTTGCCCAGGTCGAAATAGGCGAGCGCGTAACGCGGATCGATCTGGATCGCCGAACGGTAATGTCTTTCGGCCAGCGCGTATTCCTGACGGTTGTAGTAGAGCGTGCCCAGGTTGATGTGCGCGGCGGCGTGTACAGGGTCCATGTCCAACACCTTTAAATAGGCAGTGATCGCCTCATTCTGCGTGGAGGGATTTTCTTCGAGCGCGATCCCGCGCGCAAACAAGTCGGTTACGTCTGTGACCACCAACTCCGGTCCATTGCGCGGCGGGCTGGTCACGACTCTATTCTCTTCGGACGAGAAATCAAACATAAACTGTCCGGCGATCGGTTCGACGAGGCGTCCCTGATGACGAAAGGCAATCCGCCGGCCACTTTGATAGGCGCCTGCTTCCAGCAGTGGATTCTCCATGCCAGCTACTTGCTTCTGCATGGCTTCGAGCGACTGCCGTATCACCGCTGGACGCACACGCTGGGCGCAGAGATCGCGCACCTTCTTGACCTGGACCAGATCGAAGAAAGAGTAATCCTCGCTTGCGGCTACCAGTCCCGCCTTCTCCCAGGTTTGAAGCTGGCGAGGGGCAAGCCGAAGAATGCGCAACAAATCGGGGCGGCTATAGCGATACACGGATGTCAGCTTTCTGCAATGATTAAGATTATCGGAACTTGTCTAACGGAATGCAAGTAGCAAGCCGGTGGAAACTGTGGAGAAGTCGGGTACGATGGCACAAAAGTGGTAGAGAACCATGGCTGCGGTCGGGCAATGGTCGAAACTTAATTCGCGGTGAGGCATCCCATGCGAGAAGGGTTCGCTGGGCATGACGTCCGAGTAGTGCACGAGGAGCGATGCCGGAAAGAGTGATGTCGCTGGAACAGCCAGCCGAACAAAGGCACGAAGCGATGCTGATCCAGCGCATCGTTGCCGGCGAGCATGAACTCTTCTATGAGTTGATCCGGCCTTACGAGCGCCGGCTCTATGCAACGGCATTCGCGATTCTTCGCAATGAATCGGACGCCGAGGATGCGGTGCAGGAAGCGATGCTGAAGGCGTTCAAGCACCTCGGGCAATTTCGCGCCGAGGCCCGATTCAGCACCTGGCTGATTCAGATCACGATGAACGAGGCGCGCATGCGAAGAAGAAAAGCGCACGCGAACATCATGGAACCGATCGATGGGCGCTCGATCGACGGGAAAGATGAGGAGGGTAGCTACACCCCGCGAGATTTTGCCGACTGGCGAGAGATTCCGTCGGAGACGCTCGAGCGCAGCGAGGTACGTGAAAAACTCGCCGAGGCTCTGTCGGGATTGGGGCAAATCTATCGCGAAGTTTTTGTGCTCCGTGATATGCAGCACCTCAGCATTGAGGAAACAGCAAAGATGCTCGGGATCTCGGCCGCATCGGTCAAGACTCGTCTGCTGCGGGCCCGCTTGATGCTGCGCGATCTGCTCGCGCCCGGGTTCGGCGGGGCTTGGAGCAGCAAGCTGTCTTTTGCGAAGGGGACGAAGCCATGGTAGTCACCTGCGAACAGGTTTGGAGCGAAGTTTCCAATTATCTCGACGGCGAAGTCGATCCCGGCTTGCGCACCGCCATCGAGGAACATGTTCGTGGATGCAAAAGCTGCACGGCGGTGCTCGACGGCACGCGGAATGTCATCCAGCTATATGGCGATGAAAGGATGTTGGAAGTCCCGCTCGGGTTCAGCCACCGTCTGCATCGGAGGCTGGACGAGAACATGCCGCGGAGCCGGAGAACGTTCCTCGGGTGGATGGTCGCGGCGGCGGCCACATTTCTGGTCGTAGGAGGTATCGAGGTAGCGCGTTCGACGTCGCGCGGGCCGGAAATGCGTTCGGAACTGGCCAGGCGTGGCAGCGGCGTTCCTCCTGGAATGATGGTGGTGGTTTCTGAAAATGGGAAGCTGTTTCACGTCGCGGGATGTGACTACATCCATGAAAAAGACAAACTGCGAACCGTTACGGCCGCCGAGGCGGAAAACGAGGGCTACGTTCCCTGCGTACGCTGCATGCGAAAGTATCTGGTCACAAACGCCCGGACAGCTGGTCCGGATGGCTCTTCCCGGTGGGCGTAACTTTTTCGACGTTGCCGACTCTATATAACAGGCCCTATTTCACAGACCCCAGGAAACTGGGATTGGGCCGCGGGAAGGAATTCGATATGTCTGGTTTCTCTTCGTTTTTGTGGATGCGGCAGCGTGTATCGGCCATTCTTGTCATTCTCATTATTACTCTTGGGGGCGCGGTTGCCTGCAGCGCCGGTGAACCGCCGGCCAAGATACCGGCTCCGGCCGTGGACGCGTCCCTCGCCTCCTCAAAGTCCAAGCAGACCGCCGTCATTGCCGGGGGATGTTTCTGGGGGATTCAGGCTGTGTTCCAGCACGTGAAAGGTGTGATCAGCGCGACTTCCGGCTACTCGGGCGGCACTGCCAACCTGGCGGAATATGAACTCGTGAGCACCGGTGAAACCGGGCACGCCGAATCGGTCATGATTACCTACGACCCTTCACAAATCACGTACGGGCAACTGCTGCAGGTTTTCTTTTCGGTCGCGCACAATCCAACCGAATTGAACCGCCAGGGTCCAGACACCGGCACGCAGTACCGTTCGTCGATCTTTTACGGAAACGATGAGCAGAAGCGGATTGCCGAGGCCTACATCGCACAACTGGACAAAGCGAAGGTTTTCTCGCGTCCGATTGTGACCGTAGTCGTACCCCTGAAGGGCTTTTACAGGGCCGAAGATTATCACCAGGACTACGCCACGCGACATCCTGATAATCCGTATATCGTTTTCAACGATGCTCCGAAGGTTGCGAACCTGCGACAGGAGTTTCCCAATCTGTACGTGGGGAAATAGCGACAAGCTCAGCAGCGGCCTCTTAAACTGGCGCTGCTGAGCGTAGTTCTTCGAGTCGAGTCGTAAGGAAGCTCAAATACTCGTCGATTCCCTCTCCTGTCTTCGCCGACACTTTCAGCACCTGCATGCCGGGGCGAACAGCCTGGATGTTGGAGTATGCGGATTCCCAATCGAATTCCACAGCCGTAGCCAGGTCCATCTTCGTGACGATCGCCACGTCGGCGCTGTTGAAGATCGTCGGATACTTGAGCGGCTTATCCTCGCCTTCGGTGACAGAAATAAGAACGAGGCGGAGATTTTCTCCCAAGTCGTAGGACGAGGGGCAAACCAGATTCCCGACGTTTTCGATAAAAAGAAAATCGAGATTCTTGAGGTCCCATTCGCCGAGGGCGGTCTCGACCATCGCGGCTTCGAGATGACACATCGTGCCGGTGAGAATCTGTTTGACGGGCGCCCGGCTCCGGGCAAGACGCGCGGCATCGTTTTCGGTTGCCAGATCGCCGACGAGGGCGGCGACGCGATACTTTTGACGCAGCAGGGTAAGAGTCTTCTCAAGGAACATGGTCTTGCCCGAGCCCGGACTCGAGACAAGGCTCACGACAAAAACTCCGGCGGCGCGGAACTGTTCGCGCAAGGAGCGGGCGACGAGATCGTTTTGTTTGAGAACGTTTTTTCTGACTTCGATTAAGCGGGGTTGCGATCCCATTCCTCGACCTCCAGCGCAACAACTTCCAGTTCCTTGCCTTGCACAATTTCAGCCGTTGGCGTGCCACACTTGGCACAACAAAATAGTTGCACGGAATGCAATGGCCGCTGTTGCTGGCATTTTTGACAAAAAACCACGACGGGGACTTCTTCGATGATGAGCTCGGCGCGTTGCAGAGGGGTGTCTTCCCGCGCCATCTCGTAAGAAGAAAGCAGGGCTTCTTTCACGACGCCGGAGAGAGCTCCGAGCTTGAGGTGGATGGCGGTGACCTGGACGCCCCGCTTCTCCGCCTCCTCCTGCGCCATTTCCACGATGCTCATCGCGATCGATAATTCATGCATAGTGGCTTCCGCGAGTGCCCGTCAATAGTGTCCCCCGCCGGATCGCTTCGAAGCAACTACTAGTGCTGACTAAAGGCTGCGATGGCGGCCTGTCCCAGGCTGATGCCGCCATCGTTTGGCGGGACGGAGTGGTTTGTCCAAATCTGTAAATGGTCGTGCTTTAGGAGATCTTTGAGATCTTCGAGGAGCAGTTCGTTTTGAAAAACGCCTCCTGACAGCACGACGACTTCGAGATTCCGGTCCTGGGCGATGGCGAGAACAGCGTCGCGCAGCCCCTGCGCAACGCCGCGCTGGAAAGCCCGCGCGATGTCGCGGACGTCTCGGCCGCGCTGCCGGTCGCGAATGATCGCTTGCAGCAGCGGACGGAAGTCGAGTTCGCCGCCAACAAAGGGAAATGGGTATGTTTCTGTCGAAGGCGAGGTGCGGGCCAATTGTTCGAGCCACATGGCGGCCTGCCCTTCGAAAGTGATCTCGCGGATGAATCCGTTGAGCGCGGCCGCCGTGTCGAATAGACGCCCGACCGAGGTGGTCGCAAACGTTCGCACATTCTTGTCTATTAATTCCAGCGCGTTCTTGTATCGCTCTGGGAAGTAGAACGGTGCGCTCATCACCAGATCCGACGATCCATCGATCGACCCATCGATCGATCGATCGATCTGGGCGAGAAATCCACTCGCCGCTTGCACCGGAAATCGCGCTGCCGCGTCTCCGCCGGGAAGGGACGCGCTCCGCAAATGGGCAACGCGCTCGAAGCCCTCTTTGACGCTACCTACAAAAATCTCTCCACCCCAAATGCTGCCGTCATCGCCGTAGCCGGTGCCATCGAAGCTCACGCCGATCACACGCGTTTCCCATTCACCGCGCTCGGCAAGCACTGAGGCCACATGCGCGCGATGGTGCTGGACTGCGACCGCTCGCGCGATGCCGAGACCGCGAGCATGCACTGTCGAGACATACTCCGGGTGAGAATCATGCACCACCAGCAATTCTTCCGGACGAACTTCATACATCGAGATCAGGTCTTGAATTGTTTCCTGAAAAGCACGCAGTGACTGATAGTCCCCAAGGTCGCCGATGTGCTGGCTGACGAAAGCCTGGCGATCGACAACGAGGGTGATTGCATTCTTGAGATCGGCGCCGACAGCCAGAATCGGACGCTCGCTCGGCATCGTTGCGACGGCTCCGGGGGCGTAGCCGCGCGCTCGGCGCAGGATGGCCGGACCAAACACGCCGACGCGGGCGACCGAATCGTCAACGCGGCGCGCGATTGGACGTTCGCCGATCAGGAAGGCATCGGCAATCCCAGACAGCCTGTCGAGCGCCTCGTCATCTTCGTAGGCGATCGGCTCGCTCGAACGATTGGCACTCGTCATCACGAGCACTTCGGGGGCACCGGCGGCGAACAAAAGATGGTGCAGTGGCGTGTAAGGCAGCATGACGCCAAGTTCCGAGTTATCAGGAGCGACGTCGCGGGCGACCTCGGGAGCGACGCGCGTCGCTAGATCGCCGTTTTCGGTTCTTGCGGGCGCGAGGACAATTGGCCGCGCCGTCGAGGTCAGCATCTGTTCCGCTTCGGGCGACAGCTCGATCAGCCGTCGCGCCACTTCCAGATCTCGCGTCATCAGAGCAAACGGTTTTTCTTTGCGGAACTTTCGCTCGCGCAACGCGCCGACCGCAGCTGCATTCGTCGCGTCGCAGACGAGGTGGTAGCCGCCGAGCCCTTTCGCGGCGAGGATGCTTCCATCTTTGAGAAGTTGCACCGCGGTACGAATGCTGGATTCGTTATCCGCACTCACTGTGTCGCCGTGGCGCAACACATAACGCGGGCCGCAGGCCGGACACGCCACCGGCTGGGCGTGAAAGCGGCGATTTTCCGGATCGTGATATTCGGCGTCGCAGTAGGCATCGAGCGGCCAGCTCCGCATGGTGGTGTTGGGCCGGTCGTAAGGGAGGCTGAGAACGACAGTGTAGCGCGGGCCGCAGTTCGTGCAGTTGATATATGGATACCAGTACCGGCGGTCTGCGGGAGCGAACAGCTCTTTCAGACACGCATCGCAGACCGGAAGATCGGGCGAGATTCGCACCGTCGGCCGCTCTTTGTGCTGGCTCTCACGGATCGTAAAGTCCTGCAGGCCTTGCGGCGCGGCAGATTGAACCTCGATTTCCGCAATACTGGCGGCGGGCGGCGGATGCGCCATGAGGTCGTGAACAAAAGCATCAAGACTATGCTCAGTACCTTCGAGATAGATCTCAACGCCCTCTTCGCCGTTGAGCACCCAGCCGGCGAGCGCGTTGGCGCGAGCGAGGCGATAGACGAAAGGTCGAAAGCCGACGCCCTGCACCACTCCGCGAACTCGGATTGAACGGGCACCGGGCATTCGTTGTTGCGCTGCGTTGTCGCTCTGATTATTCCACTTATTCCACCATGCAACTGTGGCCCTGCCAGCCGATTTGAACAATTTTGCCATCTTCGACCAGTACGGGAACGCTGCGCTGGCCGGGGGCGAGCGCACTCATGCGGCGGCGGGCTTCGGCGTCGGCTTCGACATCGTACTCGACGAAGTCGGAACCTTTCCACTCGAGCCATTCGCGCATCTCTTTTGTGTGGGGACAGCGGGCTGCGCCGAAAAGCTCAAGCCTGGCCACGAACGAGGACCTCCAGGGTTTCGCGGATGACATGGTAGATCGAGGCTTGCACTTCCTGAATGCGCGGAATGTAGTCGCAGGGAACCACGATGGGAAAATCGGCCAAAGCGCGGCGCTTGATTTCGCCGCCATCGTATCCGAGCAGCGCGATGGTGAGCAGACTGCGCTTGCGAGCCTCTTCAAGGGCCATGATGATGTTGCGCGATCCGCCGCTGGTCGAGATTCCGATGGCAACGTCCCCTGGACGGGCGTGGGCGATCAACTGGCGCAGGAAAATAACATCCGTCCCGACGTCGTTGGCGATCGCGCTGATGTTGGCGGGTTCGAGTGATAACGAGACAGCCGGAACCGGTTGATAGCCCTGCGGGGGCAGGACGCAATCGATAGCCCAGTCATTCGCGTCGGTGGCCGATCCGCCGTTGCCGAAGAGGATGAGCTTGCCGCCCCTGTCGACGCGATCGTGAATGGCGACAGCAGCGCGGCCGATCTGTTCCGCCTGCTCACTCGCCACCTGGGCGCGGAGCGTCGAGTCGTCGTGCACCTTCATCTGAATTGACGAGGCGACTTCGGCAATCAGGTCGCCGGTTTGCTGCGTGGCTTGGCCGAGGAACGGATAGAGGAATCCAGCTGCGCCGACTTCATGACCGAGTTCGCGATGCTCCAGGAAAACGTGCACACTTTCCCAGAGCACATGGTAGAGAATCTCGATCATCTCCTGATGAATAAACGGATCGTCGGCGAGAGTCTCGACGGCATAGGATGCGTGGCGGCCGGGGAGAGCGAAGGTCATGGCGTCGCGAGACTGCGCGAAGTCGAGAGCCGACTGGACTTCTTCGTCGCCCTCGGGCGGACCGAATCCCATGACAATATCTTCGGAGTGAAGAATGGATTCCAGCCATGGGCGGAACATCATGGAAATATCGAGGGCAGGAAGGGCGCGTTTCCCAACGATCACCGGATGAACGAATTCGACGGAGACATGCTGGGCGTCGGTCGCGTAGGGACCGCGGCCGAAGGCCAGCAGACGGCCTCCCCGCACAAAGCGTTCGGACATCGAGCGGCAGGCCTCGGCGAGGCGGGGGGCCTCTAGCGAAAAAAGTCTTCGACCAGTTGGTTGCGGCGGAGCAGGCTTTCCTCGACCCGGACTCGGACTCGCGAAGCCAATTGAGAGGCTTGTTGCGCGGTCAAATCAGTTGTTGCGATGGCCATGGCCCACTTCCTGGATACTGATGACCCTCACCCTAACAAATGCGGGGAAGCGGATCGCCGACCAGCATATCAACAATCCGGCTGCCGCCGTAACGCGTAGTGACGAGCACGGCGCCGGCCGGCTCTTCACGGACTTCGCCAATGATCTGGGCATCTTCGCCGCCGGGAGCCAGACACAAGGCGTTCAGCGCGGCGTCCGCGTATTCGGGAGCGACCACGGCCAGGAACTGGCCCTCATTCGCGATGTGCAGGGGATCGAGACCGAGCAATTCGCAGGCTCCGCGAACTGCGTCGTGAACTCGAATCGATTCTTCGACCAGAGCGATACCATGGCGACAGTCTCGCGCGAGTTCGTTCAGGGAAGTTGCGACTCCGCCTCGTGTCGGGTCGCGCATCCAGCGAACGCCAGGCGCGGCGGCTTTCGCCATCGCCTCGACGAGAGGGAACACGGAACGCGTATCGGAGCGAAGGTCGGCTTCAAGGTCGAGTTCGCCGCGAGCGAGAAGAATCGTGATGCCGTGATCGCCGATGGGGCCGGAGAGAATAATTTTGTCGCCCGGGCGAACCGATCGAGCGTCAATCTTCAAACCCGGGATTGGACGACCGATTCCGGTGGTTGTGATGTACATGAAATCGGCTTTGCCGTGCTCGACTACTTTCGTGTCGCCGCCGGCGATTATGATTCCGGCTTTGCGCGCCGCGTTTCCCATGGCGCGTACTTCGGCTTCGAGCACCGGCGTAGGAAGACCGGCTTCGAGCACAAAGGTGACGACCATGGCTTCGGCGCGAGCGCCCGAGACGGCGAGATCGTTCAGGGTTCCGTTCACCGCGAGTTCTCCGATTGAGCCGCCCGGAAAACTCAGCGGCTTTACGACGAAGCTGTCGGTTGTAATGGCAATTTTCGTGCCGTCGAAATCGAGGTGGGCTGCGTCGGCCAAGGGATCGGCTGGCGAAGACGATGCAAAAAGAAGCGGGGCAAAGAGGCCTTCGACTAATCGGCGGCTGGCCTTGCCTCCTGCGCCGTGAGACATTTCGATCTGCGGCTCGCGGAAACGGACTATGGGCGAATCGGGTACAGCTCCAGCCCGAGCGCCTTCGACATCAACGTCTATGCCACCGAGCTGATGCTGGTTACCATCGCCGTTTTGCGGTGTTCGTAGTTGAAGTACGCTGCGCATGATCCCTCGGATGAAACCATGAGTGCACCGACCGGATGTTCGGGAGTGCACTCTTTCGCAAAGAGCTTGCATTGATGCGGCTTGAGCACGCCTTTTAGAACTTCTCCACATTGCGCCGCCTTCGGATCAGTGACACGCACTCCGGGAACCTGGAATCGCTGCTCGGAATCCCACTCGGCGTAGCTGTCGCGAATGCGAAGCGCGGACTGTGAAATGAAGCCGAGGCCTCGCCATTCAAAATAGGGGCGCAGTTCGAAAACATCGGCCATCGCCCGGAGCGCGGCGCGATTGCCTTCCCAGGGCACGACGCGTTTGTACTGATTCTCGATTTTCGCCTCTCGATCTCGGAGCTGGCGCAGCACCATGACAATCGATTGCAAAATGTCGAGCGGTTCGAAACCGGAGACAGCGACCGGCTTGTGCTCGTTGACGGCAATCCACTCGTAGGGGCGGCAACCGATCACGGTGGAAACATGGCCGGGACCGATGAATGCGTCAATCCGCATGTCGGGAGAATCGAGAATAGCCCTGATCGCCGGAATGATCGTGACGTGATTACAGAAAACGGAAAAATTGCCGACGCCTTCGTTCTTCGCCCGCACCAATGTCAATGCCGTCGATGGCGCGGTGGTTTCGAATCCGATGGCAAAAAACATGACGTGCTTGTTGGGATTCAGTTGCGCGAGCTTCAACGCGTCCGACGGGGAATAGACGATGCGAACGTCCATGCCACGAGCTTTGTGTTCGAGCGGACTGCCCTGCGTGCCCGGAACACGCATCATGTCGCCAAAGGCGGCGAAAATTACGTTGGGATCATGAGCGATGGACAAACCGTCGTCGATCCTGCCCATCGGGAGCACACAAACCGGACAGCCGGGGCCGTGAATCAGCTCGATGTTCGAGGGCAGCAGGTCCTTGAGGCCGAAGCGGTAGATCGCATGAGTGTGGCCACCGCAGACTTCCATGATGCGGTAGTGGCGGTCGGGATCAGCGAGACGCCGAATATCTTCGGCGGTCTTAGTGATAGTTTCGGGTTCGCGAAATTCGTCGACAAATTTCATAACACGATACTCTACGAAGCCTTCTCGCTTCCCAAGTTGGTGAGACCGTAGCCTTCGACTTCCTGCATCGCGGCCTCGGCCTCGCCGAGCTCGCGGAGGACGCGCATGGTATCCATCGCATCTTCTTCGCTGATCTTGCTCATGGCGAAGCCGACGTGGATCAGCACCCAGTCGCCCTTTACCGGAGGGTTGTCGAGCAGAAGGCCGAGATCGACCTTGCGCCTCACGCCCACCACGTCAATCATGGCGGTGGTCGGATGATCGGGAAAGAGTTCAACCACTTGTCCCGGTATGGCTAGGCACATGGCGGCCTCTTTCTCGGCTTTGCACTTCTGGCATTGCGCTTCATCAATTCACCTTCGTTGCTCTTATCATTGCTTTCTAGCGACAACATCAAACGAAAATTTCAGCTCGTCTTTCACCTTGAGCGATCCGCCTGCGACCGACACCAACTCGATTCCGAAATCGCTCTGCAGGAGGGTGAAATTGCCGATGGCTCTCAACGAGTCGCCACTGAGCGAAACTCGCGCGGGAATATTGAGGCTGCGGGTTGTCCCATGCAAGGTCAAATCTCCGTTTAAAGCAGCCCAGTATTGTCCTTCGCCGGTCTTGCTGGCAGAGACAGTGGAGCAGGTGTACAAGATCTCCGGGTATTCCGCGCTCTCCAGCACCTTCTCGTGCATCATCCGTTCGATCTCACGTCGATCCTTTTCGCTGACATCACTAGAAACTCGGAGCGCCGACGCCGCAATCGTCATGATGAACGAAGACCGCTCGACCTCATCGGTGAGTTGTACTTCTCCGGTAAAACTCGGGATGGTAATGACGGGATTATGACCAAACGCCGAAAGCAACCCCGCGGCGAAAGCCTGGACACTGAATCTGCTTGCCGCACTATCGATCAAATAGCGCACAGCGATAACCTTCTCGGGATCGGAAGCCATCATATTGGTCATTTGCTGCAAAGGGCCCTCTCTTTTCTGACTACGTACGACTCGCAACCCGACGATCATTATTGTCCTCTAGTCGCTCTTGCGCGCCACGATGTAAAACGTACACTTCAACTCATCCTGCAACTTCAATGTGCCACCGGCGATCGAAGCCACTCTGATGCCAAACTCCGTCTGCTGGATCGTGAACTCACCGTAGGCGCGGAAACTATCGACACCAAAAGCGACTTGAGCGGTAAACGAGTGATTATTGGTAACGCCGTGGAGATTGAGTCTGCCGTCGACATCGACGCGAAAGAGCTCCTGCTTCTGCCTCGTGGCGTTGATGCTGGTGCTTTCGAAGGAAAACTCCGGGAATCTGGACACCTCCAGAACTTCTTGCGTCATCACTCTCTGAAGCTCGCGGCGGTCGGTTTCTCGAAGTTCATCGAGGACGTCAAACGACGCGGTGTTTCCTTTGACGACGAGGGACGCGTCGTTCAGGGAGTCCGGGACAAAATACATGTCGCCTGTCCACTCGCGAATGGCAATCTTCGGGCTATGGGCGATCACGGCAATCATTCCAGCCGCAAAAGCCTGGACCGTAAATTGGCTCGCCTTCCGGTCGGCGACATAATGTACGCTCGGGCCTTTGCCTGTCGATGGTGTCATCTTTGTCGCCGTCCTTACATGTTCCTCAATTTTAAGTAGCGGTCCATGTCGGGTAGCGCGTCGGCAACCAGATTGCCGACGCCGAGTTGTCCGAGATAGCGCCGGATCACCGGATTGGAAAGGATCATCCCCGCTCCAAACAGCACCAAGGCTGCTCCACCGAGTATGTAAAGCGTGTCTTTATCACTTCCGAAATCCTTCGTTGCTTCAGAGAAATCCATGGCCACGGCAGTCTCCTCTCGTTTCTAATCGTTGTGTCAAGACCTTCTTGGTTAAGACTCGTCCCCTTTGATTAATTTATTCACTAACGATTCCACCATCTTCACCGCATCGTCGATCACAGCTTCGACGGTCGCGGTCAAGCCCATCTGACCTTCTTCCGGGCCGAGCGTCGCCGGCTCGCATCCGACCAGCAAAACTCGCTTCAGCGGGCCCATCGATGCCGCAAGGCGCAGAACATGCAGGGGATTCATGCTGTGCGGTTCGAGAGCGACTTGCTGTTCTTCCGGGCTGTCTGAGGCGGAGGCAGCCATGTCCGACAGGTCCGGCTCGATCACATACAGCGTGCCGGCGGGCTCGCCGCGTGGACATGCGTCGACCAGAATCGTCGTGTCATATTGGTCAAGCAAAGCGTAGGCGAGATCGTAGCCACGGATGCCGAAATCGGTCACGCGGACATTGGAATTTGCAGGCCATGCATGGTCGACCAATCGCCGCGCAACTTCGCAACCGAAGGCGTCGTCACCTAGAAAGATGTTTCCAATGCCGGCGATCAGAATGCGTGGCGATACGGCTGCCGCAGCTCGCAGAGGATTGTCCAGAGTATCGTTGGCTGTTGGCGGCAGCGGCTCAACTTCTTCGGCAGTGAAGAAGAAACGATGACCCGGCTGTCGCATCAGGCCGATGTCCCGTCCGGGATCTTCGTCCAGAACGACACCGAGATGGACTTTTCCCTCGTAGTCCTGCTCGATCGATTCAATGACCGCGATCTTATCGGCCAAAGCGATATCCATGATGTCGCCGCCCGCCCGCGGGCGTAGCTTCACGCGGCTGCCGGTGCGCACCTCGACGTTGGCGATGCGGAAGTTTTCCATCGGGTGTTTCGACTCGAGGAGCTGCCATTCCCATTCGTTCAAGGCGTTTCCTCCTTGCAAGGGCGCAGATCGCGAAGGGTTCCGTGGAGCTTCATCAGGTGCTCCATGGGAAGGCTCTCCGTCCGCTCGAGCATTTTGCGAGCGCGGTCGTCGGTGTTGCGCATTTCTTTTTTCTCGTCTTCGGTCATGGTCAGGATGCGCAGGGCGAGAATTTCGTCAATCTCCGTGCCGTCAAACAAATCGCCGGGACTCTCGGGCGCGATCTGCGGATAGTCGTAGAGGATGATCGGCGACGCTAGCATGGTATCGCGCTCGCCTTCAGCACCGACTAAAACCGGCCAGGCTCCAAGGTTCTGACATGTTGCCGCGAGATCGCGGAGATTTTCGGGAGGCTCCAGTAGAGATACGAACTGACCGTCGATTGCGCCCAGCAGGACGTGCGCGGAAACGAGGGAGTGCACGAGGGCGGAGTCGCGGTCGGAACCGTGCGGGCTGCCCGCGTCGGTTGCGACTTCGCCAGACATTTCGCGGGGCATGAAGGAGGAGGACTGGTTCTTTACGCACACCTGGATTTTGAAGGTGCCGTCGGCCACGGGTTCTGCTTTGATCTCAACTGTCCCGTGGACGGAGGCCTGTTTGCGATCGATCATTCCGACGAGGCGGCCTGAGGCATCGCGGAGGAGTTCCTGTTGGTTCCTGGCGGGAAAAGCGAATTCCCAAGTTGCCGGCGTCTTCGTGAGCGCCTCCAGATTGAACGCTGGCGGCTTTGTTTCGCACTCAATCGCTTCCTGCCACGAGGTGAACGACTTGCCGTCAACTTCAAGCGACGACACTGGCGCAAACTGGGGCATCCCATCCGCATGTGACGTCGATCTCAGCTTTTGAACCGAGCGAGCGACTAACTTCAGGAAACGGACACGAATTTCGATTCGGGTCTGCGGGTCACCTTCGACCAGGCATTCAGTCTGCATGCTCCACGCGTCGGAGCCGATCTGCGAGTCGCTGTACGACTTCGGATAGAGCACGCCGAAGTTGAATCGCTGCCGGTTCTTCACCGACGACGGGCGGTAAGGATAGAGCATGTAACCTTCATAGAGGACGGCGCGAGCGATGGCGTCGATGGGCGTGGCGTTCATCGCTTGATCGCCTCTTCGTTGCTCTGAACCGTGCTCGGAACTATCCCAGGTAGCATGTTTTCGAACATCTGCTCCCAGGTGGGAATTCCGCGAGCGACTTTGTACTGATAGAGGCGCTCGAAAACGTCACGGCGCAGGCAGAGCCAGGCGCTATTCGGATAATAGATATCCATCATTTCGTGCCAGGCGCTCACGGGCAGGCGAAAACGGGCTTCCTTGTCCCACGGTACGGGGCAGACTTGCAGCGCACCGGTTGCATCCGCATAGAAGACGGTGCCGCTGAAGAGAAAATTCAAAGGCACATCGCCGTCGCCGAGGCCGTGGAAATACTTGGTTGCAGCGACGTTGAAATCAAAAGTGCACGGCACCGGTACGTCAACGACCGTGGTGTCCTTAAACGCGGATGCGACCACGCTAGCGTGGGTCCAGAGCATTGTCTTCAGAGTCTGGCCCCAGCGTTCGGTTTCGCCGAAGAGGTCGCGCAATTTTGCCTGGTCCTCAGCGCTGTATTGGCGTCGAGTCACTTCGAGCTGGATCTGGCAGCGCAAGGCGACGGAGTGGATCACTTCATCAGGGACGCCATTTGTGATGCGGAGCTTGAAGAGCAGCGTCGGCGCCACGGTGAAGCGCTGCGGTTCGGCCTTCTCGATTTGGAAGCGCAGCTCAGGCATCGGCTGCCTCTTGCCCTTGCGGCGCCTCGTTTGCCAAGTCGCTGACAACTGTGGCGCGTCGTTTCAACCCATCAAAAAACTGCCCGATCTCGTGCCAGACTTCAGTCCCGCCGGAAAGGCCACGCCAGTGGGCGCGAATCAGGCCGACCAGTTTGTAGCATTCGTCGATCGGGAGCACGTAGTATTCCGGCGCAGCGTAGCCACGGACGTGTCCGATGCGATTGACGAGCAGAGCTTCGACGTCGGATTCCATCTCTCGCAACACAGGATTGGCGTCCTCGAGATCATTCCAGGTATCGAGCGGCAGTTGCGATTCGGTGGCTCCAGCGGGGCTGGGATAGAAGGCAACAACTCTTTGATCTGGAGTACTGCGGAAAAAGAACGCCATGCTGATGGGGATCATCAGGTTTTCCCATTGTCCGTCCGTGAGATGGAAATCAGACAATGCGAGAACACGGCGAGGGACACGTTTGTATTTTGTCCCCATGCCGCTGAAAAGGATGGCGCAGGCGTTGCACGTGCACAACAGCTTGCGACTAGCTGGTTCGATCAGATGGGGATGCTCGGCGGCGACTTCGGCGCTGCAGAGTTCACAGCGCTCGACATTTTTCTTCCGCCGCACAAATTGGCGGAGCGTGCCAAAAGCGTTTTCGAATCCTGGCTGAACAGCAGTCATGTTTGGCTCGCTACCTCAGCGGACACCGTTGCAATCACGCCGCCCAGTTTACCGAGCGGCACAAAGCCGGACGAACCCGCAGGCTCATCGACCCCCTCAATCAGCAAGCTGTTTAGGTCGGGTGCGGCTTCGTACAAAGCATCCTCAACCATGGCCTTGAGGGTCTGCCCCGTGGAACCGCACCCATGTCCGGTCACTTCGATCCGCAACCGGACCACACCATCTCGATTGACCAGCAACTCCAGTTCGCCTCCGCCTTTGCGCACCCGCGGCTGAACTTTCTCCACCGCCTGCGCGACCCGCGTTTCTAGGTCGAGCGGATGAAGTCCATAAAGAATTAACAGACTGCTGACTAAAGTATCGCGGCCCAGATCGTCGATGGTGCGCTGGCCAGACTCGTCGTTCTCTGCGACGACTTGCATGACGCGCTCCAGCGCCTCGGAATGCAGGTCGAGCAGCAATTGCACCAAAGCTTTCGCACCCGCGCGTGACTCCGGGTCTTCGATCTTATCTAACCCATGCACTAACTCGCCGATGCGCTGGACCTTCGACTGAAACTCTTTCTCGTTTTGCATAAGGTGTTTGAAACAAACTTCTTATAAAAAATAAGGAGTGAAGGCCAACACTCTATCCCTCACTCCTCGAAATGTCACGCTTGCCCTAAGGGTGAATTCCAAACATGGGAGAGTGGTGGGTCTTGAGAACCTTTCCACCTCCGAGATACATGTGCACTCCGCAGGGCAGGCAGGGATCGAAGCTGCGCACGGCGCGCATGATGTCGATGCCCTTGAATTTTCCCGGTCCGTTTTCTTCGAAAATAGGGGTGTTTTGCACCGCGTCTTCATACGGCCCCGGAGTTCCATAGATGTCGCGCGGATTCGCGTTCCATGGAGTCGGCGGATAGGGATGATAGTTCGCGATCTTTCCCTTGCGGATGACGACGTGATGCGAGAGCACTCCGCGCACCGCTTCGTGGAAGCCACAACCGATCGCTTCTTCTGGAACTTTGAAATCATTCCAGGTTCTGGTTTTGCCGGCGTGGAGTTCTTCGAGCGCCTTCTCGGCGAAATGCAACGCGCACGCCGCCGCGTAGGCCTGGAAGTAAGTTCGCGCGCGATCGCGTTCGATGGCGTTGCTCCACTGTGGAATCTTCCATTCAAACTCCACTTCGGGCTTTGAGGCTGTCTTTGGGAGATAGATTTTGACGCTCTTGCCGGTAGATTTGATGTAGCCGATGTCCACGAGTCCGGCCAGGGCGGTTGCCCACAGGCGGGCGATCGGGCCTCCACCAGTGTCGAGTGCGAGATGGTCACCGGTGCGCTTGTCGAGCCAACGCGGCGACATAACCCAAGTGTATTTGCCGCCGAAGTCGCGCTTCTGCGGCCGGGGAATCGTGGTCTGGTTCCAGGGATGGTTTTTATCTACCGGATTACCGAGCGGATCGGTCTTGACGAAGGTCTCGGCATTTTTCCAATCGTCGTAATACGAACTGCCAAGCAGAATGCGGATCTGCAAGTTGATGTCGACCAGGTCGGTGGAGAGCAGCTTGCCATCGACGACCACTCCGGGAGTCACAAACATCTTGCGGCCCCACTCGGTCATATTCTTGTAGGTGTAATCGCAGTAGTCGGGGTCGTTGAACGATCCCCAACAGGCGAGCAACACGCGGCGGCGTCCAACCTCTTCGTAACCCGGCAGCGCGTCGTAGAAAAAGTCGAAGAGGTCGTCGTGCAAAGGAACGACTTTCTTCATGAACTCGACATATTTCATCAAGCGGACGATGTAATCGGTGAAGAGCTGGATGGTCGGCACGGTGCCGACTCCGCCGGGATAGAGAGTGGAGGGATGCACGTGGCGTCCTTCCATCAGGCAGAACATCTCGCGAGTCATGCGGCTGACCTGGAGAGCTTCGAGATAGAACGCTCCCGTGAACGGGTTGAGTGCCCGCATGATATCGGCGATGGTGCGGAACCCGTGTTCATTGGAGTGCGGCGCGGGGGTGGTTTCAGCTTTCGCCAACACTTTGGGATTCGTTTCCTTGACCATCTGCTCGCAGAAGTCGACGCCCACGAGGTTGTCCTGGAAAATGTTGTGGTCGAACATGTATTCAGCCGCTTCACCAAGATTGACGATCCACTCGGCAATGGCCGGCGGCCGCACTCCGAACGCCATGTTCTGCGCGTAGGTGGCGCAAGTCGCGTGGTTGTCGCCGCAGATTCCGCAGATCCGGCTGGTGATGAAGTGAGCGTCGCGCGGATCTTTTCCTTTCATGAAAATGCTGTAACCGCGAAAGATAGAGGAGGTGCTGTGACACTCGGCAACCTTCTTGGCGTCGAAATCGATCTTGGTAAAGATGCCGAGGCTACCCACGATCCGCGTGATCGGATCCCAATTCATCTCGACCAGGTTCTTCGATTTGCTCGGGACGTCCTTCGACGGTGCAGTAATCGTGCTCATAAGCGATCGCTCCTTATATTCCCAGTAGGCGGGACTAGTATGTTCTCGGGTGATAGCCGGTGGTCAGCTCCGCGCGCGGATGCCGCCACTTGGGCTCCTTATTCACCGTCGCCTGCGTCAAAGTGCGCAGCGTCCGGATCGCGCGACCATAGACTCCGATGGCAGCGCTTGAAACCTTCGCTCCTGGCGGCTCATCCATGAACGGCATGAACTTGTCGGGGAATCCGGGCATGGTGCAGCCGATACAGATGCCGCCCACGTTGGGACATCCTCCGATGCCAGCCATCCATCCGCGTTTCGGGACGTTGCAGTTGACGACGGGCCCCCAGCATCCAAGCTTCACGATGCATTTTGGAGAACCATAGACCTCGGCGAAATCGCCCTGCTCGTAGTAGCCGGCGCGGTCGCAACCGTCGTGCACGGTCTTGCCAAAGAGCCAGGTCGGACGCAGCTGGTCGTCCAAGGGAATCATCGGAGCGAGTCCCGCGACCTGATAAAGAAGATAGAGAACGGTCTCCATGAAGTTATCGGGCTGCACCGGGCATCCTGGAACATTGACGACCGGCAAACCAGCCTTGGATTTCCAATCCCACCCGAGATAGTCGGCCAAACCCATGCATCCGGTGGGATTCCCCTCCATTGCGTGAATGCCGCCATAGGTGGCACAGGTTCCAATGGCAATCACCGCGAGAGCGTTCGGTGTGAGGCGATCGATCCACTCATTCGTGGTAATCGGCTGGTTGGTCTTGGGATCGGTGCCCAATGCCGCCCAATAGCCTTCCTTCTTAATTTTTTCATTCGGTATCGAGCCTTCGACGACGAGAACGAACGGCTCCAGCTTCCCTTCCCAAGCCTGATAAAAAAATTTCATGAAGTCATCGCCGTTCTCATAAGCCAGAACGGGATTGTGCAGATGCACTTTGGGCAAGCCTGGGATCGCGCCGAGAATCACATCTTCGACGCTGGGCTGGGTCGCTGCCGTAATCGAAACCGAATCTCCGTCACAACCGAGGCCGGCCGTAATCCAGAGGATATGTACCTCTTTAACCGCAGGTGCCTTTTGAGTTGATCGACCATATGGAACCGTTTCCGTTGCCATCGCAGGATCGCTCCTTCCCCGTCGATTTCATAGCCCGGAGGCCTAATCAAGTTCGGTGATGCCGAGTGCCGTGATGCTGATCGTTAGAGAAAGACGACGAACACACGACCACCCGCTCCGATCTGCCAGAAAACTAATGACTATAATTCAAGTTTCAGATCGGGAATCAGAATCGGCTTATTACGCGAGAACTACAAGAGAAGTGGCCCTAATTTAGTTCTCCAAGGAAGTCCCTCAGGTCATATAGGGGATTCCCTGAGAGGCAGGCCGGCGGGTGTGAGAGGAGTTACGAGGACGGTCACGCCATCTTACGTCCCACATTCCATTCCACCGCATGCTGCACCAATTCGCGGGCGCTGCGCAGCGAGAGTTTTTCTTTGATGTGGGCCTGATAAGACTCCACGGTTTTCACGCTCAGGTGCAGCGCTTCGGCGATCTGTCGGGTTCCGTGGCCTTCGCCGATCAGGCGGAAAACTTCCAGTTCGCGATCGCTGAGATCGGAGATCGAGGAATGATCCGGAGCGTTCGATCCTCGAACATAGTGGCGCAACATGCTGTTGGCAATGCGTTCGCTAACATAGATTTCGCCGCTGAGAATGCGGCGCAGGGCGACGAGAACTTTTTCGGTGGCCTCTTGTTTCATGATGTAGCCATTGGCGCCGGCGCGCAGGGCGCGCTCAGCATAGATCGATTCGTCGTGCATAGAGAGGACCAGCACGGGTAAACGCGGCTGCGTGAGGCGGATGTTCTTGAGCAATTCCAAACCGTCCGGGCCGTTGAGAGAGATGTCGACGATCAGGATGTCGGGTACAGTGGTGTTGATTGCCGACAACGCCGCATGCATTTCTTCGGCTTCTCCGCAGACGGCAAGGTCGGGCTCTTGATTAATCATCAGCGTCAAGCCCTGCCGGACAATCGGATGATCGTCCACGACGAAGACCATTTTCTTTCTTCCTGAAAAACGGTTGCCCGCTGACTTAGTGATCATGGCTAACCTTGTTCAGTCCTTCCCTGCCTGAGGCGTCGGGAAACAGGCATGTGACGCTGACTCCGCGCGCTCCGTCGCTCTCGACTTTCAGCGATCCACCAATCATGCGCGCCCGGTAGTTCATGATTTGCAATCCCATTCCGGAGCCACGAGACAGATCCTGCGGCAGGGCGATGCCGTCGTTCTCGATTCTCAGGGTGCCGTGGCCGTTCTGGGCAGACAGGCTGATTACGACATTCTTCGCCTGCCCATGCTTGATCGCATTGTTCACCGCTTCCTGCGCGATTCGGTAAAGATGAGTCGACAGATTGGCATCGTGAATCAGGACCGGTCCCTCGATATTCAAGCTGCACGAAATATGGAACAGGTCTTCCACCTCTGCCGCCCACCGCTTCAGAGCAGCCATCAGACCATGGACGTCTGAAGTAACGGGCAGCAGACCGCGCGCGAGTTCTCTGGTTTTATTGATGGCTTCGTTGACCAGACTGACGATCCTGGTCGCTTCGGCCGTTTCCGCGAGTCCCTTCTCAGCGAGCCGCTGTTCCTGGACTTTGCTCATGAACGCAATCCCGGTCAGGTGCTGTCCCAGGCCGTCATGCAAGTCCTGCCCAATGCGGCGTTGCTCGCGGGCGCTGATCTCGAGGATCGCTTTCTCCAAATTCTTGCGTTCTGTAATGTCGCGAATCGCACTCGATACCAGCGTGCCCTCTTCGGTCTCCAGCGGACTGAGACTGATCTCGACCGGGAATTCGTGGCCGTCCTTGTGCAAGCCGTAAAGAGTTTCGCCCGTAGTTCCCATGGGACGGACGCGCGGCTGTCCAAAAAAACGCTGGCGATACTCCGGATGGCCATGCCGCAGGCGCTGCGGCATGAGCATCTCGATTTTCTTGCCCAGCAGTTCACCTCGCGGATAACCGAAGAGTTTTTCGACCTGCGCGTTGACAATGACAATCTTTCCCTCGCGGTTAACGACGACGACCGCGTCTGGCGCGGCTTCGAGTAACCCGCGAAACTTCCCTTCGGCCCGCTGACGTTCCGTGATATCGATTCCCGAAACGATCACGTAAGACGTGGCGTTGCCCGCGCCGGCGAGCGGAGTCGCGGACCAGGCAATCATTCTTTGTATTCCGTCGCGACCGGTCCAGCAGCTCTCCAATTCACGAGGGCCGTGGACGAGCGTGTGTTGCAACCACGATTTCAGCCGCTCGATATCCGCGAGCCCGCCGCACAACTCCCAGATGAATTTTCCCTGTGCATCGGCAAAGCTGTAGCCGGTCATCTGCTCACAAGCGGGATTGAAACGGACGATGCGGCCCTCGGAATCGAGAACAACTACCAATGCGCCTACAGTATCGAGAATGGCGGAGACGAAATTACGTTCGCCGTGAAGCGCTTCTTCCGTGTGCTTGAGTTCGGTAATGTCGAAGCCAACGCCATGAATGAACCATGGGCGGCCGTCTTTGCGGCGAATCATCTTCGCTTCGCAATGGAACCAGACGACTCGACCGTCACGCGCGAAGACGCGATACGCCGACCGCAGCGGCTTGCCAGAGACAAACATCTCGGCCGCCTCCGCGCTCCAACGTTGTTTGTCGTCAGGATGAATCTGTCGATACCAGCGAATGGGATCTTCCAGCCATTCTTCTTGTGAGAAACCAAGAGCTTCTTCGATTTGCGGGCTGACGTAGGCCCGGCTGACACCCTGATCGAGGTGAGCCATGAAGATGACGGCGGGAATCTGCTCGACCAGGGCCCGGTACATTTCGTCGGGCTGGGGTAAGACTTCTTCCGAGTCTTTATCGTTCTCGCTGTTACTGTCTTCTTGTTGAATTTCAATTCGGCGGAGCAGGTCGGACGATCCCGATGCTTGAACCGGACTACTGAGCGAGCTGCTGAGAAAGACGGAGGCAAGATCGAGCAGAAGAGTATTTGCTTCGTCGGGGCTGATATCTCGCGGCAGGGACGCATCCGCGAGCGCGGATCCCGCGATCGATTCGGCGCTCCGGGGGGAGACCATAATCACACCTCAACGGCAGTGCGTTAGACGAACTATCTGGAGCCAGATATCTTGCACGGTCTAAGTTCAACAAGCGGCCCTGTCGCAGCGTGGCTATTCTATACCTTTGCCCTGCCGGCTTTTCCGCCGCCAACTTGGTTCTTTGTTCAATGAAGCCTGCGTAAACCGCCGCAGCGCATGGATCGCCCGGCCGTACGTCATTACCGCGTTTGATGACAGTAATGAACCGGGCGGTTGATCCATAAACGGCATAAATTTATCCGGAAAGCCGGGCATGGTGCATCCGATGCAAATGCCGCCCACGTTTGGACAGCCACCGATCCCGCCCATCCAGCCGCGTTTCCCCACATTGCATTGCACGACCGGCCCCCAACAACCGAGTTTGACAATGCAAAGAGGAGAGCCGTATTCTTCGGCGAACTCTCCCTGTTCGTAATATCCGCCGCGGTCGCACCCTTCATGGACCGTCGCCCCGAACAGCCACTTCGGGCGCAACGCATCGTCGAGTGGAATCATCGGTGCTCTTCCGGCGGCCATGTACAGGAGATAGAGCAGCGTCTCCATGAAGTTATCGGGCTGGATGGGACATCCGGGCACGCACACGATCGGAATGTCGGCCTTCGACTTCCACTTCCAGCCGAGATAGTCGGGGAGCCCCATGCAGCCCGTCGGATTCCCTTCCATGGCGTGGATTCCACCGTAAGTCGCACAAGTGCCCGCCGCCACTATTGCCCAGGCATGGGGCGCGAGCCGGTCGATCCATTCGCAGGTAGTGATGGGCTGGCCGGTCTCCGCATCGGTGCCCATGGAAGCCCAGTAACCCTCCTTCTTATTGTGCTCATTCGGAATGGAGCCTTCGACGACAAGAATGAACGGAGCCAGTTTGCCCTCGGCAGCGAGGTGGAAAGGACGAAGAAAGTCATCGCCGTTTTCAACGGCAAGAAAGGGATTGTGAAAGTGGACCTTGGGAATCCACGGCATCGATCCGAGAACGATGTCTTCGATACTTGGCTGCGTCGCTGCAGTCATGGCGATGGTGTCGCCATCGCAACCAAGACCAGCCGTCACCCACAGGACATCAATTTCAGAGATCGGTTGCGGAAGAGGCCGAGTGCCTTCACGACTGGTCGTCGTTGCAACCATGGATTTAGGCTCCGCGGCGCTGTACTCGGCCGCATTCAATGGCACTCAGAAGATCGCGCCCATCGCTACCGACGTATTCTACAGACTTCGTGGCAAAGGAACGGACAAAGTGTCCGACCGATTGCGCTCAATGTACGAAGATTTTCGTTGACACTACGAATGCCTTCGTAGTACGGTGGCGACTGATGAGTGACACACCTCAAAAACCCACCGCCGCCGAGTTGGAAATCCTGCACGTTCTCTGGTCTCGCGGACCGTCGACAGTGCGCGAAGTTTACGATGCTCTGCGCGAAAAGAAGGCCCTCGGGTACACGAGTGTCTTGAAATTTCTGCAGATTATGACGACAAAAGGCATTGTGCGGCGAAACGAAACCCAACGCGCGCACGTCTATGAAGCATGCCAACCGGCCGAGCAAACCAAGCGGCAATTTGCGGGAGACATGTTGCAGCGCGTCTTTGAGGGATCCGCGAGCCAGTTGATGATGCATGCCCTGGCCGGCCGCAAGTCCTCACGTGAGGAAATTAGGGAACTACGCCGCTTGCTCGACGAGTACGAAAGGAACCGGCGATGATGATGACGGCTCTGACAAATTGGCTCTCCCCAAACACGATGCATGCGCTGGGCTGGACCCTGCTCCATTTTCTCTGGCAAGGCACGGCCTTGGCGGCCCTGGCTGCGGTACTCATGGCGCTCTGTCAGCGCGCGTCGACTCGCTATGCGCTGGGCGCTGGGACTCTCGCGCTCATGCTCGCCGCACCCGTCGTTACGTTTTTCTCTGTCAGAGACACGGGTGTGGTTGTTTCCGCTGGCTCCTACTCGGGGAGCAATCACCCGGTTGCGAAGACTCCAATCGCTCCCGCGACCGGCAATGGGACCGCGATCAGCCCCATATCACCGAAGCCATTGTCGCTCGACATTTTCCCGTGGCTGGTTGAGATATGGCTGCTCGGAGTTGTTTTCTTCAGCCTCCGTTCTGCCGGCGGATTCCTGCTGATTGAGCGCGAGCGGCGCCGGCAATCGACCCCGCCAAATGCTCGCATACTTGCCATGTGCCACACACTCCAGCGGCAGATCGGTCTTGACCGGACCATCGAGTATTGCGAGTGCATTTGGCTACAGGCGCCGGCGGTGATCGGATGGTTTCGTCCAATCGTACTGCTGCCGGTGACGGTTCTCACGGGCTTCTCAGACGAGCAACTGCAATCGGTCATCGCTCACGAACTAGCCCACATCCGGCGCTTCGATTCTTTCGTCAACCTTTTTCAGATTGCGATTGAGACTTTGCTCTTCTATCACCCCGCCGTCTGGTGGTTGAATCAGCGCATACGAGCGGAACGCGAACATTGCTGTGATGACATGGCCGTTGCGCTTTGCGGCAACCCCGTCGAGTATGCCCGCGCACTGACGATCATGGAAGAATGGAGGGTCGCGCCCGTTCTGGCGATGGCGGCAAACCGCGGTCCTCTGACCGAGCGCATCTTCCGCTTGCTGGGACGGAAATCGACTGGCTCCGCAACACGCGGAGCCGGACTTGCCGCTGGCCTGCTCTGCCTGAGCGCCGCGCTGATCGCGGGCAATTTGTTGCTTGGAGTCGCTTACCCCAAGCACGCCGTGCATGCGGGCGAAGATTCTCCGTCGCAACCGTCGCAAGCATATCCGGCAAGGCTTGTTCGAACCGCGGGTTCTCCTCAGTCGAGTGCTACACCCGCCAGCCCTGCGAAGCCCGCCGCGAAAGCCGTGCCCGCGCAACCCCAGTCCTTAGAGGCGCAGCCCGCTTCTTCAGGGTCGGTCTCGTACTCGGGCTCCAACTCGGGCTCGTACATCGAAGGACTGAAGGCGGCAGGTCTCGATAACCTCACGGTTGATCAACTCATCGCGTTGAAGATCCAAGGCGTCTCTCCCGAATATGTCAGAGGCATGAAGGAAAACGGAATTCAGCCTGCTTTCGACCAGATCATCGCGCTGAAGATTCAAGGGGCCACGCCAACGTATGTACGGGACTTGCACGACCTCGGTTTATTTGGGAACGCTGACAATTTTGTGGCCATGCGGATTCAAGGCGTAACCGCCGAATATGTTCGCACCATTCAGGCGCTCGGTTTCAAGCCGACGATCGACGAGTTTATCGCCATGCGTATACAAAACGTCACGCCCGAGTACATCCGGGCTCTGCAAGCCGCGGGACTCAAATTCAATATCGAGGATGTCGTCACCGCGAAGATCCAGGACATCACGCCAGAATTTATCGAATCTGCTCGCAAGCACGGGTTCCAGAACCTCACCGTGCAAAAGCTGATCGAGCTCAAGCTAACCGGCGCACTCGATTCGCGCGCTGAGCTCTAGAAGATAGAAACAGAAATAAAGAGGAGAGATGTCATGAGAATGGGTCGGACCGTCGCTTTTGCAATCTTCGCCGTAAGCGTGCTCACGCTGGTTGTGAGGAGCCGCGCCACCGACGTCGCCACGGGCGACTGGACGATTCGGAAGTCGGACACCCGCGATAAAGTCGTTTTCTCGCTGATGGAACACCGCCGAAATGGAAGCTCGAGCCACGAATCGGACTGGCCAGCGAGTTCTTTTGCAGGTGTTGACTTCTCCAGACCCGGACGCCAGGACATGCACTTCACCGTAGCGCGCGATGCTGGCAAGATCGAATGCGAAGGCTTCCTTGATAACGGCGAAGGCGCGGGGATTTTCCACTTCCTGCCCGATCCCAACTACCCGCAAGCCATGCGCGCCCTCGGATTCCCGATCGACGATTCGGATCGATCGGATATGCAGTACAGCATGGCTTTATTCGACATCAGCCTCGAATTTGCGCGGCAAATGAAAGCTGAGAATCTCACGGATCTGGATGCCGGCAAGTTGATCGCATTTCGCATTCACGGCGTGGACGCCGCATTCATCGAAGGGCTGCGGGCAGCCGGTCTCAAGATTTCAGACAGCGACAAACTGGTGGCATTTCGTATCCACGGCGTCACAGCGCAAATGGTCAAATTTCTTCACCAGGCCGGGTACTCGCCCGATGAAGACATGCTGATCGCGATGAGAATTCATGGCGTCTCGCCGGAATGGATGACGGAATTGAAGAGCCACGGCTACGATCATGTGGAACTGGAAAAGTTGATTGCTTTCCGAATTCACGGCGTATCTCCGGAATTCATCGACAAACTGCAACATCTTGGCTACTCCCATCCCGAACCGGACGAGTTGGTGGCCATGCGCATCCACAACGTCACGCCGGAATACATCAGCGATCTGCGCACGCGTGGAATGCATGACCTGAGCGTCGACCAGTTGGTCAACATGCGTATTCACGGGATCGATTGATCGGGAACCTGACCGCACTTGTCTCACTCACATAATTGTCGGCCGCCTACGCCGGCGTGAGCGTCGAGGCGTGAATCAAGCTTGCCATCGACAAGCAGGGCGCGACGGAGCGAGAACAAAGGGGATGAAACATGTCTGCCTCTTGTTCCGCCTGCGCTTGTTCTGCCTGCTTCTGTTCTGCCTGCTTCTGGCCGGTTGCGCGGAGAAGAAGAAGCCGGTCGCGCCCACCCCACCTGCCATCCGGAGCCAGCTGCCTCCGGCCAGTGCGGAACTCGTCGAACACTGCGTAGTGGTCAAGCAGGAGAACGCCAATACAGTGACCTGTAGTTGTCTGCTCGTCACCACAGTGATTGATTCAAGAACGGGCCACACCAAGCTGGTTTGCAAAAGGATGAAAGAGGAAAAATAGGTTTGACGACAGAATCGCCCGCGAAGAGTGGATTATTCAGAAGTGAATGAAGCCGACGAGCAGACTTGAACTGTGACCTGCCGATTACGAATTCCTTGTGGGGAGGGCAGCCAGTGTAAACACCTGTTTTCTCAATAGAGTTGTGCGGCGCCAGAGCACGCAAAGTTGTGTGATTGGTCACTCTCGGGACACCATTCGGGACACTGGCCGCCGATCTTTTCGTTGGGGTCACGATAGAATCCGTCCTAAAGTGTAGCTTGTATCCAAAGCTAGTCTGCTAAACTGATCGCCGTACTGCAAACTCCCGTGGCCACTCAAAGACAGCTAACACACCCACCTCTAAGGGAAGCCCTTATCGATATTCAGCTCACGACTGAACTCTCCCAGGAGTTCGCAGAAGCGCTCTCTGAGTTGAGTATTGCGGGGCTGGAGAAAAAGCAAGAGCTCAAGACTGGACAGTTTGAAATTAAGCTCGCCCGTGTCTCGGAAGCCATTGTGAAACAAGACGAAGTGGCTGGGTGGCGCTATGAGTCGGAAGATGGTTCGAGAGTCGTTCAATTGCGAAGAAACGGAATTACGTGCAGCATCCTGCGCGGCTATAGTGACTTTACCGAGATGAAAAATGCTGCGCGCAGCATTTGGGGATTATTTTTAGACCGTGTTAAGGAATCCGTAACCGTAGGACGAGTTGCCACACGCTTTGTCAACGCTCTTGAGTTTCCGATCAATGTTGAACTCAATGATTATTTGACTGCGGCACCTCAAATCCCCGAGCCGTTGCGGCAAGCGTATGAGGGATTCCTTCAGAGGGTTGCTGTTCCCTATCCGCCCGATAAGCATGCAATAATTACGCAAGCACTCGATCCATCCAGCCAAAGCGAAACGAGGGTTATTTTGGACATTGACGTTTTTGCATTTCGGACGATAAACGGCATGTCGCCCGACCTCTGGAATCTCGTCGATGACCTACGTATATTGAAGAATGCTGTATTTTTTTCCTCGGTAACAGAGCTTGCTTTGGAGCGCTACGCATGATTGGATGCACACCAAACCTTTTGGATATTCCTGTTGCCTACAACCGGACAGAGCAGGGAACCAGTGAGGCTGCGCTGTTCATTGCGGCAAAGCTCAAGGAGTTTAGTGAGCACTATTCTGAACCAAGGCGACAGATATTAGAACCGGAAATTATGGCTTTGCTTAGTTCCACGAGCACGGACAAAGAATCGGTTGCCGTGACGCTGGACACGGCTCAGCAGGCTTTGACGTTTGCCATGTTACTACCTAAGTCCTTGCCGATTCCTGGAGTGGCTGCTGATCCCGATGGTGAAGTATCGTTTGATTGGGCCGGCAAAGCCGGGAAAATGTTTTCGGTTAGTGTGGGCGCAGACGGAAGAATCTCCTATGCAGGCAGGTTCAGTGATAAAAGCAAAACTCATGGCATTGAACAGCTTTCTGAGACGTGTCCGCTACAGATTTTGGTCGGTATTGAGACGGCGATTCGATAGGAAGCCTACTTCCGAACTACTGACACTGACTCGGTTCGTCTTCCACAGAGATCACTATTCTAAGGGATGCCCAAAGCCCGGAGCCTTCCTCCCTCCTCGCGACAAATACGCCATCTCGATGCTATTCACCGACGGATTGGAAGATGAAGAGACTTGGCGAATTGGAGATGAGGTCGGCAAGGACAGGGGCAAGGTGCACTCGCTAGAGCGACTTTATCGAAATCCTCGGTAACCGCCATCGGTCTGTCTGTTGAACTGAGCCCGGGCGTGCATCCGAACCACGCTGACGTGGGTGGATGGCCAAAGGAGAAACATGAGCAAAAGCTTATTGCGCTCGACCTTTGCGCAAAATCAACGCTTCGGTTGCGCTCGGCAGGGGGAGCGTAAAGGCGGGACCTAGAAATATAGCGGCAGGCAGGCAGCAAACTGTATCGTCTGGGCATCCCCGAGAAAGTGATTCAGGCAGTCTGCGTCGCTCGAACGTGAGCACGACAACGAACATTACGAAAAGACCCAGCCTTGCGTATGTCGGTGTGAAATTAAACTTGCCTTCCAGAAATTCATTGCGGTCAATGCGGACGCACCCGGATGAACACTACGACCCCAACGGGATGCGAACTGTAGGTTGATTTTAGTGTATCTGGAACGCCGTACCACGTGAACTGGCCTCCTACGGCGGTCGAAAGATGGGGGAATTTGACAATGTTTCGGTCATAGCCGGCGGTGTACGCCTGCACCCTTGTGAAATAGCGTTCTACGAAACCGCTCGGCAATGCAGTCTCCCCGAGCAATAGTTCATTTGTGCGATCAACATTTTCAATGCGTGTCCAAGCATAGTTCCTGCGATGAAATCGCAGCGTGGACTCCAGCAAGTAGCCGTTGCCTATGTTTCCGTCCGACAAGCTTCGGTTCCGTCCCCATAAAATCATCGACGCCCAGTTCCCGTCGTGTATCGGCCGGTTGTACATCAGTGACGCTGTCATGCGTCGGACGTTTTCATTGGGAGCCAGGGCCTCTGGGCTGTGAAGTTGAGAAATCGAATACTGGGAACTCCAATTTTGACCCGGATTCACCGTCACACGGGTTGACCAGGAATCGATCTGGCCGGATTGAATGCTCCACCGAGATTCATTCGGTTCGCGTCCGTGAAACCCTGACGCTTCTAACCGAATGCTTCCGTGTGTGATCCCAACCGTGATTACATCGTCGGCGATGTGGGTCGAATCTTGAAGATGGTGTCCAAGTGGCGCGATGGGGTCTTCTGATGCCGATGCTCGGTGGGGGTACGCGACTGGCCCCATAGCAGGATCGCCCACGGGAGCACCATAGAACGAGAGCATTGTCTTCTCGCCTACGTTGTAGTCGTACATGGCGGCGAGTTCCATGAAAAAATCGTGCGGGTGTTGGCCGTCCACAATCGGAAGACCATAAGCGGTTTCTCCTTGCTGGAACAGTTCGGGGTAGCGTCTTTGGGTGATCGTTGCCGGTTCGAAGCTGAGCATAGTTCGTAGAGTGAGGGTTCCATTCCCGAGCTTCCGTTGAGCCATCGGCATGAGCCAATTTGTGGAGAACAACTTGTCTCCACCACGCGGGCCGGATTGCTGAATGTCGTTGAGAAACGCTACGCCGTGAAACATGAACGTCCAACTACCCTTTTTTGTCATGAGCATTTCGAAGGGCGTGGAGTCCGGTTCTGCATCTGTGCCGGAGGTCGCGTGCTGTTGTAGAAGTTCGATAATTGAATGTGACTTCATACTCATCGTCTGGTCGCTCATCCCGCTCACGTCCGACATGTTTTGCGTCGCTTGATTCGACTCATTGTGAGCCGGCATTTCCATGTCTTGGTGGGCATCCTGCCCGACCGACCGCCCAACAGAGACGAGAAGAACCAACACGAGATTTCGTAACTTCCGCACCACAACCCCCTAAACACGATCGAGGACAAAATTAGACGGTGCCTCGGCGAGCGGGATCCCGGAACGCTGAGACAAAAACTACTTCTGCGGTTTTCGTTCCTAGATGCGAAGCGGGGTCGTATTCGGCGGAGAGATTGAAGAAAACTGTGGGCTTAAGAACAGCCGTTCATTTGGGCGACCGCTTTCATTTGGTTCAGTCGCAACAAACGATGAGAAGTCGTGCGAGCTTTGGGCGAATGTGTACGTTCGCACAATCGAGGGACTGTGACTTACCACGCAACACTGATGACTTGCTGGTATCTGGGCTGGTTGACCGTGGTTGTGGCAGGCGGCGGGGATCGTAGACTCCGCAGCCGGTGGCAAGAGCATTTGCATGCCCCAGAGCATCGCGGTGCAGAGAAGAATGACTGCGATCAATTTGGAATAGAACCGAGTCACTATTTGAATATGATGCAGAAGAGTTGTGTGAGTTGCAACCACTCGATGCAAATCCCTTTACCGAAGGCCGATTACTGCAGGAGAATAGCTCGTGCAGCAGATTGCGGTGAACTGGTTTGTAGGCCGAAAACATGGAGCCGACGAGCGGACTTGAACCGCTGACCTGCCGATTACGTCACAGTGCCCCCAGCCTTCATGACCGCAGGGCGGTATGCCTTCTTTCAGTAGTCTTCATGCAGAATTCCACTGAATCTGAGAATCACGGGATAGTGGTCGCCTAAATTTCAACAGAAGAACTGGCTAGATTCGTATCCTGAGTGTTTACTCGAAACGGAGGTCGTCAAGATGGCAACTGCGATCATACGGAGGTCTGCGAGATTGAGCGCGGTGTTGGCAATCGCAGCATTGTTTGCCAATCCCGCAAATTCCGAGCCAGATGACCCAGTTGCAGTAATCACCCAGTGGGAGCACGATGCTGCGGCAGCGGACCAATCAAGAGATGTTTCTTTCTTTCAAAAGAATCTGGCCGATGACTGGACGGACGGTATGAGCAACGGAAAGTTTCAGAGTAAGAAAGACTTGATCTCCGACTTAACAGACAAAACACACTTCACCATGCTGCACGAGACTCTATCGGACCTCAAGGTTCGTGCTTATGGCGACACTGCAGTCGCCACCTACAGCGAGACCGATGATGCGGTGACTAACGGCGAGCGCCACTCAATAACCATGATCACGACCGACACCTTCGTCAAGACGAGAGGGGAATGGAAGGAAGTCGCCGAACACAGTTCTGCTGTACCCCGTCCATGAAGGACGCCGATTGAGCAAGCTTCTGAAAGAATGGAGCCGACGAGCGGACTTGAACCGCTGACCTGCCGATTACGAATCGGCTGCTCTACCAACTGAGCTACGTCGGCCTGTTTCGATTCTAAAACCCGCTTGCGATTCGCGCAAACTCAGCGGGTAAGCGAACGTAACCAGCGAACGCAACGATGGCGTGGAGCGGCGGCGCTCACGCGACAGCAGGCAGAGCCGCCGGCGGCGAATCCGAGCGCACGCAGACGCAACTGCGCTATGCGGCCCTTGCCAGCGCTTGATATTCGTCGTCGGATTGTGCGGGCAGCAACACCCACAACGTGTAAATTCCTAGCGCAGTGCCGATCGGAACACTCAACAGGGCGACAAAGCCGACCACCAACGCTAGCGTGCGCGCCCAATCCTGTTTTTGCAGCAGTCCCCAGCCGGCGAGAAATCCTGCCGCAGCTTTGACCAGGATCAACCATCCGACGACCGTGATCAGCGGGCGCAACCAAACCGTGATCTCGGGAGGCGGACCACCTTGAATGTGGATGGACCGGCCGAAGATCGTATTCGCGACGACGATCGCCCCGATCCCCGCAACGACATGCAGCGCGGAGTAGGCCATCCAGAGAATGCCGAGTAGCCGAACATGCTCGCGCACGCGGCTGCGCCGGAGTTCAACCAGTCCGACCACGGTTTTGCCGCAGCGCCCGCAGCGCGCGTCATTCGGCTGCAACTGCGTGCCACATTGATCGCAATACATCGTTCTTCCTCCCGGTCACATTGCCGCACAGATTGTGCATTAAGAGTAATACGGAAGCAGCGGGACAAGAGTTTCAGAAAAGCAATTCTTAAAATTCGAACTCCCGATTTCCGGTTCTAAGAAGAGCGGAATTATAAAAAAAACGAAAAGGCCACCCGGCAACAGGGCAGCCTTTTCTTTCAAGGGAGAATAGTCCTAACGGAGGTTTAGACCATCAGAACTTTCTGCGGGCATCTTATGAGCCTTAAAAGCGCAGTGTCAAGGAAAATTTGCGACTTAAATAGTCTTATTTTCAACAACTTACGCGATACGTCCACAAGTCAGCAAATGGGGTCAAAACGGCACGAAATGGTCCCTTTTCTGACGCTAACGATATTTGATTGAGTCACTTACCGCTCCCGGTGATGGTGCTGGGGCGCCTCGTCGAGGTTCAGGGAGATGAATTCCACAGCCTCGCGGCGGTCGAAAACCGAATCGGGAAAAAGGCGTTTTATTAGCAACCGGACCCCTCCGAAAGCGACTCCGGCTACGAGGGCCAGGCCGACGACAATCCCGCAAAGCACGATCGCGTTGAAGAGAAAATTCGCCAGATTGTCCTTCTTGCTCACGTAGGTGTTTTCGTTCCAGGTTACGTCGGCTTCATAACTGATCGACGACATCAGCGACCGCGCTTCGCTTTTTGAAAGCGGGCCGCCGGCAATCACAACGATCGGACCGGTGCGCGTATCGAAGAACGGCCCAACGTCGAGAATCGTCGTGACTCCGGGCTGCTGTTGCGCAACTTGATGGGAAGCATGGATCTGTCGCAGGCGCTCCGCGGCGATCTGCGGCGTGGGATATTCGATCAGCATCAGCGTCGCATCGCCTGCGTTCACCGCATACTTGCCGATGACAACTTCCGCGCCGGATTTGAAATCGACGGTCGCGCCCGGCAGCGGCGAGCCAATGCGATCTAACGTGACGGGGCCCATGATGTACCTGGTCGTGCCCTTCTCAAAATCACGCTTCGGCAAATGACTGGGAAGCGACGGAAGGTTACCTCGGTTGCCCTCCGCCTGTGGCAGCAATCCCGCCAGCACACGCAGTTGCGCCGCGGACATCACGCTCATCCTGTCGAACATGGCGTCTACCAGCACGTTCCCCTGGTAGAAGAGCACACGATTATTTTGGAAAGCGGCCTGGCCGCCGATCTTCTCCTCTCCCATGTCGGGAGAGTTGTAGTAGGTGAAGGCGCCGTAGGCACCGCTGGCATCGTCGAATACAGCCGCTTTGATCGTCAGATTACGGCCATCGTCGCGCGTGTAGGACGCCTTCTCCAAATGGTGGAAGCCATACTCCTTCAAAACCGGCGCATTCGTGGCATCAACATCGACGGGATCGGTGCTCCGAGTGATGTCGCCCTTAGCCTGCCACCCGGCAAATTCGGTGGGGAGAGCGTTCGCGGCGGCCGGCGCATCCGCCGCAAAAGCGACGCCACACAGAAGTAAGGCGATACAAACCTGTCGCATGAATCTCATTCGGGAAAAAGACACCTTCGCTGTCTGATTAGACTACTGGCAGGCTGAGAAAGTTTCCACCGGCCAAGGGGAACACCTTTTAATTCGAGTTGGAACACCCGGAATCGCAGTGCATAATGGGCGTATGTCCACGAATCGTGCGGCGCTGCAGGTCAAGTTGAGCGCTCTGAGAGCTGGGCTTTCTGCGTCAACTACTCTGTTGGTAGCCCTGCTCACTCTGCCCCTACGGGCGCTAATCAACCGGGTCTCCGACGGAAATTGGGGAACAATTGATTGGCGCTGGTCTCTCGAAATAATCGGAGCTATCACTGGCGTGTGGTTCGCCGTTATGTTCGTCTCCAACTTTATTGACTTGCGAAGCTCGGATCGCCGGGAAGAGACCGCTAACCCGTCATTTGGGGTAACAACCTTCATGGGGCTCATCTTTTCAGCGAACGTGGGGTTGTCTGCGCTGCTCATTTGGGGACTTCGGAAGCAACACGAACCCGCTTGGTTGCAGTGCCTGAGCCTCTCTTTTGGCTTGCTGGCCTTCTATGGCTGGCCGCGAACCATCACTCTGGACGAAGCCGGAATCAGTCAACGTTCGTTGTTTGGTATTCGCCGGACAATTCCATACAACGAGGTGGAGTACATGAGCTATGATCCGAAGGAGCACGCGACCATCGTTGCAGGAGCCGGACAGCCACCATCAAGCACACGTCATGTCATTCCGATCTAGCGCTGTTTCAATCCCTGCTCGAAGAGCGCACCAAGAAAGAAGTCCAAAGACCGTTCGGTCGGCGGCAGCGGTAGATGCTCGCTCGGGGAGTTAAAGAACTGATGAAGGACCGTTACTTCTTCACCAGACTGCTATGGCTGGCAACGCAGAGCCATCTGCCTTCCTGAAAGACCCAGGTATCGGTGAAGCGCCCGAAGTGCTCGTATGGCTTGGAGCCGTAAGTGCCCTTCGCATGATAGGAGCCGGTCACGACCGCTGCGGTTGAGTAAAACTCAACTTTCAGGTCGTCGACACTCATGATGCTGGGTTGAAACTTGGGATCGGCGAAATCGGACAGGAACTTTCCGCGGTCACTGACTTCCCCGTCATATTCGGTGTTCACAAACTTGTCGCCGATCATGCTGGCGATGGCGGCTGAATCCCGGATCACCTGGGCCTGGTTCCACATGCGCTCGAGCGCGATCAGTTTCGCGGAGTCAGCGGAGGCTGAACCTGACGACTGTGCCAACGTGTACACGACACCCAGAAGACAGCAAACGACCAAGCTAACAATGGGGTTTCTGCTTCCGCGCTGCATGACTATCGCTCCGAATATAGACCTAGGTCACGATAGCGTCGGAGGTGATCCTTCTACTATCGAAAACGTTGCGCGAATATTACCAATGTCACGGACACGGATGGACATCCTGATTACCCGCGGTCGGGATGGCTTACTGGCCTTCAGTTTTGTCGATTTTGCTGGCTACTTTCACTCCGCTCAGGCCGCCGGCGTATTTGGAAACGCCACGGTAGAGCGACTCGGCGATGCGCTGGCGATGTTCGGCAGTCTCAAGTTTGCGTTCGTCGGTGGGATTCGAGACAAACGAAATCTCAGCCAGGATCGAGGGCATATTCGCCCCAATCAGGACGATAAACGGCGCCTTCTTGATGCCCCGGTTGCGGATGCCGGCATTGTTCAGGGCCAGGCCGCCATATAGCGAAGCCTGCACGTCTCCGGCGAATTCCCGCGATTCATCGATCTTTTCCTTGAGCGCGATTTTCTTCACCAGGTCCTGCAGCTCGTGGATCGATTTCTCGGAGACTGCGTTTTCGCGAGCGGCCACTTCAAGCGCCTCGGGCGATGAAGTGAAATTCAGATAATAGGTTTCCACGCCGCGCGCGTCGGGATCATGACTCGAATTGGCGTGGATGGAAATGAACAGATCCGCGCGCTCGCGGTTGGCGATCGCGGTGCGGGTTTCAAGCGGGATGAAAGTGTCATCCTGCCGCGTGTAGATGACTTCCGCTCCCAGCCGCGTTTCGAGCAGGCGGCCAAGGCGCTTGGCTACATCGAGCACAACATCTTTCTCGAGCAGTCCGTTGGGACCGATGGTGCCGGTGTCGTGCCCCCCGTGGCCGGCGTCGATGACGATCTTGCCGATCTTCAGGCCGAGCGCTCGGATCAACGAACGGTCGCCACTCGCCGTCGGACGCGCTTCGCGCGTGACATCGCGAGTGTCGAGCGAGCGAGTGTCGAGAGAACGACTGTCGACAGAACGAGTATCGAGAGGAAGATCGCTGGTGTCAGACGAGGCAGATGACGACTTCTTCCGCCTCTTTAACGAGGCCGAGGACGTTGCTGTCGATTTCAAATGCCTAGGTCGAGTATTCGAAGCATCGCTGGTCGGCTCAGAGGTGGGTTCGGGACGAATCTTTTCGGGCTCGATCGAGGCCACGGTAGTCGGGGCTTTATCCTCGGCTTCTACGATCGTCTTCGGAATCCTCTGATTCGATCCCTTCACCGCAACGGTCGTCTTGATCACGCCAGCGGGGTTGGCTGACTTTGCCGGATCGGCCTTTGAATCGTCCGCATCGGTGGCGGGCAAATCGGTCTCTATGGGTTCGGACTTCGAGAAATGGATTTTGTCCGATCCTGATTTGCGCGATCCGGGCTTCGAATCTACCGGAGGCACGGCCTCGGATGAATCGTCGTCCGAATCGTCTTCGGCAGACATATTTGCTTTCGCCGCCGCCGTATCCGGCTTTGCGATCGGCGTGGTGCCGTTTTGTTTCGTGCGATTCCTGGCGTAGGCGTTCTTGCCGGCAACATCTTTGCCGTGTACATCCTTGCCGTGAACATCAATGATGAGCCGGTACGGATCCGGCAAGAGGAACGCGTCGTAGCTGGCGAGATCGTCCACTTCAAGCACGATCCGCGTGCGACCGGGCTGAAACTCGGCGACGCGAATTTTCTTCAGGAAACCGTCGTCCACGTCGAACGTCTTTCCGACCAGTGTGGACGCGAGTTTGGTGTCGCGGAGATCAAAGAAAATGCGGTCCGGATTCGAGATCCGCTGCGAACCGAATTTCACTTCCTGCTCCACATCAATGGCGACGCGAGTGTAGTCAGGCGTGGACCAGTGCCGAACCCCGGTGACGCGCGGCAAAGTGCTTCGCCGCGGACCCGCGGAGACAGTTTCAGCCCCGTCAGCACTCGACCCGATACTTGCCTTGCCAGCAACAGCGTTGCCACCCGGACTCGATTGCTGCTTGCGCGCCGACTGCGCTGCCTTCTGCGCCGTGCGCTCCATTTCGTCAGCATCGGCGTCAATCTCTTTCAACGCCGATCGGGCATCGTCCGCCAGACGGTTGCGCGGATAGCGGTGCAGAAAATCTTCGAACGTCGTTCGGGCTTCTTGCGGGTCGTCGAGGTCGTCCTTGTAAATCTCGGCGATGGTAAACAACGCGTCGAACCGATACTTGCTGCCGGGATATTCTTTGCGCAAGAAGCGGTATTGGTCGATTGCGCCGCGCAGAATCTTGTTATCGTCGAAGCGGCGACCCATCTCGACCATCAACTCCGCACTCGCAACAACGCTCGGATCGGCCTTCGAGGACGCGGGAGAGCCAAAGTAGACGCGGCGGTAGGAATCGATGACGCGCTGGTACTCGTGACGCGTGCGCTCCGCCGTGGGGCGCCCATTGAGCGCCTCGCGCATGCGTTCGGCTTTGGTGAATTCCTGGCGAGCCCAGCTGTCGTTGTGATGGACGCGGGCCTGGGCCGCTATCGGCAGGAGAACGAGCAGGAACACTAGGCCGCAGTGCAAGGCGCGAGGGCGAGATAGGCTCGTTCGAGTTAGGGTCAAAACCTGGGTGTCCACTTAAAAGCCTGCTACCAAATCATCGTTTCATCCTTGCTCTCTCGCTGCGTCGAGGTGCTGGAGACCCTCGCGACAGGCGGCAGGATGGCGGCGCTACCATCGCGCTCTATTCGGTGTTGCTGATGTACAGTACGCCCCGAGCGTCGCGCTGCACGCGTACCGGTTGACGCAGCGAGCTGCCCATGGAGTACGATCCCGGATCGCCGCTGTTGTACAGGCTCGTTATGCGACGAACATAATTTTGCGTTTCCCGGTAATGCGGAACGCCTGCGCTCCGCGACACCGCCGCCGATCCTGCGTTGTAGGCAGCCAGACTCAGCGAAACGTTGCCGCGATAGTTGTCCAACAATGCTCTTAGATGCTTCACCCCGGCCTCAACGTTTTGAGCCGGGTCAAACGGATTGACCACATTGAGCGAACGCGCAGTCGACGGCATCAACTGCATCAGGCCCATTGCTCCCTTGCGCGAAACCGCATTGGGATTGAAATTCGACTCCACCTTGACCACCGAGCGAACCAGGCTGGGATCGACATTGTGCCGCGCCGCCGCCTGGTCAATGGCAGCATCGATATCTTCCTGCGTAAAAGCGCGATTGAGAGTCTCGTGCGTCTGCGCCCGCCCACCAAGATAAGTATTGACCTCGGAAGCCGCCGAACGCGCTGCCCGCATGACGGCGCCGCTCGTAGGTACCGGCTTGAACCTGTGCTCCGTCACGCTCCAATAAACGAGTCCGCGTGGGGACGAAGGCGAGGACAAAGATGAAGACCCGGTAGACTCTCTGCCCGGAGCCGAAGAACCGGATACGCTGCTCGCGTGATCGACATTCACATAGATCTTGCGGCCATACTCATCGGACGTGGGAGTGATGGCTCCGGTGTGAGTGACCACGGAAGTCGCCACTTCGGGCGATTGCGCCGACAGCGGCGTGGTGAACAAAACCGTAGAAAGAAAGGAGATCGCGGATAAACTCGCCATCGTCAACGTCGCGATTTGCAGGCGTTTTTGCATACGGGTATTCAGGCAAACAAAAAAGCACACTTACACCTAGGGTCACCTACCCGAGCACCTGCCAGAGAATCCGGAACCAGAGTTAGGACCAGTATAGGGTGCGCAACCGGATGGGGCAATCTCTCCAAAGGACGTAGAACCTCTGGAGTAATCTGCGCAACTTCATGAAAATACTACATCTTACCTTGGTTACCCACCTCGGGTTTACGTCACCTGTCACCGCAACCACGCCTGGTTTCGCCCGTCCGGCTGCTGCCGTCTACAATGGCACTGCCGACGGTGCTGTATTAATCCAATAGTCCCGTCGACCATAGGCCAATCAATGGCCCCGGCCCAATACTCATGAACCCTGAAGATCTTCGCAAGTTGTTCGACCAAGTCCAAAAAAAGCGCCTCACGCCCGACGAGGCTGTCGAGCGCCTACGCCACCTTCCGTTTGAAGATCTGGGCTTTGCCAAGATCGACCACCATCGGGCCCTGAGGCAGGGGGTTCCGGAGGTAATTTTTTCGCAGGGGAAAACTGCCCTCCAAGTCGCAGGGATCTTCGAGCGCCTGGCGGCGCACGGCGGCAACGTCCTGGCCACTCGCGCCTCTGAGGAACAGTATGCAGCGGTGGCGGCGGTTGTGCCCCACTCGGAATACCGTCCCCTCGCCCGCGCGATCGTTCTGAAGCGCGACCGCAAAAAGCACGGCAAGGGAGTGATCGTTGTGGTTTCGGCGGGAACCAGCGACATCCCCGTTGCCGAAGAGGCGGTCGTCACCGCTGAGTTGATGGGAAACAACGTCCAGCACATCTACGACGTGGGAGTGGCAGGCATCCATCGTCTGCTGGCCCACCGTGAAGACCTCGGCAAAGCGCGCGTGATCGTAGTCTGCGCCGGAATGGAAGGGGCTCTCCCCAGCGTGGTTGGCGGACTGGTCGGGGTCCCGGTGATTGCCGTTCCCACCAGTGTTGGCTACGGTGCAGCCTTCGAAGGGCTCGCTGCCTTGCTGGGAATGATGAATTCCTGCGCTTCGAATGTCAGCGTGGTGAATATCGACAACGGCTTTGGCGCGGGGTACGTCGCCTCGCTCATCAATCGGCGATGAACCTCGACGCTGAACGTCCACGCCGAACTGTGGCAAAGTAATAGAGGAATGCTCGCCACCGAAGATCCCCGCCTTGCCGGGCGGGTGGCTTTTACTTATCCCAATTTCGTCTCCTACACGCTCGCCCGATTCTTCATTGTCGTCGCGCTTGAAATGCAGTCCGTCGCTGTGGGCTGGCAGGTGTACGGGATCACCAAGCGTCCGCTGGATCTCGGATACGTCGGCCTCGCGCAGTTTCTGCCGGGATTTGTCTTATTTCTTTTTGCCGGACACGCCGCCGACCTGTTTGATCGCCGCAAGCTGCTGATGTGGTGCTACGGCGGGTTTGGGGTCTGCTCCATGCTTCTGCTCGCGATCAGTTGGCGCGCCCCGCAATCGGTCCACCTGATCTACGCTGTGCTGGTCTTGCTAGGCGTCTCGCGCAGTTTTAGTTTTCCGGTCAGCCGCGCCATACTCCCTCAACTTGTCCCCGAAGAGCATTTTCCGAACGCTGTCGCCTGGAATGCCAGCACCTTTCAGGTCGCAACCATCGCCGGGCCTGCTGTCGGAGGAATCGCATACGCCCTCTTCCGCGGCCCCGAAACCGTCTACGCCACGGCTTTCGCCATCTCGGTGCTGAGCATCGTGCTCACCTTTCGCATCCATCCGCTCACGACATCGCCGGAAAAGAAGCGCGTCGAAAAGGAACCGATCAGTCTGCGGACAGTGCTCGCCGGGTTTGGCTTTATCTGGGAGAAGAAGCTGATTCTAGGTTCCATCTCGCTCGACATGTTCGCCGTCCTGCTCGGGGGAGCCGTAGCTCTGCTGCCCGTCTACGCCCGCGAAATCCTGCACACCGGGCCCTGGGGACTCGGCCTGTTGCGCAGCGCTCCCGGAGTGGGTGCGGCGCTGATGGCGATTGCCGTGGCGCATCGTCCGATTCGCCGCTACGCCGGCCCCACCATGCTCTTTTGCGTAGCCTCGTTCGGCGTCATGACCATTATCTTCGGCCTCTCGCACAGCCTGATTCTTTCGCTCATCGCTCTCCTGCTGCTCGGCGCCAGTGACATGGTCAGCGTAATCATTCGCGCGACGTTGGTGCAGGTGGCGACCCCAGACGACATGCGAGGGCGCGTCAGCGCGGTGGACATGATGTTCATCGGGGTATCGAACGAGTTGGGTGAATTCGAATCTGGCCTGACAGCTCAGTGGTTCGGAACCGTGCCTGCGGTCGTGATGGGGGGCGTCGGAACGCTGCTGGTGATCGCGCTTTGGGCTTGGCTCTTTCCGGAGTTGCGGCGCGCCGATAAGTTGACCGTGGCGGAGCTCATGCCGAAGTAATTCTCGCCGTGCAGGGCATGGATCAAACTTTTTTCACTAACCCGCTTGCGCCGCTCGACTTCGAGAATCGCTTCCCAGAATCTTCTCGATTTTAGCGATCAGTGTCCGCATGGAATAGGGCTTCGCCAGAAAATACGTGCGCGACTCGGGCGTTTCCATGTCGTACTCCGGATTGCTGTAACCGGATGTCACCAGAACCGCCAGCGCCGGAGAACGACGCTGCAATGTTTGCCCTAACTCCCGCCCTGTCGCTCCGGGAAGCACCATGTCGGTCATTAGGAGATCGACATCAGCCTGCTTCCTTTGCTCGCATTCTTCGTAGACCGCGATCGCTTGATCGGCATCTTTGGCCAACAAAACTTCGAAGCAACCGTTGCGCAGAATGCCACAGGTCGCCTCGCGAACGAAAGGCTCGTCCTCGACGAGAAGGATCGTCCCACGGAACACTTGCCCGTTCTTGCGTTCGTTCACGCGGCCGTTCAAGTCGGAGTTCGAGTCAAAATTTGAGCAAAGTCTGGCGCATGAGTGAGGATTAACAGCCACAGGCCCTCCACGGCAGGGTCGTGTGTCTGCTAGCAATCAGGTGGCCTCCAAGAGCGGCAAGCGCGGACACTCTCAGCACCGAATGTATGCGTCTCTCAGAATTTGTCGAATTTATCTTCAGTTTTTATCTGCGGAAGTAAGAACGGTCTGCTTCGGATCGAGCACGATCTTCCGCAGATTCGCCGGGCCGCTGAGCCGGAACGCAGTCTCCGCCCCCTCGGCGAGCACTTCGCCCAGATACACGAGCGTCTTGCCTGTGGTAGCGCCGTATACGGGAACGGCGGTCACCAGATCGTCGGGCGCGTCCTTTTGTACGATCACCCCGGTCACCGTGGCGCTCGCAGCCTTGGGAACGATATGAATCTCTTGTGTTCCCAACGCTGGAATCGCCGTGCCTTCGATCCATCCTCGGAGAAACCAATCCAGCTTGCGGCGATTCTCAAACCAAAGTGGGCGTGGCAGTTGTTCTTCAAACGCTTCCACCAGGTCTTCTGTGGTGAGTGCTTTTCCGGCGTAGCGTTCTCTGACTTTGCGCAAGGTGCGGAAAAATGGCTCGTCAGGATCAATCTTCCCTTTCCGAGATTGGGAACCCATTTCGGAATCGCCCCCCCGGCTCCATGTGAGATCGCCGCGTCGTGCATCATGCATCGCAGCATGTGAAATAACCAGGTGCCGCGTTCATAGCTGATCGCTTCATATCCTCCGGGAAAGTGAGACGAGTCCAGCCGCTGGCCGAGCGTTACCGGACCGGCATCGCGCAGCCATTCGCCATCTTTGTTCTTGCTGAGCAGGTCGCGGCGGTACTTGTCCATTACGGCCCGGAACTGTGCCGGGTTCTGCTGCTCCAGGATCAGGAGCGACGAATAGTTCGCCAGGCCTTCCCCGATCCACTGATCGCGGTAACTTTGCCAGAAGACGAAATCACCCCACCACTGGTGGGCGGTCTCATGAGCGATGACCTGGCTATCGATCACTCGCATCACCGGATCAAGATGAAGATCCGTCTGCTCCTGTGGGTTTAGAAACGCGAAACTCGACAGAAAAACCAAACTCGGCCATCCCTGGCTCAGCTGCCCGGGCATCTGTGTGAATGCCAGCGACCCGTAGGGATAGGGGCCGAACCATCGCGAATAGTTCTCGATCGATCGCGCCGCCCTATCGGCCACACTCTGTACATCTCGGGCTGGCGATGGAGGCGGAGGAACGATGACCATCGATCCCATCGCCTTCGCTGGATCACCGGGTCTCCTGGCCGCAGTCGGCGACTCGATTATTTCTGCCTCCGCCGTGGGAAACGATTTTTCCACTGTATTCGTGGCGTAAACGGCGATGGGGATATCGCCTGCCTTCGCGTCGGCTCGCACGTACTTTCCGAGATTGAATCCCGCCACCGGGATCGGCCGCTCCGACACAAAGCGTGAGAATCGCTCCTGGATCATTTCCGGACCCATCTCGGTCTCTTTGTCGCCGGCTCGCCACGTCTGCTTCCCGGTCGCCACCAGAGTCCAGTCCGCTGGATAGTGGAACTCCATGTCAAATTGGGCCGGACTCAGTCCAAAATTCGGATACCACGTCCCGCGCTCGCCCACGTAGAGCAGACCATTCCCCGCATCCGAAAGGACGTCGCCCGCATAGCTGAAGCGGAGCTTCACATCCTGGCCCGCCGCAAGCGGTAGCGGAAACACAACCGCGACCAGATCGTTGCCATTTCGGTGGAGTTTGGAACCTTCGAGCGCCTGGTTCTGGAGGAAATCGACGGGGCGCCCGTCGGCCTCGACAGAATCAATCTTGAGATAGCGCGACAACTCAAAGAGCAAAGTCCTTTCACCACCTGATCGGACTCGAACGTCGCACTCTGTCGTTGCCTGCAATCGCGTCGGAGGCTGTACCGACGCACGAATGTGGAAGTCGGTGATGGATATGTCGCCGGCCAATGGAGCGGCCGTTCCCTTGACAAGCGTCGTCGGCGCGAATGACGTCCAGATGTCGAAGAACAGAGTTTCATCCTTGAGCTTGGGCTGCCCTGCCCACAACGGCTCGGGCGCAGAGGCATCCCAGTACACTTCAAAGCCCCCGAGTTTCTCGCCCAAAAGATGGGCGTGAAGAAATGGCGGAAACTTCCGCTCCGGCTCGCTTCCGTCTGAAGTCGGAAGAAAATGACTGAAATCGAGCAGCAGGCGCAGGGAATCTGTATCGGTCAAAATACGGCTCGTGTCGCTCCATTCCTTGATAAATTCCTGGCTGTCGGCCGCCGGCGAGAGAAAGGGCTGAAGAGCATTCGCCGTGTCGTCGTTAAAACGTAGGAATCCTGAAGTGAATTGTTCTTCAAGAATCGCCATGCCAGTGAAAAGCGCCAACGAGGCCCGCTCCACGCGACTCGGAGGCCGCACCCGAACTTCCGCCTCACCCTCGAAAAATGCGCCGGTAGTCCGCCCGCAAATATCTTCTGTAAAGGCGACAGTGCCGTCCTCGAAATCGATGTGAAGGTTTGGACGGTCGATCGAAGCCTCTCGAATGTGGTAGACGCGGTTCGGGTCGAGTTCGACGGAGCGCAATCTCGCGTAGAGAGCGGCGGTAGTTTGCGGACATTGCGCCCTTGAACTGGCCGGCTGGGCAAAGGCAGGTGCAGTAGCAGTGACAGCGGCCAAGCATGTCAGCCATCCGACTATGCGGCGCGAACTGTGGGCGAGCCTGCTCTGACGAGCGAGCATCGGGTCTGTCATCTCTGTCCCGTTTGGATCAGTCCCGCCTGAAACTCCGGAAATCCCGTCCCAGTGCACCTTGGTCACCTTACGGCATCCTCGGCGCGATTGCTAGAATCAGCCGAGTGCGAACCCTTGTCCCCATTCTAGTGCTTTTTCGGCGCTTTCCGCGTCCGGCGACGTCATTCACCTCAAGAATGGACGCACCATCTGGGCCGACCAGGTTCGCGAAAACAAGGATCACATCGAGTACGACATCGGAGAGGACACCTACGCGATCCCGAAATCTTCAGTCGATAGGATCGACGCGGGAGGAGTCGCGCCGGTTCACGGCGGTTCAGGAGCATCCGTCAAACTCGCCAGATATCACACCGCCGACGCCAAGCTTCAACCACGAATCCGATGTGGCAGAAAAAGTGATCCGCGACGGCAAGGTGGATGTGGACGCGCTCGCCAGTGTCGCGCAGAGCAGGGAATCCCGAGGTCGCCGCCACGGCATACTTTCTCGCCGGCAAGCACGAATCCGATCACGGCAATTTTCCGAAAGCCAAGGGCTATTACGAGTCGGCGCTGCGTTTTCTGCCTGACAACTCGACTCTGCTGATCTACTACGCAGCCACGCTGATGCGCACCGGGCACGCCGCCGAGGCGCTGCCCTATGCGCAACATGCTACAAGCGTCGCTGCCGATTCGGCCGATGCATGTGCCATGCTGGGCTTCGTGCAATTCGTCGATCGACCATACGCCCGACGCGATTCGGTCGTGGAAGAAATCGCTGACGTTGCGTCCCGATGCCACCGTCAGCGAATACCTGGCCCGCGCCGAGCGCGAATCGACCGCCGAATCCAATTTTTCGCAGCGCGAGAGCAGCCACTTCAATCTGCATTTCGAAGGCAAGAGACACGTCGGAGAACATTTCGCCGCGACCTGCTGGCGACACTCGACTCCGAATATGACGACCTGGTCGCGCGATCTCGGCTACTCGCCGCGTAACACGATCGCGGTGACGCTCTATACGCAGCAGGCATTTTTCGACGTGACTCGCGCGCCCTCATGGAGCGGCGCCATCAATGACGGCAAGTTGCGCATTCCCGTCAGCGGAATGAATAGTGTTACTCCCGATCTCGCACGCGTTCTGAAGCACGAACTGACGCATTCATTCGTCTCTCAGATGTCGGGCAACCGCTGCCCTACCTGGCTGAATGAGGGCATCGCTCAGATTGAAGAAGGCAAGTCGTCCGCCAGCTTCGGACATCAGATGGCGCAGCTTTTGGCTCGGGCAACGAGATTCCCTTCAACATTCTCGAAGGCAGCTTCATGAACTTCTCCGGTCCGGAAGCAAGCGTCGCCTATGCGGAGTCTCTCGCGGCCGCCGAATATATTCGCGACGCCTACGGCATGAGCGAGATCGCCCGCATTCTCGGAATGCTGTCACAGGGAAGCTCGACTGAAGCGGCGCTGCGATCCACGGTGCATGCAGACTACCGCCAGCTTCGCGACGAGATGGCACGGCAACTGAAAGAGCGCTACGGCGAATAGAATGCGCAGATTCCCAAGCGGATTTCTCACAATGTGCAGTAAAGTGAAGCCTTTTCCCCACCGTTAGCACCTCGAAAACACTGTCTGCAAACAATCCCGCCCCCACCACCTCTGGCTCATTGCTCTGCCCCATACTTTGTGATAATTTCGCCCCTCATGAAGGCGCTGCTTTCAAAACTCGGGTTCGGCTCATCGGCGGAGGAAGTTCGGGAAATTGTTCAGGGCGAGTCGCCGGCGCTCCAGGGCGCTGACATGGCCGTTGCGTATTTTTCGTCGCGCGCGGGCGGCGACCTGCACGAATTCCTGCGTGTCAGCCCGCACCGTTTTCTCTTTGGATTGCTCGATGTCGCCGGCAAGCGCGAAACCGGCGCGCCCGTGATACAGGCCGCACAAACTTGTTTCCGCTCGGCCGCTGAAGACCTGTTCCAGGATCCCGAACTGAACGAATCGGACGCGATGATCGAATTGGCGCGCCGCCTCAACCTTGAGATCATGCGGGCTGCCGGAGGCGTGCGCAGTTGTCCCGCATTCGCCGGCTGCTACAACGAGGAACTCGGCACCGTCTGCTATGTGAATGCCGGACACACTCCAGGGTTGTTACGCGACGACGCCAGCCTCGTTGAATTGCCCGCGACAGGCCTGCCGCTTGGACTGTTCTCACTCGCCCCCACCGACGCCCGAATCGTCGGTCTCGGACCGAAAAGCTCGCTGGCTGTGGTTTCGCGCGGAGTGGTCGAGGCCGAGTCAAAGACGACGGAATTTGGGTTGGATGGGGTCAAGAGCGTCATGCAGACGGGACCCTCTTCGGCCAAAGATCTCTCGCGCGGCATCCTGCTGCGAGTGCAGGACTTCATGCACAGCGCTCCAAAGCATAACGATGTCACCGCCCTGACGCTCGTGCGGGCCGCTTAGCCGCCTCATCCATTTCAGCAGAATTTGGCCTGTGCACCGCTCCCGGCGTAAAATACGAGGAAACTCAATCTCCCCGGGTGTCCGCATGTTTCGAGAAAAAGTGTTTCGAGGAAAAGTGATCGAGAAAGCGCTCGCAAGGAAGACGGTGGTTCTTCTGACGTTGGCTGTTGGGTCCGCTCTGCTGCTCCCTGCCTTATTGCCGGCCGACACCGTGGTCGAAGAGATCATCGCCCGCGTGAATAACGAAATCATTACGCGCACGGAATATGTTCGCAGCCGTGATCAGCTCAAGCAGGAAGTGCAGCAACAGGATCCTTCAAACGCCGACCGCGTCTTCGCGGACAAACAGCGCGACGTATTGCGCGACTTGATTGACCAGCAACTCCTCCTGCAAAAAGGTAAAGACCTCGGCATTACCGGCGACACCGAACTCATCAAGCGTCTCGACGAGATGCGCAAGCAGATGAACCTCGGCTCCATGGAAGAGTTGGAAAAAGCGGCGGAGGCGCAGGGCGCTTCCTATGAAGATTTCAAACAAAACCTACGCACGCAGATCATCACGCAGAAGGTGATTGGGCAGGAAGTCGGCTCGCACCTCTCCATGGGCAAGGACGACGTGAAGAAGTTCTATGACGCGCACCGCGCGGAGATGGAACAGCCCGAGCAGGTTCGGCTCAGTGAAATTCTAATCGCACCCAAGACACCAACCAGACCATCCGCGACACCTGACGCCAAGCCCGAACCCGCGACTGCGGAAGAGACGGAAGCGGCGCGGGCCGCGGCCGAAGCAAAAGCCCAGAATTTGCTCGATCAACTCAAGAAGGGCGCAAAATTCGCCGACCTGGCCAGGAAATTTTCGGACGGCCCGTCTGCCAAAGACGGCGGCGACCTGAGTTACTTCAAACGTGGCACTCTCTCGAAGGAATTGGAAGACAAAGTGTTCGCGCTCAAGGCGGGCGAGGTCACCGACGTGATCCGCACCAAGCAGGGCTATGTCATTCTTCAAGCCGTCGAGCATCAGGTGGCCGGCGTTCCCAGCCTGAAAGAGGCGGAGCCCCGCATCCAGGACGCTCTGTATATGCAGAAGCTGCAGCCCGCTCTACGGGCGTTCTTGACGACGCTGCGCGAAGAAGCCTACATCGATGTCAAATCCGGCTACATCGATTCCGGCGCCAGCTCGAAACAGACCAAACCGGTCGAGACCGCAGCCAAGGAAAACAACTCCAAGAACTTGAAAAAGAAGAAGAAGCTCGGAGTGTTTTAGGCTAAGCTGAGCTGTATCCGCTTTATCACTCCCGGCTTCGGCTGGATCACGCGCACGCGCCACACGCCGTTTCGCGGAGGCTCATGAAAGAGTTCTTCATCGCTGACTGTTCCCAGCAGGAAAACAAAATCATTACTTCGAGCTTCGTGGTGGCGTCGAAGCAGGTCAAAGCCAAGAAAAATGGCGAGCCTTATCTGGCCCTGGTGCTGGCGGACCGCACCGGCCAGCTTGAGGCCAAGATGTGGGACAACGTCGAGGAATTTCTCGATGTCTTCGAGCAGGATGACTTCCTCAAGGTCAAGGGGCTGATCAACAAGTACAAGAATCGTTTCCAGCTTACGGTTCACAAACTGCGGCGCATGGAAGAAGTCGACATCGACTTTACCGACTACCTGCCGAAAACCACGAAAGATATCGGCGAACTCTGGAGAACTTTGACCGAGTTTGTCGGGACATTCCAGAACGCGCACCTGAAGGATCTCGTCGAACTCTTCATGGCCGACCCGGAAATTGCCGAACGCTATCGCAACGCTCCCGCCGCCAAAACGTTGCATCACGCCTACATCGGCGGACTGCTCGACCATGTCGTTTCGCTGTTCCGTTCCTGCGATCTGATGAGCCGCAACTATCCCCAGGTCAATCGCGATCTGCTGTTGACGGGCGCATTCCTGCACGATATCGGCAAGATTCAGGAACTGACCTACAATCGCGCCTTCTCCTACACGACGCGCGGCCAGTTGCTCGGACACATGATCATCGAGCTGGAAATGTTGCAGGCCAAGTTGGCAAAATTGCCCGACTTCCCCGGCGAATTGAAAACCTTGCTCGAACACCTGATCATCAGCCATCACGGACAGTACGACTTCGGCTCTCCCAAGCTGCCAATGTTTCCCGAAGCCCTGATGCTCCACTATCTCGACGATCTCGACTCCAAGATGGAAGCCATGCGAGCGCACTTCGAACGCGAGGCGGCACATGAGGGACCGTGGACCAGCTACAACGCGTCGCTTGGGCGGCCGTTGCTCGATTCCAGAAAATTCATGCAAGGCGAGAAGCCCGTACCGGAAAAGACTGTTGCCGAGGATTCGACTGTGGACACGACGCCTCCGTCCTCGTCCCGGTCCATCGACGAGGGCCCGGCGTCCAGCTCGCAGTCTGAATCAGTCTCCGCAGCGCCGCTGATGGACTTGTTCAGCGAACAAAAAGCATAAAAGATTGCCCACGGCTGCTGCCCTGTTTTTCGCCCCGGCGCGTTTGCACAACTTCCCTCAGTTCGACTAAAGTTTTTCCCGCGACCTTTTCGTCTCGGAGGAAAATTATGCGCAGCCGTGCTCTCCCCGCATTGTCCATTTCTCTTCTATTTACATTCGTACTGACCCTCGCGGCCTGCTCGAGCAAGCCCGCCGAGAACGGTTCGAACTCGGGCAACAACTCCGCGTCGTCCTCTTCATCGTCGCCTTCGTCTTCTAATGGCGGAGGCGGAATGAGTTCGTCGACCGCGCCCGCATCGTCGGCGCCAGTCGCGGCACCCGCCGCGGCACCGTCAGCAACTCCGGCGGCGGCACCCGCGCCACCACCTCCGGTAGTCGTACCCGCGGGCACGATGCTGACCGTTCGTCTCGGAAGCGCCCTGGGATCGAAGATCAGCTCACCGGGCGACACCTTCCGGGCCACTCTGGCTTCTGACATCACTGTCGATGGCAACACTGTAATTCCTAAAGGTACTTCGGCCAGCGGAGCTGTAGTCGATGCGAAAGCGTTGGGCAAAATCAAAGGCGGCGCGTTGCTTGAACTCAGGTTGACATCGATCACGATCAATGGAAGTCCCACGTCGATCGCGACAGCAGCCATCAGCCGTACGGAAAAAGGTAAAGGCAAACGCACCGCCGTAGTCGCTGGCGGCGGCACCGCGTTTGGCGCAATCGTGGGTGGCTTGGCTGGAGGAGGAAAAGGTGCAGCGATCGGCGCGCTCGCCGGCGGCGGAGCCGGAACGGCCGGCGCAGCCTACACCGGCAACAAAGAGGTCGTGCTTCCCGCCGAGTCCGCGCTCAGCTTCAAGCTCACTTCTTCGCTGCAAGTGCAACCGTTACAGTAGGCCGGTCTTCGGTTATTCGTCGTTGGTCGTTCGTCGTTGGTCGTTGGGCTTCAGCGGATATCGCTAATTAGAATTCGTCGAGATCGAGGAACCTCCGAACGACTAACGACCAGCGACTAACGACCGCTCTTATGGATTTCTCTCGCTTCACCACCATCACCTTTGACTGCTATGGCACCCTGATCGATTGGGAGGCTGGAATTCTGCCCACCTTGAGGTCAGTACTCGCCAATCACGGTTGCAGGATTTCCGACTCGGACATTCTCGAACTCTACGGCGAATTCGAGGCTGAAGCCGAGAGTGGCGGGTATCAGAATTACAAGGAAGCGCTGCGATCCGTCGTGCGCGCCTTTGCGGTGCACCTCAAATTCCGCGCCAGCCCAGCGGAAATTGACTCGCTCGCTGAATCGGTAGCATCGTGGCCGCCGTTTCCGGATACGGTGACTACCCTGCGAAGCCTTGAGCAACGTTACAAGCTCGCAATCATCTCGAACATCGACGACGATCTCTTCGAGAAGACGCGCAGGCTTCTCGAGGTAGACTTCGACGCTGTGATCACCGCCGAGCAGGCGCGAAGCTACAAACCTTCCATCAATAATTTCAAGCTCGCACTGCGGCAGCTCGCCATCTCTCCCGGTCAACTGCTGCATGCAGGGCAGAGCATCTATCACGACGTAGTTCCGGCGCGCTCGCTCGGAATCGCAACAGTATGGGTGAACCGAAAGTCAGCGCGTCCTGGAATTGGAGCGGTTCGACCCTCGTCGGCGCGGGCCGACGAGCAGCGTCCAGATTTGGAGGTCCCCGATCTCGCCAGCCTCGCCACCGCAATCGAAGGCAGCAGAGGCTGAGTCAGCACAGACACGGGGTTGGCAGAGACCTAATTGATCGGGACAGGCAGCGGCAGAATCTTCTTCTGAATCGCAACGGTTACCAGTTGCGCCTTGTTGTGAATGTCGAGTTTCCTCATCAAGTTGAACTTGTGCGCCTCGACCGTTTTCGTGCTGACTCCAAGGATTACCGCCGCCTTCTTCACCGTATTGCCCTCGGCCAGCAGTTTCATGACTTCCCGCTCGCGCAGAGTCAGCGTGCTTCTCCGCAGCGGAGTTCGCACCACCTGATTTCGCAACGCCGCGTCGTCTTTCAAACGGGTCTCAATCTGCGGGCTCAACGAACGTTCGCCGCGATGGATTTCGCGCAACGCGTTCAGCAACAGCGGCGCCGGAGTGTCTTTCAAAAGGTAGCCACTCGCTCCCGAACTGAGCGCCTGCTGCACATACTCGCGATCTTCGTGCATGGTCAGATACACGATACGCGTGCCGGCGCAGTGTTCTTCGATCAAGCGCCCGGCTTCAAACGACGACATACCGGGCATGCTGATGTCGAGCAGAACAAGTTCGGGACGATGCTCGAGCACCAGTTTGAGAGCCTCGGCGGCGTCGCCAGCTTCGCCAACAACGGCAAAGTCAGGAGCGTCCTCGAGCAACCGGCGTACTCCGTAGCGGAGCATTTCGTGATCGTCAGCGAGCACGCAACGAATGAGCACAGCGCTTTCCGTCAACATCGGAGTCTTGGTCAGCATGGGAAAGTCCTCGCGTCATCTGACGAAGTGGCGCGACGATTTCGGGGCCAACGTCCGGCCGTTGGCCGGGCTAGGCCTAGCAAGCCTAGCCAATTGTACAAGCTGGCGGCCCAGCTCCGCTCAGAATCCGCAAAAAAGCGCACGGCGCGACTGTATAAGGCACCCGCGCATGAAATCGCGGGGAGCTGAACGTTTCTCCATTCTCAATCATTTACATTTACAATTCCTGTTCACATGTTGCGCTACTTCACTTCCGGAGAGTCCCACGGCGAGGCCCTGGTTGCCTTTCTTTCCGGATTGCCAGCCGGGTTGGCGGTCGATCAGGCATTTGTGGACCGCGAACTCTGGCGGCGTCAGCAGGGGTTCGGGCGCGGCGGGCGCATGAAAATCGAAACCGACCGCGCGCACTTTCTTTCCGGCGTCCATCATGGCAAAACGATCGGCTCGCCGATCGCCGTGATCCTGGAAAATCGCGACTGGCAGAATTGGAAAGAATCACTGCCGGTAGAGACCGGCGACCCGGAGAAACACAAGCGCGTCGCATCACCGCGCCCCGGCCACGCAGATCTTGCCGGAGCGTTGAAGTACGATTTTACGGAAGCCCGCTATGTGCTCGAGCGTGCTTCGGCTCGCGAATCGGCGGCACGGGTCGCTATCGGCGCGCTCGCCAAGTTGTTGCTGCGAGAATTGGGCATCGAGGTATTGAGTCACGTGATTGCGGTGGGCGCGGTTTCGATCGCCGACCGGGAAATCCCCTGGGAGCAGATCGAGCCGCTGGCGCAGAAAAACGAAGTATTGCTTTCCTGCGCCGACGCCGAGGCCGAGTTGCGCATGAGAGGAGAGGTCGACAAGGTCCTGCGCACAGGCGATTCGGTCGGCGGAGTCTTCGAGGTCGTGGCGCACAATGTTCCTCCCGGCCTCGGCAGCTACGTGCAGTGGGATGAGCGTCTAGACGCGCTGCTCGCTGCCGCCGTCATGTCTTTGCAAGCGGTCAAAGGAGTTGAGATTGGCACCGCGATTCAGGCCGCGCATTCGCCGGGATCGGCCGTTCATGATGAAATCGGCTATCAGACCGACGCCGGATTTTCCGGCTTCACACGCACGCGCAACAACGCTGGCGGCATCGAGGGCGGCGTGTCGAACGGGCAGGAGATCAGGGTTCGCGGATATCTGAAACCGATCTCGACGCTGCGGCGTCCTTTGCAGTCGGTGGATTTCACGACGCGTGAGCCGGTGAAGGCAGCCTACGAACGTTCGGACGTGTGCGTGGTTCCGGCAGCCGGAGTGGCCGCCGAAGCGATGGTCGCGCTCACGCTGGCACGTTGCGCGCTTGAAAAATTTGGCGGAGACTCACTGCGTGAAACAAAGCGAAATTTTCAAGGATACCTGGAGCAGTTGAAGAGCTACTGAAGCGGCAATCAGTCAAAACATGATTCATCCCCATGATTTATCCAATTGTTAAATTCGGCGATCCAGTGCTCGAAAAGCCCGCCGCCAATGTTGACGGAGTTCGATGACGAACTCAAGAAGCTCGTCGAGGACATGTTCGAGTCGATGTACGCCGCGCGTGGCGTTGGCCTGGCCGCTCCGCAGATTGGAATTTCGAAACGTCTGGCTGTCGTTGACGTGACTTTTAAGGAAGATCCCGACGCGAAGCTGGTTTTGGTCAATCCTGTCATCGTCAGCAAAGAAGGCCGCCAGCGCAGCTCTGAGGGATGCTTGAGCATTCCCGACTTTCGCGAAGACGTCACGCGCGCCAAGATCGTCACGGTGCGCGCCCAGGATCTCAACGGAAAGTTTTTCGAGCACACCGGAGAAGATCTGCTGGCCCGCGCCTTCCTGCACGAGACCGATCACTTGAACGGCAAGCTCTACATCTCGCACGTCAGCGCGCTGAAACGCGACCTCATCAAGCGCAAAATCAAGAAGCTGGTGAAGGCCGGAGAGTGGTAGAGAGAAAGATCAGGTGTCAGGTGTCAGGTCTCAGGAAAACCCCAGCCATCTTGAGCATTTCCTGAGACCTGAGACCTGAGACCTAAGACCTAACACCTATGCTTCTGGTCTTCTGCGGCACTCCGCGTTTTGCTGTCCCAATCCTCGAAAGACTGGTCGAGGCCGGGCATTCCGTACCCTTGGTGGTCACTCAGCCCGATCGCCCGCGCGGACGCGGAATGGAAGTAACCGTGTCTCCCGTGAAAGAGACAGCGCTGCGCCTTGGCTCGGCTGTCACGCAGCCGACGACGATCAAGAACAATATCGAATTTCGTGATCAGCTGGCAGCGCTTCATCCTGACGCAATCATTGTCGTCGGCTATGGCCGCATTATTCCGCAGTGGATGATCCATCTTCCTCGTCTCGGAAATCTAAATCTGCACGCGTCTCTGTTGCCGAAATATCGCGGGGCCGCGCCCATCCAGTGGGCAATCGCCTGCGGCGAAACCGTCTCGGGCGTCACCACCATGCGCATTGACGCTGGACTTGATACCGGCGACATCCTTCTGCAACGCGAGCTGCCGATTCATCTCGATGACACCGCCGAGACCCTGGGGCCAAGGCTTGCGTCGCTCGGCGCGGAGCTCATGGTCGAAACTCTCCGCGGGCTCGAGGACGGAACGGTTCACGCGACCCCGCAGGATCACTCCCTGGCCACGCTCGCGCCGATACTCAAAAAAGAAGACGGCCGCATGGATTTCTCACGCATCGCCGACGAACTGTTCAATCGTCTGCGCGGCTTTCAACCGTGGCCCGGCGCCTTCTCAACCTTCAAAGGAAAGATTCTGCAAGTGCATCGTGCTCGACCGGCGCTGGATCGACCGGCACAGGATGCGCCGAAACTGACGCCGGGAGAAATCGCAGTCAATGCAGGTCGCCTACTCGTCGAATGCGGTTCAAACGACGGCACTGGCACAGCCCTCGAACTGATCGAACTCCAACTCGAAGGCAAGCGCCGAATGACCGCGACAGAATTCATCAACGGCTACCGGCCCAAATCTGGCGACCGTCTGGGACAATAGAGCTGCATGGCAGTTTCTCCAGCTCGCGCGGTGGCGTTCGAAATTCTTCTGCGCATCGAACGCGATGATTCTTACGCCACCGAACTCCTTCATTCGGCGGCGCTCCGAGAACTGTCTTCTCGCGATCACGGACTCGCCACTGAACTCGTCATGGGCGTTCTGCGTTGGCGCTCGCTGCTGGATGGACGCCTGGCCGCCGCCTCATCCCAAAAACTCAAACGACTCGACGCAGAAGTCCTCACCGCTCTTCGCCTCGGCATTTATCAGTTGCACTTTCTGACGAGGGTGCCAGCTCACGCCGCGATTTTTGAAAGCGTAGAACTGGTCAAAGCCACACGCAAAAGTTCTGCGGCGCCGTTCGTCAATGCCGTTCTGCGCAAGATCACTCGCACCGAGCGCACAGAAGGAGATATTTCCGCGAGTGTCATCTCCGCGAATATCATCGCGTCGCCCGACGTCGCAACGCTGGCTCAGCGCTCAGCCCATCCACCGTGGATGGTCACGCGCTGGGCCGACCGCTACGGTTTGGAATCGGCGCGGAAAATCTGCGCCTACGATCAAACGATACCGCCCACTGCGATTCACATTCGCGACGAGCGTACCGCGGCCGAGCTCGCGGACTCTGGAATTCATCTCGCTCCCGGCCGCCTGTTATCGACTGCGCGACGCGTCGTCTCGGGCGACATCGTCTCGGGCGACATTCGTGAAACCCGCGCTTATCGCGAGGGCCGCGTCTCGATTCAGGATGAAGCTTCGCAACTCGTCGCTCTCCTGGCAGGACGGCGAGGCTCGCAACCAGATTCTCCGATTCTCGATTGCTGCGCCGCACCCGGCAGCAAGACCGCTCTCATCGCCGAGCGCAATCTTGGTACCAAGATATTCGCTACCGAGCTACATCCGCATCGCGCGCGCTTGCTGCAAAGCCTCAACCGCTTGCCCAACGTTCGCGTGATCGCCGCCGACGCACGAAAGGCGCCGTTTATCGCCAGCTTTGACCGAATCCTCGCCGACGTTCCCTGCTCCGGCACGGGCACGCTGGCGCGCAATCCAGAAATCAAATGGCGTCTTAAATCCAAATCCGAGGACCTGAGCGATCTTCAGTCGCGGCAGATTGCGATTTTGAAGTCCGGGTTGGAGCGACTCGCCGTGGGTGGACGGCTCGTCTATTCCACCTGCTCGCTCGAATACGAAGAAAATGAAGCGGTCGTCGAAGCGGCCATTGCATCCTCGAAAGAATTCAGGGTCGGCGATTTGAGGAGTGAGTTGGAGGATCTGCGGCGCGAAGGTGAATTCTCGACCGATCTCGTTTTACCCTCACTTCTCAGCGGCCCTTACCTGAGGACAATTCCCGGCATGCACCCATGCGATGGCTTTTTCGCCGCGGTGATCGAACGGCAGTTATAAAACGTTGGTGAATTGAATGCCCCTGATCAGGGGACGACCCAGCGAACCTGACTTAGCGAACCTCGAAATTCACCACACTCCCCGCCACGATCTTCTGACCCGGCGCGGGATTCTGCGTGACGATCATGCTCGCGGCACTCGGCTCCGCATTCACCAACGGAGCAGAAGGCGCGGGTTGCGAATCTCCAGAAAGCGGCGGAGGAAGCACGCTGACTTTCCCCACCTTGAGCCCCGCATCCTGGAGTGCGAGCATCGCGCTGCCAAATGGCTGCCCGGTAAGGTTCGGCATGACATAGACCGACGGCTCCGGACCATCGCTCACGAGTAAACTGATTTTCGGCGCAGCCACGCCGCTGGCATTCGCGGGCGGGCTTTGCGACATCACTTGGTCCAGCGGAGCCTCCGGAAAATTGACACGCGCGATTGAGCCCAGCGTGAGCCCGCGACGTTGGATGTTCAACTCGGCAACCCGCTCGCTGCCTCCGGTGACGTCGGGAATTGCGATCCGTTGCCGTCCCAGGCTTTGCGCGACTCGAACCGACCAGCCGCGCCGCACCTTCGTTCCCGGCGGCGGCACCTGGGTCATGATTCTTCCTTCGGGAACGTCGGGACTGAAGAACTGCCGCTCGATCACAACCTGGAGCCCCAAAGCCGCGCCCGCACGCTCGGCCTCAAATGGCGCCATGCCGACAAATTTTGGAATCGTTACCTCACGCCCGTGAATCGCCAACTGCATCGACGTCAGCGCCGAGATCAGCGCCACCGAGATGAGGACGAGAACCAAAAGCAGCGTGCGGAAAAACTGTCGCATTGCAGCCGATTATACGGCGACTCATACCGCAGAGTCCGGTGTGATTCGTCCCTAGGTAGCCTCAGCGTCGAGATTCTCCGGCGGCGGTTGATTCAGGATTTCGTTGGCCGCAGCTGCATCCTCCGGGTGAACCTGGAGTTTGATTCCGCCGAGAAGATTGGAGATAAACCAATCCATGCGGATCATGTTGTCGTCGATGAGATAGGCCTCAATGCCGGCGGACTCCAGGCTGCCCTTGGCCAGCAACGCTTCAGGAAGATCACGGAACTGGCGCACAGTGACGGTTTCGTTGAACTCAAAGACGTCTTCGCCGCGCGGCGCAGAGATCTCGAAATTGAGACCGCGTTTGGCCGCCTCGGCTAGCATTGCCTCATGGGCGACAGAGCTTAACTCATCGCCGCTAGTGGCGATCTGCTCCAGTTCTTCGTCAGTCTTGGCGGAATACACTCCGGCTATTCGGATGCGCTCCTGGTCGGGAGTCGGTGTCGTCATAGCCGGAATGATACTCCGCCTGAGAATGATGAGCGGTCGTTCAGTTCATTTCGCCGTTGCGGTTGCGCCCGCATTCGTGCCACCCGCCGGCAACAGCGTCGCTTGTTTCTGCTGTCCCACCCAATCGTGAATGCGCGTGCTCAGCACATCCATCGGCAGCGCACCGCCCGAAAGCACTTCATCATGGAACGAGCGAATGTCGAACTTCGCGCCCAGTTGATCTTTCGAATACTGGCGAAGCTTCAGGATTTCAAGCTGCCCAATCTTGTAGCCGAGTGCCTGCGCCGGCCATGCCATGTAGCGGTCGGTCTCACTCTGCACCGACGGCTCGTCGATCGCGGAGTGATCGTGGAAATAATCGACCACCTGCTGCCGCGTCCAGTGCTTGTAGTGAAAGCCTGTATCCACCACCAACCGGATGGCCCGCAACATGTCATCCTGCAAGTGGCCGTAGTAGCTGTAAGGATCCTGATAGAACCCGACTTCCTTGCCCAGCCGTTCCGAATACAGCGCCCACCCTTCGGTGAAGGCCGTGTAGTACTCGTGTTGCCGGAACAGAGGCAGCTCTGGCAACTCTTGCGCGATCGTGATCTGTAAGTGATGTCCCGGAACGCCCTCGTGATAAGCAGTGGTTTCGACGTCTAACAAAGTACGTTTGGCGAAGTCGCCCGTGTTGACCATGACATGGCCGGGCCGCGAACCATCGGGAGTTCCATCCTGATAGGCTGCCGCCGACGCTTCCTTTTCGCGAAATTCCTCGACCGGCATTACGGTGAGTCTGGCCTTGGGCAGACGTCCAAACATCTCCGGCAACTTGGTATACATCTGATCGATGTATTTCTGGTACAGGTCGAGAATTTCCTGCCGCGAATGTGCGTGTAATTTCGGATCCGCATCGCAGGCCGCGTTGAAACTCTTCACATCTTTATAGCCCATTTGTTTCGCCACGCCGAGCATGCGCTCTTCAATCTCTTTGACTTGCGCAAGACCAATCTGGTGGATCTCCTCAGGCGTCAGATCGGTCGTCGTGCTCTGCTTCACGCGATACGCATACCACGCATCGCCGTCGGGCAAAGACCATGCTCCCGGCTCGGTTCGGCCTTTCGGCGCATATTCGTCGCGCACAAACGCTGTGAACTTCACATACGCCGGGATGATGGAATCTCGTACCGCGGCCAGACCCTCCTCGCGCAGCCGTTTGCGATCGGCCTCTGAAAACGAATTGGGGAACTTGTCGAATGGATGGCTGAACGGGCTTTGCTCGGCCGGAGTCGTCGCGATTCCGTTCGCCTGCGTCACCACTTTTTCCAGCAGAATCCTCGGCTGCATCCGGCCCTCGGCCATTCCCTTTTTCATCTGGATGATGGTCTGATCGAACAACGTCGGCAGCAGCTTGAGGCGGGTAATGTAGTCTTCGTAATCCTTCACGCTGTCGAATGCAAGAATGCTAACCAGCTGTGGCGCGTCTATGTGAATTCCATCCTGCTGGCTCACCGGCATCTCCCACGGCTTGAAGCGCGCGCCCTCGAGACCATTTTTCAGGTCGCGGACCATGAGCTGCTTATTCAGCGCTTCCTGTTCGGGAAACCCGGTAGTGTCGATTGCCTCGAAGCTTTTGAGAAAGACCCGGCTCTGCTCCAGGTCAGCGTCGATGGCCGCCTGCGAGAAATCGTCGATCTTATCGTTGTAGCGCTTGTCGCCGAGAATCGAAGCGTACAGAGGACTGGTACGCATGTTGTATTCCCACTGTTCGTGCAGCAGATCGTTCAGCGCCTTGCGGCGGGCCTCGAGATCAGCGGGATTCGCCGCCGCAAACGCAGACGGAATCAACATCGCAACAGCTAGCAGGCAAATTAGAAATCGCATCGGAGCTCCAGAAGAAGAATTGTTGGCGTGATATCAGCCAGTTTGGTCTTTCCGTTTTCATCCAGTAACACGAGACAGACAGGTCGGTCTTGTTAGACGGATACGCAAAGAGAAGGTTATCAGTTCCCGAAAAGTCATTCCTAGCAAATCTGCGCGGGATACCATCGGCCCCGCCTAGCGACTGGCCAAGCCTCCCGCCGTCTCCCCGCCGTCGCAGGTGTAAACGTGGCCGGTCATATTTTGCGCGTCGTCAGAAGCGAGAAACGCGAATAACGCTGCGATCTCTTCTGGCTGCGCATGTCGCCGCAGCGGAATCTTCCGGTTTACTTCTTCCAGCATCTCGTCGGTATATTCGGCACGCTGCATCGGCGTCAGCACGTATCCCGGAGCGACGGCGCACACCCTGACGGTCGGCGCCAGTTCCAGCGCCATCGATTTGGTCAACTCGATGACTCCCGCCTTCGTGGCGTTGTAATCCGCATAAAATGGATATCCCATCACGCCATTCGTCGACGCCGTTTGCAGAATCACGCCGCTGCCCTGCTCCATCATGTGCCGGGCCGCGACTTGCGCCACATAGAAAACGCCAGTCAGGTTGACGGCGATCACCTTGTCCCATTCTTCCGGAGTGATATCGAGAAACTTGTGGCGGATGCTGATGCCCGCGTTATTGACCAGTACGTCCACTCCGCCCAGGCGGCGAACCGCCTCTGCTAACGCCGACTGCACCTGTTTCAAATTCGAAACGTCAGCATCGAGCACTCCGCTGAGACCGGGAAGTTCTTGCAAAATGTTCCGTCGCGCCTCGGCATCGCGATCGAGTATGCAAACCACCGAACCCTCGTCCAGAAAGCGCGCCGCCGTAGCCGCACCGATCCCGCTCGCGCCACCGGTGATCAGGATTCGTTTGCCTCTCAGCCCGCGCACGCACGCCTCCGCCCGACCAGAAAAAACGGGCAGATCAGGATACCTGTCTGCCCATGATCTGGCTAGATTCGCGAGCGCCATCAATATCAGGGCTTCGCGCTGACCTCAAGCAGCAAATGCTCTTTAAATTCCGTCGGCAGTTTGGCGACGCCGTCCGCCGCTGCTTCAACCGTGCCAAGGTCCTTAGCTTCGGTGTAATCGCTGACGCTATATTTTCCCGGCTTCAATCCGCGCAGCTCCACTTCCCCCTTCCATGCCGCGTCCGAAGGCGCGAAGAAGGCGTAATACATCTTCCCGTCCTTCGCGATCGCGTACGCTTCCGGGATGTCGTAGCCAGTCACATAAAGGTCGAGGAACTCGCCCTTCGAAAGCATCTTCTCGTTATAGAGACCGATCCACTTCTTCCAGTGTTCCTCTTTTGCAGCCGTGAGATTCACGTCCTTGAACTTCGGTCCGGGATCGGGCCAGACAAACTTCGTCCCCACTACTCCTCCGGCTCCGATCGTTGACGCGAAATCGTCGCCATGCTCTTTCCAGTCGTCGGTGTTGCCCACTCTGGTCATCGCGGAAAGCTCGACGTGATCGCCATAAACCGCTGACTCGGGCCCGAGCAACGCCTTATACATTTTGATCCGCCGCCGGACCTGCACCGCTCCAACCGGATCGGCCGTCACCGCCTGGTCGATGAAGGGGAGCCATGCCAGCGACGGCGGCGTCCCGCAGGGGCAGGCCTGGGTCACGCTCTCTGGCTTTATGGCTCGGGTCGTCTCAAAGATTTCCTTGTAAATGTCACCCATTGCGTTCACCGAATCGTCCGGTGACTTGTGATGATGCGCCGGGTTGTAACACTTCGGAACACTGTAGATGTTGTCGAGTTTACTGCCGTCAAATCCCCAGTCGCGGATAAATTTCTCCGTGAGCTGCTTGTGATAAGCACGCACTTCCGGCAACGCTGGACAAAGCACCGCTAAACCGCGCGTCATGCGAGCATGCTTACCATTCTTGTCGAGCACGAGCCACTCCGGATGCTCCTGCACAATTTTCGAAACCACATATTTATGAGACTCCCACTTTCCCTGGCCGTCCTCGACTCCAATCGGCAGCCACCACAGTTGCGCCAGCATGCCCTCTTTATGGAAGTCATCCGTCATCTTCTTAATGGAGTCTCCGGGAAAAGTATCTTTGCGCGGATTCCAGTCGCCATAGGTATCGAACCAGCGGTCGTCGAGCGTCGCCCACTTGATACCCATTTCCTTAAGTTTTGGAATCGTGCCCACCATCTGCGCAGGAGTGACATTGAACTCGTATCCCCACCCGCACCAACTCACGTTGTAAGCTTCGCTCGATGGCTTCGGCAGCTCCCAACCTTCTTTTTGCAGCACGCTCGACCAGATTCGTAGGGGCTCATAGAAGTCGCCCGCAAATACGGAAACGAAGCTTCGCGGCGTGGAGTAGGTTTCGCCCGGCTTGAGCGTGACGTTGGCTGCGTAGTCGACCTCTGTTCCCACGCGCCCATCCGCGGCCACTTTCGCCGGTATCGCTGCGGAAATCGGAATCGTCTCCACATGGCCGACGGCTTCGCCGACCTGGCGCGTCCAGAACGCAACCACCGGAATCCCGCCCCCATAGCCGCCTTTGACTGCTTCGCCCATGAGATTGGGCCGAGAAAAAGACTGTGTCAGCTTGATTACATCGTCCTTGCCCCAGTCGTAGCTCGCGCCATGAAACGACCACAAATCCCAGGGATGCACCTTCGCGTCGGTCATCCGCGCACTCAGCCGACGTCGCTGGTTCACGCTCTCCCCGATCGCCACTTCGCCCGTCCCGGTGTTCTTGTACTCCACCGTGCTCAGCAGGATATTCGGAAATTTGTCGTAGACCTCGAGCGCGAGCACGCGCTCTAAGTTCGTTCCGGAGGGCCCGAGCGGGCGCGCCGGAATTTCGATGCGCTTTCCGGCTCCCATCTTTCCCATGGCTTCTGTGACTTTCGCCTGCTGGAAGTCGAGAGTGAAGTGGACATCCTTGCCCGCCACGCGGACAAAATCGCTGTCAGACGGTGCGCCGACGTTGGGCTCGTCGAGCGACAACTTTCGCACCTCCTTCTTCTTTTCCCCGTTTTTCGCCGGCCCGTCCGGCAGCAGCGAAGCTTGCACGTAGCCATCCGGCCGCACCTGAAATTCGGCCGTGCTCGTTGTAACAACAGCCGGCCCGCCGCCGTTCACTTGCACATCGATGGTGGAAGGTTGCGTGGGCGTGGGTTTCGCCGCATCGTGTTTCAAAGCGTTCAGCGGCGGGTTCGTCAATTTCGAGCACGCGGCAAGCGCCAGCAAGGGTGTCAATCCAAGCGCGAGAACGATTTTCGCGACGTGCGTAGGTGCAGTCTGGGGTTTGAGGGCAAGCATTCTGAACCTCTCTCTTGAAGTGGTCGTCGGTTTTTTTACCGGGGTTCCACTGGTGTTCTACCGCTGTTTTACCATCCGCGATTCCGTTCGCTCAACGCAACTTTTTCGCTGGCTCGGAACCAAATAACGCTGTTGACAAACGCTACCAAACGAAAGTAAAAGTAATAGTTCGTAATATTACACCGAAAGCAGCAAAGTTCCAGCATCCGGATTTTTCAGCAGCAGCCCAACACTGGGCATTCTGCGAAACATTCGGGCTAACTTTCAGGAGCCTCGCCATGCCAATCTCTGTGCCTCGCCTGCGTATCTTCTTAGCCCTCCTTCTCGCCGCGGTCTTCATGATTGTCGCCACTCCGCTCCGGGCGCAAAAAGATGCTGGAGCCATTGTCGGAGTGGTGCGCGACGCAAGCGGCGCCGTGGTCGTCGACGCCAAGGTCACCATCGAAGACGCTGATCGCGGCTTTCAGACGACGGTCATCACCAATGCGCAGGGCGAGTATGTCGCCAGCCCGCTAAAAATCGGAAACTACACCCTCACCGTTGAGAAGACCGGGTTCAAGAAGGCAGTCGCCGGTCCGGTCCAGGTGAATATTCAGGATCGCGTAAGCGTTGATCTCAAGCTTGATCCCGGCATGGCCACCGAAGTGGTCACCGTCACCGGCCAGCAGGCGCAGCTCGAAACCGAGACCTCAGACCTCGGCCAGGTAGTCGACAGCCACACCATCAACGCGCTTCCTTTGAACGGACGCAACTACGCCCAACTCGCCCTGCTCGGCGTCGGCGTGGCCGCCGCGGAACCCGGATCGCGCGTCGAAACCACATTCGGCTTCAGCGCCAACGGCGCACGCTCTCTGCAAAACAACTTCCTGTTAGACGGCATCGATAACAACGCCAACCTGGGCGACGTCCTGAACGGCGCTGCTTACGTCGTCCAGCCCTCCGTCGATGCGATCGCCGAGTTCAAAGTTCAGACCAACGCGTACAGCGCGGAGTTCGGACGCGGCAACGGCGCCATCATGAATGCCGTCATCAAGTCTGGCACCAACCAGATTCACGGCGACGTCTGGGAATTCCTGCGCAACGAAAAAGTTGACGCCACCAACGCCTTTGACCAGAACGGACAGCAGCCCTACAAGCAGAACCAGTTCGGCTTCACCCTCGGCGGTCCGATTGTAAAGAACAAAATGTTCATTTTCGGGGACTACGAGGGCCTGCGTATCGTTCAGGGAAAGCCGCAGTTGTCGGCCGTCCCCCCGCAAGCACAGATCGATGGCGATTTCTCGGGGATCCTGACGAATACTCCTGCGCTGGCCCTCGATTCCAGTGGCAATCCAACATCACAGACCGCATTGGATTGCGCCGGAAATCCGACCTACGTCGGAGAAGTTTTCAACTCGCGTTTGGCGCAGAACAACTACGGCGGCAACCCGAACGGTTACTGCGGCGTCCCGATCGGGGGCTACACCTCGGGCGGATTGCCAACCAACATGTTCAACGGCACCAACAACACCACCATCGATCCGCTGGCAGCGCGGTTGGCAGCCCTCTTCCCCGTTTCCAATACGAACGAAGGCGGCAGCGGCAGCAACAATTTCCTGAGCGATCCCAAGCGTACGCGAAACAGAGAACAAATTTGACATTCGCTTCGACGCCGTTTTCGGCGCCAAGGATAATTTCTTCACTCGCTACAGCTACGGCAACGACAGCACTTTCCTGCCCTCACCGTTCCAAAACGTGCTGGACGGCGGCGCGTTTCAGGATGGCTATAGCCAGAACGTAGCCCAAGGCTTGGCAGCCAGTGAGACGCACACGTTTCGCGACAACCTGATCAACGAGTTTCGCTTCGGATTCAACCACCTCAATTCCCACCGCTTCAACCTGAACTACAACGTTAACGTCTCCCAGCAACTCGGTTTCCCAGGCGTGCCCTTCGGACCCGACCTCGGTGGCCTGCCATCGATCGGCTTCGCCGATGGCACCACTGGCATCGGCAGCTCCGGATACCTGCCCTCCAAGGAATCGCAGCACAGTTTTGTTTTTAGCGACAATGTGAGCTGGGTTCACGGACGCCACTCCACAAAATTCGGCACCGAACTGCGCTTCGAGCAGTTCACTATCTTCCAGCCCGCTTCGCCGCGCGGCTCCATGAGTTTCGGCAGCGACTTTACCGACAACCCCGCCTCTCCTGGGTCCGGTGGCGAATCCATCGCCACTTTCCTCCTTGGCATTCCTGATGGCGGAACCATTACCGGCCTCAACAACATCATCTACGACCGTCAGATTTATTCCGTCTACGCTCTCGACGACTTCAAAGTCACTCCGAAACTGACCCTGAATCTGGGTCTCCGCTACGAACTTTTCACCACCATCAAAGAGGCGGACGATCTCGCCTCTACATTCGATTTCAATTCGCTCTCGTTGATCGTTCCAAAGGGACAGACGGCGGGATTCGCGCCCGGATCCATCCTGGGCGGCGAACTCTCCATTCAGCGCAACGGTTCGCGCGGGTTGATCTCTCCCGATCTCAATAATTTCGCACCCCGTATCGGTCTCGCCTATCAGATATCCAACAAGCTCGTCTTACGCGACGGGCTATGGCATCTTCTACGGCGGACAGGAAAACGGACCGTTCTCGAATCCCAGTCCGGGATTCAATCCGCCGTTTTTCGCATCGCAGGTATTCACCCCGCCCTGTAGCGCGGCCACGGCGAATCCGAACCTCACTCCGACGCCCACCAACCCCAGCGATTGTTCGATTTCGGGTGTCTTGCCGCTCAACGTCCTACAGAACGGGTTTCCCGCCAGTTCGCTGAGCGATCCCAATACGCCGAGCCTGTACTCGCTTGACCCGCATCTTGTCACTCCTTACACGCAACAGTGGCACATGGGCCTCCAGTATCAATTGCCTGCCGACACGGTTCTCGAAGTCTCCTACGGAGGCTCTCGCGGACTGAAGCTCTTCGCTTTCTACAACGGCAACCAGGAAATTCCGAGCGCGAACGCATCCGACCCCAGCGCACCGCGGCGGCCCGCACACCAGGTAACGCCCGGCGCGCCCGCCGGTGACGAGTGCTCGCTCGACGCTTTCTACAACAACCCATCGATCTACAACTGCAATCCCGCGCTCGATGCCACCATCGCCACTTTCCGTTCGAATACGCAGTCGAATTACAACTCGCTTCAGGTTCGACTGGAGAAGCGCTATTCTCACGGGCTACAGTACGAGGCGGCCTACACCTACTCCCATGCCCTCGATAACGCGTCCAGCGCCAGCCTGGGCTCGGTAAACAACGGTGATTTTCAGGACCAGCGCTTCCCCAACCAGAACTATGGCAACGCCGACTTCGACGTGCGCCACCGCTTCGTTTTCAGCTATGTCTACGATCTGCCCTTTGGCCGCGGAAAGCGCTTTGCCGGAAACGCTTCCGGCGTCGTCAACCAAATCTTGGGCGACTGGCAAATGAGCGGTGTCTTTTCCCACACGACTGGCAATTACTACACAGCAACCGACATCGAATCGGTCGCTAACGCAGACTGCGGTGGAACCGTCGGATATAACTGTGCGCGCCCAACGTCGTGGGTAATGCCAACGGCACCCCTTGCGTACCAGGGACGCTGTTCAACACCTGCGCTTTTGCTGCACAACACCGACGCAGGGAACATTCGGCAATGCCGGGCGCAATACCATCGAGGGCCCCGGCTACACAACCTGGGACACTTCCTTGGTCAAACAGTTTCGAACATCCGAGCGAACGCATCTCGAATTCCGCGCGGAGTTCTTCAACATACTGAACCACGTCAATTATTTGTTTGGGAATTTTGGCGCAATCAGCGCAGAGCCGACGCCACTGGAACTGGATCCGAACGGCCTAGGTCAGTTCGGCTCCGCACAGGCCGCGCGCGACCCGCGGCAGATCCAATTCGCGTTGAAGTTTTACTTCTAGAAAAAACATCGCGTAGGGACAGCCGCCCTGGCTGTCCCACCCGATTCTCAGTCCTTCCGCTTCCATTCGAAACCGAGATACATCATCTGCCCGATGTGATGGTGCAGATGGGTCGCGCATTGCAGCACCATATCGAAACGGTCACGCGCATCGGAGCCCGTCCCCGTATAGGGTTTTGACCAGTCGTCCTCTGACTGGCTCTCAATCGTGGCGTGCGCCATTGCAATCGCCATGTCGAATTTCTTCAGCACCTCGGCTTTGGGCGCCTTGCTCGTATCGGAGAATTCCAGCGGCCGGTTTCTCACGTAGCCTGTCCCCGCGATCCGCGCTCCGATGTAGTAATTCAAATTGCCGGTGACATGGAGAACGAGATGCCCGTAGCTGTTGCCGAATGCGAAAGGCTTGGCCCAGAACTGCTCTTCGCTCAATGGCGAAGCCAATTCGTGAACCCACCCTGCCAGTTTCTTATACCGGGCCGTCAAGTCTGATCCCACCGTCGATTTCAGATCCGCCATAAATTCCCTTTCATTATTTGTCGATCATTTTTCGATCGGCAGCAATTCGATGCTGCAACCCGATCCGCCGCATCTGAGCAAACCCCGCCGCACGATTTTCACCGATGACACGTCCGGAAAACGTACAGGAAAATCCTTCTCCCGCAATTGCGCCGCCGCCCCGCGCAGAATTTCGTCACCATCGACAAATTCCGCCCGCTCCGGACGCGACGAACTGTCGAACACCAGATTAAAGCGCGCCGACGCAGTCTTGCTCGTGACGGGATCGAGTTTTACCGTGCGAGCCTGCACCAGGTCAGCAGGCGCCTCTGCAATTTCTTTCTCAGCCGCGCCTGCATCGCCCGCCAGTTTCGTGAGCCGCGCCTTCGAATCCGCAACCTCGCCCAAACTTCCGCCCGCCGCCACGGCCAGCGCATATAGGTGACGCGCTTTCTCCGCTTGTCCTTGTCCTTGCTTTTCGAGTACCTGGCCCAGACGGTTGGCAACGGCTCCAGACTGGCTGAGAAGCCACGCCGACTGCAGAAATCGCATGGCTTCCAGATTTTCACCGCGCTGGCTTCTTGCCCAACCCATGCGTGCCCAGGCCAGCGCCACCAGTTTCATGGACGAAAACGCAGACGGCCCCAACCGGTCGAACTCACCCGAATCGAACTGCCCGCCAATGTCGAGCAACACCTGCTCCGCGTCGGTTTCGGTCTGCGCCGGATCGATGCCGCTACCGAGCGCTGCGGAAAAAATATCCTGCCCCAGATCTCCACCCGCACTCCCCGTCAGTCCTTTCATCAACTCCTGCGCCAGCGCTTTCTCTCCCAACTTTCCATAGACGTCGGCCAGCGCCATCTTCGTTTCCGGATCATCCGGAGGAATCGCAATCGCCGCTTCCAGTTCCGTTCGCGCTTCAGCATTCCGTCCGAGCTGTGCCAGCAACACCCCAAAATTCTTGAGCGTTTCCTTTTCGTATGGAGCCAGCGCAAGCTGGTTGCGATACGCCGCAACTGCGTCATCATTTTTGCCCGCCAGCTGAAGTTCCATCGCCAGGTCGGCATTCGCGTGCTTGTCATTCGGATCGATCTCAATCTGTTTGCGGAACGCCGCGATCGCGCCGGGGTGATCGCTGGCTCCCGCGTAAGCCAATCCCAGGTCGTACCAGCCGTCTTTCATTCCTGAATTCGTCAGGGTTGCGTCGCCTTCCACCGCGCGCTTCAACAAATCAGCCGCGCCACGATAATCCCTGCTCTGCAAGGCTTTCACTCCAGCCTTGTGCAGCTCAGTCGGAGTGCCTTCGATTTTCGCGCTTGCGCCCGACGCCAACGAAGGGGCAAGAATGCTGCACGACAACAGCTGGTCTTCATCGCTTTGCGCCGCGTTGCGAAACGATTCGTAATCGGCTCGGCGCGCCGCCGCGATCTGATTCAGCTTCACGACCAGCCTGCGCTCGCCCTCAAGAACTCCCTTGTCTTCGGAATACACCGACGAATAGTCGCCGTAGTCGCGCGACATCCTCACCGCGGTCGGCGTGTGCATGGTGTAGTTCGACGGAAATTGAAGGCGAATGCGGTAGACGCTTTCGCCGGCGGGTCCTATGTTGAGTGGCTCCGTGCTCTTCTCCGACGCACGAATCGCAGGCACGCCCAGCGGAGGAATCGGACGAAAATTCACGCCAGTCGTCGGCACGCCAAAATACCGGTCTACGTGCACGTGATACTTCAAATGAAACGGCTTGCTCGTATCCTCAATCGGGTCGACGTGAACGTCATCGACGTCGCCCGGCAGTCCCCAACTGGCGGAGAGTTCTTTCACAAAGTCTTTCCACTGTGCCTGCGAGATGCGGCGGAAGTTCGCGCGCATCGGCCAATCGCGATCTCCTTGGGCCGTGAAATCGAGCGTCGCGTCGAGCGCGCCGAAATCGCTGAACTTGCCGTCAAGACTGAAGCGCATGAACGTCTTCACCGGAGATTCGGCCGGCGTTCGCTGCAACCCTCCTTCGGCATCGTCCGTTGCTACGACCGCCAGCTTGTTCCGCAACTGATACACGATCAGCCCATACGGAGTCACTTCAGGAGTGGTATCGAGCCAGGTCAGCTCCTTGCCTGTCGTCACCTTTGCCGCCGTGATCACGTGATCGAACTGAGCCGGCGAAGGAACGTCCACATCTAGCGTCCGCGTGCTGTCGATCAGCACTGGATAACTCTGAATCCCCTCCGCCCGGAGCATGGCCGAAAACAGAGTGTGTTTGTCTTTGCAATCGCCATAACCGTTCTGGAGAACCTCTGAAGCGGCGTGCGGCTGATAGCGCCCGACTCCGAGCGAAATACTGACGTAGCGGATATTTCGAGCCACAAAGTCATAGAGCCGCTGCGCCTTTTCGCTGGGCGTGCTCGCTCCCTTGCTGATCTCGTCGGCTTTCTTGCGCACGACGTCATCAACCGTCATGCGTTCGCCCTGCAACTTCGCGTACCAGCTGGCGACCTGCTGCCAGTTGGTGAAAGTCGTCAGCTGCACATCGGGACCGCTCTCCTCGTCCTCGTCCTTCTCTTTGTCACGATCCGGCTGAATATCTTTCACCACCCACGTATAAATCCGCCGGTCGCCTGTCTCCTGAACCTCCGGCTTGTGCGTCGGGTCCTTGAGTTTCACATCGCGCGATTTTGGCACGTTGATTTCGAGGCGGTCCTCGCCGACTGCGGCTCCTTTCGGAAACGTGTACTCGTACCAGAAGTTGCCAGCGGCGAGCGGCGTGAGAACCCGAATCACCGTCCGATATTCGAGCGTGTCGCCGGTTGCGAGCGCCGTGACGGAGATGTGCCGCTGTCGGTAGTCGCTATACATCGGCGCTTCTTTCAGAACGTCGGGAGCGAAGTCCTGCGCAGTCGAATCGGGCGTCACCACCACGCGGCCGTCCGGTTTGCGGACACGGACATATTCGACTTCCAGTTTCTCGGTGGCCGACGAGTATCCGAAAACCAGTTGGCCAAAATCTTCCACGCCCGCCTGGCTCTGAATTCGAACAACGGCCTCGGTCTCGGTGACGGACGTCCCATCGTTTTCAAAGCGGACCCGATTTAAAATCCGCTCAAAGACAGCCGCTTCGTCGGCATTCTTCGTTTTCTGATTCGGGTTCGGCAGTGAAGGAGCAGGAGACTGCGCCGGAGCGCCCGCCACCATCAAAAGGATGATCAGAGGAAGAAATACAGAGGCTATTCCAGCGCGCAACGAACAATAGGACATATTGAAGTTCTTTTACGCTATGCCCAGCGTAAAATCAAAGCACTCACAGTGAAACTCGTCGCAATGAAACTCGTCGCATTCAAACTCGGGAGGATTGGTCAACTCGCTTTCTCCGTTGCCGCATTTGCGTTTGTGATCGGGTTGTGCGGTCCGCTCGCCGCGCAAACTCCGCTGACCATCGTCGATGAGCCGCTACCCCCGTTCGAGGCAGGCGTGGACTTCCACGCTCTTCTCCACGCCAACGGCGGCGTTCCGCCCTATGTCTGGAGACCAGTCGACAGTGATCTCCCCGACGGAATCAACCTGAGTCCTGAGGGTCTGCTGTCTGGCCGGCCAACAAAGAACGGTACTTTTACTTTCACCTTGAAGGTCGAGGATTCCGGCCACCCCTCGCACTCAATGACAAAAGAGTTCCACGCCGTCGTCACCGCCGCGCTTTTGCTGGAATGGAATCAGCCACCGAAAGTCCGCGACAACCGCATCGACGGCGTGATCCAGGTCTCGAACAGTTCCAGAGACATCTTCGACCTAACCGTCGTAATCGTCGCCGTCGCCGAAAACGGACGAGCGACGGCCATCGGCTACGAACACTTTCCGCTGAAGCCCGGCACAACCAACTTTCAAATCCCCTTTGGCAACACGCTGCCCCACGGCGGATATGTGATCCACGCCGATGCCATCGCTGAAATCGCCGCGCGAAACGCGATCTTTCGCCAGCAACTCCAGACTCCTCAACCACTGCAAGTCGTGGTTGGGCCATAGAGGTAGGTGTAGGAGTCGGACCCCGCCGGCAACCCGATTTGCCCCTCTGTTTCTTGCTTTTTGCCGGTTCTTCCGCTAGATTTCATCTTTCCTTGATTCTTTAAGCAATGGTTCAGAGCGATTAGTTCGGCATTCATCCGGCCATCAGACGGATCGAACCTGCCTCCGGGAGTAGTAAGCATGAAGCGGAGTTATATTTGCCTCGCATTGGGCGGCCTGGTGGCATTGGGAGCGGCGTTAGCGCTGCCAAGCTGCGGGCACGATCAGAAGGTGGTCAGCCTTTCCATAACGCCTACAACTTCTACTTTTCTGGAGCCGGGATTCACTCCACCTCCTCCCAATCCCACGCAACAGTACTCTGCGATCGCCACTTACATCCATCCTCCCGCTACTAAGGATGTGACGAGTCAGGCCACCTGGAGCATTGATAATGGAGTAGCCACTTTGGTGTCTCCCGGCCTGTTCACTGCGACGCCTCCGGCCCTGCCGGGCACGGCAGGGCCTTGCGGTGTCGCTGATATCTCGGCGAGTATTCCTGAGGGTACAGGCGGCTCGGGCAATGTCGTGATCGCGCTCGCGACCGTCACGGTTGACGATCCAGGCAGCAGCCTTTGTCCGGGCGGCGGTCAGCTCGCCACACTAGCGGTTGGGGTCGTCGGAGCTGGAACTGTGACGAGTCTTCCACCCGCCATCAGTTGCACGCAAACCGGGGGAACGTGCATTGCGGAGTACAGCGTGAGCGCCTCCGTATTGCTTACAGCGAGCCAGATTCCTGTGACGTGGGCGAATTGCCCAGGTGCGTCCGGGGCAACGTGTGTGATTACCATACCGACGGGCGGTACCGCAGTGAGTGCAACTTTCCAATAGGACGTGAATTCGGTCTTCCGCTATTCGTCCGTCAGCAATTTGCCCAGCGTAGGCTTGTATTTCTCCGGCTTCTCTTTCTTCGCTCGCACGAGTTGCGACGCTTTGGGACTTCCTACACGCTCACGCGCCATTTCGCGGACGACCTTGCTCGCCGAAAATGTCTTCTTCTTAGGTTTGCGGGGCATGATGGCGTTGCCCGCATCTTCGCACATTCCGTGGCACATTCCATGCGCAAAAGTGCAATAATCTTACCTGTATGGATGAGCGCGAGTTCTTCGATGAGAAGTCGGAAAAGAAGCCAGCGAACCTGAGTTGTCCGCACTGCCAGCAGGCGGGAGAGTACGAGATCCAGTGGCTGGTACGGATGAAGAAGAAGGCGCTTCCGCCACGCGCCGATGATCGCGACCGCGCCAAGTTCGCCAAAGCACAGTCCTACATGCTTCGTCGCGACGACGTCATGATGTGTAAGAACATGCGCTGCCGCAAGCGCTTCGAAATTACCGGAGTGCAAAGCGTGGCGTTTCTACAGTAAGCATCGAGCAGCCGGATAGGATTTGGCTTCGTCGCCGTGCCCTCCGATCCGGGCGTTTCAATCTGTTGTCTACAGTGGATTCTGTACGGCGAAAATTCACCCTTGTTGCAGAAATTGCTGTGCAATAAGTTGCTCGCCGATCCCGCCGAATCGCCGCAAGCCCCTGAACCCTCCCTAGTTGTTGCCCGATAGAACTCATTGGCAGGGTGGTTGCACTGTCCACGGGGTGGGCTACTCGCTCATCACGGGAGGTTTTGTGGATTCAACAATCAAACTGAGACGCGCAACTACTGCACTCGTTCCCACAGTCTTTGGAATTGCAATGGTGTTCGGGACCGGCAATGTCGTAAGCGGGCAGACCTCTCCATCGACCATGCCAACCGAAGACAACAACATGAATCACCACACAGTGCCGCCTCAGCCGATGCCGCGGCCCGACGACGATGACATCACCCGTCGGCAAGTTGCGGACATGGACCGGTTCCTCGACAGCCATCCGGAAATCGCGGAGCAACTCCGAAAGGATCCATCGCTGATCGACAATCGCGAGTTCGTCCAGAATCATCCGTCTCTTCAGGAATATCTCGATAAGCATCCGGGAGTCCGCGAGTCATTCAGCCAGAACCCGAATGCTTTCATGCACCGTGAAGAACGCTACGACCGGCAAGACGATCGCTTCAAAGGTGACAATGATCGGCGAGACGACCGGCGCGGCGGGGACAATGACATCACTCGCAGGCAAGTTACGGACATGGACCGTTTCCTTGACAGCCATCCGGAAATCGCCGAACAACTCCGAAAGGATCCGTCGCTGATCGACAATCGTGAGTTCGTCCAAAATCATCCGTCTCTTCAGGAATATCTGCAGAAGCATCCGGGAGTCCGCGAGTCATTCGACCAGAACCCGAACGCTTTCATGCACCGTGAAGAACGCTACGACAGCCGCGAGGGCAACGACAGACAGGGAGAATTGACCAGTTTTGGCCAGTTCCTGGGCGGTCACTCAGCAATGGCGGAGCAACTCTCGAAGGACCCTTCGCTCGCCAACAACAAGGAGTATCTGGCGAGCCATCCGGAGCTTGACGAGTACTTGAAAGCTCACCCTGCGATGACGCAGCAACTTGCGGAAAGCCCGCAAACGGTGATGGCCTCGAACTGGGTGCAGCAGGGCACGACGGGCGCACGAACGCCCTCGACCCCGAAGCCTAAACCGAATCCGAACCAATAGGCGGTGACAGGAATTGGAGGTCCGTTCGCCGATCGACTGGCAAACGGCCTCCAATTCCACTTTCTTGCGCGCACTAAATCTGCCACTACGTTTAGGGAGGAACTATGCGGACGAAACAATCACTGATCACCGTTATTGTCATTTCGCTGGCGCTGGCAATGGGATCTTCGATCGCTGAAGCAAAGGACAAGAAGAAACCCGAACGAGGCATGTTAGAGAGCATGCAATCGGTTCCTTGTGGCGCCAAAGAGCGGGGAGTCAACGGTCTCGGCAGCATCTTCGGATCGGTCGGAGTGGAGCACGTGAACTCGCATGAACAATTATGTCCGCAATATCTTCTCCGCACCGACGAGATGGATTACCACATTCGTCCGACGAACCTGAAACACGCCGAGGTTTTGCCCATCGGTCAAGAGGCGGTATTCAAGATCAAGAAGGGAGAGTTGCTTCTGAGAGTTCCGGACGGAGACAAGAAGGACAAAGACAAGAACAAGTACAAGAAGGAGCAGTCTTTCCAGGTCGTTTCCATGCAACCGACGAAATCGGACAGTGGAGTCGAATCAATCAACTATAAGCCAGCCGAGAAACCTGCAGAATCGACACATCCAGTGGGACAGGCAGACAGAATTGACGGGAACAAGGTCAACACTGGTAATGGAAACACAAACACTAGCGCAGTGAGTGGACAGACCAGCAATCCTCCACCGAGCGATCCTGCACCACAACCGCAGAATCAGTAACGGGTGATCCGGAGAATATCGACTTAGCTCTTACTCGCCACGAGCGTGGCCGCGAGCCGACGAACGCTGTGGAGCAGCAATCCCAGCGTTTCCGAGGCTGGCGCGGAGAGTCCAGATGGCTGCGCAACTGCATCCGAAAAGCCTTCTTCTTCCATCTGCTTCGCTGCGGCGGTGAAGCGCTGCAAACTCTCGTCTTCCATCGTCAGGAAGCGGAACGCCTGCGCGAGCGGAACTCCGTCTGCGCCTGTGTGCAGGAATTCTACCTGCGCGTTGACTTTGCCGAAGACGGTCATCATGGTGATATTGCCCATCGTCCCTGGCGTGATCGGACCCTTCGACAGCACAGCGGAACCTCCGGAAAGCGACAGGCGCATCAGCACGCCGACGAAGCGGTTTTCGTGGACGGAAAATAGCGCGCGCTCGCTGTTCGGTACGCGGATGCGCGGCGCTCGCGGATTCTTCGGGGTCTTCTGAGACTTCTGGGACTTCTTCACAATGCTTGAGCATCGCAAGCCCAGAGGATGCGGTCAAGGTTACCGCAGTGCTCACAACCTCGGGTGATCGCCTTCGTTTATACTGACTCGTTTGGCCTGATACCTGATTGGAGTCGACGTGAAGATTCTGGTTTGCATGAAGCAGGTTCCGCAGAAGGACGCTCCGCTGAAGCTCAACGAAGCCGGAACGTGGATCCGCGAAGATGTGTCTTACGAAGTCAACGAACCGGACGCATTCGCGCTTGAAGAAGCTCTGCGACAGAAGGAGAAGCATACCGGCGAAGTCGTCGTGGTCACGGCTGGTCCTGCGCGCGCTTCGCAGGTGTTGCGCGAAGCGCTGGCCAAGGGAGCGGATCGCGCGATTCACCTCGAGGACGACGGTTTCGTCGCGCTCGATGCCTATAACACTGCGCGCGCGATCGCTGCTGCGGTCAAAGACGACAAGTTCGACCTGATCTTCACGGGGTTGCAGTCCGATGACTACGGATACGCGCAAACCGGCGTGATTCTGGCGCAAATCCTGGGACTTCCGCACGCAACCATCATCATGCAGATTGAGAAGACGGATGCTGGAATCCGCGTCAAGCGCGAACTCGAAGCGGGGTTCTTCCAGTTCGTCGATATCCCTTTGCCAGCAGTACTGACGATTCAATCGGGCATCAACAAGCTCCGTTACGCGACGTTGATCGGCATCAAGCAGGCGAAGACGAAGCCGATGCGCAAGGTGACGATGGCGGAAGTGCAATCCGCGATGGGAGTGAATCTCCAGAAGATCGAGAAACTGTATGTTCCGCAGAAGTCGAAGAATACCGAGTTCCTCGAAGGACCTCCAGCGGAAGTGGCTAAGAAGCTGGTGGATAAGTTGAAGAATGAAGTTAGGGTGATGTGAGTTCTCGTTCCCAGTTCTCAGTTCTCAGTAAAACCAAACCCTTTGGGATTTGACTGAGAACTGAGAACTGGGAACTGGGAACTCCAGTGAGAACTCTCTATGGACAAAATCCTCGTCATCGTTGAACAACGCGAAGGGAAACTCAATCGCGTTTCCTGGGAAACAATTGCTGCTGGACAAGCCATCGCGGCTGACACTGGATGGGCTCTCGAAGCTGCTGTCGTCGGTTCGGGCGTTGCTGCCATTGCGGCGGAAATCTCGGCCAAGAAACTTGGCAAAGTCTATGACGTCTCGTCGACGAAGCTTGAGCCTTATACTCCTGATGCTTTTGCGCATGGGTTGAAGCAGTTTCTCGAGAAGCATCCTGCGAAACTCGTGTTGTTGCCTCATACATACCAAGTCCGTGACTTTGTGCCTAAGCTTGCGACTGCTCTCGGAACCACAGCCATCAGCGACGTGATCGGATACCGCTACGAATCGGGCAAGCTGCTTTTCACTCGGCAAATGTTCCAGGGGAAATTTGTGGCTGATGTGAGTTTCTCCGGATCGGGACCATGTTTTGTGACTTTTCAGAATGGGTCGTTTCGCGCTGACAAAGTTGAAGCGGGAGCGACAGCAGCTCCGATTGAGACGGTGAATGTCGACATTCCCGATGGCATCGTGCGCAACAAACCGCAAGAAGTTTTCAAAGAAGCCAAGCAAGCGGTCGATCTGACGCAGGCGGAAATCATCGTTTCGGTAGGTCGCGGAATTAAGGAACAAAAAAATATTGACCTCGCCAAACAGCTCGCCGATGCGCTCGGCGGAGAACTCGCCGCGTCGCGCCCGATCTGCGACAACGGATGGTTGCCGATGGACCGGCAAATCGGATCGTCGGGCCAAACGGTCGCTCCGAAGCTGTATCTCGCGCTCGGAATTTCAGGAGCGATTCAGCACATCGTCGGGATGAAAGGCTCGCGAAGTATCATCGCGATCAACAAAGATTCCGAGGCTCCAATTTTCGAGATCGCGGATTACGCGGTGGTTGGAAATTTATTCGATATCGTGCCTCCGCTGATTGAGGAAGTGAAGAAGGCCAAGGGGTAAGGATTCCGCGCGCGGGCGCGGCAACATCCTTCGTCGTGCAGGCAACCGGAATGCAGGCGTGGATTGTTCCGGGGGGAAGATCGTCGCCCGACACACTGCTGGTCTTCATGCTCTCGATTTCGTTGCCTTCTTTTTTGTCTTCGAGAGCGGCGAAGGTGTCGTATTTTTCGTACTCGACATTGGATACAACCTGCTCTGGCTGCGGCTTTTCGAGCTCCAGGCGTTTGAGATTGGATGAAGCAATCTGGAGCGCGTAGAGGATCAGGCCCGCGGTTTTCCGTTCGATTCTTTTCTGCAGGATCATCTGCACGACCTCGCGAATCACCATCTGGACCGAGTGCGCGTCTTCGAAATACGGGAACGAAATTTCTCCGGTTGCTTCCGGGAGGTCGGAGTAACATTCGACTTTTGCCTGGCGATCCTGCTGATGAAAGAAACAGAATTTCTTGTTACGGAGAGCGGGGGATCCGCATTGGGTTCCGCTGACCTTGATGTGGCGGCAACGAGCTGCTTCGTAGGACGACATAGACGCTCCTGAATTGCTGGCAAGTGCCGGCTTCGGGGGTGTACCCCCCCTTAGGCCGGTATATTAGAATCATGGACTTAGCCGCGCGCCGGGCGGCAAAATCTTGAAACTACGACAGTTACGGGTAAAATCTTGAGTGCGTGGGAGTTAGAGTTAGTTACATCCTTCTCTGCCGGGTCGGTCACGGCTGGCGCGGGAGTTAGTGGGTAATGAGTCGGCGCGCGTGCTTTTGAGTTGTCGTTATATTTCTATTATAAGGTGGGGTGTCAAGTTTTGTTTGCGGGATCATGCCTTAGACACGAACGCCGGGCTGAGGACCCTAACGACACGTCGTAAGGGACGATCCTCAGATCGAGTTAAATGTGCATACTCGCGGCCACCGCCGGGATCATGCAGCGGTTCTTCCAAAAGAAATCGCTGTAGTCTTTGCACCGTTAGTCAAGACTAGTGGATAATGGTGCCGACCGAGGGTGCCATGGGGGACGACGTTATACCCATGGCTTTTTTATTGGGAATGGGAGAGTTGATGTGAAGATTGAAAATCTTAGAATCAAGAATTTTCGGGGCATTAAAACGGCGTGCTTAGTAAACCTCGAAACGATGGTCGTCATCGCGGGACAAAATGGCTCCGGGAAATCGTGCGTACTTGATGCTATACGGTTGTTGAAATCTGTGTACGGCGGCTACCAGGCAAACGAATGGCATCATTGGATGGGGGAGTTTCAAATAAACTTCTCCAATACGAACGACCTAGCCACCCTTCTCAACAATCCCGATGCCGAGTTGCGAATTACCTGCGATTTCAGCATACATTCTGAAGAAAGAGAATACATCCGGGACAACTGCGAGGATTTGGTTCGCCAATCAATCTGGCGCTCCAAATATCCCGAGCTTTACGCGTGGTCCACCTTTCGGGCGGTTTCACTTGCGGCCCATCTCCGTAGTCGGGAGACCGAAATCCAAGAAGAAACTAAAGCGCAAGTGGAATTGTTAACTAACGAACTTCTCAGCCCTCACATTGTGGGCGAATTTGTTCTCGCCCCTGGGAAGCCGCCGCAAGTGCGCCCCAGCAAAGCTCTGGAGATCGTTTTCGGAACATTTCGCCCGCATTACCTTGGGGTAATCGACTACCACGGTCCGCATCGAATGTATGGTCGCGAGACCCTACAGGGCATCAACCTAAATCTTGATGCTCTTGAGCAACAGAGAAGTCAACACGCGCTTTACAACTACGGTAACAAGTACGCGAACGTCAAGTCTGAAATGGCCGGATCGTATGTAAAAGAAATCTTGGCTGGGAAGGCTAGCGGTCGTACGGTCGGCCAAGAGTCTCTGTCTGGCACGCTGAAGGAACTTTTTCGTACCTTCTTCCCTGACAAAGAATTCTTGGGGCCTGTCCCAACCCCTGAGGGCAACCTTCTGTTTCCTGTTAAAACGGGCGACGGCGCGACGCACGACTTAAACGAGTTGAGCGCAGGCGAGAAGGAGGTGCTATATGGGTACCTGAGATTGCGTAATTCGGCGCCCAAGTTCTCCGTTATTCTGCTCGACGAGCCTGAACTGCATCTTAATCCGCGACTCATCAAAGGATTGCCGGCGTTTTATCACAGGCATCTCGGCAACGCTTTGCATAACCAAATCTGGCTGATTACCCACTCAGATGCTCTGCTCCGTGAGGCCGTCGGCCAAGAAGGCTACTCGGTCTTTCACATGCAGACCGCAACTGTAGCAGGTAGTGAACAAGCTGCGCCGCTCTTGGCGAGGGAAGGTCTGCAAAAAGCGGTCATTGATTTGGTAGGGGACCTTGCTTCGTATCGTCCGGGAGCGAAGTTGATCATTTTCGAGGGAGAAAACTCGGAATTCGATCTGAAGATGGCAACGACGCTATTTCCCGCACTCCAAAACGTAAATGCAGTTTCCGCTGGAAGCAAGCAACGAGTGAGAGGACTGCATGAAATCCTAGGCGTCGCCCTCGAACAAGGCGAGGTGCCCATGAAGATTTTCTCGATCGTTGACCCGGACGGGGAAAAGAGTAACCCCCTTCTAGATCGAAGCTTCGAATGGGATGTATACCACATCGAGAACTACTTACTAGAACCAAAATTTATTTCTAAAGTTCTTAGTGATTTTGGTGTCACATCATTCTCGACCGAAGAGGATGTTTATGAGGCACTGCGTGACTGTGCGCGGGAAACAATGACAGGCCTTGTTAGGCAGAAGCTCGCGTCGGATGTGAATGCTGACCTCGTCGGCTCAATAAAAACAGCGACTGACCCAAATTCGCTTGCGGTCGCCCCTGCGCTGGCTAATGCAATCAAAAGGTCGGCCGAGAATTTTTCGCAGATTGTCATAGGCAAATTCAGCTTGACGCAGCTCACGGAAATGGAACAAGCTCTTCGGTCTGATTTTGAAAAGGCCCTCGCAGCCGACAGTTGGCGGAAGAGATTCAGGGGAAGAGACATTCTGAAGCGTTTTGCCGCAAAAGTTAACAAAACCAACTACGAGATATTCCGCGATCTCGTTATCGCGAGGATGAAAGACTCGGGTTTTCAACCTGAGGGAATGAGAACGGTTATAGAAAAGATTCTGACGGCCTGATAAGGCCCCCTTGCGCATCAATATGGCCGCGGGCGAACTGAGTGCCCAGGTTGAGGACGTTCTCGGATTAACCGGGGCGTATTCATTCGTCTGATTGGCGCGGCTGAAGCCGTGCCCTTCCACGAAAACCATATGGACGAGAGAACACCGGAGGGTACGCTACGGGTTCGGTTGCGCGGCGTTCGCTGCTGGCTGCGTCGCATCCCACTCATGCGCACAGAAAGCGTGCGCATGAATGGGGCACCCTCTTTCTTGCTGATGTTCGAAAAAGCGGGATGGAGCGGCCTCAGCTGTGGCGATGGAAACGGGGCGCCGACGGACTCGGATCACTTTCTTGGAGAGCGACGAGCGCGGAGATTTCCTAGCACTACGAAGAGGGCGAGACCACCCAGAACCACGAGTGTGGCTACATAGTCACGCCACGTCGCTAAGACGACGCCAACGGTCATGATCATTAGCATTATCCCTATCCACTGCACGATCGAAAGGGGGCGCTCACCGGACCAAAACTTGCGATCGCTTTCCTTTGCGCTATGACGGAGAAGTTCGTGCCCATCGTTCAAGCGATCTTGTCTGGGGAGTTTCACGACTCCGAGACTATAGCAAAGGTGGGGCAGCCTCCGCCCAGGTTAGCGCCCAAAGAACGGGCGCGAACCTGGGGCACGGGCGGCATCGTGTCCCGCCCGCTGAAAATCGCGGGGGGTGGGGCAGGTTCTGAAGGCGTGCCCTTCCAATAAAACCGTGAGCTTCGCCTCTCAATGCTGATCGGACGTGAAACTAACGTTGATCAGTGTTTCCATGTTGGTCGGGTCGCCGGCAAGAAGATAGGGTTTGTATTTCCATTGTTTGACGGCTTCGGTGGCCGCCGATACCAGGAGAGGATCACCGGACAGTACGGAGAGATCCTGCACATCTCCGCGTGCATTTATCACCGCGGTTAAGACAACCACGCCCTCGATATGCTTTTGGCGGGCAATCGGCGGATATTCTGGATTTACCTTCTTGATCAGAAGAGCCTCTGAGACTTTCGTCGAAACACGCACTCGGGCGGGGAGCCAGCCGGGTGGCGGCGAGAGGGGCTTGGAGGTCACCATACCGCCAATGATGCCCGCGGTCGGCTGGATGTCGGGGCCCGTGGAGCACAAGGGAGGAGCCGCGTCCTTCTGAAACGAGACTCCGCTAAGAAGATCCGCCTCTTTGTTCAATTCTTCCGCAGACTCAGCAACCAGGCTTCCGCCCATGAAAAATCCGCGAAAGCTCGTGAGGACGAAAGCCATATATAACGTGGCGCCGCCTTCGATATCTCGTTTGTAATCCTGGCGGAAGAATTGCTGCCCTCCATACTTCACAGGATGGACGTCGCCGAGGAGAGATCTGGTTGAGGGAGAAGCGTCGACGTAATCCTGCACCAACTTTGAAACGAGTTGTTGGGTGTTGCCGGCAAAGCTGGCATTCTCGCGAGCCAGAAGCAAAATCGCATTCGATCCGGAAGTCTGCTGGCGAATCAGGAGCAGGCTAAGCCCTCCCGGAATATGCCGAGCCCTTGCCTGGGTTGCTTGCTGATAAGGAGTCACCCATCCAGTTGGTAATTGGAGCGAGAAGCCAAGGCACTCATTTGAGTAAGTACCATTTAGGAGCGTGCCGTCTTCAAAGTGCTGGGTCGTTCCGGTGGTAGCCGTCGCCGGATTGGGTTGTTGCGCAAAGGGCACAGCGGTAGCAGCGAGGAGAAGAAGCGTGACAAGGGCGCTCTTCACTGAGAATGTCCTCCTTTTCGTGAGTCGGGAAAGGTTATCACGCTTCGATTCATTGTCTGGGGAGTTCACGACTCCGAGACTATAGCAAAGGTGGGCCAGCTCCGGCCCAGGATGAAAAAATTGGAGTGGAGCGGAGAAAGCCTTCGGGAACGGCGTTCGTGGTATCCCACCTTTGCGCAACGGACGCGCAAAGATGGGGCACCCTCGGTCTTGCCGATGCAAAGGTGAGGCAACCCGGTGATTTCACTCAGAACCCCGGTTGTGAGCGTAGCGGGGATATTTCAGCGGCTACAAGAGTGGTGCCGTCTACGACGCCGGACCGCAACGACTACTTGCTCTTATCTTTCTTCTGATCCGCTTTCTGATTGGCCTTCTGATCGGCTTCGGCGGTTTTCACAAGTTCGGCGACGTGATGAAACTCCGGGCTGTCTTTTTTCAGTTTCGAATAATCCACAGCAGAGTAGTTGTTCTTCAGTTCGGCCATCAGGTAGGAGCGGCGTGTAGTGAGATTGTTGTGATCGTCCCAGAAGGGATTCAAAGGCCGGTCGCCCTTCTTCATGGAGACCGCTTTCCACGACGCCGGCGCCTCGCGAATATCGTAGCCTGCTGCGAGCATCCATTCCAGCCCGACGCGATCGGCCTGATCCTCCAGCGAACGCGCAAACTGGCTCTGAATGCTCTGGGCGGCCAGAGTAGTGACGATGCCGCCGCCAAATGGAATAAAGGCGCCTGCGCCACTGAGTGCTGCCAGCTCGGCCCGGTGATAGTGCAAGGCTTGCCACTGATGTTTCTCGACAGCATGCGAAATCTCGTGCGCAAGAACAAAAGCGAGTTGAGCCTCATCTTGGAGGAAATCGAAAACGGCCGTGTGCACAATCACGACGCCATTGGGATAGGCGGTAGCGTTGAAACTTTTGCCCTCTACTAAATAAAACCGGAACGGAATCTTCAGCGGATCATTGGCCGGGAGGTCCTTCTGGTGTGCGGGAACCAGACTTTCCCCGAGTTTGGCGATATAGTCCTGGGCTTCGCGGTCGGGGACGATGTGGTATTTCTGCCAGTGCATTTTGAGCTCGCCGGGTGCGAAGGAGGAATAGTCCGGTTCCTTGACCTTCGGCTCCATGTGGCGCCAGAGCTTTGCCTCACCAGGTTCGAGTTCGCCGTGATGAAACACGATCTTGCGCGCGTTGATCGAGCCATCGGGTCCCTGCGTGCCTTCGTATCGCACGAAGGTGTCGAGGTTTAACTCATCAAGGGAGGTCAGCGGCACATTCTTGGAATCTTCTTCTTCGTTTTTGTTGCCGGCGGAATTTTCCCGCTCCGACTTGTTGCGCTTGATGGTGAGGGACGTCTCCGGCGACACTGTGATTCTCTGCCCATCGGCGCGAATTTCTCCTTCCCATCCGGAGCCCTTCTTGGTGAGCGAGGGAAGCTGTTCGAGCAGGGCGGTGCGCCTGAGTTTCCGCGCATCCTCGAAAATCACCTTGATCGATTTGGCCTTCAGCTCTCCCGTGGACTCGTCATAGTCTCCCTTAACCTCCAGCTCTGTTCCTATGCGAAGGTCTTCTGGTTTGAATGCAGTCTTCGATTTGTCGTCTTCCTCGGCGCTTATATCGATCGCAAGGGAACGATCACGAGTGACCTTATAGTCATCGATCTCAAACACTGTAGGCGATTTCACGTCGGTGACGAACCCGCGAATTGTCAGTTCCTTCGCAAAGAGAGAGCCCGCGAGAAACAGCCAGATACTAACTATGGCAAAAAGTCGGCGCATCGAAGTCAGAGTCCTTACGGCCCATGGAGTCTTGCCAGCGGCAAGATGATAGCACGGAGAATGGCGAGAAACTCCGGTGTAATGTGTCGTATGCAGCATCGTTTCCCACCCGCCAAAAAGTCGCGGCGGATGGGGCAGCCTCTGTCTTGCTGATCCTTGCAGAAAGCATGGATGGAGCGGTTGTGCGGCGTTCGCTGCTGGCTGCGTCGTGTCCCACTCATGCGCACAGAAAGCGTGCGCATGAATGGGGCACCCTCTTTCTTGCTGATGTTCGAAAAAGCGGGATGGAGCGGCCTCAGCTGTGGCGATGGAAACGGGGCGCCGACGGACTCGGATCACTTTTTTGGAGAGCGACGAGCGCGGAGATTTCCTAGCACTACGAAGAGAGCGAGACCACCCAGCGCCACTATCGCGGCTAGATAGTTACGCGACGTCGCTAAGAGGACGCCGACAGTGATGAAGATTAGCGGTACCCCTATTCCACTGTGCGATCGAAAGAGGCCGTTCAGCTGACCAAAACTTTCGGTCGCTTTCTTTTGCGCTGTGACGCAGGAGTTCGTGTCCATTGCGCAAAGGATCTTGTCTGGGGAGTTTCACGACTCGGAGACTATAGCAAAGGTGAGCCAGTCGCCGCCCAGGATGAAAAAATTGGAGTGGGGCGGAGAAAGCCATCGGGAACGGCGGTTGTGGTATCCCACCTTTGCGCAACGGACGCGCAAAGATGGGGCGCGATCGGTCTGCTGGTGCTCAGGGAAACACAAGGTCCTTCGACTGCGCGGAAACGTCACTTCGTGAAGTTCCCGCTTCGCTCAGGATGACAAAGTTGGAATGGGAGGGAGAAAGCCTTCGGGGACGGCGTTCGTGGTATCCCACCTTTGCGCAACGGACGCGCAAAGATGGGGCACCCTCGGGCTTGCTGTGGGGTATAGCGGTGGTATGATGGTGGTATGAAAGAGAAGACTTCTATCACACTTTCGAAAGACGTGTTGAAAAGCATTGATCGGGTGGCGGGATCTTCGCGGTCGCGGTCGGCTTTTATTGAGGCGGTGCTGCGAGATTATTTGCGCAAGACGGCGCGGGCGCAGATTGAAGCACGCGATTTGGAACTGATCAATAAGGCGGCGGACGAACTGAGTGCCGAGGTGGAGGACGTTCTCGGGTATCAGGCGATGGAGTGAGGCAGATGAGACGGGGGGAAATTTATCGCGTACGTCATCCTGGTGCTGGGGCTGGCGGGGATCCGAAGCTTTACAGGAGCTTTGTGGTGGTTAGTCGGCAGACGCTTATCGACTCTCGATTTCCTACCGTGATTTGCGCGCCGATTCTTAGCCGCGGGCATGGGTTCTCCACGCAGGTTTCGGTGGGCGTGGAGGAAGGGATGAAACATGAGAGCTGGATTCTTTGCGACAACCTGGTGAGTTTGCGCAAAGTGCAGCTGACGGATTTCGTCGGGTCGATTGGGCGGGCGAAGATTGGGGAGTTGGAGCGGGCGTTGAAGATGGCGCTTGGGATGGAATAGGGGGACGCTACGGTTGTCGTGCCCTCGGCGACGTGCGGTGTGGTATCCCACCTTTGCGCAACGGACGCGCAAAGATGGGGCGCGATCGGGCTTGCTGGTGCTCGGGGAGCACGAGGTCGTTCGACTGCGCTCACGATGACAATGTTGGAGTGGGAAGGCCCTCGGGAACGGCGGTTGTGGTATCCCACCTTTGCGCAACGGACGCGCAAAGATGGGGCACCCTCGGGCTTGCTGGTGCTCGGGGAACACGAGGTCCTTCGACTGCGCTCACGATGACAATGTTGGAGTGGGAAGGCCATCGGGAACGGCGGTTGTGGTATCCCACCTTTGCGCAACGGACGCGCAAAGATGGGGCACCCTCGGTCTTGCTGGTGCTCGGGGAACACGAGGTTCTTCGACTGCGCTCACGATGACAATGTTGGAGTGGGAAGGCCCTCGGGAACGGCGTTCGTGGTATCCCACCTTTGCGCAACGGACGCGCAAAGATGGGGCACCCTCGGTCTTGCTGGTGCTCGGGGAACACGAGGTCCTTCGACTGCGCTCACGATGACAATGTTGGAGTGGGAAGGCACTCGGGAACGGCGTTCGTGGTATCCCACCTTTGCGCAACGGACGCGCAAAGATGGGGCACCCTCGGTCTTGCTGGTGCTCGGGGAACACGAGGTTCTTCGACTGCGCTCACGATGACAATGTTGGAGTGGGAAGGCCCTCGGGAACGGCGTTCGTGGTATCCCACCTTTGCGCAACGGACGCGCAAAGATGGGGCGCGATCGGGCTTGCTGGTGCTCGGGGAGCACGAGGTCGTTCGACTGCGCTCACGATGACAATGTTGGAGTGGGAAGGCTCTCGGGAACGGCGTTCGTGGTATCCCACCTTTGCGCAACGGACGCGCAAAGATGGGGCACCCTCGGCCTTGCTGGTGCTCGGGGAGCACGAGGTCCTTCGACTGCGCTCACGATGACAATGTTGGAGTGGGAAGGCTCTCGGGAACGGCGTTCGTGGTGTCCCACCTTTGCGCAACGGACGCGCAAAGATGGGGCACCCTCGGGCTTGCTGGTGCTCGGGGAGCACGAGGTCCTTCGACTGCGCTCACGATGACAATGTTGGAGTGGGAAGGCTCTCGGGAACGGCGTTCGTGGTGTCCCACCTTTGCGCAACGGACGCGCAAAGATGGGGCACCCTCGGGCTTGCTGGTGCTCGGAGGCTCCTGGCCGGCGGTACGTGAACATGAGATCCTTCGCTTCGCTCAGGACGACAGTATTTAGAGAGTGCGGTGGATTGCTGCGGTGGATTGCTTAGGAGCCGGCGGCGAAGCCGCCCAGGTGGGCGACGGTCAGGCGGAGATATTTGTAGGGGTTGACTGGGGTATCGTTGATGCGGACTTCGTAGTGGAGATGGGGGCCGGTGGAGCGTCCGCTGAGGCCGACGTAGCCGATGGTGTCGCCGCGGTGGATGTATTGTCCGGCGGCGACGGCGAAGCTGGAGAGATGTCCGTAACGTGTGGTGATGCCGTGGCCGTGATCGACCATGACAGCGCGACCGTATCCGCCGAGGAAGTCGGCGAAGGTGATGGTGCCGTCGGCGGGGGCGATGACGGGGGATCCGACAACGGCGGAAATATCGACGCCGGAGTGGAATGCGCCTTCTCCGTTAAATGGATCGATGCGTTCGCCGAAGGAGCCGGTGATCTGGCCTTCGACGGGCCAGAGGTTGGGAGCGGCGTTGGCGCGGGCCCAGTCGGCGGTGGTGGAATTTTTTGTGAGGCCGAGCGAGATGCCTACGCTGGCTGCGCCGGTGAGGGCTGTGCGCTTGAGGGCGTAGAGCTGGTCGAGGGAAGAATTCACCTGGGCTTCCTGAACCTGTTCGGTCTGGGAAGCGGCGACCATCGCGGGATCGGACTTGAGTCCGTAGAGTGCGGAAACTTCGCTGGCGAGAGAGCCGAGGGAGGCGACCTGGATGTCGCGTTCTTTTTCGACTTGCTCGAGGCGCGAGTAGCGATCTTTGAGCTGTTCCTGCTCGGTGCGCAGCTGGTGGAGTTGCGCGACTTCTTTCAACATGCGGGTGTAGCGGCTGGCGATGCCGGTGAGGCAGAGTAGGCCGATGCCGGCGCCGGCTAAGAGGACGTATAGATACTGGACGGGAATAGAGATTTTGCGAAGCTGTCCAGCCTCGTCGCGGGCCACGAAAAATATGTAAAAGCGTTTACGCAATATGGTATTCCGCTGTCAGTTTCTGACTTCGTTTCTGATTTCAGTTACTGCTTCGGAAACCTGCGTGAGCGGGAACTGTCATGCTCAGGCTCGGAATCCTGATTCCACCAGCCGCATTCGGAAGCGGACTGGCATGCCTACCACTACCAGGAACCAGGTGCGGCGAAATTCAATTTGGCCGCAACTGATACATGTTGCGGCACTTGATTCGGCCAGATGTCTATGAACGGCTGGTTAAAGGTAGCAAACCCACTAGGACGTGTCAACCGCCGAGCGCCCTTCCGGGTGGTTACCAAGGCGTGGTAACAGCAATGCCCAAACGGCCGGGTGACGAGTGTACGCGGGGCGCGAAACGGGGCGGATGGACAGTGCCCAAAGCGGGTGTTCTAGGGCGAAAACGGTATATTGGTTGCCATGCCGGTGAGCGAAAAGAAGCTGATTGAGGGCATTCGGAGGCAGGCTGGCAGCGGGCGGGCGGGCGTCGCGCGATCGGGCGTCGCGCAATCCGTGGCCACGGGCATTGGGGACGACTGCGCGGTGCTGCGTGTTCCGCGTGGGCACGAGATGCTGGTGACGACGGATTTTTCGATTGAAGGAGTGCATTTTCGGCGCGATTGGCATGGTCCGGAGCTGGTGGGACGACGGTGCCTGACGCGCGGACTGAGCGATATTGCGGCTATGGGCGGAGAGCCGCGGGCGGTGTTTTTGTCGCTGGCCGTGCCGGGAGATTTGGCCCAGGGATGGGTGGACCGGTTCTTGAAGGGACTGCTGGCGTTGGCTGGCGGAGTTCAAGGTTGTCGCTGGCGGGAGGAGATACGGCGCAGTCGCTGGGCGGAATTGTGGCGGACATTATTGTGGTGGGATCGGTGCCGCGGGGAAAAGCGGTGTTGCGGTCGGGTGCGCGGGCGGGCGAGTTTATTTACGTTACAGGGGAGTTGGGTGGAGCGGCGGCGGCGCTGAAGACAGTTCTCAGTTCTCAGTTCTCAGTTCTCAGTCACGGCGCAGAGGGGATGCGGGCACTGAGGACTCATCGTCCATTGGATGTTGTTCCGGTCCCTCGGGTCGCGGTGGGGCGGTGGTTGCGGCGGCTTGGATTGGCTTCGGCGATGATTGATTTGAGTGATGGGCTGTCGACTGATCTGGAGCATGTTTGCGAAGAGAGTCGGGTGGGAGCGGAGATTCGGGCGGAGGCAATTCCTCGGGCTGGTCTCGGCGGAGGAAAGTTGGTCGAGCTTGATTTCGCGCTGCATGGTGGGGACGATTACGAATTGCTGTTTACGTCAGCGGAGAAGATTCCGGCGCGAGTAGCTGGGGTGCGAGTGACGCGGATCGGGCGGGTCACAAAATCGCGTGGGATGAGGATCGTTGGCTTGGACGGGAAATCGCGGATGCTTCGGGCGGAGGGGTGGGAGCACTTTGCGAAGAAGAAGTGACCGGCGAAGAAGGAGTGACTCGCGAGGCAAGTGGTGACTTTAGTTACCTGCCAGCGGTGACAGACGGGGGCTAGAGTGGTGGCATGCGAAAAATATCCCCGCTTCCGTTTTTTCTGTTTGCGTTCAGTGTGGCGATGTCGATTTCTGTTTTCGGCCAGGGGCAACCTGCGGCGAGCAGAATTGATGACGAGTTCGTGAAGAAGCAGTTTGGCAACCAGTTTACGATCCTGGCGGAAATGCAGCCGATGATTGGGGATCTGGACGGGGACGGCGCGGAAGATGTGGTCATCGCGGCGCGCTGCAAGAATCCGATGCTCGATCAGTCGGAACACAATTACATGGTCGTGGATCCCTACAACGATTTTTTTGGCTACGGCGACCCGCGAGTGACGACGACGTTTAGCGAAGCGGTTCCGGAGCGACGGGGACTTGGTGGTGCTGATCATTCACGGCAGCGGGCCGGAGGGTTGGCGATCGGCGACTCCGAAGGCGAAGTTTGTGATTGTGAACCTTCCGTACAAGGCGATTTCGGTGCGCAAGATGAGGCTGCGCAAGAAATCGATCGATGCGGTGTATGTGGAGGAGGCGGGCAATACGGGAGAGAGTTCGGCGTTGTTTTTCGATGGGCGGAAGTTTAAGTATGTGCCGATGGGCGGGGATATGGAGTGAAGTGGTGGTTGGTGGTTGGTGATTAGTGATTAGTTTTCTCGGTGGCATTCTGCTGGTGTAGTAACCTCGTTCCTGAATTGCCTCACGCGCTCAAATACAGCGTTTTGCCTTTGGGGCTGGCGGTTTGCCGGCTCGGTGCGTCTGAGTCCATTCCTTCGTGGGCTACGGAGGGGGGATTTTTCTGCGTTGCTCGTGTGCCTGACGAGTTGTCGATTGTCATCTCGGAAGAGCTTGTGCCTAAGAACGTGCGGTGCGAAACGGGTTGGGTTGCGCTTCAGCTCGAAGGGCCGTTTCCGTTTTCTATGACTGGGGTGCTGGCGTCTTTTCTTCAGCCTTTGGGCGAGGCGCAGATCTCGATCTTCGCCATCTCGACTTTCGATACGGATTATGTGCTGATCAAGCGCGGGCAACTGGAGCAGGCACGCGCTGCGCTGGCAGCGGCTGGGCATCTAGAGATCGCATGATTAGAGAAATTCTGATCGAGTCGTGCCGGGCGAGACGGGATGCCTGAGTACGTGCCCCCCGGCGGCTCAAACAGGCTGCGGAAAAAGTCGTTTCCAGGCGAAGAGCGTTCCCTCGGCGGCTAAAAGCCGCGTTGATTTTTGGCGAGTTGCGGTGCGGCTGGAAGCCGCACCCTTTCAAAGCAAGATCAAGGTCCGAGTTTTTCCGCAGGCTGTCAAAGCCGCTAATGATTCGGCGGCAGTTACGGCACGAGTGACTCGTGCCCTTCCCAAAACCCGTGCGCATCGGAGTTTTTCCGCAAGCTGTAAAGCCGCGTTGATTTTTGGCGAGTTGCGGTGCGGCTGGAAGCCGCACCCTTTCAAAGCAAGATCAAGGTCCGAGTTTTTCCGCAGGCTGTCAAAGCCGCTAATGATTCGGCGGCAGTTACGGCACGAGTGACTCGTGCCCTTCCCAAAACCCGTGCGCATCGGAGTTTTTCCGCAAGCTGTAAAGCCGTGTTGATTTTTAACGAGTTGCGGTGCGGCTAGAAGCCGCACCCTTTCAAAGCAAGATCAAGGTCCGAGTTTTTCCGCAGCCTCTGAAGCCGTGCCCTTTCAAAGCGGTTCCTGATTCGACTTACTGAGAGGCTCTTTAGGGATCTCACAACTAGCAATCGCACAAGAAGCGGTTGTTTTGCGGACGCGGACAATTGCCGTTTAACTTCGCCGTTTAACCCTGTGTTTTGGCCGAATACTGTTAGAAATTGTGCATTGGGCTGGGCGGTGTGGTGAAATAGAAATAATGTCAACGATGACAAGCAAGCCGGTGGCGCCTAAGCCAGTGACGTCCAGGTCAGTGGCGTGGCGGCGGAAGTTCAAGGCGGCGGAGCGGAATGCGCATGGATTGTGGCAGATCCTGAAGGCTCTGGCGTCGACGGACCATCCTCTGCTGGCGCATCTGATTCCGATCCGGCGCTGCAATTTGGCTTGCACGTATTGCAACGAGTACGACGATTTTTCTAAGCCGGTTTTGACGGACCAGATGTTGCGGCGGGTCGATCTGCTTGGTGACCTTGGAACATCGGTGATCACGATCAGCGGAGGCGAGCCGCTGCTGCATCCGCAACTGGACGACATTATTCATCACATGCGGCGGCGCAGGATTGTGTCGGGGATGATCACGAACGGTTATCTGCTGACGGCGGATCGCATACAGAAGCTGAATCGGGCGGGGCTGGAGTGGCTCCAGATTTCGATCGACAATGTGAATCCGGACGAAGTGTCGAAGAAGAGCCTGAAGGTTCTGGATAAGAAGCTGCAACTGCTGGCGGAACACGCCGATTTCCACGTGAATATTAATTCGGTGGTTGGGGGCGGTGTGAGTAATCCGCAGGACGCGCTGACGATTGGCAAGCGGGCTTTGGAGCTGGGATTCAGCTCGACGGTGGGAATTATTCACGACGGCTCGGGGCAGGTGCGGCCGCTGACCGAGGAAGAACAGCGCGTTTATCACGAGATGAAAAACCTCGAGAAGCGCAGCTTTACGCGGATCAATTCTTTCCAGGACAACATCGCGCTGGGGCAGCCGAACGAGTGGCGGTGCAGGGCAGGAGCGCGCTACTTGTATATCTGCGAGGACGGGCTGGTGCATTACTGCTCGCAGCAGCGCGGGTATCCGGGGATTCCGCTGGAGAAATATACGGTGGCTGATATTCGGCGGGAGTTCCAGACAGAAAAATCGTGCGCCCCGCATTGCACGGTCTCGTGTGTACACCAGGTATCGGTAGTGGATGGCTGGCGTGCGCCGCAGTTGCCGGCACCGCCGTCGCCGACGGCTAGCGGGCTGGTGCAGATCGAGTAAGGGCAGTTGCCAGTTGCCAGTTCTCAGTTCCCAGTAAAACCAACCCCAGTTCTCAGTTCTCAGTTCTCAGTAAAACCGAACCCAGCTTAGCTTTTAACTTTCCCATCTGAATATGCATCCCCCCAGCGGCTGAAGCCGCGTCTGTGGCGGGCTTTGGCGGCACCCTTCGGCTCCGCTCAGGGCAGGCTCTGAAGCCGTGCCCTTTCAAAGCGCCCTTGGCGCTGGTTGATTTTCGTTGCGAAGGCTTTGCACACTGGAGGCTGGGCCCAGGTTAGCGCCCAAAAAACGGGCGCGAACCTGGGGCACGGCGATGTCGTTTCAAGGCGCGATTTCGAGGCTCCCCTAGAATGTGGTGGCGACGGAGAAGCGGATGGTTTTTCGGGGCTCGCGGAGGGTGTAGTTCGATCCGAGAGTGGATTTGGTGAGGTCGTAGGTATAGTCGCCGGCGGCCCTGGGATCTACGCAGGGTCCGAGAGTGGGACAGGGGAACATGTCGCGGGTGATTTGAATTGGGGGCGAGGCGGTGCTGTTGAGGCGCAGGGCGTTATAGGCGTAGTAAATGCGGAAGGGCGCATTGACGACGGGAAGCATGGTCTGCAATTCGATTCCGGTGGACATACGCACGACCCAGTTTGTGCCGGGAACGGGGCTTAGATTGGGGGAGAACTGGCTGAGCGGAAGTCTCGCGCCGCCGGAGCAAGCATAGCCAGTGTCGGGGCCGACGTGAGGACAGCCGAACACGGTGCTGATGAGGGTCTCGTATTGAGTTGGGTTGATCTGCAACTGCGAATTGCGCAGGATGGGATCGGTGCCCATATCGATGAAGGGAGCAATGGCGACCGGTCCCGCGATGGTGATGCGGTATTCGAGGTTGCCGCTCAAACTGAGGTCGCCGCCGGGGGTAACCAGCTGGTTGTAGGGCACAGGAATATTCCAGCAATTGCTGACGCAGGAACCGTTGGAACCAGACTGCACAGGGAAACGCGGGTCGGCGGGGACAAAGGTTCCGTCACGATTTCTGAGGGGGACGCTCTGAGCGCTCGGCAAGTAGGCGATGGGAGAAATGGTGCGGATATCGAAGCCGCGGATGTCGTTTTCGCCGCCGAGATAGGCGCGTTCAAAGGGCGGAGCGACGATGCCTCCGTAGCCGGTGATGAAGGACGCCTGGAGGTTGTAACCGAGCGCGTTGCGGCCTCGGCCGTTGGGGCCCTTTTGCATGGGGAAAAATTGCTTATAGGAGACGATGGGCCGGATGGTGTGAACGGTGCCGCCGAGGCCAGCGAACTCTCCGCCAATGAACAGGCTCTTACCGTGATGGGGAGCGTAGGAGGCGTCGAGAGTATTCATGGTGAAGCTGGGAGTGATCTTGCTGGTGATGATGCCGTTGAGGGCGTTGGGCCCGGTGATGCCGCGGAAATTGAGATTTTCAAACAAGAGCTTGGAAGCGTTGCTGACCGCGACGAGCGAGGAACGATCGAAGGAGTAGGCTACGCCGACGCGCTTGAAGGAGTGGCCTTTGCGCAGAGGGTAGCTGATGGTTCCGGTGATGCCGGTGCTGGATTGCGAATAGTTCTGGAGGTTCTGCAAATAGGCGGAGGGCAAATTCAGATTCTGGCCGGTGGCAATGGCATACTGGCGCGCCTGATCGTAGCTGGTTTTGCGGGTGTAGACGTTGAAGCCGGCCTGGATGGGGCGATCGAATAAGTAGGGCTCGGTGAATCCGAAAACAAGATCGCGCTGACGGCTACCGAGGCTGGCCTGGACGGAGAGGGTCTCGCCTAATCCGAGAAAATTGTTGGTGGAGTAGTTGAGGCCGACGAAGGCGCCGGCCAATCCGCTGACGCCGCCCTGCAATCCGATGCTGTTCTTGCCTTTTTCGTGCACCTTGAGCGAGAGATCGACGGTGCCAGCTTTTTCGTCGAGATGGCGCTCGGTGGTGTTGTTGTCGTCGGGCTTGAGCTGGTCAAAGTAGCCGAGTTGGTTGAGACGCATCAAGCTGAGTTCCCAGAGGCGGGAGTTGTAGATCTGGCCTTCTTCGAGGGCGATTTCGCGGCGGATGACTTTGTCGCGGGTGGTGGTGTTGCCCTGGAACTCGATGCGCCGGACGTAGAACTGTTTACCTTCGTCGACGTCGATTTCCATGTTGACGAGTTTCTTGTCGTCGTCGAACTTGGTGTCAGGGACGGAGGTGAAGTTGATGTAGCCGGCTTCGCCGTATGCCTTGCGCAGGTTTTCGAGGCCTTTGGCGACTTTTTCGCGGCTGAAAATTTCGCCGTCTTTCATGGGGAAAAGACTGCGCAGGGCGTTGACGTTGGAAATGGCTTTATTGTTCTTGAAGGTGATGGCGCCGAGGCGGTAGCGCTCGCCTTCTTCGATCGGCATGGTGATGTCGACGGACTTGCCGGCGCCGGCCTGGATCCAGGGAATGTGGAGACCGCTGCGTCCGGTGTCGTGGATTTCGGTCTTGGGATCGTCGACCAGGACTTTGAAATAGCCGCGGTTCTGGAATTCGGCGCGGACGCGTTCGGTATCTTCTTCAAGTTTGGTGGCGTCGTAAGTCTTCGCGAAAAGGCTTTCGAGGAAAATGGACTTGGGAATACCGATGGGCTTGAGGTTCTTCATGGCCGCGATGAGGGTGCGGTCTTTGATGTGTTTGTTGCCGCGGAAGCGAATGCGACCGACTTTAACCTTTGGGCCTTCTTTGATGACAAAGGTGATGCCGACGGCGGCGGGCGGAATGGGGCGAACTTCGGTGCGGATGGTGGCGAACTGGCGTCCGTGCTCGGCGAGGAGTTGTTTCAGGACGACTTCGGCCTTTTTGATCTTGGTGGGATCGTATTGGTTCTCGACGGCGAGTCCGACTTTGCGATCTTTGAAACGGTCGAGGACGTCGCTGGTGGAAACTGCGTTGAGGCCGGTGTAGTTGATCTCGCGGATGGTGGGGCGCTCTTTGAGGTAGATGTGAAGGATCCAGCCTTTGGCGGTTTGTTCGCGCTCGAAGCGGATGTCTTCGAAATAGCCGGTATTCCAGAGGGCGTTGAAGTCGCGTTCGATGGCGGCTTCGTCGTAGACGTCGCCGACTTTGGTGAAAATGCGAGCTTTAACGGTTTCGGCGGGGATGCGGCGATTGCCGTGAACGGTGATGCCGACGACGAGGTCCTGCTGGCGTAAAAGCGGGCACCGTGGCGATCAAGAGTGTGAGCAGGACGAGAAGGCGATTCAAGACAGGGCCGCGCCACCAAAGGTCTGTGGTGGAAGGAGATGGAGACCGGCGAGGGTCTCTCTGCGTGCCCTTGTCGTGGCCGACTCGCGGGGCACACACAGGGATATCCTGATGACGGCGATGAATCGCAACTACCTCGAAAAACGAGAGTTAGGAAAACGGTAATTATACGGTAGAGACGGAGAACCGTCCAAGGCTGAGTCGAGGGCGAAGTGGAATCTCTCCCCAGTCAGTCATGCCCGAGCAAGTTCTACTTCAATACAGACGGAATAGAAGGTCGCCGCGTTGCCCATGTCGGTAAGTTTTTCTGAAGTGAGGACATTAATGTTCTTTCCGCCGGGAGAGAAGCGGGCCCAATCGAGGCGAGCGGCGACGACTCCGGGGCGGACGGCGCCGTCGACACGAGCGTGGAGCAAGATCTCGCCGCGGTGGTTGAAGGCGCGAACCTGGTCGCCGTCGCGAATTCCGCGAGCGAGGGCGTCGGCGGGATGCATTTCGAGATCGCCGAGCTGGGTTTCCATGGCGCGGACGGATGGGACGTTGGCGAAGGTCGTATTCATGTGGTTGTCGGGCTTGCGGGCGAGGAGCTCGAGCGGGAAGCCTTGGCCCGCGGATCCCGATCCGTAGCGGGATTCGGTGGGCGGGGTGAAGGCGACGAGGGGATCGAGTCCCTGGGCGATGAGAGCTTCGGTGTAGAACTCGGCTTTGCCGCTGGGCGTGGGGAAGTTGCCGTGGGCAAAGGGCAGGAAGGGCGCGGCTTGTTCGTGGCGTCGGCTCCGTTTCGCAAAGTTGAGGCGGATGTGGGGTTCGCGTTCGAGGCGGTCGCGGGTGATGCCGTGGAGCCATGGGTTCGGTGAATGGAGAGCGCCGTCGATGATTTGGTCGTCGGTTTCGCGGAAGCATTCTTCTTTAAATCCCATTCGGGCGGCGAGGGCGCGAAACAGATCGACGTTGGAGCGGCATTCGCCGAGGGGCTCGATGGCCTGGGTCGACACCTGAAGGTAGTAGTGTCCGTAGGCGGTCTGGAGATCTTTGTGTTCGAAGAAAGTTGTGGCAGGAAGAACGATGTCGGCGTAGTCGGTGGTGTCGGTGAAGAACTGTTCGTGGACGACGGTGAAAAGATCGGGGCGTTTTAATCCGCGGATGACTTCGTTGTGATTGGGGCAAACGGCGGCGGGATTGGAGTTGTAGACAAAGAGCGACTGAACCGGAGGCGAGGTCAGATGGTTGAGCGCGGTGGCGAGTTGCACCATGTTGATGGTTCGGGCTTCGCGTCCGAGGGAGGTCTGCATCAAGGCGGGCATCTTGAGCGAATCTTTGTTCAAGTCGAAGGCGCCGCTGGTTGAGAGCTGGAGTCCACCGCCGATTTCTTTCCAGGAGCCGATCAGGCAGGGCAGCATGGTGACGGCACGCATGGCCATGCCTCCTCCGTCGGAACGCTGGATGCCGTAGTTGACGCGAATGACGGATGGGCGAACGGTGGCGTATTCGCGGGCGAGTTTGCGAATGTCGTCGGCGGCAATGCCGGTGAAGTGGGCAACTTTTTCTGGAGGATATTGTTGGGCGCGGGCTTTCAAGTCTTCGAAGCCGACGGTGTAGCGCGAGACGTAATCGGCGTCGAAAAGATTTTCGTTGATGATGACGTGCATCATGCCGAGGGCGAGCGCGGCGTCGGTGCCGGGATTGATCGGGAGATACCAGTCGGCGAGTTTCGCGGTGCGGGTGCGATAGGGATCGATGACGACGAGCTTTGCGCCCTTGCGGCGCGCTTCTTCGATGAAGGGCCAGAGATGAACGTTGGTGCCGTGAATGTTCGAGGCCCAGGCGATGATGTAACGCGAATGAGTGAACTGTTCGGGCTCGGTGCCGTACTGGCCGCCGATGACTGACTTCATGCCGACTTCGCCGGCGTCGGAGCAGATGGTGCGTTCGAGCTGCGAGGCGCCGAGGCGGTGGAAGAAACGGCGATCCATGGAGCCGCCGTTGAGTGCGCCGAGTGTGCCTCCGTAGGAATAGGGGAGGATGGCTTCGGGGCCGTGGGTGGCGATGATCTGGCGGAAGCGGGCGGCGATTTCGTCGAGAGCTTCGTCCCAAGAGATGCGCTCGAAGGCTTCGTGGGCGTGGGAACCGGCGCTGCACGGGCCTTTTGGCTGGAGCTTTCTGCGCATGGGATACAACACGCGGTCGGGCGAGTAGACGCGGTCGAGATACTTGGCAACTTTGGCGCAGAGGAATCCGCGGGTGACGGGGTGAGTGGGATCGCCTTGAACTTTGGTGGCGCGGCCATCTTCGACGGTGATGAGAACGCCGCAGGCATCGGGACAATCGTGCGGGCAGGCGGCGTGGACTACGCGCTTCATGTTGTGATTATAAAGCTTGGCTTTCTTCACCACGGAGGCACGGAGACACGGAGAAAACCTTGAAGCTGTGAAAACTATCGGCGATCGCTTTTGGCATCGGGCTGCTCGTGATTCCGTTTGCGGCGGAAACGCGGGGCGAGGGGCTGCCGGCGTAGCGGGGCGCGGACGGCGTTCGGGGCGGAAATGCAGATCCCTCCCCTTCGGCTGCGCTCGGGGCCGGGATGACAATTCTAAAAATAGTTTGGCGCTTGTTGGATTTCGACAAGACTTGCAGCAAGCGGGCGAGACGCCCGCTTCCACACGATTAGGAACGCTACTTAAATTCCAATACTTCTTTTTCTTTGTTCTTGCTCATCTCTTCCATCTTTTTGATTTCGTCGTCGGTGAGCTTCTGGATTTCTTCGAGGGCACGCTTCTCGTCGTCTTCGGAGATTTTCTTATCTTTCAGCGTCTTCTTGATGGCGTCGTTGCCGTCGCGGCGGACGTTGCGGATGGCGGTGCGATGCTCTTCGAGGATGCGGTGAAGGTGCTTGACCATTTCTTTGCGGCGGTCTTCGGTGAGAGCGGGAATGGGCACGCGGACGATTTTGCCGTCGTTCATGGGATTGAGTCCGAGGTCGGCGCCGCGGATGGCTTTCTCGATCACGGCGAGCTGGGAGGTATCGAAGGGCTGCACGGTGATCATTTGCGGCTCGGGGGCGTGGACCTGGGAAACCTGGTTGAGCGGCATCTGTTCGCCGTAGTAGTCGACGGTGATGGTGTCGAGCATGTGGATGTTGGCGCGTCCGGTGCGGGTGGCGGCCATTTCACGGCGGAAGTCTTCGACGGCTTTTTCCATGCGGGTTTTGAGTTGGGCGAAAACATCCTTCAAGGCAGGATGAGCCATAGGTCGGGGCTCCTAGCAATCTATTTGGATCAAAACGGTAGATTATAACCGAGGTCAGAGGTGAGAGGTCAGATTGCAGAGGTTAGATCCCATGGGGTTTGGGTTTTCACCTCTGCAATCTTACCTCTTACCTCTGACCTTTTAAGCGCTAACGAGAGAGCCGATTTTTTCTCCGAGGACTACGCGGCGGATGTTGCCGTGCTGGTTCAGGTTGAAGACGATGATGGGGAGATTGTTGTCTTTGCACAGGGAGATGGCGGTGGAGTCCATCACTTTCAGGCCCATCTTGAGGACGTCCATGTAGGTGAGGGTGTCGAATTTTTTGGCGTCTTTCACCTTCATGGGATCGGCGTCGTAGATGCCGTCGACTTTTGTGGCTTTCATGATGGCGTCGGCTTTGATTTCCATGGCGCGGAGGGAGGCGGCGGTATCGGTGGAGAAATAGGGGTTGCCGGTGCCTCCGGCGAAGATGACGACGCGGCCTTTTTCGAGATGGCGGATGGCGCGGCGGCGGATGAAGGGCTCGGCGACCTGATTCATTTCGATGGCGGTCTGGACGCGAGTGTAGACTTTCTGCTTTTCGAGCGCATCCTGAAGGGCCAGGGCATTGATGACGGTGGCCAACATGCCCATGTGATCGGCGGAGACGCGGTCCATGTCTTTGGCCTGGTCGGCGACGCCGCGGAAGAAATTGCCTCCGCCAACGACGATCGCCATCTGGATGCCGAGACTGTGGACGTCGGCGAGTTCAGCGGCGACTTCGTGGATGCGTTTGGTGTCGACGCCGAAACCGAGATCGGCGGCGAGGGCTTCGCCGGAGATTTTCAGCAGGATGCGTTTGAAGATGGGCGTGGGCATGGAAGATCAGTTCTCAGTTGCCAGTTCTCAGTTCTCAGTCGCAAGGAAACATCGGGCGGAAGCAAGGATAAATCAAAACGGGGCGCCTAAGCGCCCCGATTTGTTTGCGCCGCTACTTTGCGGCGGGAACTGGTGCTTCTCCGGGCTCGTCGGGCTTGCTGGTGACGAAGGCTACGGTGGCGGTGGCATCGCCGACTTTGAAGCGGGCGAAGCGGCGGACGGCGATGTTTTCGCCGAGCTTGCCGATTTTAGCGGCGATCAACTGCGAGATGCTGATGGTCTGGTCTTTAATGAAAGGCTGCTCGAGCAAGCAGACTTCTTCGTAGAACTTTTCCATGCGGCCGGTGACCATTTTTTCGACGATTGCGGGAGGCTTGCCGCTGGCCGCGGCCTGGGCGCGATAAATGTCTTTTTCGCGCTCGAGATCCTGCGGGGTGACATCCTCTTTGCGGACAAACTTCGGATCGCTGGCGGCGATGTGCATAGAGATGTCGTGGACGAGTTCCTTGAAATCGTCGGTGCGGGCGACGAAATCGCTCTCGCAATTGACTTCGACGAGCACGCCGATTTTGCCGCCGGCGTGAATGTAGTGTCCGACAGAACCTTCGCTGGTGACGCGCGTTGCTTTCTTGGCTGCGACGGACACACCCTTTTTGCGAAGGAGGACGATCGCGGCTTCGAGATCGCCTTTGGCTTCGGTGAGGGCGTGCTTGCAGTCCATCATGGGTGCTCCGGTCTTTTCGCGGAGGTCTTTCACCTGTGCTGCGGAAATGTTCGCCATAGTGGTGCTCATGAGTACCTCAGAATTCTGGTTTTAAACATTTTGCGTTTTAGTTTCGAAGGAGGACAAGCCGGAGGGTCAATCAGAGTGCCAATCTAGGATTGAAACCTTACTTTGCAACCTTGAAACTGGTTTTATAAAACTCGACCCGCGCACAGGCTGGCTGCGCGGGTCAGATTTGGTTTACCTCAGCGGCTAAAGCCGCTGTTGTTGGTCTCGTTGCTGCCGCAGCGCTTAAGCGCTGCGCCACCCAAAATCGAACCAAAATAGAGACCGACTGCTTAGAAGCGACGGGTTTCGGCTTGAAGCTCGTCGACGTCTTCGGTAGCGGCTGAAGGACGCTTGCGCGTGCCTTTGCCGAGGATGTCTTCCATGCGAATCTCTTCGCCTTCGACTGCGGGCGCTGCGACCGGGGCTTCGGTATCGACTGCGAGTCCGGCGACAGATTCTTCCGCGACCGGCTCGACGTAGACCGGCTCGGGCTCGGCGACGGCCTGAATGTCGGCCATCTGTTTGTCGCTGCGGGCGTTGACGCCTTCGGCGATCGACTCAGAAATCTTCGAGGTGAAGAGGCGGATGGCGCGCAATGCGTCATCGTTGCCGGGAATCACGTAGTCGACTTCACTCGGATCGCAATTGGTATCGACAACGGCGACGACGGGAATGCCGAGCTTGCGCGACTCGCGCACCGCGATCTGCTCTTTATTGGAATCGATGACGAAGATCGCATCGGGCAAGCGCGTCATGTTCTTGATGCCGGCGAGGTTCGCCTGGAGGTGCTTGCGCTCGCGCTCGAGCTTGATGACTTCTTTTTTCGGAAGCAGATCGTAACGGCCGTCGGTGGCCATTTCGTCGAGTTCCTTGAGGCGCTTGACGGATTTCTGGACGGTGATCCAGTTGGTGAGCAAGCCGCCCAGCCAGCGCTGGTTGACGTAGAACATGGAGCAGCGTTGCGCCTCTTCGGCAATCGCGTCCTGAGCCTGACGCTTGGTGCCCACGAAGAGGATGATGCGGCCGTCAGCGGCCAGATCCTGCACGAACTTCGACGCTTCCTTGAACATCTTCAGCGTCTTCTGAAGATCGATGATGTAGATACCGTTGCGCTCGCCGAAGATAAACTCCTTCATCTTCGGGTTCCACCGCTTGGTTTGGTGCCCGAAGTGAACGCCAGCTTCGAGCAACTCCTTCATCGTAATGTTTGCCAATCAACCTCCTAAGTTGGTCTGCATCGGAGAACTGTCGTTTGTCGCTGGTCGTTAGTCGCCAGCAAACACGACTTCTCTGATTGCCATTCCCGTCCACCCCATCTCAGGGGAGGTGGGGGGATGAATTTAACTCCTAAAAACCGTCGTTGGTCGCTCGTCGCTCGTCGTTCGCACGACCAACGACTGACAACTATCGACTATCTCTTGCTGAACTGGAAGCGTTTGCGGGCGCCTTTTTGCCCGTACTTTTTGCGTTCTTTGGCTCGGGGGTCACGAGTGACCATGCCTTCGGCCTTGAGCTTTCCGCGCAATTCGGCGTTGAAAAGCATCAGAGCGCGGGTGATTCCGAGGCGGACGGCATCGGCTTGCCCGGCGACTCCGCCGCCGCATACGTTCGCCAGCACATTGAAGGTCGCCGAAGTGTCGGTCGAGACCAGCGCACGCTTCGCCGCGATGCGCTGCGAGGGTGTCACAAAGTATTCATCGAACGACTTGCCGTTGACCTTGAGTTCGCCGCTGCCGGGACGAAGAAAAACGCGAGCGATCGCCGTCTTGCGGCGGCCGGTTCCGTAGTATTGAACGATTTCTGCCATTTAAGCCCTCAGCACTCAGCTGTCAGCCGTCAGCTAACCCAGGTGCTCTCAACCTTTCGAAAATTATTACGCGAAAACTTTTGCTTCCGGCTTCTGGGCCTCGTGCGGATGCTTGTCGCCGCGATAGACCTTGAGCTTGGTGAACATCTGCTTGCCCATTTTGTTTTTGGGCAGCATGCGCTGACACGGCGTCTTCGATGATCAGCTCGGGCTTGCGCACGAGGCGCTTTTTCATTTCTTCAGCGCGGATGCCGCCGGGATATCCGGTGTAGTGGTGATACTTCTTCTGATCGGCCTTCATGCCGGTGATCTTGATCTTGTCGGCGTTGATGACGACGACGTGATCGCCGGTGTCGATGAAGGGCGTGTACTTGGGGCTTTCTTTGCCCATCAAAATGCGAGCGACGCGCGAGGCGAGGCGGCCGAGCACAAGTCCGCTCGCATCCACCACAAACCACTTACGCACAATATCTCCCTCTTTCGGGAAATAGGTTGACATCGGAACTCTCCCAGAAAATAAAAGAACGCTAAAAACGAAGACCGCTGAGTGCCCTGATTTATTTCTATCCACGCAGAACGCGCGCTAGGTCATTCCAGGCGGGCAGCCGCAGGACTTCCAAAGGCTTCTAGAATAGCCCAGGATTGGAGGGCTTGTCAACGAAGAGGTTCAAGAGCAAGGGGTTACCGCAGGGGCGGCGCGGAAAACCCCGAGTTCAAATGGGGCGGAGAGCCTCGAGTTCAGTCGAAGGCGGAGCTTTGCTCAACTTCTTTACTTCCTCTTTACTTCGTTCGTTACTTGCCGCCGACTGATTTCAAACAGCGTTCGTAGAGCTCGAGCAGCTGGGAGGCATAATCTTCGGGCTTGGCGGCGGCGCCGGTGCCCTGAAAACCGACTCCCGCGCCCGTGGTTTTGCCGTAGCTGGTGGTCATGGCGACGAACTTCATGAGATCGAGGGCGATATCTTCATCGCGGCGGGAGCCGAGGGGAAGACCGGGCATTTCCATGATGACAACTCCTGATTGAGGTACGGTAATGCGCCGGTTTTTCCGGCGCTGCGGCGATGATAGCAGAAGTAAAAAAGGCATCCCGCAGAAAAGCGGGATGCCCGGTTTGGATCAACATTATTTTGCCGAAGGCGGTTTGCGGTAAAGATAACACCCACCACGGAGGCACCGAGACACGGAGAAAACCTTGAATCTGTGAAAACCATACAGGCTCTGAAGCCGTGTCCTTTGAAAGCACCTTTTCAAAGTGCCCTCGATGTTGGTTGATTGTCGTTGCGAGGCTCTGCACTGCTGCGCCCAGGTTAGCGCCCAAAAAACGGGCGCGAACCCTTCGACAAGCTCAGGGCAGGCTCTGGGGCACGGTCGTCGATATCATTTCAAGCTGCGATTTCAAAGCGGTGGGGGCTAGCCCACTTCGACTAGTCCGTAAGTCTCGCGACCATCGCGAGCGCATTTCGCGCAGGGCGCGATCGATTTCTTCTTTTGACATTTCTGGGTTTGGTCCGGCGATGACGAAGGCGGCTTCGCGTTTGGCCGCTTCGAGCAACTCGCGATCGCGGATGATGTTGGCGACGCGAAAAGCTGGAATGCCGGCCTGTTTTGTGCCGAAGAATTCTCCGGGGCCGCGGAGTTCGAGGTCGAGTTCGGCAATCTGGAATCCATCGTTGGAGCGGACCATGGCATCGAGGCGGCGTTCGCCTTCTTCGGAGATTTTCGCGCCGCGCATCAGGACACAGTAGGATTTCGCGGCGCCGCGGCCGATGCGTCCGCGGAGTTGGTGGAGTTGCGCGAGTCCGAAGCGATCGGCGTGCTCGATGACCATGACGGTCGCGTTGGGGACGTCGACGCCGACTTCGATGACCGTGGTCGCGACGAGAATTTCGAGCTTGCCTTGCTGAAATTCGCGCATGACGTGTTCTTTTTCGTCGGCGTCGAGGCGGCCATGGAGTAGTCCAACGTGCAGGTTGGGAAAAATCTTCTCGCGTAATTGACGGTGCATCTGCTCGGCGGCTTTGAGTTCGCGCTCTTCACTTTCTTCGATCACGGGATAGACGACGTAGGCTTGATGGCCGGCAGCAATCTGCTTGCGGACGAAATCCCAAACTTCGGGGGCGCGCTCGTCGGGCAGGGAGCGGGTGACGACAGGGGTGCGGCCGGGGGGAAGTTCGTCGAGGATGGAGACGTCGAGATCGCCGTAGAGGGTTAGGGCCAGGGTGCGCGGGATGGGGGTTGCGGTCATGACCAGGACATCTGGCTCCACAGTTTTTGAGCCTTCTCCGGTTTTCTTCATCAGCTTGAGGCGTTGCATTACGCCGAAGCGGTGCTGTTCATCGACGACGACGAGGCCTAGATTTTCGAATTCGACGCGATTTTGAATCAGGGCGTGGGTTCCGATGATGAGCTGAGCGTGGCCCTGCGCGATGTGGCGGCGGATGTCGCGCTTGCGATCCTGTTCAAGCGAGCCGGTTAGCAGCACGATGCGGTATCCGGCGCGCTCTAGGATCTGCCTCGCGGAAAAATAATGTTGCTGCGCCAGGATTTCGGTTGGCGCCATGAGGGCGACCTGATAGCCGTTTTCGATGGCGATGATCGCGGCCTGGAAGGCTACGATGGTTTTGCCGGAGCCGACATCGCCCTGGAGTAAACGGCGCATGGGGTGGGACTGCTGCATGTCGGTCGCGATTTCTTTCAAGACGCGCTTCTGGGCGCCGGTGGGGTGAAAGGGCAGTATCTTCTTTATTGCCTCGCGAACCTGGGTCGTCAGCTCGAAAGCGACGCCGGTTTGCGCCTTTTGCTCGCGACGCTTGAGTTCGAGGCCTAATTCGATGAAAAAGAGCTCGTCGAAGATCATCCTTATATGTGAGGACGTGCGCGAGGATTGGAGGTCGCTGAAGCTTTCTCCGGCGTCAGGCCAGTGGACCTTCAGGAAGGCTTCGCGGCGGGACACGAGACTCAGGTGTGCGCGGACGGCGGCGGGGATGGGATCGGGGAGATCGGGGCCGAGGTTGTCGAGGGTCCAGCGGATGATGCGGCGGAACCAGCGGGGGGTGAGCTTGCCTTGTCCGGTGGATTCGTAGATGGGGACGATGCGGCCGATCTCGAGGGAGGCGGCGGCTTTTTTTTCGGCCTCATCGGCGCCGCCCTCTTCGTTGATGTCGCCGAGAATCTCGAACTGCGGCTGCATGATCTGCAAATGGCCGTCACGATCTTCTTCGACTTTTCCGTAGAGCGCGACCATTTGGCCGGGCTGAAAACGGTCTTGCAGATACGTGGCGTTGAACCACATGCACTTGAGCTTGGAGCGACCCTGGCCGACGGTGAGTTGGAAGATGGGCATGCGGCGAGTGCGAAACAGGCCGGAGTTGCGGACCTCGGCGATGACGGTGGCCATTTCTCCGGCGCGGAGTTCGGCGACGGAGCGCGGATTAAGACGGTCTTCGTAGCGAAAAGGCAGGTAGTGGAGCAGGTCGTCGACGGTCTGAATGCCCTTGGCGGCAAGGACCTCGGCGAGGCGGGGGCCGATGCCTTTCACATACTGCACTGGAGTGGACGGTTCGAGCATCTCAAGGCATCTTAAGCGATGGTAGCAGGAAGGGAGGAACGGATTGGCCGACTCGTCGACGGAACGCCCTACACAGGATGAGGCCCGAGGCGCGAGAAAGGGCGCGACAAACGGCACGGGAAAGAAAAGCAACGCGCTGAGGAATTTTCTCGACGCGCTTCTGGCGGTGCTGGCGGGCAATGCGATCTATTATTTGTCGATGCCGCATCTGCCGGCGGTCGCGAGACATAGGCTTTTTCGGGAAGACTTTGGGTTGGTGGTGGATTTCGCGATTTGCGGGGCGATCTTTGCGGTGGTGAAGTTTGCGCGACGGAAAGATGGTTGACGGTCGTCTGTCGGACGTGTGTTTCGGGCGTCTGTTGTACATCTGTCGTACACTCGTCACCGAGTTGGGGAAATTCTATGTTGAAGCCGCGGGCAATCGTTGCCGGTCTGAGTCCGTATCAATCGCCCATCGTGAGCCGCGATGGAATCAGTCTCGATCTCAACGAGAGCATGGCGGGATGTTCGCCGCGGGTGTTGAAGCGACTGCACTCGCTATCGGCGGCGGATGTGGCGCTGTATCCCCGGCGCGAAGATGGGGAAAAACTGGTGGCAGATTTTCTCCGGGTGGCGCCGGAGCAGGTGCTGCTGACGAACGGGATGGATGAAGCCCTGGCGGTGCTCTTCGCGGCTTATCTGGGTGAGGGCGATGAGCTGCTTTTTGCCGACCCGACGTTTGTGATGTATCCGATGCTGGGGGCTGCGCTCGGGGCGCGAGTGGTGCGGGTGCAATCGGGCGAAGACATGGCGCTACCTATGGACGCCCTTCTGGCGCGAATCACGCCGCGCACGCGGGTGATTGCGATTGCGAATCCGAATAATCCGACGGGTCTGGCGGCTTCGCGGGCTGATCTGTTGAAGATCGTGGAAGCTGCGCCCGATGCGGCGGTGGTGATCGACGAGGCGTACTTTGAATTTTGTGCGGCGAGTTTGACTTGCAAAACAGTGTTAGGGGATCTCGGGAAGCATCCGAATCTGTTCGTGGGACGGACGTTTTCGAAAGCGTACGGGCTGGCGGGGATTCGACTGGGCGTGCTGGCGGGCGCGGCGGAGCAGATCGAGTATTTGCGGCGGCTGTGTTTGCCCTTCAACGTGAATTCGGTGGCGGTGGCTTGTCTTGAAGAAGCGCTCGGGGACCGGGCTTTTGTCAGCGAACATGTCGCGCAGGTGAAGCGGGAGCGCAAGCGACTGGAGCGATTGTTCGACGAACTGGGGCTGCGCTATTGGCCGAGCCAGACGAATTTTGTTCTGGTGCGCATCGGGGCGAATTGCAAGGCATTTGTGGGAGCGATGCGGCGACGCGGCGTCCTGGTGCGGGACTCGTCGTCGAATCCGGGGTGCAGCGGATGTGTCCGGGTTACGGTGGGGACTCCGAAGCAGATGGATGGGGTTGTGGCGGCGATTCGAGAGGCGGTGGCGGAAATCGGACGGTGGCGGGAAACTGCAGATCCCTCGCTTCGCTCGGGATGACAAAACATTCGGGATGACAAAAATTGATGAATGCGTGCCACGGATTTGGCACCATATTGTCATGACTACGATCCTGCTTCTGACTCTCTCCAACATTTTCATGACCTTCGCGTGGTATGGACATCTGAAGTACCGCAACGCTCCGCTGTTTAAGGTGATCGTTATCAGCTGGCTGATCGCGTTTGCGGAATACTGTTTTCAGGTTCCGGCCAACCGCATCGGCTCGTACGAGTTCACCGCTGCGCAGTTGAAGACGATCCAGGAAGTCATTACTTTGACTGTGTTCTCGGTCTTTTCGGTGCTGTATCTGCGGGAGCCGCTGAAGTGGAATTATCTGGTCGGCTTCGCGATGATGATTGGGGCGGTCGTGGTTATTTTCAAGAAGTGGTGAGGGGCGGATTGGCTGCTTTCTGGGACTTGCTGGCCTGGGTCGTTGGTCGCTCGTCGTTGGTCGTTCGTCGTTCGCGCTACGTCGTACAATAGCGTCGATGTTTGGGCCTTTCATCCATGACACTGATCTTTCGCAAACCTATTCCTAACGTCGAGCATCCTGAAATGCCGGCTGACGTGGTTATTGTCGGTGGCGGGCCGGCGGGGATGGCTTGCGCGCTCCGGCTTTCGCAGCTGATCGATGAGCACAATGCGCGGCACCCGGAATCGCAGCTCAGCAAAGAAAATATCTACGTGCTGGAGAAGGCGCGGGAGGCTGGGCAGCATTGCCTTTCGGGGGCGCTGCTCGATCCGCGGTCGATGAAAGAGTTGTTGCCGGGATTTGAGAGGGAGGCTCCGCTGGATGCGACGGTTCACAAGGAAGGGGTTTATTTCCTGACGCGGCGGGGTCATCACAAGCTTCCGCTTACGCCTCCGCCGATGCAGGATCATGGGAATTATGTGATCTCGATCAATCGCTTTGTGAAGTGGCTGGCGGCGAAAGTTGAGGCGGCGGGGATTACGGTTTTCACCGGCTTTGCGGGATCGGAGTTACTGTACGACGGCGAGCGCGTCGCGGGCGTGCGCACCGACGACAAGGGCGTGGACAAACAGAACCAGCAGAAATCGAATTTTGAACCGGGCTACGACATCAAGGCGAAAGTGGTGGTGCTGGCCGAAGGCACTCGCGGATCGCTGACGAAACAGCTGATCGGGAAATTTGATCTGATGAAGGAGCGCAATCCGCAGACCTACGGAGTGGGAGTGAAGGAGCTTTGGGAGATTCCTTCGGGGCGGATCGAAGCGGGCGAAGTCATCTATACGATGGGGTATCCGCTGACGACGAAAGAGTATGGTGGGGCGTGGATTTACGGGTCGCCGGGTGCGACCGCAAAAGAGACCGTCGTGTCGCTCGGTTTCGTGACCGGACTCGACTATCGCGATCCGCGGCTTGATCCGCAGCATGTGCTGCAGAGTTTCAAGCAGCATCCTTTTATCAGCGAGTTGCTCGGGGGCGGAAAGATGATCCGGTATGGGGCGAAGTCGCTGCCTTACGGCGGGTGGTGGTCGCTGCCGCCGCTGGGCGGCGATGGATGGATGATCGTCGGCGACTCGGCCGGGTTCTTGAATTCGGCGCGGCTGAAGGGGATTCATCTCGCGATCAAGAGCGGCATGCTGGCGGCGGAGACGGCGTTTGAGGCGCTGGTGAGCGGCGACTCGTCGGCCGCGACGCTTGGGAAATTTCAGCGGCGGGTCGAGACCAGCTGGATACAAGATGAGCTGTGGCCGGTGCGCAACTTTCATCAGGGGTTCAAGAACGGCATGGTCGCCGGGATGTTCAACACTGCGCTCCAGGAACTGTTTGACGGAGGGCTTCGGGATCGAGTGCCGTCGCATGCCGGGTATGAGAATCTGGAGCGGCTCGCGGAGCTGCCTGCGGACGGGGGAGCGGAGGCGCAGTTACTTGGCACGGCTAAAGGCGATGGCAAGCTGACCTTTGACAAACTTACAGACCTATATCATTCCGGCACGAAACATGAAGAGGATCAGCCGGCGCACTTATTGATTGCAGATACGAATATCTGTAATGAACGATGCGTGAAGGAATTTGGCAGTCCTTGCCAGAATTTCTGCCCGGCCAACGTCTATGAGATGCTCGACGATTCGTCGGCGCCGAATGGCAAGCGGATCAGCCTGAATGCGGCTAATTGCGTGCATTGCAAGACTTGCGACATTCAGGATCCTTACCAGATCATTACGTGGGTGCCTCCGGAGGGTGGAGGCGGGCCGAATTACGACGGTATGTAAGGACGCGCTTGTTTCCCGGTCATTATAAGAGGTAATTCCTAGCAGGCTGCGGAAAAAGTGAGTTCCCGGCGCAGCAATGCCCCAGCGGCTAGAAGCCGGTATTGATTCGGCGGCAGTTACGGCACGAGTGGAAGAGGTTGCGGAAAAACTCGGTTCCGGGCTAGCGCGGCTCCCGCAGCGGCTGAAGCCGCATTCAAAACAGAGCAGTTATCGCAGCGGTAAACCGCTGCGCCACCCCAAAGCAAGTGCAACTCCGAGTTTTTCCGCAGCCTGTGGAACTCGTGCGCTTCCCAAAAATCGGTGCGCATCGGGGTTTTTCCGCAAGCTGCCAGGCTTTGGGGCGCGGGCGAGGCACTGGCCGGGTTTAACACACAGGTATATACTGCTCGCGATAGATTTCTGTAACCCGGCTATGGCCGGGCGCGGCGCACATCATAATTTTATATCGCTCCGCGAATAGAACGCTGGCGCAGGGTCTTACTCATCATTTACCCTCGACGACCGGCGGGGACAGGCATCGCTTGTGCGATTCCTTCCCGAGAGAGGTCTGGCCCCGTGGACGTCGTGTTGATGCGCCTGTTGTTTGTCCTCATCGTCGGTGTTATCTGCTATCTCATCCGTCCGTTCCACCTGCCTTCTAATCTTGATGCGGTCGCGGGCGTAGTCATTGGCCTGGGCATTGTTGTTTTCGAGTGGCGACTGCGGGTGATCAGCCTGAAGCGCCTGATCGGGGCGGCCATCGGCAGCGTGCTCGGGATCATTGGCGCTTATCTTTTCGCGCTGGTCATTCGCAACAGCATTCCGGCCAGCCCTCTGCAAAGCTTTTTGCAGATCATGGTCATGCTGGTCATGGCGTATGTGGGATTGGCGCTCGGGGCCAACAAAGGCGACTTACTGAATCTGGCGGCGCTGGGCGGAATTTTTGGCGGGGAAAAGTCGGGCAAGAAGGTTTACAAGATACTCGACACGAGTGTGATCATCGACGGCCGGATCGCCGATATTGCCGAGACCGGGTTTCTCGACGGACTGATCGTGATCCCGCAGTTCGTGCTGCGGGAGTTGCAACTGGTGGCGGATTCGGCGGACTCGCTCAAGCGCAATCGCGGGCGGCGCGGGCTCGACATTCTGCAAAAGCTGCAGAAGACGGCGTCGGTGCAGATTCAGATTGTGGAAGATGATTTTCCGAGCGTGCGCGAGGTCGATATGAAGCTGATCGAACTCGCCAAAGTGTATGAGGGCAAGATCATCACGAACGATTTCAATCTGAATAAGGTCGCGCAACTGCAAGGGGTTGCTGTCCTCAACATCAATGAGCTTGCCAACTCGCTGAAGCCGATTGTTCTGCCGGGCGAGATTATGCGAGTGTTCATTTTGAAAGAAGGCAAAGAATATAACCAGGGCGTCGCCTATCTGGACGACGGCACGATGGTGGTGGTGGATAATGCGCGGAAGATGATTGGCAAGACTATCGACATTTCGGTGACTTCGGTTTTGCAAACGACGGCGGGCAAGATGATTTTTGGTAAATGGGATGAGCGTAGCGGCGGCCGGCATGATTCGAAGAGTTCGTCTCCTCCGCCGATTAGCGCGCCAGCTTCGGGAATAACTTCGGGGATAAGTTCGGGAATCAGCGCGCCAGCGTCGGACCCGGCGAAGAAGGCTCCAGCGGTCGCGGATCGGGCGGCCGACTAGGCGACGCCTGTACTTTTCCCTGTACTATACTGATCGCCCCTATGAAGGTTTTCGTCATCGTTCCCGCGGCCGGGTTGGGCACGCGCATGGCCGCGCCGTCAGGCAAGGCGCGTAAGAAATCGCCCAGCAAGCAGTTCAAAGAACTGGGAGGAGTGCCGATTCTGGTGCACACGCTGCGCAAGTTTGCGGCAACTCCGGCGGTCTACGAAATTGTCGTGGCATTGCGGCACGATGAAATCGCCGGCTTTCGTGCGCAGGTGGAAAAGGAATTTCCGGAAATCCTCAGCAAACGGTTGCAGTTGGTCGAAGGGGGCGAGCACCGGCAGAATTCGGTGGCCAACGCTCTCGCCTGCACGGCGGCCGATCCGGAGGATATTGTGCTGGTGCATGATGCGGTGCGTCCATTTGTGACGCCAGAGATTATCGGCAATGTGATCGAGGCGGCGCGCAAACATGGGTCGGCGATCGCGGGCTGGCCTGCGGTGGACACGGTTAAGCAGGTAGAACGCACGGCCGAGGGCGCACTGATCAAGGCTACGATTCCGCGGGCGAGCGTGGTAATGGCGCAAACTCCGCAGGGGTTTCGGTACAACATTCTGAAGAAGGCATTTGATGACGCGGTTGCTGACGGCTTTCTTGGGACGGATGAAGCGTCTCTGATCGAACGGGCGGGATTGCCGGTGATGGTCGTCATGGGATCGCCGCACAATATAAAAATCACGACGCCGGACGATATGGAGCTGGCGGAATTTTATTTGAAGAGCGGTGGTTAGTGATTAGTGGCTGGTGATTAGTAAAATCTGACGCGCACTCATCTGCTGATCGCTACTCACTAGTGTCATGAATCTAAAGTTCGTTGAAGAACTGGCAGAGCTTTACCATACGGAGTGGCGTCACCGCAGGGGCTAAAGCCCGGATTTCAAAGACGCTTCTTTCGGCTCGGCTGAAGCCGAGCCCTTTCAAAGCCCGTGACTTTATGAACTTACTTCAGACTCAGGACACAAGCCACTAATCACTGATCACTGATTTTATGAAAATGCGGATTGGGTATGGGTGGGACTCGCACGAGTTCAAGGCGGGGATCCCGCTCAAAATTGGCGGCGTGACTTTGGCCCATGACAAAGGGCTCGGGGGGCACTCGGATGGCGACGTGCTGTTGCACGCCATCACGGACGCTTTGCTCGGGGCGATTGCCGGGCCTGACATCGGATCGCTGTTTCCTCCATCGGATGCGCAGTGGAAAAATGCGGACTCAGCTGTGTTCTTGCGTGAGGCGCTCAGGCGCGTTGCGGCGGCGGGATATGAAATCGTCAATCTTGATTCGACTTTGATCCTGATGAATCCGAAAATTGGTCCCCATGCCGAGGCGATTCGCAAGCGGGTGGCGGAGCTGTGCGGGATCCCGGGGGATTGCGTGGGGATCAAGGCGAAGACGCCGGAGGGTATGGGTACGGACGACGCGGCGATTGCGAATGTGGCGGTGTTGCTGAAATCTCTTGCCTAGGGCTGAGCTTCTGCACGTTTCTTGGCGGACTCCGGAGACTCCATGGCGGTAGGGACAAAACCCACCACGGAGGCACAGAGACACGGAGAAGAACTTGAACCTGTAAAAACCGATACCCTACGGCTGGTCTTTCCCTTTAGGCTGCGCCCTCGCAGCTTCGATAAAAGCTTGGAAGATTGCTTGCGCGGAGAGGGACAAAACCCACCACGGAGGCACAGAGACACGGAGAAAAACTTGAAGCTGTAAAAACCGATACCCTACGGCTGGTCTTTGCCCTTTAGCTGCGCCCTCGCAGCTTCGATAAAAGCTTGGAAGATTGCTTGCGCGGAGAGGGACAAAACCCACCACGGAGGCACAGAGACACGGAGAAGAACTTGAACCTGTAAAAACCGTACCCTACGGCTGGTCTTTCCCTTTAGGCTGCGCCCTCGCAGCTTCGATAAAAGCTTGGAAGATTGCTTGCGCGGAGAGGGACAAAACCCACCACGGAGGCACAGAGACACGGAGAAAAACTTGAAGCTGTAAAAACCGATACCCTACGGCTGGTCTTTGCCCTTTAGCTGCGCCCTCGCAGCTTCGATAAAAGCTTGGAAGATTGCTTGCGCGGAGAGGGACAAAACCCACCACGGAGGCACAGAGACACGGAGAGAAACTTGAAGCTGTAAAAACCGATACCTTACGGCTGGTCTTTCCCTTTAGGCTGCGCCCTCGCAGCTTCGATAAAAGCTTGGAAGATTGCTTGCGCGGAGTCGGCTACTTCCAGGGTTTCTTTTACGCTTCGCTCGGGGTGCCACTGGACGGCCAGGACAAAGTGTTCGGGGTCGGTTCCTTCGAGGGCTTCGATAATTTCGTCTTCGGCGGAACGGGCTACTATGCGCAGGCCTTGTCCCGGCTGATTCGCCGATTGATGATGGGAAGAATTCACGGCTACCGCTTTGGTCGCGCCCGCGATCTGGGCGAGGCGCGAGTTGGGATCGATATCGACGGTGTGAGCGACGGCGACACCACGCCCGGGGGCGTGGTTAATAGGCGACTCGATGTGCTGCACCAACGAACCGGAACGAAAAACATTCAGCGACTGAAGACCATAGCAAATGCCGAGGATGGGCTTGCGGGTTTGGTAAGCATCCTCCAATAGCAGCCAGTCGACCGCCTCGCGTTTCGCGTCGGCGGGAGCCGTTTTGCGGTGGCGATCGGAATTAAATTTTCGCGGATCGACATCGGCCTTACTGCCGGGCAGCAGAACGGCGTCGCATTGCTCGATCTGCTTGATGATCTCGGCGGGCGATTGATCGAGTTCGATGCGGACCGGCGTTCCGCCGGCTGCGCGCACGGCTTCTTCGTAGTGCGGCAGGGAGCGCTCGGCATAATCTTTTTCTCCGGAATGCGGCACGGGGATGGCGATGCGGGGCGGGATGGGTTTCGGGTCGGTCATTTTAGGTCAGTTGTTTTTGGTCAGAGTCCCTCAGCGGCTAAAGCCGCGTCTGTAGCGAACTTTGGCGGCACGGCTAAAGAGGCTGCGGAAAAACGCGTTTCCGGGATAGCGCCGCTCCCTCAGCGGCTGAAGCCGCATTCAAAACAGAGCGGTTATCGCAGCGGTTAACCGCTGCGCCACCCAAAAGCAAGTACAACTCCGAGTCTTTCCGCAAGCTGTGAAGCCGTACCCTTTCAAACCCCTTCATGACTCGACTTACCCAGTCGTCAACTCACGCGTTCGATACCGGCCAGGGTTTTGCGCTGGCGGTAGTTGCGAATCTCCAGCGCTACCGAGAGCAGCAGGACGATCGCGCCGGCGGTGATGGCAAAGGGAAACGCGACGTGACGGTAGGCGAACGTCATGTTGGGAGCAACGTGTTTTACCTGCGAATAGACGATGGTTCCGAGGATTCCGAGGAGGAGCGCGACGGCAAACGAAAGGAGAGTAAAGAGGAAGGTCATGGCGCACACGCGGAATGGAATTCCGATCCAGCGCGGGCCAGTTGAACTCTCTTTTGGCATGGCTCTAGGCTACACCATCGTGCGGCATCGTTTCCTGGGACGGCTGCGGGTCGGGCAATCCTTTTTGGAAACTCTGATCAAGTCCTGCCGGGCGAGGCGGGACGCCTGAATGCGAGTCCCCCAGCGGCTAAAGCCTCGTCTATAGCGGGTTTTGGCGGCACGGCTAAAGCCGTGCCCTTTCAAAGCAGTCTTTCAAAACACCTTTAAAACAGCCTGGTAAGCGCCCTTTCAAGGCGGTTCATGATTCGACTTGATCAGAAATTCCTCAGGGCTTGCCGCCTTCGTTCCACTTGGGGGTGAAGGTTGAATTTACCAGCCACTGAACGGGACCTAGCATCGATCCAATGGCGGCGTCCATGTGTTTGAAGTCGAGATGGGCGACGTCGTCGCTGGGGCGGTGATAGTCCGAGTGCATGCCGTAACTGGAGACGGTTTGCGCGACGACACCTTTTCTTGCGAGAACGTAATTGTCGGAGCGGGTGAAAAAATTCGCTTCTGGATGGGGATCGGCGACGAGGTTGGCTCCGTGGGCAGCCAGGGTTGGACCGAGGTTGGAGCGCTCCCAACCGGTGAGCCAGACGGTATCGGCTTTAACTTTGGGATCGGCGCGGCCAAGCATTTCAAACTCGAGATTGGCGACGAAATCGGTGAGCGGCATGGGCGGATGCTCACGGAAATAGGTCGAACCCAGGCCGCCGGATTCCTCGCTGCCGAACAAGGCGAAGATTACGGTTCGCCTGGGGCGCGGAGCCGCGCCGAGGACGCGGGCGAGTTCCAATACGGCGGTGACTCCGGAGGCGTCGTCGTCGGCACCGTTGTAGATGCTGTCGCCATTGACGGGACGACCGACGCCGAGATGATCGAGGTGAGCGGAGAGCAGGACGGTCTCATGCTTGATCGTGGCGTTGTTGCTGTCGAGATCAGAACCGCGAAGGATTCCGATTGCGTTCCAGGTGGAGATTTTCTCGCGTTCAGCAGCAGCTTTGAAACGGATTTGGGTTCCATCGGGGAGTTGGGCGAGTTTGTCGGCGGCGTCGGGAGTTAATTCGAGGAAGTTGAAGTCGCCGATTCCTTTGCTATCGCCGTCAAGCTTGTTAGTAATGCGAGGGAGGGTGCGGGCGCGCGATTCGAAGTCGAGTGCGCTTTTGTTGCTGAGAACGATCGCTCCGGTTGCGCCGGCGTCGGAGGTGGAAAAGGCGATGCCACGAACTTTTTCAGGACTTCCGGTAACAAAGACGATGGCGCCGGGAGTGATTTTCGGTGGCGCGGGATTTGCGCTATCGATTTTTTGCAGCGGTCCGGAAAAATCTGCGGCTGAGAGGTAACTGACGAGGAAGTCTTTGCCGTAGGTCCAGGTAATTGTGGGAGAGCCGTTGGCGGGCGTGATTTCGAGCGTGGGAGGAGCAGTCACGGTGTTCTTGATCAGCGGGACGGTCTGGATGTAGCCTCCGTTGTCTCCAGCGGGGGCGATGCCGTAGGCGCGGAGCTCGGCTGCAATGTAGGTTGCGGCGACGAGTTCGTCGTGGGTGCCGCTGCCGCGGCCCTGCATTGCGTCGGAGGCGAGGAATTCCTCGTGAGCCTGGATACAGGCGGAGCAAACTTTCTGTTGGGCGACGCGGACGGGAGACTTGGCGGCGGGCTTGCGGGCAGCGACCGCCGGGGTTTGGGCCTGGGTCGTTGTCAGAGAAAGCGCGAGGAGAAGAAGACAGATTTGTTTTGTCATTTTTGTTTTACTTGAGCAGGGATCGGTCGCGAAAAGACTAGCAGATTACTCGGGACCCGGGGTTATCCGGGGCCCGGGTTATCGCCCCACAGAACGGGGCGCGAACCCGGGGCACAGTTCTGCGTCCCTTTCCCAATCTTTCTGTGCGCATCTTTCTGTGCGCTACAATGAGGGCATGTCGCAGACCGCTTCGGCGATCACCCGCAGCCCCGCGGAGATCGTACAAAATAGCCCTGTTTCGCAGGCGCCGAACGGCATCTGTTATGCCCGCTCGGGCGAAACTGCGATTGCCGATAACGATCTCGACCGGATGATCGCGGTCGTGCCCGGACCAATCGCTGGGGCGCTTAGCCGCAAAGCCTATTACTTTGTGCCGCTCACGGTGACGCAGGGCGAGGACACGGTCATTGCCGACCGCTACGACGTTGGGCTCAGCGATAACGCCGTCTGTCATCGCAACTTGAATCTTGGCGATGCGCAATGCGTTTTCATTTCGACGCGATTGATGGACGACAAGTTTTCGGTGGCGTTTGAGTTTTATATCAACGTTGGACACGCGCTGGTGGAGCGGGCAGGAGTTTCGCAGAATTTCGCCGACCTGGCGTGGCAGCAAGTGGAGTCGGGAGTGCGCGGGGAAACTTCGCTGGATGCGTGGGAGTCGCGCAAGTTCGCGACGGCTCACGGTCCCGACGCGGAGAAGTTCAAGAACGAATATCTTGCGGCAAGTTTCGCCGACGCGATTTCGATTTACCTGCTATCGCTTTATCTAGACGTCGATTACCACGATCTGCGGGAACGGGATTATCCGTTGCTGGCTCCGGCGGCGATGGCGGAGCGACTGCGGAAGGTCGCGGAGATATTTCCGCCGAATCCGGGGTTTGAATTCAACATTTACTACAGGCGAAGAGCGTAGGGATCAGGGATCAGGGATCAGGTGTCAGGTCTTAGGAACACCGTAGCCATGCCCTGAAATGCGCGTCCCTCGGCGGCTAAAGCCGCGTCTGTAGCAGGCTTTGGCGGCACGGCTGAAGCCGTGCCCTTTGAAAGCACTGCAACTCAAAAGCGGTTCAGCTCGGAATCCGGGAAAGATGCGGGAGTTTGAAAAATCAGGGGCCGGGTGTGGGTCCGGCCCCTGTTCTCCGAGCACCATCGAAGCGGTACCCTAGCCCCGTAAGTCGCCCACGACCTCGGCGCCACGTCGGGGGTGCGCGGTGAACCTTTGAAAAATTGGCTCAGCAAGAGAATTTAAGCAGGGGCCGCTGGGCGGGTTGTCAACAAACTGTCACATTCCTGTTAAATCGATTGGAAGAAAATGAGGCGGAATCCCGCGGCGCGGGATGGTGTGCTTGGCGCTCGGCGCGGTTACAGCTTATGCTGGAAAGCAGATGAAAGGCTCAGGATCCGTTTGCCGATGATTTCGCTTCGCGTTTATACGTTTGCGCTGGCCGCCGCTGGAGTTGGCGTTGTCAGCTATGCCCTGATGCGTCGAAAACCGAAGACGGCCGACGATATCGAATTGGAGCGCCGCAACTGGCTGAACACGGTGGGCCGCATCACGGATGGGACGGTCATCGATGTGCAGGAAATTACGACGGCACTGAACCGTCCGGCGACGATGCTGATTTATCAGTATGACGTGGCGGGCGTTTCCTACGAGGCTTCGCAGGATGTGACGTATCTGCGGCAGTGGATCAATTTGCATTCGTGCCGGCTGGGGCTGCCGACGTCGGTGAAGTACGACACGCGGAATCCGGGGAACTCGATGGTGATTTCGGAGGCGTGGATGGGGTTGCGGCAGTAGCGGGAACACCTACCACGGAGGCACGGAGTTTTTTTTCTCATTTCTTTGTCGGTTCCGGGCGGTTCAAATGGCTCCTAGGGAAGCTGATTAGCGCCGGCCGCGCGAGGCGTGAGGCCCGGAATACGCGTTCCCCAGCGGCTAAAGCCAGGTCGGTATCGGGCTTTGGCGGCACGGCTAAAGCCGTGCCCTTTCAAAGCCGTTCGTGATTCGACTTAATCAGAGACTGCTTAGATTTTGCCTAAGGCCATGGCGACGATGAAAAGGATCTGGGCGGCGGTGAGGCCGATCCAGATACGCTGGCGGATGCGGGAACGGCGGATGTCGCGCATGAGATCGGCGGCGGTCAATTCTGGAATGGGATCGCGCTCCTGGACCGGCAGCGGAACGGGCTGGAGGTTTACGACTCTCGGAGAATCGGGCGCTTTCGGCTTGTCGGGATAAAAGATCTTGGGACCATCGACGACTTCGGACCAGAGAGGCAGCAGGATCCAGGACTTGGGAATGATGTCGAGGATCGGCTTGGCCGTGAGGTTGAGGGCGGGCATGGTTTCGGGCGAGACGCGATCGGCCAGATTCCGGAGCAACGATCCCCACCAGAAATGGCTGAGCTGATCGGTGATTAGTTCGCCGACATCGACGGGACGGGATTCGAGTTCGAGGGGCGGAAGAACTTCGGGCGAGATGACGTCGCCGATATTGGTGAAAACGGTGCGAAACCAGGGCATGCGTAAACGGTCGCCGAGGGCCATCCCGACATAGACTGGGCGCGAAGTGAGTTGGAGAGGCGGCAACTTCTCGGGAGCGAAGGTGTCGCGGAGGTTCCCGACCAATGACCTCCAAAGCGGCTGGGTGAGACCCGGCGGCGGGAGCAGATCGAGGGCTGGCAGGGATTCGGTAGACGACGGCTCGGGATACCAGGCTTCGGCGGCGTTAGAACGATAGGACATAGGTTAGGATTCAGTTGTCAGTTTACCAGTTCCAGTTGCCAGTACCCAGTACCGGGGCCACTGACGATGTTAGATGGCGCGGCGGGATCTGTCACCTGGCTTTACGCAGCTTTACTCGTCGCTCAGGATCCCTGCGGGAGGCAGCCGAGACTGAAAAAGGGCAGACAACGGAAAAAAGATGCGTTATCTTTGCAAGGCGGCGTCGTTCGCCGTGCAAAGCGGCGGTATCCGCCGTCCCCGAACGTTCCCTTTCCACGGTAAGGAACTGTCGTTACAGGCTTTGCGCCTCGGAAAAAATGTGGAAAACTGAAGGATGGAGTCGAGGAAGCCGATCGACTATAGCAAGAATGGCTATATCAGACCTGGAGAAGCTTGATTGAACGACTACGCGCGGATTAAGGATGAGGCTGGCCGGCGGCTGCGGCGATTCTCGCGCTATCGCTTTGATGTGCGGTTGCAGGCGTCGGTGTTTCGCGACGGGCAGACGGTCGAGAGTTGGGGCCGCAGCAGCGAACTCGGGCAGGACGGTATTGGCGCGACTTTGAGCGGCGAACTGCACGCGGGAGAAGTGGTTTCCCTCGAATTCCCCATCCCCCTGCCACCCCACATCATCAAACTGCGGGCGGTGGTGCGGTACAGCCAGGGATTGCGATGCGGATTTGAATTTCTGGTGGTGTCGGAAGAGCAAAAGGACTTACTGCATCAGATCTGTGTCGTGTTGGCGAATGCCTCCTGAACTTCAGTTCCCAGTTCCCAGTTCTCAGTTCTCAGTTCTCAGTTCTCAGTAAAGACTACGACTTAAGCCCCTTGCTGAACTGAAAACTGTTCAAACTTTTGATTTATTTCGTTACGAATCTTTCCCATTTCGAAACGTCTTTCGAAACCTCCATTACGCCCGTAACTATCGATGGATCCTGCGGTCCGCTTACCATCGCACTGGGGTCAGTGCATTCCAGGAAAGGACCGTATGGGGGAGAAAAACACTCCGGCAGGTTCGCGGGAAGGTTCGACGAATGACGTCGGACCTGCCATGACGCCGCGGGAAATTCCCGCGCATGGCGTGGCCGCTTTCTCAGAAGAGACTTCGCCCCACGACTCCGACTCCGGTCTTGCTTCTTCGCCCGCCAACGGAACGACAAACGGAACAATCAACGGGACGATCGAGGTTCCGTTCGCGATCGAGAAAGCGTATTTCGAGGAGATCATCGAGAATGCGCCGGAAGCCATCAGCATCGTCGATGAAGAACGCCGCATTTTGCGGATCAACAGCGAATTCACCCGGCTGTTTGGCTTTAGCAGGAGTGAATCGGTTGGGCAACGGCTGGACCAGTTGATTGTCCCGCCGGATCGCTATGCCGAAACGGCGTGGATTTCTGACTGCATCAGGACACAGAGCAAGCTTTCTCTTGAGACTCGACGGCAGCGCAAAGATGGCTCGCTGGTGGAAGTTCTGGTTTCGACGGCGTCGGTGCGGTTAAACGGCAAGCGCGTTGGAGCGTACGCTTCGTACCGCGATATCGGAGACCAGAAACGCGCAGAGGAATTGAACGCGGCGCTTTACGCAATCGCGGCGCGCAGCCAGGCGGCCGAGGATCTGCAACAGTTTTTTGCCGGGATTCATAACATCGTCGGGCAGTTGATGAACGCGCGAAATTTTTATATCGCGCTTTACGATCCGCAATCGCAACTGCTGAGTTTTCCGTATTTCGTCGACGAAGAGGATCCGACGCCGACGCCGAAACCGCTGGGGCGGGGTTTGACGGAATATGTTTTGCGCTCGGGCGAACCTTTGCTGGCGACTCCGGAGATCTTTGACGATCTGGTGGGGCGGGGCGAGGTGGAACTGATTGGAGCGATGTCGCTGGACTGGCTGGGGGTTCCGCTGAAGAGCGGCACGAATTCGATTGGAGCGCTGGTGGTGCAGAGTTACAACGAAAATGCGCGTTTCACGGATCGCGACCGGGAGATCCTGAAATTTGTTTCGCAGCAATTGGCGGCGACGATCGAACACAAGCGGTATGAAGAAGCGTTGCGGCGGTCGGAGGCGCGGTCGAGGTCGCTGATTTTGAGCGCGGCGTTTGGGATTTGCCGATGCACGCTGACGGGAAGATTTCTGGATGTGAATCCGGCGCTGATCGCCATGCTTGGGTATGGATCGGTGCAGGATCTTCTAGGCCTGGATGCGCGGCGTGAAGTGTTTCTGAATCCGCAGGAACTGGAACGACTGGCTGAAGACTGCCGACGCAATGGAAGCCTGAGCGGCGTGGAAATGCAATGGCGGCGCAAGGACGGGCGAATCATCGTGGTGCGTCTGAGTGGATGTGCGGCCACGAGCGACAGCAATGATGAGCCGGAGGAATTACTGGAGCTGATCGCGGAGGATATCACTGACCGACGGCAGCTGGAAGAGCAGCTGCGGCAGGCGCAAAAAATGGATGCGGTTGGGCGCCTCGCTGGCGGGGTGGCGCACGACTTCAACAACCTTTTAATGGTGATCAACGGATATACAGAGGTGCTGCTGGAACAGCTGGAGCAGGGCGGCGCCATGCATCACAAAGTGCAATCCATTCAGCAGGCGGCCGACCGGGCAGCGACGCTGACGCGGCAGTTGCTGGCCTTCAGCCGGAAGCAACTGCTGGAACTGAAAGTGGTCGACGTCAATACCGTGATTGGGGATATGGAGCGGCTGCTGCGTCCGCTGATTGGCGAAAACATCGAACTGGTGACGCGACTGTCGCAAGATGCCGGGCACACACGCGCTGACGCGGGGCAACTCGAACAGGTGATCATGAACCTGGTGGTCAACGCCAAGGATGCAATGCCGGACGGCGGCAAAATTACGGTGCAGAGTTGCGATGTGACGGTGCGGCAAAATTTCCGCGAGCATCGCTTTGTGCAACCGGGACGGTATGCCGTGATCTCGGTGGCCGATACCGGGCAGGGGATCGACAAGGAAACACAGTCGCGGATTTTTGAGCCGTTCTTCACTACGAAGGAAAAAGGGAAAGGTACCGGGCTCGGGCTCTCCACGGTGTATGGCATCGTGAAGCAGAGCAATGGATATGTGTTTGTGGAGAGCGAACTCGGAGCGGGCACGACATTCTATGTATATCTTCCACGGGTCGAGGATTCTGCCGAGGAGTTGACTCCGGCGAAAGCTCCGCAGGCCGAAGCGGGAGGATGCGAGACGGTTCTGCTGGTGGAGGATGAAGAATCGGTTCGCGAACTGGTGAAGGTCACGCTGGTGTCACGCGGCTACAATGTGCTGGAAGCGGAGAATGGCGAGTGCGGTCTGGAGGTTGCAGGGGGGTTCAAGGACCGGATCGACATCCTGATCACTGACGTGGTGATGCCTGGGATCGGTGGCCGAGAACTGGCGAAGAAGCTGCTGGTGGCCCGTCCTGGGATCAGCGTTCTGTATCTTTCGGGGTATACAGAAGATACGGTGGTTACGCAGGGCGCGCTTGGCCCGGACACTGGGTTTCTACAGAAACCATTTACGCTGCAAAATCTCGCCAAGAAGGTGCGGGAAGTGCTGCGGGCTAAATCGACGCCCAAGTCGATCGCGAAATCGGCCTCGAACTAGCGCGCGCCCAGGGCTAAAGCCCGCACAGATATCAGACGGACGCGGCCCTGAAGGGCCGCTCTTCCACACGGAGTAGTGCAAACATTTGGTAGTGCGAACTTCCTGAGGTAGTACGAACATTCCTGAATAGGGTTTGTGGGCACGGATGTATGAATTAACACGAAGGGCGCGGCTGAAGGCATGCCTTTTAAAGCGTCCATCACTTTCTGGGGAATCCTTGACGCTATTTTTTTCACCGAAACTTTCCGCTACGATCCGGGTTAGGGCATCTTAACAATAAAGACAGGAGTGTCTTATGAATCCCCTCTCCTCCCTTAAATGTGCCAGCCGTGTGCTCACGGCGCTGGCGGCGATCAGCGGCATCTTCTTAACAGCGGGTTGCGGCAGCAGCAGTGCGCCTCCACCGAACCAGAACGGGTTCAGCAACAGCAGCCTGAGTGGGACGTATGTTTTCTCGTCGTCGGGCCTGGACGAACAGAACGGTTTTCCCCTGGCTCTGGCGGGAGCGTTCACGGCAAACGGGGACGGCACGATCGCATCCGGGGGCACGATGGACGTGGTGGACCCGGCCCTCACACCGGGCAACTCAGCTCAGGCGATCACGTCTGCCTCGTACAGTATTGGCTCCGACGGCCGTGGGCGGATCAAGCTGAATTGCGCGTCAGGAAACTTCGTGCTGGCGGTGGTGCTGACCTCGAGCGCGCACGGCTTAGTCAGCGAATTCGACGGCAACGGCACAGGCAGCGGCACCATCGATACGCAAACTGCCACAATAACGAATCTGAGCCAGATCTCGGGTCTATACGCGTTTATATTGGGCGGATCTGACTCTGTCGGCAACCCGATGGCGAGCACGGGAGCATTCGTCAACACAAGCGCCGACGGCGTGCAAACCGGCATTCAGGACTTCAATGACGCCCCCTTCGCCTATCTCGGTGAGAACATGTTTGCGTCGGCGAGCCTGGGCGCAGGAGGGACCGCGCCCCTGTCGATCTCGCTTAGCACGACTACATTTCCCGGTATGGTCTTTGACTTCTACCCGATCAGCGCCACGCAGTGGAAACTGATCGAAACCGATTACAACGAGTTTCTGTCGGGCGACGTCTTCACTCAAACCAGTGCGACGATTCCGAACGGTAACATGGTTTTCACCATGGCCGGGGGCTCAGTGGCTTTGTCTCCTGTTCCTGTAGCGATCGGAGGCCTCATGGTCTCGAACGGAAGCGGCGGGTTTGGTTCGGGCCTAGCGGATATAAATAATGACGGCAGCCCGTCGCCGGCGCAAATCGCGTTCAGCGGTACGCCTGTGGGAGGGGCTGGTTTCGGTGGCAGGGTGCAGGTTAACATCGACGGCGATCTTCCTGGTGTGAACACGGTTTGGGTCATCTACCCATCTGCCGGGGGGCTCCTGATGATGGAGGGCGACCAGAACGCGGTCACGGCGGGCGTCGGTTATGCACAAACGGCGACTGCGTTCACCTCAGGTACCTCAGGCACCCCGGTGGGCTATGGGCTTAATCTCACCGGGTTCAATGGTCTCGCGGTCGACAACATTGCGCAATTCGATGCCGCCGCTGCCGGGACAACCCCGAACGTGACCGGCAAGTTGGACGAAAATGACCAGGGTATTAACTTGTTGCCGAACCTGACGTTGACGGGTACCTATACACCGGATGCCGGCTCGACGGGCCGCGGTTCAATTCTTGTGCCCAGCATCGGCACGGACATTGGCGGTCTCGGCCTGGAGTACTACGTGATCAACAGCGGAAGCGCGCTTGTGATCGAGGGCGACCAGCAGCAAGTCACGTCGGGGACGTTCCAGCTACAGGCGACACCGGGGGCGGACGCGGCAAAGGCCGCCATCCCAGTGCAGCCGCTGTTTGCGAAGGTGCATGTGAAAGCGTCGGCGAAGGCTGGCTCAAAGCAGCGCAAGCCGTAGTTTGGGACAGGCTAAACCACGGAAACTCCGAATTAGGTCCTGCCGGGCGGGGGGATGTCTTGAATGCGCGTCCCCCCGGCGGCTAAAGAGGCTGGGGAAAAAGTGTTTTCCCAGCGCAGCATTCCCCCAGCGGCTGGAAGCCGCCGTTGATTCCGCGGCATGTACGGCACGAGTGGAAGAGGCTGGGGAAAAACTCGGTTCCGGGCTAGCGCCGCTCCCTCAGCGGCTGAAGCCGCATTCAAAATAGAGCAGTATCGCAGCGGTAAACCGCTGCGCCACCCAAAAGCAAGTGCAACTCCGAGTTTTTCCGCAGCCTCTGTAACTCGTGCCCTTCCCCAAACCGAAGGCCGGATGCGATTTGCGGTTTGCGTCTGTGATCGACGTGCCTTAACCTATCGGTTCATGTCTCGACGCCATTTTCTTCTCGCTTTGTTTTTGTGCGCGGCGGCTATCTCGTTTGTCGCGCAGCCGGCGGTTTCGCCGAATACCAGTACTTACAAGGTCATTCACGTCTATCCGCACGACGCGAACGCTTTCACGCAAGGACTGATCTGCCTCGACGGGCACCTCTACGAGAGCACGGGGCTGAATGGGCGGTCGTCGATACGGATGGTGGATCTGGGCTCGGGACGAGTGCAGCAGAAATATGATTTGCCGGCGGAGTATTTTGGCGAAGGGCTTACGGACTGGGGCAGCACGCTGGTGCAGTTGACCTGGAAAGCGCACAAGGGCTTCGTCTATGACCGCTTCAGCTTTTCGCTGGTGCGGACATTTGAATATGAAGGCGAGGGGTGGGGGCTGACGCACGACAGCACACAGCTGATTATGAGCGATGGGACGCCGTATCTTCGATTTCTCGATCCGAAAACTTTTCGCGAGACGCGGCGCATTCATGTGGTCGACGAGTCGGGGCACGAGGTGGAGAATCTGAATGAACTGGAATATATCCACGGGGAGATCTACGCCAATATCTGGCAGACGGATCGAATCGCTCGTATCTCTCCGCGGACGGGGAAGGTGCTGGGGTGGATCGATCTGAGCGGAATTATCGACCGGCGGGAGATTGACGATCCGGGGGCGGTGCTGAATGGCATTGCTTATGATGCGGCGGGAGGCCGGTTATTTGTTACGGGGAAACTTTGGCCGAAGCTGTTCGAGATAAAGGTTGAGGGACGGCGATAGGTCGCGTGTTTTATCCAGTGACAAATCAGTAACGCAGCTTGCCTTTTTTCACCACGAGGCACGGTGGCACGGAGAAAACCTCGAATCTGTAAAAACCAAGTGCTTGTTTGTGCGGCTAGGATTGACGCGGGGTGGTGATGGCGCCTTCACTGGCTGAGCGGACAAGGGCGGCGTACTTGGCGAAGACTCCCGTTTTGTAGTGGGGCGCGGGAGCTTTCCATTCGGCCATGCGTCGAGCGATTTCTGCGTCGGAGATTTCCAGTTCCAACTTGCGGGTTTTGGTATCGATGGTGACTTTGTCGCCTTCGCGGATGGCGGCGATGGGGCCGCCTAGCGCGGCTTCTGGAGCGACGTGGCCGACCATGAGGCCACGGGTTGCGCCGCTGAATCGTCCGTCGGTGATGAGCGCGACGCTTTCGCCGAGGCCTTCGCCGACGATGGCCGCGGTTACGCTCAGCATTTCGCGCATGCCGGGACCACCTTTGGGGCCTTCGTAGCGGATCACGACTACGTCTCCGGATTTGATCTGTTTGCTGGTTACAGCTTGCATGGCGGATTCTTCGGAGTCGAAGACGCGGGCGGGGCCGGTGTGGGACTGGCGTTCGTGGCCGCTCATCTTTACGACTCCACCACCGGGAGCGAGGTTGCCTTTCAGGATTACGAGGCCGCCGGTGGCTTTTAGCGGCTTGCTGAGCGGAGCGATTACGGTTTGGCCGGGAGTTTCTTTGGCGGCGCTGGCTTCTTCGGAAAATGTTTTTCCGGTGACCGTCATGGTCGTGCCATCGGCGAATTTGCCATCGAGCAGGCGCTTGGCGATGACCGGGATGCCACCGGCGGCATCGACGTCGGCGGCAACATATTTTCCGGCAGGCTTGAGATCGGCGAGAAGCGGAGTGCGTTCGCTGACGTGCTGGAAGTCGTCGATCTCGAGCGGCAGGCCCATCTCGCGCGAGATCGCGAGGAGATGGAGCACGGCGTTGGTCGAGCCTCCGGTAGTGGCTACGCCGGCGATGGCGTTCTCGAAGGCCGCGTGTGTGAGGATGTCGCTCGGACGAATATTTTTCTTCAAGAGATTCATGACGACTTCGCCGCAGCGGAAGGACACTTCGTCTTTGCGAGGATCCATCGCGGGGACGCCGTTGAATCCCATGGGTGAGAGGCCGATGAGTTCCATCACGGTGCTCATCGTATTTGCAGTGTATTGACCGCCGCAGGCTCCGGCTCCGGGACAGGCGACGTTTTCGAGCGCGAGGAGATCGGCGTCGGTCATTTTGCCAGCGGCGTTTGCGCCAACGGCTTCGAATACATCCTGGATGGTGACGTCTTTGCCCTTATATTTTCCGGGAGCGATGGTGCCTCCGTAGAGAACCATGCCGGGGAGATTCATGCGCGCGAGAGCCATGGCTGCGGCGGGGATGGTTTTATCGCAGCCGACGACGCAAACGACGGCGTCGAAAAGCTGTCCGCGACAGACGAGTTCGATGGAATCGGCGATGACTTCGCGGCTGACGAGCGAAGCCTTCATGCCTTCGGTGCCCATAGTTTCGCCGTCGGAGATGGCGATGGTGTTGAACTCCATGGGCGTGCCTCCGGCGGCACGAATGCCTTCTTTCACCTTGGCCGAGAGGCGGCGCAGGTGGAAGTTGCAGGGCATGGTCTCGATCCAAGTGTTGGCGACGCCGATGAGAGGCTTGGCCAGATCGGCGTCGGTGAAGCCGATGGCTTTGTACATGGCGCGGGCGGGAGCCTGGTCGCGTCCGTCGGTGATGTAGCGGCTGCGGTGTTTTAGGTCGTGGTCAATCATGGGATGATGCGGACAGTTTAATCGATGGCGAGAAGTTCTCAGTTCCCAGTTCTCAGTTCTCAGTAAAACCACTTGCCTTTTCTGAGGACTGAGAACTGGGAACTCCTTTCTAGGCGTTGACTACTTTTGGCGCTGCTGGGTTCGCGGTTTCGGTGCTCTTCTTTTTGTCGGCTGGCAGCCACGACATCATGGCTCGCAACTCGGCGCCTACTTTTTCGATGGGGTGCTGCTTCGCCTGCTCGCGGAGCTTGGCGAATTTCTTGCAGCCTTTTTTATTTTCCTTGATCCATTCGGCGGCGAATTTTCCGGACTGGATTTGTTTCAGGACTTTTTTCATCGCCTTGCGGGTGTCGTCTCCGACGACGACTTCACCACGGGTCAGGTCGCCGTATTCGGCTGTGTTCGAAATCGAATCGCGCATGCGGCTGAGGCCACCTTCGTAAACGAGGTCGACGATTAACTTCACTTCGTGGACGCACTCGAAGTAGGCGATCTCGGGAGCGTATCCAGCGGCGACGAGGGTTTCGAAGCCCTTCTGCATGAGCGAGGTTAGGCCGCCGCAGAGGACGGATTGTTCTCCGAAGAGATCGCTCTCGGTTTCTTCTCTGAATGTGGTCTGCAACACTCCGGAGCGTGTGGCACCGATGCCGTGGGCATAACAGAGGCCGAATTCCTGGGCACGCTTGCTGGCGTCCTGATGGATTGCGAGCAGGGCCGGCACGCCTCCGCCTTGGGCGTAGACGCGGCGGACGAGATGGCCGGGGCCCTTGGGAGCAACCATGATGACGTCGACGTCTTTCGGGGGCTTGATGGTTTTGAAATGGATGGAGAAGCCGTGGGAGAAGCCGAGAATTTTGCCTTTGCGCAGATGCGGCTTGATCGCTTTCTCGTAGAACTCGGCCATGGTCTCATCGGGCGTGAGGATCTGGATCCAGTCGGCGCGCTTGGCGGCTTCGGCGGGGGCAAGGACGACCATTCCATCGGCGGTGGCTTGTTTGGCCGATTTGCGATCGGGATCGAGGCCGATGATGACGTCGTATCCGCTGTCGCGGAGGTTCTGCGCCTGGGCGTGGCCCTGGGAGCCGTAGCCGAAGACGGCAATGGTTTTGCCCTTGAGGGCGGATGGGTTGGCGTCGTTCTGGTAGAAGACTGTGGCCACGGGAAAGCTCCTTATGTTATGTTATATTTCTGAAAAGCAAAAACCGACCGCTCGGTCGGTTCTAGAGAATGCTACTCATCTCGACCTTAGTGTGTCAACCGGAGAGAAGATGACGGCGAGGCAGGATGCCTTGAATGCGGCGCCCCTCAGCGACTGAAGCCGCATCTGTAGCGGGCTTTGACGGCACGGCTGAAGCCGTGCCCTTTCAAAGCAGTTCATGGCTTCGGGGAGCGTGGGTTGCGGCGAGAGTGAGGGGTAGATTAGTGTTCTTTCGACCGCTAGTTTTGGCGGAAACGAGGTGACTACATGACGGTTCTACGGGAGTCTTGCGAGACCAGCAATCAGACGTCGGATCGAAGAAGCTTCTTGAAAACTGCGGCGCTGGGCGCCACGGCGCTGACGTTTGGGACGCGAATCTCTGTGGCGCAAATCTCGGGTGCGCAGAGTTCCGACACCCCGAAGACAGCAAACGGAGGGACCGATCCGTATCCGATTCCGTGGCTCGACAAGAACGGCAGCCACAATCAGCCGGCGGGGTTGAATCTGGAGCCGTCGCATATTTTTCATTTCAAGGGTCGAGTGGCGCGATGCAGCACCTTCACCGGAATGGGGACGGACAATCAGGGGAATCGCATTCCTTTTGGCAGTCCGACGACGGACTACGGGGCGATGCAGGGTGAATATTGGGCGGCGCGCGTCGGCGCAGCAGGGCGCCTTTACCCATATATGACTCACGCTGTTTCGGGGACCGGTGGCCCCTGCAAACCAGATCCACGATTTTCATCCTCCGATTTCGCCTTCAGGGCTGTACTGGGTTGTGCCGGTGGCTTCGGAAGGGGATGGGCTGACGTTTAGTGCGGATGGAAAGACGGTGACGTTAGAGATGAAAGATGTTCCGGTTGTCGACCAACCGCGCTGGCCGGCGCTTGATTCGGTGGCAACTCCGGCGCGGATGACGTTCAAGATGGTTTGGAAGTCGACGGGAGACGCGGTCGTGTTCGACGATCCGGGCAAACAATTTCGCTTCACGGGGACGCGAGCGTCGTGCCAGTTGCAGGCGAAGGTTGAGGTGCCTTCGATTGGTTTTTCGTGGAGGTCGGACGAGCTTGAGACCTCGAAGGCGGATTTCGCGGTGATGGGCGAGGAAGTAAACGGGCGCTACTACAAGTGAAGTGCGGGGACGTTGGGCGCGATCGGGGCGAGGGTTAAGTTCTTCACCACGGAGGCACGGGGGAACGGAGAAAATCTTGAACTTGTAAAAACCAGAAGGGGCTGGCGTCAGAAATTTTTTTTCAGAAATCCTTGTTCAAAAATCCAGGTAGGATCCGGCGCGACCGGGAAGACGACCGTTGGTTCCGGTTGCGGGGAGCAGGCCTTCTTCGATGCCGTGGAGGTTTTCCCAGGCGGCTTCGGTGAGGGCGGGATCGGCTCCGACGATGTCGCGGATCATTTGCCAGGCGGCGAGATTGAGCGCGCCTTCGGGGGCTGGGCCCATGGCGAGCGAGACCGAGCACTGGGGACAGAAACAGATCCGCTGGGCGGAAGATTTCTGACGCGGTCTGACTCCGACGGTCTGGGCAAAGAGGAACACGGCGACCGATTTCTGGCCGGCTTCGAGTTCTCGATTGCAGCGCAGGCAATACAAGTTATCCAAAGTTACGATCCTCGGTTGGCGCGTTAAACCTCGCTAAATCGCGCACCAATACTTCCATCACTACTCTCGCTAAGGGGCTTCGGGTGACACAAGTATGTAGAAGGATTCCCTTGTGCGGGAATGTGTGTGCGGGAGACAGCGCTCGGGAACCGTCTCTCCGGAACCAAGGTTTGCTCTAGGCAGAAGTGGATGGCATCGCGCACTCTACTTGGCATGCGGATTGGTGGAGCGGCGAGGCCGGTGCGGGCGGGGAAAGATTCGAAAAAACGCCAGCAGGTTGCGGCGGTCTGCTACCGCGTGACGAAGCGCGGGATTGAATTTCTGCTGGTGCAGACGCGGGGCGGGCGGTGGATTTTCCCGAAGGGCGGAGTGGAGCCCGGGCTCTCCTACGCGCAGTCGGCTGCGCTTGAGGCTCTCGAAGAAGCGGGCGTTCATGGCAGGATCGAAGAGATTCCGTTCGCGCGTTACTTCCGCCGTGGGTCTGATTTCGAAGTTTCCGGTGAAGAACAAGGACTCGCGGTCGGCGCTTATCTTTGTGAGGTATCGCGGCTCGAGACTCCGCATGAGGCGAATCGACATCCGACGTGGTTTTCGGCGGAGCGAGCGAAGCAGCGGCTGATCAAGGACCGTGACCGAACGCCGGAGTTTGGGGTTGAGCTTGCGCGGATCCTCGACCGCGCGGTCTCGCGGATTCAGCGCTTGCACGGCGAGATCGACCGCCGAGACCGCGGGCCCATCGACGGATTGCGGAGAGTCCGCTTTGAGGCGACTGAATATCGACTTGGCGCCGGACTCACGCATGACGATCGGCGCGAAGGGGCAGCGGCCCGCCATTTTCTTCGCGGCCTTCGCGGTCCAGCGCGGCAACTGGGAACCGGAACCGAGTCGGATTCGGGGGGCGCGCGCAACGTCACGTCGATTGAGCGCGGACGAGGAGTTCAGAACAACTCGCGGCGAAAATCTTAAAAACAGTTCACAACAGTTAAGCCCCGCAGCGACGCGGGGCTTCTTTTTGCCGGTGACGGCTAATCTGCCGGTTGGCCGCACAAAAAACCTAGAAAAAGCTTGACATGGATCTAGTGTTATAGTTAACTATATCACTAGATGGCACTGCGACCTTCTTCTTGAGTCGACCTGCCACCCCAAGGAGAATTCTCAATGAAAACGAACCGCAATCGCTTCCTTAAACCCGCCTTCGTGACCACTTTGGCCCTGGCTCTCTCGCTTTCCGCCGTCGCCCAAACCCACGAAATGAAACCTGTCACCCTCAAATCCGACGCTCATTCTTCCGCCTCCGCCGCCTCCGCCCAAGCCTCCGACGCTCAAAAATCCTTCGACGCCTTGAAGACCCTCGCCGGGGGCTGGAAAGCCGTGGTCACGACCGACCCGCCGATGCCTGACATGGGAGAAGGCACAACCGCCGATGTCTCGCTTCGCGTCACCTCCCGCGGCAACGCCATCGTCCACGAGATGAAGGGGGCGGGAACTCCAGACGACCCGGCGCGTTACGACCATCCCGTGACGATGCTCTATCTCGACGGCGATCGCCTCATTCTCACCCACTATTGCGATGCCGGAAACCGTCCGCGCATGGCTGCTCGCACTTCGGTTGACGGCAAGACCGTGGAATTCGATTTTCTCGACGTCGCCGGCAGCACCCAGTTCGGACACATGCAACACGCCGTCTTCACCCTGATCGACGCCAACCACCACACTGAAGACTGGACCTACCTGATGCCCGGCGACAAACCCGTGCGGGCGCACATGGACATGAAGCGCTCGCAGTAAACCAAATAAAAAAGCGAGTAATCTGGTACCCACAGCCATGGACAACTGGAACGACAGTCAGCCGATTTACCGCCAGCTTCGCGACCGCGTCGTCGCCATGATTCTCGACCGCGTGCTCAAGGAAGGCGATCCGCTGCCCTCCGTGCGCACGGTCGCAGCTGAATACCGGGTAAATCCGCTGACTGTCCTGAAGGGCTATCAACAACTGGTGGACGAGAAACTGGTGGAGAGTCGGCGCGGCCTCGGCATGTTCATCAACGACGGCGCGCGCAACCTGCTATTGCAGGGCGAACGCCAGAAGTTTCTCGAAGAGGAATGGCCGCGGGTTTCCGCAACCATCCAGCGCCTCGGCCTCACGCCCGAAGAATTGCTCAACGGCTCAAAGGAGAAGCCGAAATCATGACCGTCATCGAAGCACGCGGCTTGCGCAAATCTTTCGGCGCGACCATCGCACTCGACAGCGTCGACCTTCGCGTCGAAGAGGGTCGCATTCTGGGACTCATCGGTCCGAACGGCGCCGGCAAAACCACCGCCCTCAACGCCATTCTCGGCCTCACTCCCTACGAGGGATCTCTGAAAGTTCTCGGACGCGACCCCTGGACCGATCGCGATCAGCTCATGCTCGATGTCTGCTTCATCGCCGACGTCGCCGTCTTGCCGCGCTGGATCAGGGTTTCGCAAGCCCTCGAATACGTCGCCGGAGTCCATCCGCGATTCGATCGTGCCAAGGCCGAAGCTTTTCTCGCCAAGACCACCATCCGCCCCGACCGCAAAGTCAGGGAGCTATCCAAGGGCATGGTGGCGCAACTGCACCTCGCTTTGGTGATGGCCATTGACGCAAGATTGCTGGTCCTCGACGAACCCACGCTCGGCCTCGACATTCTCTATCGCAAGCAGTTCTACGACTCCCTGCTCAACGACTACTTTGATCGCAGCCGCACCATCATCGTCACCACGCATCAGGTCGAGGAGGTCCAGCACGTCCTCACCGATCTCATGTTCATCGACCGCGGCCGCATCGTCTTCAATTGCAGCATGGAAGAAATCGAGTCGCGATATTTAGAGGTAACGGTAAACCCCGAGAACCTCGCCGCCGCCAGAGCGCTCCATCCCGTGCACGAGCGTCCCGCGATCGGACGCAGCGTGTTGCTCTTCGATAAAGCCGACCGCCAGCAACTCGCCGCACTCGGCGACGTCCACACGCCCAGCATCTCCGACCTGTTCGTCGCCGTCATTGGTGCTCAGAACACTGGTAGTCAGAACAACTCTGTCGCCGCAGGAGTTTCTAGATGACCACTCCATCCAACGCCGTCCCCGTATCCTTTGGTGGTTCTAAACTCCAGGTGCCCGCCGTCACCTCGCCGAATCAGACCCTCTACTGGTCGATCCGCCGCGAATTCTGGGAGTACCGCTCCCTCTATATTGCGCCGCTCGCCATCGCCGGCCTCTATCTCTTCGGATTCCTGGTCGGCCTGATTCATCTGCCAGCAAGGATGCGAGCGGCCTCGGCCCTCAGCCCCATGGAGATGCAAATGTCGCTCGCGCGACCCTACGATTTCGTAGCACTCCTGCTGATGGGAACCACCCTGCTCGTCGCCATCTTCTATTGTCTAGACGCACTCCACGGAGAACGTCGCGATCGCAGCATCCTTTTCTGGAAGTCGCTCCCCGTCTCCGATCTCACTACGGTCCTCTCGAAAGCAGCCATTCCCATCGTCGTGCTCCCCGTAGTCACCTTTGTCATCACCATCGCCACGCAGTGGATCATGCTCCTGCTGAACACCGTGGCCCTGTTAGGCAGCGGCATCAGCCCCGCGCTCTTGTGGAACAACTTCCCATGGTTCCAAATGTCGTTGGCGTTGTTCCTCCATCTTCTGCTGATGCATGGCCTCTTCTACGCCCCGTTCTACGGATGGTTTTTACTAGTCTCCGCCTGGGCCCGTCGCGCAACATTTCTGTGGGCCGTCCTGCCGGTGGTCGCCGTCGGAGTCTTCGAAAAGCTAGCCTTCAACACCACATATTTCCTAAGCACCATCTCCTCCCATTTTGCCGGAGGCCCCGAAGTCGTACCGTTCCCGACCCCCGGTGAAATGCCAATCCATTCCCTGCCGCTCCTGACCTTGGGAAAATTCCTGATCAGCCCCAGCCTCTGGCTAGGCCTAGCCCTCACCGCCATATTCCTCGCAGGAGCCGTCCGCCTGCGCCGCAATCAAGGCCCGATCTAGAGTAGTTACAAGCGCTAAACTGCAGTTGTTAATTTGGACTTTCGCAACTCATCGGGAAGAATAAGATGAATGCCTGGTGCTTAGTTCGACAGAAACAAAGTAGCCGCCTTGCCTCCAGAACTTTTCCTGTAACCTGGTCGGCCTCAAGATTTTGGCGATAGAAGCCCGCTAAAGGTAAGCATCGATCCAGCACAAGCTACTAGCTAACGGACGTAAGTCGGTCTGAAAGCCAAATAACGACATCCGAGCCCTGCCGAATATCACCGCGTGAAATCGACAGGCAAAAGTCCACGACCTCTTGCTGTGTTGCCTGAACGGTCAGGCCAAAGCCAAGAAGCACGAAGGTCGCGCAAGCCCATGCGATTCGCTTATTACCATCTACGTAGCAGTGTTTGCTGGTGAGATAGAACAGAAGGAAGCCGCAAAAGATCAGGCCGGGAAGATTCCCTTCCTCCGTCCCTTGTAGTGAATATTGTTCCGCACTATATGCTGCACCAAGGGCCCCATCGATACACCCCGGCTTGGGAGAAGACGCAGCCCCTCCCCACCGTTTGATACCTTCAGCATAAAGATCAGTGATAGTGCTGTCACTGATCAGGTCTGACCATGGTTGTCTTGCATTCATCGTTTATGCTTTGGATAGCTGTTCAAATGCCTCGGCCCACCTATCAAAAATGTGCTCTTTGATTGCTTCTGGAGTAACCTTGAATTTAGGATCGCGGGTGCGAGCCATTTGCAGCAAGCGTGCACGCTTGCCGTCGTAAACACCGAGCACACGAACTTTACTCCTTCTCATATTCAACGCCGTTTCTACTTGAACGTCGGTTGCATCTAGCGAAGGTATTGCAATATCAGATTTGATCCTCACCTCGCTGCGCCCAGGTTCAAACCCCACACCCACAATGCTGCCTTCACACTGAACAAACGACGGTAGGTCGGGAGGAACCTCCACAACGTCTATATCGCCAAACTCCACACGTTTCTTGACGGTTCCATTCTCGTGGAACTCGTAAAGTTGTTTGTGGACCTCGCGCGGAAGAGAAGTTAGATAGCGTCGTACCGCACTGTTACGTGGTACGCGCTGTCTTTCCTGATCTATCGAGTCGAGCAATTCGATTGTTGCCCGCTCCGGGACATCCCAAAACAAGGGTAATTCGTCTGGGGGTTGTGAAAAGGACACGAGCGCATCAAACCCGCCGGAGCCCTCTTCCATTTTCACAAGCTCGATATCCAATTGACGCGCCTGATTTGTGAATCGGCCAAATTTCGGATGCTCGGCATCTACAGCGGTGCTTACCATCTGGGTCGCTATGCGCCGCAGTGCCTGCAACAAATACGCCAACGGCTGTCCGAATGCCGCAACGCTAATGCGATGTTCGGCTAACCCTTTTACATCGCCGTCCCATCTGATCCTGAGCTGCGCTGTCCCGGTTTTGATCTGATTCGGCATTTTCCCCTAAAGGGTGCCAAGTCTACCACCGTTTCCCAGTCAAGGGATAATTACCTAGCTAAAATCTTGATTCTAATACACCGAGAAACGGGAACGGAGACTCCACCCCTCGCGCTCAATTTCCCCCACCGGCGTATTCAGCAAAATAGTCCACGGCGGGACATGTTCCGGCTTCACGACTCACCGGCCCTCACACAGAATTGTGCGCAAAACAAAACGCTCATGCAAGGAGCCGAGCGTTTTGCCAACAAACGACTTTAGACGTCTTCCCGTTAATCATCGATTCGCTGGACCACCGAGAGAATTTTCCACTGTCCCTCGAACCTCGAAAGCGTCATGTAGTCAACCCAGTGCGAAGTAACGAGTTTCGCGGAAGCGATGTCTCCCGCAACATCCAGCACACTGATCTGTTCCGTCCGCTCGGCTTGGGGAAGGTCGGAGGGACCGTTCGCGCGTACCTCCTGCACCATCTGCAAACCATTTTTTTCTCTCATCGGGACGCTGCCATGAATCATGTGCTTCAGGTAGTGGGGATGCAGTGATTTCTCCATGCGAGCGGCATCACCCGTGTAGTAGCCCTCGATGTAGTCTGTGACCGTGGCACGAACGGCTGCGTCATCGGATGTTTTCTGCTGCGTGGCGGCTGGCAGGTTGAGTACCAAGAGTGTGAGCAGGCCGAAGCCCAGTGCGAGGTGTTTCATACTTGTTTTCGTCTCCCTGATTGCTCGGTGAGGAGCTGTCCGATTATGACCACCGTCTACTAATCGCACAGTGGTACTAAAGGACGTGTCCAACTAAGGGATGCTGTTTGGGCTTGAGTTTAGAGAAGCTATACTAAACGACGATGGACATGAAGGGTCCAGCACTTTATTTTGTCATCTTCGCGGTCGCGCTTGTGATTGTCGCCCTACGCCAACGCTCGTATTTTGGGAAGCACGGCGACTTGAGAACTCCAAGACGAAAGGCCAGGACTGCTGCGCTGAAGGTTGGCGAACAGGTCATGATACTAGGTCGCTACGAGCATAGCCGTTGTTGGGGTGAAGTACTCGAACAGAACGGTCCAAAGGGCGTGGAAGTGGCTATCGAAGGCGGAATATGCTCCTGCGACGAGTACGGCGTTGATGTAGCCCACTTCTGGGACGAGCGGCAAGGCGAATACCTAAAAGATGACCGTGGTGTCCGCTTCTACTGGGTAGACAACACCGACGGCAACGGTGGAATTCGGGAATATGACCCTAACAATCCTCCGGCAGATACCAGGAAGGGTCCCTGGTATATCGTGCTGTAACTTAGAAGGCGCTCAACAGAGTTTGGTAAATATGTGGCAAAGACCGGAGGCTGACTGTTGATAAATCACTGGTTACGCCAATCATCGGTGTAAACTTTTCGGTGTGCCGAGGGTATGACTCGAAAACTGCGGTCTCGAATGGTCGGGCTAGTTGTCGCGTGGCTGTTCAGTTCGGTTAGTTGTGTTCCCCATTACCACCCCGCAGGTTGTGAGAAGGTGGCGGACGCAGCCACCGCGAGGGTGGAAGCGCTCAAGCGCGAAGCCCAAGAGAGCCTCCAGATAGGGACGAAGAAAGATGCTGTGATCCGCTTTTTTGCGAGCCGATCAATTCCTGTGACGTTCGATCGAAACGAAGCGAGCGGTCAAATCTACATCCACGGCGGCTGCGCTCCCAAAGGCTGTGGTACCGACCGCCTGCTCCTCGGCCTTCGTGTAAAGGTGGATGCCACTGGCACTACGGTATCGGAACCGGATGTCGTTAGTCTTTTCGCCGATTGCTTATAGGCCGTTGAAGACCGTCCTAATAGTGGCGTGTCCTAACGCAGGTTGTTGAAAAATCCCCTTTTCACTCATTAACCTACGGGGCGGCGCTACGACTAAGATGGACGCTCAGTACTTATTGATTCCCCGAGCAACGGGCCCGGGACGACGACCTCAATCAATTCCCCACCGGCGTATTCAGCAAGATAGTCAACGGCGGGACATGTTCCGGCTTCACATACCGATTCACCAGAAATCGCTGCCCATCCTTGGCCACGTCATACGTGAAAACGTCGGTCGAGGAAATCGGGGCGCGACCGTGAATCTGAAACAACGGCATCGGCGTGCCGGTGGCAAACTCACTTTGAGCATTCACCGGCACAGCCGTCAACATGCCACTCGGAGCAATATAGAAAAGTTCTTTGCCATCTCCGCGCCAGCGCGGCTCCGTTCCGCCGCCGCGCGACACTTGCCATTTTCCCGCAGCCCCGGGAAACGACGTAACGTAAATCTCCCAATTCCCCGACTCATCCGACGCGTACGCCACCCATTTTCCATCGGGAGAAATTTGTCCATTCGTCTCGCTGCCCTTGCTGCTTAAAAAGCGCTTCGGTTCTCCGCCGGCGGCCGGCATCAATTCCAGATGGTTGCCCGACGGAGTCTGCCGGGTGATCAGAATCTGCTGGTCGTCCAGCGACCACGAGTTCGGAATGACGTCATCCATCGCCGTCGTCGAAACCGTGTATCTCTTCGTCTCGCGTTCCAGTCCACTCGCCGGCTTTACGAACAGGCTCGCTCCGCCGACATCCGCTATACGATAGGCCACCTTACTCCCGTCGCGCGACCACACGCCCGCGACTTCTTCCGATGGGTCGAAAGTAAATCTTGAGTTGCCCGCTCCCGCTGCACTCTCGATCCAGATGTCGACGTTGTTTGCCTTCTCATCGCTGATATCGACCGCAACCCGGCTGCCGTCAGGCGACAGCGTCGGATTGTCCATGATCGCGGGCTCGCCGACATGACTCAGTTCCTTGCCCGACCGGTCGATCCATGTCAGTGCCGACTCCGCCGCACCCACGTTCGTGTTGTAGATCAACGTCCCGTTCGGCGCGACGGCGAATGCCGCCCAGTATGTCGACGGTTGGAATCCGACCAGATTCGTGACCACCGCCGTGCTCCCGGAAACCGCGCCCGAAGACAGGTCAAAGCCAACACTGACCAATTGGTGCTGATCGTCGGCATAATACAAATTCCGCGCATCGTATCCGAAACTCGAATGGCAAAGCACCACCAGCTTTCTCTCCTTACCCGCGAGAGAAGTCAGGTAAATTCCGCTCGTACGGTCATCCTTCAGGTTCCCAAAGTTGCCAGCCCAGAAGAGGAAATGATCTCCATCTGGCAGAAAGAGCGGCCAGCGATGCGACTGATCCTGAGTAATCCTGATCGCCTGCGTGACCGGCGCCATCCCGGTTCCATCCGCATTGATCCGCTGCACCGGACTCTCCGAATCTGGAGAGTAGATAATCACGCCCTTCGGTCCCCAGCTCCCGCCGCGTCCCGCCAAAGCCACCGCCAGCACCTGCGGAGTGCCGCCAGAGATCGCGATCTTCAGCAGCTTGCCGTTGGCAAAATAAGCGACATACGCGTTGTCTGGCGACCAGAAAGGATAGCTTGCGCCTTGCGTGCCGGCGAGCGGCGCAATGTTCGGCGATCCCACGCGTTGCACAAAGAGCATGGGCAACGCCGAACTCTCTTCGGGAGACACAAACACCAGCATCGAGCCATCGCTCGACAGCGCCATATGGCTGATGCTCATCTCGTCCGGAACCGCCAGCGCAAACTCCATGCGGGTCGTCGGCTGCGGACGCCGCGCCACATACCAGGTGATCGCACCAACCGCCAACAACGCCAGCAGCGCTCCAAGTCCCGCGACCAACCCTGACAGCCCTGACAAAGATAGTGCAGGCCTTCCACGCACCGGCTCTAACGGCCGGCCGATCGCGCTCGCCTCCGTCCCCGAAAGCGAACTGAGCGCAAACGACAGATCGCGTGCCGACTGGAATCGTTGCTCGGGAGTCTTCTCCAGACACCGCCGCACAATCCGTTCCAGCGCCGGAGACACCACCCGGCTCGCCTGTGAAATCTCCGGCGGATCATCCTTCAACACCGCCGTCATCGTCTCAGCCGCAGTGTCGCGTCGAAACGCGCGCAGGCCAGAGAGCATCTCGTAGAGCACAGTCCCAAACGAGAAGATGTCCGTTCGAGCGTCGGCTCCCTCGCCGCGCACCTGCTCCGGAGCCATGTAACTCGCGGTTCCCATCACCACCCCGACCGCAGTGTGCGGACTGGTGAGCGTCACTTCGTCAGGCTCCACGCCCGCGGGCTGCGCCAGTTTGGCCAAGCCAAAATCGAGAATCTTGATGCGCCCGTCTTTGGTGACAAAAATGTTTTCCGGCTTCAGATCGCGATGGACGATCCCTTTGTCGTGCGCTGCCGCCAGCCCATGCGCAATCTGCACCCCATACTCGAGCGTCTTGCGCTGCGGCAAAGGCCCGCGATCAAGCGTAGCGCGCAGGCTTTCCCCTTCCAGCAACTCTGAGACCAGGAACGGCGATCCGCTCTGCTCTCCAATGTCGTGAATCGCCAGAATGTTCGGATGATTCAGCGCGGCAACCGCCCGCGCTTCCTGCTCGAATCGCCGCAATCGATCCACATCGCGAGCAAACGACTCCGGCAGAATCTTCAACGCAACATCCCGCCCCAGACGAGTGTCCTTCGCGCGATACACTTCTCCCATGCCACCAGCACCGACGGGAGCGATGATTTCGTAGGGACCGAGTTTCGTACCGGGAGTCAGCGACATGCTTGGCGGCAATTATAGCCGCAGGTCGAGGATTAAGATCGAAACGACAAGCACCTACCGCAGCGTGTCGCTGCGATAAAGCTGCCCAAGTTGCGTGCGGTAGGCATAAGCCATCCATCGGCCATCGGGCGTGATCGAGGACGGTATAACCATCGGCCTCAGACCGACCGCATTCTTCGGCGTGATCGTCTGCCACAACTCTCGCCGGCCCGACGTGACATCCAGCCTATAAATGTTGATGCCGGTAGCAGTGACTGTCTGCGCAAATACACTCTTCGAGTCCGCTGACCAGCCGATCGTATCTTCGTCAGGCTGAGCACACGGGAGCGGCCTCGAGCTGCCGTCTGACCCGCCGTCCGATAAAGAATGGATCACCACCGTCCCTCCCTTGTGCTGCCCTTGCACAAAGAGCAGGACCGATTTCCCGTCCGGCGCGACTGCCCCCCACGGCGCGTCTCCGGGAGAAATCAGTCTCGGCGTTGCACCGTTCACATCCGTGACAAACACAGCCATTCCCTTGCTGTTCTGGTTGGCTATCAGCAGAATGTGCTGGCCATCGGGGAACCACTGTGACCATTGCGGTTGCAGTCCATCCCAGTGGAGCGATCGCGCCTGCCCCGGACCCACCGGCACAACTTGCACGCGCGCCGCCGGATCACCGGAGAACTGTACCAGCGCCCATTTCCCATCGGGACTCACATCCGAAACGTATCCGCCGCCCGTCAGCCGAACCGCCGGAGAACCATCCGTCTTCCGCACATAGACCGAATAGTCGTTCCCCGATTGTTCCGATAAATCCGTGAACAATACCTCGCTGCCGTCCTGCGAGAGCTTCGGACCAAAACTATAGGAGAGCCAACTGAGGTCGCGTTCCTGATTAGAGCCGTGGTCTATCAGCGCCATCGATCCCTGCGTCTCTTCCGTCGAAACCAGCACTCGCCCCGACGACGCGATGTCGAGAATGCGCGTGGCTGCCGTGCCGCAATACACCGTCCTTTGCTTGCCCGACAGGGTGACCGCATGGATGCAATACTGCTCTCCGGAATCCGCCGCCGAGAACCACACCTCTTTGCCCGAGGGCGACCATGCCAATCCCTCGAGCGATTCCCATCCCGTCGAAAGCGTTCTCAACTGTCCAGACCGGTCGACCAGCACGACATCGCCTCGATCATCAATCGTGGGCGGGTGACGAAACACCGCGACCTGCTTCCCGTCGGGAGAGACTCGCAGGTCGCTCATCCAGGCGTCGCCTTCGAGCAGCACCTTTCCCATCGGATATTGCAACCGCCACTTATCGTTGCTTTGGTCGAGGACGGCAAGTTCGTTCCCATCCGGACTCCAGTCCGCGTCCGCCACTTTCTCCAACAGTTCGCGCGGCGCACTTCCGCCCAGAGGAGAAGTGGCGAGAGTCCCTACCCATTGATAATGGGCGAAGTACTGCGGATGCATAAGAACCGCCATCTGCCCCTGCCGTGAAATGGCCAGCACCATCGCTCCAGTCATCCCCGCCGGATTCGACGCCGGATAGTCCTCGCGAATGCTGTAGGTGTCGGGCGCGCCTCCGCCGCCGAGTTTCGCGCTGTAAAGTACGGTTTTCCCATCGGGCGCAAATCGCCCGCGAATGACTTCGCCGTGATGGTACGAAACCCGCGTGAAAGTCGGTGGCTGCGCTGGAACCGGGTGCGATTGCCACGCAATCGCCGCCCCTAGCACAAGCCCGACAACAGCCGCTGCGGCCGCGTATCCCAGCCATCCTAGTTTCGAGCCACTTCTCGAGCTGCCGCCCGCGATCGCCGCGTTGGCCGCCGTCTTCGAACTCGTGCCCGTCCCACCCGTCAATGCTTCAAGCGCGAACGCAAGATCCTTTGCCGACTGGAACCGTTGTTCCGGTTGCTTCTCCAAACAGCGGCGCACGATACGCTCGAGTCCCGGCGAGACCGGTTGCGTCATTTCGCTCAGTTCCGGCGGATCTTCTTTCAGAATCGCCGTCATGGTTTCCGCTGGCGTTTCGCGCCGGAAGGCGCGCTCTCCCGAGACCATTTCATACAACACCGCGCCAAAAGCGAAGATGTCAGTCCGCGAATCGACCGTCGCTCCCCGAATCTGTTCTGGCGCCATGTAGCCGGCCGTGCCCATGACCACGCCCGCTTCCGTCGGAGAACTGGTCAGAGTCAAGCCATCGGATTCTTTCGAGCCCCGCGCACTCGGAGCGAGTTTCGCCAGGCCAAAATCCAAAATCTTCACCCGGCCTTCGCGCGTGATGAAAACGTTCTCGGGCTTCAAATCGCGGTGCACCAGATTCTTGTCATGAGCCGCCGCGAGCCCCTGCGCAATCTGCGCCGCGTAATCCGACGCCTTGCGCGCCGGCAGTGCGCCGTGCTCAAGCTCCGCACGCAGGCTGTTGCCTTCCAAAAGTTCGGAAACAATAAACGGGGCGCCGTCCTGCTCTCCAATATCGTGAATCGCAAGTATGTTCGGATGATTGAGCGCCGCAACCGCCCGCGCCTCCTGCTCAAAGCGCCGCAGGCGATCGGTGTCACGGGCAAATGACTCGGGAAGAATCTTGATCGCAACCTCGCGTCCGAGGCGCGTGTCCTTGGCGCGATAGACTTCGCCCATGCCTCCGGCGCCGATGGGCGCGCCGATTTCGTAAGGGCCGAGCTTGGTTCCTGCGGGTAGCGTCATTTCGTTTTCTTCACTTCTTCTTTAATTCCGCTGTCCAGTTTTGCACCAGCGTGAGCGACTGCGAAGCGCCTTCGTTGGGGGCGATGGCGACGAAGCGCTGGCCGTCGCGAGTCGGAGCATATTCACGGCTCAATCCTCGCGCCACCAAGGTGGAACAGAGGCGCGATACACCTCACCCATGCCGCCGGCGCCAAGCGCGGCAACAATCTCGTAAGGACCTAGCTTTGTTCCAGAGGTAAGAGCCATCCGTTCGCGCGATCATTATATGCCGCGCCCGCAAATCGGCGGCCGTGGGTGGAGGTCTAGGCAGAAGTCGAAGAAAGCCCGGCAATCCCGAACTTCAGTCCGGCGACCTCACGCCCGCGCTTTATCGATCATCTCGTCCCAGATGCCCTTGGACTTCAGAATCAGTTCCACCACTTCGCGGACTGCGCCGTGGCCCGCGAGCGCCTTCGTCGTATAGTGGGCCGCCTCTTTGACCTCTGGAACCGCATCCCCCACCGCAACTCCCAGCCCGACCCTCCGAATCAACGGAAGGTCCGGCAGATCGTCCCCAATAAACGCAACCGCCGAATCCGGGACCCCCGCTCTCTCGAGGATCTGCTCATAAGCCGGCATCTTCACCGCCCGCTTCATGTAGACGAATTCCATTTTCATCTCGGTAGCGCGACGAAGCAGCGCCGCACTCTCACGCCCGGTAATACAACCCGTTCGCAGTCCGGCAGTACGCGCGAGCGTCAGCCCCTGCCCGTCGTGCGCGTCAAAAGTCTTGATTTCAAGCGCCGTGCCGTCGCCCTGCGACAAAAGCGTGACGCCACCATCGGTCATGGTCCCGTCGACATCCATCAGCAACACCTGAATCTGAGCCGCGCGCTTCTTGAGCGCCGAAGAAATTTTAGGAGAACGCACCAACGAAGCCTCCATGCAAAGAAAAAGTGATCCTACTCGTACCGTCTAAATACGGGCGAATAAAGGTTTTGCAGTTCGACAGCGTTACTGCGCCCCGTTTGCTCTCTTCAGGATGCGTTCGACATCACGGCCCGAAACCTGGCCGAACAGACCCCCTCGGATCTCTATCGTGCACCTTAACATGCTAGCCCTGGAGGCTTTGCTGAATATTGTTAGTGTAATGGCGATCAGAAAATCAACCATCGTCTCACTGTTTTCTACAAAACTGTTAACCTCAAACACTGGAAGAACCTAGCATGGCTTCAGCACCAGAACTCCTGTTTCAACGCCTTTTGAGAAGTTTTCGGCCACTGATGGCAGCCAGCGGTTTTCGGCAGCGCAGCCAGAACTTCATCTGCGAAACTTCAGAGTGCTGGGGCGTCATTAACTTTCAGAAGAGCCGCTACTCGGCCGTTGACGAGAAATCATTCACCATTAATCTCGCGATAGCATCGAAACGCATCCTCGAATATCAAGGCAAGCCCACCAGCTCTCCGCCGCCCTCTTACGCCTGCCACTGGGCTGAGATTCGGATAGGTTCTCTTATGCCCGACCGCAAAGATAAATGGTGGAGACTTTCGGACGAAGCTTCATATTCCTTAGCGGAGGGCGAAGTTAGGACAGCTCTGTCCGACTTGGCAATTCCGCTGATGAGCCCGCATCTAACAGAGCAGGGATTGCTTGATCTTTGGGGAAGCGAGACGCCTGGTTCGTTTGAGTATCCAACGCTGAAGTGTAAGTCCATTCTGCTCGCCCAGCAGCACAGATTTGAGAAATTGCCTGAGATATTCGAGCGCATTCGTGAAATCTGTCGTGGCGGCTTGGCCGAGAAGGGAGCCGAAGAACATATCGCCAAACTCAAGAAGCACTTCTCATTGCCTTAGAAACCTTCGCCTTGGAAACCTCACTGTCAGTGGTGTTTCAACCTGCACTGGGATGGCCATCAACTAGCGCTGGTCGCCGTCCGCAAGACGACGCAAAGCAAGAACTAAATACTGGAGGCGCGGGCCAGAATCGAACTGGCGAATAAAGGTTTTGCGGACCTCTCCCTTACCACTTGGGTACCGCGCCCCGCGAGAACAACGACAACAACGATAACGACGACAACAACGTAGAGCCTTCGCCTCGTTCTTGTCCACAACTTCCGTCGTCGCACCAATCTCGCACCAATGTCGCACCACGGAACACACTCCGCTCAGCCAGTCTCAGCTTCTTCGGCTGATCGAATCTGTGCTACAACTCCGTAAATGGATTCACCCGAAAAACCACTCTCCTCAGCAGCCCCCACCCCAACCGCATCCGCCAATTCCGCCGCCCGAGTTCCGGTACCTGTTCTGGCCATGAAGGCCAAAATAGATGTGTCCACGATCTGCCCCAACTGCTCGACCGAGTTGAGCGGACACCGCTGCAAATCGCTCTGCAAGAAATGCGGCTTCTACTTGAGCTGCTCCGATTTCTACTAAGCTCCGCGAATTTCCGTCGTTTCGCACCGTCAGCCCGCCCATCGCCTGTCAATTTCCCTCTCTCCTTTTACAATAGCTAGACTCTCGTTTTCATCCCTATTCAGGAGACGTTATGGAACGCAAAGCCAGTGCAGTTTGGAAGGGTGGTCTCAAAGACGGGCAGGGGACAGTCTCCTCCGCCAGCGGAATTCTCTCCGACACCAAATACTCGTTCAAAACCAGATTTGAGGATTCGCCGGGAACCAATCCCGAAGAGTTGATCGCCGCCGCACATGCCGCCTGTTTTTCGATGGCCCTGTCCGCCCAGCTCGGAGGCGCAAACCTGACCGCCGAAAGCATCAACACCTCAGCGACAATCACGATGGAAAAACTTGACTCCGGCTGGGCGATTACCGCCTCGCATCTGGATGTCGTGGCCAAAGTCCCGGGCGCAACCCCCGAATCCTTCAGCAAAGCCGCACAGGACGCAAAAGCCGGTTGCCCCGTCTCAAAAGTACTGAACGCAAAGATCACAATGGACGCAAAACTGGGATAAATCAGATCAGCACTCGGCCGTCAGCACTCAGCCAAACGCGATTTCGGTTTGCCGGCTGAAAGCTGACGGCTGAGAGCTGAGAGCTATTATCTCCGCAACACTTCGCGCAGCTTGTGGTTGATCTTCACCGCATCGCGCGAGGCCAGATCGATCATCTCGACCCAACGGCGGGATTTCTCCGGCCCATCCCCTTGCGCAAGCAGGTAGCAGGCTTGAATGATGGTTTCGAGCGAGTTGCTGAGATCGTGCGCTATCGCACGCAGCTCTTTGGCGGTTTCTGGTGGGATTTTCTCCGAGGCATTTTCCATGGCATCGCGCCGCCGGCGCTCGATCCCCGTTTGACAGCCCCGCGCCAGCCAGTAGAATAGTACTGTAATTGCCCCGTGTGGGCCCTGCCGATTTTTTCTCAGAATGCGGATATGGCGGAACTGGCAGACGCGCTAGGTTCAGGTCCTAGTGATCGCAAGGTCGTGGAGGTTCGAGTCCTCTTATCCGCACCAAAAAACAGTGGCTAGTGGTCAGTGGCTAGTTTCCGATTGCCGCTCCCGCAGACTAATCACCAACAACTAATCACTAATCACTTGCTTTTATGCCCCTGCCGACAGCCGATGCGTGCTCCGGCTCTGCGCAATCCCGTATTGCCGGATTTTATACAGCAGGGCTTTGTAGCTGATCTTCAAGAGCGCCGCCGCTTGTTTTCGATTCCAGTTCGTCTCTTCGAGGGCTCGCGAAATCGCCTGCGCTTCCGCTTCATCTTTCGCATTACGCGACAACGACTTCAAACCGCCAGCCGCGTCTGCATTCGCGGATGTGCTCCTGCCTTCGACGTGCGCTCCTCCACCGCTGTCAGGGCGCGGCTGTAATTCGGACGCTGCCAGCGTCGCGTCTCCCAGAACCAGATAGCGCTTGATGAAATTGCTCAGCTCGCGCAGGTTGCCCGGCCATGAGTGTTTGAGGCAAGCGTCCATCAACGGAGGCGCCAGCGGCAACGAGGGCCGCGCATACGATTCCGACATGCGCGACATAAAATGCTTCAGCAGGATCGGGATTTCTTCCTTGCGATCGCGCAACGGCGGCAATGAAAGCGTGAAAGCGTTGAGCCGGTAGTAAAGGTCTTCGCGCAGCCGCTTCGTGGCCAACGCTTCTGGGATGTCGATGTTCGTAGCCGCCAGAATGCGCACGTCCACCTTGATCACCGTCCGGCTGCCGAGCCGCGAAAATGTCTGGTCCTGCAACACATGCAACAACTTCGCCTGCAGTAGAGGAGGCATTTCGCCAATTTCGTCCAGCAGGATCGTGCCCTTATTGCACAATTCGAACTTGCCCGGCTTGGGGTGATTCGCGCCGGTAAACGCGCCTGCTTCATACCCAAACAACTCGCTTTCGAGCAGATCGGCGGGAACCGCCGCACAGTTCACTTTCAAGAAAGTTCTGTGCGCCCGCGGAGAAAGCTTGTGGATCAACCGCGCCAGCACTTCTTTTCCCGTCCCGCTCTCGCCCAGCAGCAGAACCGGGATATCGACATTCGCCACCAGCGCCGCTTGCGAACGGATCTTTTTCATCGCCGGGCTCGCCGCCACAAAGAAGACGTCGTCGCAAAGTTCTTCGACTTCCCCGGCGTAGCTCTCGCCCTTGGCCGTGCCCAGGCACATGCCGATGACCGCGTCGATTTCGGCTTTCTGAAACGGCTTGGTCAGATAATCGACCGCGCCGAGGCGCATCGCCTGCACCACCTTGCGCGTGTCGTTGACGCACGACAGCATCACAACTTTCAATCCAGGCTTGAGTTGCCGCAGCTTTTCCAGCGTCTCCAGGCCGTCGATCCCAGGCATCAGCAAATCGAGCAACACCAGGTCGGGCTGCAATCCTTTTTCGACATGCGCGACTGCTTCTTCGCCTGTGCTTGCGGTCTGAACTTTGTGCTCATCCACTTCAAGCAGCGTGCGGATATAACGCAGCATCCCCGGTTCGTCATCCACCAGCAAAATGTTGGCGGTTTCGCTCATTTGGTTCCTCGTCGTTCGCTGTTCGGTTGGCTTCCCAAAATCGGTTTTAGCGGGACCAGAAAAGAGAACTTGCAGCCTTGGCCCGGCTCGCTCTCAACCCAGATCTTGCCACTCATCCCCTGAAGCAGCCGGCGCGCAATCGCCAACCCCAGCCCCATGCCTTCCGCCATTTCACTGCCAGGCAGACGGAAAAAATCGTCGAAAATTTCCATGTGGAACTCCGGACGAATTCCCGGCCCCGTGTCGGCAACACTCACTCGCACCGAGTTCGGAACGTTCGTCGCTTGCCGGCGACGTTCCCCACCCGCTCCCGACTTGCTCACAGCCCGGCGTTCCCACATATGCGGTTCCGCATGCAACCACACCGTTCCACCCTGCGGAGTGTATTTGCACGCATTCTCCAGAAGATTCGAGATCACGCGCTGGATCTTCGGCCCATCGAAGGCAAATGGCGTCAGCTTGTCGTTCGCGAGAAAATAAAGCGCCAGTCCTCGCTCCTGAAAGCGTCCCGACCACAGCCGGCAGACTTCCGACAGGCACGCATTCATATCTCCTTCGATGTACTGCATGCGCAGCTCGCCGGTCTCGAGCACGCTAAAAGTTAGAAAATCTTGAATGAATTGTTGCAGGCGCTGGCCGCTTGAAAACATGTCGCCCATCACTTCGCGTTGGCGCTCGTTCAGCGGTCCGAGCTTCTGGCTCTGGAGCAGTTCGATATACCCGTTCAAAATCGCGAGCGGAGTTTTCAGATCGTGCGCGGCGGACGCCAGCGCATTCGTAGTCTTGCGGAAGCGATCGCGCAATGCATCGAGATCGCGCACCACATCGTCGCCCGTGCCTGTCGAAGCGGAAGACACCGCTGCCGCCAACGGCAATCCATCTTTCGGGGACGAGCTAACGGAAGCCATGTTTGGGCCTTTTTCAGACGTAGAAGCCATGAAGAGCCAGTAACGCCAATTGGGGAGGAAGAGTCACTACCGTCAGAACGCGGGGGTTAACGTCATCCTATGTTAGGTGCAAAAGACTGTCAATTGGAAACAACCCCAAACTGGCTCCAAAGCGAAAAATGTTGCACTTTTATACTATGACCCGTGGCCATAATAGCTCCCCGTTGACAACGGGCTCTCTACGTAAATTCCCCTATGGTCGGGAGTTCTAGGGCCCTATCCTGTCACCTCCGTTCCCCGCCGATGTTTGGCCCCTCAGGTGCGGTATTCGACCAGTTACTACCTCTTTTTGCCGGATGAACGCGTGCCAATTCGATTATCCAAGAAGGATCAGCGGAAGTGGGCGCGGTTACAGCTTGCCATACCCGTTTTCATCCGCACGCGTGACGGCAATGGCAAGGATTTGTTGGAGTTTGCCACCGCCGTCAACATCTCTCCGGGGGGTGCCCTGGTCGTTGTTCGGCGTTCTTTGCCAAAATCGGCGCTGGTTTCACTCGAAATTCCGAGCGCACCACTAGGACCAGTCCACGGTCTGAAGACGACGTCCCGTGTCATGCAGGCGAAGGCCGTTTGGGTCACTCACCGCGACGACTGTCACCTTCTTGGTCTGAAATTCGCCCGCCCCCTCAGCACCGACGAGCCCGCCATTTCAGGTCGCCAATTGAGAAAAGCAAGCTCCGCAGTGTGAACTATTTTTCCCTTCCCGGGTCCGTCTGAGAGTGGCACTTTCGTGCTATGCCAGCGACCGCCGGTCTCGCGATATGATGCCCCTAAGCTCTTCTAAGTCGAGCATTTAGCCGGACTCCTCCCCGCCACTCTCCTCCCTCCTCCGGTTTGGTGCTTGGGATGCACTTTTAGTGCATGCGGTTGGTCACTCACCGCAAATGGGGTAATCAGTTTTATGACGACACTTTCGGTAAGCACTCTGGCGCAGTCGCTCGGCGAGGTTCCCCCCGATAACATAATTTTTGGTCACTCTGAAGCCATGCAGGCGGTTCGCTCGCGGCTGTCAAAAGTGGCCGCCGCCAATGTTCCGGTCCTTATTACTGGTGAAAGCGGCACGGGGAAAGACATCATCGCCCGCCTCATCCACGGACTTTCTCCGTGGAAGTCCGGACCGTACGTGAAAGTGAATTGCCCCGCCATCCCCGGGACACTGCTGGAAAGCGAACTCTTTGGCTACGAAAAAGGAGCCTTCACCGGCGCTTTCGGCTCCAAGCCCGGACGTGTCGAACTGGCGCACCGCGGCACCCTGTTCCTCGACGAAATCTCTGAACTCGATCCGTCACTGCAATCGAAGCTACTCCAACTCTTGCAAGACGGACAGTTCTGCCGCATCGGCGCTCAGGAAGACAAGAAAGTCGAAGTGCGCGTCGTCTGCGCCACCAACCGCCGGCTCGAAGCCGAAATCGAATCCGGAACCTTCCGCCAGGATCTCTACTACCGCATCAACGTCGTGAACATCGCGATGCCGTCACTGCGCGAGCGCCGCGGCGATATCGAAGACCTGTGCGCCTATTTCCTGGAATACTACAACCGAAAATTCAACTGCCGCGCGCGTCCCTTGTCGGGAGAAGTGCTGGCGGTGTTGCAGAAATATCACTGGCCGGGAAATATCCGCGAACTGGAAAACCTGATCAAGCGCTACGTGATCCTGGGCCAGGAAGAAGTCATCACCAACGATCTCGTCGCTCGCGAACCGGACTTTTTTAATCCCGAGATGATCTCGCTCGACGGCCCGATCTCGCTGAAGAAGTTGACCCGTCAGTGCGTCCGTGAACTGGAACGCAAGGTCATCCTGAAAGTTCTGCAACAGCATCACTGGAATCGCAAACAGGCGGCTCGCACTCTAGGCATCAGCTATCGCGCCCTGCTCTACAAAATTCGCGACGCCGGATTGCCCTCGAACCGTGCTCTGCGTTTGCGCCAGGCCGAGAAGAACGCCGCCAACTTGCCGAACAGCGGCGCTGCCGCCGATTAGTTCACTCGGCTGCAAGTCTCGCTTCCAAATCGCGCAGCACGGCGCTCCATTCGTTGAGACCTTCCGCCTCGTGCCAAAGGTCCTTAAGCTCTGAATTGAGCCGCACCTTGTTCACTACCCGTCCGGCCAGTTCACTCATTTCCGCGCTCGGAGCGCCCTCAATCTTGCCGACCCACTCCGAAATCTGCTTCGGCACCACCTGGGGAGGCGCGCCCTTCGCCGTAGCCACCACCTCAGCCGCCGCAATCACAGCGCCGCCCTCCGGCGCCTCAAGATATTCCACCTGATCGGCGCGGACCAGGATCTCCTTCAGATCGTCCGGTTGTTTCGCATGCAGCTCGCCCAAAAACTTCTGCGCATCGTCATTCTCGAAGCTGCCAGTTCCCCAACCAGGCATGAACCCTCCGAAGTCAATTCTAGCTGCGAAACACTAGCTGCTAAAGACGAACGAAAAACTCGCGGCACGCCCGGCCTTGCATTTATTGCGTCAGCCGAAACTCCTGGTGAAGGGTTGCCGTCGAATCCGCGCCGGCCCAGACATCAAATTGCTCGGCCTCGACCACCCATTTCTTCGCAGTCGGGCTCCAGAACTGTAATTCGTCCGGTCCAAGCGCGAAATGAACTGTCTGTTTTTCGCCCGCTGACAGGGTCACGCGTCGAAACCCTTTTAATTGTCTGACCGGCCGCGAAGCGCTTCCAGCTCTCTGATGAATGTAGAGTTGCACCACCGCATCTCCCGCGCGGCTCCCGGTATTGGTGACATCCACTGCGACATCCACACTGGTCCCAACTTTTGCCTCGGGCTGGCTCAACTTCAGATTGTCGAAAGAAAATGTCGTGTAACTCAGCCCGTAGCCGAACGGATATAACGGTCTGCTCGATAGATCCCAGTAGCGAGACTTGAAGTTCGCACCGTCCTCGGGATCCTGTGTGCGATTGTGGTTGTAATAAAGCGGGACTTGCCCAGTGCTGCGAGGCCAACTCACCGGTAAGTGTCCGGCAGGGTTTGCATCGCCAAACAGCACATCGGCGATCCCGTTCCCGCCCTGACTTCCCGGGTACCACGCCTCTACAATCGCGGGCACATGTTCCGCCGCCCATGAGATGTCGAGCGGACGCCCGTTCACGAGCACCAGCACCACCGGTTTCCCGGTCGCGACGACAGCTTCGAGCAATTCTTCCTGCCCTCCGGAGAGTCTGAGCGACGACCTCGATGCATACTCGCCGCTCATCAGATCAATCTCCCCCAGCGCCAGCACGGCGACATCGCAGCGTTTGGCGACGGCAACCGCATCGTCAAACGCTTTTTTCGCTTCATCCGCGGTCTGCTTCGGCTGTTCCTTCATTTTGATCATCGCGAAGTGTTCGAAAGGAGAGGCAATGTCGCGGCTGATGTTTGGCCCATGGGCGAACTCAACGCGAATTGCGCCGCCGACCTTGTTTTTAATGCCTTGCACGATGGTGACCGTGGGACCGGGACTCGTGATCGAGCCCCACATTCCGAGCAGGTCCAGCTCGGCATCGGCCAGAGGACCGATCACGGCAATCGATTTTATGGGCTCTCCACCCTTATTTAGCGGCAGAAGATTTTTTTCATTTCGCAGCAGCACCACCGAGCGCTGAACTGCGTTGCGCGCCTCTTGTTGGTGTTCCGGCGAGTTTAATATTTGTTGCATTTTCGATGGGTCCGAATATGGATGTTCGAACAATCCCATACGAATCTTGGTTTCGAGAATCGTCAGCACCGAATCGTCGATCTGCTGCATCGAAATTCTGCCTTGCTTGACTTCATCCGCCAGATACTTCAGATAAGTGCCGCTGGCCATGTCCATGTCGAGTCCGGCGGAAAATGCCTTGTATGCGGCATCCTGGCCATCGCGCGCGTAGCCATGTGTGATCAGACTGTGAACCGCAACCGCATCGCTGACTACGAAACCCTTGAACCCCCAAGTTTGGCGGAGCACATCATGCAGCAGCCAGCGATTGCCGCTCGCCGGCACGTCATTTAAATCCATGTAAGCGCTCATCACCGTTCCTACGCCCGCATCGACCGCCGCTTTGAACGGCGGCAAATAGACGTTCCACATCAGTTCTTCTGGAATGTACGACGAATCGTAGTCGCGTCCGCCATCGGCCGCTCCGTATCCCGCGAAGTGCTTCACGCAGGCAAGCACGCGGTCGGGCGCACCTGGCTGAGTGCCTTGAAATCCCAGGACCTGAGCGCGCGCCATGGCCGCACCCAGATAAGGATCTTCTCCCGCGCCTTCCACCATGCGGCCCCAGCGTGCATCGCGAGCAATATCCACCATGGGAGCAAAGGTCCACTCAATCCCAGCCGATCGCGCTTCCTGAGCCGCGACGCTCTGCGCCATCTCGACCATCTTCGGGTCCCATGACGAAGCCATGGCAATCGGCGCCGGAAAAATCGTCTGGTAGCCGTGGATCACGTCCAACCCAAAAAGCACGGGGATGTGCAGCCGCGTTTCATCCACCGCGATGTGCTGCCAGCGATTGATCTCGCTCGGATCGGAAATCCATAAGACGGAACCCGCTCCGTACTTTCTGAGGATTTCTTCGGCGGGCACGCCAACCTGGTCTTTGAACTCCGGAGGATTCAACGAGCCTGGGAGTTGCGAGAGTTGGGCAACTTTCTCCTCCAACGTCATTTGGCTCAGCAGACCCTGAGCCGTGGGCGTTGTCTGCGCAGATGACGCCGCTGGATAAAGACAAAGGAAGACGAGCGATGTTAGGGCAGCAAACCGCTTGCAATGAGAATTGACGGACATGGTCTTCTCCAGAATTTCGTCGATATTCGTCACCGACGAACCGCCCGCAATTCTACTCGCCTGCTTGGGATTTATCGCTCGACGCTCTTAATTTCTTTTCACGCCCAGAACGTCCGATCCAGCGTCCGGTACTGGATCGCTTCGGCGATATGCTTGGGCTCGAGCTGCGGAACGCCATCCAAGTCGGCAATCGTCCGCGCGACTTTCAAGATGCGGTCATGGGCACGAGCGCTTAGTCCCTGCTGGGCCATCGCGCGTTCCAGCAATCGCTCACAGTCCGCCGACAATTCGCAGTACTTGCGAATCGCCTGACTCGGCATCTGCGCATTGCAGTAGAATTTTTGCCGCTCCGAAGCAAAGCGCGCCAGCTGAATGTCGCGCGCCCTGATCACCCGCGCCAAAATTTTGCTCGAACTCTCCGGCTCCGACGTGCTGCGCATTTCCTTGTAATTCACCGCTGGAACATCGATGTGAATGTCGATTCGATCCAGCAGTGGTCCCGAGATTTTCGAAATATAGCGCTGGATCATCTGCGGCGTGCAATGGCATTCCCGCGTGCGGTCATTGTGAAAGCCACAAGGGCACGGGTTCATGGCCGCAGCCAGCATAAAGCGCGCCGGAAAGGTCAGCGACATCGCAGCCCGTGCTATACAAACCGTGCCATCTTCCAGCGGCTGGCGCATAACCTCAAGCACGTTGCGGGGAAACTCCGGCAATTCATCGAGAAACAAAACTCCGTTGTGCGCCAGCGAAACTTCGCCCGGCCGCGGAATCGCTCCTCCGCCAATTAACCCCGCGTCAGAAATCGTGTGATGCGGAGCGCGAAATGGCCGCAGCCCAACCAGTCCAGCACGCGCATCGAGTACACCCGCAACGCTGTGAATCTTCGTCGTCTCCAGCGCCTCTTCGAACGTAAAGGGCGGAAGGATCGTCGGCATCCGCTTCGCCAGCATCGTCTTCCCCGATCCCGGAGGCCCAATCATCAGAATGTTGTGTCCGCCCGCGCAAGCCACTTCGAGCGCGCGCTTCGCCGTCTGCTGCCCGCGAACATCTTTGAAGTCCACATGGAACTGCTGCGCCTGGGTCAGCAGTTGATCGGTATCGACCAGCATCCGCGAAACGCCATTCCCCGAGTTGATGTAATGAATCACCTCCGTCAGCGACTTCACCGGATACACCTCAACCCCGCCCACCATCGCCGCCTCGCGAGCATTCACCTCGGGAACGACCAGCCGCTTCACCTTCATCCGCCGCGCCTCGATCGCGATCGGCAAAGCACCGCGGATGCCGCGCAACCCTCCATCCAGCGAAAGCTCGCCCACAAACAACGCGTCGGGCAACTCCTTTTTATTCAGCCCGCCATACGCTCCCAGGATTCCCAGGGCCATCGGCAGATCGAAACCCGAGCCTTCCTTTTTAATGTCAGCCGGGGCAAGGTTGATCGTGATATGCGCCGTAGGTATGTCGTAGCCGGAGTTCCTCAGCGCCGAACGCACCCGATCCCGGCTCTCCCGAACCGCCGCGTCGGGCAGGCCGACGGTGTGAAACTGGTCTTCCTGCGCCTTGATGCTCGACACATCCACTTCCACTTCGATAATGTTCGCGTCGATCCCGTAAACCGCAGCACTCAGAGCCTTATAAAGCATAAAGACACCCGCGGACACACGACCCCCAAGGCGCGAATCGAAGGTCCCAGCCGGCATCATAGCCACCGCCCATGTCCCCCGATGTGACGGTCGTCACCTCCTGATCGTGATGAACCCTCTAAGGTTGTGTGCCAACCGCCGTTTCGGTGCTAGGCTAGGAAAAACCTGACCCAGATGCCAGACCAAGAACAAGGACAAGGACCCACTCCGAATCGCCCTACTCCGAGCTCAAACGTCTTGGAGCGCGAGGAGGGTCAACTATGGCGCTGGGCACTGGGCCTGCTGGTTTTGTTGGCAGCCGCTGTTGCCGCATTGTCCTGGGAACAATTGAAGGATTTGCCCTACCGCCTCTGGGCAATTCCCGCCGGGCTCTTCCTTCTCGCCATCCTGTTCGCCACCTATGCATTCGGCCGCAAGCGCGAGGTTTCTGAACTCAAGCAGATCCTCAAAGGCTTTCAAGACCGCGGCGGCGTCACTCCCTCTGAAGAGCAACTCGATCAGCTCAGCCAGTTAATCGTTCGCTCGCAGCGCAACTTCAAAGAACTCATCGACTCCCTCGACGAAGTGGCTTTGGCTATCTCTCTCGACGGCACACTGCGGACCGTCAACCGCCGCACTGCCGAGCTTCTCGCCATGCCCTACGCCGATCTCGTCGGTCACAAGCTCGAAGATTTCCTCGGTGCCCCTTTGCGCACCGAAACCCCGGGAACGCTGTCACGATTTTTAGAAAAGAGAACCTGGTCGGGAGTGGTCGAAGTTCATCTGAAAAACGACGATCGCCGCCTCTATTACGACTGCGTCGTCAACGCCATCGTCAAAGGCGACGACGTCACCGGAGCCAGCGTCCTGGCCCGCGACATCACCGGACAGCGCGAAAAAGAACAGCGTTTCACGCAGTTGTTCGAGTCTCTCCAGGAGGGCGTTTACATCAGCAATCCTGCCGGAAAATTGCTCGAAGTCAATCCTGCGCTGGTCAAGATTTTGGGATACGCGGGTAAGGACGACCTGTTGAACCTTCCGCCCGAACAGTTGGGCGTCGACACCGGCGGCGAGCCCATCCTCAGTGTGCGAGGCAGTCAGAGCGGACGCACCCGCACTCGCGAAATCCGCCTCAAGCGCAAAGACGGCGGGGTCGCTGTCTGCGTCGATACCTCAACCGGCGTAATCGAAGACGGCAAAGTCGTCCGCTACCAGGGCACGCTCGTCGACGTCACCGAAAAGCGCACCTTGGAACGCCAGTTGCGTCATCAGGAAGAATTCCGCCAGCATCTGCTCGAAAGCTTTCCCGATCTCATTCTGGTGCTCGATCTCAAAGGCACCTACACCTTCGTCAGCGCCCGCATCGGCGAACTCCTCGGCTACGGTCCCGAACAACTCATCGGCAAAAATGTCGATGACGTGGAAGGCACATCTGCCGAACTGGCCTCGCTCTATCGCACCGTGGCGACCGGCGAGAGCTTGCTGACCTCCTGCGAATACGGATCCCGTCACCGCGACGGCAGTTGGCGCACCATGTTAGGCATGGCCAGCCCGTTGCTCGAGGCGGAACGCAAACTCGCCGGCGTGATCATTTCCGTCCGTGACGTAACCACCGAGAAAAAGCTCGAGCAACAGATCATTCAAAGCGAACGCCTCGCTGCCATGGGACAAATGATTGGCGGCTTCGCCCACGAACTCAACAATCCTCTGACCAGCATTCTAGGTATGGCCGAATTGCTACAGGAAGGCAACACCACCGAAGGCGCTCGCAAACAACTGGTCATCTCTGCATCAGCAGGCCAGGCGCGCCGCCGAAATCGTGCAGAACCTGCAATACTTCGCCCGGCCTCCCGCTCCCGGACGCAGCCAGGTCGACCTCAACGAACTCGTGCAGCGCACCGTTCAGATGCAGGCCTATCCCCTGCGCAAGAGCAACATCACGGTTGACTTTCTGCCCGATCCAACCATCCCCGCGATCATGGCCGATCCCAATCAGTTGATGCAGGTGTTTTTGAATCTGCTTCTGAATGCGGAGCAGGCGATCCGCGAGAGTCGCGAAAAAGGCACCATCCGCGTCCGCATCGGACGCAAGCCTGATTCCGTCTGGATCGTCTTTCAGGACGATGGTCCCGGGATTGCCGAAGAAAATCTCGCCCACATCTTCGATCCGTTCTTCACCACAAAGCGTCCAGGCCGCGGCACCGGCCTCGGCTTAAGCATCTGCAAAACCGTCCTCCGCGAGCACGGAGGCAACATCGAAGCCGCAACCGCCGCCGATGGCGGCGCGATGTTCACGATCACGCTGCCGGTGGGCAAAGAGGCGCCGTCGGAGACGACCTAGTCTTCGGACGTAGGTCTCCGAATCAGCCCGTTTTCCTACCGCTCCACAGCCATCGCCACCGCGTTCCCTCCGCCCAAACAAAGCGCCGCAATCCCGCGATGCACATCGCGCCGGATCATTTCGTAAATCAGCGTCACCAGCACTCGCGCCCCGCTCGCTCCAATCGGATGCCCCAGCGCCACCGCGCCACCGTTGACGTTGACCCGGTTCATGTCGAGACCCAACTCGCGAATCACTCCGAGCGCCTGCACCGAGAACGCTTCGTTCAGCTCGTAGAGATCCACCTCATCCTTCTTCCACCCGGTCTTCTGCCAGATTTTCTGCACTGCGCCGACGGGCGCCATCATTACCCACTTCGGCTCGACTCCACTCGTAGCCTGCGCAACGATCCGAACCATCGGCGCCGCGCCCAGCTCCTTGGCCCGTGCCGCGCTGGTCACAACCAGTGCCGCCGCTCCGTCATTTACTCCTGGAGCGTTGCCGGCCGTAACCGTGCCATCCTTCTTGAATGCAGGTTTAAGCGCACGCAGCGCTTCGATGGTCGTGTCCTCGCGCGGACCTTCGTCCTTGTCGAAGATCACCGCCGCCTGCCCTTTTTTCTTCGCCGGAAGCTCCACCGGCACAATCTGCGACTTGAACCGGCATTCTTTCTGCGCCGCGATCGCCTTGCGATGCGAATTCACCGCAAACTCATCCTGCTCCTCGCGCGTGATCCCGTATTTCTCGGCAACGTTCTCACCCGTCAGCCCCATGTGGTAGTCGTTATAAATATCCCACAGCCCATCGTGCACCATCGAATCCACCAGCTGCCCGTTGCCCAGCCGGTAGCCCTTGCGTGCATTCGGCAATAAATATGGAGCATTCGTCATCGACTCCATCCCGCCCGCGACGACGATGGAACTGTTGCCCGTCTCAATTGCCTGCGCCGCCAGCGCGACCGCTTTCAATCCCGAGCCGCAGACTTTGTTAATCGTCATGGCTCCCACCTCCGGAGCCAATCCACCGAACAACGCCGCCTGCCGCGCCGGATTCTGCCCGATCCCCGCTGACACGACGTTGCCCATGATGCACTCGTCAATCTGCGCAGGCTCGAGGTGCGCGCGTTTTACCGCCTCGCGCACCGCAACCGCTCCAATCTGCGGAGCCGTCATGTCGCTGAGGCTTCCCTGAAATTTTCCAATCGGTGTGCGGCATCCCGCGATGATCACCACATCCTTAGCATCAGCCATGATTGCGCTCCTAGCAGCACTCTAAAACGTCTTTCATTATAGATGGCGATCTGCACACAGCGGTCGCTGGTCGTTTGTCGTTGGTCGTTAGCTGCCCATCGTTGCCCTCAATCCCTAATCAATTGGAAGATTTTGCCAACGACCAACGACCATCGACCAACGACCTCTTCACCTCTCGCGAAATTTTTCGCGCTCTCCCCACTCCAGTGACTTCCGACATCATCACACGCACTCTCCGCAATCATTTTTCTCTTGACTTCGTTCTGCGTTAACTCTATACATTCAATCAGTTGCAACAAAACATCGTTGCGTAATTCCATGAACAATGGAAAGGGAGAATAGATCCATGGCAACCAAAAAGAAAGCAAAGAAGAAAAGCGCCAAGAAGCACTAAACCAACTGCAACGGGCAACGTTGCATTCAGCAACAACAAAGGGGACGCGATGAGCGTCCCCAAAGTTTTTTATCCCACACCCACCTGCCCCAGCCCAGCACCTAATTCGCGCGCGTTGACTTCTTCTGCGCCCCGACCACTCTCTCCGTCGCCGGACAAAGATTGCGATAGGGGCAAAACGCGCACTGGTAGCCGGGTTTGGCGTCAAACTCTCCAGCAGCGATCTCGCCCGCAACCTTCTCCACCCGCAGTCTCGCCTCTTCCAGTTCGCCCTCGCACCGCGTCGTCGACACCGCTACATTGTTTTCGATGTTGTGGAAAATCAACCGGTCCGCGACGTTTCCCGAGCGTCTCCCGCGCCGCCAGCGCATACAGCGAAAGTTGCAGGCTGTCGTCGGCATCTTCCTGCGTCTTCGGCTTCCCGGTCTTGTAATCGACAATTGCAACCGTATCGGTCCCGGTGCGATCGATGCGATCCACCCGGCCCGCAACCTTTGCCTCACCCACCTTCAGCTCAAATCGGAGTTCCGTCTCCAGCACGTCCGGCATCGGAGCGCTGCGGGCGCAATCGAGAAACTGCTGCAGTTGTTCGATCCCCTGCCGCAGATACAGCTCGTACTGATAGCGATCGGCGATGCTCGAACCCGCTAGCGAAGCTCGAAACTGCTCCAGCAAATCCTCGTCGTCGATCTCGCGCCCATACCGTTGCGCGTCATAGAACGTGCGCAACACCTCATGCATCGCTTTTCCATAGTGCAGCGACGCCGACACATCCCGCGGCAGATTCCATTCCCGCTCCAACTTGAAGCGCAGCGGACACTGCTCATAGATCTCAATCGCCGAAGCGCTCAGCCCGCTGACGAACCCAGCCGCTGGCGGCATCAGCAGCCATCCCGCAACATTCGACTGCTGCAATGCGATCCTCTGCTCCTCTTCCGCAAACAAAGAATCCTGCACCGCCGCCGCCGAATGCGTAGTCCAGAATTGTTTGTAAGCAGGCTTCTGCATGAACTCGCGCAGGAACCTTCGCCGGCTTCGGATCCTTCTTGCCCGTGCCCTGACTCGCATAGATCGCCAGCGTATCCTTGGCGCGCGTCATCGCAACATAGAAGAGCCGCCGTTCTTCCTCTTCGTGCAGCGTCTTCTCGTCCGTCGAAGACGCTCCCGACCGCCGCAGCTCTGCCGGAAATGCCACCAGCGGCTCCTTATATGAGCACGGGAACGAGGTCGACGAGCCGCGCACAATTGCGACGTGCTTGAACTCCAGCCCCTTGGCCGCATGCGCCGTCAAAAGCTGTACCGCATCGTCGGTCGAGCGCGGAAGCGAAATCGCCCCGTTCGCCTGCACAAAATAATCCAGATAATCGAGAAATTCCGCCGGACTTCCGGTCTCGACAATCGCTTTGCCGTGCCACGCCTCGACGAACTTCACGAGCGCCGCCGACCAGCGGCGACCGCGGCAACTCAAAGTGGCGGATCACCGCATTCACCGCATCATCCGCGCGCACTCTCTCTGCCTCGACCAGACGATGCGCCTTCTCCACACTCTGCAAAACCGCCCCGCCGCCAGCGAGCTTCGCCAACACCGCAGGCAGATCCAACTCCTGCCGCCGCACCGCCCTCATCGCAGCCCGCAATTCCGTTGCGTCGATGCCAAACTGCGGCAATGCCGCCACGCGAAACAAGCTGGCGGCATCATTCGGCGAAACCGCCGCCGTCAGACAAGCAATCACATCACGCACCTCGGGAGTGTCGAGCACATCGAGGCCTTCAATCGAGAACGGAATCCCCCGCTCCGCCAGTTCCGTGACCAACTCATCGCGATGTTTGTGCTGCCGGTAGAGCACCGCAAAATCTCTCCACGACGGATCGCTCCGCCTTGCGTTTCCTCTGGATGCGCCGCGCGAGATCGGCATGCCTCGACCTCCTTATCTCCCCAGGTAACAATTTCGACCAGGCGCAGCGGCCGTAGTCTCACCTTTTTCCTTGGCCTCCTCATCGCGCAGCGATTCGAGAGCCGTCCGCTGATAGGAAATCGGACGGGAAATCGCCGATCCCTTGCCCGCAAATACCGGCGGGTTCTCATTCACAATCCCAAACGCACACCGCAAAATCGGAGAGAGCGAGCGCCGGTTCTTTTCCAGCACCACAACTTTCGAAGCCGGAAAAGTCTTCGCAAACAATGTGAACGCCTCGCTCGAAGCGCCGCGAAACTGGTAGATCGCCTGGTCCGGATCGCCAACCGCAAAAACATTCGCCTCCGCCCCGGCCAGCAGCGAGAGCATTTCCACCTGGGCAAAATTCGCGTCCTGGAATTCATCCACCAGCAGAAAGCGGGTGCGACGGCGTTCCTCCTCCAGCAACCGAGGATCGTCCTTGAGCAGCCAATACGCCTTGGTGATCATGTGGCCAAAGGTGCCGAGGTTTTTTTCCGCGAGCATCTCTTCAACCGTCGCAAAGACGCGCGCAATCTCCTGGCACCGATCCAGAATCTCATCGTCGTCCATTTCCTTTTGCTTTTTTGAGCTGGCCACGCGAGGCAGCGGCAACTCGCCACTCTCGAGTGCGCTTCACGTAAGCCGCATAATCCGCCGGACCGACCAGTTCGTCCTGGCACCGCCGCATGAACTCCAGTAAGGCTGCTGAGAAATTGCCCCACATTCGCCGCCCGCACAAAATGCTTCAGCCGCAGGTCGCGAATACGTCTCCGCAGAAATACCCACAAGATCCTGTCGTCGAGCACGCCAAATCCCACGCCGCGTCGATGCAGCAGCCCATTGCACCAAGCGTGAAAAGTAGTGGCCTGCAGCCCGTCGATCCCGGTCCCCGTCAACGTCCCCTTCAATTCCTCGCGCACCCGCCCCATCATTTCCGCCGCGGAATTGTCGGTATAGGTCAGCGCCAGAATTTCGTCAGGACGAGCATGCCCTTCGCGGATCAGGTTGGCCACGCGCTGCGTCAGGACAGTAGTCTTCCCTGTCCCCGCGCCCGCAATCACCAGCATCGGCCCATGAACATGCTCAATAGCCTGCCGTTGCCGCTCATCGGGGACAATGGGAACGATGGGAACGACCTTCTTCGTCGTCGCTGTCGGAGGTAAGACGGTTGAAACCACGAGTAACTCTCTAGCCGGAGAATATCAGAGCAGGTTGTGAATTATCAGTACCTGAATTATCAGTATTTGGATCACCGCAACATCTCCAACGCAATCGCCGTAGCCACAATCGCCGCTGTCTCCGCTCTCAAAATCGTGTCTCCGAGCGAAGCCGCAATCCATCCCGATTCCTGAAACCAGGCCAACTCCTCATCCGCCCACCCACCCTCGGGTCCGACCGCGAGCGCGACGTCGCTCGCCGCCGGACTGAAAAACATCCCCCAACCTCACGCTTTCCGGAGACCCCGCAAGCGACTCCGCCAACACAACCCGTGTCCCACTCGGCACAGCACCGCCGAGCTCCTTGAGCTTCACCGGCTCAACAATCTCCGGAGGCCCAGACCTCCGCGCCTGTTCACTAGCCTGAAGCGCAATCCGCAACCATCTCTCATGCCGCTTAATCGCCGCGGCCGCCAGGTGCGCATCCGTTCTCCGCGCAATCACCGGAATAATCCGCCCAACACCAATCTCCGTACACTTCTCAATCGCCCACTCCAGGCGATCGAACTTGAAGATGGCCAGCGCCACAGTAATTTTCGCAAGCGCTTTGACCTCGACCAGACCACTCAGCGCAAACTCAACCCGCCCATCCGAAATAGAAGTAATCGTCCCCCGCCTCACTTCACCGCCCGCGGCAATATCAAACTCCTGCCCAACCTCAGCCCGAAGCACGCGCACCAAATGACGAGCATGCTCGCCCACTAGAGCGGCGGTATCGCCAAGAACCTCGTCAGCAATCCACCGTCGGCGTGTCATAGGAAATTATTCAGATCCAGATTATTCAGATCGAAGGCGAGAAGAAATGCAGTTTCAAGCTGGGTGCTGGGTACTGACTGCTCAAGCAAACATATCCTTCACCCGCCCGAGCAGCGACCGCCGCTGCGGCTTATTCTCAATCGGAGTCAACTCTCCCAACTCCGTCAACAATTCGCGCTGCCGCTTATTCAACTTCCCGGGAGTTTGTATCCGCACCTCAACATACAGGTCGCCCTTGCCATGCCCGTTCAGCACCGGCACGCCCTTGTTCTTTATCCGAAACGATGTCCCCGACTGCGTTCCCTCGGGAACCTTCAGCTTGTGGTCTCCCTCCAGCGTAGGCACAACCATCTCGGTCCCCAACGCCGCCTGCGGAAACGAAACCGGCACCACGCAGTGCAGGTCATTCCCTTCACGCTCAAAAAACGCGTGCTCCTTCACGTGGAGCACTATATAAAGGTCGCCCCCCGGACCGCCAAACGCTCCCGCCTCGCCATACCCCGTGAAGCGAATCCGCGTTCCGTCCTCCACTCCCGCCGGAACCTTCGCCTCGACCACACGCTCGCGCAGCAACCGCCCCTCGCCCTTGCACTTCGGGCAAGGATCGGTAATCACGCTCCCCGCTCCCTGGCACGTCGGGCAAGTCCGCGCAATACTAAAAAATCCCTGCTGATACCGCACCTGCCCGCGCCCATTGCAAGCGCGGCACGCCACCGGAGTTTTCCCCGGAGCCGTCCCCGCCCCACGGCAAGCATCGCAACTCTCATGGCGCCGGACGTTGACCTGCTTCTCTGTCCCAAACACCGCCTCTTCAAATTCAAGATTCAAATCTTCTCGGAGGTCGGCCCCGCGTTGCGCCCGGCTCCGGCGCCGCCCACCCTGCCCAAACACGTCGCCAAACAAATCCCCAAAAATATCGCCGAAGTCCTGAAAAATCGCCGGATCAAATCCCGCCGGACCCGCCACCGCCGCCCAAGCCCCGCATGCCCAAAGCGGTCATAGAGCGACCGCTTCTCGCCATCGGCAAGAATCGCGTACGCCTCGGTCAGCTCCTTGAACTTGTCTTCCGCTTCAGGATTATTCGGATTCCGGTCTGGATGATACGTCATCGCCAGCTTGCGATAAGCGCTCTTGATCTCAACCTCAGTAGCCGCCCGCGTAACGCCCAGGACCTCGTAAAAATCTCTCTTAGTATTAGCCGCCAGAAACTCCCCCGTTCTCTAATCCGAACTAACTTATCATTCCCGAGCGAAGCGAGGGATCTGCATTTGCAGCGGACCGCTCGCCCACGAATCGCCGTCGCATCCCGTGGAAGAGCGGCCCTTCAGGGCCGCAGTAATCCGCCAACACTAAGGGGCTTTAGCCCCCGAGGCTTAGCTACCCCCGCGCATTCCGCGCCACCCGCACCATCGCCGGCCTCAACAACCTCTCCTTATACTTATACCCACGCTGAAATTCCTCCATCACCTGATGATCCGGAACCTCCGTCGTGTCCACCATCTCCACCGCCTCATGCACCCGCGGATCAAACATCTGCCCCACCGCCGCAATCGGCTGCACTCCCGTTTTCAACAGCGCATCCTGAAACTGCCGGTAGATCAACTCCACCCCGTTGCGGAATTCGCCCGAGTCCCCGCCCACCTTCAACGCCCGCTCAAAACTATCCAGAATCGGCAGAAAATTCCGAATCACATCCGCCGCCGCAAACTCGCGGAACTCCTGCTGCTCCCGCACCGCCCGCTTGCGCGCATTATCAAATTCCGCCTGCAACCGCGCCAGCCGGTCCAGCAACGCATCGCGCTCCGCCTTCAGCTTTTCCGTTTCCGAAAGCCCCGCATCCGCAGCCTTCCCCGCAATCGACACCGATCCCGTTTCGTCGTCAGGCGCAGCCGCCGGCAACTCACGCTCCAAATCCAGATTCACTTCCGTTTTTCCATTTCCCTTCGCCATACCGCTGTTACTCCGATTCATTCAAAAGTTTGTCAAACAGCCGCGCGATATACGACACCGCCGACATCGTATGTTGATAATCCAATCTCGTAGGCCCAATCACCGCCAGCGATCCCATCACCTCGCCGCCCACCCGCGCCGGAGCGCCAATCAGCACAAAATTCTGCAACGACGATGCCGACGACGGCAGCGCCTCATCCAGCCCAATCACCACCCGCACCGCTTCCTGCCGCGTGTCGAGATATGCCCCCAAGAGCTTCACAACTTTTTCTTTTTCTTCCAGCGTCCGCAACATATCCTGCAATCGCGAACGATCTTCATCCCCAGTCACCGTCCCGGTGACCAGATTCGCCGCGCCTTCCACAAACACCGCCTGCGTCTCCCCCGTCGAAGCCAGCGCCCCTTGCTGATACAGCTGCGCAATCGATGTCATCAGCCGGTCGTACTCATTCCGTTCCTTCTCTATGCGGCGCCCAAGCTCCGCGCGCATATCGTCCATCGTCCAGCCGCGAAAATTCTCGTTGATATACCGCGCCGCCACATCCAAATCCGACTGCGGAATATCCAGCCGCAGCAACCGATCCCGCACCACTCCCGACCGCGTCACCACCACCGCCAAAACCTTCTGTTCGCCCAGCCGCGAAAAATAAACATGATCCAAAGCGTTGCGCGGCCCGGTAGTCGCCACCGTCACTCCAACGCTATGCGAGATCAACGCCAGCACATGCGAAGTCCGCTCCATGAACTCCGCCACATCCGTCACTCCCGTCAACGTGTCCTGGATAATGCTCTGATTTTCGTGCGACATCTGCGAAAGATGCGCCTCGCCGCTCAGTTGCTCGACATAATAACGATAGGCCTCCGCCGTAGGCACGCGCCCCGCCGAAGCATGCGGCTGCTCCAAAAATCCCGCCTCCGCCAAATCCGCCATCACATTCCGGATCGTCGCCGCACTCAGCCCCTCCCGCGAAGCCCGCGCAAGCGTCCGCGACCCCACCGGCTCCCCGCTGGCAATAAACGTCTCAACAATCGCCGTCAGGATTTCTCGTTCCCGACCGCCCGCTGGCACTGGTGGCATAATGGCTCGGAGTCGAGGCGGAATGCCTCTTTAAACACTTTAGATGCAGTGGCTTAGATTAAAGATTCCACCGCCGCCCTATGCGATTTTAGGGAGCATCGCCGCACAGTGTCAAGGAACAACCGGGGGTAGCTATTGGAAAGGAATCACCTTTTAACAACATCCACAAGCATTGCCGCGAACCGCCTCCCTGGCCTCGAACATGATGAGTGGCGCGATTACCAAACCAGCGACCGCGTCGGCCCATACGATATGCCAGATTGCATGGACCGCCAGACCTAGCAGAGCAATGATTGAGAGGTAAGCGCACAAGGCAGATTCGGCAGCATCGGCTCTGAGAGCAGCGCTTCCCGTCAGCGCTGATAGGCGCCGTTTCTCCTTCGCAAGAACGGGCATGATAAGTGCTGCACCCACCAAGACCGCCATCCCCAAATAGCTAGGTCTTGGTTCGTTGTACCCGAGCAAAGACATCCCCGAAGCAAAGACCACACACGCTGCCAGGGCGAAAAGCAAACCGCCTGCGACACGCGCAGCAAGTTGTTCCGCCCGTTCCGGCGCATGAGTGCGAAAGCGCCACAATACGACCAGTGCGGACAATAATTCGACAGCACTGTCGCCGCCGAAGGCGGCCAAAGCCGGGCTACGGGCCATCCATGCGGCCCATAGGGATAAGGCAGCTTCGACGGTCATCCAGGCAATCGTAATTGTCTGAATCCGCTGAATATGCTTCAGCGTAACTTTGGTCGGGATTTGAACTATGGACGCCACAGTGCGGATTATGACATCCGCTCGGGTCTATTTGTTGTTGTAATATTGCCGTTACACTAACAATCAAATTCTTCGCCGCTCGGGACCGTAGAGGGCCGTTCTTTCTGTGGATGCTGTCGCGGGTTCGCATCTTAAGGAGTGATGCTCCGATCCGCCAACCAGTGCGAGAACTCCCCGTTCCCGTAGGCCGTGTCTGCGGCTACCTGCTAACAACAGCTATCATTGTGAACGTCGAGGCTTTCCATGGACGGACCGCAGCCGCTGTTATTTTTCGCATTTTCGATTCTCGTTTCGTTCCTGGCTCTCGACGCCGTAGGAGCACCCGTTCCGCAGAATGAAACGCCTCCGCCTGTCACGCATGGAACTCCCCGAAGGCTGGACCACGACGCAATTTGTTCACGGCCGGCACCTTCCAGCCAGGTTCTAGAGCCGACAGACTTGCACAGCCAAAACGGACAGTTGATTGTGGATCTGGCTTTGCGGAACGAAACCGACGAACACGGACGAGCCCGCTATTGTTATCTTTACGATGGCGTAGTCGAGTCTCCGACGCTGCGCCTAAACCCCGGAGACCTACTCGTTCTGAGACTGAAAAACGAGCTGACGAGTCTCGCGCCGTCTTCGGGATCTTCCTCGCAACCATCCAAGTCCAACTCCGCGCCAAAGGAAAATGCAATCGCCAAGACTCCGCAGAAGGGGACCAGCAATCCGTGCGGAAACGTCGCGATGAACGCGACGTCCACCAACCTTCATTTTCATGGCCTCATGGTTCCTCCAGCATGTCATCAAGATGATGTGTTGCACACGTCCATCGAACCTTCTGACTCCGCGTTCGAATATCGCATACGCATACCGGACGACCAACCGCCCGGCCTATATTGGTATCACCCACACTTGCATGGGTTCACCCGTGCGCAAGTCGTCGGTGGTGCGTCGGGTGCGCTCATCATCGAGGGCATTGAGCAAAAAAACAAACAGGTTGCCGGCCTGCCCGAGCGGGTTATTGTGATCCGCGACGAAGACTTGTTGAACCCGGCCGCAGCGCCAGAAGGCGCAAGACAGAAGGCCCCATCCGTCATGCTTGATCGGGACGGAGACGCACGAAACACGGCGGATGGCTCAGGAACACCGACAAAAGATCTCTCGCTGAATTTCGTTTCTGTGCCCTATCCCGCTTACAAGCCTGCGATTATCCGCATGCGGCCTCTGGAGCGGCAGTTCTGGCGAGTGGTAAATGCCTCTTCCATCACCTATTTGAATCTGCAATGGTTAGTCGACGAAAAGCCGCAGTCCCTTGGAGTGGCTGCCGTTGACGGCGCACCCGTAAACGAGAATGGTCAAGGCGGTGATTATGTGCTCTGGCAAAGCCATCTCGGGGTTCCACCCGGCGGCAGAATCGAATTCATCGTGACGGCTCCCGGGCTGGGCACAACTGCGACCCTCATCACGCGCAGTGTGAACACCGGTCCAGACGGAGAAAATGATCCGACCCGTCCGCTAGCCAACATCGTCACCTCCGCGGATGCTCCCGAGCCGCCGCTTACTTTGCCCGTGGCCTTGCCCTCGTCCTCGCCCCGGGCTTCTGCACCAAAGATCACCGCGTTACCCTGGTTGGGAAAAGTAACCCCAAATCGAACCCGAAAACTTTATTTCTCAGAGCAACCTCATAATCCCAGCGACCCCAACGGTCCCACAGATTTCTTTCTGACGGTCGAAGGCCAAAAACCGATCTTATTTGATCCGATGTCTTCCATTCCCAACATAGTGGTCCATCAGGGAGATGTCGAGGATTGGATCATCGAGAATCGCTCCAAAGAGCTACACGACTTTCACATCCACCAGATCCATTTCCTTATGCTCGAATGGTTCGGCATACCGATCAACGAGCCCTTTCTTCGCGATACCATTCCCGTACCTTTCTGGGACGGCACCACTCCGCAATATCCCACGGTTCGTCTGCGGGTGGATTTCCGTGATCCCAACGCAGTCGGTACTTTTCCCTTTCACTGCCATCTCCTGGAGCACGAAGACGGCGGAATGATGGGCCTGATCCGCGTCGAACCCACCCCGTAATTCTGTGGAAATCCCCGAAGCAAGATGTACGGATTAGCAGACTATTTGCAACTCATTACACTTCTTGCAATTCCAGGGCCTCTAGCGGTTTCTTTTGTTAACCCAATGTGAATTTTGTGTTTCAGAATTGTAAAGACAGGAGTATAAGGATTGGCACCGCAGGCAGCGATCCTTCTTTATGCCCAGACTCCAAAGCAGCCGATTCGCTGTCTCGCCCGTACCTAATTCACAAAAGTTAAGTTCACAACTTTCCCGGAGGGGACCCGACCTATGAGAAATAACTCTCAGCGGATGGCGGCGACGGTGATGCTCGCCTGTCTGGCGATTACCGCCCCAATCGCGCTCGCACAAGATACGACCACGCCGATCAAGCACCTGGTGATCATTTTTCAAGAAAACGAATCGTTCGATCACTACTTTGGAAGTTATCCGAAAGCGAAGAACTCGCCGGGCGAACCGCGCTTTGTCGGGAGTCCCGCCACCCCATCTGTCAATGGTCTCGACCGCGGACTGCTCGTTCAAAATCCAAACGGAGCCACCACCCCGCCGTTCCGGCTTGACCGTAGCCAAAATTACACCTGCGATCAGTCCCACAACTACACCCCGGAACAACAAGCATTCGACGCCGGACTCATGGACAAGTTTCCTCAATTCACCGGCAAAGCGTGCAGCGCTCAAACCTATCCCAGCCTTGCGCAATACGGTACAGGCGTCGTGATGGGATACTACGACGGCAATACGGTTACCGCGCTTTGGAACTACGCTCAGGACTTTGCGATGAGCGACAACTTCCATGGCACGAATTTTGGTCCATCCGCTGTTGGCGCCGTGAATTTGGCCTCCGGCATGACCGGCAACGTCGGCTTGAGAGCGGACGATCAGTATGGGGATCTCGCCTACGATGTCGTTGGCAACACGATGATCGGCGATCCTGACCCCTGGTATGAGGATTGCATCGCCTATGATCACATCGCATTTAACGGCAAAAATATCGGCGACCTGCTCAACGCGAAAAACATTTCCTGGGGCTGGTTTCAAGGAGGGTTCACTCCTTCCTCACCCTACACCCCAGGCACTCCAGCGCAGTGCAACACGACTACAAACCGTCTCGACGGCACCCCGGAGGTAGCCTACGCGGGCTATCACAATCCATTTCAGTTCTACGAGACGACCAACAACCAGCACCATATCGCGCCGGCAAACCTGGCCGAGATCGGACAGAACGGGCCGGCCAATCACATCTACGATCTAACCTATTTCTGGCAGGCCGTGGAGGCTGGAAATTTTCCCGCAGTCACTTTTCTTAAGGCGGCCCGCGCGCAAGACGGTCACCCCGCTAACTCATCGCCGCTGGATGAGCAATTCTGGCTCGTCAACACACTCAACCAACTTCAGAAACTTCCCGACTGGAACGAGACCGCTGTCTTCATTGCCTGGGACGACTCCGACGGTTGGTACGATCACGTAATGGGACCCATCATCAACCAGTCCGCCACCAGTGACGACGCACTGACCGGCACAGGACTATGCGGCTCGGGCGCGAATTCTCTGGCGGGCATTCAAGGTCGCTGCGGATACGGCCCCCGACTCCCATTCGTCGTGGTCTCGCAGTATGCGAAGAAGAATTTCGTCTCCAGCTCAGTGATGGATCAAAGCTCGATAACGCGTTTTATCGAGGACAACTGGGGCCTCGGTCGCATAGGGCCGGGATCTTTCGATCGGATTGCGGGCGATCTCACCTCGCTGTTCGACTTCACCCACCAGCGCAGCGATCGTCTTATCTTGGACCCTTTGACCGGCCAGTAGAGGTTATAGAGCCCCAAGAATAAGTTCACAGAATAAATAGAAGATAAACGGGGTTGGTCGCCAGTTGCGATCAACCCCCTCTTTCGCCCACGGTTTTTTCCGTTTCCCATTATGAAACGCGGGTGCCCCATGCTTCCGCGCACTTTGCGGAAGGGTGGGCAGCAGACTACCCGCACCAACGGGAACGAACAACACCGAGGGTCGGAACAAGGGTGCGCCATCAGCCCATCAGCGATATGCAAACATCGCCGTGGAAGAGCGGCTCTTCAGGGCCGCGTAAGTCCGCCGAATAAACCCGGGCTTTTTAGCCCCTGAGGCCCCCGCGCCTTCCCGACAGTAATCTGGCGTTGCGACGATCCCGGCCACATACTTAACCTTACGAAGTGCGTTGGGGCTCAACGCACCGAACCGAATCGTTGCGGGAGGCCAAGAAGTGACGCTTGCCATCATCATCGTGGGAATCATCGGCGCTGCCCTGATGTTTCGGAATGGTGCCAACTGGTATGGGTTTGTCAGTGGCTATCGTTATAACAGCGAATTTCAGGGCCAGCGCTACGAGTGCAGGTTAAGGTTTGCCACTTCAGAGCACGACAGTCTGTGCTTTATCGGCGCCAACGAGTCCGCACTTTACCTTTTGTACCATCCTGCAAGCAAGGGATGGTGGTGGAAAATGGGGGGACAAAAGCTAGTTGATTGCTCCCAGCCCGGGCTTGGTTCGGCGCTGTTTGCAGTAAGTCGGAGGCTCGGCGTTATCCACTCCGATAAGCGTATTTTCATGCCGCGATATACTGCCCAAGCATGAATCGCAAGCCTCACATCGCCGTAATCGGTGCAGGCGCTTTCGGCGGATGGACCGCTCTCTACCTTCTTCGCGCCGGAGCACGCGTCACGCTCGTCGACGCTTGGGGACCAGGAAACTCGCGCGCCTCGTCAGGAGGCGAAACCCGAATCATCCGAGGAGCGTACGGTCCCAATCAGCCCTACACCAAGCTCGCCGCCCGCGCGCTCGAACTCTGGAAGCACCACGAAACCGAGTGGAAGCGAAAGTTCTTTTTCCCCATCGGAGTGCTTTGGCTCGCCGAAGCAGATGATTCCTACGAACGCGCTTCGCTTCCATCATTGCGAGACGCAGGAATTCCGTTCGAGCAACTCAGCGTAAAGGAACTCGCCCATCGCTGGCCACAGATCAGTCTCGAGCAAGTCCAATGGGGAATCTACGAATCGCAAAGCGGATATTTATTAGCGCGTGCTTCAGCCCAAGCCGTAGTCGAGCACTTCGTCTCCGAAGGCGGAGAATATCGCGAGTCAATGGTCACGACTCCAGACCTCGACCGCGCGCAACAGCAACGACAACGACAACGACAATCGCTCGCGATGTCCGATGGTTCGGTGCTCGCTGCCGACCGCTGCATCTTCGCTTGCGGTCCATGGCTTGGAAAGTTGTTCCCGGAAACCGTCGGTCCGCACTTCGTGTCGACCCGGCAAGAAATATACTTCTTCGGAACGCCCGCTGGCGATCCGCGATTCGACGAAGGCAACGTTCCAGTTTGGGGCGATCACAGCGATCACTTCATGTACGGAATTCCCGGAAATCAAGGACGCGGATTCAAACTCGCCGACGACACGCGAGGCGAAGCGTTCGATCCCACGTCAGGCCAGCGCCTCGTCAGCGAAGCGAACATCGCTGCGATCAGACACTATCTCGCTTACCGTTTCCCTGGAATGAAAGATGCTCCTCTGCTGGAATCTCGAGTCTGCCAGTACGAAAATACCGCCGATCAGAACTTCATCATCGATCGTCATCCGGCGAACGAGAATGTGTGGATCGTCGGTGGCGGTTCCGGCCACGGCTTCAAGCACGGTCCCGCGCTCGGCGAAATGGTCTCGCGCCTTGTATTAAAAGACGAGAACGCAGAAGAGGTTTACAGATTAGCGCGCTTCAAGCCTGATCGTGCAGATCACTGAATCTGAATGACGCTTTCCGAACTCGCAGCTTTGACCTCGTCCACTCGCGCTACGACGTTGCGCGCGAAGGCAAACAGCGATTTCGCATGCGCCGAGTCTTCTCCGAGCAGCACTGACGGCGAGCCGCTGTCGCCCGCTTTGCGAATCTCGGGATCGAGTTCGACGCTTCCAAGAAACGCGATGTCGAACTGCTTCGCGGTCTTTTCCGCGCCACCCTTGGAGAAGATGTCGATTTCGTGCTGACAATGCGGGCAAATGAAGTAGCTCATGTTTTCGACCATGCCGACGATGTCAACTTTCATCTGCCGAAACATCTCGATCGCCTTGCGCGCATCCTGCAGCGAGACATCAGACGGTGTCGAAACCACGATCGCCCCGGTTAACGGAACCGTTTGTATCAGCGAGAGCGCAACGTCGCCAGTTCCGGGAGGAAGGTCGATGACCAGATAATCGAGTTGCCCCCACTGTACCGATCCCAGAAACTGCTTGATGATCGAATGCAGCATCGGACCGCGCCAGATCAAAGGCTTGTCACCAGGATTCAGGAAGCCGACCGAGATCACCTTCAGTCCGTGCGCGTTGATGGGAGCGATTTGGTTTTCGCCCAACACCTTCGGCTGCTCATTGGTGCCAAGCATGAGCGGAACGTTCGGTCCGTAAACATCGCCGTCAAGCAATCCGACTTTGTGGCCCATTTTGCTGAGGGCGATCGCCAAATTGACCGACAGCGTCGTTTTGCCGACTCCGCCTTTACCCGAGCCGACGGCAATAATGGCGTTCACGCCAGGCAAAGGTTGTGGCGCAGGCGGTTGCTGACCAGGATGATGGGAATGAGCACTCATACTGGGATTATACGGGAGCAGAAAGAGCACGCAGAGCGCAGCACTCCAGCATTCAGGTTTGGGAGTCTTCTATTAATGCTGCGTGCTGAACGCTCAGTAGTGTCCTTCGCCCAACTGCACCTTGCCGCGGAACATGCGATAGACGAATACGAAATAGCCGACAGCGAGCACGGCGCCAATTGTCCACCACACCAGCCCGACGCTCAGCCCATGAATTCCCGCTGCCGTGTTGTAGATGGTGAGGTCGTACTGATGGTCGCGCGCCGGCAACACTGCCGGATATTGCGCGAACGCGGCGCCGACCAGCATCGCGACGATATACGCACTCGACGCAAGGAACGCCAGTTTCTCCTTGCCCTTAGGTCCGGCCCAGACCATCACCGCCAGGCTCGCAACGACAACGATCGGAACCAGCAGGCCAATCTTGTGCGCCGCATAGTTAGCCAGGATTTCTGGACGGATGAAATAAGTCGCAATCAGCGTCGTGAACGTCAGGAAGAATTGCAAAGGCCAGCAGAGCGCCGCGAACCCGCGTGCCCGTCGGCCAAGGTCTTCATCCGTCTTAAGGGCAACGTAATAAGAACCATGCGCCGTTAGAGTCACCAGCGCAACGACGCCGGTGAGGACGGTGTACCAATCCAAAATGCCCGTTTGCGGGCCGAGCCTGAAATTCGTCCACAGCGGCTCGAAGAAATATCCGGTCGCGTCCAGTGGAACGCCTCTCACCACGTTGCCGAGGGCCGCTCCGAAAAATATCGTCAGCAAAATACTGGAGAGGCTGAAGACCACGTCGAAGAACTCGCGCCAAACCCGATCTTCGACATGCATGCGCAGCTCGATTCCGATTCCGCGCAAAATGAGCAGCCACAACACGATCGTCAGTGGGAGATAAAACCCGCTGAAGCTCGATGCGTAGAGCCGTGGAAACGCAAAGTACAGCGTGCCACCAGCGGCGAGCAGCCAGACTTCATTACCGTCCCAAACCGGGCCGATGGAAGCCAATACGCGGCGGCGTTCTTCGTCGGTCTTGGCGGCGATCAGATAGATCACGCCTGCGCCGAGATCGAAGCCGTCAAGCACCACATACGCCGTGACCATCACAGCCACAATCCAAAACCAAACGCTCGCCATTACCGTGCCTCCGCCGCTGTATGAAGTGCCGCGGCACCCAGCCCGTCGGGGCCGTGATCGATCTCGCGCTTGATCAAGAACAGAAACAGAATGCCAAGCACCGTGTACATGCCCATGAATCCCAGAATCGTAAACGTTCCATTCCCGGCGGAAACGAGTTTCGAATATCCATTCTCGGTTCGCATCAGGCCATACACCAGCCACGGCTGTCTGCCAAGCTCCGCCGTCAACCAACCGGCAGTGTTGGCGATGTAAGGGAATGGCGCGGACAGCATCAGAATCCAAAGCATCCATCGCGCGTCGAATAGCTTTCCGCGCCATAGTAGAAATGCCGCGACGACCATGATCGCGACGAAAAACGTACCCAGGCCCACCATGATGTGATAGCTGAAATAAAGCAGCGGTACGTTGCTCGGCCAGTCTTCCCTGGGAAACGCATCGAGCCCGCGGACATGAGCGTTCCAGCGCCGATACGTCAACATGCTCAACATTCCCGGAACTTGAATCGGGTTATCGACCGTCCCTTTCTCCTCGTTAGGCTGCCCGATAATGAGCAGCGGCGCGCTCTTCTGACTCTGAAATAACCCCTCCATCGCGGCCAGCGTCACGGGTTGCATGTCCGTAACCATCTTGCCCTGTCGGTCTCCGGTCGGAAAAATCTGCAATATGCTGAAGACACACCCGGCGATCACTCCGGCTTTGACGAAAATGCGAGCGTGCGCGGTCCATTTTCCCGACAAGAGATAGAACGCGCCCACGGCCGTCATGATGAACGCGCCGGTGATTGCCGCTCCGCCCATATTGTGCGCGTACTGCCATCCTGCCCAGGGATTGAGCACGAAAGCCCAGAAACTCGAAAGCTGCAAGCTGCCATCTGCCGCGGTGAAATAGCCGACTGGATGTTGCATGAACGCATCGGTTGCGATGATGAAGTATCCCGACAACCACGAGCCCACAAACACAGCGACGGCCGACAGCCAATGCGCTTTAGGACTCAGGCGTTTTTCTCCATAGAGAAACAATCCAAGAAACGCCGACTCCAGAAAGAAAGCAAACATGCCTTCCATCGCCAGCGTTTGTCCAATCACTCCGCCCGCGAAACTTGAGAATCGCGACCAGTTCGTGCCGAACTGAAACTCCATCGGGATGCCTGTCACAACTCCCATGACGAAATTGATCCCGAAGATCTTTGCCCAGAAGCGCGCCGCCTGGCCATAGACCGGATCGTTCCTCCGCAAAGCAATTGTCTTGAGCACGACAATCAGCAACGCCAGACCCATCGTGAGTTGTGGAAAGAGATAGTGGAACGTCGCGGTGAAGGCGAATTGCAGGCGATGGATAAAAAGCGCGCTGTCCATAAGTCGGTACCGCACTCCTTGAGTAACGCACTCACTGCCGTTAAGTCCGACTGATCGTCGACTAACTGGCACACACAAAGATTATGAGCTCGTTATACACGGTTATTCGATGTTTCCATGTCTTTTTTCCGCCGTGCCCATTCCGCGCGTCGTATTTCGCGGCGGTGGACGGCATCTTCGTAACGCCGTTTTTCGTCGTCGGTTTCCGGAACCACCGGGGCCACCGACATCCGATTTCCGTTTATATCCACGGCAACGAAGGTGAGATAAGCAGAACTAACATGCCGGCTCTTTTCAGTATGATAGTTCTCGACCCAAGCCTTCACGCCCACTTCCATCGAAGTGCGGAAGACGCGATTCACCGACGAGCGCAGGACCACGAAGTCTCCGACACGGACGGGCACGAGAAAATCCATGTGGTCGATGGAAGCCGTCACTACGTACTGCCGCGAATGACGGTGGGCAGCCATCGCGCCGGCCAGGTCGATCCAATGCATCAGGCGTCCACCAAGAAGGGCATTCAGGGGATTCGCGTCGTTCGGCAGGACGATCTCGGTCATCTCAGAGATCGATTCACGCACGGGGCGGGGACGAGTCAGTCGGGCTGGGTCTGCGCTGTCGGTCATAGATTGTCGGTCAACTAATCTGCTTTGGAAAACTCTGCCGCGTCGCTCGATTCTCCGCCCATTAGGCGGGAACGGCAATCCGCCTCGCGCGATAGGTTTGCAGATAGCAATTTGCAAGCGTAAGCACACGCGAGTCCGATGGCAAAACGAGCCAGGAGTCTCGCACCAGGTCGTAGGTCAGCTTGCCCTGTTCGATGGGCGCGTGGTTTAACTCGCAGACAAAACAAATCGTGACCTGCGCGGGACTCGTGTGAGCCACCGAGAAACGGACCGCGTCCCAATCGCGACTTCGAGGCAATCGCGGACAGCCTGTCGCATAACCGAGGTTGCAAAATTCCCGCGTCTCCGAATCCGAGACGGGCAGCAGACTCCCCGAAGCTCGGCAGTCCCCGTTCCACCCCGCGCCGAGCGGCAGTCGCGAAGGATGCGGCCAGGAACCGTCATGCGCGATTTCTGTAGGCACAAAAAACGGGCAAGCCAATTGAAGTCCTCGAGGGAAACTCGATGAAAACCAATTGTAGCGCGGACCGCGACTTCCGCCATGATATGAATAGAGGATCAAGTACTCAGCAGTCAGCTTCCGGTTTCTCGCTGACGCCTGAGTGCTGAGTGCTCTTATGGATCGCATTGCAATGCTGACCGAAATTCTCGCCGCGAATCCCGAGGATTCGTTTGCGCGTTACGGCCTCGCCCAGGAATATTCGAACTCCGGACAAATCGATCGAGCCGTCGAAGAGTTCAACACGCTCATTGCGAAGAATCCCGACTATACGCCCGCATATTTCATGGCCGCTCAGGCTCTGGCGAAAGCCTCGCGCATCGACGAAGCCAAGCGCATGCTGGCGGATGGAGTCTCGTCCGCGCGACGCACCGGCAATGCCCACGCGCAATCTGAAATGACCGCCATGCTGGAAGAACTGGGAGCAGGCTAGGTCAAAGGTTAGAGGTCAGATTGCAGAGGTAGAAGAACTTGTCAATCTGCACGACGCAAAGAATCTGCTGTGATCAGCGCAAGCGAGCAAGAGTTTTCACCCCTGCAATCTGACCTCTAACCTCTGCCCTGGGTGTAAACTCTCATGTTCCGCGGAGACTCCTCATGCGCCGTCTTGCCTTTCTGCTGGTTCTTTTCCTCGCTCTCCCTGCGTTCTCGCAATCCAAACACCCATTCACTTTCGAAGACATGATGAAGCTGAAGCGCGTCGGTGAGCCGGTGCCTTCGCCGGACGGCAAGTGGGTGCTCTTCGCGGCCGTGGATGTGGACCTGGCAGCGAATACAAAGACATCGCACATCTGGATCGTGCCGCTGGCGGGCGGATCGGAGCGGGTGCTCATTGCCGATCAGGACGGCGACCGTCCGCGCTGGGCGCCGGATGGGAAGCGGTTTGCGTTTATCTCGAATAAAGAAGGCGGCTCGCAAATCTGGATTGCCGATTTCGATGGCTCGGCCGGAACGGTGACGAGCGTCCACAAACTGACCTCGCTCGCAACCGAAGCCGGCGGCGAACTGTGGTCGCCGGATGGCAAGAACATTCTCTTCACTTCGGACGTGTATCCCGAGTGCGATGGCGCGCCTGACGCGGAAGTACGGCTTGCAATGCGAAGAAAGCTGAAAGAGATCGAAGAGTCGAAGGTCAAAGCGCTCATCTTCGACCGCCTGCTTTATCGTCACTGGAATGCGTACAAGGCAGGAAAGCGCAGCCACATTTTCGTGATCCAGGCGCTCCTGGACCTCGACCCGGATGGCGCAGGAACCCGGTGCGACGGTATCGGCCGATCCTGTCTCCTCGCGACCTCACGCCCGGCGACTACGACGCACCCGTGTTCTCTCTCGGCGGGCAGGACGACTACGCCTTCTCGCCCGACGGACAGGAGATTTGCTACACCTCGAACCACGACAAGGTCGAGGCGACTTCGACCAACAACGATCTGTGGATCGTCCCGGTGAATTGGCCTGCGAACGCCACGCCTGCCGACGTGCTGGCCAAGACGAAGAACATCACCGCCGACAATCCCGCCAGCGACTCGACTCCGCTCTATTCGCCCGATGGCAAGTACATCGCCTACCGCGCCCAGCAGCGTCCGGGATACGAGAGCGACCGCTTCCGGCTGATGCTGTACGACCGGAAGACGGGAGGAAGAAGCAATCTGACGGAGAAGTTCGATGGCTGGGTTGGGACATTCACGTGGGCGCCTGATTCCAAACGCATCTACTTCGTCTACGAGTTATAGGGCGAGGCGCCAGTGTACTCCCTCGAGGTTAATCGGCCCTTCGATCCGTACGATTACCGTGGACGGCGATCGCAAATGAAACTGCCCGATATAACGCTGCCTTGTGATTCCTGATGGCTTCAACGACGATCTAGTCGATGACGCCAGACGGCAAAACCCTCGTTTTCACGCGGATGTCGATCTCGTTTCCGACTGAGCTATACAAAACTGGCTCTGAGAGACCCGTGGCTGGAGCAACTAGCTCACTCCTCCGTGATCACCTCACTCACCTCAACGATGCCGTTCTCTCCCAAGTCGCCATGTCCCCTCTCGAATCCTTCTGGTTCACAGGTGCAAACGGCGACAAAGTCCAAGGCTTCCTCGTCAAGCCCCCAAACTTCGACCCCACCAAGAAATATCCCGTAAAGTTCCTGATCCACGGCGGCCCGCAGGGCGCCTGGGGAGACGACTGGTCCTACCGCTGGAATCCCGAACTCTTTGCCGCACCAACTTCGTCTACGAGAGCGGATACGTGGTCATCATGATCAACTTCCACGGCTCGACCGGCTACGGACAGAAGTTCATCGACGCCATCAACGGCGACTGGGGCGGCGCTCCGTTTGAAGACCTGATGAAGGGCCTCGACTACGCGGAGAAGACTTATCCGTTCATCGACAAAGACCGCGAGTGCGCGCTCGGCGCGAGCTATGGCGGATACATGGCCAACTGGGTGCTTGGCCACACCGACCGTTTCAAGTGCATCGTCACGCACGACGGCATGTTCAACACCTATTCTGCCTGGGGAACGACCGAAGAACTCTGGTTCAATAACTGGGAATTCAAGGGGACGCCCTACACGAATCCCGAGATGTACGAGAAGTGGAATCCGCGCAATGCGGCGAAGAATTTCAAGACGCCGACGCTTGTCGTTCACGGACAGCTCGACTACCGGCTCGATGTGAGCGAGGGTCTCCAGCTTTTCACAACGCTACAGACCATGGGCGTTCCTTCGAAAATGCTCTACTTTCCCGACGAAGGCCACTGGGTCTTGAAGCCGCAGAATTCGCAGCTCTGGTATAAGACGGTCAACGACTGGGTCGATCAGTGGACAAAAAAATGATTGGGATCGACCCAAGGCGGGCTCGGACTCAAAACAATAGCCCGTTCCCTGCCAACTCACGACAGCTTCTCTGATCCTCACGCAAGACAGGACCGGCATCTCTTGGCGAAGCACGGCTGGGCAAGGAATCTTTCGGCGTAGTGCTTCCATCGATTTGCTTAGCAATGGGCTTAGCGGTGTCGGCAGCCTTTTTCTCTGGCGGCTTGGGCGGAGATTTCGGAACGGCAGCATCGGGCGTTAACCGTCCGGTATCCGTCCTCGGCGCAGGATCACAGTCCGCGAAACCGCCCCGCCACTTTGGAGGTTTCCAGTCGAATCCGCGTCCTGAGCCGCTTCAGGGCAGGCACTCTGGTTCGCCGCAGGATTGTCCAATGGAACACCTTGTGGCACGGCGAACAGCGCCGCCGCGGGCGCAGACGATGACGGCGACTCGGACGCAACAGGACCTGGAATAAATCGCGAACCGCGCGCCACGGGCGGCGTCCTAGGATCAGGTTGCGAGGGCGCAGCGGTGATCACGCTCTCCATCTGCGTCTCGGCACTCGCGGTGCCAGCAGTCACAGTGATAAACACGTCGCACGCCCCCACACTTCCGACGGAAGGCACAATGAAGCCCAGGCCGCTTCCGTCACTCACTGCTACCGTCTGCGACGACGCAAGGATCACCGGGTCAGGACTCGCTCGTCCTAGCGTTGTCGTGAACGCGACGTTCACTCCCATCACTGGATTCGAGGCAGCCGATCCGTCGGTCACGCGCATAACCAGCGGCGCAAAAACCTGGCCCACCGGAACAACCTGCGCCGATCCGCTCACGGTCTCGAGCCTCCAGGCGGAAGCAGGCGTGGAGAACATCGTGAACGTCTGGCAGGGCGCGTTGTTCGGCGACACGCACGCACTGACCTGAACCGCCGCGTTGAGATTCGTCAATTGCGCGGTCGTAGTGGCCAGGCCCGACGCATTCGTGGTTCCTGTGGCCGACGAAAGCGTGGCCGTGCCGTTCGTCACTCTGAATTTGATCGCCACATTCGCCGCTGGCACTCCCAGGTCGAGCGCTTCTACTGTCAGTGGGACTGTGATTGTCGCGCCCTGTGCAACCCAGCGCGTTGGCGTCAGCGCGACCAGATCCAACGACGACGAGGTTGCGACGACGGTGGCTTGTTGCGTTTGCGGTGGAGAATATGATTCGGGCGCCAGCGCGATCGTAATCGTACTTTGTCCAATCGTCGTGGGAGTGACCAAACTGGAAGATTCCCCCGCCTCATCGGTCAGCACCGAACAGGAAGAAGTTCCTCCGCATATCGAAAACTGCAATCCGTTGGTCGCGCTCCAGGCAATCGTGGCCCCGTTCACAGCGGTAACTCCGTCTGCCGCAACGACGCGGACGCGGATCGGATTCGCTGCCGGCGCTCCGACCGGCGTGGCCGGCTCCGAGCCTTGCAGCAAGAGCAAGAGATCCGTTCCGAGCGCACCGTACGTGAGGGCGTTCATCATCTGCGAGAAGCCGCCGGTGACTGGGTCGGCGACCACAATCGTCGCCGTTCCATCCTGCGCTCCCTTAGGCATGACCGCTGCGATATGTTTCGCCGACGTAGAGATAGAGTTGGCCGCGTTGCCGGCAACGCTGACCGCCAGTCCCGAACTGAACCCGATCCCAGTGAGCGTAGTCAGACCACCCGCGAGGCTGAGTCGTGCGGGCGCAACCGTATCCGAATACAGCAGGCTGGCTCGATAGAAGTAATCGGGACGTCCGTCACCCCGGTAGTCGGCCACGCCGATGCGGAAGGTGTCGGATACAAGAAACTGCGAATCGAGTCGCGTCATCCCCCATGTGTTCGAGTTGAAGGCGGACGGAGTCGACGAAGGCGCGGGGTCGCCGGTTGTGTCGCTCAGTTGCCAAATACCGATCACAGGAAGGAGTTTGCTTTCGCTCGGCGCCCCAGTTTCGTCGAGGGCCGTCACTGAAACCGAGGCTGTCCGGTTGGCTTGCGCTGTGAACTCGAACCAATCGGAGCTGCCGTAACCGGAGATCCACGATCCCCATCCACCGCCCTGCGGCAGCGCCGCGGGAGCCACGTACGTCGAACCACTGCCCGGATGCGTGGAAGCAACTTCGCTCTGCAACATCAGAATGTCGCGCTCGATGTTCGATCCGTTCTGGATCGTTACCACGACCGGTGAGAACGCTCCCGACGGAGCCACCTGCGTGGGAGCATACGGCTCGACGCCAAGCGACCAGTTTGGGTCTAATGCCTCGACACTCAACTGGTAGAGCGCGATGTTTTGTCCGGCCGGAATAGGCAATTGGCCGAGATCGAAAAATCCTTCGAGCGACGGATCATTGGACCCCCAGCGATCGAAGCGCAGACCATTCGCGTCCACATATCCATCGATTATGTTGCCGGCGTTGCCTACAAACGAAAATCCAGAGACCGACGTTGCGACAAACTGTCTCGACGGATTTCCTGACCCGTCGAGCAATCGCGCGACCACGTTGACTCCTTGCATTGGCTGTTGCGCATTCCCGGCCGCATCGGTGAAGTAGAGTCCGCCGTAAATTCTTCCTGTTGGCCGGCCGGAACCAGCGCCGGGATAGAGCCGTACGAGCGAATTCGCATCGTCCATCTTCGGAGTCGATGGGTTCGCATAGCAAGCCGTGATCGGGACGCAGGAAATCGGATCGGCAAAGTGCATGACGGGGAATCCGGCAAAGTCGTCGCTTGTCGGAGGCGGTTTCCGGGTCAACACGTTGAGATTCGCCTGCGACCAGCCCATGCCGAGGATTCGACCGAGCACCCGCACCAATCTGTATTGCACGTCCGGCAGTTGCGAACTGGTAGCGGCACAGACTCCGTTGATCACGACGAGCGCATGAGCGATGTTCCCGCTGAGAGAGAAGTTATCCGGTCCGCCATAGACTGCGTTGGTGAAGCAGTCGGCAAGTCCGCCGGCACCTTCGCCAAGCAGCGCATCGGTTACCGTGCCGTCGATGTCGTAGACAATTCCGACCGGAGTACTGGTCGCCGATGGCGTGATGTCTGCGGGAGCAGTGATCGTTCCGCTGGCGTCGACTGCGATGTTGCTGCCATTTACGTCTTCGGCAAGATGTCCGCCCTGCGATGCGGAGAGCGCGACTCCCGAAATGCTGGTCCAAGTTGTGAACGCCGCCGCAACGATCGCGTCAGCCTGCGTGCCAGTAAGGATTGGACTCAAGTTTCCCTGGTCTGTGAAGTACTGCACTGACCCGTTCGCCCACACCATCGCCTGCCCCTCAACTCCGGCGTTGTACCCAGATCCGGCGACGAAAGCAGGGCCAGCGGCAAGACAGACCGGAGCGCCGCTAATGGTCAGCATTGCGACGATGATGATGAGAATTTTCCTGCGCATGTTCATTTCTCTTGCTCTTGCTCTCGAGCGCCGCGAATCGCCCGCTCCAGTTGAGCGACACTCACGCTCGCCGCTTCCGTCGACACGAGCGTTCCACTCGCGTCGAGCGCGATCTGACCGTGCGCTCCGCCCACAGGACTGGTGAGGCCCAACCGGCTGGGTGGATATAAGAAGAAGAGGAAATGCTGGCCACGACTCATCGGTCGCTGGTTTGGCAACGCTCCAGTCCATTCTTGAACCGTGAGAATCTGCCCTGGCTCAACGCCGGCGATGGCCCGGTCCACGCGGAAGCGGAACTCGACCGTCGCGGGCGCAGCTGATTGGACGCTTGACGTCGCTGCGCCGATCACGGTTCCGGTGAATATCATTCCAGCCCTTTGCGAGAGCTGCTTCCATTGCTGACCCAGAATGCGGCCGGCGACGACTTGATCCGGTTGTTGAGCCGACGGTTGAGCCGGCTGTTGAGCCGATGGTTGAGCGGCGGCAAGATTCGGCTGGCACCAAGGCAATAGCCCGGCAACGATCAGGGCCAGAGCGCACTTTCGCGCAGACATAGTACTTCTCTTTCTGGAGGGGACTGGACCGGGAGCGGTCCTGGGAGTGGAATCAGCCTAGCACTTGCCGGGTCAGGAAGATGTGCGGGTGGTCACTGTGAATTTGTGATGAAAGGAGTACGCCGAAATAAACTGAATGTCAGAAAGTTACGCCAGAAGTCGAGTGCCGTTTCTGCAAATCCCTGTTCGCTTTTTTGTTCTCTTTGCGCTGATTCTTCAAGGCTTTCTTCTGAGCTTTTTGTTGCTTCTTGTTCACCTTCTTGAGCATCTTCTGTTGCTTTTTGGCCGCCTTGCGCGACTGGCGCGCATTTTCCTCGGGACTAATTCGTTGAGCGCTGGCCAGAGTCGTGCCAGCAACACCAAAAGCGACGAGGAGAACAAGAACAGCAATTCGCTTCATAAAGACAGGTCTCCGAAAAACGGACATCTTCCAGCGATATTACACCGGTCCGGCAACGATTTCAGGCAGCCATTACTTCTGTAATCCCTAGTGAATCGTCTTCGTCTTGCGCGACATGTAATCCATCAGCAGATACTGCCCCAGCGTATACGGCGTTGTGAAATAGGCTTTGCCGCGGCACATTTCCGTCACCTTCTGCACGAACTGCACGAGGCCGTAATCCGATGCCAGCATGAAAGTATTGATCAAGACTCCCGCGCGCTTGCACTTCGAAACCTCTTCGAGCGTCTGGCTGACGACCAGCGGATCGAGGCCGAAAGCATTCTTATAGATCCTGCCATCTTCAAGAGTGAGCGCCGACGGCTTGCCATCGGTGATCATGACGATCTGTTTCATGTCCTTTCGCTGACGCTGAAGAATTCTTTGCGCCATGCGCAGGCCTTCTCGCGTGTTCGTGTAATACGGACCAACCTTGACCCGCGCCAGTTGCGAGAGCGGAACTTCTTCCGCCGAATCGTGGAATAGCACCAGCGATAACGAATCTCCCGGATACTGCGTCCGTATCAGCTGCGAAAGGGCCATTGCCACTTTCTTCGCCGGGGTAAAACGGTCTTCGCCATAGAGAATCATCGAGTGCGAGCAATCGAGCATCAGCACGGTCGCACACGACGACTGATACTCGCACTGATGCACCTGCAAGTCGCGGTATTCAAGATTCAGAGGAAGCCCGAGACCCTCGCGCTGAATGGCCGACGATAGCGTCGCCGTGATGTCGAGGTTTAAGGTGTCACCGAATTCGTAAGGCTTCGATGCGCCGCTCGCTTCGATGCCCGTTGCCATGTCACGCGTGTCGTGGCGTCCGAAGCTGGACTTGCCGAGCGACCCGAGCAGATCGCGCAGGGCTTTGAATCCCAAGAAATCGAGGCTCTTGTCGGTGATCTCGAACTTCGCCTGCTGCTGCGCGTCGCCAACCTGCCCGCCCACGCTTGATCGCTTCGCAGGATCGTGAGGCTGGGCTTCGAATGGACGATCGATGGAGATGTAATCCTCCTGCTGCATGCGCTCGATCAGCTTCTCGATCAACTCCTCGAGTTCGCCCTCCATCTGCATTTGCTGGAGGCGGTCGCGCATCTCTTCATCGAACTGTTCACCGTTGAGCAACGCCTGTTCAAGAGCACGTTTTAAATCGTCGAGAGTCTGCTCTCCCTCCGGCAGCTCATACCAGAAGTTGTCGTTGAACCCGCTCTGTAGAAAATAGTCCGAGAGCGCGGCGAGCAAGTCTTCCATGCTCATATCACCAGCGGGGTCCGGGACGTATTTGGAGTAGCGGATGCGTTTCATAAAACCTGTCGCTGGTCGTTGGTCGCTAGTCGCTCGCTGTTCGTCGTTCGCTTTGCGTTCCTATCGTCGCGGGCGTCGGAGCCTAGCCCCAGGTCAAGTGCGCCAACGAACTAGGGACCCACCACTAGTTAAATCCCCTCTTCCGTCCAAACCCTGGCTCTTCCGGCTCAAACACCCGTTCCGTCTTCTTCGGAGGCTTCTCTCCTGCCGTGAAGAGCCGCTCTTCGTTGCGTCCAATTTTCTTATGCGCGTGCAGGCCCTCCAGGACGAATTCAGCCGCCGACACCTGCACCTCGGCGCTATCTTTCGGGCCGACATTCAGCTTTCCAAGCTTTTCCATCAGTCCTTGAATCTGATTCAGTCCTTCGAGAACCTCCTCGGCGCCAGCGTTGTCGCTGAGCTGAATTTCGCCCCCCAGATCGAACCATTGCACCACCTGATTCAAGTTCACCCCATGCAGATAATTGTCGAACGCCTTCGCGACTGCCGTGCGGATCAACTCACGGCTCACGTGATCCGCGCCCTTCATCTCACCTTCGTACTCGAGTTCCAATTTGCCCGTGATCGCCGGGAGCGCCGCGTAGATATCGCTGATCCGGGGCACGACCAGCTTCTCCTGATGCGCCAACGCTCGCCGCTCCGCGTTCGACACAACATTCTCGATCGCGGAAATCGGCAGCCGCTGGCTCACACCTGAACGCTTGTCGATTTTCTTGTCGTCGCGCGCCGCGAACGCGATGCGCTCGATCACTTCGTTGACATACTTCGGAATATGCAGCCGCGGACTGCCTCCATCAATTTCGCGGTCGTTTTTGCGATCAATCCACGCTTCCTGCGCCGTGATCTCGATACCCTCTTCGACCGTCGCCGGATAGTGCGTACGAATTTCGGACCCGATGCGGTCCTTCAGCGGAGTGATGATTTTGCCGCGTGCCGTGTAGTCCTCGGGATTTGCGCTGAACACAATCGCAACATCCAGCGGCAGGCGAATCGGATACCCCTTAATCTGCACATCGCCTTCCTGCATGATGTTGAAGAGGCCGACTTGAATTTTGCCTGCCAGATCCGGCAACTCGTTGATGGCAAAAATTCCGCGATTGGCGCGAGGGAGCAATCCGTAATGCACGGTAAATTCGCTCGACAGTTCGTGCCCGCCACGCGCCGCCTTGATGGGATCGATATCGCCGATCAGGTCGGCGATCGTAACGTCAGGCGTAGCCAATTTTTCTACATAGCGATGTTCGGGAGTCAGCCACGCGATCGGCGTGGCGTCCGCCTCTTTAGCGACCAATTCGCGGCAGCGGCGGCAGATCGGCGCATAGGGGTTGTCGTGGATTTCGCAACCCGCCACGTAAGGCATGTGCGGATCAAGCAAGCGCCGTCAAAGCCCTTAGAATTCGACTCTTCGCCTGTCCGCGTAATCCGAGAAGAATAAAATTATGTCGCGATAAAATTGCGTTCACGATCTGCGGCACAACCGTATCGTCGTACCCAACAATCCCGGGAAATATCGGGCCGCCTTCACGGAGCCGCGACATCAGGTTCTCGCGCAGCTCATCTTTCACACGCCGCGATCCGAGACGCTTTTCGGTGAAAGGACTTCGACGCAATTCGCCGAGAGTCCGGGCGGAACTCATGGTGGGAAACCTCCGCAGGAAACGACCTTATGCGGATTATACCGCCGAAAGAAGCTGTCGGCTTTCAGCTGTCAGCTGCCAGGAAAGTCTTAATTTGAATCGGCGCAGTAGAATCGCGATGGTGGACGAAAGACCCAGCCCCTCGGGGAAAACCTGCTTTGGCTGAGGGCTGAAAACTGACAACTAATTCCAGCGGGCCTTCGATGCCCGCCGCAGACCCGGCAGGACAGCTTCCAAATACCCGACGACCGCTTCCAGGCGTTTCGCCTCCGAGAGCGTTGAGAGCAGGCTCTGCTTGAAGTCGAGGTCGAGCGGCAGCGAACCGGCTAACAAAAAAGAAAGATGGTCGGCGTGTTCGTCAGGGCCGGAAGGTTCAGTGCCGGCTAGCTTCGCGATTTCAGCGTGCAACCGGACCGCCTGCGTCACGATCGCGGCAGCGGGCTTCTCCGGTTGGTCTTCCACCACCGAAATCTCCGCCTGCAGGAACTCACGATCTTCGTTGACCTGAATCACTTCAAATCGCTCCACGCCGCGCGTGAGGATGTCCATGCGCCCATCGTCATACTTCTTGATCACCGACGTGATCTCAGCGGTACAGCCGATGTCGGCAACTCCATCGGAAGACGCGCGTACCACTCCGAACGGCTTCTTCTGCGCGAGGCATTCTGCGATCATTTCTTTGTAGCGCGGCTCGAAAATATGCAGCGGCAGTGGGACGCCCGGCAGCAGCACCAGTTCGAGCGGAAAGATAGGGAGCAACGAACTCAAGGCGCCTCCACGTTGCTGACGATTTTACGCTATAGGTGAGTTCTCAGTTCTCAGTTCCCAGTTCTCAGAAAAACCGGACACCGAGTTGGTTCACTCTGAGAACTGAGAACTGGCAACTGAGAACTGCAGTTTGACTTGCCTCCCCGCACGCGATACAAGGTCACCATGGAAATGAACGGGAAAGTCGTGGTCGTGACCGGGGCTTCCATGGGAATTGGGGAAGCAATTGCCAAAGTCTTTGCCGACGAGGGAGCCAGCGTCGTGTTGCTCTCGCGCGATGCGGCCCGTTCCGAGGCTGCCCGCTCCCGCATCGGTCACGCCGAGCGCACCCTCGCGCTGGCGTGCGACGTCCGCAATCGTGAGGAAGTCGACCGCGCTCTCGCCCTCACGCTGCACAATTTCCAGCGTGTGGATGTATGGGTGAATAACGCTGGCGTCGGCATTCGAGATACGGTCGCCGATGTCGAGCCATCCGCTCTCCGCGAGTTGTTCGAAACAAACTTCTTTGGCGCGGTCACCTGCCTGCAAGCGGTCGCGCCAACAATGCGAAAGGCCGGCGGCGGTTCCATCATCAACATTTCGAGTGTTGCCGGACACATCCCTGTGCCGTTCATGGCTCTCTACTCGGCCAGCAAGTTCGCCATGAATGCGATGGGCAAGGGCGCACGGCTTGAATTAAGGGGCGACAACATCAACGTGCTGATAGTTTGTCCCGGATACGTACGCACCGATTTTGGGGAGCACGTCGTAGCCAACCGTCAAGGCAACGTCCGCCCGAAATCCGTGCGCGGGGTCACCGCCGAGCGAGTCGCCCAAGCCACCTATCGCGGATACCGCCAGGGCAAACGCGAGGTCGTTGTCCCGTGGACCATGATTCCGGCGATCAAGCTGTATCAGTTCGTTCCCGGACTCGTCGAGTGGACCATGGGAAAAATGATGAAATAGGAGGTCCAGCCGCGAAGGGCTTTCGTAAGTGGGCTTTCCTGAGTAAAGAAAAGTAAATGTGCCTAACTTTTCTTCACCTGTTGCATCCAATGTTTTAGGCAGAACTGCAGTCTTCCACCTCCAACGAAGGGTCGTTTGCACGGCGGCTCTGGGGGTGGAGGCTGCCGTTAACTTTTCCCCACTCCTTTCGTTAGAATAGGGTTATGAAATTCCAGCCACTGCCAGCGTTGTTTCGTTCGTTCGCCGCTCTGGGCGTCCTGTTGATTGCCGTTGTGATGCCGCAGGTATCCGCCGCGCAGGAAGGCAACCTCGACAAGAGTCAGCCTAAGGGAATCACGGTTGACGAAATCATCAAGCGCTTCTCGACCAAGGAAAAAGAGTTCAAAATCGCGCGAGATCAGTACACCTTCCGGCAGGACGTCAAGGTCATGACGCTCGATGGTGACACCCCGGATGGCGAGTATCACCAGGTTTTCGATGTGTCCTTCGACGATAAGGGACGCAAGGTCAAGAACGTCGTATTCGCCCCTCAGACCACACTGCAACGCATCATGATGACCGAGGAAGACCTGGACGACATCGAAAATCGCCTTCCGTTCGTGCTCACCACAGATGAAATTGGCGAGTACGACATCCTTTATGTTGGGCAGCAGAAACAAGACGAGCTGAATACTTACGTCTTCGACGTAGCGCCCAAGCAAATCGTCGGCAAGAAACGGTACTTCCAGGGACGCATCTGGGTCGACGACCACGATTTTCAGATCGTTGAGACCTACGGCAAGACTGTGCCCGACATTCACAAGGGAAAAAGAGGCCAGGAGAATCTGTTTCCGAAATTCACCACATGGCGCGAACAGATCGACGGCCAATATTGGTTTCCGACCTACACACGTGCCGAAGACACGCTCAAGTTTGCGTTGAATGACGTAAAAATTCGCGAGATCATCAAATACACAAACTACCGCCGCTTCGGATCCAAATCACGCGTGACCTTCGAAGGCCAGGAAGTAGAAAAAGTCTCGCCCCCGCCTGACCAACCGCAACACCCCGCCGATCAGAAACCGCCGGAGCCGCAAAAACCACAGTGAGTAACTTAGCGAGTGATTTGTAGCCTAGGTTTGCGGAGGCAGTGCGCGACAAGCACTTCGCAAGTTTCTGCTAATAGACGAGTCTCCGCTAATAAAAAAGATACTTCCGCCACTTGTCATCGGAGTGCCCCATCAGGCGCATGATGTGCCGACTGGTGTGGAGATTGAAGGAGCGCGGCTCCCGCGAAGGCCTCATGTTGGCCTCGTGCGGAAGCTGGTTGCCTTTGCGGCGGTTGCAGGGGTGGCAGCAAGCGACAAGATTCTCCCAAGTCGACAACCCGCCGCGAGAGCGCGGGATGACGTGATCGAGCGTGAGTTCGCCCGAGGGCAGCGTAGTGCTGCAATACTGACAAGTGTTGCGGTCGCGCAGCAGAATATTCTTTCGCGAGAGTGCGCGCGACTGATGCGGAATCCTGCGATATTCGAGCAGGCGAATCACTGAAGGCACGCGCATCGCCACGCGCGCTGCGTGCAGGAAATGCCCGTTTTCCTCTTCCGTCATGGCGACGCCTTTGAGCACAAGTACAATTGCGCGCCGCGCAGCGCAGACATTGATGGGCTCGTAAGAAGCGTTCAACACCAGAACCGGCTGATGCAACGCGTGCCCATCGCTATCCTGGTGCATTCCCGAGGCGAGCATCGCCGCTGGAAGATGCGACCGCATGCTGCCGCCGAAGTTGTGCAATCGCAGCGACATGATCCTATCCGTGAGCCGCTATGCGCTCGCGGTACTCGCTCCCTTCCTCTGAACAATCCTCTGGCGGCAACGCCGCCAGCGAAATCGTATCGGAAATCTTCAGCGTGCGCGCCACCGTCGCCACCCACACCCGCGCCGCTCCCGCTCGCAGTAGTACCCGGGCGCACTCGGACGCCGTCGTTCCCGTGGTGTAGACATCATCGATCAGTAGGATATCGCGATTCAATATCCCGGTTGGGTCGATGACCGCAAAAGCGCCGCGCAGGTTCTCCCTGCGCTGATGACTGGTCAACCCGATCTGGCTTCCTGTGTCGCGACGCCGCACGAGAACAGCGGCGCACAACTCAAATCTCTTCGGACGTGGACGCGCCAGATGTTTCATCGCCTCTCGCGCTATTATCTCCGCCTGATTGAATCCTCGCTCCGCTTTTTTGCCTTTGTACAGCGGAACCGGAACAACCGCGATCTTCCCCACAGGCATCGCCTTTTCAAGCTCGGCCACTGTCTCGGCCAGCGCGCGTCCTAGAACCGCCGCAGCCGGCCGAACCTGCTGGAATTTCAAGATATGGATCAGATCGCGCAAGCCACTGTCATAACTTCCATAGGCAACCGCACGCTCAAACGGAGGATCAACGCGCTGGCAAAGCAAACACCGGACGTCATCGGTACTCGAATCGGCATCCGAGTCAACCCGATCGAGGTACGCCGGCAAGCGCATCGCCGCGCCACACACAGCGCAATACGAACCAGTCAGCGGCTTCAAACTCGATACGCAGTCGACACAAACTGGAAGACGGGAAACTCTGATCAGCGGGGAGTTGCAGATACGGCAATCGGAAGGGAAAAAAGTGAAGAATAAACTCGCAGCAAGGCGCTCGGACCAACCGGCGAACCGTCTAGGTGCCAATCCATGTGCCGTAGGCCCATGTTTGACCCTATGATCCGCCGCTTGGCTCTGGGCAGCCCGTATTCGAAACCCAGTTCTACTGCTACTGCTGAAGACGGCCTCCTGCTCCCGGCAAACATCGTTCTTGCACCGGTCTATACACGCTCAGTATAGCTGCGGTGATCCCCCGATGCAACGCGATCGCCAGACTCGCTGGTGACCGAAGATTGACTCTGCGGAGGTATACGGGGAGGCAGCGGTCGTTCCAGAACCGCGACCGTGCGCAAGACGTAAGTCCGGCGATAGCAACAATCGCAACGAACGCTCTGCAACAGCATTAACGGAAGCAAATACTTTTCGAAGAAATTCCGCGGTCGAGAGCGATATGCCTCTTGTCCGCCACATCCCCGACAACAGAACTCCTCGAAAAAACCGCTTCCGGAGGAACCAGCTAGGGGGTTCACAAAACATCTCCTGCTACAGCTACTCTAACCCTGCTTTCGATGCAAAGTTGCGACTAAGGGTCGCAATGGAACTTCCGATTAACCGCCTCAAAAAAGCCGCTGCGCCTCTAAGGGAAACTTCTTACATGCAGCTGTTCGCCGAAGGAGCACCAGACTTGTAAAGCGGCCTTTCGGCATGATAAGGTGCGCCGTCGCTGCTATTGTTAATCAGCCATGAAATCCCCATTACTGGTGAGGTCCCTATGAGCATTCCGTCGGGCGATGACCCGGGAAGCATTCGCAAGCATCGCCCTTATGTCCCGGAAAACATGGAGATGAAGGAGTTAACCTTCCGGGCCATTTTCCTGGGTCTGATCCTGACGGTCGTATTAGGTGCGGCGAATGCATACCTGGGCTTGAGGGCCGGCATCACCATTGCAGCAACCTATCCCGCGGCGGTCATCGCCATGGCGGTGCTGCGGGCATGGAAGGGATCGCTGCTTGAGGAAAACATCGCCCGAACTGCCGGCTCCATTGGAGAGGGCATCGCAGCCGGAGCGATCTTCACTTTGCCGGCTTTCGTGCTGGCCGGCGCTTGGCCTAACTTCTGGTCCTTCGATTCCTACTGGAAATCCACCGCACTCATCATGGTCGGCAGCATTCTTGGCGTCCTCTTTATCTCTTTAGTGCGGCGCGTCATGGTCGAGGACCCCGAACTTCCCTTTCCAGAATCGGTCGCAGCATCGGAGATCCATAAAGCTGGACAGCGCGGAGCGCAGGCTGCGAAGTATCTTTTCTGGAACATCGGCGTCGGTGGACTGGTCTATATTCTCGGCAGCTTCGGACTGTTTGCTCCGGGCAAGGATTTCCACTTTGCCGTCGGCACTCTGGGACGCAGCCAGGTACGCCTTGGTCTCGCGGGAAGCAAGAACATTGTGGCCACCGGCGGAATGAGTACCTTCGCTGCACCGAGCGTGAGTCCTGCTTATCTAGGTGTCGGTTACATCATCGGGCTGCGGCTGGCGTCGATTCAGTTTGCCGGTGGCGTCCTGGCGTGGGGACTGATGGTTCCGCTCCTCATTTATTTTCTCGGACCGCAAATTAAACAATATCTTCCGGCGAACACGTCACCCGACGACTGGACGGGTATGGCGATCTCAGTGTGGAAGTTCGTGGTGCGTCCCATTGCGGTTGGGGGCATGTTGGTGGGAGCGGCTTACACGCTCTTCAAAATGGGTAAGAGCCTGACTGCAGGCCTCGGCAAAGCGCTGAGCGATTTGCGCCAGACGGCGGATCAGCGTGCGCAGCTTTCGCGCACCGAGCAGTACATGGGGTCGAAGACGGTATTTGGGTTGATCGCGCTCACCTTCCTGGTCATGTGCGCTCTTTATGTGCACATGACTGGGCTGTTCTGGCCAGCGATATTCGCGGCGGTTGTAATGCTGCTGGTGGGATTTTTCTTTGCTACGGTCTCGGGAAACCTGGTCGGATTTATCGGTTCCTCAAACAATCCGATTTCAGGTTTGACGCTTTCCACTCTGCTCATCGCCGCCCTGCTGATGGTTTTCCTGGGAGTCTCGGGACCAAAAGGAGTGCTGGCTGTTCTGAGCGTGGCTGCGGTGGTTTGCGTTTCCTCCGCCGTCGCCGGCGAGTTGTTACAGGATTTCAAAGTCGGTTACATCCTCGGAGGTACGCCGCGCAAAATTCAGGTTGCCGAACTGATCGCGGTGGTTGTGGCCAGCCTGGTCATGTATTTCCCTCTCGCGCTGCTCAACCGATCATTCGGTTTTGGCAGCCGCGAACTCGCGGCCCCGCAGGCCGGTCTGATGGCGACTCTGGCGGTAGGCGTTGTCGGAGGAGACATGCCTTGGCCTCTCGTCGTCGTGGGCATCTTCATGGGGATCGGCATGATCATGATGCAGGTACGCAGCCCCATGCTGGTCGCCGTGGGAATGTATCTGCCCTTCGAAACGACATTCGCAATTTTTCTCGGCGGAGTCTTTCGCGCGTTGGGAGATTGGCTCGCCAAACGGCGCGGCTTCAATTCAGCGCAAATGGCACGAGCTGAAAATGCTGGAGTGCTGACCGCATCCGGACTAATCGTCGGGGAATCTCTGCTCGGCTTGGTCTGGGCGGGAGTCGTCGCCGTCTCCAAGGCCAAGAACTGGACCACCCCCCAGATATTTCAGCATCCTTCATATTTAGTGGGATTGATGGTGATGGCCGGTCTTGCCGCTCTGATGATTCGAATCCCCCTCTCCAGCGCCGGCGATCCCAACGAACCTGCTCCCCCAGTCGGCATGATGTAGAGTAAGGCGACAGCCTAGGTTGTGTGGTGACGGGCGTCCCGCCCGTCCAGCCGAGCGTAGCTCGGCCCTGGTCATATCCATTTCGCGATGAGCCACTTCTCTTTCGTGGTACTTTCTGTCTTTCGTTATCCTCTTTCCATGTCGATTGGAGAAAACATTGCCCGCGTCCAACAGCGCATCGCGGCCGCCGCCGGGCGATCGGGACGCGATCAAAGAGAAATCACGCTGATGGGTGTGGGCAAGACGTTTTCCGCGGACAGCATCCGCGAAGCCTACGCGGCCGGCTTGCGCGTCTTCGGCGAAAATCGAGTACAGGAATTTGCCGGCAAAGTCGATGCCTTGCGCGGCCTGCCCAACGCCGAGTGGCACCTGATCGGACATCTACAGACGAATAAGGCCGCGAAAGCGGTGGACTTGTTCGATGCTGTCGATTCCGTCGACTCGGTTCGAATGGCCGAAAAACTGAACGCATCGGCCGCGAGCGCCGGCAAGGCGCTATCGGTACTGATCGAGATTAACGTCGGCGGCGAGACAGCGAAGAACGGAGTCGCGCCCGGCTCCGACGAACTCGATTTGATCCTCGGCGGCGCTCCGCAATGGACGAATCTTAAAATCAGCGGGCTGATGACTGTGCCACCGTACACGGAGGATCCCGAAGGCTCACGCCCCTATTTCCGCGAACTCCGTGAAATTCGCGACCGCATCCGAGCGCGCCAGTTCCCCTCGATCAACATGACGGCTCTTTCGATGGGCATGTCACACGACTTCGAAGTGGCGATTGAAGAAGGAGCGACCTGCGTGCGCGTGGGCACAGCGATCTTTGGCAGTCGAGCGAAACCTTGAACCACAGGGTATGGAGGACACGGAGGCAAAAAGCATGGAACCTTCCGCTGCGAAACAGTTCTTTATCTCGAAAGTCATCGCGGAGGCCGAGTTTGAGCACGTAAGCCTTTCTGAGATCGAGAAGAAGATGCTCTATTTCACTGAAGCGCACCCATCCCTTCCCGATATCTACGAAGTCAATGCGGAGTTTGAACGTGACTATGACAGCGATGAATACGAAACGAAGATCGCGGGGCTTCTGAAGAACGCCCGCGACCGGGACAGTCACTCGTCTCCGGCCTGGGAACAAGAGTGGAAAGATGCACTCAATGTTTTGAGAAAAGAGGACCACTACATCCTAGTCCTGCTCTATTCTGCCTTTCCTGAATACCGCCGGTCATTACTGCCAACACACCGTGTTCGTGATTATGTGATTTACATCGCCATAGGGCTCGCGGTCGTTTGCGTCTGTATTGGGGTCGCCATATGGAGTCACTAACCAAATTTATCCCTGTAAAACAAACACCCGCCAGCGCGTCCTTCGCGGTCAGAGTTCACCCACGTGCCAAGAGCAACGCCATTACAGGACAAGTAGGTGACGCTTTGAAACTTTCGATCACCGCCCCTCCGGTGGATGGCAAAGCCAACGAAGCCTGCATCGATTTCTTCGCAAAACTTTTGGAAGTACCGCGTTCCTCCGTTACTATTGCAGCCGGTCACAGCAGCCGCAATAAAGTGATTCGAGTCGCCGGATTGACCGGCCAGCAGGTGCGTCAGAGGTTGAGTATCTAGCGGTTCAGGAGAAATGCTTGACCCTTTCCCAACGCTTCCACGAAATCCGCACCGGCTTCGAGCGTCCCTTCTGGGTCGCGAACATCAGCGAGCTTTTTGAACGGCTTTCCTACTACGCCGCGTTCGCTTCGCTCGCGCGCTACCTGCACGAGACGCTCAACTTCGGAGTCGAGCGGGCGAGCAGCCTGACCGGACTGTTCGGAGGCCTGGTCTGGTTCCTCGCCGCCTTCGGAGGCACACTGGCTGACCGCCTCGGCTTTCGGCGCTCCCTGTCGCTGGCCTATCTGATCCTGAGCTGTTCCTACTTTTTGATTGGATCGATCGGATCGCCGTGGTTCTCTCCCGTGCGCTCCGCCGTGCCGTTGGTGGTGCTCGTAACCGTTCTGCTGATGTTGCCGGCGCTTGGTGTCGCCTTGGTCAAGCCGTGCGTTGTAGGTACGACGGCGCGCGCTTCGAAAGAGAATGTGCGGTCCATCGGCTACTCGATTTACTACACGCTGGTGAATATCGGTGGCGCGGCCGGACCCTATGTCGCCTCCTACGTGCACCGGCATATGCGTGTCGATGACGTTTTTCGCGTTGCCGCCCTCAGCGTGTTTGCGATGTTCTTTGCAGTGCTGATCTTTTTCAAGGAACCGCGCCGCGCGGACGAACCCACCATCAGCCTGGGACAGGCAATGAAGAATTTCGGGACGGTCCTCTCAAACCCGCGCTTCATGCTGTTTCTTCTGATTTTTTCCGGATACTGGATCGTCTACTGGCAGGAATTCATCATTCTGCCCCTGTACGTGCACGATTACATCAATCCCAACACGGACACCGAAAAAATGCTGATCACCGGCCCGCTGACCGTGATCGCGCTGCAACTGATATTCAGCTTGCTCTCACGGAAAATGCCCGCGTTTACTGCGATCACTCTGGGCACGCTGATCTCCGGCCTGGCTTGGATTCTGCTGATCGTTCGTCCGACAGTTCCGATGGCGATCGCCACCCTGGTCACGGTTTCGATCGGCGAGATCACACAGTCCCCTCGCTACTACGAATATGTTTCGCGGCTTGCGCCTCCCGGACAACAGGGCACCTATATGGGTTTTGCATTTTTGCCCATCGGAATTGGTTCGCTCATCGGCGGCAAGTTTGGCGGCATGCTCATTCACCATTTTGGCGAAGTGACCCATCAACCGGGACGGATATGGTGGTCAGTCGTGGGCGTCGGGGTGGCAACGGCAGCGCTGCTTTGGATTTACGATAAAACGCTGCGCACGATCAGCCCGACTTCGATCAGCCCGACTTCGACCAGCCAGCCTTCGGCCAACTAGCCGCAGCGGCAACCAGAGCTGTGTGACGCTGGATCACAGCCTCGCGTCCAAATTTTTCTTATTCTTATGATGAGCATCTCTCCGCGAATCGACAGGCGCAGGCTCACCCCGTCAGCCGGCGAGAGTATCGATATGAGCGAAGCCACGCCAAGCTACATTGCGGACCACATCCGGCGAGTACTGAGGGGTGGTGGTTCGGCGCCGCACGCCGAAGGCGTCCAACAGTTTTTCAAGGAAGAAATCCAGTCACGGGGCTGGTACACCGCCGAGCTGAGAAAGTTTGCGGTGCGCTTCCGGCGAGGCATCGTTCGCGAGCGGGGATTGGATTTCCTGGTGCTCGTCGCTGATCAGCTCTTCTCGGGACGGGTTTTGGAAGAAAAAGTGATGGCTGTATTCCTGCTCGAAAACCAAACCAGGAGCTTTGGAGAAAGCGATTTTCAATTGTTCGCAGGCTGGATTGATCGAGTATCGAGCTGGGCAGATCATGACGCGCTGGCGCACGACGTGTTGGCGCCAATGATTGCAGCCAAACCTACCCGTTCCCGCGACGTTTTCCTTTGGGCGAAATCGCCAAATCGCTGGCGGCGACGAGCGGCATGCGTGGCGCTAATCCGCGGAACGCGAGAACACAAATTTTTCACGCAGATTGTCCGGCTCTCGAATCTGCTGCTAAGGACGATGACGACATGGTCCAGAAAGGACTGGGCTGGCTCTTGCGCGAGACGGCCAAGGCCGACGCCTCGCTCGCTCTTCCTTATCTCATGAAAATCCGGGAGAAAGCTCCGCGACTCGTTCTGAGAACAGCTTGTGAGACACTCCCGGTCGCTGCGCGGAAGCGCGTGCTATCCACACGCTAAGTCGCGTTTTCTTACAGGCCTTCCTCTTTTCTTACAGGCCTTCCTCTTCCAAATATTTCTCTACCTCGAGGGCTGCCATGCAACCCGAGCCAGCGGCCGTGATCGCTTGGCGGTAGCGGCGGTCTTGTACGTCGCCACAGGCGAATACGCCCGGAACCTTCGTGAAAACATTCTTGTGCGTCACCAGGTAGCCATCGGCATCCGCATCCAGCTGGCCGGCGAAAATCTTGGCGTTCGGAACGTGTCCGATCCCCAGAAACATAGCGCTTGTCGGAAACTCCCAGCTCTCGCCAGTCTTCAGATTGCGCAGGCGCAGCGCCGTGACTTCCTTTTTACTGACATCAAGAACATCGTCGACGACGGTATCCGTCATGAACGCGACCTTGGGATTGGCGCGTGCGCGGTCAAGCATGATCTTCGATGCGCGAAACTGCTCGCGTCGATGAATGAGCGTCACTTTGCTGGCGAAGCGCGTCAGAAAAGTAGCTTCTTCCATAGCCGAGTCGCCGCCACCGATCACGGCGATTTCCTTACCCGAGAAAAAGAAGCCGTCACACGTGGCGCAGGAAGAAACACCATGGCCGATCAGCGCATGCTCATTCGGCAGGCCGAGCCAGCGCGCCGAAGCTCCGCTGGCAATGATCAGCGTCCGCGTCTGAACGGTTTCCTTGCCGAACGTCAGCTCGAACGGACGTTTGCTCAAATCGGCCTTGGTCAGGTGTCCCAAATGATACTCAGCGCCGAAACGCCCGGCCTGCTTGCGCATGTTCTCGATCAGTTCGGGGCCCTGGATACCCTCTGGGAATCCGGGGAAATTTTCCACGAGCGTAGTCATCGACAACTGCCCGCCCGGTTCATGGCCTTCGATGACCAGCGGTTTTAGATTGGCGCGCGCGCTGTAGAGGGCGGCGGTGTGGCCGGCACATCCGGAGCCCATGATCACAACATTACGTATGTCCATAAAGTCAGAGCGGCCAGCAAAGAGCAGTTACCAGCTAGAAACGATGCCACATGGCCCTACATCGTCCCACGTATTCCTACCAAGATAGATTCGCGAAAATGGATTTAGCTTCAGGGCCAATCTCCAGGATTGACCAGCAAGGGGCTTTTATAACACACAGCTAGGGTTGCTTCTTGTAGTTGCCTTTGCCGCCAGCCTTGGTCGTGGGCTTAGTCCCCACTCCCAATCGGGCCAGCTCCTGCGGAACCAGCTTCCGCGCAACCAGGGCCTCGCGATAGCGCTCCATGATCGAAGAGGCGGCATGCAAAATCGGTTCATAGGCCGTCTGATCTGTCGTAGGAGTCCCGTCTTCTCCACTGCAGCGCGCGAGGACGACTGACGATTTTCCGAAGCGCTCCAGTTTGACTCGCGAAACCGGGGTGTTCGAAGAGAGCATCGCGGTAGCCGAGGCAACGGTTGAAGCGCTGTCCTCGATCGAAATCTCCATCAGATCTTTCGGGTCGCGCACGTGGAGCACCAGCGTCTCCACCATATTCTTCTCGTCGACGCTAAAGGAATATTGAATATTGCTGAAGAACGTTCCGTCCGGAAACTCGCGCCGGACGCGAACCCAATCAGCGGACGACGTTGTCCCAGGAGGCATTGCCGGCAAGCCAGGGATCGGCGTGCTTGCGTCCAGCGTGGAGTGGCCACGCGAGACTTCGTAATCCTTGCTGAACGCGGGTTTCCCCGGCGCCTTGGCAAGTGAAGAGGAGAGTTCCTTCTGGTCGTCGACCGACGGCGTACACACGTTGAGAACGTTCACCTTGACCTGCGGTTGTTGGGCAGGGGTTTGCTGGGCGTAAGCGGGCGATGCTAGTGCCAACGCCAGTGTCATCACGCATGTCAGTCGAAAAGAGGGCTGGGCGTCCATGAAGTGAGGTGGCGAAGCTCTAGTCGGCAGCTCCGGATTCCGCTTCGATGGCGCCGTGCCGGCGCAGCAACTGCGGAAGATTCTGCGAGAAGGCTGAACGCGGCAGCACCATGTCACAACCAACTTCGTGCGCTTTCTGCTTGAGGTCGCCCTGAACGTGCGAAAGGAATCCTATGATCGACGTGCCCTTCTTCAATTTGCTCTTGAGTCGCGGGATCAGTGTCAAAGGCTTGGCATTGGCGTTATTCAGATCGAAGATGATCAACGAAGGGTGTTCGACACCGCTGGCCTTCATGCGTTCGGCGAGTTCTTTTTCGTTCTTCACGAACTCCACCTTCACGTTCATCTTGCGGCCCGTCTCCTGAATCTTGCTCAGGAAAAACAGGTCTTCAACAAAAGCGAAGACACGTGAAGCCGCGTCGGCGCGCGGAGCCGGTAGCGGCTCGGGATCGAGCACCGGGTAAGACCCGGAAAAGCCCGGCCGTCGCGGTCCGCGGCTGCCGTTGCCGTTGTCCCCGCCCATGTTGGCGCGGTAGCTGTGATCCATGGGAGCGGTAAAGATCCCCTGATGCTCCTGGCGGTCGCGGCCCATCGGGCCGCCGGCACCGCCTCGTTTTGGCGGGCGACGTCCACGACGCCGTTTGTGTCTCCCTCCACCTGGGGAGGGACGTCCGGGTCCTGCATTCATATTTTTCTCTGGTTAATCGTGATGTCAGTACCGCCGGCCTGGATCGCAGGCCAGATTGTCTTGTCTAGCTTTTTGAGGCCTTCCCGGTAAACAAGTCGCACGCAAAGCGCGGTTCACTTGCAAAAATTGCCTACCGGCAGACCAAACCCCACACACATCGGCTGGATGCTTTTTGAGAGCAATGTTGAAACGATCGATGTTTCAGACGATCATCCAAACTTTTTCGTTGTTCAAACTTCAGATTCAAACTATCAGGCTCAAACTTGTCAAGTTCAAACCAGGCGCCTGGAGTCGTTGAGGCGCGAACGGCCAGCCTGGAAGCATGGCCATCGGGAACATCTTGATGTTACTCATGAAACCGCCGATTGCGCAAGGGGGGAGTGCCTCAGTTTTCCACACCGAAGTCATCGCGGGCGTCGGTGACTCTCTCCGCGAGAAACAAGCCTGCTGAAGTCCCGCCGCAGCCAGGCCGATAGACAGGAAGTGAAACCCGCTGCCGCCACAAAGAAAGTCCTCGCTCCGAATGCGCCAGGGGTCGCCGGGCAACGCTTCATCGCTCGCCAGCCCATACTCGATCGCGCGCAGAAAGTGTACGGGTACGAGCTTTTGTTTCGCAACGGAGTCGAAGACTACTTCAACTCTGACCCCGAAGTCGCTTCCCGTTCCACGTTAGACACCTCGCTGCTGCTCGGGATCGGCACGCTTTGCGACAATCGCCGCGCTTTCGTGAACTGCACTCGCGAAGTCCTGTTCAAAGATTTGATCACGTTGCTGCCTCCGAGCCAGACCGTGGCTGAAATTCTTGAGACGGTCGAACCCGAAGACCGCGTGGTCGCCGCCTGTAAACGGCTCAAGGCGGCTGGGTACCTCATCGCTCTCGACGATTTCGCTCCTAACGATCCTCGTCTGCCTCTGGTTGAGTATGCCGACTTCATCAAGGTAGACATCCGCGCCACCCGGCCCGAGGAGCGCGCTGGCATGATGCGTCGCTTCGCCTCGCCGAAGTGCAAGATGCTGGCCGAAAAACTCGAGACTCCCCACGAGTTCTACCAGGCCCGCGATATGGGATTCGTCTACTTCCAGGGCTATTTCTTCTGCCGGCCCGAACTCGTCGTGGGCCGCGAGGTTCCCGCCAACCGACTGCACTACGTTCGCCTGCTCGAAATGGTTTCTCGTCAGGAAATCGACATGCGCGAACTGGAAAAAATGCTCAAGCAGGAAGCGTCGATCTGCTATCGCCTGCTTCGCTACTTGAACTCGCCGGTCTTCGGCTTCTCGCTGGAAATCAAATCTGTCCGCCACGCTCTGGCGGTTCTGGGGGAACGGGAAATGCGGCGCTGGATACGTCTCGTCGTCGCCGTAGGTGCCGCGGACCAGAAATGCAGCGAACTGCTTTTGATGGGACTCGCCCGTGCCCGCTTCTGCGAACTGCTCGCCGTCCGGCTGCAAACCAACACTGACCTGTTTCTGATGGGCTTACTTTCGATCATGGACGCGCTGCTTGAAGTTTCCATGGAAGTCCTGCTCGGGCAACTGCCGGTCGACAACGAAACCAAGGCTGTCCTGTTGGGCCAAAACAGCAGCCTTCGACCGCTGTATCAGCTCATGCTGGCCCAGGAATCAGGAGAGTGGGAGCAATCGGGCAAACTCGCCGCCCAGTTGAAAATACCCACCGATGAGGTTGCGTCCGTGTGGTGGCAGGCGATGCAATGGGCGCAGGAAGCAACGAGTGGAATCTAAACGAGTGGCATACAGGAGAAGCAATCACTGGGCAGAGTCGGGCAACTGACGGCTGAGTGCTGATTGCCGACCGCTCCTACGGCGCTTCAATCAACTCCATCTTGCCTTCGCGCGTCCGGTGCAAAATCATTAACTTCCCTTTGGGGTCGCGGAACACGAAAACGTCGCGGTCACGAAAGTGCGCTTCTTTGATCGCCTCTTCCAATGTCATGGGACGTAGCGCGACCGCGTCTTTCGCGTGCACCAGATGCACTTCCGTGGTTCGAGCCACGGAGGGAAACTTGTGAACCAGTACACGACACCGTGGCGCTCTCCGCCAGTCCGAGCACGGTCTCAATGTTTTCTTCTAACAACTGGCCGTCGAACTTCTTGACCGCCTTTCGCTTCTTGCTCAACCACTTCGTCTTGTATTTGAGGGCCTGCTTCTGCAGATGATCGAGGGCTTCGTTCACCGCCGAAGCCATATCGGTGGTCTGCGCAATCCCGACGATGGGTCCGTTCGGCGGATCGATCGTGATTTCGGCTTTGTGACGGCGCTTTTCAACCGCCAGAATCACTTTTGTCTCGAATCGGTCGCCTAGAATTTTGCGGATTTTGTTGAGGCCAGTTTCAACTTCCTTGCGGATGGTGGGAGTGATTTCGTACTTCCTGGCGGTGTATTCCACGTTCATTCAACAGCCTCCAGAACAAGGTCAGAGGTGAGAGGTCAGATTGCAGAGGTGAAAGCCTTCCTGCACTATGGCTTTTGCCTTTACTTCTGCAATTATTTTTTTACTCTTCTCTGGTGCGTACTCGGAATCTTCATGTCTTCCCGATATTTTGCGACCGTTCGGCGAGTGACCTGGATACCTTGCGATTGCAGGATGCGAGTGATCTGTTCGTCAGTCAGCGGGCGGCTGGGATCTTCCTCTTCAATCAATTTTTTCACGCGCCGCTTCAGGATCAGGAGTGACGTTCCTCCGCCCTCGGGCCCTTGCACGCTCTCGGAAAAGAAATATCGTAATTCAAATACGCCCTGCGCCGTGTGCACATATTTGTTGGCCACTGCGCGGCTGACGGTCGAAGGATGCACGCCGATTTCTTCCGCCACTTCCTTGATCATCATCGGCTTTAACTGATCGATTCCGCGTTCGAGAAAGTCCTCCTGCCGCGTAACAATCGAATAGCAGACCTTCGTGATCGTTTGTTTCCGCTGCTCGATGTTCTTGATCAGCTGAATCGCCGATTTGTAGCGGTCTTTGACGTAGTTGCGCGTGTCACGGTCGTTGCCGTCTCTGGTCAACAGGCGCTTGTACGCGGGATTCAGGCGCAACTGGGGCATGTCTTCATCGTTCATGATGACCAGCCACTCGTCGCCATGTTTCACAAAAGCGACATCGGGCTCAATCAACCGCGCCGGAACCTTGTTGTAGCGCAACCCTGGACGCGGATCGAGTGTCCGGATGTATTCGAGCGCCGCCTGCACGGCCTCGATCGGCCGCCCCATCGCTCGCGCGATTTCCTTGAACTGCTTCAGCGTGACCGCGCGCAAATGCTGCTCGACGACTGTAATTGCGTCTTTTATGACTGGCTCGGTCTGCGCGCTGCCATTGGGGTGAAGATGCATCTGCTCCAGGTGATAGCGCAACTGATACACCAGGCATTCGCGCAGATCGCGACAAGCGATGCCTTGCGGATCGAACTGGCGCACGACCTCGAGAGCCTCATGCAGATCAGCGACGGTGAAGTTCACCGATGGACCCCGAACCGGGGCCATTGCCGCTGCTGTGCCCGCTCCGTTGATCCCATGGCTTGACCTTGACGACGCAGAGCCAGCCGTGTCGGGCGGAGCTTTCAGCAGTGCGACGTCAGCACCTTCGGACGCTGTGGCGTACGAGTCGCTTTCAACATCTTCCACCATCAGATTGGGGAGACTGCCGTCCGCAGCACCGCCGTCCGCAATAGCGAGATCGCTGGCCGCGAGAACAGCTGCCTCCAAATCCTGAGACTCGAACTCCCGCGATTCAAACTCTGAGGCCGTCGCTTCCGAACCGCCGATTCCCGAAGCATCTTCCTCCGCCACGGTTACCGCAAGCCCCAGCGCTTCTGCCTCACCGACGATCCGGGCCGCCGTTTCGACATCCGCGTCAGGCGTCGCCACCGGTGCAATGCCCAGCAACTCTTCGTCGCTGGCAATCAGATAACCCTCTTCGTTCAGGTTCCCAATGATCACTTCGGCTGCCTGATGCACCGGCGGACGGACTGAAATCGCGCCTAACTGCCAGAGCAGGTGATCGGATAAATTTCCGGGCTTCGACAGGAAATTCTCAAACGAAGGCTTTTCGATCTCCTCCATTTCGCCCGAGCTGCGATACCCGGGATCGAGATATTCCTGGAAGAACGAGCCAAAATCTATTTCTTCGAAGGCGTCTTTCTTTTCATCCGCGACCGCCGGAGCCTCTTCCGACGTCGCCTTGGCTGCGATACGATCGCGCTCTTCCTCCTGCCGTCCAACGTCATCAAGCAGAGGGATCGCATCTTCCAGCTCTTCCAAGACCGGGTTCTCGACCATCTCGGCGTTGATCATGTCCTTGAGTTCGAGCTTGTTGAGCGCAAGCACCGACACCATCTGCACGAGACCCGGCGTCAGAATCTGCCGCTGGGACAACTTGACGTTCAGTTTGTGCTGAAGAAGCAAACTCTCTCCCAAATTTCGTTCAATCGAACTCTTGCAAGGTCAGAGTCGTAAGGTCAGATTGCACAGGGCAAAACCTCAGCGACTGGGGTTTACCTCGGCAGACTGACCTCTACAGCTGACCTCCCTAATAACTTCTCATGCCATGAGGTAGATCGTGTGGGCACGAAAGGACAATGTGCCCACGCATTAGTAACTAAAACGCGGTTCCCGGTTGCCAGTTGTCAGCTACCAGTTAGAGCCAGGTTTGACTGGCAGCTGGCAACTGGGAGCTGGCAACTATCTTCCTCACACTAATGAGAAGCTTTCCCCCAAATAAACCCGGCGCACCTCCGGGTCACTCCCCAACTCCTCCGGTGTACCGGAACGGAAAATCCGGCCCTCATTGATGATGTAGGCCCGGTCGGTCACCGAGAGCGTTTCGCGAACATTGTGATCCGTGATCAGGATGCCTATGCCGGACGCCCGCAGATCGGAGATGATCTTCTGCAAGTCCAACACGGCGATCGGGTCAATCCCGGAAAACGGCTCGTCCAGCAAAATAAACGTCGGATTGATGCATAGCGACCGCGCGATCTCCACTCGACGCCGCTCGCCACCCGACAGCGCGTACCCTTTATTCTGGCGAATATGCTCGAGCCCAAGCTGATCGATCAGCTTCTCCGCCTTTTCGCGGCGTTCGTGCCATGAAATCGGCTGAACCTCGAGCACAGCCAGGATATTCTCCTCAACCGTCAGCTTGCGAAAGACCGACGCCTCCTGCGGCAGATAGCTGATACCGTACTGGCGTGCCCGTAAGTACATGGGAACACTAGTGATATCTTCGTCGTCGTACAAAACCCTGCCTGTATCGGGAGGAACCAGACCTACAATGGAGTAGAAAGAGGTGGTCTTTCCGGCGCCGTTCGGTCCTAAAAGGCCAACCACTTCACCCTGCAGAACCTGGAGACTCACTCCGTTTACAACGCGTCGGCCCCGGTAGGACTTGCCAATTTCGTCGGTGGCCAGCGTGTGCATTTATCGAGCCACTTGCGTCCTGGTGACGGTTGGGGACGTCTCCTTGCCTTCAACGAGCACCCTATCATCGTGTCTGTAGAAAGTCAACGAATCGCCCGTGATTTTGCCCCGTTCGGCATCAAAAATGCTAGGCGGATTCGCCGCGCCCCCGGTCAAGACGAAACTATCCTCCGCTGCCGTGTAGACGAGTCGTTCGCCATTCGCATGCCGTGCCGGTTGCGTGACCACAACATTGTTCTCGGCCACGATCCGTTCTACCTGACCTGGGCTGGCCGGACCCCCACCTGCCGGCTTTCCGATTTGCGACTGGTTTCGCGTCATCAGGTACACGGTCATTTGCTGCGCCGTGATCGTCGAATCCGATCCTTTTGCCGTCACGCCGCCGTCCAGCAGGACTTTACGCGCTGCATCGGCATAATTCAGATGGGCCGATGTGATGGTCACTGGAGTGACCTTCCCGGTCTTTTCCACCTGTACCAGGACCGTCGAAACCGGCTGGGCGGCGGTTCCCTGCGCTACGAGCGACCGCTTATCGCGATCAAATTCGAGGGTGGGAGCCTCCACCACATTCGCGTTCTGCCACAACCGGGCATCGCCGGAATAAAGCGCAATCGCAGTCGAGTGGTGCGCTGTCATGGTGTGGCTCGTCACGTGGATCGGGTCGCCGGACGCGAGCATACCGCCGTCCGGTTGCGCCTTCAGTTCTGAGTACGTGGTCTTGACGTTGCCTTCGGCCGTGGCGTCTCCGGTGGCCCGGTTCAGGCGCAACGTCTGGGCCGTAGTTGTCACACCGTTGTCCACCACCCGCGGCGATCCGCTCAGCACCAACATCTGATCTGCGGTCGTGTACTCTCCGCGCTGCGCCCACGCCTTCTGCGTGCCATCGACGTAGGCGAGGCTGCCAGACTGCGTTATCGATGCAACGCCCCCCTGGGGGCTGAATATGACGTCCAGCATCTGGCTGGTGGAGATTCGATCGGAAGGCGCGCCGGATATTTTGCCGCTGACAATCTTCGCGTCTGGCTCTCCGTGAAGGGACGCCAGGCGATTCTTCGCCGTGAATTTCGCGGTGAATTTCGCGGCCGTGACGACGGTTTTCTGATTTGCTCCCGGTTGCGTGATCGCGATCTGCGGCGGACCGGTAGTTTCCGCGCTCTGGAGCAGACGACCATCTTTTACCGTGAAGTCCATGCTTGGTGCTGTCATTTCGACGTCCTGCTCCGGCGCGGCTCCCGGTGCAGAAGTCGCTGCCAGAATGGCTCCAGTCCCACCTTTCTTCTGAACGAGTCGCACACCATCCTCCGCGTGAACAGTTTTCAGCAATTGGTGTTCGCCAAAGTGGAGCGTGACCCTTCCGGCGGAAGCGTCCGCCGGTTGCGCTCCCTCGGAGGTGATCTGGACGTTGCCGGAGAGAACGGCCGTGGTCAATTGATTCTGTGTGCCGGTCAGCCACAATTCGGCGCGATCCGAGTGTGCTTGCCCTTTGGAGTCGGAGGAGTTCGACGTCCGTGTTGACGCCCCTCGCTGAAACTCGCTCTCGACATTGCCCTCGGCCAGGACGCGCTCGACAGTGTTGTCTGGGCGCAGGAAAAATGTGGAGCGGTCGGCCCGCATTTTTTGTTGTTCGCGGTCGATGCGAACTCCGGTCAGCACGACCTGCCGTGGCTGTTTTCCGATCGTTCCTTGCAAGGCATTCAGCAGCAGAGGTCGCGGCTTGCTCACATTGAGCACTACCGATGAAAGCAGATTCAAAACTCCGGCCTTCGCCTCATATCGAATGCCCACGGCTGAACCAGACGCCTGAGGCGTCTCGAAGATCACTTTCCCCGTGGCGGAAGCGTCTCCGGTATTCTTGTTGAAAATCAGCCCGTTGGTCTCGAGGTGAATCGGATTCTTGTCTTGCTCCGGAGCCGACTGGTCCTGATGCCGAAGTCCTTCGGGATTCGCTTCCAGATCGATCAAAACCCGCCCTTTGGCGCCGACATCCCCGGACGCCGCATCGTAGTCGAATTCATCCCCGGTAATCTGATCGAAGCGGCCAGCGTCACGGCCGTAGATGACGATCTTCACGTTGTGCAGCGTGGCCCGTCCACCGTCTTTGAATTGCAGTGCCTTCGAGGCGCTAACCGTAAACAGCGTGCGTCCTTCCACCGATTTGGAGATGGAAAAGCCCTCTGCGCTCTGTTGAATATCCAGTCCAATTTTCGCGGGTATATCGTGGACGACCTTGCGCACTCGCCATTGCGCATAGAAATACATTCCCACCACAATTGCGATCATCAGGACCGCACCCACAGCAAACCAGCGGCGCAGGCGGGTAACGGAGGAGGCCATCAGACGTAGTGTAACGCGCTGGTCGGGCGGTGCGGACAAGGTCGATGAGAGTGTCCGCTCCGCACAATCAAATCCGGACTACGGCGTCCGCGCGACGTCGCGCAGTGTCAACTCCAGTCCGCCAAATTCGGGGTGGTCGTTCATGCCGAGGGAATAGGCGATATCGAGGCGATCTCCGGCGAGTAATTGCAGCCGGTCGGAAGATTCTTTCAGTCCCCAACCCATCGCCTTAAAAGAAATGTTGTCGCGCCATGAAGGTTGTGTCGTGGAAACCGGCGTCCCCGATCCCTCACGCTTCTGGATCGCGGCCGCATCGGGATGGCAACGTGGAGTGTAGTCTTGCGGTGTGCTTGCCGCATTAACCGGCGGTGCGACGCGCAGTCGAACGTGTTTATCCTTCACCCCTTGTGGAGGGGCCATCAGGCGAACTGCTCTCGCCGCGAAAACCGGCTCGCGATTCCCCATGCCAAACGGTTCGAGCAGGAGCAACGCCTGATAAAGCTCGGGAGTCACTTCTGCCAGCGGCAGCTCGCGATCGAACTCAAGCTGCGGCTCAAAATCAGCGGGAGTCAACCGGGCTCGAGCATACTGGTCGAGATGCTGCCTCAGTTTTTCGATGTTCGCGCTCGGCAAAGCAAAACCGACCGCATGCGCGTGTCCCCCGTAGCGGGAGAAAAGTTCGGCACACGACTCGATGGCATGCAACAGATGAAATGCCGGGATCGACCGCCCCGAGCCGTGCGCTTCGTCGCCGTCGCGCGAGATAACCAGCGTTGGCCGCCCGTGGCGTTCGACGACTCGCGACGCGGTGATGCCAATGACGCCGCGGTGCCAGGCGTCGCCATCGAGCACGACGCAATAGGATTCGCGCAACGCAGGCTCTTCTTCGAGACGGCGCAGGACGCCATCCATGATGCGGCGTTCTTCTTCCTGCCTCTCGGCATTGAGTTGATCGAGGCGTCCGGCGATCGTTCTGGCGCGCTCGATGTCCCTCTCGTTGAAAAGATCGACGACGTCGCGGGCGATATCCATCCGTCCAGCGGCATTGATGCGAGGCGCGATGCGGAAGGCAACTTCGGTCGCGGTCAGCGCCCGGCCGTCGCCGAGTTTCGCGACTTCGAGCAAAGCCTTGAGCCCAACGTTCACCGGACGACGCAACCCTTGCAGCCCCAGCTTCGCGAACACACGATTCTCCCCAAGCAGCGGCACGGCATCGGCAATCGTCGCGATCGCTACGACTTTCATGAATGACATCAGCAGTCGCGACTGATCTTTCCTGTCCAGCCGGCGCTGCATCAATCCCTGAGCGAGTTTGAATACCACACCCGCGCCGCACAGATACTTGCAGGGATAGTTGCAGCCCGCTTGGTTCGGATTCACCACTGCTAGCGCCTCGGGTACTCCATCCATGCCGGGCAAGTGGTGATCGGTGACGATCAGATCGACACCCAAGCGCCTGGCCGTTTCCGCTGCGGCAAACGCGCGGATCCCAGTGTCTACGCTGATGATCAGCCTGACGCCATCGGCGGCCGCTCGTTCGATCACCTCATCCCGCATTCCATAGCCTTCACGGATACGGTGCGGCACATGAAAATCAGCCGCTCCGCCGCAAAGCTCGATCGCAGTCTTCAAGATCACGATCGCCGTCGTGCCATCGACGTCGTAGTCGCCGTAAATCAGGATCTTCTCTTTACGCTCCAACGCAGCATCCAGCCGATCCAGTGCAGTTTTCATCCCGCCCATCAGCAACGGATCGTGGAGATCCCCGAGCTCAGGTGAGAGAAAACAGTGTGCCAGTTCCGGCTCTTCAACCCCGCGGCCGACCAGCAAATCGGCGATGACAGGCAATGCGGAAGAGGGGATTTTAAGGCCGGAGTCGCGGAGGGCAGCCTCAAGCACGCGCGCTTTTGGAGAATCGATCGAGTTGGCGATCCATCGCATGTTTTTCTTGAGAGAGGAAATAGATTACCAGCCATAAGGGCCCCACAAGAACATAAGAGCGGCTCAAGAAACTTGCGCACCCTGCCGATGAAGTAATGCAGATTGGCTAATGCAAGAGAAGTCCGGGGTCCTAAGATACCATGACTCAGTCAGCGGCCGTAGCCAGTGCGATGACGGCGGCCTCGCAAACGGAACCATGCTGGGATCCAACCAAGATTCCACCTTTCCCCGCGATCGCTCTGAAAGCCCTGAACATGCTCGGGGGCAAAGATACCTCGCTGCTAAATCTCTGTAATCTCATCCGCTCCGACCCGGCTGTTTCGATTGCCGTTCTCCAGATTGCCAATTCTCCGCTGGTCGCTTTTCCCAAATCTGTCACCAGCGTGCTGCAAGCGTCGATGCTCCTCGGCTTCCGGCGTTTGCGGAGCATCGTGATCACGGTGGGGCTGAAGTCTTATCTCGCTAATTCCTACACACCGCTCATGACCGCGTGCTGGCGTCACAGCGTCGCGACAGCGATCATCGCCGACCGCAGCGCCACCTGGAGCTTCCTCGATACCGACTTCGCATACACCGCAGGAATTCTTCACGACATCGGTCGCGTGGCGCTCGCAACCATCATGCCCAGCTCCTATGGTCGTGTCGTGGAACGCGGAGCTGACCACGCTCACGAGATCCTCGGGACCGAACAGGAACTCTGCGGAATCGATCATTGCCAGGCCGGCCGGGCACTGGTTGGCACGTGGGGTCTTCCGGAAGCGTTGAGTGAGATCGCGGCGGGCCATCACGATTCGGCACAGACTTCAGCCGGAACTGCCGCGCTGATACCGCCAAGCTGTGCGCTGGCCGATTGTCTCGGTTTTCACGTGGTCCCCTACCGATGCAATCGCAGCTATGCCGAAGTGCTCGACGATTTCCCCAAGGCAGCACGCAAGCATTTCCCTGTGGACGCCGAAGAGTTTGTCAGCGAAATTGGCAATGAAATCAGGGTTATCGAGTCAGCGTGAGTGGGTTCACAAGTGCGACTTCCAGCGATTTTCTCTACCGTTCCTCGTCCTGGTCCGGCTCATCGATCATGAATCCGCCGGTTTCGTCCGCTAATTCCCGCAACCGCTGGTAATGTTCGTACCACTCGGTGCCAGCCTCGTACACAAACATGCATCCCTGATACGCCCATCCGAGTTGCACAAAGCCCGTCTTACCGACATATGTCCTGAGCCACCGGCTTTCCTCGAGATCTTCTTCGCTGCGGTAGTCGCCTTCCGTCAATAACTGCGACAGGCGGTCAAGTTCTTCGCGATCGAGAACCCAGGAGTGCATGGTTAGAAATGGTGCGCTGGTCGATTTCGCGAGTTCCACGAAATCTTTCCAGCCGTCGGGATTGTGTCCTGTGTCCCAAAGCACGCTCGGAACTTCTTCGCACTCAACGTAGCCAAAGAAACGGCGCATGCCCAAGCCTTCGATGAAGGCGGTCATATCGTCTTTCATGCCTGTCAGGTCGTCTGGATGTGGAGACATGGAATGCTCTCATTGTACGACTTGGGCCAGTTGGACGTCACTGCTGCGAGGGAAAGTCGTTGGTCGCTGGTCGCTAGTCGCTGGCAAGCACTTTCCGCGAACGGAAGCGGCTGGCGAACGACTAACGACCAGCGACCGACGACCGCCCCGCCTGTGTTAGACTTTTACTTCACAAAAAGACTTCTGAATCATGCTCTTTTCCAAAGAATATGTGGGCTATCTGGCCCGCGAAGTTTCCAAAAAACTGGTGGCGAGCGGTCTCATCGAGACCAAGGCAATGCCTGCTCTGAATGAGAAGGTCCATGCCGCCCTGCTCGAAGAACTGGCGCTCGAAGACCGCATCAACGACGAAGTACGCATCATCCTCGAAGCCTATTCCGACGAGATGCAGAAGAGCGGCGCTAACTACCAGGAGATGTTTCGTAAAGTAAAAACCGAGCTGGTCAAGAAATATAAGGCCGTTCTTTAGCCCAGGCTAAAGCGCCGCCAAGAGGACCTTTTCCGCTGTGCGATTGAGCCGCGACAAAGTTAACAAACTGGCCCACACCGTCACCGATGCCGTGGCGGAACTCGACGAGGTTGAATTCATCGAAGACCGCAACACCATCCGTCTCGAAGTGCGCAAGATTCTTGAAGCACTCCTGATGCAGGAAGCACGCATCGATCAGTCTGCCCGCCAGAAAATCGAAAGCCAGCGCCGGACGATCATCGAAGGATCGGAGGAGTGGTCGATTCTCTATCGCAAGTATTACAACGACGAAGTAAAGAAGCTGGGAGTCTAACGGCCGTCGACTCTCAGCCGTCAGACAATTCCCCCGCTCACTTTCCCACTTCAATTTCCGGCATTTTCAAAACGTCATCCTGATCGTGATCAGCCGCCTTGATTCCAGCCGCACTCAGTTGGCGCGCAACGGGCTGAACGTCTTGTAAAATGCGCGCGAGCGTTTGCCCCACGGCCTCTTTGTCGCTATTATCGGCGCCGCGGCGATCGATCACGCTTTGGAGAAAAGTCTTCGGGCGAGGATAAACTACGATTTTGACGTCGTCGCCTTCCGAAACTCCAATGGCTTTCTTTGCCAGTTTCAGCGCGGTGTCGTATCCGCCTAGCTCGTCGACGAGGCCGAGGTTTTTCGCGTCCTGCCCTGACCAGATTCTCCCTTTCGCAATCTCTAGAACCTTTTCCCTTGGCAGCTTGCGGCCTTCCACGACTTTGCCGGTGAAATCGACGTAAACGCGATCTAACCACGCTTGGAATCGCGCCCACTCAGCGGGCGTGTAATCGTGCGTGCCCGTGAACATCGTCGCATTGTTGCCTTGATGAACTTCATCCCACGACAGCCCGACCTTGTCCCAAAGGCCGCTGGTCAACATCTTTCCGCCCAGAACGCCGATCGACGCGGTGATGGTTCCGGGCTCGGCCACGATTTTGTCAGCGGCCATGGCCACGAAATAGCCGCCGGATCCGGCAACATCCCCCATCGAAACAATGACGGGCTTGCCCGCCTGTCGAGCACGCACCACTTCGCGCCAAATCGTGTCGGAAGCGACGTACGATCCTCCGGGACTATCCACTCGAAATAGGATCGCTTTTACATCCTTGTCTTCTGTAGCCGCACGAATCGCGCCCGCCACGGTGTCCGACCCCATGGTCTGGCTCCCTTGTACCGGGTTGTAATCGCTCGCTCCGCGAGTTACGCCGCCCACGCCAAATACCAGCGCAATCTTCTTTCCACGATCGTGCGGACGCCCGGCCCGGCCCAGATACTTTTCGAGATAGAGCAGCTCGGCTCCTTCGCCGGCCTGGCTCTTTACCTTGGAGTAAACCTCGTCGCGATACGCGACTTCATCCACCAGTTTCGCGTCGACTGCTTCCTTGCCCAGATAAGGGCCCGCGTCCACGACCGCTTCGAACTTTTCCGGCGCAATCTGCCGCGCCTGGCAGATGCCGTCTTTTATCTGGTTGAACCACGACGTCATAATCGCGGTCATCGCTTCTTTATGCGCCGGAGTGAACTTACTCTCGGTGTAGAAGTTCAATGCATTCTTATATTCGTAACGATGATCGCCATGAAAAGTCACGCCTAACTTAGAAAGCGTCCCTTTGACGAACGGCGATTCCATAATGATGCCGGTAAGCCCGACGTCGCCCGAGGGCTGGAGGTAGATATGATCGAAGGCAGTCGCGAGATAGTACGCGCCATTGCCCGGACCAAATTCGCCAAATGTTTCCGCGTAAGCCACGGCGAATTTCTTATGTGCGCGGAATCTTTGGACGGCGTCGCGGATTTCCTGCGTCTGCGCCATCCCCATCGGAGCAGCGCCGATCCTGGCAATCATGCCGACCACGCGGTCGTCGCCCGCTCCGCGGTCGATGGCGTCGACGACGTCGCGCAGGGTTGCGCGATCCGTCATCGTCAATTGCGCGGCCGGAGTGGCGGGAGCGTCCTCGATGAACGACTGTTCGAAGTTCGCCTCGAGAATCGTTTTGGACGGAACCCTGCCGTTCTTTCCGATCACGGCCACCAGCATGATGACCATTCCGGCGAGCCAGAGAGCTCCTAGGATGGCGAGGAAACGGACGATTGATTTGGACATGACTTGCTCCTTAATTGGAGCAAGTCTATCCCAAGTCTATTCAGCGACGCGGCGGACGCGGCCGAGGCGCTAGCGCGCCTCTTGTTCATAATTCCTACTTGATCGCTTCCGCGGCGATCCTCTCGGTGACAAACGCTTCGATTACGTCGCCAGCCTTGATATCGCCGTAGTTCGCGATGGAGATGCCGCATTCCATGCCACTGGTGACCTGCGCCGCGTCGTCTTTGACTCGCCGCAGCGATGCGATCTTGCCTTTGAAGACCATCACGTTGTCGCGCAGCAACCGCACTTCGGAATCGCGTTTGATCAAGCCATCCGTTACACGGCAACCGGCAATGGTTCCAACCTTCGGAATGCGGAAGGTTTCCAGCACCTCGGCGCGTCCCTGGTAGGTTTCTTTGATGGTCGGTTCAAGCAGGCCGGTCATGGCGCGCTTGATCTCGTCCTGCAGTTCGTAAATGATCGAGTGCAGACGGATATCGACCTTTTCCTGATCGGCCAGTTCCTGCGCCTTGCGCTCCGGACGCACGTTGAAGCCGATGATGATCGCATTCGACGCCGACGCCAGCAGCACATCGGTTTCGGTAATCGCGCCAATGCCCGACCGCAGCAGCTTGAGCCGAACTTTGTCGTTCGACAAGCCGACCGAGCAGATCGCCCAGCACTTCGACCGATCCCTGCACGTCGGCTTTCAGGATGACATTCAGTTCCTTCATCCCAGCCGTTTTCAGTTGCTCAGCCAGTCCTTCGAGCGAAACGCGCGAACTCTTGGCGAGCGTAGCTTCGCGGAATTTCTGCTCGCGATACTCCGAAATGTCGCGCGCCTTCTCGCGATCGGTGACCACGACGAACTGATCGCCCGCCTGCGGCAGCCCTTCCAGTCCGATGATTTCGACCGGCGTCGAAGGCGGCGCTTCCTTCAGCGCCTTGCCGCGATCGTCAAACATGGCGCGGACTTTTCCGTAGACGTTACCGACAACGAAGTTATCGCCGGCGTCGAAGCGTGCCATTCTGCACCAGGATGGTTCCCACCGGACCGCGCCCGCGATCGAGTTTCGCTTCGAGCACGAGTCCGCTCGCGGCGCGTCCCGGAGTCGCTTTCAGTTCCTGCATGTCGGCCGTCAGGCAGATCATTTCCATCAGCAGATTCAGATTTGTTTTCTGCTTCGCGGATACATCGACGAACACCGTCTTGCCGCCCCATTCTTCCGGCAACCAATCCGCGATCGGCGAGTTGCTTCTTCACGCGCTCGGGCATTGCGCCCGGCTTGTCGATCTTGTTGACCGCAACAATGATCGGAACCTCGGCCGCATGCGCGTGATCGATCGCTTCAACCGTCTGCGGCATCACGCCGTCATCAGCCGCCGTCACCAGCACCACGATGTCGGTGGCCTTCGCTCCGCGCGAACGCATGCGCGTAAACGCTTCGTGACCCGGCGTATCGAGGAACACGATCTCGCGCCCGTAGGCCGGAGAGGCCTTGTCGGTAATCGCGACCTTGTAGGCGCCGATGTGCTGCGTAATGCCGCCCGCTTCGCCGCCCGCGACATTGGTCGAGCGAATCGAATCGAGCAGCGTGGTTTTGCCGTGATCGACGTGGCCCATGATCGTGACCACCGGCGGACGCGGAATCGCTTCCGCGCCTTCTTCGCTGCTCTCCATCGCCTCGGTCGTATCTTTCGCAGCCTGCTCTTCAAAGGTGATGACTTCCGTCTCCGCCCCAAAGAAGCGCGCCATTTCGCTGGCCAGTTCCGCAGTCGAGCGTCTGGTTGATGGTGGCGAACACGCCGCGCACCACCAGGCGAGCGATCAAGTCCTTGGCGCGAATGCCGAGCTTCTCGGCCAGATCCTTCACCGAAATTCCTTCGGTGATCGTGATGTTCGCGCGTGATCGGCGCCGGCTCGTTGCTGATGATCATGCGCGGCGGCGGAGTGTAGCCCTTCATCGGGCCTTCCTTCACGCCTCGCGGCACATATCTCTGTCCCGGCCGTCGCGACGGAGCGCCTGGACGCGCTCCCGGACGCGACTGGTCCCGGCGGCGCCATGCTCCTGCTCCCGGGCCCACGCCCAGCGGACGCGCTCCCGCAGGCGCAACGCGCGTCGGATGCATCGGACGTCGTTCTCCCGGACGCAGCGGCGGGCGCGGCGCTCCCGGCGCGGCAGGTCTGCGCGGTGCGCTGAAAAATTGGTTGTCCCGGAACAGGTCGTCCCGGCGCTGGCCGAGAAGGCGCGTTCGGGTTGTTCGCAACCGGAGGCGGCAATGGAGCTTTGTATACCGGACGCGGCCCCGTTTGCGGCATGATCATGCGCGGCGGCGGCGCGACTGGCGCCGATGGTCGCACCGGAGCGGCAGCCTGCATCTGCGTCACGTTGTCCTGCGCTGGAGCTTGTGCGGCGGGAGGCGGCGCGACACTTTGCGCCGGAACTTGTGTCTGTCCAGATCCAACGAGACGGAGTGGTCCCGGCTGGCGGAATCGTAACTTTCGGTGGAACCGCAATCGCCGGCGGAGCGCTTGCGGCTGGCGTCACAGGAGCCTTCGGCGGAATCACAACCACGCTCGGCGGACGATACATTGCCGCAACCGAGGCTGGCGTGACCATTCGAGGTGCTGGTGCGGGAGGTTCAGTTACGGGCTTCGGCGGCACTGCCCTCGGCAGCGCGGGAGCGGACGGAGCTTGCTGCTTTCGCCTCCGCTACGGGCGTTGCCGCCGGTGGCTTAGCCACGGGCCGCGCGACCGGTTGTTCGGCTGCTTCTTTCTGCTGCGTGAATTGTGCGCAGCACGTCTCCCGGACGAGAAATATGCGAGAGATCGATCTTGGTCTTGATGCCTTCGTCGCCTTGCGGAGCACGCGAAGATCTTGCCGAGCTCGCGATCGGCGTCGGAGCGGCCGCGAAGATGCTTGCGCACCAGGTCGGCTTCGTGGTCTTCCAGAGAACTGGAGTGCGTTTTCTTCTCCGTGACGCCCACCGTGGTCAGCGCGTCAAGAATTTCCTTGCTCTTGACTTCCAACTCACGGGCCAGATCATTGATTCGAATCTTACTCATCCGCTCTCGTTTCCTCTTCTGTCCCGCCGACATCTTGTCGTGTCTAAGCTCGCATATCTAGCCTCATGAAATCCCTGTCGACTCACTTGCGCGACTGGCAGAGTTCGCGCATTCGGTCCGGACAAGCGGCCCTAACTCGCCGTGTTCCTAATTCAGCTCTGCTTGTCTTCCGGGGCTTCTTCAGTCGCGGCGCTGCTCGTCGAGGCACTGCCCGTCGGCAGCTTCTTCGGCCTGACTTCAGGGCCACTTCTTCAGGCTCAACTTCAGCTGCGACTTCGGCGCCTTCTGCGGACGCCGTTTCAGCCAGCTCGGCATCCGCGGCCAAACGGTCCGCTTCCACTGTACCTTCGGTCGCCGATTCTTCAGCTGACAGCGACAGCCGCTTCGGTGGCGGCTTCTCCGCGTACTTTCCGGATCGGCGGCCGCTACCTCGCCGCCATCCAGACTGGCGAAGTAATTATTGACCGCAATACTGATTTTTTCCACCGTTTTCGGGCCAATGCCTTCGATCGCTTCCAATTGCTCGGGCGTCATGTCCGCCAGCGATTCCACCGTGTTGACGCCCGCAGCCTTCAGTTTTTCGACCAGCCCTTCGCCCAGCCCGGTAACCAGTTTCGAGCGGAGTGACAGTCTGCGTGACCAGCGCCGACATCTGCTGCTCCACTTCCTGCCGCTTCTCTTCTTCGCTCTTGATGTCGATCTTCCAGCCCAGCAGCTTGGCCGCCAGGCGCACGTTCTGGCCCTTCTTGCCGATGGCGAGCGAAAGCTGCGTGTCGTCCACCACCACTTCCAGATGCTTGTCCGCCGCATCCACAATCGTCACCCGGCTGACTTTCGCCGGCTGCAACGCCTTCTCGGCGAACGTAACCGCATCTTCGTGATACTCGATGATGTCGATCTTCTCTCCGCGCAATTCGCGAATGATCGACTGCACGCGCATGCCCTTCATGCCGACGCATGCTCCGACCGCATCGACGTCTTTGTCTTTCGACATGACCGCGATCTTCGTGCGCTCGCCCGCTTCCCGGGCAATCGCGCGGATCACCACCGTGCCGTCATAAATTTCCGGCACTTCGGTCTGGAACAAGATGCTGACACCAGTTCCGGCGCCGAGCGCGAAGCCACCACGCCTGGACCCTTCGACCGCTTTTTCGACGCGCACGATGACAACCCGAATCCGCTCGCCCACGGCGAACGACTCCAGCCGCGACTGCTCCTTGCGCCCCATGCGCGCCTCGGCCTTGCCGATATCGAGGATCACATCCGGACCTTCGATCCGCTTCACGGTCGCATTCACGATCTCGTTCACATGCCCGATGTACTCGTTGTAAACCGTGTCGCGTTCGGCCTCGCGCACCTTCTGAAAAATGACTTGCTTCGCCAGTTGCGCTGCGATCCGCCCCAGAATTCCTTCCGTCACCTTCGGAATCAGCAGTTCGCCGCCGGCTTCGGCGCTCGGATCGAGCTTGCGCGCCTGCTCCACCGTGACCTGCAGATTCGGATCTTCCACCTGTTCCGGAGTTTCGACAATCGACTTCACCGCATAGGCATTGATCTTGCCGCTGTCTTTATCGAGCACGGCGCGCAAGATTTTCCTGCGTCTTGTAGTACTTGCGCGTGGCCACCACAATGGCGTCCTCGACCGCGCTCACCACAATCTGCGGATCAATGCCTTTTTCCCGGCTGACCCCTTCGATGATGTTGTAAAGCTCACTTGCCATAAAAATTCCAGGTCTCAGGTATCAGGTTCTAGGTGTCAGGTCTCAGAATTTTCGTCTTTGCCTGAGACCTGACACCTAACACCTGAGACCTTGCTTTCAGATTTCTGGTACCAAATTCGCCTTCTCTACGTTCGTCAACTCAATTTCAACTTTCGAAGCTTCGCCCTCTTTCGGACGCATCTTCTTCTTCCGCGCCGCGCTCAGGTCCAGCTAGCAGCTTTCCATTCTCGAAGCTTTCCAGCTTCCCTTCAAAATGCCGGTTGTTATTCACCGGCTCCCGCGTCATCAACTTCACACGATGTCCGCGGAAGCGCTCAAAGTCCGCCGCCTTCGTCAGCTTGCGATCGAGCCCAGGAGACGAAACCTCCAGCACATACGATCCGCCCGGCACCGCATCTTCAACTTCGACGATCGTTCCAAACTCGCGGCTGAACTTCGAGCAATCCTCGTGCGTCACACCGTCCGGACGATTCGCCGCCGGAGCCGCTCCCGGCCGATCGATAAACACGCGCAGCGTGCGGTGCTTACCGCCGACCCGCGCACCTCAACCTCGACCACTTCCAGCCCGCTCGAGCTCGCCACACGCTCGGCGATCTGCCGGACCTTATCTAGATCAAATGCCATGTTTTCAGCAATTTGCGCTTCGGTCGCCGCGCCAGCGCACTCCAACGACTCGGCCCCAACTAAAAAGTGGGCTTTCGCCCACTGGTGTGCTTCGACAATCCTGGCACTACGACACAACAGTATTCATCACCAACTATACGCCGCACTCTCCGAAAACACAAACCACCGCGGCGCAGCCAAACCAGTCGAAACGCCTTAATCAACAGCCCACCCGACAAACGACAACAACAACGAAGACGACACCGAGAAACGACGAGGATAATCTCCATCCCTTCAGCCGGCGAGCTCACGAACCCCCGGTGTTTAAGGTGTCTGAAGTAATCTTGCCCGAACTTAGCCAATCCCCCAAACTGAATATGATGCAGGTTTCACGCGCCCATCTCGCGATCGCCATTGGCACCGCCAGCCTGCTCGTCCTGGCGTTTGCTGGCTATCTTTATTGGCTGAGCACGCAGCCACCGGTCCTGTCACGCTCCGAAGAGCGCGACCCGCTGACCCAGATGCCGATCAGCATCACCATGAATCCGTTTCGCGATCGCACCATCGAGCGCACTGCCAACAGATTCATCTCTGCAAATGCGCGCCGGCAACTGCCGGACTGTGCTTTCCGATTGGGAAAAGAAGAAGGATTACCGCAAGAAGCGCGCGGATTTCCTCTGCGATTCCGAAACCCAGCACCCACTGATCTCATGGAATCTGGTGGAGTGGGAAGATGCGCCGCCGCTCGTGATTCTTCACTACAAAGGCCAGCGCTACAGTTCGCCCGCGCAGGATTCAACCTACAAAGATCTTTTCTCAGTCACCGAAGAGAAGAAAGACGATACCTGGACGGTCACGAAGTACGACAGCTTCTACTGAGAACAGTGGTTAGTGATTAGTGATTGGTGATTAGCACAGCCCGCCAGATGCGCTTGCCACCGACTCATGTCACTTCCGGCCGATCCAGCGAATTCAGCAATCCGTTTAACAATCTGCCCACTTCGTGAATATTCGCGATGAGCAGCGTGCTCTCACTTTCCGTCAAGTAACTCAGATTAAAAGCGACCAACGCATGCGTCTCAAGCTCGTAGAGAGAGCCTCTGGCATGGCCGAGAAATTGGCGAAACTCTCCGCGTGAACAACGTCCTTGACCCTCGGCAATATTTGCGGGGATTGAGACGGCAGCTCTTCGAATCTGACTCGTCAAGCCGTAAATTTCGTGTTTAGGGAAGCCAGCGGTCAGTCGGTAGACATCGGTGACGAGCGCAATGCCCTTCTGTCAAACGATCAGTTCACGATAATGCAGCAGGGCCATCGCAAAATTGATACCCCAACCCTACAGACTCGTCAGTGATAGTCGTCACCCCGAAGATGTTCGATTTTACTAATCACCAATCACCAACCACTAATCACTGACCTATCCACCAATATGCACCATGGTTCGCGACGCCGGCACAAACCCCGGCTCCCCGATATGGTGCCGCTCTTCTTTCTTCTCGACAACCTTCAGAATGAAACTGATCAACTCCGCGTCTGACGCTCCGCGCCGCATCAGCTCGTGCAGGTCGTGATCCCACACCGAAAACAAGCAGGTTCGCAGCTTGCCATCGGAGGTCACACGAATCCGGCTGCAATGTCCACAAAAAGGATGTGACACGGGTGCGATGATCCCGATCTCGCCGACTCCGTCGGAGAAGCGATATCGCCTGGCCGTCTCGCTGCGTCCATGAGCGATTTCTTCGAGCGGCATAAATTCAGCCATCCGCGCGAGGATCTCGTCAAGCGTGACCACGATCTCCGGAGTCCAGACCCGATCTTCTTCAAGCGGCATGAATTCGATAAAGCGCACCACCACCCGCTCTTCGCGCGCGAACTTGCCAAAGTTGACGATCTGGTCTTCGTTGAACCCGCGCAGCAGCACGCAATTCATTTTCACCGGATCGAGCCCCGCCTCGCGCGAAGCGCGCACGCCCGCGAGCACGCTCTCGTATCCGTTCGGCACGCGTGTGATCCGCGCAAATCGCTCGGCATCCACCGCGTCCATGCTCACGGTGACGCGGTCGAGCCCGGCATCTTTCAGAGGACGGGCGATCTCAGCCAGAAGATGCCCATTCGTAGTCAGCGCGATTTCTGGCTTCTTGCCGTCAACGGTCCGCAGTTTCGAAAGATCGCGGACGAACTCCACAATCCCTTTGCGCAACAGCGGCTCGCCGCCCGTCAGCCGGATCTTCGTAATCCCGAGCCCGACCAATATGCGCGCCATCCGCAAATAGTCTTCGAACGGAAGCTCGGCATAAGCCGCGCCATTGTTCCCGGTCCGGCAATAGACACACTTATAGTTACAGCGGTCGGTGATCGAGATCCGCAGGTCGTGAATCGAACGCCCGAAATTGTCGGTGAGAGTTGGCATTGAGCCGTCAGCAGTCAGGACTCGGCACTCAGCAACAAGTGAGTGCTCAATTATAGATGCCATCGATAGACTCGGCGATCTGAATCGAGCCTGCTAAACTTCCTGCATGAAGGCCCTGGTCATCACCCGTTTCGGCGGCCCCGAAGTCCTCGAGGTGCAGCAAGTTCCCGATCCGCAGCCCACATCTGACCAGATCCTGGTGAGCGTTGCGGCCGGAGGCCTGAACTTCGCTGATCTCATGACCGCGGAAGGCGGCTACGCCAACACTCCCCAGCCCCCGCTCACCGCCGGCCGCGAATTTGCCGGTACCGAACTCAGCGGCGGCAACGGCACCGGGCGTCGCGTCATGGGCTATACGCAGTGGGCCGCCTTCGCCGAAAAGACAGCAGCTCATCGCAACCTGCTTTGGCCCATCCCAGAAAATTGGACGGCCGAAGAAGCGGCCGCGTTCCCGGTTAACTTTTTCACCGCGTACTTCGCCTACTGGAAAGCCGGATTGCTTGACCAGCCAGGCGCACGCGTTCTGATTCAGGCTGTCGCCGGAGGAGTCGGCACCGCCGCCGTTCAGATCGGAAAAATCCTGGGTATCGAGATGTATGGAACGTCTTCTTCCGACGACAAACTCGCGCGCGTGCGCGAACTCGGACTTCAGCACGGCATCAACTACAAACAGCGCGATTACGTTGACGCCATCAAAGAGCTGACCCACGGTGAAGGCGTCGATGCCGTCTTTGAAATGCTGGGAGGTGAGCACGTCGCCAAAGGCGTGCGATGCCTCCGTGACTTCGGACGCATCATCGTCTACGGCGCCGCCACCGGCGTAGCTCCGCAAATCGACACCCGCATCCTCTACGCGAAAGGCGCGAGCGTTCACGGCCTGTGGCTCTCCTATCTCAGCGGGAATCGTCCGCTGATGGAATCCGCCTGGAAGCAACTCTCGCTGTGGATCTCTGAAGGACGCCTGCATCCTGTCATCGGCAAGGTGTTTTCTCTTGCAGACGCACAAGACGCATACACATTGATGCAACAAGGCAAGAATTACGGCAAGATCGTTCTGAAGATCGAGTAGCGGAAAACGAATAGATAAGATCGACTCGTAGATAACCCCCGTTCGTTGACTCGCCAGACAGAACAATTCCTCCCTGTTCCTCCGCCACGCGTCCCACTCCCGCTAACCGTAGAGTTACCATCGCGTCCAATGCGCATGACAGCGAAAAGGCGGTTCGCGAAAGAAATCGGGAACTTACTAAAACCGGGTTTCGTATCTCTAGCGACCCGGCAATGAACGGACAAGTCTGATGGGGATTGGACGTCTGATCCGCTGATTGCTGTAACAGATTGCTCAACAAAATTCGCAGGGTAACAGGACTGGCTCGCGCATGGTTTGGCGGCCCTGTCGAGGCCAGTCCGGCAAAGATCGAGGTTTGAGGCCCACGTTTCTTTGCGTCACCCTGACAGGCGCATTGTAGGACTTCCGGCGAAAAAGGCAAGCCTTCAGTCGAGCGTCATCGACCCACACCAGCCGCCCGAACATCCCGGTCCGAAGCCGGGTAGAAAGCTAAGGAGCATATGAAACTCAATCTTCTGGCAAAGACGGTTGTGCTCGGGCTGGCCTTACTGCTCGCGTCGAGTGCGTTCGCAAGTAGCAAAGGAAGTCTGCAGGTATTCGAACCAGTCCAGGTCAACGGCCAACAATTAGCTCCGGGCTCCTACCAGCTCCGCTGGGATGGCACCGGATCGAACGTCGAAGTGAGCATCATGCAAGGCAAGAAAGAAGTAGCAAAGACGTGGGCGAAAGTCGTCTCGCTCGACAAGGCTTCTGACAGCGACTCCACCGTGGTCGATCGCGCCACTAGCACTCCGGCGGTATCCCAGGTCCGCTTCGCCGGCAAGAAATATGCGCTCGCCATCGGCGGCGGCGAAAAAGCCGAGATGAGCAGCTCAGCCAAGTAGTTTGTCAACCCTGGAAGAGGAATAAAAACGGGGAGCGCCTCGGCGCTCCTCAACCTTTATTGGCGCGTTATCAGTAATCAGGCTTTTCCAGTTCCGCATTGAGATGAATATCGCTTCCCGCTGTGATCTTCACCTTTCGTCTCCAATGCTTAAATCCTGGCTTCTTAACAATCACCATATGACTGCCCTCTTCCAGCCGAACGCCCGAAGGAGTATTTCCTACAAATTTCCCGTCGATGTTGATATCGGCTCCCGCGGGAGTCGAATCGACCTGTAACATTCGCAAATTTGTCGCCTTCGTTGGGCGCATTGCCGGACACATCGGCGGACGCATCGCCAAGATCATGCCACGCGTGGAAAGATTCGGCGCGCCTGGCTCAAATTTTGCCGGATCCAGTTTCACGTCTCCATTGACGTAAGCGGTCACCTCGGCGCCCTTCGGTATGGTCATATCTTTGCCCTGCATGAACAGGAAAAACGGAGCCGCCGGAAAGAAAATCAGTCCCGAAGCCACAATGCCCGCGGTCATATAACCGACGTGGCTTCCGCCTTTGCCGCCGTGTACCGCACGCAACGGCGCTTTCTCGCCGTCAAATAACCTTACGTAGTCGACATTGATTTCAAGCTTGCCTCCCCGCGCCAGCCTTCTCTTTGACTGAGCCTCGGTAACCGTGCCAAAAGCCAAGCTACCTTTTAGGATGACCGGAGTCCCATTGATCCTGAGATCTTGCAGCACCTGGAAATCGACCGTTTCGTTTACTTGCGAGTCCGAGGAAGAAACCGCCCGATTGAAGCGAAGCCTGACCGGAGTCGCGTCTTCGAGGATGAAGCCTCTACTGGTCGTAACGTCGGTCGGCACAACGGGAGGCGATTGCGGCAACGACTGCGAGGCTGCTTGAGGAGGCGTCGCAGCTGCGGCCTGTGCATCGTTAGTCTGTCCCGCGAATAGCTGAGACAGGAGAAGCACGATTGAGAACAAGCAAAATATCTTCTGCACGAAAATGTTCCCCGGGCTTTATTGAGGGTCAGCCTTTTCCAGGTCGGCGTTGAGGTTGATGCTGCTTCCCCCGCTAACTGTTAGCTTTCGCTCCCAGACTTTGAATCCCGTCTTCTTCACGGTGATGGTGTGCTCTCCATCCGAGACTTGAACGTCAGAAGGCGTGTTTCCTACAAAGTTGCCGTCAAGCTCAATATCGGCACCAGGTGGGGCCGATTCCAGCCGAAGCTTCGCGGAGATTGAGCCTGCGTTGCTGGCCGCTGCACTTTGCGCGGGTGCATTCGACTGCGCGGCTGGCTGAAACTTCGCGAGATCCATTTTCACATCCCCATTTACATACGCAGTGATCTCGGTCCCCTTTGGAATACTGATATCCTTGCCATGCATGAATAAGAAAAACGGAGCCGCAGGGAAGAAAATCAGGCTCGTGGCTACCATTCCGGCCACCATTCCGCCTGTGTGGCCGCCGCCTTTGACATCCTTAACCGCGCGTAACGCAGCTCGATCGCCGCTCGCCAATTTCACATAATCGATATTGATATCGAGCTTACCTCCGCGCGCCATTCTTCGCTTAGCCTGAGCTTCGGTAACCGTCGCGAAAGCCAGGCTACCCTTGGGAATCACCATTGTGCCGTTCACTGTGATGTCATCCAGGGTCTCGAAATCCACTGTGTCGCCCACATGGGCCTCGGCAGAAGATATGGTCCGATTCAAGCGAAGTCTGACGGGGGTTTGGTCTTCGAGTACAAATCCCTTTTTCGAGGTGAAATCCGTTTGGGTAGGTTGCGCCGACGTTGACTGCTGTACCGGTGCCGTCGCAGGAGCGCCAGTAGTTTGGGGGTCCACGGTCTGTCCCACTAACGTGCACGACAGAGACCACGCAGCGAGCCATCGAGACAGGCTTATCTTCACAGACACTCCATCAATGGAAACGAATGAGATAGGACGGACTATTATCCCCCTGGCCGAGATAATGTCAATTCAAATCCGTGTAAGGTTTTCTATTGAAGGGACGCGAGGAGAAGTCGCGAGAACGAGAGCGGCGCGTAACCACCAGCAACTAACCACTAGCCACTAACCACTGCCTTAGTACTTCGGCATCTTAGGATCAACCCGCTCTGCCCAAGCCGTAATTCCGCCAGTCAAGTTATGCACCTTGGTAAATCCAGCCTGTTGCAGAAAGGCTACGGCTTTGGCGCTGCGTCCGCCCATCTTGCAATGGGCCACGATTTCTCGACTGGAGTCGAGTTCGCCGACGCGCTTCGGTAGATCGCCGAGCGGGATGAGATATCCATTGAGGTTGCAGATCTGATATTCGTGCGGCTCGCGCACATCGAGAACAAAAATGTCTTCTTTGTTGTCGAGTTTCTTCTTCAATTCTTCCACCGAAATTTCTGACAAACCGCCTCCCGTCGCCGGCGCCGCCTCCACTCCGCGGATGCCGCAGAACTGATCGTAATCGATGAGCTTAGTGATTGTCCGGTGCGTGCCGCAGGCGGGGCACTCGGGATTCTTGCGCAGTTTCAGTTCCCGGAACTTCATTCCCAACGCGTCGACCAGCAACAACCGTCCAATCAGCGGATCGCCCTGCCCGAGAATTAATTTGATTGCCTCGGTCGCCTGAATCACTCCGACCAGGCCCGGCAATATGCCGAGCACCCCGCCTTCCGCGCACGAGGGCACCAGGCCCGGCGGTGGCGGCTCGGGATAAAGGCAGCGATAGCACGGACCGTTCTCCGTCGCGAAAACACTGGCTTGCCCTTCAAAACGAAAGATGGATCCGTAAACATTCGGTTTGCCGGTAAGCACACAGGCATCGTTCACCAGATAGCGCGTCGGGAAATTGTCGGTGCCGTCCGCGACCATATCAAACTCACGGAATAAGATCGAGCGCGTTGGCGCTCGTGAGTTTCGTGTCAAAGGTCCGCAGATTGATGAAGGGATTGATCGCCTTCAATTTATCGGCGGCCGAGTCCAGTTTCTTGCGTCCGACATCGGCCGTCGAGTGAATGATCTGCCGCTGCAGATTGGTATAGTCCACAACGTCGAAGTCAACAATGCCCAGAGTTCCAACGCCCGCTGCCGTCAGGTAAAGAGCCAGCGGAGAACCCAGTCCACCCGCGCCAATGCAGAGCACCTTCGCAGCCTTGAGCTTCAGTTGGCCTTCCATGCCAACCTCGGGCATGATCAGATGCCGCGAGTAGCGCAGGATCTCGTCGTTGCTCAGGGTCTCGGGCTTAGTTTCAGAGAGCTTAATTTCAGAAAGCGTGGCCATAAAATCCAATCAGCAGCCGCCGGCAATCGACGGCACAATCGAAATCGTATCACCGTCTTTGAGCGCGGTGGCTTCTTTCTGCAAATAGCGCATGTCTTCATCGTTGACGTAAACGTTCACAAAAGCGCGCAGTTTGCCGTCATCCGTATAAAGATGACGTTTCAGCTCGGGATGCTGCGAGACGAGGCCGGCAAGGGCCTCCCCTACGGTGGTTCCGGGGACGTCGACCGAGGCTTGTTTCCCAGAATACTGACGCAGTGGAGACGGGATCTGGATCTGTGGCATGTCAATAAAGATGCTATGGTACTGGCGAAAGATGCAAACCTAAGTCTTCCACAAAAAACTCTCATCCCCTGATTTAATGAACAATTTCTCCGTGACCGATGCCGTGTGCCCCACCTCTAACCTTTCGAAGCGGGGATTCAACGGGAGTACGCTTCTCCGGTCTCGTGAACGCCCGTTTGCGCCACCGTGCCGTTGGCCATCGTGCCGTTTGCGCCACCGTGGAAGAGCGGCCCTTCGGGGCCGCGTTCGGGGGCATCGCACGAGGCCTTTAGGCCCGGTGGTCGTCCTCCACAGGGGCTGAAGCCCTCCTCATTGCACGCGCAACGCCGGCCTAAAGGCCGGCTCTTCCACCAAATTCCATCCCGTTGATTTCTCTCTGCAACGCTTGGACCGAAGGCCCACGCAGACCTGGTTCGTACGCGGGCTTCGTCCTCAGACTATGTCAGCCCTCTCGGCGACAAGTTTCTTGTCCGCCTCATCCATGCCGGCAAGCTCAAACGAATTCGTAATCGCGGCAGTGCCCTTCTCTACGCTCGTGATCACGTAGGAGCAGCCAAACCAGTGCGCTTCCGCGAGATCGGTCGACGACCACTGTGCCGGATGATCAGGGTGGGAATGATAGAAGCCGACGATATCCTCGCCGCGCTCACGGCCTTCGCGCTGGATGCGTATCAGTTCTTTAGGATCGATGTTGTACCGGTTCTGCGGAGAATCGTCCCGGGTATTACCGCAGCGCGCGATGCGCGAGACGGTCTTCGAGCCATCGTCGTTAAATTTCCCGAGGAGCACTCCACAGCACTCGTGAGGATAGGTCTCTTCGCCATGCTGCCGAAGAGCGAGTAGTCGGATTGCGAGAGGGTCAGCATAGGTCAGAAGTAGAGGTCAGATTGCAGAGTAAATCGTTCGGCATCGGTAATCACGGGCAAAGGTTTTAACCTTACAATCTGACTCTGACCTCTGCAATCGACTTCTGCACTCATCCTTCTTGCCAAAATCTTTCGCTCAAATATTTTTCGCCCGAATCGCACAACACCGTCACAATCGTCGCACGCTGGTCTTCCCTGAGCCGTGAAGCGACGCGCAGGCTGCCGACAATCGCCGCCGCCGCCGACACTCCCACCAGTAGCCCTTGTTCCGCAGCCAATCGCCGAGTCATGGCATGCGCTTCTTCGGTACCTATCTCGATGTCTTCGTCCGCGAGCGAAGCGTCGTAGATGCGCGGCACGATGGCTGTGGCCAAATGCTTCGCGCCCTCGATCCCGTGGAACGCAGAATCCGGTTGCAGCGAGATGCACTGGATCTTCGGATTCAGCTCCTTCAATCGCCGCGTCGTACCAACGAAGGTTCCGGTCGTGCCGAGCATGGCGACGAAATGCGTGATGCGCCCTTGCGTCTGCTGCCAGATTTCGTTCGCGGTGGTTTCGTAATGCGCGCGCCAGTTCGCATCGTTCGAGTATTGATCCGCGTAAAAATACACATCGGGATTGCGTTCCACTTGCTGGCGAGCGATCTTGATCGCGCCGTCCGAGCCTTCCGCCGGATCGGTATAGATGATATTTGCGCCGTATGCCTGTAGAATGCGTTTTCGTTCCGGAGAAACATTCTCGGGGACACAGAGTGTCACGGGGAATCCGAGAGCGGCCCCGAGCATGGCATACGCGATGCCGGTATTGCCGCTGGTGGAATCGAGCAAAGTTTTCCCGGGACCGAGTTTTCCGGACCGGCGGGCTTCGGCGACAATGCCGGCCGCGGCGCGATCTTTCACCGATCCGCCTGGGTTGTGCCATTCGGCCTTGCCCAAAAGTTCCACGTGCCCCGGTGAAATGTTGGTAAGCTCGTGCGTAAGCGCTCCGAGTGGCAGCAGGGGCGTGTTGCCGATCTGGGCCAGCACGGCTTCTCCGCGCGGGTTAGGCGGTGTTCTTGACGCGGAGCTGGGAGTCGCCGGTGTCATCGGTTATGTTGTCCCGGTCTCATTTTGTGATGTCAGTGATGACTAGAGTAATGTGCCAGCAACCTTGAAAAGGTATATCTATACTAGCGTCACCGTAATCCGCCGTCATTCGCCATTTAGATTCGAAGTACCTGGTTTTGGTTCCATCGAAAGCTTCAGGGCTGCATCTAAACCTGCGGCGACGAAATACGAAGGCTACGAAAGCAACTAGAAACGAGAATTGAGCTCATAATGGCAGCGAAAGTCGAACCGCGAACCTACGAAGACGTAGTCGCATGGTTGAAAGATCATGGCTTTGACCTGATCGAAGCTCCGGGCGCGCAAACCCGCGTGTTCCTCAAGAAATACAACTGTTCCGCCGCGATTCAGAAAACGGACGATGGCGGCGCCAAGATTTTCGCCTATCCCGGATACATGATCGGCAGCGAAATTTCAAAGCTCGTCAACCGCGGCTACCAGCAGTTCATGAAGACGAGCAAGACCGAAGTCCCGGCCACCGCCGACCACCTCAAGGCGTTGCAACAGTTCACCGAAGAACTCAAAGAAGCGATGCAAATCCCGAGCCTCTACAACGAATCGCTCGGCACCGTGAGCGAGTCTTACCAATACGACCGCATCAAAGATCGCGACCAGCCAGCCGTCGACCGGCCGAAGCGGCCATGGGAGACAGTTCGAGTCAAAGCCGCGGCCGCGTCAAAGAAGAGCCGCGCGTAAGCTGTCGCTAGCGCCACTGCAAATCCTTATCCTTGACCACCGCATCTCGTGCGCCCGCCGCACGAGAATTGGCGGCGCTCGCCCAAGTACGCAGTCAATCCCCACAGCATATTAGGTATCGTTCCCGAAATTTTGCAGCAATTCGATTTTGGGCGGAGTATCCTTCCACACACTGATCGAAACGACATGGAGCGAACGATGCGATATCTATTTTTACTTGTGAGCCTGATCGCAACCTCAACGGTCTTTGTCGTAGCCGGCATGGTGCAGGCCGCGGGCCAGAACGTAGATGATCCCGCCCGAGCAGCCATTCGCAAAGTGATGGACGATCAGCAGGCCGCATGGAACCGCCACGATCTCGAAGGGTTCATGGCGGGATACTGGAAGTCCGACGACCTGTCCTTCTTCTCCGGAGCCCACGAGACCAGGGGCTGGCAAGCCGCGCTCGATCGCTACAAGAAAAACTACCAAAGCGCCGGCCACGAAATGGGCCAGCTGCAATTCTCCAACCTGCGGATCGAAATGCTCGGCCCAGACGCCGCGTTCGTTCGCGGAGAATTTCACTTGAAGATGTCCGATGGCAAAACTCCGCAGGGATTGTTCACTCTGATCTTCCGCAAATTTCCAGAAGGATGGAAAATCGTGCACGATCACTCAGTAGCAGAGTGAAGCGAGGTGTCAGGTCTCAGGTGTCAGGTCTCAGGAAAAACCAAAAACCTCCTAAACGTGGGGCCTGTTCCAAAATTCGAAAACCAAGTGTTTTTCCTGAGACCTGAGACCTAACACCTGAGACCTCCCTCACTTCCCACGATCCATCGCGTCATTCGCCAGTCGGTCTGCAATCTGATTGTGCTCCCGAAGTGCGTGCCGGATCTCGAAGTGCTCGAGTCCTCGAACCAATTGCTGCGCCTGATCGTAGAGTTTGCGCAACTCGGGATGCCGCACCTTGTAGATCCCTTTCATCTGCCGCACCATCAACTCCGAATCGCTGATCACCTTGAAGGCTTTGACCTGATTCTCGTTGGCCCAACGCAGAGCGGCAAGCAACCCCTGATACTCCGCGTAGTTGTTCGTACGGTGCCCAAGGTATTCACTCAACTCGGCGACCGAACGCCCCGCAGCATCGCTGATTGCGACGCCATAGCCTGACGGCCCGGGATTGCCGCGGGCTCCGCCATCGACATGAGCGGTGTGCGTAGCGGGCACAGATTTCGACGTAGCGAAAAGATTTCTGGACTCAGAAGATTGCGCAGGCATGTAGTGAGTTTACAACGTCCGCGCTGCGGCAAAAATCGAGGCTGCCTCGCCCCTAATGGTGGTCCCCATGACTATGGCGCCAGGTCCAGTATTCCTTCTGCTCTTCAGGCCTGAGCTTGCGAAAATCACGATTAGGATCGCGGTGATACTCGTGGGCCCACTGATTGTAGTAGACAACTTCATCGTGGTTCCAGACGTGGTAGTCGCTGTAGTAAGGGTCATACGCCCGGTAATAATGATGCTCGGCACACGCTGTGCTCACCACGGAAGACGCCAAAGCTGTCGCGAGAAAAAGTGAACTGACAAAACGGGATCGATTCTTCATCTGCGTAGCACTCTCCTCATGCGGGAATGTTAGAGGCTGAAAGTGTCTTCGAAGTTGTCGAATAACCAGCCTACGCAGATAAACCCTGATAGACGAGAAAAGTCTCGCAGCCGGACGGCGCAAACTCTTGACAGACGTGTCGTCTGCTATCGTCCCGTAGCCAGTCGCGTTGCCAGCCGCTGCGGCAAATTCGCGGCCAGTATTTTTTCCTGCGCTACCCGCACGTTGTAAGGCACACGATAGAAGGTCACGATCCAAGCATCCGAGTCGAACACGGCAAACGCCGAGCGCCAGTCGCCATCGCGCGGCTGCCCAACCGATCCTGGATTGATGAGGTAGTGACGATCTTTGCGTAGGGGCCAATCGGACGATTCAGCCTGGCCAACGGTTCGATATCCCGGACGATATGCTTCGCTGATCTCGCCCTGCAGCACAAATCCTCCTTGCAGGTGCGTGTGTCCGAAAAACGTGATCGGAACCGGATCGGTGATCAGCGGTTCAATCGCATCCCGCGCGCTGACCATGTACTCGTCTTCATCAAGCGACGATCCGTGAACAAACTGTATTCCGGGGAGTTCAGCAACTTGAACGGGTCCCTGCGGCAAGGCGCGCAGCCATTCCAGATTTTCCGGTGTGAGGTGGTCGCGCGTCCAAAGCGTCGCGAGGCCGGCAACTGGGTTGAAATCATCGAGGTTCATCAGTCCGCCGACGGCTTTGTCATGATTGCCGCGGACGAAAACCCGTCCAAGGGATTGCGCGCGTCCGATCACTTCATTGGGATTTCCGCCATACCCGACCGTATCGCCTAGGTTTACCACGAGGTCGTAGGCAGGCGCTGCCGCCAGACAGGAGTCCAGCGCTTCGAGGTTGCTGTGTATGTCGCTTAAAAGGAGTATGCGCACAAAGGGAGGATTATAGCTTTTTCGTGAGAAAAACGAAGCGCGGCCCTGCAATCGCGTTTAGCCAGTCAGCTTCGCTGCGGATTCACGACGGGGCACCGCGCCCAGTGCCCAGCGCCGACTTCGATCAATTCCGGCAATTGAGCCGCGCAAGTGGCCACTCGAAACCCACACCTCGGCTCGAACAAACATCCCGGCGGAAGCTGCGCAATCGGTGGAACAGTCCCTTCGATGGACGCTAGTGGCTGCGTCCGATCGGTCGCAAGAGTCGGTATCGCGCGCAGTAAACCACGCGTGTAAGGATGCGCAGGCTCGCTAAAAATATCGGCCTTGCTGCCCAACTCCACCAGGCTCCCCGCATACATCACGGCCACACGATCGGCAACGTGCGAGACCACGGCGAGGTCGTGCGAAATGAAGAGCATCGCCAATCCAAATTTGCGCCGTAGTTCGTTGAGCAGGTCGAGGATCTGCTGCTGAATCGTGACGTCTAGCGCCGTGGTCGGTTCGTCGGCGATCAGCAATTGCGGACGGTTCACGATGGCCATGGCAATCATGACTCGCTGCCGCATACCTCCGGAGAGTTGATGTGGATAGCTCCGAGCGCGCTGCTCTGGTTCGGGGATTGCAACCTCGCGCATCCCTTCGACAGCCCGGCGCCAGGCTTCGGCTTTCGAAACGCGATGGTGAGCGAGCACGGCTTCAGCAATCTGCTCACCGACCCGCATCACCGGATTCAGCGCGGTCATCGGCTCCTGAAAAATCATAGCCATCCGCGCGCCTCTCAGTTGGCGCAGTCGATCGGATGGCAACTTCAACAGATTGGTCTCGTCGGCGCCGTCGCACTGAAAAGCGATTCCGCCGGAGACCTCAGCGGCGGGGGGCAGCAGTCCCATGATCGCAAGAGATGTAATCGACTTTCCTGAACCGGACTCGCCGACCAATCCGAGCACTTCCCCTGGTGCAATGGAAAAAGAAACCCGGCTCACCGCGGCCGCAACCGTTTTCCGTTGCGCATCGCCACGCGACTGCGGGAATCTGATCGTCAGATCGCGAACGTCAAGCAGTGGACGCACGAGAGGTATGGTAACAGCGATGGCGCCGCCGTCGGCTGCGCCATGCTGATGAGTCATCGCTGGTGCACCGTCTACGATTTCGCCGCCTACTTTTTCGGGCGCGATTCGGGCGGCACTAATCCGGCCACGCGGTAATAGACCACCAGTTGCCCGTAATGCTCGCCGGAGTGTTCGATCAGTCCACACGCCATGTCTGACACGCGCACTAGCTGGTTCTCGAAGGGATCGACGATCAAATCGTTCATTCCCTTATCGCCCTTCTGCTTGATCGCCGCCGCACCGTCGGCAAAGGCTTTCTTCACAAACTCAACCACGGCTGCTTTGCTTTTGAACTGATCGCGCTTGGGGTCTTCTTCGGAAGGCATTTTCAGCCCCAGTACCGCATTCGTAAAGAAATAGTTGCTATTAGCGGCGTGCAACAGTCCCTCGGCAAAGCTGCGCTGCGCCGGAGTCGGCTTGAAGTCGTATTTGTCCTCCGGAAAATCTTCTGCCATCGCAATCAACTTCCGCCCGATGTCGTTCCAGTTGTCGAGCAATGCCTGCGAAGGCCCGACCGCCGGCTTGGGCGCCGGTTTCTTGGCTGCGTCTTGGGCCAAGGCCAAGGTACTGAGAATCGATATCGCCATAACCACGCTGCTGATTCGTAATTTCATAATCCTCCGAAGTTTGGATTCTATGTTTGAATCCGGATGTTCGAGATTCATAATTGGGCCGATGACCGCCAGAAAGCATAGCAACAAACGTCGCTCCCGCACCAACCCCGGGACTAATTATTCCCAGCCTTTTCTGTTATGTTGCGGTTCAATCGACGGCGTTACCTTTGCAGGTCGCGGTCGCCCGACTCTGTGCTGACGGAGACCCCCACACAATGGACCGAACCCTTCGTTCTATCGCCGCCCTTTTCGTGATGGCTCTCCTGTGCGTGACTGGGTCATTCCTCTCGGCGCAAAATGAGGACGCAACCGCTCGCGCTCAAGTTCTCGCGCTCGAAAAAGCATGGAACCAGGCCTACAAGGCGGGCGACACCAAGGCACTCAGCGCGATCCTCGATAATTCGCTCGTGCTGGTTGAAGACGACGGCTCGCTGAAGACGAAATCTGAATTCCTTGCAACCGTGAAAGCATCCACGGGCAACGAAGAGCAGGTCGCTCCCGAATCGCTGACGGTTCGCGTGTTCGGCAACACCGCCATCGCAATCGGTGTGATCGCAGTCAAAGGAACCAAGGGTGGCAAACCGGTCGTTCTCCGTGAACGCTTCATCGATACCTGGATCTACAAGAATGGTTCCTGGATCTGCATCGCCACCGATGCTACGCCGATGACCCACGCCGGATCGTAACGAAACCCAGACAACTTTCACCTCTGCACGTCCGCCTCTGCGCGTCCATAAAATCTTGGATCGTGTCGATCTTCCGACCACTCACTCGACGAGCTAGAGAGGTTGAAGTAGAGGCTTGAAGCAGCCTCAAAAGTGAGGATCCGGCTATGCTGCAGCCATTTTCTGATCGCAGGAAGTCCATCGCGGGAGCCATCCTGGTTGTGCTCGGAATTCTCCTTCTCTCTGGCGAGCTGACTCGTACGTTGACTCCTGCGTTGGCGCAGTTCAACCATCTCGTCAGCGCCATCACCGCCAAGGCGCTTTGGGCGTTGCCGGATGCTATCTTGACTGTCTCGCGGATCCTCCATCCAGACGGGTTGCATCCAAAATGGTTTATGCAAAACTTACCGCGTCGTCTGTCGATCCTGGTGCCCTTCGTTCGACGCTTAATCGGAAGGTAGTGTGATTCAGCCCTTAAAGGAGACTTAACAATGCGATTTATGGTGATCGTCAAAGCCACCAAGGCCTCGGAAGCGGGTATCCTGCCAACGCAGAAGCTTCTGGCCGAAATGGGGAAGTTTAACCAGGAACTGGTGAAAGCGGGAGTGATGCTTGCAGGTGAGGGATTGCAGGCATCCTCAAAAGGCAAGCGCGTTCGCTTCTCGGGAGACAAGCGCACTGTGATCGACGGTCCGTTCACCGAGACCAAGGAGCTGATCGCTGGCTTCTGGCTTTGGCAGCTTCGGTCGATGGAGGAAGCCATTGAGTGGGTGAAGCGTTGCCCGAATCCGCACGAAGGGGAATCTGAGATTGAGATTCGCCAGGTATTTGAAGCGGAGGACTTCGGCACCGAATTGACTCCCGAACTCAAGAAGCAGGAGGAACAACTGCGCGCGAAGGTGTCCAAGAAGAAGCGTTAGAGGCGTTAGTCCGTAGCACAGAAATATGCTTCCCAATGTCGATTTTCCCGTTTCTCGTTCGACGCATAGATAGAGACCCAGAGTTGGCCGTTCGAAACGGCCGGAACACTGGACTCACAACCAACTTATACAAGGAGACCAACCATGCGATTCATGATGATAGTCAAGCACTCTGAAAACCAGGGCAATCCGCCAAAAGCACTGATGGACGCGATTGGAAAGCTTGCCGAAGACGCCAAGAACGGCACCATGCTCGGCAGCGGAGGACTCAAGTCCACCGCAACTGGTGCGCGCGTTCGGCTTACCGGTGGGCAAGTCACCGTGATTGACGGGCCTTTCGCCGAAGCCAAAGAGGTCATCGGCGGATACGCGCAGTTTGAACTGAACTCCCGAGAAGAAGCGGTCGAGTCGGCGGTTAAGTTCATGGAACTCCACAAGAAACATTGGCCTGGTTGGGAAGGCGAGACCGAGGTTCGTCAGATGTATGGACCGAACGAGTTCCCTTGCACGTCGTAACCACGACATCTCACCTCGCAATCCCGAGCCTTGCGCGGATTCGGCAAAAATGATGAGATCGGTAGCTGTGACGGCTACCGATCCACATCGTTATTCGCGTCCGGATTCGCGCGACGATCTGCGTGACAAAGTCCATCGCAGCATCGATGCCGTCTTCCGCATGGAGTCAGCCAAGATCATCGGCGCTCTCACGCGGATCGTGCGCGATGTTGGCGTGGCCGAAGAACTCGCACAAGAGGCTCTGGTCGCGGCTTTGGAGCAGTGGCCCGAAGCCGGTATTCCCGATAATCCCGGCGCTTGGCTGATGGCGACTGCCAAGCATCGCGCCATCGATCACTGGCGGCGAATCCAGCTGCGCGAGCGCAAGAACGAAGAGTTGGGACGCGAGCTCCAGGTCAAGGAGACCACTGTGCCGGATTTTGATTCCGCACTTGACGATGACATCGGCGATGACGTTTTGCGGCTGATGTTCATCTCCTGTCATCCGGTGCTCTCGACCGATGCGCGCGTCGCGCTCACGCTGCGCTTGATCGGTGGCCTGACTACCGAAGAAATCGCGCGCGCCTTTCTTGTTCCTGAACCGACAGTGGCGCAGCGAATCGTCCGCGCGAAAAAAACTTTGGCTGACGCGCGCATTCCTTTCGAAGTTCCGCAAGCGCCCGATCTCGCGACGCGCCTTTCATCAGTGCTCGAGGTTATTTATCTGGTTTTCAACGAAGGCTACTCCGCCACTGCCGGCGATCACTGGATGCGGCCTGCGCTGTGCGAAGAGGCGCTTCGTTTGGGACGCATTCTTGCCGAACTCGTGCCGCGTGAGCCTGAAGTTCACGGGCTGATTGCGCTGATGGAAATTCAGGCCTCGCGCGCTCCTGCTCGCGTCGGTCCTCGGGGAGAGCCGGTCCTGCTCCTCGATCAAAATCGTTTGCGCTGGGATCAACTGCTGATCCGCCGCGGACTCGCCGCACTGGCCCGCGCCGAAAAACTCGTCTCGACTCCCGGAACCTATACTCTGCAAGCTTCGATTGCCGCCTGCCACGCCCGCGCGCTGACTCCGGACCAAACCGATTGGGAACGGATCGTCACGCTCTACGACGCGCTGGCTCACGTGGCTCCGTCGCCGATCGTCGAATTGAATCGCGCCGTGGCGCTCTCGATGGCGTTCGGTCCGGCCGCGGGACTGGCTCTCGTCGACGCTCTCGCCTCCGAACCCGCGCTCAAAAATTATCATCTGCTGCCAAGCGTCCGCGGAGATTTCCTTTTCAAGCTTCGCCGATTCGACGAAGCCCGCGCAGCCTTTGAGCAGGCAGCAGCGCTAACGCGCAACTCACAGGAACAGAAACTTCTGCGCGATCGCGCAGCCGCTTGCGTTCAGGCTCCCGCTCCCTAAAAAGATCTCGTCCGTCGTCCGTCTTTCCTCTTTTCGTCCCTCAGCGAAAGTCAATCTCGCCGCTGCCCACATGGGCGTACAGCCTGTACTTTCCCGGACCCGCCTTCTTGTACGAGCGAAATAGTCCGCCTTTTTCCACTCCAATCGCACTCAGGTCAAGCTCTCCGGTGAGCACCGAGGCCTCGATGAGGTCATAATCCTTGGGATCGCCAATATCCATCGTCAACTGCCCCGCGTGTATCTCCACATCCTTTGCGCCGTGAACCTTTTCAACGACCAACTCACCGAACGGCATGCGGACACGTAGATCGGTCTGCCGCGGAATCTCAATCACAATCCGAAACTCGTTATGGGGCGCGCCCGCGATTTCGAGCGCTGCGGCCGTGCCTTGTTTCTTGCAGCGGACTTTCACGTCCTGGATGTCGCTTCCGTTTCTGCCCAGGTAGTGAATGGAAATTTTGTTGCTGTCGGTTCCGGAAATCCGGACATCCCCCGACTGCACCTCAAGCTGGAACCGTCCTCCGGCGGCAAAGTCGGTCTCGAAGTGATCCTTCCCTTTTTCGTTAATGACCTGCTGGTCCTGGGCACTGACAACGCCAACACCACAACCGACCAGCATGCAAAGCGCGACCGCCTTGAACGTCGCTTTGAACATCGCCTTGAAGTGGCCTCGAACATCGACACACCTCCGTCGGGTGGTGATACGCGAGTGGAGGGCGGGTTGTTCCAGGGCTACAACGGGCGGGATGGCGCTTGCGGTGGGGACGCCGTTTTGGGAAAGTTAACCAGTTAGCCACCCCACCCCCCTCCCCCCTCACCTATAGGAATCAGTGGGTTAGCGAGAAAAATTTCGGACTGGTCTTTGATTTTAAAGGACTTATATCAAAGTATTCCGGAATAAGGACTTAGCTCCGGAGAGCGCCGGAACCCGGTTCTCAGACGCGTATTGTCCCATCGGGCAAAATGGGTGTCTATGATGGCCGTCACAGGGCGGATGTGATGAAAAGTGTAGGGATTGCAGTCCTCAGCCACGGGCGGTATATCATGCCGACGACATGGACAGGTACGACCCAGCTGCGGAGTATCTCCAGATAGCCGAGCGCTATCGCCAGATGAGTGACGAGGAATTGCTGGCGCTCGTTCCACAAAGTTTGGAATTGACGCCTTTCGCCCAGCAGGCTCTGGCAGGCGAAGTCCGCCAGCGCGGGATCAAGGTCGAGGTTGCGGTAGGAGACAAGCCGCCTGCTCCGCACCGATTTCGGCCGCCTGACTCTTTCCGGCCGGGAGCTGCGGAACTGCTTCCCAAACGAGATCTGGAACGGAGGCAGCCCACCGAAACAGCTTCGGTTGATTCCGATTCGGACGAGGATTTGTCCGAGCAGAATCACGCTTACGATGAAGATCGCAAGTTAGTCGATCTACTCACCGTGTACAGCGTGCGCGACGCATTGAAGATGCAGTCACTGCTGGACGATGCCGGGATTCCTTTTTTCATCGGGCCGGAGAAGGCGACTGGCGTCGATCAAGTGACGTCGGATTTCTCCCAAGGCCTGGAAGTGAAAGTCATGCAGATCGGCCGGACCTGGGCGTCGACAGCTCTGCGTAATCGTTACTTCCCCAAGGATTTTCCGGAGACAGAGGAGGAAGAGGAAAGCAAAGAGATTCCGATGCGGTGTCCGCGGTGCCATTCGGAGGAAGTAGTGTTTGTCGGAGGAAATTCTCCGGAGATGAGCGAGACGAGTCTAGAAAAATTCAAATGGGTGTGCGATGCCTGCGGGAATCGGTGGGAGGACGATGGGGTGGCGAAGGACGTATGAGCGATCGTGGAAGAGCCGGCCTTTAGACCGGCGTTACGCGCGAAATGAAGAGGGCTTCAGCCCCCGTGGAAGACGACCACCGGGCCTGAAGGCCTCGTGTACGGCTTCGAACGCGGCCCTGAAGGGCCGCTCTTCCACGGTGGGCGCAAAATGCGACAAGCCTCAGAGATTTGCGCGGAGGTGTAATGGGGCGGGCGTCGGTGGGAGGACGATGGGGTGGCGAAGGACGTATGAGCGGTCGTGGAAGAGCCGGCCTTCAGACCGGCGTTACGCGCGAAATGAAGAGGGCTTCAGCCCCCGTGGAAGACGACCACCGGGCCTGAAGGCCTCGTGTACGGCTTCGAACGCGGCCCTGAAGGGCCGCTCTTCCACGGTGGGCGCAAAATGCGACAAGCCTCAGAGATTTGCGCGGAGGTGTAATGGGGCGGGCGTCGGTGGGAGGATGATGGGGTCGCGAGGGACGTATGAGCGACCGTGGAAGAGCCGGCCTTCAGGCCGGCGTTCCACGCAAAATAGAAGAAGGCTTTAGCCCCGGCGGTGGGGAATCGAGTGCGAATTTGCCCGACGCCGACGAATATAAATAATCCTCTGCCTTTGCTACCAACCTCGCACGCACCGGATTGCTCCAAATGTATTCGCGATGCCGCTCCAAATCCTCGTCGTCACGAATTCGATGATTCGTAAAGCTCGCTTGCCAAACGGGCAGACTTGATTTCAATCGAAATGAGAACCCTCCCTTGATGAACTGTACAGCCCGCTCCAGCGATATCGCATCCGTGGGTGTAATCAGGGCATGGACGTGGTCGGGCATGATCACAAAATCATGAAGGAGATACTTGCCCTGCTCGCGATAATCAAGGAAGACATCTACGAGCAAGTTGGCGGCGACATCGCGCAAGAATATTGCTCTCCGTTGCGCGGTGACGGAGGTGATGAAGAAGGTTCGATCCATTCGCGTAGGGTAGTTATGTCGGGCGGTGAAAGATGTGAGAGCGGTCACGGAGAAATTGTTCAATTCGATCGGGGGATAGGAGTTTGGTGGAAGTGTCGGCATTCGGTCCAATCGCCGGGGAGAGGAATCAGAGGGGATGGAATTTGGTGGAAGAGCCGGCCTTTAGGCCGGCGCTACGCGAGAAACAATGAGGGCTTCAGCCCCGATGCAGGACCGACCACCGGGCCTAAAGGCCTCGTGTATAGCTCCGAACGCGGCCCTGAAGGGCCGCTCTTCCACGGTGGCGCAAAACGTCGTTCACGAGAGCGGACAGGAATACTCCCGTTGAATCCCACGATGGACGCCAACAAACAACTAGAGCCCCACTCATAGCTCTGGGGCGAGTGGGACTCCACATAGCGTAAATCTAGCTGCACCCGCTGGTCGATCCACATTCTCCGCAGCGGTAGCAGGAGCCGTTTCTGGTCATGATGGCTCCGCAGAGGCTGCAGCTGGGGGCGTCTCCCATGTCGATCATGCTCGACAGGGCATCGGCCGCGTGAATGGAACCGGCTCTCAGCTCGCGGCTATCGGCTCGGGGAGAGGGTGAAGTCGGGTCGAGGCCCATGCTGGACGTTCCTTCGGGGAGAGCTGCCCAGGATTTGGGACGCAGGTTGTCGAAGAGCATTTGCTGCTGTCCGCTGAGGAAGCGCATTTGGAGCCAGCGGAAGATGTAGTCCATGATCGATTTGGCAAAGCCGATTTCTGGATTGCTGGACCATCCGCTGGGCTCGAAGCGGGTGTGGGCAAACTTTTCGCAGAAAAGTTTCAGAGGCACGCCGTGTTGCAGCGCGATCGAGACGGCCAGCGCGAAGCTGTCCATGATCCCCGAAACGGTTGAGCCTTCCTTCGCCATTTTCACGAAGATCTCGCCCGGGTCGCCGTTGGGATAGAGGCCGACGATGATGTAGCCCTCGTGGCCTCCAACGTTGAACTTGTGCGTGACCGACATGCGCTCTTCTTTCAGCTTGTGACGCAGAGCGCGAGGCGGAGCTTCGAGATTGTCTTCTTCGATTTCGATGCGAGCTTGGGCGGCGGCGTTTCGAGCGGCATCGTCTTTGGTCGAGTTTGCGGTCTTGCTTCCGGCGGCGGAGAGCGGCTGCGCCTGCTTGCATCCGTCGCGATAGACAGCAACGGCTTTCAGGCCCTGCTTCCACGCCTGGATGTAAGTCTCGGAAACATCGTCGACCGTCGCATTGCTCGGCAGGTTGACGGTTTTGGAAATGGCTCCGGAGATGAAGGGCTGAGCAGCGGCCATCATCTTCAGGTGGCCCATGTAGTGGATGGAGCGCGTGCCCTTCGCGGGCTTGAAGGAGCAATCGAAGACGGCGAGGTGCTCGTCCTTTACGTGCGGCGCGCCTTCGATGGTTCCGGTCGCGTCGATGTAGCTGACGATGGCATCGGTTTGTTCGTGAGTGTAGCCGAGCTTGAAGAGGGCGCCGGGCACGGTGTTGTTCACGATCTTGATCATGCCGCCGCCGACGAGCTTCTTGTACTTAATGAGAGCGAGATCGGGCTCGATGCCGGTGGTGTCGCAATCCATCATGAAGCCGATGGTGCCGGTCGGAGCAAGAACCGTGACCTGGCTGTTGCGGTAGCCGTGCTTTTCTCCGTGGGAGAGAGCCTGGTCCCAGCACTCTTTGGAGGCCTCGAGCAGAGATGGCGGGACATTATTCTTGTTGATGTTGTTGACGCTGGCGCGGTGCATTCGGATGACGTCGAGGAATGGCTCGCGGTTGATGTACCAGCCGGGGCATGCGGCTCCGGGCATGGCGTCAGCGGTCGAGACTCCGAGACGAGTCTGCACGGTGTCGGTGATCGGCGTCAGCGGTTCGCAGAGTTCGGCGATCTTTGAGGACTGGAGATACGCTTGGCCGCACATGATGGCGGTGACGCAGGCAGCGTAGTCGCGTCCGGCATCGGAGTCGTAGGGCAAGCCTGAGGCCATCAGGAGCGCGCCCAGATTTGCGTAACCCAGGCCGAGAGGGCGATAGTCGTGCGAATTTTTGCCGATGATTTCGGTGGGATATCCGGCGTTGTCGACCAGGATTTCCTGCGCGGTGATGGTGACGTCGACGGCGTGGCGATAGGCTTCGACGTCAAAGGTGCCGTTGGGCGCGAATTTCAGCAGATTCAAGCTTGCGAGATTGCAGGCGGAATCATCGAGGAACATGTATTCGCTGCACGGATTCGACGCGTTGATGCGCGCCGTGTTCTTGCTGGTGTGCCAGCGGTTGACGGTGGAATCGTATTGCATTCCGGGATCGCCGCACTGCCAGGTGGCTTCGGAAATCTTCCCCATCAGGTCTTTGGCTTTGTAGGTGTTGACGACGCGGCCGTCGACGATGGAGCGAGTCGAGAAATCGTTGTCACGCGTGACGGCGACCATGAAGTCATCGGTGACGCGGACGGAGTTGTTGGCGTTCTGGAAGAAGATGCTGCTGTAGGCGTCGCTGTCAGGATGCGAACCGTCGTATCCCTGAGCGACGAGGGCGTGAGCCTTGGCTTCTTCTTTGCTCTTGCAGTCGATGAAGTCGACGATGTCGGGATGGTCGATGTTGAGGATGACCATCTTGGCGGCGCGGCGAGTCTTGCCTCCAGACTTGATGACGCCGGCAAAGGCGTCGAAGCCTTTCATGAAGCTGAGCGGGCCGCTGGCGGTTCCGCCGCCACTGAGAACTTCGGTCGAAGAGCGCAGCGGAGAAAGATTCGTGCCGGTGCCGGATCCCCACTTGAAGAGCATGCCTTCGGTTTTTGCCAACGTCAAAATGGAGTCGAGGGAATCCTTCACCGAGTTGATGAAGCAGGCGCTGCATTGCGGGCGCGTGTATCCGGTGACTCCGAACTCGACCTGGTTGGTGGTGAAATTCCAGTGCCAGTTGGTGGCGTCTGATTTCGGCTCGACGCGTTCGCAGCCAACGTTGAACCAGACGGGCGAGTTGAAGGCCACGTGCTGGCGGATGAGCAGGTGCACGAGTTCGTCGTGGAAGGTGGCGGCGTCTTCGGCGGTGCGGAAGTATCCGTCTTTCATGCCCCAGTCGCGGATGGTCTCGGCGACGCGGGCGACGAGCTGGCGGACTCCGGTCTCACGCTCGTCGGTGCCAATCTGGCCGTGAAGATATTTCGAGGCGACGATGTTGGTCGCGGTCATCGACCAGTCCTTTGGGACTTCGACATTTTTCTGCTCGAAGATCATTCCGCCCTGGGAGTCGGTGATCTGAGCGGTGCGAAGCTCCCACTCGACTTCGTTGTAGGGCGAGACGCCGGGCTTGGTGAAGAGGCGGCGGAAGGTCAGGCCTTGGCCATTCTTCTTGTTGGTCGTGCTGGCGACGTTTTGGGTCTTGAGCTGATCTTTGGTCTGATTCTGATTCTGCATCGGATCTTTTGTCTGCACTTCTGTTCGAACTTCTGGCATTTCCTTCTCCTAATATTAGATGATGGCAAACGGCTTAAGGACTGGGTTCGGAGCTTGATCGCGTCAAGCATAAGACTCTGTCTTTCAAGTACATACGTCCAAATACATACAATGGCGCGGCGAAATATCTCGACGGCCAGCCCCTGAAGGGCATGATTTCGAAGAGCTTTCGGCATCGCTGAAGCGATGTCCATACAACCAACTTCAGAGGGAGCTACGGAGCGGGATCGCCCTGGAGGCTTTTTCGGTAGTTGTGGTCTGGGATCGCCGCGGGCTCGAGGACGCTGCGAGCTGGCGTCGGCCCCCGTTTTTCCACCAACCTTGTATCGATCCTATTGTCGATTGCGGGGCATTCGATGCCGTGACGGGCAAAGGAGGCGGCTACGAGTTCCATCAAATCTTCCATCGGGGCTCCTGAAGGCGTTGGAAGCTGGTCTGTCGGGGAGCAGCTTCGGACGCTAAATCTTTCCCTAGTTTCACGTTCCGGATGAATCCCCCCGAGGGGATGTCTGGTGGGCCAGACCGGGGGAAGCCACCGCTTTTTTGTATCTGCCATCCACTTCGGAGGGATGGCGTCCCGTGAAAGGGAAAGACACGAAGTCACCTCAACTTTGAGTCTCGCCCTGATATTTGCCGTCGTTGCCCCCTAGAAGGAGGTCTAAAAATGTGCTCTGGGATGCTTAACGTACTCCCGTATATGGTGCCTGTCAAGAGATAAACACAACAGCTGGTGGCCCGAAAGTGACATAGGTACCGAGAGGTACAAGACTGCGGCTTCAGGCGCTGGCTCGGAGTCTGTCTTGTTCAAGGATGGTCGCTCTCGAGGCAGGCCGGTCGAGGATTCCCGAACCGGATTCGAGGGGCACGTAGATATCCTCGAAGATGGCTCGACTGGTAATTCGCTTGACGCCTGCGCCAGTCTCTACAAGATAGTCGCCCGGCCGGCCGGATTGTTCGCGGCCCAGAGCGTCGGTGAAAACCAGGGGTTCGGTGAGTTGGCGAGCGCGCACCACGAAACGGGTGCGATAGACGGTCCATGGGTTGGCTGAATTTGGGTTGTCTAAATTCCGGTTGGCTAAATTGGGTTCGGCGAGTTTCGGTTCAGCAAAATTCATAGCGCTTTCTTTCGCCCCTCGCGGGGCCGGTATTCGGTTCGGGGTTGGTCGAGTGTGGTTGGCGCTCGGCGAACTGGCTGCGGGTGGAGTGACTTTACGCGCACGGATGGTGCGGGTCAATTACACATTAATAGTGCAACGGCGGAATTTTCGTTCTGAAATGGGAAGGCATGCAACCAGATGATGTTTTGATCGAGAACAGTAGTAGTTGGCTTACGAAGCGCGGGGTTTGAGGCTCGGGGAAGGAAATTGCTGTTGATAGTCTCGCGTTCGATCGCCTAGATTTGCACACGCAGTGCACAGGATTGGAACAAATCTAGTCTCGGTTATCAGCTTTCAGCTCTCAGTTCTCAGTTCTCAGTTAGACAAACCTAAGACTCTTCGGCGGAATCCGGCTCACTTGGTCACTACTCCCGGCACTCGCACGCGGACGGTGTGAGGGACGGCTCGCAACTTCTGGAGCAACTGATCGTCGCAGGCGCGATTGATGTCGTAGATGGCGTAGCCGAGCGGGCCGCGCGTGTCCAGGACCTGGCGCTCGATGTTGATTTCGCGGTCGGCGAGAATGTCGTTGATCGCGCGCAGGATTCCCGGGACATTGTGATGGATGTGCATCAAGCGATGCGAGCCGGGCTCATAATCGAGGTGGCATTGCGGCAGGTTCACGCTAAGCAGGGAGTTCCCGCTCTTGAAGTAGTCGATCATTTTGGCGGAGACGAACTGCCCGATATTTTGCTGGGCTTCTTCGGTGCTGCCACCGACGTGCGGGGTGAGAATCACATTCGGCAAGCCGCGCAGCGGGCTTACGAATGGTGCGCCAGTCTCCGGTTCGGAGGGAAAAACGTCGATCGCCGCTCCTGCAAGCTTCCCGCTTTTTAGATGGCGCGCCAGGGCTTCGTGATCGACCACAAAGCCGCGGCTCAGGTTGATCAGGCAAGCGCCGTCTTTCATTCCGAGAAACTCTTCCTGACCGAAGAGATCCTGATTCTGCATTTTCCCATCGACATGCATTGTGATTACGTCAGAGGTGGCAAGGAGTTCGCGAAAGCTGACGGGGCGGGCGTTGCCGCGCGCCAGCACGTGGGCCACATCGTGAAATACGACGCGCATTCCCATGGCTTCGGCCAGGTCCGACACCTGAGAGCCGATTTTGCCGTAGCCTACGATTCCGAGAGTGAGGCCGCGGACTTCGTGCGATCCGGCGGAGGATTTGTTCCAGACGCCGGCATGCAGTTGCGTGCTGGCTTCGAAAGTACGGCGCATCAGGAGGATGATTTCGCCCATCGCCAGCTCGGCTACGGAGCGGCTATTGGAGTGCGGGTCGTTGAATACCGCGATGCCGCGCTCGCCCGATGCGGCGCGATCGATCTTGTCGACTCCGATGCAGAATGCTCCAACGGAGACGAGGCCGGGAGCGGCGTCGAGGACGGCCGCGGTGATTCGGGTTTTTGAGCGGACGCCCAGGATGGAAGTGCCGCGGATTTTTTCGATCAGCTCGCGCTCTTCGAGCGCGCCCTTCAGCGATTCGACTGCGAATCCCGCTTCAGTGAACTGAGAAGCGGCCACGCCGCTGATGTTTTCCAGCAATAGAACCTTCAAAGATCCCCCCCGGAGGCACGAAAAAGCTCAAAGCGCTACTTTATGAATTATATAGACCAGGTTGTGGAGGACCGGCAAAGGCCGCTGAAGAGATCCGGGTGCAAATGATACAAATATAGGGGCTCGGCGAGACAACCAGCTGTCGCCCGAGTGAATCTTTCCTCCGCACCCCGTCATCTTTAAGGCTTTGGAGGAAAAGAAATGGCACAGACTTTGGAGGAAGTAAAAATGGCGCATGAACTACCCCCCCTGCCGTATGACTACACGGCGCTCGAACCGACCATCGACGAAAAGACGATGCATCTGCATCACGACATGCATCACGCTGCGTATGTCAAGAATTTGAACGCGGCGCTCGACAAGCATCCCGAGTTGCACGCGAAAAAGGCGGAAGATCTGATCCGCGATCTGAATGCGATTCCGGAAGACATTCGCGGGCCGGTCCGCAACAATGCCGGCGGGCACGTCAACCACACGATGTTCTGGAACATCATGAAGCCGCACGGCGGTGGCGATCCGACTGGGGCCATCGGCGATGTGATCAAGAAGACATTTGGCGACTTCAAGACTTTTCAGGAGAAGTTCAACGCGGCTGGGGCCGGACAATTCGGCAGCGGATGGGTCTGGCTGGCGAGCGATTCCAAAGGCGAAGTGAAGATCGTTAGCACTCCGAATCAGGACAACCCGATTTCGCAGGGACTTCATCCCATCTTTGGGAACGATGTCTGGGAGCACGCCTACTATTTGAAGTACAACAACCGGCGCCCGGAGTATTTGCAGGCCTGGTGGAGTGTAGTGAACTGGGACGAGATTAATAAACGGTTCGCGGCGGCGACCAAGAAGTAGCTGCCCATTGCAGACCGACGGGATTGTGGCGCGGGCACGCGGGCGAGTCGCCCGCGTCCACACTCAAGCTTGAATCTTCAGTCTCGAATCTTTAGCGGGCGAAGAAGGTTTTTATCTGCGGCCAATATTTTCGGACGGTCAGGTCGGTGCTTAGGTGACCGCCACGCCGGAAGAGATTTAACTGCACTCTGGTGAGGCGGGCGAATTTCTGGACCGAGCGGTAGGGGACGTACGGATCGTCCTGTGCGTGGAACATCATCACCTTTGACGCCGTGATCTGGCGGGCGTGATAGAGAGGGTTGTAGAACTTTCCGTCGAGCAGTTTCTTCCAGTTTTTATCCGACAGCCGGTAGCCGTGGCCGAAAGCGTCACGAATATAGGCGGCGTAATTTGGATTCGACGTTTCTTTCCTTTGCTCACGCGGAAGAATCGACCAATCCACTACCGGACAATTTGCCACCACTCTTTTCACTCGCGGATCGAGCGACGAGAGAATTGCCGCGGTGCCGCCAAAGCTTCCGCCCACTACAAATAGTTCGTCGAGCGACAGACGGAATCGGCGGCCGAAAGCCAGCTCTCGAAAATCTTCCGACAGTCCGTCGATCACATCCAGTATGTCCAGGTGCGGCGATCGCTTGAGGAATTCTCCGCCACTCTCCCATGCTCCGCGATAACGCGGATAGAAGACCCAATAACCTTTCGCTGCGAGAAATTCAGCCAGAGCCTGCTTGCGTGGGATCGACGGCATGCCGTCGCAGAGGATGATCGCGCGGTTAGTTTTCCCGGGCCTCGCTGGAGGCAGGAACTCGGTCAGGATGTCGCGCACGAATCGCGTCCGGTACATCTGCATTAATAGACTCCTGCCTTAATAGACTCCGAGATCGTGAGCCGATACCCAATTTCCCTTGTACTCGCGGCCGATCTGCTCGACCAGGTCCGCTTCCGGCAATTTTTCGAGCGACTGGTGATAGACCACTAACAATTTAGGATGCGCCCGGCGCGCGATATCGGCCAACTCGGCGGGAGAAGTATGGAAGGTTCGGAAATATTCTCGCCAATGTTCTTCTTTGAGTTCCTCTCCGTGGGGATTGAAGACTTCGTGGAGCAAGACGTCGCATCCGTCGCATGCTTTCACGATTTCGTCGGTGGGAGCGGTGTCGCCGGAGATCACGATTTTGCGGTCGGCCGTTTGAAAAATATATCCGTAAGCTTCTTTCCAGATTCCGTGCTTCACTGGAAACGCAGTGACCGTGACATTCTGGTCGCGATAGACCACTCCGGGTCGAATCTCGTGAACATTGACTTTGTAGCCGGTCGCGTTCGCTTGTTCCAGTCCCTGTTGGCGAACATGAACGTCCTGCTCCCATGCCTTCTCGATGTGGGCTGTCATCTTCCTTAGTCCGTGAGGGCCGTAAGCTTCAAGCGCGTCTTTGCGGCCCAGCACCCACGGGGAAAAGATCAGGTCTGGGTAGCCGAGAGTGTGATCGGAATGCAGATGGGTGATGAACACGATCTTCAGCTCTTTTGCTTTGAGGGCGGCGATTCCGTTCTTCTCGGCGGCAGCGGCGCGACGGACCACTCCCGGGCCGCAATCGATCAGATAAGCGCGGTCGTGGACCACCACGGCGACGGCCGGGCCCCAGCGTTCTGGATCTGCGGACGGGTTTCCGGTGCCTAAGACTACGACGCTCGTGGACGGCGCGGGGTGCTCCTCGGCGAACAGTTCCACGGCAAACCCGTGCAGACAGACCGACCAAAACGCGAACAGCAAGAGAAAAACCTTCAACAGAATCTCTCTCCGCGTGGACCCAACTTGACACTCCATCATCGTCTCACTAAACTCCTTTACCACTGCGGGTTCTAGCCGCGCAGACCTCTTCTGGCTCTGCAAATTTTTGCACCATCATTTTGGAGGCTTCAGTGACCCTTTCCCTCTCGAAGTTCGCCACACTCGTCTCGTCGCTTTGCTTATTCACAGCCATCTCCTCTGCCCAGCTACAAATCGGATCGAGTAACACCGCGACCGCGGATCCAACTGTGCCGCGTCCGAAAACGACTCCCTGCGTGGTTACACTTTATAAGCAGTTGTCGTTCATCGGCTATACGCCGCAGAGTTTCAACTACGCGCCGCCCGCCAGTTGCCCGGGGCCGTGGGCCAAGGTTATTCTCGCAGCCGATTTCTCCGTCTCCAAGGGAATCCAGTACGATCGCACGGCCAATATCTGGATCGGGCCGACGAACGTTTATTTCGGCACGACCTCGGAGCCCGACCCGAACGACGGACGGCACTGGCACGTAGAGCGCGATCTCACCGACTATAGTTCGATCTTCACCGTGACCCAGACCGGTACCGTCGATCTCGGCAACACGGTGAACAAACAGTACAACGGAATCCTGCATGGCACCGCCAGAGTGCTTTTCTATCCGCTGGCAGCGAATCAGGCGCCCCCGCGCACGGCTGACCAGGTCATTGCTTTCTCGGGCGGGGCAACCGGCGGCACAGTTGGACTGGGCAACGGCTCCAGTCTGCTGGAAGAAACTTTAACTTTGCCGACGAATATCACCGACGTCTATTTCGATGTGTTCGCCCAGAGCCAGTCGGGCGACGAATTCTGGTATGTGTGTGTGCCGAACGATGTGGCAGGCGAACTCGAGAGCTGTGGCGGCACGGCCTTCCGCGAATCTGAAGTCACCATCGATGGAACACCGGCGGGTGTTGCCCCTGTCTATCCGTGGATTTATACCGGCGGCATCGATCCTTACCTGTGGATTCCGATCCCGGGAGTGCAGACGCTGAACTTCCAGCCTTATCGCGTCAACCTTACCCCGTTCGCTTCGCTGCTCGACGACGGTCAGCCGCATACGGTTGCGCTCAGCGTATTTAATGCCAACAACTATTTCTCGGCGACTGCGTCGTTGTTGCTCTATACCGACGCCAACGCGACCCAGATCACGGGTGCGGTAACGGAGAATACGCTAGCCGTGCCGGTGCCGGACATCACCGAACACGTCGGCGTTGCGCAGAATGGCAATGTTCAGGGCACGGTTGATACCAAGTCCGGACACAATTTTCAGATCTCCGGTTACATCAATACTCCTGTCGGACCGGTGACAACCACCGTGGCGCAGAATATTCAGTTCTTCAACAACCAGTATTTCAAGATTCTGCCTGCGAGCTACGAGCAGAACGCCGAGCAGGGCACAACCATCCATTCGGTGGTTACGACGCACAATGCCGGCGGCACTTTCACGGACACGACCAGCGACACATGGCCGTTAAAGATCAACATCACGCTGGTGTTCAATGCGGACGGTTCGGGAACGCAGACCACAACCTCAAACCAGTATTTCGAGCGCGATGTGCAGTCGCGGCATAAGGGGCAGACGACGTCCTTTAGCCTGCTTAAAAACCGGGTGACTACTACGGATGGGCTCAACTTCGACCCCAACTTCAACATCACGGGCAACCAGAACCAGGCGAGTTCACAGAACTTTTTCCGGTCGAATTCGACTGGGTACTGCTATAGCCGGAATATCACGGCAAGCGCTGGATTGCTGACGACCGTCAACGACGGGGAGGGGTGTAACTAGGGTGTAACTTCGGGTGCAACGAAAGTTGGATCAGCTGCTGGCTGACGCTGACGCCGCCGCAGTTTTGGTTGCGGGCGTGGGTGCTGATTCTTCTTGCGGGCCCATCGTACTGATGGGTGAGGCTGGCGTGCCGTTGATGTAGATGGTGGCATCGACGGTCGCGCCTCGGACGGTTTCGCCCTCGGGGAGCAGACCGATGGCGCGATTTCTTCCTGATCCTTTGGCCTGATAAAGAGCGTAGTCGGCCAGCAGCAGTACGTGATCGTGAGAGAGAGCCTTTGGATCCGCTTCGGTCCAGGGAAAAGCTGCCCACCCGATCGAGCAGGTGATGTGCAGATCGGTTTCTTTGGTGTAGGTGCGGTAGGGCTTGGTTCCTACTGCTTCGAGAACGCGACTGGCCAGGATGTGGGCTTCACGGCGGTCGGTGTAGCGCGACAGGAGCAGGAATTCCTCACCGCCCCAGCGGATGACAGCGTCCGACAGCCGGGCAGCGGAGTTGATGCGGCGCGCGACTTCGACCAGAACCTGATCTCCGATTTTGTGGCCGAACTGATCGTTCACTTTTTTGAAGTGGTCGATGTCGATGAGATAGAAAACAAGGTCACGGTTGCGCACATCAGGCGATGGGTTACTGACGAAGGAACGCAGCACCTGCTGCGCGTCAGACTCGATGGAGTTGGCGAAAAAGCGGCGATTGCGCACGCCCGTCAGCTGATCGGTCACCGAAACGTCGAGCAAGTCGCGATTGGCGTTGGCCAACGCACTTTCCAGGCGAGCCTGTTTCACGATTCCTACAAAAGCGAAGATCACAACCGCTGCCAGCGACAAGATCACTCGGAAGGTCCATACCGAGGTGGGAAGGCTGCGGTCGAGGAATGACCACGCCGCGAGCAATGGCAAGACCAGGGTGACGGGAGCGGCCAGGCGCGAGGCCCACAACCAATAGCGTTCGGTGTCTGGGTCGCCGTTTTCAGAAGCTGGTTCGAGATTGAAGGCGAGCAGTGCGGCGACGGTCATGCCAGCGAGACAGACCGCGGTTGTGACGTCATACCATCCGCCGCTGAAGTAGACTCCGGCGTCGGCCAGGGTGTCGACAACGTATTCCATGATGGTGTCGATCAGCACGATGCCGGTGAGGAGAGCGTAGAAATGACGCCATCGACCTGAACTGTGACGCCAGCCGTGGGCCACGATCGAAAGCATGACCACGTCCTGCGCCAGGGCAAGAAATTTGTAAGCCGGTCCGTAGGACTGCGGCTCGGGGGCGAAATACTGCCAGGGAATGACGAGGAAGAGATAAAGATAGATGCCCGTCATCAACAGCAGAAGCAGATCGAGCGTCCCCAGGCGCTGATGTTGAGGAGTGGGCTCGACGTGAGGACGCAGGGCAAAACCTAAGATCAGAAATGTCCAGGCGAGAAAAACTCCCGCGTCGCCGAGACTCATGACGGGAATCTGCTGGACCGCCAATTCCCAGTGCATCCACAAGATCTGACTACCAGCTTCGATCGCATAGCCGATGGAGAGCAGGATCCAGACCAGACGTTGACGGCGCTCGCTCGCGAGTGCATTGCGGGCAAACGCGGCCGATGCGACAAACATAAGAAGGAGAGCGATCCAGTCAGTGATGGCTGTGAGCCGATAGGATTTTTGCAGCAGCAGAGACGCGAGGATCTGCGCCAATACGAGGCAGACCACGACCCCAGCCCAAATCTTCGAATTTGATCGAAGACGCACTAATCCCCCATTCTCTAGGGATTACAAACTGTTATGTTCCCGAACCCAAGTAACAGAAGTAACGAAGCGTGACCCCAACTCACAATTTCGAGGCGGCACGGCTGAGGCGATCGTGGACTGCCTCCCAATCGGGGCTTTGCGGGGGGAGATCGACCGCGATCCAGGCATAGTTGGCCTCGTCGGCCCGATGAAGTTGGTCGTAAAGAGCGGCGGCGTACTCCGCAGGCGTCGATGGCATCTGGATGGTCTTCGTCTGGACGGTCTTCGTCTGGACGGTCTTGGCCTGGACGTCGACTTTCAGCGGATGACGGTGTTGTAGATAGAGCCCCTGCCCGCGCGCGTGGTCAGGCAGGGTGCCCTCGCTGACCAGTAATAAGGAGGTGCGAGGGCTGTAGTGGCGGGGATGCATTCCGGGGGAGGGGTGTGATCCGGTGGGCGCTTCGTGCAAGGATGCGACGGGTCCGATTATGGATTCGAGCTGCAACCGCGAGATCGCCCCCGGGCGGAGGAGGGTGGGAATTGGATCGACGAGCGACAGGACGGTGGATTCGATGCCCACAGTACAGGGACCTCCATCAAGGATGAGGTCGACTTCGTCGCCAAGACCGCGGCGGACGTGCTCGGCGGTGGTGGGAGATAGTTCGGTAAAGCGGTTGGCACTGGGCGCGGCCAGTGGAACTTCAGCCGCGCGAATGAGAGCGAGAGCGACAGGATGCGCGGGCATGCGCAGAGCCACGGTGGGAAGTCCGGCGGTGACGATGAGCGGAACCGAACCCACAGGAAGATGAGCCGTAGGCAGAACCAGCGTCAGCGGGCCGGGCCAGAACTTTCCAGCCAGTCTTTCGGCTGCGTCAGGCCAGACGGCGACCAGCGTCTTCGCCATCTCAGTAGAAGCTACATGGACAATCAGCGGGCTGGTGGCGGGGCGGCGTTTTACGGCGTAAATGCGGGCCACAGCCTCGGCGTCGAGTGCGTTCGCTCCTAATCCGTAGACAGTCTCGGTGGGGAAGGCCACCAGACGGCCGGCGCGGATCAGTCGAGCGGCTTCGGCAATCTGGGCGGGATCGACTGGCGGCTGAGACACCCGTTCATTTTAGCTACAGGCAAAACCATTCACCACAGTGGGCACAGACCGGTACCGTTGCAGTTCAAAATTAGTGTCCGAATCGCTGCACGACGACACCGATGATGGTCCCGCCGATAGCACCCATGCCGATAATCGGACCGTAGGCTTTTGTGATGAGGGCGTCAGGGACACTGAGTAGTAGGCCGAAGCAGAGTCCAACGGCCCATCCCGGCCAGGGCAAGCGGGCCGCACCGATGGCAAATCCAATTCCAAAGCGCGCAATGAAAGCCGCTGTGATCGCCGTCTTTTTGTCGGCGAAGCTCATCGGCAACATGATTCCTACATCGATAGCCCCGAAAACCAAACCACAGACGATGCCAAGCAGGAATCTAGACATGCGCCTCCTTCGTGCCCAAACATGCCCTGTGACAATCAAACTGTAACAGTACCCACAGACCAGACCTTAGAACCCACAGTGGAGAGCCTGAGAGGGGAACGCGGCTCTCCATTGCATAGGTAAGCGCATAGGCGAGAACATGGCCGACAACACAGAAATTACTTTTTCTTGTCGTCCTTTTTTTCCGGCTCTTCTACGACGAGGTTATTGGTTACGGCGAAGACTCCGGGGACGCCGTTGGCTTGCACGCCGGCAATTTGTTTATCCATCTGACGGGCGACTACGCCTTCGAGCGTGACCTTGCCGCCGTTCACGATGATATGGATGGGTGGGACGGCGCGCATTTGATACGGGCTCAGCACACTGTTGCCGTAGATGGCGCGGTAGGTGGCGCGGCGAATGCGATCGTCGTTGGTCGATACCGGCAGGACTTCGATATTGTTCACAACTTTTTCGACGCCTTCAATGCGTTTGACGGCCCTCTCGGCATCGGATTTCAGCGTTGGCCGCGCGACCTGACCCAGCAGAGTTACGGTGCCGTCGGGGTCGACCTTGTAGGAGAGGTTGTCGAACACGCCGTAGTACGGGAGCATGACGAGTTCGTGACGGACTTCTTTGTAGATGCGCTCCATACTCTTCTGAGGAAGCGCGCCAGCGGGTGGATTGCCCTGCGCGGTGGCTAAACCCGCCATCGAGAAAATCAGTGGGAGAGCTAGAACAATAGGCAGTGATTTTTTCATTTTGACCTCACGCACGAATTGTGGACTGTGAAGACGCGGAATAGTCCGCCTTCTCAGACGCCCAGAATTGTACCTTGGTTGCTTTTTCTTTGCGGGCTGGACGGACGAGGTGGACGGGCGAGCCGCCCGTCCACCGATGTAGCAGTTCCCGACCCTCGGACCGCCGACCGTCGGATCCTTAGACAGTCGGGGCGGCTGTCGCTACGCCGTTTTCGGCTGTGGCTCAGTGGTCTTTGGTTTCTTTTTTCGCTCGCGGAAACCTTCGATCAGCAGATAGAGCACGGGGATGAAGAACAGATTCAGGATGGTGCTCATGATCATGCCGCCAAAAACGGTGGTGCCGACGGAGTGGCGGCCGTTTTCGCCGGCTCCGGTGGCGACGACCAGCGGAACGACGCCCATGAATGAAGGCCAACGAGGTCATGAGGATGGGACGCAGACGAATGCGGGCCGCTTCGATGGCAGAGTCCAGGATGGTCATCCGCGCTGCGCGCAATTGTTCGGCAAATTCGACGATCAGGATCGCGTTTTTGGAGGAAAGGCCGACCAACATGACGAGTCCAACCTGGCAGTAGACGTCGTTTTGCTGGCCGCGCAGCCACTGCGCGCCGAGCGCGCCGAGCAAGGCCATGGGCACAGCGAGAAGGATGATGAAGGGCAGCACAAAACTTTCATACTGCGCGGCGAGCGTGAGATAGACGACCAGGGTTCCGAGACCAAACAGAATGAGCGAGGTCGATCCGGCGGCCAACTCTTCCAGCGAAATTCCCGACCACTCGTAGGTGTAGTCCTGCGGCAGGATTTTGGCGGACAGCTGCTGCATGGCATCGATGGCCTGGCCAGAGCTAAAGCCCGGGGCGGCGGAGCCGTCAATTTCGGTGGAACGGAAAAGATTGTAGTGGTTGATGACCTGCGGCGCGACGTTCTGGCTGACGGTGATCAGATTGGCAAGCGGAACCATCGAGCCGGAATCCGAGCGGACGTAGTATTGGCCGATATCCTGCGGATGCGGAGCGGAATTGTTTGTCGGCCTGTACGTAGACGCGATAAGAGCGGTTATTGAAATCGAAATCGTTGACGTAAGACGAGCCCATGTAAACGCTGAGAGTATCGGTGATCTGGCTGAGCGGGATGTGCAGGCTCTTGGCTTTTTCGCGATCGATGGTGACGACATATTGCGGATCGTTCGGCGGTGTAGGTGCTGAAGAGGCCGGTCAGATCTTTTTGCGGACGCGCCCGGCGGCGCGAATGAGGTCATGAGTGGTCTTGTCGAGATCCTGCAAGAGTGTGACCGCCCTGATCGAGCAGTTCGTATTGGAATCCGCCAAACTGGCCGAGACCCTGGACGGCGGGCGGTTCGAAGGGAATGACGATAGCGCCGGAGATCCCGAAGAACGGGCCACGGAGGCGATTGATGATGGCAGCGGCGGTATGTTGTTCGCCTTTGCGCTTCTCGTAAGGGCTGAAGAGGCAGGAAGACGAGTCCGGCGTTGGGAGCGTTGCCCCCGAAGCTGAAGCCGGCGAACGGCAAAGGTGCCTAGAATTTCGGGGATATTCTTGGTGATGGCCGAAACTTGCGCGGCCGATATCGCGCGTGTATTCGAGCGAAGCTCCCGATGGGAGCCTGGATGGCGACGATGAGATAGCCCTGATCTTCGGTGGGAACGAAGCCCTGCGGAACTTTGCCAAAGACAAAGTAAGCGAGACCGAGGCCGCAGGCAAAAAGAATGAGGGCGACGGCCTCAAAGCGCAGGAAGGTGCGAAGAGCGCGGACATAGCCGCGGGTGACGGCGTCGATGACGCGGTCGACTGCTTTCGAAAACCGGTTCTTTTCTCCGTGCAAGCGGCCGAGCAGTAGCGCCGCGAGCGCAGGCGCCAGAGTAAGAGCGTTGAAGGCAGAAATCGCGATGGAGAAGGCGATGGTCAACGCGAACTGGCGGAAGAGAATGCCGGTTGTCCCGGGGAAGAAGGCGACCGGTACAAAGACGGCGACCAGCACCAGCGAGGTGGCGATGACCGCGCCGGTAACTTCTTTCATGGCGTCGGAGGCGGCTTTGGTCGCGCTCGTTCTCGCCCTCTTGAATGTGACGTTCGATGTTTTCAATGACGACAATCACGTCGTCGACAACCAGCCCGGTGGCCAGAGTGATGCCGAAAAGCGTGAGCGTGTTGATGGAAAAGCCGAGCAGCTTGATGAAAGTGAATGTCCCGATAAGAGAAACGGGAGTGGCGATGAAGTGAATGATCGTGGTCCGCCAATCGCCGAGAAAAACGAAGATGACGAGAACGACCAGTCCGATCGCCGAACCCACCGTAACGATCACGTCGCGGATCGATTCGCTGACAGCATCGGTGGTATCGAAGGCGATCTCGTATTTCATGCCGGGCGGGAAGCGCTTGGAAAGACGATCGCAGTTCGGCGACGCACTTGCGATGAACATCGAGAGCGTTGGCAGTAGAGAGTTGCGTGACGGCGAGGCCAACCGCATCGTGTCCGTTGTAGTCGAGGTCAGAGCTGTAGTCTTCGGCGCCGAGCTCGGCGTGACCGACATCCCTGAGGCGAACGAGCGTGCCGTCGGCATTGCTCTTGAGGATGATGTTGTCAAACTGCGCAGGTTCAGACAGGCGGCCGACGGCGCGGACGCTGATCTGAAATTGCTGGCCGGGCAGGAGCGGGCTGAGAGCCGACCTGTCCGGCGGCGACTTCGACGTTTTGCTCCGGCGAGAGCGCTGACGACATCGTCGGCGGTGAGGGCGCGGCCTGCCATGCGCACGGGATCAAGCCACAGGCGCATGGAGTATTTGCGCTCGCCGAAGATGATGACATCGGCGACGCCGGGAACGCGCTTCAGAGCTGTCGCGAACGTAAACATCGAGGTAGTTGCTCATAAAGAGCGTGGAGTAGACTGCCGTCGGGCGAATAGACGCCGCCGCCAAAGACGAAGTTCTGCGAGGTCTTGGCGACGGTGATACCGATTTGTTTCACCGCGGCGGGCAGACGTCCAGAAGCGGTATTGACGCGATTTTCGATGTCAACGGTCGCGAGGTCAGGATCGCGGGTGATGTCGAAGGTCGCGGTGACCGTGCTGACGCCGTCGTTTGTGCTGGAGGAAGTGATGTATTTCATGCCCTCAGCGCCGTTGATCTGTTGTTCAAGCGGCGTAGTGACGGCGGACTCAACCGTCTGGGAACTGGCGCCCGTGTACACAGCAGTAACGCCAACTTGCGGAGGCGCGAGGTTCGGGAACTGGGCGATGGGGAGCGTGGGGATGCAAGCCGCGCCCGCGAGAATAATAAGCAGGGCGCAAACAGTGGAGAAGACCGGGCGATGAATAAAAAAGTCAACCATAGGGGCAGTGGCTAGTGGTTAGTGACTGGTGTTTTTTCTCGCTATTTGGTTCTATCGCTCGATTCAGTAACCAGTAAATCCAGCGCGGTTAGCTGCTGCTCTCTTGCGGGATTACGGGGATGCCGTCGATCAGGAACTGTGTGCCGGAAATGACGACTTTGTCGCCCGGCTTTACTCCATCGAGGACTACATAGTCATTGCCAACGATCTGGCCGACTTCGAGCGGCTTCTGGTGGACAACGAATCCGCCTTTTGGATCGGGCTCGGCGACGAAGGCAAAATACTGGCCGCCGATTCGAGTCACAGCGAGGATCGGGACGACAGGCTTACTTCGTGTGCCCCAGACCACGCGGGCGCGGATGAACTGCGCGTTCCGCAGAGCATCATTCGAATTGGCAATCGTCGCCTTGACCAGGACAGTTTGGGTCGCGTTGTCAACCTGCGGTGAAATGAAGGTCATGCGGCTCGAGGCCAGCAGTTTCCCGGAACCGTCGACGATCTGGACGGGGAGATTCATTTTGAGGTCGCCCGCTTTTTCGACGGGGATATAAATGTAGGCTTCGAGGCTTCCGGGGCGATCGACCGTGGTCAGCTGCGTGGTGGTCAGCACGCGGTCGCCGACCCGAACGGGAACATCGCCGACGACTCCGGCGCGGGGAGCGACAACCTTGTAGTAATGCAACTGGACCGTCTGCTCGTTGACCTGGGCGCCGAGCGATTGGAGTTGCGCTTGCGCTGCGTCAAGAGCGGCCTTCGCGTTATCGAGGTCCTGCTTGCTGACCACACCGGCTGCGGCAAGACCGCTGTCCGGTCATAGTTCTGCTGCGCCAGTTTAAGCTGTGCCAACTGGGCAGCGGTCGCGCTCTCCTGACTCTTTAACGTGGCCTGCTGCTTTTCGGGATCGATCTGCATCATCGGTGCGCCGTCCGCTACACGATCGCCGGAGCGAACGAAGATCTTCGTAATGATCCCCTCGACTTGCGGACTGACGACGGCAGAGTCGCGGGACTTCAGCGTGGCGACATATTCCGTCGTTTCGTCGACTTTTTGAGCGGCGGCGGTCCGCACTTTCACCGGCATGGCGTGCGGCGCGGCCGCACTGGCGGCCTTGCCGTTGCTGCAAGCGGTGGTGGCGAGCACAGCCAAAAGAAGCACTGGCAAAATTTGCACTGATGTCTTCATGCACGATCGAAACATTATTGTTGAGCCCCTATTTTTAAGCCCCTAAAGGTCTTGAAGAATCACACATTAACCAGCGCCGAAGCGCCTGCCACCCAAGGTCGGTTCCGGAGGTGGCTACATTCTAGATTAAACATATAGATTCGGGGAAAGGCGGGACGCTCCGAAGAATTTTTGCTTCTGCTAAATTGTTCTGTCATGAAGCCAAGCCGAAGTTTTGCCAGTGATAACAACGCGGTGGTGCATCCGGAGGCGCTGGAGGCCATCCGGCGGGCCAACGAGGGCCATGCCGTCGGCTATGGCGACGATTCCTACACCGAATCGGCCGCCGAGAAGTTCAGGGAACAGTTCGGCCCAGATGTCGCGGTCTTCTTTGTTTTCAACGGGACAGCGGCAAATGTGCTCAGTTTGCAAGCGTTAACGCGGCCGTTCCATGCGGTGCTGTGCTCGGAGTTGTCTCATATTTATACAGATGAGTGCGGCGCTCCCGAAAGGTTGACTGGATGCAAACTGGTGCCGCTTCGGGCTCCGACTGGCAAGCTGACCGTCGAGACAGTGGCCCACGCCTATCACGGAATCGGCGACCAGCATCATTCGCAACCTAGAGTCGTTTCGATCACGCAATCGACGGAGATGGGCACTGTTTATAAAGCGGCTGAGATCGAGAGCCTGGCGCGGTTTGCCCACGAGCACAAAATGTTTCTCCATATGGATGGGGCCCGGATCTCAAATGCCGCAGCCGCACAAGGACTGACGCTGCGGCAGGCGACGCGCGACCTGGGTGTCGATGTGCTGTCGTTCGGTGGGACCAAGAACGGGCTGATGGGCGTGGAGGCGGTCGTTTTCTTTCGTCCGGAACTGTCCGAGGACTTCATGTTCGTGCGCAAGCAGGGGATGCAACTGGCGTCGAAAATGCGTTTCTTGTCGGCGCAGATGGAAGCGCTGCTGACGAACGATCTCTGGCGGCGGAATGCGGAGCATGCGAACCGCATGGCGCGGCGGCTGGAACAGGCATTGGCGAATATTCCCGGGCTCAAGATCGTGTATCCCGTGGAGGCGAACGGCGTGTTCGCCGAAATTCCACGGGAAGCCATCGCGAAGATTCAGGAGCGCTACTTCTTCTACGTGTGGAACGAAGACGAGTCGGTGGTGCGCTGGATGTGCTCGTTCGACACGACGGAAGAGGATGTGCGCGAGTTTGCCGGGTTTGTGGGGGAGGTTCTTGGAAGCGTCCGCGGCTGAGCTATTTCTTGGCAGCCCTGACTTTTGCCCAACGAGCACGTTGCGCGGCTGCGATGCGCTTGCGTCCGGCGGCCGAGATCGTCCGCGTTTTGCGAGTCGTCTTCGTCTTACCGCCATTCATGTAGACCTTGCCGAAAGCCGTTAGAGCAGCGGTTACACGATGGAGTTGATTTTCCAGTGAGGTTCGTTCTCGTTCCAGCTGTTTGAATACGTCTTTCACCAATGATGATTTCGCCATAGTGAAATTCTAGCCGTACGTAGATGGGACAGCAAGACAGTTGCGGGACGGCTTGTGATCCATCACGCGGCCGTTCCCGTTTTGGATGAGAATGCCGTGCTGGGAAGGGGCTTTGACGCGCTGCGCGGCTAGCCCGATTTCGGCCCAGACTTACCAGCTGGGGTTCGAGGGTTTCCCACCGATGGCTAGATCCTCGGCAGATCGGAATTGATTCCGTTTGTGGTAGATGATGAAAATCATGCCGATCGACATCAATGTGGGAGGAATGACGAGAATCAGGATTCCACTCTGCAACGCCTGAATCACACGCGCTCCGGAGGACGCGGCCGCAGTGTAGCAGAGGGCGCAGCTTTGGGCGAAGGCGGGGATCGGTGCAGCGAGCAGGGCGAGGGTGGCCAGGGCTTTTACAACGCGTCGGAATGATCTCGGGAACGGCAACTCTCGGCTAAACATCTTCACATCCTTTGGCTTTTTCTCCCGCGGCTTTTTCAACCGGCTTTTTCCCGGCTCACATGGCTTTCGAAAAGGGTGCGCCGACGACCATGCGATTGCTGTCGGTCCATCCATACTGCATACCCAGCAGGACGGCGATGGTGAAGACGAGAACGAAAACCATGAGGGACCGCTTTTCTGTCCACAGATGCATGAAGAACAGGACGGCCAGCCCGGCCTCGACACAGGCAACGATCAGCATCCGCCAGAACATTTGCGATGCGTCGATATTCTGATACGCGATGACAAATTGTATGGCCGCGAGAACCAGCAGGCACACGTAAATTGTGAGGTCTTTCCCAATCCCATTTTTGCTTTCGGCTGTCGCTGTCGCTGTCGCTGTCATTGCATTCGGCTCCCGGACTTCGTTCTGGTGGGTTCTAGTGGCTCAGATTCAACAGGTAGACCAACGGTACGACGAACATCCAGACCACATCGACAAAATGCCAGTACAGGCTTAGGACTTCGATGTCGTCGGCGTTGTAGCGGCCGCCTTTGTAACGCACGCCGACAACTATTAGAGCGATGACTCCAGTCGAGACGTGAGTGAGGTGCAAGCCAGTGATGCTGAAGAACGACGCTCCGAACAATCCCGTGCCCCATGGATTCTTGAACATGGTCATACCTTCACCGATCAGGCCCATCCATTCCCGAATGTGAAGAAGAGCGAAGACGATGCCCAGGACGGCGGTGATCATGGTCCAACGGAAGGCAGCGGCTTTGTCGCCGGCTTTCGCCGCGTGCAATCCGATCAGCATGGTCAAACTGCTGGTCAAAAGAACGAAAGTCATGATGGCGACGTTGGTGATGCTGTGGAACGGGCGCGGCCAATCGGGAGAACCGTTGCGCAAGAATCCGTAGGCCACAAGGCAGGCGGCGAAAGTCATCGTGTCCGCAATGATGAAGAGCCACATCGCGAGCTTTTTGGTAGGAACGGCGAATGGCCTACCCACCATCAGGTCTGACCCATGTGAACCCATGGTTACGTCCGCTTGACTCACGGTGCCTCCTAAGAGCTTAAGAGCGTTGATTGGTTAGATCTTCATCCAAAGCAGCAACAGTAAATAGACCCAGAGAACATCCATAAAATGCCAGTAGCGCGCCGTGGCCACCAGCGTACTCCGGCGCAAAGTCGAGTTCCCGAGCTTGCGAATGACGTAGATCAGGCCAACCAATCCGCCGAATATGTGGAGCGCGTGCGTAGCGGTGAGCAGGTAGAAAAAAGAGCTGCTCGGATTGGTGGCGAGATAAAGTCCCTGGGCGCGTAACTGGCGCCATGCAATGTACTGCCCGGCAACAAAAAGTAACCCTAGAAACAAAGTGATATAGAGCCAGCGCGCAGGATGTTCGCTTTGAGTCCTGAGGCCACCCATGAAATTGCCGATGCGGCGACGAGCAACTTCAAGGGTCGCACTGCTGGCAAAGAGCAGGAGCGTGTTGAGATAGAGAATCGACGGCAAGGTAAAGCCTTGCCAGTCCAGCGATGCCTTGCGAATGATGAGTGCGCTGCTGAAGGCAGCGAACATCATCGTAATCGCGAACAGCACAACCCAGATCGCGGTTGACGACGGTGGCGGCGAGTAGTGCTCCGTGACGCGAGGGCCACTGCCGGCGGGGACGAGATTTCTCCAACCGCCATTACCCGCGTGGCCATCGTCGGGTAAACGGTCGCGATCAATTTTTGGCGGCTCAGGTAGTGTCGTTGCCATAACGTCTTCGTTGTCCTATGCCTTCGTCCTATTTTTCGTCGTGGTCGCTCTTTACCTGTTCGGGCGAGGCCTGCATGACATAATCGCCCACGGAACTCTGCACACCATACTGATAAGGATCGTGGTAAACCACAGGATGATTACTTCCGAAATTATCGAACGGCGGTGGCGTGGCCGTGCTCCACTCGAGTGAAGTGGCTTCCCATGGATTATCCGTCGCCGGCTTGCCCCAGAACCGGCTATGAATCAGATTGAAGAGAAAAATAGCCTGGGCAGCGCCCGTGAGCAGTGCTGCCACGGTGATCCAACGATGGACGGGGATCAGCGGTTGCAGGTAGTCATCGGTGAAGGTGGCATAGCGTCGTACATTTCCAACCATTCCCAGGTAATGAAACGGCATGAAGATGCAATACGCGCCGACGAAGCTCAGCCAGAAATGCAGCTTGCCCAAAGGCTCACTCATCATTCGTCCAAACATCTTGGGAAACCAGAAGTAAGTCCCCGCAAAGATGCCGAACATGGCCGCGACGGCCATGACGAGGTGGAAATGTCCGACCACAAAGTAAGTGGCGTGGAGCATGATATCGATGGAGGGTTGCGCGAGGAAAAAGCCACTTACTCCGCCGCTCACAAACATGGAAATAAAGCCCAACGCAAACAGAGATGCGCTATTGATTCGCAGTCTGGACCCATACAGACTGAAGGTCCAGATGAGCACTACGATGGTGGCCGGGATGGTGATGACGAGCGTGGGGAAAGAGAAGGCCAGCGACGAATATGGGTTCATCCCGCTGACAAACATGTGATGCCCATACACCATGTAACTCAGGACCGCGAGCGATCCCATGCAATAGATAAGCACGCGCTGGCTCAGCATCTGCTTGCGCATGTTGGCCATCAGTATGTGCGAAACAATACCCATGCCGGGCACAATGGCGATGTAAACCTCGGGATGCCCGAAGAACCAGAACAAATGCTGCCACAGCAGAGTCGATCCACCGGAGTGCGGCTGAAGTTGGTCGCTGATCACCAGATTCGACGGAACAAAGAAGCTGGTTCCGGCCACGTGGTCCAGAATAGCGAGAATACATGCCGGCATCAGCACGGCGAACGCGGTCAAGCCCATGCACGAGGTAATGAACCAAGCCCAAGCCGAAAGTGGCAGGCGCATCATGCTCATGCCCTTGACCCGTAGATCGAGCGTGGTGGTAATGAAGTTCAGAGAGCCCAGCAACTGTCCGACACAAAAAAGGGCAATCGAAACCATCCAAAGAACAACGCCCAAACCTTGACCTGGGCCGGCGATCGAACCGACCGCGTTCAGCGGCGCATATTGCGTCCAACCCCCGAGAGTCGGTCCGTCACCCATGAAGAAGGACAACATGAGTACCACGAAAGCGACGAATGTCACCCAAAACGACATCATGTTGAAGCGCGGGAAAGGCATGTCTTCGGCACCCACCTGGATGGGCAGGAAGAAATTGCCAAAGGCGGCGAAGGGGGCGGTCGTAAGCACGAAGAAGACCATGATCGTGCCGTGCATGGTCATTAATTGCAGATAGAATTCCGGCGTCATCACCCCGCCGGGAGCGCCATTCTTCGAGAGCAATTGCAGGCCTGGAATGGCGGTATTGTTCCAGCCGAGGTGGAAACGCATCAGCCACGAGAGGATCATGCCGATGATGGCGGCGAGCAGGGCCAAACCGTAATACTGCTTGCCGATCACCTTGTGATCGAGGCTGAAAACGTACTTCCGAATGAAGCTTGTCGGAGCGTGGTGTTGGGTGGCGTGCGCTGATATATCGTGCATTGTCCTCACCAAAAAAATTTGTCACGATCCCCGGCACAATCGCGCGGATCGGAAGAACTACTGCATTGCCGCTTCTTTCTTGAGCCAGTTGTCGAAGTCTTCCTGGGAGTAGACATACAAGTAGGCCTTCATGTTGTAGTGGCCCAAGCCGCAAAGCTGGGTACACACGATTTCGTACTTACCCACTTTGGTTGCGGTAAAGTGCAGAGAAACGTCCAAGCCCGGCACAAAATCCTGTTGCACTCGCAATTCCCTGACAAAGAAAGAATGGCCAAGATCCTTGGTATGCATGAGGAGATGGATTTCCTTGTTGACCGGGACCGCCATCTCGGCCGCAACGATATCATCCTTGGCGTCGGGATCGTGATCAAGGTCGAGACCAAAGTAATTCGCTGTCGCTTCGCTCACTAGTTCCGGATGCAGCGCCCCGAACTTTCCATCCGGACCGGGGTAGCGGAAAAAGAACGCGAACTGCCCCGCCTGCACCTGGATGGGCATGGCACCGGGCGAGGGAGCGACCAAATATTGGTCAGCCCATGCTTTCACCCCGAAGACGCCGAGCGCCAGCACCTCTACGCCCACCACGAGGAAGGCGGCAATCACCAAACCGGTCGCGCCGCCGGGAAAATTCTTGAGCTTTGCGTCAGGCGCGCGGTTGGAGAATTGCCAGATGAAAAAAGCCAAAACGAATTGAGCGGCGAGAAAGGCAATACCGGCCTCGGCCATGGTCTCTGACATTTGCGCATCGATCAGATGTCCATGAACCGAGATGTCCTCGGGCGCCTCCCAGGTGTGGAGCACGATTGGAATCGCGGACAGGATCGCGATTATGACGATTGTGATCGCAAAGAACTTTGCCATGATGCTCTGCCTTCCCCCCGCCGAAACTTGCCGTTCGTCGGCCAACAGCTTTCCAACGCGCCCCAAACCGGCTCGGAGCCCCTTGTAATTGAGTCGGCTTCCCCTTTAGTGGCTTTAATTACTTTGCTTTGTACGTGAAGTCAGCCTTACCCGCCGCCCCAGACGCCACGGTTACCTTCTGAGTCTGGGTTCCGTACGTTTCCTGCCACGCGGTTACGGTATAGCTTCCGGGGGGCACATTCTCGATGGTGTAGTTGCCGTTCTCGTCGGTCGTCGCGTACGGACCCTTAACCACAACGAACCAGCCGTGCATCCAGGGGTGGATATTGCACTTTACCGGGATGGCGATTTCTTCCGCTTTCCAGCTTGTCGTGATCGGCTGAGCACCCGGCGGCTGCGAGCGATTCCACGGAATATTGCCGGTCAGAGGATTCGGTTCCGGATGGATATTGTGCGCGGTCTGATCGCTGGTCTCAACTTTGAAATCCTGACCAACGTCCATCGCCAGCACGTGCGGCGAATACATGCAACCCTTCTGATCGAAGACTGGGACTTGGGTTGGCTTCGTTGCAGCCTCACTGCCGCTCAAACCCTGGGAGATATAAAGAACGACGTTCTCCAAGCCTCCGTCCTTGCCGACAACGACGAGTTCCATTTTTGCCGGATCGCTGGCATGCGCCTTATTGCAGTAGGGATCCTTTGACATATCGATTCCGCGCATATGCGGAGCCGCGCCGTCGAGTTTGACAGTGCCGGTAATTTTGCCGTCCGCCGCATTCGCCTGCCCGCTCATCATTAACACGGACGCAGATAACACCAGACTGCTCAAGATTGCGGTCGCCCTACGACTGTACTGACTCTCCATGGGATTCTCCTGAATTCATAAGTAAGTGTTGGAGGGGCAAACCCCTCCAAATCACTGCGCTGGTGCGTTCGGGTTGACTGGTTTCAGCCCCAATTGATGGGCAATTTGTTTTTCTTTTAGGTTATAGGAGTTATGCGGCTGTAGCGTCCGCAGATAGAACACCAGGTCCCATGCCTCTTCCGGCTTAATATTGTCCGAAAACGACGGCATCGGCGTGCCATCCAGGCCAGTCATGAAGATGCGGTACAGGTCGGTATCAGTGCTGCCGCACTTGGGCCTGGAACCGTCGGTGAAGTTGAAGGGCAAGATGGGTTTACCCAAATCGTCGGTTAGGGTCGAGGAGGAGGGGCCATTGGCCATGCCCTGAACGCCGTGGCACTTCCAGCATTCCATCTTCTGGAAAACTGCCTGGCCAGCCTTTACCCGATCCGGGGTGACCTCCGGAGCAGGAGGAATCTGGATTGGGGTTCCCGGCTTTTCGTTCTGAAAGCGTGGCGAGAAATGTTTGATCCACGCCACCAGGTCAGCCCTTTCCTGATTACTGAAGGTGTTCCATTGCGGCATATTGGAGCGGTCCAAGCCACGCGCAACTGTGTCGTATAGATCCTGATCGGTAGGCAACGTGCCCGTTGGAGTGGATCGGCATTTAAAAATAGCGAGTTGGAAATCGCGCGGCTTAGGATCCAGCCAAGTTGCATTCTCGCCGTTGCCGTCTCCCAACTCTCCATGACATCCGACACAATAGCGGCGATAGGGCACAGCGGCGGCTTTGGCATTTCCAGTCATGTTGCCGACGTGACTTGTCGAAGCCGGCGAATTTAACCACTGCTCCTGCTGATACGTAGTCACTTGCGCGTACGAGGCGGCAGAGAAACAGAGAGTGACAACCACGCTTAACAGAAGCGACCACTTGAGTGAGTTTGTATGCACAGCCATCCCTCCCTTAAAAGTCGAAGTCAAATCCAAGCAATAGTTCGCTGCTGTTGATGTTGGTCTGCGTGACTGGAGATGCTCCATCCCAGTGCAGCCAGTTGTACTCCGCGTGATAAGCGAAGCCCGCCCGGCTGGTCATGATCGGGTTGTAACGAAACCCGAGGGTGTAGGTCGAGATATTGCCGAAGTCCGATGCCGTTCCAGGCGTCGATTGTTGCGACATCCGGATGGTTTCGTAGCGGCCTAGCATAATCATCTGCGGACTTACAACATAGTGGGGCTCGATCAGGACACCGTTCCAGGAGGGGCTTCGGGAGCCGACTGGCAACGTCGTTCCCGGCGTGTTATTGAGCGTCGCGACTCCGTCAATCAAGTCGCCATACCCCTGCCCGAACCAGGCGCTGTCTTCGCCGTGTTGCGTGACCACGGTGACGTCAGCATGCTGGCCGAAATAGAACTGGCCGACGAAACCTTCGCGGCTATAGCCCTTGTTTTCCGTTCCTGAACCGGGGATCGGAGCGCCGCCGTTGGTCAGCCATGCCGTCGGAGCCTCGCCCGCCATCACGTAGAAGCCCACGCGGTCTACTCCGAGCCTGCCGACATCGAAAGCCTGACTGGCAGTGATAAACGTGGAGTAGGAGTGGGAACCGTACGCTAGACCGGTGGTGCCGTCGTTCGAACTCAGCAGAGACACCGAGTAGCGCGTGCGGTCGTTTGAGGAGTGTCCCATCACTTCTGCGCCGAGCTGATTGTCTCCCATTTGACCGAAGACGTTGCCATCGCCCAACGGGATGAAGTGATAGAGCTGGTAGATGCCTCCATTGCCGGTCAGCGTGAGAATGCGCTTTTCGGAGAGCAGGTTGTCGAGTTCGAACTTGCCGAGCTTTACGTTTACCCACGGGCTGCCGCCGACGTTGTCGAGGCGCGCCATGACGGTTTCGAAGTGGAAAGCGCCGGTCGAGTCGGACGAGGGCAACAGGTAGAACGAAAAGTTTTTCTCTAGAGTGCCGCCGGTGTGGAAGTCGAGACCGCTGAGGTCAAAGCCCTCGGAGGTGATCTTCTGCTCCCCGTTGGCCGACTGGTCAGTCTGGACTTTGTCGGTGCTGACCCGGTGCCAGAGGGGAATCATGCGGAAGGTCACCGGCCAATACCCGTGGATTTTGCCAGATCGGAGCATCCCGATCGTTCATGAGCTGGTAGCCGTTGTCTTTGAATTTCTGGCCGAAGAAATTGAGCATCGGCCAGCTTTCATGACAAGCGGAACAGCGCAGGCCGTATTTTCTGGCGAAAGCTGGAATGGCGTTAGCCGACTGGCTCGAGGCCACGACGAGGAAAAACAACGCGAAAGCAGCGGCGAGGACTGAGTTTGCTCGCTGCGACTTCTGACTGAGCTGAGACTGCGCCCACATACGCATGCTGCACTCCTCAGACGAAGTTCTAAATTTTAGAAAGCCGATCACACACAAAACAACAGCAATCAGGAAGCCTTAACGAGCAGAGCCACGCCCAATCGCTGCTTTGAAAACCAAAACTCTTTTTGGTGAAGTGGTCCAACCACCACTCGCCGACGGATACTACTACCGTTGCAAACGAAGTGCAATAGGGTTTATAAATTTTTTTGGAGTTGTTTGCGACAGCACCCAAAGAGACTTTCAATTCCATGATTGACCCGAGCAGTGCCAGGTGCGCGGTTTGACCGCGATTGGTGTAGAGTACGAGATTCTTGGTTGCAAAAACACGGGAGCTGGTTGTGATGTCGGACGATAATCGTCGGGATAAGCGGTTTGGCGGCCGCATTCCAGTACTTCGAATCGCTCCCGATTTCAGAGCCGTGGCGCTACCGTTCCTGCTCCTCACCCTTCTCACGGCGGCGCCGATTCCTTGTCTGGCCCGCATCCTGAAGCGACATAAAGACGTCTCGCCCTATGGCGAAGGCCTGATCGTCAACGTTCCGCTGCCGGAAGCGGAAGTGGTCACCGTGGTCGAAGATGTCGCCGCAAACTCGATTATCCGCGGAACCAAGGAATACAACAAAGACGAGTATGTGAAGGGAGCGGAGGCGGCCAAGTCGTCGACATTGTTTCCCGCCTGGAAGGATGGCGGGAAGGTTTTTTACAAAGTGCGAAAAGAGGCGATCGACCCGCGTAATTTCAAAGATGGTGGCGACGTGGGAACGCTGGCGGTGCGTTACGTGGTGCAGCCGCAGGGAGACAAAAACACCATTCTGCGAATTAATGCCCTGTTCGAGGAGGATTTCCGGCGGACCGTCCACCAATCGAATGGATCGGTGGAAAGCAGCGAATATCAGGATATCCATGACCGTCTTGACGCCATCGAGCTGATGAAAAAAGAAAATGCCGAGGCGGAACAAGCGCGGCAGGAACAGCTGGCGAAAAAAAAGTCGGGTGCAAGCGGTGCAAGTGTAAGCAGTAACGACAGCAGCAGTAGTAGCAGCAGCCGCAGCACGCTTGCTGACGTGAGCAGCGCCGACGTGAAGAGTGCTGATCTGAAGAGCAATGACCCGCCCAAAGCACCGCCGGCGGCCCCGCCGGCAACCGTGGCCGATGCCGCGAGTGTCCCAGCGCAGGAAAGTATCGCTAAGGGCGCTGCTGTCGAGGAGTTGTCGACGCCATCACCGGCGTCGTTGCCGCAAGCTTTACCGCAGACTTCAACGCCTTCGCCAGCGCCCGAACTGTCAGGGGTATCGCTCGAACAACATGTTGTTGAACTGCGACGGCAAGTGGAGCGACTGGTCAAAAAGCCAGGGGCTCCGCTGAAATCGGCGCCGTTTCACACGGCGAGCACGGTGCGGTCGCTCGCGCCCGGGACGGAAGTGCTGGTTGTGATTTCGACAACTTATTGGTATGGAATCGAGACTCACGAAGGCGAGCATGGATGGCTTCGTCGCGATGAAGTGGAGCAGATCCCGTGAGAGCCGCTTGTAAGAATACGCAGAGGTTCGCGCTGCACCGAGCACTCGCGGCTTTCCTGAGCGCGGGAATCCTCTTCGGATTCCTGACTGCGGCGATTCTCCTTGCGACTCAAAACGCGGGCGCGCAAAGTGGCGGGAACGAGCGCACATTTCGCCAGCCGAAGAGTGTGGTGGAGAAGGCACTGAAGGGGCTGCAACCGGCGATGAGTGGACGTTTGCCGGCGCTTGAGGGATTCGCTTTACAGGGCGAACATCCGTTGCGCGGATACCACCGTGCTTTTTACCAATCGTCGGTCGAGGTGACCACGACGGCGTCGGGCGGTTCGCGAGTGCGTGTGAACACGAAAGTGTCCGCGTGGTATGCGGATTCCGTGCCTTCGCGCTCGGGATATCAGCTGCTGACTTCGAACGGACGGTTGGAATCCGATTTGCTAGACCAGCTAGCGGACGCTCTTGGGAGTTCCGAAACGGCAACGGGAGCGAGCAACGGCTTCCCCGTAATTGCGGATCCATCGAAGACTCGCGGATCGGCGACGACCGCATCGGCGAATTCTGCGACGAAATCGGAGAGCGCGGAGCCTGGCATCTCGGCACCGATGCCGAGTTCTCAGCAGGCGGGGCGGCCATTCTCGTCTTCAATCGAACCGGGATTATCAAGCCGGCAACTGGAGGAAACGAAGAATCTGCAGAGACCAGAAAGCAAAGCGGCCACGGGCTTGGCGGCCGAGGCGGCGAGTTTAGAGGAAGTGCTCAAGAACCAGGCACATCCGAAAAACCTGGTCGCGGTAAAGAAATCTGGCACTCCGGTGGTGGGATCTCCGAGCCTGACCGGGAAAACTCTGTTCATGGCGAGCGCGCACGATGAGTTTGAGATGTTGGACTACAGCGCGGACTGGGTTCATGTGCGGGTTTCCGGGCTTTCGCGGGGATGGATTTGGCGGACGAGCCTCGAAATGCCAGAAGGAATTTCGGACGTCCCAAAAGCCGGCGACACCGCAAAGTTGGTGGCGACCGATCTGTTTCAGGTGACGCGAGAGGAGATGGCTCCGTTTCCGGGAGACTGGGAGCCGCTTCGCGGCAAGAACGTGAAGATCATTTCGGTGCAGAAAGTCCAGGAAAACGAGAAGGACAGCGGGGCTGAGGCCAAACTGGAATTTGTGAAGTCTTTGCTCGACAAAAACTATGCCGACCTCGCGTCACGATCAAAGGAGTTAGCAGGCGTGGTGATGATATTTGATTCGGTCGATGGCGGAATGATCGCCGCAACACTGCCCACCGTGCAGCAATGGAAAGCGGGTACGTTGACCGACGCCGCCCTTTGGCACGAGTGTTACTTTGATCCTCCGGAGACTTTCACTGTACCAGCGCCTGCGGGCGGGCAGTAAGAGTGCCAGTTGCCAAGCATGGCGTTTGGTGCGAGCATCTGGATTACGAAACGTGCAAGAATGCTTTCAGTTTATCGCTCAGTTCCGGTCGCGACCGAATTTTGGCTTGACATGGAAACGTGTAGCGCGATACGAATGCTGTCTTCGTACTTGTAGCTGGTTGATTGTGGCCAGTGAGTGCTGAACGACGTGCCGCTTTGAACTGAACCGCCGGATGGTGGGCGGAAGGAAAAGGCAGGCAAGGTGGGGTCCCAGTTGCAAAGCAAGTTGCAAAGTCCAATGAATCTGATCCGCGATTACGCCGAGTTGACCAAAGCGCGCATTACGACCTTGATCGTGCTTACGGCGTGGTGCGGCTACTTTTTTGGCGCTCACCGCGCGGGTGTGTCGTCGTGGTCGCTGGGCCTGCTCCAGGCGCTTTTCGGCATCGCGCTCGTTTCAAGCGGGACAGCGGCGCTGAATGAAGTGCTCGAATCAAGCGTCGACGCGCGCATGCGGCGAACGGCGCAACGGCCTCTGCCTTCCGGACGGATGAGTAAGGCACACGCCGCCACGGTCGGACTGGCTTTGACTCTCGGCGGATCGGCATATCTCGCCATTTATGCCAACTTACTAACTGGGTTGTTAGTATTCCTGACTTCACTCGTATATCTTGCGGCTTACACGCCGTTGAAAAAAGTATCTCCCGTATGCACGTTCGTCGGCGCGTTTCCGGGAGCGATGCCGGTCGTGCTGGGATGGACCGCGGTACGGGGAAAACTGGAAGTCGAGACTCTGATTCTTTTTGCCATCATGTTTGTCTGGCAGTTTCCGCACTTTCTTTCCATCGCGTGGCTCTATCGCGAAGACTATGCCCAAGGCGACATTCGCATGTTGCCGGTAGTCGATTCGGACGGAAAATCCACCGTGTGGCGGATTTTGGCCTATTCCGCCGCGTTAATCCCGGTGAGCATTATGCCGGTAGCGCTCGGCATGGCAGGCCGCGTGTACCTGGTGGGCGCGTTACTAATGGGAGTAGCGCTGTTTCGCGTATCGATGGGGATGGCGTACCCGCAACTGCCGGCTACGGCAGCTGCGTCAAAACCGTCGGCGCGGAGGCTGTTACGGGCTACGATCTTCTATTTGCCGGCGCTGTTTGCGTTGATGATGATCAACGCTGGAAGGTAGTGATTAGTTGTTAGTGGTTGGTATTACTAAACACTAATCCCTATCCACTTGCTCCACACTATTCCATCTCTAACTCAATCTTCTTAGTCGCCGGGTCAAGACTTGTAATTCGGAACTTGCGGACCTGGCCTGCTCGCAGAGTTTCTGCTTTCACCTCGTCGACTGCTGGACCGCTTTTCCAACGTGCTTGCAACATTGAACCGAGCGACGACAAATCTGGTTTCGACGATCCCGCTTCGGGAGTGCGGCTCTCCTCTTTAGTCTTGACGGCGATCTTGACAGCGCCTTCTTTTGGAACGCGGCAGGTCGCTATCACTCCCTCACCTAGTTCTACGCGCGCGCTTCCTGGGGAAACTTCCGTCAGCCGGCCGGTGACGATGTCTCCCGTTTTGTGTTCAGCGAGATATTCGTCAAGGCCGGTGGGCAAGAGTTGTTTCATGCTCAGCCGGATATTGCGCTTTTCAGGATCGAGAGCCAGCACTTGCGCCTTGACGACTTGCCCGGCGCGCAAGACTTCCTGCGGATGATTGATGCGCTTCTCGGCGCTGATTTCGCTGACGTGAATCATGCCTTCGACGCCTTCGGTCAATTGCACGAACGCGCCGAACTTCGTCATGCTGGTTACCGGACCCTCGATGACCGTGCCGGGCGCGAATTTCTCCGCGGCTCCGGCCCAGGGATCGCCGAGCGCCTGTTTCAGTCCGAGGGAGATGCGGCGGTCAGCCTGATTTACATTGAGGATCACGGCTTCCACCGTCTCGCCCGGCTTCACGATGTCGCTCGGCGTCCTGACTCTTTTGGCCCAAGACATTTCGGAGATGTGAATCAGGCCCTCGATGCCGGGTTCAATCTCCACAAATGCGCCGAAATCCATCAGGCGTGTGACGGTACCTCGCACGCGCTCGCCCGGCTGATATTTTCCGGCAACAGCGTCCCAGGGATGAGGCTGAAGCTGCTTCATGCTGATCGCGATGCGTTTCTTTTCGGAGTCGATCTTGATGATCTTCGCTTCGATCTGCTGGCCGGCAGAAAGCACATCGGACGGCTTGTTTACGCGCTGCCATGAAATTTCGCCGACGTGAAGCAGAGCGTCGGCGCCTCCGATATCGACGAACGCGCCGTAGTCGGTGAGGCTGCGGACTTCGCCCTGCACGGTGTCTCCTTCTTTCAGTTCGTTGTAGCGGCGCTGCTTGCCGGCGCGCTCTTCGTCTTCGGCGATGACGCGGCGATCGACGACGACGTCCTCGTCCTCCACATCGAGTTTGATGATGCGGCAGCGAATTTCCTGTTCGACCAATTTTGCGAGTTCGGCGGCATCGTGAGTTCCGCTGCGCGACGCGGGCATGAAGGCGCGGACGCCGACGTCTACGCTCAATCCGCCCTTGACCACGCCTGTCACGGTGCCGATGATCGTCGACTTCTCCGCGAAGGCTTTCTCAAGCGCCGCCCAGTCTGTGGGGCGCTCGACCTTGCCGCGAGTCAGTTCGTAGTAGCCCTCGGGATCGCGGCCTTTGACGGTGACTTGCAATTTGTCGCCGGGCTTTCGGCGGTTTGTCGGCCGGGAATGCGGTGAGGGGAAGAACGCCTTCGGTCTTGAATCCGATATCGAGGACGATGGAGTCGGCCGTCACGGTAATCACCGTGCCTTCGCGGCTCTGGGTGGCTGGGTCCTTCTTGCGAGAATGACTCTTCTCGTACTGAGAAAAAATGTCTTTGAAGGATTCGCTGGGCTCGGAAACGGCCTCGGCCGCCGACTCGGCTACTGGCGCAGATTCCGGCAAAGTGGGCGTGTTGGGACAACTGGGTCGGATCGGACGGCTTGAGTCACTTTATATTCACTTCGGAATCGGACATGAGGAGGTTAAAGCCCTGCGGCAAAATCTCATTCAGGATATCACCGGCGGGCCGCAGGCGAGGGCGACAGGCTCGATTCGGCGCTCACGGTGTAGACTAATTTCCGTTTCCAAAGTCTAAGTCGGTTTGGGAGGCAGGATGCGACCGGAATTTGCTGGTTCATTACTTGTGCTCGCACTTTTAGCTAGCGCTGCGGGGCAGACGAAGTCGACCGAAAAAGAGATCGATATTCCGTACGAGCGTTTCGTGCTCGACAACGGTTTGACAGTCATCGTGCATGAAGACCACAAAGCGCCGATCGTCGCCATCAATACCTGGTACCACGTCGGGTCGAAGAATGAGAAGCCGGGGAAGACCGGGTTTGCCCACTTGTTCGAGCACCTGATGTTTGGCGGCAGCGAGCACGCGCCGGGGCGGTATATCGACGGGATGGAGAAGATCGGCGCGACCGATCTGAACGGCACGACGAATCCCGACCGCACGAACTATTTCGAAAATGTTCCTACCTCCGCCGTCGACTTCACGCTGTGGATGGAATCGGACCGGATGGGGCATCTGCTCGGCTCGCTTGACCAGAAGACACTCGACTTGCAGCGCGGCGTGGTGCAGAACGAAAAGCGCCAGGGGGAAAATCAGCCTTACGGAGTGACGCGGCAACTGCTGACGCAGAATACGTATCCCGTGGGGCATCCATATTCCTGGACCACGATTGGCGACATGGCCGACCTGGATGCGGCGTCGATGAAAGACGTGCAGGACTGGTTCAAGACATATTACGGGCCGTCGAACGTCGTGATCGTGATCGCGGGCGACATCGACGCGAAGACCGCACGCGAGAAAGTCGAAAAATATTACGGCGACATTCCGGCGGGGCCGCCCGTGGCGCACCACCAGGTATGGATCGCCAAGATGACGGGGACGAAGCGGCAAGTTGTGCAAGACCGCGTGCCGCAGGGGCGAATCTACAAGGTGTGGAACGTTCCGGAATTTGGCAGCGCTGACGCCGACTACATCGATCTGGTGAGCGATTGCCTGAGCAACGGCAAATCGTCGCGATTCTACAAGCGGCTTGTCTATGAGGACCAGATCGCGACTGAGGCGATCGCCTACACCGACTTGCGGGAAATTGGCGGGCAATTCGTTGTGCGAGCGACGGCGCGGCCGGGGCAGAACATCGCGCAAGTAGAAAAAGAAGTGGATGAAGAACTGGCGCGTTTCCTGAAAGACGGGCCGACACCGGCAGAACTGGCGCGCGTCAAGGCGCAGTATCAGGCGAATTTTATTCGCGGTATCGAGCGCATCGGAGGCTTCGGCGGAAAATCGGACCGGCTCGCGATGAGCCAGGTGTATCGCGGGAGTCCCGACGCCTACAAGATTTCGCTCAAGCGCGTGCAGCAAGCCACGGCTGAAGATTTGAGGGCGGCGGCGCAGCGCTGGCTTTCGGACGGCGTTTACATTCTCGAGGTTGACCCTTTCCCGGATTACAAGACGGCCTCGACTGGCGCGGATCGCAGCAAAGCGCCGGAGCCGGGCACTCCGCCCGAACTGAAGCTGCCGAAGCGGCAGCGCACGACGCTTTCCAATGGACTGAAAGTTGTTTTGGCGGAACGGCATGAAGTTCCGCTGGTGAATTTCACGTTAGCGGCCGATGCGGGATTCGCGTCGGATGCGTCGACTTCTCCGGGGACCGCGAACCTGGCGATGCAGGTGCTCACCGACGGGACGCGCACGCGGAACGCGCTGCAAATCAGTGATGAACTTGAAACGCTCGGAGCGACGTTGCGCGGATCTTCGAATCTCGACTCGTCGTTCATTTCTCTTTCGGCGCTGAGTTCGAAACTCGATCCGTCACTCGATTTGTTCGCGGACGTAGTTTTGCATCCGTCGTTTCCCGAGGATGAAGTCAAGCGCGAGCAAAAGCTGGCGCTCGCCGCGATTGACCGCGAGCAAAATACTCCCACGACGCTGGGCTTGCGAGTGCTGCCGGCGTTGTTGTATGGGGCGGGACATCCGTATGGGAATCCGCTGACCGGCTCAGGGACGAAGGAAAGCGTGGCGAAGCTGACGCGCGAGGACCTGGTCAAGTTTCATGAAACATGGATCCATCCGAATAACTCGACGCTGATCGTGGTCGGCGACACGACGCTTGCGGACTTGAAACCCAAGCTGGAAAAGCTCTTCGCGGGATGGAAGAGCGGAAACGCCCCGGCCAAAGACGTAAAGACGGTTTCGGTCGCGGCGAAATCTACCGTGTATCTGATCGACAAACCGGGAGCGCTGCAGTCAGTGATCTTTGCGGGCGTGGTAGCGCCACCGCGCGCGAATCCGCAGGAAATCGCGATTGAGGCGATGAACGACAGTCTGGGCGGAATTTTTGGCGCGCGCATCAATATGAATCTCCGCGAAGACAAACACTGGTCGTATGGCGCACGCACGGTGCTGCGCGATGCGCGGTCGCAGCGTCCGTATTATGTGCAGGCGCCGGTGCAGACCGATAAGACGAAGGAATCGCTGATCGAAGTAAACAAGGAACTTCGCGGGATCACGGGTGATCATCCGATCAGCGGCGCCGAACTGGCAAAGATCCAGGCCAACGAAACGCTGAAACTGCCGGGATCGCGCGAGACGCTCGATGAACTCGGGCAATCGATCGTGGATCTGGTGCAATTCGGGCTTCCCGACGATTACTACGACACCTACGGTGCGAAAGTGCACGCGCTCAAGACGAGCGACGTGAACGACGCGGCGAAAGAGGTAGTTCGTCCCGACAACATGACCTGGGTCGTCGTGGGCGATCGCGCGAAGATTGAGGCTGGTGTGCGCGAGCTCAATCTCGGCGAGTTTCACATCATGGATACGAACGGCAAGGTCGTGCAGTAAGTCGTGCAGTAGAAGGTGGTGCAGTAGCGCGTCAGGGACGAAGTACGTAGTGCGCAGCGACATCGCGAAAGGCAGCGAGTTGATTCGCGTTGGTCGGTTCGTCCCAACCCAGTTCCGACGCCATCAAATCGGCGACGGCTGGAGCCATTGCGAGGGCAGCGCGCGCATTCAAGAAGAGTGCGCGCGTCCGCCTGGCAAGGACGTCTTCAACCGTGCGGGCCATTTCATGCCGCACCGCCCAGATCACTTCCGCTTTCACGTACGGTAGCGACGCGTGGAGCGGTTCGCCGAGTCGGCGATCATTCTCGATCAGCTTGAGGATGGCTTCCGCATCCGACCCGTAGACCGCCAACGAACTTAAATCTTTCGCGGCCACCTTAACTTCAGCGACGTAACCATGGATGTGCAGTTCGCGCGTCGCACACGGGCGCTCGGATAACTGTGCCAAGGTAGCCGCCTGATCGATGCAGTCCTCAGCCATGTGGCGATAAGTCGTCCATTTTCCGCCGCAGATTGTGACGAGACCTGAGCTGTCGATATGGACAACGTGGTCGCGCGAGAGTGACGCGGTCGCGACCGCTCTTCCAGATTCAGACTCAGCCGCCGATCGCACCAGCGGGCGAATCCCAGCGAACACACTCAAGACATCCGCACGTGTAGGCGCTTTCGAAAGATACTGCGCGGCGGTCGCGAGGATGAATTCTATTTCCTGCTCCAGGGCGATAGGTTCGAGCGTGGCTGAGGGGACCGGTGTGTCGGTGGTCCCGACAAGCGTGTGGCCATGCCACGGAATCGCGAATAACACGCGGCCGTCGCTGGTGTGCGGGACCATGATCGCGCTATTGCCCTGCAGAAAGCTCGAGTCGAAGACAAGGTGAATGCCCTGACTCGGAGCGATCATCGGTGCAGCTTCGGGTTCGGCTTTAAGCCGAAGCGAGTCGGTGAAGGCTCCCGTGGCGTTGATCACGACTTTCGCGCTGGCGTGAAATTCGTTGCCCGTTTCTACATCGCGCGCATCGACGCCGTCGACAAATCCCTGCGCGTCTTTTGTGAGTCGAGTGACTTCGGCATAATTCAGCAACGTTGCGCCCTGCTCGAAAGCGGTAGCGACCATGTTGATCAGAAGCCGTGCGTCGTCGAATTGTCCGTCGTAGTAAACGGCGCCGCCGCGCAGACCTTCGGTCTTCAAGGTGGGCAGATGTTCGAGAGTTTCTTCACGGTCGAGAATCCGCGAGGTGCCGAAACCATATTTTCCAGCGAGCAACTGATAGAGCTTCAGACCAAGACCGTAGAACGGGGCTTCCCACCAATCGTAATTAGGCACGATGAACGCAAGATCGTGCACGAGGTGAGGCGCATTTTGCAGAAGCAGCCCGCGCTCTTTAAGGGCCTGCATGACTAAACCGATATTTCCCTTTTCGAGGTAACGCACGCCACCATGCGCGAGCTTGGTGCTGCGACTGGAAGTGCCTTTGCCGAAGTCACTCTGCTCGAGCAGGAGCACATCGTAGCCGCGCGAGGCCGCGTCGATGGCGACGCCAACGCCGGTCGCGCCTCCGCCGACGACGATCATGTCCCATGCTTGGGAGTGGGACTCGATGCGGCGGCACATTTCGGAACGGGTCATATTTCGCGGCTCTCTAGATGCCCACGACCTTGATAATGAGTGCACCGATGGCGGCACCAATCAGCGGGCCAACGATTGGGACGAGCGCGTATCCCCAGTCTGAAGTGCCCTTGCCACTGATTGGGAGAATCGCATGGGCGAGGCGCGGACCGAAGTCGCGAGCGGGATTCATCGCATAGCCAGTCGGTCCTCCCAGGCTTAGACCGAGCGCCCACACCAGCACTCCCCACAACCATGGACCGAATCCGGCGGGAAGGCCGGTTGACGATACGGCGTTGCTTCCGAACGAGAAGCCCACCACGATCAGACAGGTCGTCGCGATGATTTCTGTCAGCAGATTTGCGGGCAGGTTGCGGATGGCGGGCGAAGTGGAAAAAATTGCCAGCTTAGCTCCCGGGTCGGGTGTCTCCCTCCAGTGCAGCAGGTAGGTCATCCAGACGAGGGCAGCGCCCGTGAATGCGCCGAGAATTTGCGCGGTCCAGAACTGCGCGACGTTTGACCAGTCTCCCGAGGCGAGGGCGACGGTCAGGGTGATCGCGGGATTAATGTGGGCGCCGGGGCTGCCGCAGGCAATGGCTGTAAAGATGGCCGCGACCACAGCCAGTCCCCAACCAGTGGTTATCACAATCCAGCCGGAGTTTTCGCCTTTCGATTTTTTCAGGAGAACACTGGCGACGACTCCGTCGCCGAGCAGGATCAGAACCAGCGTGCCCATGAATTCGCCCAGGAACGGTCCATGTATCGGGCCATGCATCGCTCCATGCATCGTGGTGGACCTCCACTTTCTTTGTGTGATTCTGGAGTTGCGAATGCAAGTGGCGATATTACGCCAACGATTACGCCAACGACCATCAGCTGGGTTCCACCCAGTCGAACGACCGCGTTACCGCTTTTTTCCAGAAGTGATAGAGACGCTCGCGGGATGGTTTGTCCATCTTTGGTTCCCAGCGATGATCGGCGGCCCAGTTGGCGACGAGTTCGTCGGTATCTTTGAAAAAGCCGACCGCCAGGCCAGCCGCATACGCAGCGCCGAGAGCCGTTGTCTCCTTTACCATCGGGCGCACCACTGGCTTCGCCAGCATGTCGGATTGGAACTGCATCAGCAGTTCGTTCATTACCATTCCGCCATCGACGCGCAGCACATCGAGGTTAATGCCGGAGTCCTGCGCCATGGCATCGACCACTTCGCAGACCTGGAACGCCGTGGCTTCGAGGGCTGCCCGCGCGATGTGAGCTTTGTTTACGTAGCGAGTCAGGCCAGCGATCACGCCGCGGGCATCGTCTTTCCAATAGGGAGCATACAAACCGGAAAATGCGGGGACGAAATAGACGCCACCGTTATCCGCCACGCTTCGAGCGAGAGGTTCTATGTCCTTGCTGTGCGCGATGAGTCCGAGATTGTCGCGGAGCCATTGGACGATGGCCCCTGCAATAGCGACTCCACCCTCGAGCGCATAGCATGCAGGCCTCGCTCCTAGCTTGTAGGCCACGGTTGTCAGCAGTCCGAAATTTGAAGGCACCGCTTTTTCGCCGGTATTCATCAGCATGAAGCAGCCTGTGCCGTATGTGTTCTTCGCTTCGCCGGGTTTGAAGCAAGCCTGGCCGACGAGAGCGGCTTGCTGATCTCCGAGATCGCCGGCGATGGCAACGCCCGCAATCGACGGCAGCTTGGCGACGCCATACACCTCACTGCTGGAAACAATTTTCGGCAGCATCCCAATCGGGATGCCGAAGTCGCTGCAATATTTCCGGATCCCACTCCAAGGGTGTTGAGGTTCATCAACTGGGTGCGGCTGGCGTTGGTCACATCGGTCACGTGGACGCCGCCTTCGATTCCTCCGGTGAGATGCCAGATCAGGAAAGAATCGACATTGCCGAAGAGCAGATCGCCGGCTTCGGCCTGTTCGCGGGCGCCGGCGACCTGGTTCAGAATCCAGCGGATTTTCAGGCCGCTGAAATACGTAGCTAACGGAAGACCCGTCTTCGCGCGGTAGCGATTTTGTCCGCCCTGGGCTGCGAACTCGGCCACGGCAGAGGCCACGCGCGTGTCTTGCCAGACGATGGCGTTGTAAATGGGCTTGCCGCTTTTCTTGTGCCAGACGACCGTGGTTTCGCGCTGATTTGTAATTCCGATTGCGGCCAGATCTTGCGGCCGCAGTCCGCGCGCTTCCATCGCTTCATGAATCACACTGTGTGTGCGGCGCCAGATTTCCTCAGGATCATGCTCGACCCAGCCCGGCTGCGGATAAATCTGTTCGTGCTCTTTCTGTGCGGTGCTGACGAGGCGCCCGGAGCGATCGAAGATGATGAAGCGCGAACTCGTCGTTCCCTGATCAATCGCGCCGATATAGCTGGCCATTCCTGGGATTGTCCTCTCTCGCTAAGCGATTGTAAACACGGCACTATTTCGCGTTTTGGCAGCGCGGCTGCATAACTTGTGTAACAAGTTGCAGACTCGCTTGTAACCCCACATAGCACCTATGTGGCCTATGGTCTGAAACGCATTCGTGGCATCTTACACATATAGAGGTAGGGTTTGCGAACCCGGCAAACCAGACCTGGCAGACAAGGCTCGACAAACAAGGAACGTGGGGTTCCGATGAAGCATCTGGGGAAAGTAATCCGCTCGGTCCAAGCCTTTGGCCGCGAGCTTTCGCGCCTGTCGAACATTTCTGAGGTATCTGTAGCCAAGCGCACACCCGCGATCGGCGTCGCTCTCGGCGGAGGATTTGCGCGCGGCATCGCTCACATCGGAGTGCTCAAGGTTCTCGAAGAAGAAGGGATTCCGGTGCGCATGGTGGCCGGCACCAGCGTCGGCGCAATCATGGGCGCGGCATATTGCAGCGGACTGACGATCGAGGAACTGCAAAAACTGGCGCGCTCGGTTCGCTTCACTACCTTTGCACGTTGGACGCTCTCGCGTTACGGTTTCGCAACCAACGACCGCATGGTTTCTTTTCTGCGCCAACATTTGAAAGTGCAGACATTCGAAGAACTGCGGATTCCGCTCGGTGTGGCCGCGACCGATTTCAATACCGGCGAGGGAGTTGTCTTCACGTCAGGGCCGATCGTCGATCCGGTGCGGGCGAGTTGCGCTTATCCGGGAATGTTCCTGCCGGTCGAGATGCGCGGGCGCTGGTTCGTGGATGGGATGCTGTCGCATCCCGTGCCGACGCGGCCGGTGCGGGCAATGGGGGCGGATCGGGTGCTGGGCGTGCACCTGAAAGGACAATGGTCGAAGACCATCGCGCCACGGCATTTGTTCGATGTGATCGGACAGTCTTTCGCGATCGCGCAAGACATGATGAGTTCAGTATGGAGAAGTGCGGCCGACCTCGTGATCGAACCGGACGTCGCTGGTTTCGATTATGACGATTTCAAACGCGCCGATGAGTTGATCCGCGTGGGCGAAGTCGCCATGCGGCAGGCGTTGCCCGAAGTGCGTAAGTGGTTGGAGGTTTCGGCGGCATCTCCGATGAATACGACCGGGTTGGTCGCTCAACCTGCGGCTGTGCCAGCCGACTGAGTATCGTCTTTTTTGATCGGCTGCGAAGACTGGCACACGAAAACTCCAATAAAAATTCTGATAAAGCCCGGCCCAGGTTTTCACCTGGGCCGACCGTTTTGGTGCCTTCTTCTTTGCTGCGGTTTTGCTGTGATTAGTTGACCCATTCATTCGGCTCCGACTCCATCGCGCGGATGTACTCGACAACCGACTCAGACCAGCCGTCGATGTGCGTCCACTGGCCGTAGCCGACACCGTTCTTGAACGAGGCCACGTTGATCACGTATCCCTTGCCTTTCGGCGACGGAACCCGATCATGCGCCTGCTCGTCGGTGATGACGATCAGGCGATCGTAACGCTCGCTCTTGTTGAGCCACTCAACGGCGTTGCCGAGCAACGTACCGCTGTGCGGCTGCGAGGCATCGATCGCGTCACGCAGGGCGAAGCCACGGCGAGCCGGGACTTCAACCACGCGATCCGAGAACGAATACACCGCAACCTTCTCGGCGATCTCGCGAACCAGCACCGCGAGACCGTACGCTGCGTCGGTGCGCTGCATCTCCGAACGGCGGGAAAGCGGCGCCGTCATTGAGCCGGAGACGTCGACCAGCACGATGGTTCTCCCGGCAAGCGTTCGTCCGGTAAGCTTCGGCTGCTCCGCGACCGACTTGAGCATCACCAGCTCGAGTGCCTCTTCCCACTGCGGCGCATAACGAGCCGCAGCGAGAAAGCGGAACGGCAGAACCCGCGCCGTACTCATCGTGCTGAGCGCGTTGAGCACGAGCGACTCGTCCACTCCGGCCTCGCGCATGTTGCGGAGGTTGCGGAGCAGGGCGAGCGCACCGAGCTTCTGCTCGCCGAGCAGACGCTCCCACACCTTGCGCTTGTCAGCATCAGCGGAGAGAGCGACTTCCCACGTGTCGGGCGTCGCGAGACGTCCCCAGACGAGTTTCTTCCAGACGCTAGCCTGAGCCGCATCGCGCGGCCTGGCGTGCGAGAGGAAGAGAACGTCGCGCAGCTTGATCGGTCCACCGCGATCGTACTTCGCGAGCTGGTACTCGTCGAACTTCGGGAACGCGGCAGCCAGTCCCTTTTTCACCTGCGCGGAGAGCGGCACACGCCCGTCCTTCCAGTAGATGGCGACGAACTCGGCGAGTTCATCGGCACGCTGGATGACGCGCTCGAGCGTTTCCGCAACCAGGCGACGATGAGTAGCATGACGCGCCATCTCGCGGACCAGGAGCAGCGGAGCGTGACGAAGCTTCGACTGCTCGCGGGCCTCGATGGCGAGCGCCGCTACTTTTTCGGCCTCGACCTTGGGGACGAGTTCCGCGATACGGCCGGCGATCTCGACCCCGTCTTCGTAGAACTGCTCTTCCCAGAGCAGGCAGGCGAAAACCGAGCGGCGGAGCTGAAGCTCCGGCGAAATGTTGCGAGCCGGCGCCCCCTCGTGAGTGCGCGGACCGATGCCGAGATTGAGTAAGTTGAGACGAGCCATGGTTTAGCTCCTAGCTGCTAGCTACTAGCGGTCGAATCATCGCCGGGGAAATGAGCGACTACGGTGTGGGTTCTGCGGACGTCTTCCTTAGACGACTGACCCCGAAGGTCAGACAGGCGTCGAACCTGCATCATCCGCGTCGAAGGAACCGTAGTCTTCGCCACCGGCGAATCTGGTTGGGTGCGTCATCTCGTTAGCGAGAGGACCTGTACCATCCATTTCAATGTCTTCAAATTGCCGCGATATACTTGCTGAACGCGGTACTTGTGAGGTTGTAAAATGCAACCGCAAAATCCAGCGATCTGATGAGTCACCCCTCCTTGGGGTCGAGAATTTCGACCTCAAAACTTATGAGCAAGCAAGTCGCAGTTCTCACGAAACGCCTCGAGTCGAATATCCTGCTGGTTCGCGGGCTTCGGGTCATCCTCGATTCGGACCTGGCTGAGCTTTACGGCGTCGAATTGAAAAAGATGAATCAGCAGGTCAAGCGCAATGCAGCGCGCTTTCCTGACGATTTTGTCATTCAACTTTCCGCAGAAGAAGCGGCAAACTTGAGGTCACAAATTGTGACCTCAAGTTCCAGCCACGGCGGCCGCCGCTACTTGCCTTATGCTTTCACCGAACACGGCGCCATCATGGCTGCGTCGGTCCTCAACTCGGAACGTGCAGTCAAGATGAGCATATTCGTCGTCCGCGCATTTGTACGTATGCGCGAAGCTCTGGCCAACAATCAGAAAATCATGTCGAAGCTGTCGGAACTTGAGCAGCGTGTCGACAACCATGACGCGAACATCCAGGAACTGATCGAAGCCATTCGCGAATTGATGGAACCGCTCCCCGCAACGGGACGGCGCATCGGTTTCGCTCTTCCAGCGGACTCGACAAAAGGTTCTGCCAAGGCGCGTTGAACGAACCGTCGCCTACTTAGACCTTGGCCACCAGTTCATCTAATTCCGCTACATCCAGCTCCGCGCAGTCTTGCTCCAAACGCAAGAGCAGGCCCTGAAACTCTGCCATCGTCTCTGCCCACCGATGGGTCTCGACGAACAACTCCGCATCGATCTCCTCGGCCTCGGGGAAGAAGCGCTTATACAGTTCGACTTTCTGCGAGTCATCCGCCTGGCCCATGTAGAGCCTGTAGTCGATGCGTCCCGGGCGCAGCAGAGCTGGATCGAGACTCTCGATGACGTTGCTTGTCATCACAAAGATCACATTCTCGGGGGCGCTGAAGCCGTCGAGCGCATTCAGCAAGCCTGACAAAGTGACTCTCAGACTCGCGACGTCCCCTTTCTTATCGTCGAGGTCGTGACCTCCTTGCCTTCCCTGCAGTTCACCCGGACTGACTCTCGCTTTTCCACTCTTCATGCAATCAATGTCTTCGAAGAGAATGATCGCGTTCGGCGAAACGTCGTTGATCGCTCTTGTAAGGGAGTGATCGTTGAACGCGGAAAGATTGATGGCATAAATATGGACCTGAAACTTCCCCGCCAACGCCGACACCAAAGACGTCTTCCCCGTCCCTGGCGGCCCGTACAACAAATAGCCGCGATGGTAAGGGACGCCGAGCCGGCGATATCGTTGCCTCGAATTCCTGAACTTCGTGATATCCGAAACCAGCTGATCCTTTTCTCCGGGCTTCAGAATCACCGAATCCAGCAGCCTTGGCATGTAGCCATCGACTCTTGTCCAACCGTCGTCATACACGAACAGCGATGACTTGATGACAGCGTTTCTCTCATGACACTCGACAATCTCTTTCACGAACAGCTTCAGAAACTCCTGCTGCCGCCCGATCGTGCGAAACGTCAGCGACTCGGTTCTGCGACGAGACGCGCCTTTCGGATCCTCGTTGCGGTAGAAATAAACCAGGAACGGCCGGCCCGCACGCCAGAACCAGTGCCGCCCCGGAGCTGGAATCAATGCCAGATGCTGGCTGCGCATCGTTGTATCCAGGTCGACCCTTCGAATTCGCTTCAAGAAATTCTGTTCCAGCAGCCACTCTTTCACCCACGAGAATGAAGCGTCATCGTCAGTGACGGTGATCATCATGGTGGTCTGGCCGACCAGCCACTCCCACAATCTCTCGGGGATCGCCCGCAGATAGACCCCGATACCACCCACGATCATGAGCAGCAATCCGCCAGAGGCGAATTGGTTGTGGCCGGTCAGGATGTTTCTTAGAGTCTCGATCATGTTCATGCACGCTATTCGGTTACAGCGACCAATTCCTCTTCTTTCGTCTCGTCGATTTCCGTCTCGCCGATCATGTCTCCTTGGCCGGTCCCGCTCTCCGAACCATCGCTCTTGAAACCCACACGCTTGCGCGCTGGGCTAGCCGGGATGATCAGGGCAATTTGTTCCATCTGCTCGCGGGTCGGCACATTCTTGTTGCTGAAGTCGGAGCAGTCCGCGACTTTGAACGGGACGGCGCGGAACCGGCTGAAGCAGCAGAAAACCGCTTCTTCGCTTTCGCGGAATCCCCTCTGAATGTGTGACCAGTAGCAGGCACGGCATAGCGAGTCTTCGTCGCGCAGTGCGGCTTTCTTCATGACAATCGTTTGCATAAGTCGTTTCCTAAGCATCACTAACTGGCAAAGTTATTCGCCGGGGAACCTTCGAGAAGAGAATAGACTCGAGGCGGTCGGCTCACGGTACTCTGTCGTTCGGGACTACGTTCGGGGCTACGCCCCTGTCCCGTGAGTACTGCACCTCGGCAGGGCTCGCAGGCCCTGCACGTCTTCGTTCCGAGCGAAGTAACTCTTCTCTTTCACCACCGGCGAGACAATGTGTTTGTCCAACTCCGCTTTTCAATCTGGTCGGGGTACATGCGGACACGGAGGTGCTGCTGCACGAGGGGGATTTGAACCCCGACGCCCGAGGGACGCCTGCTTCCGAAGTATCCGTGACCTTCGCCACCGACCCTGTGAAGTTGAGGCTGGAAGAAACAACTGCGGTCGCTCGATAGGGATCGAGCGAAGCACAGCCTTCGAGGCCAGCGTTGGTGAATGCACTGGGGGAATCGACGGCAGCGGTAAGTCGTGTACAGCGATGGAACCGCGGCCTGCGCCACCCAGCAAAAATTGTTTGGTTAGGTCTGCTTCAGGTTCGTCTTTGGACCGTCAGGACTTAATAACTGACGAAGCCGAACGACGCCCTAAGCCAAATCCGACCCGGTTCGAGTCGTCCTGGCAGATGCAGCACGTTATTGGTTGTGCGTTTCGCCATTTAGGAGCGTCCTTTCGTAGAAGATGTAAGACTATGCCATGATTTTGTAACTCGCGTCAAGAGGCAAGTAAGAAATATTCTCGGGAAACTTCCGCGAATCTCGTGCGGCGCCCGCCAAGTTGATTCCCTAATCAAAGTTGCCGAACAGACGATAGAGAGGCTGAGGGATCACATCGCGCGGTCATCCGCGGACTGCGGTATCTGTCGCGCTGAGAAATCGCGCATGGCATTGAAGGGACGACACATTGAAGGGACGAAACGATGAGTGAGAGCGACATTGTCCAGGATTTCCTGGTCGAGAGTTCGGAGAATCTGGACCGGCTGGACCGTGACTTGGTCGGCCTGGAACAAAATCCGCAGGATAAAGACGCGCTGGCCGGCGTGTTTCGCACCATCCACACGATCAAGGGAACGTGCGGCTTCCTCGGCTTCAATAAGCTGGAACGGGTCGCGCATGTCGGCGAGAACCTGTTGACCCGCCTGCGTGACGGCGCCCTCATTCTCAATCCGGAAATTACGACCGCGCTTCTCGGGATGGTGGATGCAGTCCGCCAGATGCTGAAGGAAATTCAACAGACCGGGCAGGACGGTGAAGACGAGTACCCCGAGCTTCGAGAAACTCTGACACGCCTTCTGAATACAGATGTGAGCGGCGGCGCGATGGCCACGGCGGCGGCTGCGCCTGCGCCGCCGCCAAAGCACGAGGAAGCTGTCCCGATCGTTGCTGCTCCCGCCGCCTCGCCCACCACCGCTCAAGTTCCGGCCCCTGTTAATAAGAAGAGCGGCGAGTCAGCTCCGCGCAAATCGACACGCGGAAGGATTGGCGGCCTGCTGGTAGGGCGAGGTGTGGTCCGAGAAGAAGATATTGCTCGCGCGCTCGAGGAACAAGAAGCGGGCGACCGCCGGCGGCTCGGCGAAATCCTGGTGGCGATGGGCGTAGCCACTCTCGAAGACATTCTAGCGGCGCAGCAAATTCTGGAAACAAAACCGCGCGACGCGGCCAGCGAGACTATCCGCGTGGGCGTCAACCTCCTCGACAAGTTGATGACGCTGGTGGGCGAACTGGTGTTGGCTCGCAATCAGCTGCTTCAGTTCGCGAGCACAACACGAAAAAATACCGGACTGCACGCAGTCTCCCAACGAATGAACCTGATCGCGACCGAACTGCAGGAAGAGGTAATGAAGACGCGAATGCAGCCGATCGGGAACATCTGGGGCCAGTTTCCGCGAACTGTCCGCGACGTGGCGCACGGCTGCGGCAAGCAGGTCGAGATCGAGATGGAGGGCAAAGAGACAGAACTCGATAAGACCATTATCGAAGCGATCAAAGACCCGCTGACTCACCTGGTGCGCAACTCCGTCGACCACGGTATCGAGCTTCCCGAAGAACGGGTGAAGGCGGGGAAGAAACCGACGGGACGATTATTGCTGCGCGCGTTTCATGAAGGGGGGCATGTCAACATCGAGATCAGCGATGATGGCGCCGGACTCAACTCGGACCGCATCCGGCAAAAGGCAGTGGAACGCGGCCTCATCACATCCGAACACGCGGCAAGAATGCCGGAGCGGGAGTTATTCAATCTGATTTTTCAGCCGGGATTTTCAACCGCCGCGAAAGTCACCAATGTTTCCGGCCGCGGCGTCGGTATGGATGTGGTCAAGACCAATGTCGAGAAGATTGGCGGCACGGTGGACTTGCAATCGACTCTGGGACACGGCACGACGGTACGGGTGAAGATCCCGCTCACTCTGGCGATTCTCCCCGCGCTCGTCGTGACGTCGGGTGGCGAACGCTACGCGATTCCTCAGGTAAGCCTGGCGGGGCTGGTGCAGTTAGAGGAAGAAGAAGCGCGGACGGCAATCGAGACGGTCCACGGGTTTACCGTGTACCGCCTGCGGGGACGCCTGTTGCCTCTGGTGTATTTGAGCCGCGAACTGCGACTCGCGGAGGCCGCGACTCCACCAGCGGATCGCGATGGCGTGATTAACATCGTAGTTTTGCGCGCCGAAGGGCGTCTCTTCGGTCTCATCGTCGACGAGATTAATGACACGCAAGACATCGTCGTCAAGCCCCTGCGCAAACAACTGCGGAAGGTGGCAACTTTTTCCGGATCGAGCATCATGGGCGACGGCCGCGTGGCGCTCATCCTCGACGTGCTCGGTCTGGCACAGCGGGCGAACGTTATCAGCGAGGCGCGCGACCGGGCTCTGGCGCAAGCCAAAGTCGAGTCGGCGATTTCGACGGCGGGAGAGAAACAAATATTTCTTTTGTTCTCCGGGTTAGGCGAGTCCCGCATGGCCATCCCGCTCAGCACTCTGGCCCGATTAGAGGAAATTCCCGTCGCGAAAGTGGAGATGGCGGGAACGCGCTGGGTTACGCAATACCGCGGACAAATTCTGCCGCTGATCCGGCTCAACGTAGTGATGGAGGAACGCCGCCACCGCCTGCGCGGAGCGCAGTCTCTGCCGCCCGCTGACTCGGGGCCGATTCAGGTTCTGGTGTTGAAACACGACGACCGGCGTTTTGGCCTGGTGGTGGAGCGTATTCTCGATGTCGCCGAAGATCTCGCGGGCGTCAAATCCGAGGCAACGCGGCCCGCGGTTCTCTACTCCGTTGTGATTGGCGACCGAGTCACGGAACTGCTCGATATCCCCGCCATTCTGAAAACAGCGGGCGTGATACCAGGGTCGCAGTCTCAAGCGATCGGTTCATCCGGTGAGTTATCGAGCGCGGCCGGGGGCGCGAACTGATATGGCCCAGACTTCACAATTTTGCACTTTCTATCTCGACAATCTGCTCTTCGGCGTGGAGTTGAAGCACGTCAAGGAAGTCGGGCGGCCTCTCGACATTACACAATTTCCCCTGGCGCCGGCGGTCGTCAGCGGACTGATCAACCTGCGCGGCCAGGTCGTCACTGCGGTCGAACTGCGGCGTCGCCTGATGCTCGAACCGCGGCCCGCAGGCGCGACGGTCATGAACGTTGTGGTCCGCTCCGCCGATGGTGCGGTCATCCTGCTAGTGGACGACATCGGCGATGTGGTTGACGTCGACGAGAGCACATTTGAGCCGGCGCCCGAGATGCTGAGTCCACGCATGCGGAGCATGATTCTCGGCATTCACAAACTGCAAGGGCGCCTCTTGCATGTGCTGGACACGGAAAGCGCCTGCGAGATGGCGGATCTGGTCGAGGCCGGAGCGGACCGATCATCATTGGATCGATCATTAACCGGAGCCGGAGCCGTAGCCGTAGCCAGCTCTGCGGAGGGCCGCTGAAATTCTACAAACGAAATCTATCGTCTCGGCGGAATTTGTCTTCGGCGGTCTTCGGGCCAAAAGGGAGAAGGAAACGGCATGAAAACGATGAGCATTAAGGCAAAACTTTCGGCGGGATTCGGCGTCATCCTTGTGATCCTGGCCGTGATGGGCCTGGTCAGCTATGTCTCGCTGCAAAAGCTTTCCGGCATCTCCACCGTGGAGGCCGAGAAAGCGCAGGCCCGATTTCTCGCGACTTCGGTCCACGTTTCCATTAACGATCAGAAGGTGGCGATCCGGAGCTACCTACTCAGCAGCGATGAGAGCCAACTGACCAAGATCGAAACGTCAAAGAGCGCAATCGCAGAGGACTTTACAAAGCTCGACGAAATTGTGGCCGACTCGGAGAGCAAGCGGCTGTCCGCCGAACTCCGGAAACAGGCCGAAGAATATTACGTCATGTGTCAGGAAACGGCGCAGCTGCACCGCGCCGGGAAAATTAAGGAAGCGACGGACCTGCTGTTCAACCCCGAACACACCGCGCTCCGTTCCGCCATTGACAAAAATATGGGGGAATTTGTCGATCTGCAAGACAAGCTCAAAAACGCGGTTCGCGAGGAGCAACTCGCGACCGAATCTCGGACGACTCTCTGGATCGTGGGGTTGGCCATCATCGGCGTGGTCGTCGGCGCTATCGTGGCCACATTCACTGGGCGCGCCATCTCCGGTGGCATTGCCACCATGGTGGGCATGATCGACGAACTTGCCGCCAACAATCTAACGGTCGCCGATATGGAAATCACATCACAAGACGAAGTAGGTCAGGCGGGAATCGCCCTCAACAAGATGAAAAACAATCTGCATGCAGTGATTGAGGCCATTTCCGGCACGTCGATGCATGTCGCCACCGCCAGCGAGGAACTTTCGGCGACGAGTCAGCTGATCACGGCGAATTCCGAAGAGACATCGGCGCAGGCCAAAGTCGTCTCCAACTCCACCGAGCAGGTCAGTCAGAACCTGCAAACCGTCGCCACCGGCGCCGAAGAAATGGGCAGCACCATCAAGGAAATCGCCAAGAACGCCACCGAGGCCGCCAAGGTCGCCAGCGCCGCCGTCCGCGTCGCCGAAACCACCACCGCCACCGTCTCCAAACTCGGCGTTTCCTCGAACGAAATCGGCAAAGTCATTCGCGCCATCACCTCCATCGCTCACCAGACCAAACTGCTCGCCCTGAACGCGACCATCGAAGCCGCGCAGGCCGGAGAGGCGGGCAAGGGCTTCGCCGTCGTCGCCAACGAAGTAAAAGAATTGGCCAAAGAGACAGCGCAGGCCACCGAAGACATCAGTTCCAAGATCGAAGCGATTCAGACCGACACGAAAGCTGCGGTCGAAGCGATTGCCGAAATCAGCGATGTGATCAACCAGATCAACGGGATCTCAAACACGATCGCGACGGCGGTGGAAGAGCAGAACGCGACCACCAACGAAATGGCCCGCAACGTGAGCGAAGCGGCGAGAGGCAGCGGTGAGATCACGAGCAACATCGCGGGCGTGGCGCAGGCGGCCGAGAGCACGTCGCGCGGCGCCGGCGACACGCAGAAGGCTGCCGAACAGCTCGTCGAGACCTCGGCCGAACTTCGCCGGCTTGTCGAACAATTCAAAATCAAAAGCTCTCGCCCGGGCGACGAGACTGGCTCCAGATTCACACGCGCCGCTCACGCGGGCTCCTAATCTAAAGCAGATAAGGAAACGCTTAGATCCCCGTCGAGCGCGAAACCGGCCGTTCGACGGGGCGCTGCTCTCAGCGTGAACTCGTTTTCTGACATTCTGATTCTGCCGTCCTGACTTATGCACTGCCCTCTCGTGCGCCATCTTCAGTGCCACCACCCCTAAAGTCTTGTGCCAGCACGCCGAAGTTGAGTAAGTGATCAATTCCATTCACGCCTTTGGAGAGTCGCGGGCGCTCATGAGAGAAACCATGAAAAACATTTTCAGAAAATTCTTCCCTGTCCAGATTGTTGGCTTCGCCATCCTGCTGGCGCTTCCCTGGACGGCATTCGCCCAGCAGCCGTCGCCGGCAACGGCGAGTCAGAGCGAGATCAACCAGCAACTCGCGGATCGTATCCAGGAACTGGAAAAAGAACTGAAACAACTCCAGCAGGCGCCGAATCAGGCACTCAGTCAAACACCGACCCCGCCTGCTCCCGCCCCGGCTCCCGTCCCCGCGCCGGAACCGGTTGCGATGGTCGAGACCGCTCCGGCCAACGTTGTTGCCGATCGACTCAAGCTGAATTTCTTCGGCGACACCGGATATCAGGTCGGACATTTCTACGGACCGACCAACACGTTCGAATTTGGCGAGTTCGACATGTTCGCGACCGCCCGGCTCTCGGACCGCGTGTCGGTTCTCGGGGAAATCTTGTTCACATCGAGCGCAGACAATAGCGTGGGGGTCGATGTCGAGAGACTCCTTCTCAAGTACCGGCAGAGCGACTATTTCGCCGCCTCCATCGGGCGCATTCATACCGACATCGGCTACTACAACACGGCCTTTCATCGCGGGGACTATTTTCAGACGACCATCGGGCGGCCGGTGATGTATGAGTTTGACGACCAGGGCGGATTCCTTCCGCTGCAAGACCTGGGCGTCGTCCTCGAAGGCAAAGTGCCTTCCGGCAAATTGGGCCTGAACTACGTGTTCGAAGTGACGGATGGACGAGCCTACGGAATTAACGTGGAGCCGGCGCAGAACAGCAGCGACGGAAACAACAGCAAAGCAGTCAACCTGAACATGTCGGTGAAACCGGAGTGGGTTCCGGGACTGGACGTCGGATTCAGCATACGCCACGACTATCTCAGCGACGTGAACAATCTGAGGGTTTCGGAAACCATCCCTGTTTTCTATGCCGTCTATAACAGCTCGAAGTACGAATGGCTCAACGAAGTGATGATGGTGAGACATGCCCGGCCGGTCGGAACTGTCTATCACACGACCGGCTTTTATACACAATTTTCGCGAAAGTTCGGCGCTTACCGGCCCTACTTCCGATACTCGTACGTAAATGCTCCCGAGAACGATCCCATCTATGGCGATCCGACTGAAATTGAGGAAGTAGGACGCGTCAATGGACCCACCGTCGGAATGCGTTACGACTTCAATGACCACGCCGCCTTCAAATTGCAGTATGACCGGGAAGGGACAACCGACCTAAAGAGTAGCAACGGCGGCAGTGGACAATTTGCCTTCACCTTCTAACGGAGATGCCATGAAAACGATTCAAACAATTCTTCTCTTCATGCTCGGGATGCTGGTAGTGGGTGGGGCCATCGAGTTCGTGAGCGAACCGGTCCAGGCGGCGAGTGGCGACCCGATCGTGGTCATCGTCAACGGCACGAATCCAGTCGACAACTTAAGCATGGGTGAACTCAAGAAGCTCTTTATGTCAGATCGGAGCAAATGGGATACCGGCAAGGCGGTCGCTCCGGTTATGGTCGCGGCCGGACCCGCCGAGCGGACAGCTTTTCTGAAAATAGTCTGCGGCATGAATGACGCCGACTTCAGCAAATATTTCCTGCAGGCAGCGTTCACCGGCAAGTCTGCGACTCCTCCGAGGGAGGTTCCTACCCCGCAAGGCGTGAAGAGCGTGGTGGCAAGTTCGCCTGGAGCCATTGGCTTTGTGAAGGCGGGCGACTTTCACGGCGATGGCAGTGAAGGCGCGATCAAAGCCGTCAAAGTCGATGGCATGACCGCGGGCGACTCCGGTTACAAGCTCAGAATGTAGCGGAAGAGATGTGCACGAGCGAGATGTGCACGAGCGAGATGCGCAGGAGCGAGCAAAGTGCAATTGACGATCAAAACAAAACTGTTTGGTTTGACCTTCGGCAGTCTGCTGTTCGTGGCCGCCGTAAGCGCAACCGGCTACTGGGGAGTGACCTCGGTCGAAAAGGCCACTCACGAAGCGGTTGCCACCGGTTCGGCAATTCGAAACCACATTGAAGCCGGCGTGTACAACGATCTGACTCGCGCCGACGTTTCCGCAGTCTTCACAACCAAGGCCGAGGAACAACAGAACAAAGTTGAGGAGTTTGCGCAACACAGCAAGATACTCCAGGATCGCATCGGCAAAGCCCGCAGTTTTGCGGTGGATCCCGCGACCCAGACCGCCCTGGACGCCGAAAAGCAATTGTCCGATCAGTATTTGAAAGCTGGCGACTCGCTGGTGAATGCGATTCTCCACGCCCCGAGCGACGCTCCCGCTCTGCTCGGCCCGTACTTACAACTCTATAAAGACCTCCAGGGGAAAATTGAGGAGACAAGCGATCTGCTGGCAAAGAATGCAACCTCCGCGGAACTCGACGCGGATAACACTGCGAAGCGGGCCACCCGCGCGTTGTGGACCATGTGCGGAGTCTCTCTGTTGCTGCTGCTGGTGCTTGCAACCCGCGTCACTTTCAGCATCACCCGGCCGCTGGATGTGTTCTCGAGGCAATTGAAAGCCATGGCCGAGGGCAACGATCTCACCGCCCGCGTGGATCAGGATCGCGCGGATGAAATCGGCGAACTGGGCACGTCATTGAACCTGTTCGTCGAAGAAACTCACAACGTCCTGAAGCAGATCGCGCGCACGGCACAAAACGTTGCCGCAGCGAGTGATGCCCTTTCGGCAACCAGTCAGCTGATCACGGCCAATTCCGAAGAGACATCGGCGCAGGCCAAAGTCGTCTCCAACTCCACCGAGCAGGTCAGTCAGAACCTGCAAACCGTCGCCACCGGCGCCGAAGAAATGGGCAGCACCATCAAGGAAATCGCCAAGAACGCCACCGAGGCCGCCAAGGTCGCCAGCGCCGCCGTCCGCGTCGCCGAAACCACCACCGCCACCGTCTCCAAACTCGGCGTCTCCTCGAACGAAATCGGCAAAGTCATTCGCGCCATCACCTCCATCGCGCACCAGACCAAACTGCTCGCCCTGAACGCCACCATCGAAGCCGCGCAGGCCGGCGAGGCCGGCAAGGGCTTCGCCGTCGTCGCCAACGAAGTAAAAGAATTGGCCAAAGAGACGGCACAGGCCACCGAAGACATCAGTTCGAAGATCGAAGCGATTCAGACCGACACCAAGGCGGCGGTCGAAGCGATTGCCGAAATCAGCGATGTGATCAACCAGATCAACGGGATCTCAAACACGATCGCGACGGCGGTGGAAGAGCAGAACGCGACCACCAACGAAATGGCCCGCAACGTGAGCGAAGCAGCGAGAGGCAGCGGCGAGATCACGAGCAACATCGCGGGCGTGGCGCAGGCGGCTGAGAGCACCTCGCGCGGCGCAGGCGACACGCAGAAGGCTGCCGAACAGCTGGTTGAGACCTCGGCCGAACTTCGCCGGCTTGTCGACCAATTCAAGATCAATAGCGACGCGACTGGTGAGCACACTGACTCCCGGCTTAGCATGACCGCTCGCGCAGGGTCGAGTTAGATCGAGGCAGATTCAGCACAGGTTTTTGTTTCGTGGTCTTTAGGTTTTTGCCCCAGGAAGAGAGCCACAACTTGAAACTCACGCCGAAAATCGCGGGCTCCATCGCAGTTACGCTGCTGATCACATCGAGTGTGGCTTTCTTTGTCACCCAAAGCCGGATCAACACCCAGGCGCAAGACGCGTTCGTGGACAAGCTGCGCAAGACCGATGGCATGGCGAGCGCGGTTCGCGTTTATTTTTCCGCCAACGTCGATCTTTATGTCCACAATAAAGAGTTCAAACAGGTCAAGCAGGTCCCTGTCGTAGTTGCGTGGAGCATTGCCCGCGACTATGCCGAATCCCAGGGCATGAAATTCTCCACACCTTCGCTGCATCCAAGAAATCCGGACCACACTCCCGACGATTTCGAACGCGACGCACTCACCCGCTTCGAGAACGATGGCGAAATGAAGGAGTATTTCAAACGCACCGTCGTCAACGGCCAGGAGGTGATGCGTTATGCGCAGCCTGTCCGCTTAACCGCGGACTGCCTTATCTGCCACGGGTCGCCGGCCGGCGCCAAAGATCCTTTCGGCTATAGCAAAGAAGGCATGAAAGTGGGCGACTTGCGGGGCGCCTTCGTGGTGACGGCTCCGCTTGCCGGAGTGCAGAAAGCGGCGATGGGCAACAGCGTGGCCCTTCTTCTGTTAAGCGCTGTCGCGATGTTTTCGACAGTGGCTGTCGTATTTTTTCTGGTACGGCGCTACGTCGTGAAGCCGGTTGCAGAAGCGGCGGCGCTGGCCACCCAGATCGCCGGCAACAACCTGGCGGTCGATGACATCGCGATCCGAGCGCACGACGAGATCGGAGAAGCCAGCGTGGCACTCAACAAGATGAAGAACAACCTGCACGCCGTGATCGAATCGATTGCCGGCAGCGCCATGCAGGTGGCCAGTGCAAGCGAGGAACTCTCCGCCACCAGCCAGTTGATTACGGCGAACTCGGAAGAGACCTCGGCCCAGGCAAGAGTCGTTTCGAGCGCGACCGAACAGGTCAGTCAAAATCTGCAGACGGTGGCGACGGGCGCGGAGGAGATGGGCAGCACGATCAAGGAAATCGCGAAGAATGCGACGGAAGCGGCCCAGGTCGCGACGGCCGCGGTAACCGTAGCGGAGAAAACAACGGCCACGGTTTCCAAGCTCGGAATTTCCTCAAGCGAGATTGGCGAAGTCGTGAAGGTGATCACTTCGATCGCGCAGCAGACCAACCTGCTGGCGCTGAACGCGACCATCGAGGCCGCTAGAGCGGGCGAAGCTGGCAAGGGCTTCGCCGTCGTCGCGAACGAAGTTAAAGAGCTGGCGAAAGCGACGGCCAAGGCAACCGACGATATCAGCCGCAAAATCGCCGCGATCCAGACAGACACCACCGCCGCCGTGGAAGCCATTGTCGAAATCAGCGGAGTGATCAACCGGATCAACGGCATCTCCAACACGATTGCCACGGCGGTTGAGGAGCAGAACGCAACCACCACCGAGATGGCGCGTAACGTCAGCGAGGCAGCGCGTGGCAGTGGCGAGATCACCAGCAACATTTCAGGCGTGGCGGAAGCGGCGGAAAGCACATCAAGAGGCGCGGGCGATACGCAAAAAGCGGCGAAGCAACTGGTGGATACTTCGGCCGAACTCCGTCGCTTGGTCGAGCAATTCGGGATCAATAGCACTGCGGCCGGCAATGATGCAAGGTCCGAAAAGAGCATAGCCGCCCGCGCAGGAATGTAGAGGCGGGTCTCTGCGCTGCGTTGTTCCTATCTTTTTTTTTTTTTGCGCTGCATCGTTTTTGCGCCGCATCGAGAGGACGGAGATTAAGTTCATGGCGCGCATACGCGTTCTGGTGGTGGACGATTCGGTGGTGATTCGCAAGGTGCTTTCCGAGACCCTGGCGAGTTCTCCGGAGCTGGAGGTCGTCGGAACAGCCAGCGATGGTCGTATCGCGCTCGCCAAAATCGAGCAGTTGCATCCAGACCTGGTCACGCTCGACGTCGAAATGCCCGTCATGAACGGCCTTGAAACTCTCCAGGAGTTGCGTAAGTTGCACCCCAAACTGCCGGTCATCATGTTCAGCACTCTGACCGAGCGCGGAGCCTCGGCAACGCTCGAAGCACTGAGCCTCGGAGCCTCCGACTATGCGACCAAACCGAGCAACACGGGCAAGGCATCGGAGGCTATCGCCGCCATCCAGTCGGAACTGATTCCAAAGATCAAGGCGCTGTGCGTCGCTCCCTCTCTGCCGGCGGTGAAATTGCCGCCCCGCTCAGCCGCGCCAGTCCGCCCTCGTGTCCGGCAACGAATTGAGATTGTCGTCATCGGCACTTCTACCGGCGGCCCCAATGCGCTCGGAGAAGTCTTGCCCGATATCCCAAAGGATTTTCCCGTTCCCATCGTGATCGTGCAGCATATGCCGCCTGTCTTTACGCGGCTACTCGCCGATCGTCTCGCGAGCCGTTCCGCGATTCCAGTGGAGGAAGGCAGCGCCGGAGTTGCACTGCGTCCGGCGCACGCATGGATCGCACCCGGAAACTTCCACATGACCGTGAAGCGCGATGGTGTGAACTGGCGTTTGGATCTGAATCAGGAACATCCCGAAAATTCCTGCCGGCCCGCGGTCGACGTTTTGTTCCGGTCCGCCGCCGCTGTCTGCGGTTCGGGAGCTCTGGCGGTCGTGATGACGGGTATGGGCTCCGACGGCGTGATCGGAGCGAAACATATTCGCGATGCCGGAGGAGAAGTCATCATTCAGGATGAGAATTCAGCGGTCGTCTGGGGCATGCCCGGGTTGGTCGCTGCATCGGGACTCGCCGACGGCATTTATCCACTTCGTCAGCTCGCAACCGAGATTACTCGCAGAGTTGTGCAGAGCCGTGCGCTGCGACCGGCAATCACCTCACCGGACCTCACCGGGGCGGGGACTCAAACAAAATGACGACTGGCCAAATGACGACTGGCACACAAACCGCTCCGGCAAAGACAGCTCCGCCGAGGCAGAGCGATTCCATTGATCCCGTCTTCCGGCAGATTCGCGATCTCGTGTACAAGATCTCCGGCATCTTTCAGCTCGAGGAAAAACTCTATTTGCTGGTCGACGGATGCGGTCGGCGGATGAAGCACCTGGGCATCGGCACGCCGCGCGGGTACTGGGATCTGCTCACCGCAAACTCGAGTCGCGATGCCGAACTCCGGGAACTGCTCAACGAACTGACGATCGGCGAAACCTGCCTGTTCCGCAGCCAGCCGCAACTGGATGCGTTGCGAAAAGTGATCTTGCCCGAATTGGCGGCGGAAAAAATCAGACAGGTGACCAAACGCCTGCGCATCTGGAGCGCTGGCTGTTCGACCGGCGAAGAACCCTACACTCTCGCCATGAACCTGCTTGAAGAGAGCGACCGGCTTTTGAAGGGCTGGACTATCGAGATCATTGCCACCGATCTCAACGACCGCTCCGTCGAAACCGCCAAGGCCGGGATTTACGGCGACTACGCGCTGCGTTCGACGACCGATTATTTCAAACACAAGTACTTCACGCGCATCGATGACAAAAAGCTCCAGGTGCGTCCCGAAGTGAAGAAACTGATTACCTTCAGCCGGCTCAACCTGCAAGACGATTCGAAAATGCTTTTCATGAAGGGTATGGACCTGGTTTGTTGCTGCAACGTCCTCATTTATTTCGACGGTCCATCAAAATCAAAAGTGATCAACCATTTTTTCAGCAACCTAAATTTCGGCGGGTACTTTTTTCTCGGGACTTCGGAATCGCTCCTGAATCTCAATGACAAGTTTCACCTCGTCCATTTCCCGGGAGCGATCGGGTACTGGAAACCCTCTCTGAAGAGCGGCAAGTTATGAAAGCGCAAGCGTCCAGCAAAATTCGCGAGCGTGTGCGGTCGATCGAAGCCATGCCGTCCATTCCTGCAATCTTCCTGCCTTTGCTGGAGTTGCTGAATACTCCGTCTGAGCGCGTCGCGCTCGACGATGTCGTCAAACTCGTTTCTTATGACAATTCCATCGCGATGCAGTGCCTGCGCGTCGCGGGTTCACCGCTATTCGGCCTGACAAAATCTCCGCAATCTATTAAAGGAGCGGTGATCAGCCTGGGACTGCGACGTGTCGAGACCATTCTCCTGACGTGTTGCCTGGGACAAGCCTTCCCGGCGAAAAAATGGGCGCTTGACCCGACCGTCTTCTGGACCCACTCCCTGGGTTGTGCCATGGTGTGCCGCAAGTTCAGCCAGAAACTGGCGCACGCCGACAGCGAGAAAGCGTACATGGCGGGTCTGTTACATGACATCGGCTTTCTCGTGAACTGTCTTGGCTTCGCGGAAGAATTCTCCGTCGCCGTCGAACTTGCTTGCCGGCAACAAATTCCATTTCACCAGGCCGAACTCGCGGCCATGGGATTTTCTCATTGCGAAACCGGAGCCGCGCTGGCGGAAAAATGGCACCTGAGCGACGACGTGGTCGATGTCATCGCGCATCACCACCACGTCGAGCAAAGCAAGACAGCGCCGCCCCTGGTGGCACTGGTCCACCTGAGCGACTTGCTCTGCCGCATGCGCGGCCTCGGCTACGGATATTACGAGCGGCAAAAAATCGACATGGTCGCGGACCCCGCCTGGGCCATTCTGGTGAAAGCTCACCAGGATCTCGAGGGCATCGACCTAGTGCGCTTCACTTTCGAACTGGACGAAGCTGTCGCTGAGATCTGCGAGGTCGTCTCCATCATCGTCGGAACCAAGGCGAGAAATTGAGCGTAGAACCTCGGACGCGCGGGCTTCCTTGGCGTGAGAATGTCTGGCCCCAGAATTTCTAGCGTGAGAATCTGGTGGCGGCGGTAGGACTCGAACCTACGACCTACGGATTATGAGACCGTCGCTCTAGCCACCTGAGCTACGCCGCCAATCTGGAACAACGCGGAAGGGAAAACGGGGACGCCCGGAAAGGCACTCAATCCCGCAGACGCAGGTCAAGGCGCCATAAAGTCATTCTAGAAGTGCGTGAATGGAGTGTCAAACTGCATAAGGTAGATAGCTATAGACGACGGAAAAATCCGGACACCGCCGGCCACGGAAAATGGACCCTGGAGGACGGGGGAGCGAGATAGGCAGGCGTGTCGGGTAGCGTAGATTGAGAGGGTCTGGAATTCTCCGCTAGTGAAATCGCCTGATTACAACAGTTGCCTGTCGGATTGCCCGTGATGCTAACGAAATGAGTGGGCACAATTTCCGAGGAGCCGACTTCTGGCCAAAGAATAATTTCCGGGCGACTAATGACTCGCGTTTGAATGCACGGAGATATTCGCGCGAAATGGCGTTTGACGCAGGTGGAAGGCGTCTTCGCCGACCCTTTAGGGACTAGACATTTACAAAGATCCGCTGGCGGTACAGCAGCCATAACAAGACCCAGACAGTCACCACCGTCACGAGAGCAAAAATCAGAGAAGCGTTGGCCGGGCTGGCTATGTTCAGAAGTTGTCCGTTCAGGTACTGCTGCCAAGCGATCATTTTGCCGTCGGCAGCTTGCGCGTGGCCATAGTACAACGGGGCCCACAACAGTTCATCGAAGCAGAAGGCAATGATCGCATTCATCCCGAACACCAGGAATGGCATCGTCCACCGGCCGCGCCAGCCCCGTATTTCGATTATCCAATAAAGCAGTGCGAGAAAGATCAGTGCGAACCCGGCTGTGAACACGACAAACGAACTCGTCCAGACATTTTTGTTGATCGGAAACCAACGATTCCAGAGCAGGCCCACGCCCAAGCCGGTTGCGCCCGCCACCACCATCCCAACCGCTTTCGCTCGAGCGCCGCGCTCGGACCGCAGCCACTGCCCCGTGAGCACTCCCAAGATCGCCGTGGCGATCGCGGGAATCGTGCTGAGGACGCCTTCCGGATCGTGGGTAGTGTTATAGAGTCGCCCGTTGAACAGTGCCCGATCGATCCAGTCCACGAGATTCTGATCCGGCGCGAGCACGGGGATGTCACGACCCGGCAGACCGAATCCCGGCACCGGAACCAGCCGCATCAGCGCCCAATAGCCGAGAAGGCAAATAACCGCTGCAATAATCAAACCCCGGGTGTCAGTCCACAGTAAAAGAAAGGTAGCCACCAGGTAACAGATCGCAATCCTCTGCACCACGCCTTCAATACGCCAGCTTGCCAGGTGAAACTCCGGAAAGCCATTTAGAAATACGCCGAGGGCGAACAGAATCAAACATCTCTTCGCGGCATGCAATGCAATTCGCTGCCGAGTCTCGCCCCGCTTCAATCGTTTCGAAAGCGACATCACAACTGAGATTCCCATCAGAAACACGAACGACGGAAAGATCAAATCCGCTGCAGTCCAACCGTTCCACTGCGCGTGCCGAATGGGCCAATAGGCGGCAGCCTCGTCTCCCGGATAGTCCACCAGGAGCATGCCCGCCACCGCTATGCCGCGAAAGACGTCCACGGATAACAGTCGAGAGGAAAGCTCGGGCGCCCTGTTCGCAGGAGCCCCGGAATCTCTAATGCTGTTGAGCCCTGCCGTCGTCATCGAAGATTTTTCTCGTCGTGCAATCAAGCTCCCGATTGTACAGGCAGCCCAATTACGTGACATCGCGACTTCACTCATTGGCCTGGCAGGGCGGGGGCGTGAGTGCTATCGCCTGTTTCGCCAATTATCGGAAAGTTGCCCGCCGTCGCCGGTCGAGACCCTGTTAAGACATCCTCTTAAACTATTGGTACGCTGGCACTTCTTTGTTAATACAGGCTTAAAGCCAAGTTCAATTGACATACACGGCGAACTGCAGCACAGTCGCGTTCGCCGACCGATGCGTGTTCGCACAGAGTCAGGTCTGAACCGGGAAGGGTTGGTCGGCATTTTCACCGCAGGCTGGTCACGTAAATCGTTCTACGAGGGGGAGACTTTATGATCTGCAAACCTACCAGAAAACAAGTTCGAGGATCCATATTTTGCGTGCTCGGATTTTTGATCGCACTCTCCGGTGTGTCGGCTTATGCCCAGCAGGTTCATCAGCTCTATTACGACAATCAGAGTTGGGGCGACGAGAATCTCGGAGGCCCGCTCAAGAGTTTAAGGTCATCTGGGATCGCAGCCTTCACGACCACCCCCAATAACCAATTGCACCTTTACTACGTAGCGACCGATCACCACATTCATCAACATACCCAGAACCCTTTGGTCCAGAACGGCTGGCAAGATGAAGACCTCACGAAAGAGGGGAAAGGTCCTCTCGCCGGTGACACCGGGGTAGCGGGGTTTTCGATCGGAAACACGCAATATGTATTTTATGGAAGCAAGAACGGCAAGATCCATCTGTTGCTCTACAACAATGTCAAGTGGACGGACGAAAATCTAACATCCAAGGGGCATGGCTCTAACTGGAATGGATTCCAGTCAATCGTTGCTTTCCTCACTGCGCCGAATAACCAAATCCATGTTTACTATGCGGCGGCGGATAGCTCGGACATCCACCAGCTATTTTTCAATGGCAAGACTTGGTCTGATTCAGACTTGACGCTCGAAGCCGGCGGCTTGCCCGCTATCGCACAATCAATGACGGGATTTAGCTACGGAAACTATCAATACGTATTTTACGTAGACTGGCAGTCGCACCTTCACGACCTTTATTACGACAATCTGTCGTGGAACGACGTCGATCTTTTCGTGCAAATCGGAGCGCCGTTGTATGGAGGCCCCGGGCTGACAAGTTTCGTCGTTCCTGGAACATCAATTCTTGAGGTCTTTTACCTCGCACTAACTGGATATTACAGCTATACCCACGTGACACAACTGGCGTCGTCAGATAATTCCCATTGGAACATACAAGATCTGACAAACCTCACCGGCGCTCCAGTGCCCGATTACTTTTCTCCCATGACTGCATTTGTCACCACGCCCAATAACCAGATGCATGTCTATTACCAGACATATCTTTACGACAACAACAATCATGTCAACCAGCTCTTCTACGACGGCAGTTCGTGGTCGAACGAAGATCTAACGGAAGAAACGGGCAGTGACAACGCCGACCCTTACTTCGGGATGGCGGGATTTTCCGTGGGCAATCTGCAGTATCTGTACTACACGGCTTACTGAAAGTTTATAGGCGGGAATCTTTTCTGTGATGTTCAACTCCCGTGGTCGAACGATGGAATGGTGAAGCACTGAATGCTCAAGACCAAAAATTGTGGGATGCGGTTGAGCTTCAGGTGCCGCACTGGGCATTGTTTAAGAGACTCAACCTAACCGATGAGCAGAGACTTGCGCGGGAAAAAGCGAAGCGGCAAAGAGAACTAGCATTTTAAGCAACTGACACAGAGCACGATGGGGCCTAAAAGAATAACTGTTGTAGCATCGCCATTGCACTAATTAACCTTGGGTCGAGACAAATTTTCAGACTGTTTTATACTGCGACTATGCTCGGCGGCAGACGATTTATTCCTCCTCGTAGCTGGTCGGTGTCTTGCCAGGCAAGAGTCCGAAACGCAGAGCGACGACAATTTCCCACTCTTTGAGGACGCAGAGTAACTTTTTCAACACCCACTCGCGATTTCACTAACTGACCCGGCCAATTTCTCAGCTAGTGAAATCGCCCCGCTTACGCCAGTCATCTTAGCGGTGGTAACGCGCTGGTGATGGCGTGCAGAGGTGTCTAGCCGAGGTCGACTTTCCATTGCTAAGGACAGTTGCCAGGGGCTCTATCGCCGGCAAAGCGCGCCTTGATCCAACTGATCTGGTATGCAACCGAATCTCCCATCGCCCCGCTGGCGTCGCGATCCGGATACTTCAGGAAGAGGATCCGGTCTCCTTGCTTACACATGCGGGCCACGGTTTTTTCTGACGTTTCCACTGGTATGGCAGGGTCCAACTGGCCACTGATCACGAGAATCGGTACATGGGCCGGCTTTTGACCGAGGGTATTTCTGCTGAAAAATTCTGTTACGAACGGATCGTTCTCCCATCCGGGTTTGAGCATTTCTTTGGTAAACTCCGGCTCTGTCTCACCTCCACAGGTCTCCGTAACACGCTGGTATGCAGGCAGCGCCGCGTCTTTCAGCATATCGGTTACCTGAAACTCCGGATAAAGCGCTCTTAGGGTGGAGGTCAGCACGAGCAACATGCGATTGGAACGCTGCGCGAATCGCTGGTAGACCGGCTGCGCATCCGCCAGACCCGAATTGGCAACGCTGCCCAGAAGGTTGGGATCGCGTACTTGGCTCTCCGCAACGGACAGGGCGGCCAGACTTCCCTGGGAAGATCCAACCGCGATCCATTTAGGCCCGATCTGTGGCACAGCCGCGCGCGCCGCTGGAACCGAATAAATGACGTCCAGCGCGTTCGACTGCATGTCTACCACGGGCTTGCCGGAATCGACCCCCCATCCCGCATAGTCAGTCGCGACTACCGCATAGCCAAGACCGGCATACATCGCGAGGATCGACCCAACGCCTAGATTTTTCATCAGGGAGGGGGCGCACTGTCGTGCCAGCCCTCGGAAATCATGGCTCCAGGCAATCACCGGCCATCCCGTCGCCGGAGGTTTGCCATCCGGAACCAACACCACGGCTGAGACGGCCACGTCTTCTCCGCGCGTTGTCCGGGAGTGATAAAGAATCCGCAACGCGGACAATTCATACGGGAGGTTATATTGGTCGACCGGCTCAGATCGTATCAGCTCTCCCGGCTTGCCCGGGGGCAGCGGGTGCGGCGAGTTATAAAAGCTCGTCAGCGGGAGGGTAGAAGATGGCCGGAATCTCCCGCTTCGCGTAGCCGTCTGAGCCTGTGTGGATTCGAGATTTGAAGCCACCACGGTCAAAATCAAACAAAGGGCGGCAACTACCTCGAAAAACATTCGCCCACCGCGACTTGTTGACCGGAGCAAGCGAGACTTTGTCATGTCGTCATTAAAGGGATCGTATCATCCTGGAATTGTGAGAGGCCACAAGAAGATTGGCAAAGCCAAAAGAGCAGCCAGCGATCCCCGTCAAACCACATAGCCCCTGACGTCGATCCATGCGAAACTGAGCGCATGAAGGTCATTGCTGTGATTCCGGCGCGGTTGGCTTCGACGCGGCTGCCGCGGAAGATGTTGCGTGAGATTGCCGGCGTGCCTCTGCTGGCGTGGGTGTATCGCGGAGTGCAACGCTGTTCGCAACAATGTTCTTCTCTCGATCAGGTGATTGTCGCCACCGATTCGGACGAGATCATGCGGTTCTGCGAACAGCAGGGGTTTAACGTGCGCATGACTTCCGGGGCACACCGGTCGGGCACCGAGCGGGTGCATGAGATTTCGACCACGATCGCGGCCGACGTTTATTTGAATGTTCAGGGCGATGAACCGCTGACTCGCCCCGAACAGATCGAGAGCCTCATCGCCCTGATGCAGCGGCCGGGCGTCGAGGTCGGCACGTTGAAGACTCCGGCGGCGGAAGTTGACATCAACAGTCCGAGCGCGGTGAAGGTCGTGTGCGATCTGGAGGGGCGCGCGCTTTACTTTTCGCGGGCGGCGATTCCGCATGACCGGGATGGCGTGCGCCCGGCCTACTTCAAGCATCTTGGCTTCTACGGCTATCGGAAGAGTGCTTTGGATCGGTTCGTCCATTGGCCCGAATCGTCTCTGGAGCGTAGCGAGCGGCTGGAGCAGCTACGGCTTCTTGAAAATGGGGTGCCCATCTACGTCGCGGAGACAGCTTTTGACAGCGTGGGCGTGGACACGGAAGAAGATCTGCGGCGGGTGGAAGAAATTCTGCTGCGACAACGGGGATAGACTCACTGGTTCGACTTGGCGGACGCACGCGGACAGGAGTGTCCGCGCCACACAATCTAGTGTGACTTCGCCCAGGCTTCGGCGGCGGCTACTCTTCTTACGATTGCGGGATGCGAGTGCAGCAGCCACTCTACCCAGCGCGACGGCGTTTTCTCGGATAGATTCTGCTCGGCCAGCTTATTCATCGACGAAATAAAAGGTTCGACGCTCGGGACGGACTGGAAACAATAGCGGTCGGCCTGACGTTCGTTGAAGCGCGAGTAGGCATTGAGAGCGGGCATCAGCAGAAACGAGAGCACGGTTGAAACCAGAATCAGCAGAGGAAGATTGGCGAAATCGTGCATGGTCTCGAACATGTTGCGGCGCTCGACGGCGAAACGCAGAACTTCGTTGGCCAGCCAGAAGCCAAAGAGCGTGATCCCGGCCTGCACGAAAATACTTTTCAGAATATGCCGGTGCACGTGGTGGCCGAGTTCATGGGCGAGAACGGCCTCGATTTCGTCGTCGGAATAATTGTCGAGCAGGGTATCGGCGAGAATGATGCGCCGGGTTGCACCAAGCCCGGTGAGGGCGGCGTTGGCTTTCTTACTCTTCTCAGAGAGATGCCACTTGTAGACACCACGGACCCGTGTGCCGGCGCGTTCGCTCAGCACGATGAGGCGGCGTTTGAGTTCCTCGTTTTCAAGCGGCTCAAATTTATAAAAGATCGGAAACAGCACGACCGGCGCGATTTGCGCCAGCAGCACCATCAATCCAAGAAAGACGGCCCACGCGATGATCCACCAATGCTGCGGCGTCTGGCGCATCAGCCAGTAGACGATTTCGACCACCACCGTGGCCATGACCAAACCGAGAAGAAAACCTTTAAGTTCGTCCCACAGCCACGAAGCAAGCTTCTGATTGGAGAGGTTGTAGCGGTGTTCGAGGCGAAAGCCGTAAAACTCGAGCGGAGTTCCGACAAGTTTCGCGATCGCCATCAGCATCAGCACGTAGAGAAAAACGGCGTAGGTGTAATTCTGCGAAGCTCCGCGTTCCGCGATATCGCGGAGTGTTCCGCTCCAACCCGATGCGAGCAATAAAACGAGCAGGCCCAATCCGACCGCGAAATCCGCGATGCCGAGCCACCGCTTGATGCGGTTGTAGCGGCGCGAGTCCGCCGAATCGGCGAGGACCGGTGTGGTTTCCGAAGTGGCCATTATGCTGACGGTTCTTATTATCCTACCGTGTTCCGGGGATGGCCAGAACGCTAAAGTACGCAAACGTACGTGGAACTACCGGGCTGCGGGGCCACGGCGCTTCTTCTTGAAGACCGCTTTGATTAAAGACGGCTCTGCGTCAGTTCTGGCGAACAAAACGCTCGCCCGCTTCGAGGATTTCCTGGACCAGTTCGGGAGTAGCGGCCTCAACATAGCAACGGAGCATGCGTTCCGTGCCCGAGGCTCGGAACAAAACCCAGGGATCGGCGCCGTTGTTGGGCTTCGGAGCGTCGAGGTAGAACTTCACGCCGTCTTTATTTTCTTTTCGCAAAACGGAATAGGCGCCGAGTTTCGTGGTCGCGGGATCGGCGGCGCGGCGGATGGCTCCGTTTTTAATTTCGTCGGAAATGTGCAGATCGCGGCGGCCATAGTAATGAGGACCGAATTCTCGTTGCAGGTCGGCGACGAGTTGGCCAAGCGGCTTCCCTTCTTCGGCCATGACGTTCGCGAGCAGGAGCGCGTTGAGAATGCCATCACGCTCGGGCAAAAAGCGCCCGTAACCGATACCACCGGATTCTTCGCCGCCAATCAGAATCTCGTGATCCATCATGAGATCGGCAATGTACTTGAAGCCGATGGATGTTTCGTGGAGCTTGCGTCCGTATTTGGCGGCAATGCGGTCCATCATGCCGGTGGTGTTGAAGGCGCGAACCACATCTCCTGGCCACTTCTTGTATCGCAATAGCCAATTCAGCAGAACGCACATGCACTTGTGCGAATCGACGAAGCTACCATCTTCGGCGACCGCGCCGATGCGATCGGCGTCTCCATCGGTGACGAGGCCGGCATGACATTTTTCTTTGACCACCGTTTCCTGGAGCATCGCCACATGGGGGATGATTGGCTCGGGATTGATTCCGGGAAATAACGGGTTGACTTCCTGGCGGATCGCCACGTAGTGGATGCCGTTCGCGTCGAATATTCCGGGGAGGATGCCGCGGCCGGAGCCATACATGGAGTCGATGGCAAACTTGAAGTCCGCTTTGCGAATGGTAGCGAGATCCGCAAACGCGGAAACGGCAGCCACGTAGGCGGGGTTCAGGTCGACTTCTTCGATCTTCGCGGGGCGGCCGCTCGGTGTCGCTCCAGCGGCCAATTCCTCTTCGATCGACTTCATGATCGCGGGGGTCGCAGAGCCTCCGAACTTGGCTTTGAATTTCACGCCATTCCAGTTCCACGGATTGTGGCTCGATGTGACCATGACCCCGCCGGCCGCTCCGAGTTTCTTCACGTTGTAAGAAACGGCGGGCGTTGGAACGTAGTCGTTGGCCAGGCGGACCGGAATCCCGGCGCCGGCAATTATTTCAGCAATGGTGCGCGCGACGCGGTCAGAGAGAAAACGCGTGTCATATCCGATGATGACGCCGTGCGCGGGATCTTCATGCTTGAGAATGTAGCTGGCGATCGCGCCCGCCACGCGGCGCACGTTGTCAAACGTGAAGTCGTCCGCGATCAGGCCGCGCCAGCCGTCGGTGCCGAATTTGATTTGCGTCATGGGTTTGGGTAGCTCGTCGTTACTCGCCAGTCGTTGGTCGCTAGTCGTTGGTCGCTAGTCGTTGGTCGTTGGGGATTTGTCACTGCGTCAGCGTTGGGAATTGCAAACGGGTGTTGCGACCACCTATAGCCAACGACTATCGACTATCGACTAGCGACCAACGACCGACTCTACACCAGCTTGTGCAGCTTCTTCTCATCCAGGTACTTGACTACTTTGCCGACATCCTGCGATTGATCGAGCCTCGTAATTAATAGTGCGTCCTCGGTTTCGACGATTACAAGATCGCTCACGCCGACCAAAGCGACAAATTTGCCCGGGGCGTGGACGTAATTGTTCTTCGCGTTCATCGCAAAACTTCCAGAGGCTGAGATCGGGCTTCCGTCCGCCGGTTTCGACTTCGCGGTGTGATGCTGGTGGAGCGCGGTCCATGATCCCAAGTCGTTCCATCCAAAGTCGGCGGGGAGGCAGAGAATGTGGGATCGCGCCTCGCCCTTAGTGGAACGCGGTTCGAGCACAGCGTAGTCGATGCTGATGTTTTCGCATTTCGGATAGAGCTTGCGAAATGTGGCAGCGAATTTGTTCGTCCCGTAGGCGGCGGCAATTTTTTCGAGAAGCGGCGCGGTATGGGGGAGATGTTCGCGCAGCGCGTTCGCCACGGTGTCGGCGCGCCAGAGAAACATGCCGCTGTTCCAGAAATAATTGCCGGCTTCAACAAACTGACGCGCTCTGACCAGATCAGGCTTTTCGGTGAAACGGCGTACGGGAATTGCCCCTGCATCGCGCGACCCGGCATTGGGCGCGGCGTTCGGAGCTCCGGCTTCGATATAGCCGTAGCCGGTTTCCGCGCGCGTCGGCCGGACGCCGAGCACGACGATGTTGTCTCCGGCAGCGGCGATCTCGATTCCTTTGGCGAGCGTGGCACGATATTGGTCTGGCTCGGCGATTACGTGGTCCGAGGGAAAGAGTCCGAGGACGGCCTCGGGATCGTGACGGAGCAGAAGAAATGCCGCCAGGCCAATCGCTGGAGCCGTGTTGCGCGCGGCCGGTTCGGCGATGATTTGCTTCGCCGGAAGCTTTGGAAGCTGACGCTGTATAGCCGGACGCAGATCGTCGTTGGTGATGATCCAGAATCGGCTGGGCGTGGCGATCGGCTTCAGGCGAGCGACCGTCTGTTGGATCATCGTGTGCTTGCCGTCGAGCGCCAGGAGTTGCTTGGCACGGCGTTTGCGGCTCAGCGGCCAGAAGCGAGTGCCTCGGCCTCCGGCGAGAATTACAGGATAGAAATGAGGAATCGCTTTCAAGGCTTCAAGCCTAACATTTAGGTCGCTACCAGCGAAGCGCCTCGCCGCGGTGGCACAAACGGAGTCACAGGGCTTCACCGAGAAACCCAGGAAGTCTTTAGAGGCGAACCGCTGGCTCGGGAATTTCCGCACCGGGCACGCTGGCTTTGAGAAACTCGACTGTCCACTGCGGCCGTACCATGAAACTCTGCACCACGGCAGGAATCACGACGGCGTCGCCCTTGGTTAGGGTTACCGGGTCGCGGCCCTGCACTTCCACGACTCCGCAGCCTTCGACCGCGACCAGAATTTGAACAGAAGTCTTCGCCTCTTTTTTCGAGCTATTTGCCCCCGCGGCGGCCGTAGAAAATACGTGCGGCTCCTTCAGTTCGAACAGATCCACGCCGAAGTACGGCGCGGCGATCATCGCAGAGTAACGACTTCTGCCACTGTGAATCGTTACCGGCGCGGGGCGAATCACTTTGCCAGACGCGTTTCGCTCTTTGACTGAGGCGAGGCCGCGTTCCAGATGGAGCGGACGCGGGCGTCCATAGTCGTAGAGCCGGTACGTCGTATCAGATTGCTGCTGCGTCTCGACGATCACCGACCCCGGGCCGAGCGTATGCACCGTTCCGCCCGCGACATAAATCATTTCGCCTTGATAAACGTTGATCCAGTTGAGCAATTCTTCCGCGCGGTTTTCCTCAATCGATTGCTCGAATTGTGCCTTGGTGACGCCGGGTTTCAAGCCGAGCGCGATCTGCGATCCGGGCTTGGCATGGGCCACATACCAGCATTCGGTTTTGCCCCACGGTTCGCCAAAGCGCTGCGCCGTTTCGTCATTGGGATGCACCTGCACAGAAAGCTTTTCCTCGGGGAAGAGAAACTTCAGGAGCAGCGGGAATCGTTGCGGCTCCCGCGCGGCGGTCCCCACGAATTCGGCGCCAAATGTTTTGCTGAGGTCGGCCAGCGTGCGTTTCGCCAGGGGACCGTTTGTAACAACGCAGCTGTCACCGGTCAGCCATGCTTCTCCGATGCGTTCGCTGAATTTCGCATTCGGATAGATGGCAGAGAGATCGAGTGTCCCCCAAGGGCGCGGGTCGAACGCGGGAGACATCAGCAGTGGGTAGAGTTGGATCATTCGACAAGTTGCCGGCGCAGCTCGGGACGACAAACAAACTTATTGACGACTTTAAAGGTCACCCCTGCTAGAGAGAAGCAAAGAACGTGCGCATCCGCTCCAACGCCTTGTCGATGTTTTCCATCGACGTCGCGTACGAGATGCGAGCGTGTTCCGTGGTTCCGAAGCCTTCTCCGGCGACTGTCGCTACGTGCGCTTTGTGCAGCAGGCCGTGCGCGACGTCGGCGCCCGAGTTGATTCCGCTCTTGCCAAAAAATGCCGAAACATTGGGATAAACATAGAACGCGCCTTCCGGCATCGTGCACTTCACGCCGGGGATCGAACGCAGGCCTCCCACGATGTGGTCGCGCAGCTTGATGTATTCGGCGCGCATCTCAGCCACGCAATGCTGCGAACCGTTCAGAGCTGCGACGGCGGCTTTCTGCACGATCGAGGTCGGGTTCGAGGTCGATTGGCTTTGCAGTTTCTGCACTGCGCCGACCACCGCCGCCGGGCCCAGCGTGAATCCGAGACGCCAGCCTGTCATGGCGTAGGTCTTCGAAAGCGACCCCACCACCAGAAAGCGGTCGCGATATTCGGTCAGTGATCCCACGGAGAAATTCTTGCCGGTGTAGTTGAGATAGACGTAGCACTCATCTGAGATGACCCAGATGCCGCGCTCGTGCGCCAACCGGACGACGGCAGTCATGTCTTCCGGGCTCATCACTGCGCCCGAAGGATTCGACGGGGAATTCAAAATGATGAGCTTGGTCCTCGGCGTAATCAGGCGCTCGACCATCTGCGCGGTGACGCGGAAACCCTGCGCTTCGTCAGCTTCGAGCAGCACGCAGTTGCCGCCGACGTAGCGCACCATGTCTTTGAACGAAACCCAGTACGGCACGGGCAGAATCACTTCGTCGCCGTGATCGACAAGCACAGAAATCACGTTGAACAGCGCATGCTTGCCGCCGACCGAGGCGCAGGTTTCATCGCGTTTATAAGCCGAACCAAAATCCTCGGCGTGGCGGCGGATGATCGCGTCTTTCAGTTCGAGCGTTCCGCCCACCGCGGTGTACTTCGAGAAATTGTTCTGGATCGCCGCAATCGCCGCGTCTTTCACGTGTTGCGGCGTTGAGAAATGCGGCTCGCCTGCGGTCATGTCGACCACGTCGATTCCCTGCTGGCGCAGTTTCTCGGCTTCGGCGACGGCGGCCAGGGTCGCGGAGGGCTCGATGCGATTGATGCGTTCGGTCAGGCGGACGGGATGAGTGACGGGTGCGATCACTGTGCTCATGACTGCGAGGCCTTCTTCTTTTTGGACTTGCTCTTGCCCGCGGAATGTTTGCCGCCCGCGGGCTGCTCGCCGTTTGCGAACTTGTGAGCTACATCCATTTTCTCACGAAGTTTCTCTCCCACGATGGCAGGAACGAGGCATTCGACGGATCCTCCAAGTTGGGCGACTTCGCGCACCAGGCGCGAGCTCAGATACGAATATTTCTCGGCGGGCATCATGAATACAGTTTCAAGACCGGGCTGGAGCTTGCGATTCATCAACGCCATCTGAAGTTCGTATTCATAGTCGCTGATGGCGCGAATGCCGCGCAGAATGGCCCGCGCTTCGACTTTCAAGGCGTAGTCGACGGTAAGGCCGTCGAAGGTGTCGATCGAGACGTTATCGAAATCGGCGGTCATCGCCTCGAGCATCTTGCGCCGGTCGGCAACGCTAAACAGGGGATTCTTCTCCGGATTGCGCAGGATGGCGACGACCAGTTCGTCGAAAATCTTGCTGCCACGCTCGATCAGGTCAAGGTGGCCGTTAGTAGGAGGATCGAACGATCCGGGATAGATGGCTTTGATGCGTTTCACAGGGGCCCTCGCTCGACGACAGGGTCGATACTTCCTACAAAAGAAAGGAGGATTGTATGCGGGGGTGATTGGAATGGCAACGTGCGTATGGCTCGTCCGTGATGGGACGGGCGCGATAGCGGCGATAACGAACGGGCGCGATCTGGATTGACGATTTGATTAGTATGATCACCGTGATCTAATGCAGAGCTATGCGATTCCTCATCCTGTTATTTGCGGGGTTTGTTTTTACGATTGCTTTTACGATTCCGTCGAGCGCCGGCCAGGGATTTCCCGCCGCCTACAAGGGCAAACCTTTTCAGGATGCCACTCACACCGCAGGACCGCAGACAATTCCGGGCCGGGTGCAAGCCGCGCTGTTTGACTCGGGTGGCGAAGGAGTTGCCTACCACGACACCGACGCGATCAACCACGGCAGTGGAGAGTTGAACCACAAGCCGGAGCACTGCGAAGAGGGCGTGCCGCTATCGATCTGTCGTTTTCGCGAGGATGAGGGAGCGGATATTTCGTACGTGAAGAAGCTCGCCGATTTGAATCATCCGAACGTGGTCACGCCGGAATGGCAACAGTTGTATCTCGGATGGACAGAAGATGGCGAGTGGACGAATTACACAGTGGATGTGAAGAAGGCCGGGAAGTACAGAATCGTGGCGCTGTATTCCTACACGGCGCAGACGATTGGTTTTTCACTGAATAACCAGCCCGCGGCCGATTGCAAGCTTCCGCTTGATCCGACCACGAAGTTTTCGATGAAAGACTATCCGGATTGGCAGGTCTGGCACTTTTGGAACAAGGCCGATTGCGGAGAAATTTCTTTTCCGCAACCGGGCCTGGCACTCCTGACACTGCACTACAAACACGGGAACAATCTGGCTTATTTCGACTTTGTGCCCGTCGATCCCAACAAATAAACGCAAGCGCAAAGGCGAGCGAAAGAAGCAAAAGAAAGAGTCTACCGCCGCGCCGCCGGCACTTTCGCCGCTTCTGGAGCGCTTGGCATCGTCGTAACCCGTCCCTGCGTGCCGGTTGCCTGCGCTGGCACAGCGGTCGGAGCCGGAGTTGCGGGCGTTGGGATGAGCCCCAGCGCTTTGCGCACTTCGGTGTCGAGCTTTGCCAACGTGTCTTTATTTTCCTTGAGGAAGGCGCGCGCATTTTCGCGTCCCTGCCCGATGCGTTCGCCTTTGTAGCTGAACCACGAGCCTGACTTCTCAAGAATATTGTTGTTTACGGCGAGATCGAGCAGATCCCCTTCGCGCGAGATGCCTTCGCCATAAAGAATGTCGAACTCGGCTTCGCGGAAGGGCGCGGCGACTTTATTCTTTACGACCTTCACCCGTGTGCGAGAGCCGGTGACGACGTCTCCTTCTTTAATGGCGGCGATGCGGCGGATGTCGATGCGCACCGACGAATAGAACTTCAGCGCGCGGCCTCCGGTTGTGGTTTCGGGGTTGCCGAACATGACGCCGATTTTTTCGCGGATCTGATTGATGAAGATCAGGCAGGTCCGTGACTTCGCCACCGTGCCCGTCAACTTGCGAAGGGCTTGCGACATCAGGCGCGCCTGCAGGCCCATGTGGCTGTCACCCATCTCGCCGTCAAGTTCGGCCTTGGGCACGAGCGCGGCGACGGAATCGACCACCAGCACGTCGATGGAGTTCGACCGCACCAGCGCCTCGGTAATTTCGAGCGCCTGCTCGCCGTAGTCGGGCTGCGAGACCAGCAGGTTGTCGACATCCACGCCGAGTTTCTTGGCATACCCTGGATCGAGCGCATGCTCGGCGTCGACGAAGGCAGCCATGCCTCCAGCCTTTTGCGCTTCAGCGATTACTTGCAGAGCGATGGTCGTCTTGCCGGATGATTCCGGGCCAAAGATTTCTATGACGCGCCCGCGGGGAACTCCGCCTACACCGAGCGCAGCATCGAACGAAATTGCGCCGGTTGAAATCACCGCGATCGGCACGATCGCTTCTTTCGATCCGAGGCGCATGATCGAACCTTTGCCAAACTGCTTTTCAATCTGTGAGAGGGCAAGATCGATCGCCTTAACCCGTTCGTTGTTGCGCTCTTCTAGTTTGCGGTCGTTGCTTCGGTCGTTATTCCGATCTTCGGCCATGAAGGCTGCTCCTGTGTATGAATCTGGGATACGAATTCTGTAGCGTGATATCCGGTAGCCTACACCCGCGGGCTGGAGCAAAAAGTGTTGGCCATCACATCGCTTTTGGTCAGTTTAGCATAAAGCGAATGAAAGGCGAAGCTCGAAAAATGACGGGCGAAGCTGGAAGTTGATCGGGATGGTACGGGCTATGCCGCCAGAACCTACCACGGAGTCACTGAGACACGGAGAAGAACTTGAGAACGGTTTTGCAAGTTCTCCGTGCCTCCGTGACTCCGTGGTAGATTCTGGGTTTCTTGCTAGACTCCCCTCATGCAGCACGAAGATGAAGATGAAGTAGGCAATGGCACCGGTTCCGAGCGTGTAGCCATCGGCGGCCCTTCGCTGTATCTCGTCGCCACGCCGATCGGCAATCTCGAGGACATCACGCTGCGGGCGCTGCGCATCCTGAAAGAAGTTGACCTGATTGCCTGCGAAGATACGCGGCAAACGCTGAAGCTGCTGAGTCATTACGGAATCCAGACGCGGCTGGTCAGCTATCACGAGCACAACGAGATGACCAAAGCCGCCGAGCTGGTCGTCGACCTCGAAGGCGGCGCGAAAATCGCTCTCGTTACCGATGCGGGTATGCCGGGCATTTCCGATCCAGGATTTCGGTTGATTGCTCTGGCAATCCGGCACCATGTCCCGGTCGTGCCGATTCCGGGTGCATCGGCATTTCTTGCCGCACTCGTGGCCAGCGGACTGCCCACCGATTCATTTCGTTTCAGTGGATTTCTGCCGTCGAAATCTGGGCAGCGGCGCAAGTTGCTCGAAAGCGTCAAGGATTCTCCGCGGACGCAGGTATTTTATGAAGCTCCGCACCGCCTTCTGGAGACGCTGGCCGACGTGATTGACGTCCTCGGCAGCGACCGCCACGTCGTCGTGGCTCGCGAGGTAACCAAGCTGCACGAAGAATTTCTCCGCGGCCGCGCGGCCGAGATTCTGGGGCAATTCAAGTCGCGCGGAGGCGTGAAGGGCGAAATCACACTGCTGATTGCCAAAGCCGATGAACAGGATGTGAAACCCGAAACCTCAGTCGCAAGCGTTGCCCAGCGCGTACGCGAAATTATGGCGTCTGAATCTGCCGACGAAAAGGCTGCCCTGAAGAAGGTCGCCAAAGAGCGCGGGATCGGAAAGAGCGAGGCTTATCGGGAGTGGCAAAAGGGGAAGTGAGACCGACACAACCAATCTCGACTCCACTGGTGTCTAAAAGAAAAGCGGCCGTGTAATGGAAGGGATTACGATGCAGTTTCGAATCGGTGTCACGACGCTTTCCATATCCATCCTGGCAACGTTGCTGCTTTGCACGATCGCGGTTAGACAACCTGTCGGCGATACGAGGCAGGCTGACGAACAAGAAGTGTTCACAATAGTCATTCGCACACAGGTGGAAGAATGGTACAAATCGGGCGACAAAAATGAAGCCGAGGCTAAAACGAAGATCGACCGCGATGTATCGAAGCGCTTAAACTTCCCGATTTTCTTTGTTTCTATCAATGGAAACGATCCGAGCGATGAGTTCATCAATCGATTTCGGAACATCCCACGAAGTATTAGGAAAGTGTCGAGTGCCAAGCCAGAAACAGGTCCGCACACCCCAACTGATCTGACCACCGGCATCGCGGGCATTATTTTCAAGGCGGGCAAAATTCGGTGGCTGTCAAAAGATGCTGCTGAAGTGGAAGGTGGATACTATTGCGGCGGACTTTGCGCTGCTAGCAGTACTTTCAAGGTCCACCGAGAGAATGGCAATTGGGTTGTCAAGGGTTCTCGTATGAACTGGATCTCTTGAAACCTCTGCCTTCATAAGCGCCAGTTATTTCCCCGCCAGCTCCTTTTTCACCGCCTCGCTAACCACCTTCCCATCCACGCGCATTCCTGCGGCGGCGAAGCGGGCCATCGCGGCTTTCATCACGGAGCCCATATCTTTCATCGTCAGTGGACCGGTCATATCGGCGATGGCCGCGCGCACCTCGACCACAATTTCCGCTTCGCCCACTTCCTTTGGCAGATAGGCTTCGATCAGCGTGATCTCGGAAGCTTCTTTGTCGGCCATTTCCTGGCGTCCGCCCTTGGTGAACTGCTCGACGGATTCTTTGCGCTGCTTGATCAGCGTCGAAAGCACCTGCTGCGACTCTTTGTCATCCAGCGGAGCCATCTTGTCGATTTCTTTGTTCTTAAGCGCGCTCTTAACCATGCGCAAGCAAGAGAGCCGCTGCTCGTCACGAGCCTTCATGGCAGTGACGATGTCTTTCTGGATCTGGTCGATGAGGGGCATGGGGCGATTATAGAACGGGAAAAGCGAGGTCTGAGGTCAGAGGTCAGATTGCTGAGGTTAGACCAACATGCTTGGAGCCGAAGGCCCCAACCTCTACAATCTGCCCTCTGACCTCAGACCTCGCTTCCGGTTCTCGGCGGTCTCGTCTATCCTTGACTGTCCATGCTCAAGAAAAACCGGCTCTTCACTCCCGGACCCACTCCTCTTCTTCCCGCTGCTCAAACGGCGATGGCTTCCTATGGAGCCCACCATCGCACCGCTGATTTTCGCGCGCTGTTCACGCGCGTTCTCGCCGACGTAAAAGAATTCATCGGAACAAAAAACGACGTGCTGGTGCTCTCGTCGTCCGGGACGGGTTTCATGGAAGCATCGGTCTCGAACCTGACTTCTCCGGGCGACCGCGTGCTGGTTTTGACCGCTGGAAAGTTCGGTGAACGCTGGGTTTCTCTCGCGAAAGCATTTGGCTGCTCCGTCGAGACCGTGAGCGCTCCATATGGCGAGACGCTTTCGCTGGAGCAGATTCGCGCAAGTTGACGCCGGACATCCGCTGCGTTTATGTGCAAGCCACCGAAAGCTCCACCGGAGCGCGTCATGACGTTGAGGCAATAGCGAAGCTCGTCGCCGCCCTGCCCGACACTTTGTTTGTAGTCGATGCGATTACCGGACTCGGTACAACGCATCTCGACGTCGACGCCTGGGGAATCGACGTCATCATCGGCGGATCGCAGAAAGCGCTGATGATTCCGCCGGGACTCGCGTACGGAGCCATCAGCGAGCGCGCCTGGCAGCGTATGGAGACGACAAAATCTCCGCGCTATTACTTCGACCTGCGGAAGGAACGGAAGTCCGCGGCCAAGGCCGAAACGGCCTATACGCCGGCGACGTCTTTGTTTGCCGGGTTGGCTGCGGCATTCGATTACGTGCGCCAGATGGGCGACGGCAATCTCGCAGCCGGCCGCGATGCCTTGATTGCGAACGCCGAATTGTGCGCCGCCATGACTCGCGCTGGAGTGCGGGCGCTGGGTTTGCAGGCGCTCGGTTTGAAGTTATTCGCGCCCGGTTCTCCAGCGGCTGCGCTCACCGCCGTTGCCGCACCGACTGACGCAGATTCCAACGTCATCTGCAAACGCTTCCGCGACCAATTCGGCGCAGTCGTGGCCAACGGACAGGCAGAGATGAAAGGCCAGCTCTTTCGCATAGCCCACATCGGTTACTACGATTATCTCGACACCGTCGGGATCCTGGCGGCGCTGGAGCAAGTCATCGCTGAGACTACGGGGACGAAAGTTGAGTTTGGAAGCGCCGTGCGCGCCGCGCAGGAAGTGTACGCACAGAGTTCTGCTGGCTCGTGAGTGATTTTTCGTAAGTTACCAAGGTTATTGTCCGGTCGGATGTCGTCTTGTGGCAGCTTGAGGCCCGTGGTGTCATTAAATCTTCGGCAAAGCATCTTTATCCGTCGATCTTTAGTGTATCGATCTGCGACCCGATCGTTTTGACATCACCCTGAGGCCTTTGGCATGAGTTGGTACTTTCTTTTCTTCCTCGTCTCCGGATTTTGCAGCATCCTCTACGAAATCGTCTGGCTGCGCCTGTCGATGGCCCAATTCGGGGTCACCACTGCCTTGGTTTCGATCGTCCTTTCCATGTTCATGGCTGGACTGGGCCTGGGGTCATGGGGAAGCGGACGGTTGGTGCGCCGACACGGGGAACGGGCTGGAGCCTTGGGGTTGCGGCTCTACGCCCTTGCTGAATTGCTGATCGGGATCTCGGCGCTGCTCGTGCCTCTCCAGCTGAAATTGGGACGCTCGCTGCTCGAACGTACAGGGCTTCCCTCATCTGGAGCCTATTACCTGGGATCAGGCATCTGGATCGCCCTCACCTTGGTTCCATGGTGTGCTTGCATGGGCGCAACCATCCCTTTGGCGATGGAGTCGATCAAGAACAACTTCCGGAAAGAATCGCCCAATTCGTTCAGCTTTCTGTATCTCGCCAACGTTGTCGGAGCGGCGACCGGCGCAATCGTCCCGCTCTTTCTCATTGAACTCTACGGATTCCGCGGCACACTCAAGGTCGGCGCCGCACTGAACGCAGTGCTTGCTCTCTCGGCGTTTGCGCTTTCATTGCGGATTCCGAACGCGCTCAAAAGCGAGTCGTCGCAACCGAAGGCACCTGCCAGCATTTCCTCAGACCAGAGAGACCAGACCGGCCAGACCAGCCACGACTTGCGACCTCTGGTTCTGTTGTTCGCTACCGGTCTGACGAGCATGGGCCTGGAAGTCGTGTGGATCCGACAATTCACGGCGTATCTGGGCACGATGGTCTATGCATTCGCCTCGATACTCGCTCTTTATCTGATATCGACGCTGATCGGATCGAAAATTTATCGCGTTTGGAGCAAGAAGCTTTCTGCCGAGCCTGCTCTGATATGGCTGGGACTTGGGGTTTGTGCGTTTTTCTCTCTAGCGGCAGCCGACCCTCAGTTCCGCTTCTTCACCTTGCTGCGCCCCGTCATCGGGATTGCGCCATTTTCCATGATTCTGGGCTTCGTCACGCCCATGCTGGTTGATCGATGGTCGGGGGGAAATCCAGATCGCGCGGGCACCGCCTACGCGACCAACGTCGTTGGATGCATCTTTGGCCCGCTGGTCGCCGGTTTCCTGCTGCTGCCTTTTACCAGCGAACACTGGGTGGTTTGTATTTTTGCTTTTCCCTGGCTGGTCTTCGGATTGAGCCAGCTGTGGCCGCTCACCTTTTCGATCAAACGCGCGCAGAGTTGGGTGGCCTATGCCCTGGTATTACTGGCATTGCAATTGGCCCTTGTCAGCGAAGACTATGAAACTCAATTTCCGCACCCCATCGTACTTCGCGACAATACGGCAACAGTTGTCGCCTACACCGTAAACGGATTGAAACAACTGCTGGTCAACGGCGTCGGGATCACTTCTTTAACCGCGATCACCAAGATGATGGCCCACATGCCGATGGCGTTCCTGAATCATCCGCCGAAGAATGCATTGACGATTTGTTTCGGCATGGGGACAACCTTCCGCTCTCTGCTTTCCTGGGGAGTTCCAACCACGGCCGTTGAGTTGGCGCCGAGCGTCCCGCGGATGTTTCCGTATTACCATCCAGACGCCAACCAGTTGCTGCAGTCACCCTTAGCGCACGTAGTGATCGACGATGGACGCCGCTACCTGGAACGCACATCGGAGCAATATGACGTCATCACGATTGACCCTCCTCCTCCGATCGAGGCCGCGGGATCGAGCATGCTCTATTCCAAGGAGTTTTACGCGATCATCAACCAGCGATTGAGCCCAGACGGGATCTTGCAGCAGTGGCTGCCGGAAGGCGACCCGGTCGTGCGCAGCGCGGTGGCCAAGGCTTTATCGGAATCTTTTCCCTACGTGCGGGTATTTCAGTATTTCCCGACCTTCGGGTTTCAGTTCTTAGCCAGCAAGCAGCCCATCCCCAACCGGACGGGCGCAGAGTTGGTACAACGAATGCCTGAATCCGCGGCCAAAGACCTCGTGGAATGGCCATTCCAGCCGACCGGGAAAGAGGAATTTGACTACGTGCTGGGAAAAGAGACGTCCATGACTCAGCTGATGGCCTCCGATCCCAATACGGCGGCGATGCGAGATGACCATCCGGTCAACGAGTACGTGCTGCTGCGCAAGCTCCAGGCAAATCGATTTCAAACCGACGGCGTGGTCGCCTGGTACGAACACACCAGGCATCCGTAAGCAACAAGAGTTTCTCGTGGTTGGCGTCCGCTTGCGGACAGAGAAGCGCTGCCAGAGAAACTTCGCTTAAGAATCGAGCGCTTCGCGGCGTAATTTGCGGCTCTCGGCCAGGAGCGCCATGGAGTGCATCAGGTTCTGCAGGGTGACGATTCCGACCAGGCGCTGTTCGTCGACAACCGGGATGATGCTGAGGTTGCGAGCAGAGAGTTTGCGGAAGGCGGAGGCGAGCGACTCCTGCTTCGCAGCGACATCGAAGATGCGGTTCATCACCGACTGAACATAGCCATTCCCCTCGGCGCGCAAGGCGTCGAGAATCTTTTGCCGCGACACCACGCCCACCATGTCGCTGCCACGAACCACTGGAAAATCGTCCTGCAAGGTATGGACCGCTTTTTCGAGCGCGTCTTCCAGCGTGTCGGCGGGCGAGAGCGTTGCAAAGTCGGTAAGCATGACTTCTTCCAGGCGAACGCTTTGCAATACAGATTGAAACAATGCCGAACGCTCCTCGAGCTGCGCGCCGGCAAAGAGGAAGAAGCCAAGCATCATCAGCCAGTAGCCATCGAATCGCGTTTCATTGCGAGTGGTCATCAGCATTCCGACCATGATCATCAGGATCGAAAACACATGGCCGATGCGAACCGCGCGCTGGGTCGCGCGCACGACATCCATGTGGCGTGAAAACAGAGCGCGCAGAACCCGTCCTCCGTCCATGGGATAGGCCGGCAGCAGGTTGAACAATCCGAGGTAGACGTTCGCCCACACGATGCTGCGCAGGAGCGCGTTCGCAGCTAGAAGCGGCCGCGCGGTCAGGGAAAAACCGGGAACGGCAGTGACCAAAGCAAATGCGGAGACGGCAGCAATCAAGAGGTTGACCAGCGGTCCGGCAGCGGCGATGCGAATGTCACGCTTCCATGCGTTGACCGGGTCAGGAACCGCGTGGGCTTCATCAAGGATGGTGACCCCGCCAATGGGGAGCAAAACAATCCCCTTCGCTGGAATGCCTGATCCGCGCGCCACCAGCGCGTGACCCAATTCGTGCAGCACCACACTGCCAAAAATGATGCCGACGAGAGCCAACCCGCGCATGGCCGCACTGGAATCCTGAGCCGAACCGGCCGTGCTCCACAGGAACACGAGCAGAAACAAAAAGGTCAGGTGGATGCGGATTTCAATTCCGAAAAGTCGCCCGACCGGGATGGACCAACTGCGCATGAACATGCCTACCAGTATTCTATCTACTTAGACACCGATTGACGCTGAAGCGATGCGGAAAGGTGAAATCGGAAGGGATATGGTCGATAGTCGGTAGTCGTTTGCGAACTCTGTTTGCTAGCGACCATCGACCAACGACGATTTAAGAACATGCGCGTAATAGCCGGACACTATCGACGACGTACTCTGCGGTCGTTGCTGGGACTTGAAATTCGCCCCACGTCGGACCGGCTGCGCGAGACACTATTTAATGTGCTGTGCGCTGGCAATCCGGAGGCGTTGGCCGATTCCACATGGATCGATCTCTATGCCGGGACCGGCGCCGTGGGTATTGAGGCGCTCAGTCGCGGCGCGCGGATGGCGTTTTTCATCGAGTCTTCCAAGGACGCGGCAGATGTGATCGCCTCCAACCTGAAGTCGCTCGGGATTGCGCACGGGTTCCAGATCGTGAGGGCTGATGCCGTGAAAGCCCTGCGTCAACTCGATTCGACTGCCTTCGCCACTGAAAAGACGCCGAACACGGGGAAGACGGCCGATTATGTGTTTCTCGATCCGCCCTACTCGTTGCAGGCGGAGTACGCGAAAACTCTGGCCGCCCTGGCAGAGTCGAAATTGTTGCGCGATGGCAGCATCGTCATCGCCGAGCATGAGAAAAGATTCGATCCCGGCGAAGCATTCGAGAGTCTACGGCGATATCGGACGCTCAAGCAGGGCGATGCGGCGCTCAGCTTCTATCGGCAGCACATCCCGGCTGTTTAAGGGAACCTTTCAGCCTCGCCAATTTCCACTTGCCAGACGGTACTACTCTGGTTACTATGCACAACATCTTTATCTGGCGTTTCGCGTCAGGACTGAGTTAGTCGCGTGTCTATGAATATCGGCGAGACCATCCGTAATTTCCGGCTCCAACGCAGCATGTCCCAGGGCGACATCGAGAAACGCACTGGCCTTCTGCGCTGCTACCTGTCGCGGGTGGAGAACGGCCACACCGTCCCCTCCCTCGACACGCTCGCCAAAATTGCCGGAGCCATGGATCTGGCTCTGTCGCAGTTCTTTTCCGAAGGCAGCAACAGCAACGGCCATAAGGGCTTACCCCAGCTCTCGGACGACGAAGTCCGCTTCCTGAGCCAGATGCGCCGCTATGCGGTTAATCTCAACGATAGCGACCGGAAGCTGGTCCTGGCCATGGTCAAGAAGATGGCCAACAGCTCGAAATAGCTTTCAGCTGTCAGCCGTCAGCTTTCAGTAAAACCCCGTTCCCCTATCCAACTTTGTCATCCCGATCTCTCTCGCTTCGGGACAACAATTCGCACAGGTGACGAGCGGCCCCCAGTCATGAATCAGGTTTTACTGACAGCTGAGAGCTGACAGCTGACAGCCGCCACGGTACTTTCGTACCATCTCTCTCGTGACCGACGGGAACCTCGTCAATGCCGCCATCCGACGCTAAGCTATTGACTGGGGAATCCTTGTGACCACTGATGAGGAACTGAATCTCCTCGACCATCAACTACGGCGGCTGAAGATCGAGTACGAGGTTTTCTTCAATAATCCGGCCAAGCGGCCTCCGGCTGACATCGAGTGGAAGGTCACCTCGCTGATTCGCAAGTTCAGCGACAGCGGGCGCTTGAGTTTCGCGCAGCGCTTTCGCTACAACGAAATGGCCCAGCGCTACGCCGTCCAAAGCGATCTCTGGCGCAAGAAGACTCGGATCCGCGAAGAAGGCTACCGCCGGCCCGCCGACGCCATCCTCTCGGTCCAGGGCGTGCGCGTCGACCGACGAGCACGAATCGAAGCATCATCACGCTTACGGACAGTCGCTCGCCACCAAGAGAGTGACCAGCCTTTCGCCGTCCAGTGTTCCGACGCGACCGCCGAGCGCGAGAAAGTCGAGTCTCTGTATAAGGCCCTCACCGACGCCAAGAAAAAGGCGGGAGAAAAAGTCTCCGGCAACCTCGATTCCTTCGCGGCCTTCGTCGCAAAAAAAACCAGCGAAATCCGCAAGCAACAACGCTGCGACGCCGTCGTCTATTCCGTCGAAATGCAGGATGGACAGGTGAAGCTGAAGGCCAAGGCGAAGACCTAGTTGCTCAGTACCCGGTTGTCCAGTCTGCCTCAGTCCTTCGTCTCAGCTCTCGCTCTGCAGCTCGCTCTGCGCTGTTGGATTCCTATCCCGTCGTTGCCTAAACTCTCTCCTGCTGCTAGAATTCTTTCTTCATTAATTGTCGTCTCATCTCTCATCGAGGTGCCCTCATGTCTAAAATTCAGCGCGCCATTCTTAGCGTCACCGATAAATCCGGGCTGGTCGATTTCGCTCGCAAACTGGTCGCTTTCGGCGTCGAACTGGTTTCGACCGGAGGCACGGCCAAACTGCTTCGCGAATCCAGCATTCCCGTCAAAGACATCTCCGAACTGACCGGCTTCCCCGAGATGCTCGACGGGCGCGTCAAGACGCTGCATCCGAAGGTTCACGGCGGCATTCTGCACCGGCGCGAAGATGCCGACCATCTGGCTGCCGTTGCCGAGCACGGTATCCTGCCGATCGACATGGTCGTCGTGAACCTCTATGCCTTCGAGAAGACGGCGGCCAAGCCCGGCGTGCATTTCGAAGAGTTGATTGAGAACATCGATATTGGCGGCCCGTCGATGATCCGGTCGGCGGCCAAGAATTTTCAGGATGTCGCCGTCGTCACCTCGCCCGCCGACTATGCGGCGATCACCGAAGAGATGGGATACTCGCACGGCGCGCTCTCGCGCGAGACGAAATGGCGGCTGGCGCAGAAGGCGTTCGCGACGACCGCGGCTTACGATTCGGCGATTGCCTCGACGCTTGAGCGCGTGGGCAACGACTTCGCAGTTGCACGCGCGCCGAAGGCTTCCCAAAGATTCTGCGCCTGTCGTTTCAAAAAGTGGCCGACCTGCGCTACGGAGAGAATCCGCACCAGCGGGCGGCGATGTATGCGGATGGCTCCGGCGCTGGAGTGGCAAACGCCCAGCAGGTGCAGGGTAAAGAGCTTTCCTATAACAACATCGTCGACCTGCAGGCGGCGTGGGATGTGGCGCAGGAATTCGACGAGCCCGTCTGCGCCATCATCAAGCACACGAATCCCTGCGGCACGGCGACTGGCAAGACGCTGGCCGAGGCATACGTGCGGGCGCTGGAGTGCGATCCGGTTTCGGCATTCGGCGGCGTGATTGGCGTCAATCGCACCATCGACGCGGCCGCAGCCACCGAGATGGCCAAGCTCTTTCTAGAAGTCATCGCCGCACCCGCATTTGACGAGGGCGCGAAGGCCGCCTTTGCCTCGAAGAAGAATTTGCGCCTGGTCGAGGTTCCTGCCGGGCAGCAGAACTGGGTGCTGAAGAATATTTCCGGAGGCATGCTCGTGCAGGATGCCGACCTGCATAAGCTGGCGGAAGCCGACTTGAAGCTCGTCACGAAGCGCCCGCCGACGCCGGAAGAAAGACGCGCGCTGCTTTTTGCCTGGAAGGTCTGCAAACACCTGAAGTCGAATGCGATCCTCTACGCCCGTGACGGTCAAACCGTCGGCGTGGGCGCCGGACAGATGAGCCGCGTCGACTCCTGCAAGCTGGGAGCGATGAAGGCCCAGTTGCCGCTTAAGGGGACGGTCGCTGCCTCCGACGCTTTTTTCCCGTTCCCAGACGGCGTCGAAGAGATCGCGAAGGCCGGTTCCACGGCGATTATCCAGCCGGGAGGGTCGGTGCGCGATCAGGAAGTGATCGAGGCAGCGGATCGGCTCGGGATGGCGATGATCTTCACCGGGGTCAGGCATTTCCGGCACTAAATAGTTAGACAGCAGATTACAAATCTCGACATTTCCGCCCAAAGCCCCTGTACTTCTGGCTTTTAGCGCGGCCTGTGGTTTCTCCCCGCCAAGGGGCCGTCCGAGGGTAGAATAAGAAAATACCAATGTCCGGGAATTAGCATCAAAACGGATGTGTAGGACGGATTTGCGGGCTGCTTTTGCAGGTTCCAGTCGAGCGCGGGATTTTTCATGAAAAAACAGTTTTGGATCGCCGGTTTCGTTCTGATCGCTAGACTCGTTCTTACGACCTCATTCTTGCTTACCCAGAGCTTGCTCGCTCAGAGCCAGCCTACGGACTCTGCGGCCACCAATAAGGCCAAGACTCCCGACCGCGCCGCGGCTTATTACCACTTCGCCCTTGCGCATATGTACGAGGAGCAAGTCGCGACTTACGGTCGCAGCGAATTGGCAAATAAGGCGATCGAAGAATACCGTGCTCGCGATCGATGCCGATCCGACCTCCGCTTACCTGACCTCGGGACTCGCCGAACTCTACGCCAAGACCGGACGCATTCGCGACGCCGTCGTCGAGGCGCAGGACATCATCAAGCGCTCTCCCAACAATCTCGAAGCCCGGCGTCTGCTCGGGCGGATTTATCTGCGTTCGCTCGGCGACATGCAGGCCGGCAGCGGGTCAGAGAGCGTGCTGAAGCTGGCGATCGAGCAGTACGAGCAGATCGTCCGCCTGCAGCCCGACAGCATGGACGACCACCTGCTCCTCGGCCGTCTCTACCGTTTGAACAACGATCTGCAGAAGGCGGAGGGCGAATTCAAGATCGCAGTGAAACTGCAACCCGATTCCGAAGAAGCGAGTCACGACGCTGGCCTATCTCTACAACGAACTCGGAGACACAGCGCGCGCCGCGCAGGTGCTCAGTTCGGTACCCAACACGGCGCGGTCGGCCAAGCTTTATTCGGCGCTCGGTTACACCTACGAGCAGCAGAAGGAATACAAGAACGCGATCGACGCCTATCGCCACGCCATTGAACTCGATCGCGACAATCTTGACGCCATTCGCGGACTGGCGCAAAACCTGCTGAACGATGGCCAGAGCGACGCCGCGCTCGAACAGTACAAAGTGATCGCGGACGCGAATCCCGAGGATGCGCAGACTTACGTCCGCATCGCGGAGATTTATCGCAAGCAGGGCAAGTTCGATCTGGCGCTCGACAATCTGAAAAAAGCTGAATCCATGGTGCAGGATTCGGTCGAAGTTCCCTACAACATCGCGGCCATCTATCAGGCGCAAGGGCGTTATGACGAAGCCATTCCGATCATGCAGCGACCTGCTGAAGAAATCGGAGAAGGCTGACGGCAAGTACTCGAACGGCGAAAAGAGCAATCGCGCCGTGTTCCTGGAGCGGCTGGGCACAATCTACCGCGACCAGGGCAACAATCAGGCAGCGAACGAAGTATTCCGCGAAATCATCGCGCTGGGCGGCGACGAAAACATCGAGCGCGGATACCAGCAGATCATCGATACCTGGCGCGAAGCGAAAGAATGGCAGAAGGCGACCGACGTCGCCAATGAAGCGGTGCAGAAGTTGCCGAGCAGCCGCGATCTGAAGATGGTCCTCGCCGCGCAGCAAGCCGATATGGGCGACGCGGACAAGGCGCTCAAAGAAGTTCGCGCGAATGTTGAAGGGCGACGCCATTCCGCCAACGACGACCGTCAGGTCTACATCACGCTGGCGCAGATGAACACCCGGCTGCGCCGCTTCGGCGATGCCGAGCAGGCCCTCGACAAGGCTGAGGCGCTATCGACCAAGCAAGACGACAAGGAATATGTCTGGTTTCTCCGCGGCTCGACTTTTGAGCGCGAGAAGCGCTATCCCGAGGCTGAAGAACAGTTCAAGAAAGTATTGGCCAGCGATCCCGAGCACGCATCGGCGCTGAATTATCTCGGCTACATGCTCGCCGACCAGAACATGAAGCTCGAAGAAGCGCTCGGCTACATCAAGCGCGCCGTCGACCTCGATCCGGCCAACGGCGCCTATCTCGATTCCCTCGGTTGGGCTTACTTCCGTCTTGGAAAATACGAATTGGCCGAAGAGAATCTGGTCAAGGCTTCGCAGAAGATCAATACCGACCCCACCGTTCATGACCATCTCGGCGATCTCTACCAAAAGACCGGCCGCCTGAAACTGGCAGCCAGCAATTGGGAACGCGCGCTGACCGAATGGAATCGGACGATTGCCGCGGAAGTCGATCCCGCGGATCAGGCGCGGGTGCAGAAGAAACTCGACTCCGCGAAGATGAAGCTGGCCAAAGAAGAAGGCGCGAAGTAGTCGAACTGGCCGCGGCATCGCTGAAACGATGCCCGAGCCCCTGATACGAAATTCAATCGCTGCTAGACTTATTTCATGCTCGCCGACTACGCGGTGCGCGTGGAAGACTCGCGCGGACGCCGCCATCCTGAGCCGCCGCATCCCTACCGCAATGATTTTCAGCGTGATCGCGACCGCGTCGTCCACGCGCGGGCGTTTCGGCGTTTGGAAGCGAAAACGCAGGTCTTTACGCGGCGCTATTCAGACCACTTCCGCAACCGGCTGACCCATACCATCGAAGTCGCGCAGATCTCGCGCACCATCGCCGCACAACTCGGGCTGAATACCGATCTGGCGGAAGCACTTGCCCTGGTCCACGACCTGGGGCATCCGCCTTTCGGTCACTCCGGTGAAAAAGCGCTGGATGCCGCGATGCGGCAGGCACGGGCTATCGTTCGATCACAACCTGCATGCGCTGCGCATCGTCGAAGATTTCGAGCTGCGCTACGCGGCGTTTCGCGGACTGAATCTCACCTTCGAAGTCCGCGAGGGCATCATCAAGCACTCGCACGATTACGATCCCAAAGAGCCATCCAGAGTTAGCCGAGTATCTGCTTGACCAGCGTCCGCCACTCGAAGCGCAGTTGATCGACCTGACCGATGAAATCGCCTACAACACCGCCGATCTTGACGATGGCTACGAAGCGCGCCTGCTCACAGTCGAGCAGATTGCCGACGGCGTTCCCCTTTTCGCGCAACACTATGGCGACGCAAGAAGCCGGTTTCCGAATGTCGCAGAGAAGTTGGTTTTCAACGAGGCACTCAAAAGCATTCTCGACGGATTCGTCGGAGATCTGATTACGAATACGAGAGAACGTGCGAGCGCGGCGGGCGTGCATTCGGTCTCTGACGTCAGGCAGTACGGCGAAAGGCTGGTCGCGTTCAGTCCCGCAGTCGAAGAGCAGCGGCGTGGGCTAAAGGCGTTCTTATACGAGAATCTCTATTACAGTCCCTCTCTGGCCGCGGAAAAAGACGACGCCGAGCGCATCACGGGAGAACTTTTCGCCCACTGGATGGAGGAGCCCGACGACCTGCCGCGTAATTACCGCGACAAGAACAAGACTGCACAAGAGCCGCTCGCGCGAGTCATCTGCGACTACATTGCAGGCATGACCGATCCGTTTATCTATCAGCAGTATGAGAAGTACTGCTGCGACGAGTAGTTCGGGATCGCGTTTCGCTCAGCCAGCCTCAGCTGGCGCCGGCGCGTCCGGCACGGTGATCTTCTCTTTGGCTTTCTCCTTCGCCACGACCCAGGCCAGCGCCAGCGAAATCAGCATGAGTATCGAGGCCAGATACCAGGGTGCACCCGGCAGGCGGTGTTCCGGGGCGATGAAATAAGCGAACGTCAGGGAAAACATTCCTGGCCCAAAAAGCATGGCCACGCCTCGCAACGAAGCCAGCGCCCCCTGCAACTCTCCTTGTTCTGACGGCAAGACGTATTGCGTCATCAGCGATTGCGACGTGGAGCCGGCAAGTCCCCACAATGCGTTCGCGGGAATCGCCGCCAGAAAAATTATCTGGGAAGGCCAGCCGAACATGGCGAAACCGACCGTCGCGGAGAACAGTCCCGTGAGCAATGTGCGCCGTTCGCCCAGGCGTGCCACGATGGGGCCGACCAGCGCATAGGCAATCATGGAGCAGATCCCAACGATCGCGAGGCAAATCCCGATCATGCGCGGCGTCCAGGCAAAAAGGTAGATCACATAGAGAACAAACACCGTCACGTAGATTTCGTGCACAATATATCCAAGAAAATTGACTGCTGCCAGCCCCAGCAGTTCCGCATGGGAACGGAGCAAGCGCAGGGCGCCAACGGGATTCGCGCTCTTCCATTGCAGCGTTGCCTGCCGGCGCTCAGGAGCAAGCGATTCGGGAAGAATGAATACTCCATAGCAAAAATTCACCAGACAACCCACGCCCGCCACCCAAAACGGCAGACGCGGATTGTGATTGCCCAGCCATCCGCCGATCGCCGGTCCAAGAATGAAGCCGATGCCAAAGGCCGCGCCCAGCAGTCCAAATGCCTTGGAGCGCTTTTCGGGTGCTGTGATGTCGGCGATGTAGGCAGTCGCCGTCGGGATGCTGGCGGAGGTGATGCCGGAGAGGACGCGTCCAAGAAACAACCAGCCAACCGACGGCGCCAGCGCCATAACGAAGAAGTCGAGGGCAAGGCCAAAGTTTGAAACCAGGATGACGGGACGCCGTCCAAAGCGATCCGAGAGCACCCCGAGCACCGGCGCAAACACAAACTGCATCAGCGCCCACGTCGTCGTGAAAAGGCCAAGATAAACCGAAGCGCGCGCCGTATTACCATGCAGGAAATCTGAAATCAACTTCGGCAGTATCGGCACGATAATGCTGAACGACAGCATGTCGATCAACACGGTGACGAAAATAAATCCAAGAGCCGCGTGACGTTTCGTGAACATGACTATTCCCACATAGCTCGGCCCGCGCTCGTCAGTCGGCCAGGAACTGCCTCACGGTCGCGATGTCGTCGTTCGGGTCCCGGCTCATGCGTTCGGCTTGGGATCGAGCGGCAGCCGCAGCTTCGGCCTGTCCACCGATCTGCAAAGCCTGCGCAAGAAACAGATATCCCACCGGAGATGGCTGGAGTTCCACCGAGCGCAGGTAGTCGCTCGTCGCCTGTTTGATGTCGCCGGCTCTCTGCGCCACCAGTCCCATCCCGCGATATGCCGACGAATTCTCAGGCTGCTGCTCGAGGGCAGCTTCGAATTCCCGCTTCGCGTTGTCGTATTGCTTCAAAGAGTAGTAGGCATATCCGCTGTTGCTGTGGGCGTTCGCGAGCAAAGTAGGATTCTTCGTTAAAGAAACGACTGCTGCGTAGCCGTCGATGGCTTCCGGGTAATGTCCGTGCATCTGCTCGTAGGTAGCAAGATTGAGCCTGCACTGTGGATCGTCCGGCCGCAGCGATCGAGCCTGTAGCAGGTGAGGAACGGATTCTTCGATCCTGCCCTGCGCGATCAGCGCGCTCGCCAGATTATCTTCGGTGGTAAAGTTCAACGCCGTGATCGCGCGAGTGTGGGTCCATAGGGTGACGTTGTCATTCCAGAAACTCACCTGCCGATGGAGAGCAAATCCCAACGCCAGCAAAATCACCGCAGCGGCACACGCCACTGCTGCTGACGGAATACGCCAACGTTTGATCAGGTCCGCGGCGCCCCAGCAAACGATGACAAAAATTCCCAGCAACGGGATGTAAGCATAGCGGTCAGCCATCGAGTGAATCCCGATCTGTACCAGGCCGATCATCGGCACCAGAGTTCCCAGATACCAGAACCATCCCACAAAATACGGACGCCGCCGGTACGACATCACCACCAAAATCGTGACGGCAGCAAGCACCAGGGTCGAGAAGACAATCGCAGCAATGTTGATCGACGGACCTGGATGCGGATAGATAACCGCCAGATTCGCCGGCCAGAACGCCTTTTCAACATATTTGACATAGGAGATCGCAGCATTTCCGAATCGCACCCAGAAGGGAAGGCCCGCAGCCGACGCCGGCACAATCATGTAATTGAACGCATCGCCGCCTGTCCGCATCGCAATGGAAGCCGAAGCGAACGACAACCCAAGCCACGGAATCTTCTCTGCGAACAGCTTCCACAGTTCTACCCGTGAGCCAGACGCAGCGGCTGAATCCGCGGGCGCCAGACGGGCGAGTGGCCAGTAGTCCAGGAGAAGAGCAATCAAGGGGAATGTAATCGCCTGCGCCTTGCTCATGAGCGAAAACGCGTAAAGCACGGTCACCGCGAGATACCGTCCAACACCCGGACGCCGCGAGTACCATCCGTAAGCGCCGAGAGCGAGCAGGAAAAATAACATGCTGAGCAGGTTCTTGCGTTCCGCGATCCACGCCACCGATTCGACATTGATCGGATGCAATGCAAAGAGCGCCGCGACCGCCAAACTTCGCCACGCGAACCCGGTCGCACTTTCAAGAATCAGGAACAGCAGCACGACATTCGTGGCATGGAGAAGGATGTTTACAAGATGGTACCCAGCGGGATTCACCCCGAAAATCGTGCTGTCGATCTCGTAGGAAATGTAGGTGAGCGGGTGCCAGTCCAAAGCTGCCGGAGTGTGAAACGCCCAGACAATATTGCTCCAGTGGAGGCCCGCGCGAACCTGCGGATTATCGGTGACGTAAACCGCGTCGTCGTAATTGAGAAATGGAGCGCGTGTGAGCGGGTTGTATAACGCCAGAGTCGCCGCGACCAGCAACAGGCAGAAGATGAACCGGAGCTTCTGTGGGGACTGAAAGAAGCCGGACTGAAATCCACCCGACTCCGGGGCGGGCCGTTCGGGCTGCGGCTCCGAGTTCGGCACGACGGTCGATGCCATTGGACTCAGCTCGCGGCGGGCTGTTCTGCCGGAGCGTCAGCGTGATCCTTATGTGTCGCCCGGTGCTCGCGCCGGATGGCGAGAATATCTTTGTGCAGAAGATCGAGTGCGTTCGAGGGAATCTCGGAGCCCCACTCGTCGATTTCTTTTTCGTCCCAGTGGCCATTGAGCCGCAGAGCCGCGTCGGTCAGGTCCTCTGGGAAGGCGAGGCGGTAGACGCCTTCACGCAGCAATACGCCGCCAATCTGGCGCCCGGTATGCATTTCGTAGATGCGACGCGTCGAATTACCGCCGCTATTGGTGAATGCCAGCAGAACTTCACCCTCTTCGCCGTAGTCGGGCCGGTAAAACCACGCCTGCGGAGCGTCTGCCTTCGGTCGCGCGCGCTTTCGCCCGGTCACCGTGACCACTTCCTGCTCCGGCTTTACTTCATTCGCCGGATTGAAGTAATAGACCCTGGAGCACGACTCGCAAACCATGACCGATTGGCCATTCCGCACTTCGTTATACGTCTGCGGCCGCAACATTACCTGGCATCCCATACACTTCTGGTCACGAACTTCGGCGAGGCCGCTGCCGCGGAACTTTGCCACGCGTTCGTATTGCCGCAACACATCTTCTGAAATTCCCGTCCGCAGCGCGCTACGCTTGGCGCTCCACTCGGCGAGCTTCTTCTGATCCTCGGCCGTAACTTTTCGCGCGTCTTCTTTTTCTTTTTCGATCTCGGCCGTTTCCGCCTTCAGTTCGGCTTCGGCGGCCTTAACTTCTTTATCGCGAGCGTCGACGTTGACCATCACTTCGAGGATGCGATCCTCGTTGAGACGGATTTCCTGCTCGGCAAACTGGATCTCGTGTTGCAGGGCCTTGTATTGTTCGTTGGTTTTTACGTCGAGCGATTGGTCGCGATACTTGGAGATTTTGCCTTGCAGATCTTTGATTGCGCCTTCGAACTTCTTGCGGTTGGCTTCGTCACCTTTGGCGGCAGCCTGCGCTTTTTCCAGCTGCGCTTTGGTTCCAGCCAGTTTTTGTTCGATCACGGCGACGCGCTTGGGCAGCGCGGCCACCTCATCCTGCAGTTTGCGAATTTCCTTATCCGCTACCTGCAGCTCCAGCAGTTTTTCGATATCAGGAAGCATCGGTTGGGGGCATCACACAACGATTCTAACATGGGCCTACCGCTCTGGTAACAGGCTTGTCCCCTGGCAGTGCCCCAGGTTCGCGCCCGTTCTTTGGGCGCTAACCTGGGCCCAAGTCCAGCGGATCGGCGCCACATGAAGGGGGATGACCGCCAGCGCCCGAGGGCCCGTCTACCACTCACAGCAGGCCGGTTTGTGGTAGCCTGCGCAGTTCGGCTGCTCTTGGCCGAGCCTTTGGAGGCAACATTGAAGCTGAAATTGAAACTGAAGCCCTTTATTTCCGCAATCTTGATGCCCCTCGCGGCGGTGACAGTCACCGCCCCGGCCCTGTGCCAGCAGGAAAAACCCGGCACTGTCGTCCTCGAGCGCGTGCGCGACACGGCTTTCATTCAAGTGCATGCTCCGAGTTTCCAGTCGCTTACGCCGCGACAGCAGGCGCTAGCTTACTGGCTGACCCAGGCTTCGATCGCCATTGACCCCATCATTTACGACCAGCTATCCGCCTACGGCCTCCAGCAGAAGCGGCTGCTGGAGGAGATTCTGGCCCACCCCAAGGGCATCGACCCGGCGGCGCTCGACAAGATTTCCGAGTTTGCGAAACTGTTCTGGGCCAGCCGCGGCAATCACAACGATACGACCTCGCAGAAATTCCTGCCCACCTTTACTTTCGAGCAGCTCGAAAAAGCCGCCCTCATCGCGCAGCAGAATGGCGCGTTTCAAACCGCCTACGCCGATCTCCCACCGCTCAAGAAGCCATCCGACGTGACCAGTGAAGTCGGGTCGTTGCGCGCGTCCCTTTTTGATCCAGCGTTCGAACCGATGACCACCGCCAAAAGCCCTGTCGGCGGAAAAGACACGCTCCAGGCAAGTTCCAACACTTTTTACCCGGGCCTCAGTCAGGACGATCTGAAAGGCTTTCAAGATAAATATCCGCTGAACTCCAGAGTGGTGAAAGGTCCGGACGGAAAGCTGACCGAACTGGTCTATCGCGCCGGAACGCCTGATGGCAAAATTCCTCCCGGACTCTACGCGACCTACTTGAAGCGGGCCAACGACTGCTTTGAAAAGGCGCGCGGCTACGCCGAGCCCGAGCAGGCCGACGCGATCGGCCATCTGATCCGCTTCTACCAGACCGGCGACTACGCGGAGTGGGTCGCATTCGGCACGAAGTGGGTTCAGAACGACGCCACCGTCGACTTTGACAACGGCTTTATCGAGGTTTATCGCGACGTGCGCGGCGCCAAGGGCAGCTCGCAGAGCTTTGTCACCATCACCGACAAGCCGGTCACGACCGCGATGAAAAAGCTGGCGGAGAATGCCGCCTATTTCGAACAGACCGCGCCGTGGCTCGACCAATACAAGCGCAAGACCTTCAAACTGCCGGTCGTGAAAGCCGTCGAAACGCTGATCGAGACCGGCGATTTCAGCGTGACCACCATCGGCGACAATTTGCCGAATGAAAACGAAATCCACGAAAAATACGGTTCGAAAAATTTTCTCTTCATGGGCAGCAAGCGTGCTCTCGAAGAAGCCAACGGCAAGACGCTCAATGTGGAGTTCGGCGCCGACCCCGCCCAGATCGAACGCGCCGATAAATATGGCACCGAGGCGAGCGACCTTCTGGTCGCGATGCATGAAGTCATCGGCCACGGTTCGGGCAAACTGAGCGACCGCGTCAGCGCCGGAGCGCAGAGTTATCTCAAAGAATATTTCTCGACTCTTGAAGAGGGCCGCGCCGACCTGATGGCGCTGTGGAACGTGTGGGATCCGAAGCTCAAGGAACTGGGCCTGATCTCAAATCAGGAAGAAGTGGCCAGGGCGATGTACGACAACGCAGCCGTCGTTGCGCTCAGCCAACTCCGCCGCATCCAGCATGGAGACACGATCGAAGAAGATCACGAACGCGACCGCCAACTCGTGGCCCACTACATCGCCGACAAGGTTCCGGGCTCGATCGAACAGTTCCAGCGCGAAGGCAAGACCTATGTCCGCGTGGCCGACTATCAGAAGATGCGGCAAGGCGTCGGCCTGCTGCTAGCCGAGTTGATGCGCATCAAGGCCGAAGGCGACTACGACGCAATCAAAGCGCTGGTCGATAAATACGGCGTCCACTTCGACCCGGCGCTGCGCGATGAGGTACTAGCCCGTTATCAGAAGCTGAATCTCCCCACATATTTTGCCGGAGTCAACGCCCACCTGACCGCGACCCTCGACAAAAAGGGCGAAGTCGAGAAAGTAGAAATCAACTATTGGAAAGATCCCGCGCAGCAGTATCTGCACTACGGCGCCATGTACGACAAAGGCCTCGAAGACTCCGTAGCATCTCATTGAAGCCGGGGTCAAAAGCGCCGCTCTTCCATGGCGAGTCGAGAGAATGCCGATACAGCCGTGGAAGAGCGGCCCTTCAGGGCCGCGCTCGGAGCTATACACGAGGCCTTTAGGCCCGGTGGTCGTTCCCTCCACGGGGGCTGAAGCCCTCTTCATTTCCCGCGTAACGCCGGCCTGAAGGCCGGCTCTTCCACCACAGCCAGTTCACCCCGCTGCCGCGCCCGTGATACATCTTGTACTTGGGTCTCGAAACCGCAATCTTCCTCTTTTTCGCCGGAGCGCTCGGCGGCGCGCTCAACGCGGTCGCCGGCGGCGGTAGTTTCATCGCGTTCCCCGCCCTGATGTTTACAGGGGTTGCGCCCATCGCCGCCAACGCCACCAACACCGTGGCGCTGTGGGTAGGAGTTACGGCCAGCACCGGAGCCTACCGCAAGCACCTCGATATTTCCCGGCGCGTAATGATTCCGCTGGCAGTCACCAGCATCATCGGAGGCATCGCCGGCGCATATCTTTTGTTGCATACGCCGGCGCAGACTTTCCTGCGCGTTCTTCCCTGGCTCATGTTGGGAGCGACGCTGCTCTTCATGTTCGGCCAGCGCCTTTCAAGGCGATCCGGCGGATCGATCGCGGCCGATGCTTCGACCACAGCCTTGACGGTCGCGGCCATTTTTGAACTGTTCGTTGCGGTGTATGGCGGCTATTTCGGCGGAGGCGTTGGAATTGTGAACCTCGCGATGCTGGCTGCTCTCGGCATGACAGACATTCATGCCATGAACGCCTTGAAAACGGTCCTCGGCGGGATCATCAACGGCATCGCCGTCGTGACCTTCATCATCGCCGGTGCCGTGGTCTGGAAACAAGGCAGCGTCATGATCGCGGGCGCGCTCCTCGGCGGATACCTTGGCGCCCACTATGCTCAGAAGCTTCCGGCAGCCTGGATCCGCCGCTTCGTCATCGGCGTGGGAATTTCAATGACCGTGTACTTTTTCTGGAAAGGCTATCGCTGAAAGTTTCCGCCGAGCACCGCCGCCCTATTGCGGTAACGGACCTGCTGGCCGAACTTTCGTAATCTGCCCTTGGTGCCCTTGGCTAAGGCAATATTAGGGGAGAAATGTCCTCCACCGCCGCCCAAAAAGGACAACGAGGCACCCGTGTAAGACTGGGTGGGTCGGTCCTTGCGCTTTCCGTGCTCGAAAACGGCCGCCAGGTACGCGGCCGCATGAGTCAACTCTCAGTCAACGGCGGTCTGCTCTCGCTTGAGAACCCGCTTGACGAAGGCATACGGATCACGGTCCTGTTCCACATCGGCAACACTACCATCCGCTGCCGGGGACAAATGCTGTTCCCCATGTGGGCTACGCAAGGGTGTCTCCAGCCGTTTCGCTTCCTGGAACTGCCAGAGAGCGATCGGGCCAGCCTGAGCCGGGAACTAGGAAGCCTGGTCAGTGCCGGCGCCACTCAGGAAGAAGAAGAACCCGAGCAGCAGTAGCGAAATCGCCTGTCAGCCAGTCAAATTTTTTCCGCGGCCTTCAAGATCTGTTCCAGCGAATACTTCTGCAATTCGCCAATCCGCTCAATCGTGATGTCAGGCTTCGGAAACTTCGCCACCTGAGCAGTGTCTAACGCGTAGTGTCCCTGCCGCGGAAAGACTGTAGTTACACGGCTTCCCCAATGCTTCTTGATCGCCCCGAGAATCCTCACCTTATCGTCGACCATCACGTAATGCGCAGCCGGATATTTCGCCTCCACATCGTCCAGTTCCAACTCTTTATGGATGTAAATCAGAACGTGGCCCTCGAAAGCCTCGTAAAGTCCGGAGCGATCCACTTTGCGCGGTTGAAACACCACGTCGCCGTCGCTCAATATCACCGCGCGACCGAGCGAACGTACGTACTCGACAGCATCCAGCGATTCGGGAAAGAGCCGATTAGCAAAGGGATAATTGATCATGAAATGCGAAACCGCCAGCAACTTCGGATCACGCGGCCGCTCGACGCGGTAGCGCTGCAGCGCCCCGAGATAGTCCGCATAGCCCAGTTCTGTGCGCAACTGCTCGAAAATCTCCCAATAGCGCCCCGCGCTCGATTCGCCCACTCGGCTCGTCAGGTGGCGCCTCAAGTCCTGGGAAACACGATCGTTGTCGAGCAACGTATTGTCGACGTCGAAAAAAAACACTGTGCCGGGGCCGGCGTCAATGGGACTCACAGGATCTCCAATTCCAGTAGACTAAGAGGTGAACTTTACCATGTCAGGAATGTGACCCAGCGTCGTAATTATGTGAGCGAAAAGTGGGGGTTGTGACACCAGCCCAGATTTCCACAGAGGCGAAAGTCCCCATTTTTCACGCTCATGAAGGGCTTGTGCAAGCACCGCCCATGTAGTAAAAAGGCGACGGCTAGACACAATAAACAATCGAGGCAGACTACGAATGTTCTGCCCAACACAGGCGAAGACCATCCCCGCCTTTTTCAGGAGACCCAGTGGAACACATTGACCGCGTAGTCAATCATCGCTTTGACACACGCTCCAGCCGGCCTTGCGAATTTTGCCTGGAATTAGACCCGCAGTTCCGCCAGCGCCTCCCCCTCGACCAAATGGTCGCCACTGCCCGTAAAGCCACAGCTTCAGCCCATTTGACCGAGGACGGATATGTCCGCCACAGGATGCTCGAGATCCGCCGGTTGACTTCCCGCATGCCGCTCACGGCAGCCTGATCTGGACAGTTTCGAGCCGTTTCCTGAGAATCGTTCGCGCGAATTTTTCGCGCAACTTTAGGGGTAGCGGCAAGTTCTAATAGATAAGGTGCGGCTTGTTCTTCACCGACGCGAGGGAGGCTTCTCATGCTGGCCCATGTGCGCTCCTGTTTGCAGGTTCTTGTCCTGTTAGCCTTTACTCTGGTCGCTGGTTCGACGGCGCCGGCACAGGTCAACGGCGTCCCTGCATCGGTCACTTCCTTCGGCTTCGGCGGCAAAGCCAACCCTACTCCGGGAGTCCGAGCCAGCGTCACATCCCTCGGACCCAATGGTTACGGTAACAGCCAGGCATTCTGGGGCGGTTGCTGCGCTAATTTTTTCATGCCGGCCAACCCGAACCTGTCACTATTTCCAAACGGTAATTCGCGGAACCATCCGTCGACAGGGCATCGCCGCCGTAAAACCGATCGCAACACATCTGTCGTCGGCGTCTACGAGCCCGTGTATGTTCCGTACGCTGTCTCCGAACGATGCTGCCTACGCTGACGATTCGTACGATTCAGATGACGACACGCCCGATCCCAGCGCCGAGTACGTTCAAGGAAATGGTCCGCGAAGGCCCGATGCTTCCGCCAGGCGCACGCCAGGCCGCGATGTGGCGGCGAGCGCAAACGCTGATCCCGCGGACGGAAATCCCTCATACGGTGTTTCAGCATTCGGAGACCAGCAATCCGCCGACAGGCCCCGAGATCCAGTCGTCGCGCAGCCTACGACAACCTTGGTTTTCAACGACGGCCACAAATCCGACGTTGAAAACTATGCCATCGTCGGGGACACACTCTTCGATTTCACCGGCGGCCTCACTCACAAGATCCTCCTCGCCGACCTGAATCTCCCCGCCACTCACAAAGTCAACGACGACCGTGGCGTGGATTTCCAGGTGCCAGCCCTCGTGAAACAGCGCTAGAACGCGGTGCAGAGAGCCGGCGATCGCCCGCTGGCAGACCCTGCTTCGGCTTCATTCACGGCGATTTGCTCTTGACATGTCCGTCCTTTGACATGGATACTTATGCATTGGAGTGCATTTTTATTCATGTCCAAAACAGCCCGCCATAAAGCCATCCTCGACCTGCTCGACGACGGTCCTGTCGAAAGCCAGGACACGCTGCAGCAGCGCCTGGAACGCAAGGGCTTCGAGGTGGGCCAGGCAACACTGTCGCGCGATATTCACGAACTGAAGCTGGTCAAGGGACCAGACGGCTACCGTCGCGCCGGCGAAAGAGTCGGCGCGGAAAGCGTGCTGCCTTCCGTCATGCATCTGGCCCGCCAGTTTGTGGTCGAAATCAGGCAAGCGCAGAACCTGCTGGTGGTGAAGACAACCGTCGGCAGCGCGCAGCCGGTGGCGGCCGCGCTCGACGCTTCGCATTGGCCCGAAGTCGTCGGCACGATTGCCGGGGACGATACCGTGCTCGTCATCGCCACCGACAACAAGAAGGCGCAGGCGCTCGCTCGACGCATTCGCGACTTGGGATAAGTACGAACGCTGAACACGAAAAAAGAATTTTCCCCGCGACAGAAGATGAAGATTACGAAGCAGAAATGAGACAGAAACATGGCACTGATTGACGAACCAACCGTTACGACAATGGCGACAACAACGACCGTGAAGACGAAAACTCCGCCGCCGAACCTGCTGCCGGAAGCGCTCGCCCCCCGCGATCTCGTCTCCGTCCACGACCTCGCGCCCGCTGAGGTGCTACAGCTGTTCAATCTGACATCGATGCTCAAGCAGCGGCCGGCGGATTTCCACGGCGTGCTCGCGGGCAAGCAGATGGTGATGTTCTTCGAGAAGCCGTCGTTGCGAACGCGCCTCACTTTCGAAGCCGGGCATGGACAGCCTCGGCGGCAGCACGTTTTTCGTCGACCAGACCGCCAGCCGCCTCAACGCTCGCGAGTCGCTTTACGACATCGCCCACAACCTTGAACGCTGGATCGACCTCATCGTCCTGCGCACTTTCAGCCACGCGATGGTTGAAGAGATGGCCACTTACGCCGGCGTACCTGTGATTAACGCGCTGAGTGAACTCGAGCATCCCTGCCAGGCGCTCGCCGATTTCTTTACGCTCCAGGAACATTTCGGCGACTTGAAGAAGCTACATTTCGCCTACGTCGGCGACGGCAACAACATGGCGCACTCTTTGCTCCTGACCGGCGCGTCGGTGGGCGCGAAGGTTTCGATCGCGACTCCCGAGCGTTACGCGCTGAATCCCGTCATCGTCACCATGGCCAAAGCCATCGCCGAACAAACCAAGGCGACGCTGCGCATTGGGACCGATCCTCGCAAGGCTGTTGCCGGGGCCGACGCCGTTTACACCGATGCCTGGGCGAGCATGGGAGAAGAAAGCGAAGCCGAAGAACGCGCCGCCATCTTCGCGCCGTATCAGGTAAACGCCGCCCTGATGCAGCTGGCGAAGCCTCACGCACGTTTCATGCATTGCCTCCCCGCGCATCGCGGACAGGAAGTGACCGACCAGGTCATCGACTCGGTGAACTCGGTCGTTTTCGATCAGGCGGAAAACCGTCTGCACATTCAGAAAGCTATACTTGTATGGCTGTTGGGCGGCGCTCTCGGTCACACCGACGCCCGCTTCTCGGCAAGGAGTGCGCACGCCCATGCCTAATACTTCGAAGTCCGAAAAAATCGTTCTCGCCTACTCCGGGGGTCTCGATACCTCGATCATCATTCCGTGGCTCAAGGAGAACTATTCCTACGAAGTCATCGCCATGGTGGCCGACGTGGGCCAGGGAGACGATGTAGAAGCCGTAGTCGACAAGGCATACAAGACTGGCGCCAGCTAAGGTTGTCGTTGAAGACCTGCGCGAGGAATTCCTCACGGACTACGTGTGGCCTGCACTCAAAGCCGGGGCAGTGTACGAAAACAAGTATCTGCTGGGCACATCGCTCGCACGTCCAGTGATCGCAAAACATCAAGTGGAAGTAGCTTTGCGCGAAGGGGCATCGGCCGTCAGCCACGGATGCACCGGCAAAGGCAACGATCAGGTCCGCTTCGAGATGGCGTACCAGGCGCTTGCGCCGGAGTTGAAGGTCGTCGCGCCGTGGCGTGAGTGGGACCTGAAATCGCGCGAAGACTGTCTCGATTATGCCGAGAAGCGCGGCATTTCCGTAACCGCGAGCCGCGAGAAGATTCATAGCCGCGATCGCAATCTCTGGCACATCAGCCACGAAGGTGGAGAGCTCGAAGACGCGGGCAACGCTCCCTTTGCGAGCACCTGGCAGATCACCAAGTCTCCGCAGGAAGCTCCCGACAAAGAAGAGCAGGTTGAAATCGGATTCGAAAAAGGTGTTCCTGTTTCCGTCAGCGGCCAGACTCTCGGCCCGGTCTCGCTCGTCGAATTGCTGAACGAAATCGGCGGACGCAACGCTATCGGGCGGATCGATCTCGTCGAGAACCGATTTGTCGGCATCAAGTCGCGCGGCTGCTACGAGACTCCTGGAGGCACGATGCTCCTGGCGGCGCACAATGAACTCGAAGCTCTGTGCCTCGATCGCGACCTCGTGCACTTCAAACAGCACGTTGGCCTCAAGTACGCCGAACTGGTTTATTTCGGGCTGTGGTTCACGCCGCTGCGTGAAGCGCTTGACGCTTTCGTCGAGAACACGCAGCAGAATCTGACTGGCTCGGTCACGCTGTCGCTTTACAAAGGCAACGTCAGCATCGTCAGCCGCAAGTCGGAGTACTCCCTCTATCGGACCGATCTCTCTTCGTTCACTATGGACGCAAGCTACGATCAGAAAGACGCCGAGGGCTTCATCCGCATTCTGGGATTGCCTTCGCGTTGCCGGGCGCAGGTGCAGGCAAAAATCAAGGTCGAGGTTGCGTAATAGGATACATAGGGGTGTGTGGTGGCGGGGCTCCGCCCCGCAAGGACGGGGCAAAGCCCCGTCACCACACGGCTACTGGAGGTCGCACAGTGAAGATGTGGTCCGGCCGCTTCCGGCAGCCGCTCGATGCTGAATTTGAGAAATGGCAGCGGTCGTTTCCCTACGACCAACGGCTGCTGCCGTTTGAGCTAGCGGCCAGCCGCGCCCACGCCACCGCGCTCGAACACGCCGGAGTTCTCTCATCAGAAGAGCTTTCCGAAATCGTAAAAGCTCTCGGAGAAATCGCCGGCCGCGCCATCTCCGAGCCGGATTTTCTCAACGATCCGGAATCCGAGGACGTTCATCATTTTGTAGAAAAACAACTGACGGTGCTGATCGGCGCCACCGGCTACAAGCTCCACACCGGGCGCAGCCGCAATGAGCAGATTGCAACCGATCTGCGCTTGTTCGTGCGGCAAAGCATCGACACCTTGCAAACCCTGATCGCGGATTGGATCGACGCGTTTCTAACGCGCGCCGAAGCGGCGGGCAATGCGGCGATGCCCGCCTACACGCACCTGCAGCCCGCGGAACCGGTGCTGGTAGCGCATTGGCTGTTGGCCTACGTGGAAATGTTCCTTCGCGATGCCGAGCGCCTGGCCGACTGCCGCAAGCGCGCGAATCTCTGCCCCCTGGGATCGGGCGCGGTGGCCGGAGCGACGGTCACGCTCAATCGTCAGGTTATGGCCACTGAGCTCGGTTTCGACACCCCAACCGCGAATAGCATCGACGCTACGAGCGATCGTGATTTCGCACTCGAATTCGTCGATGCGCTGTCGCTGATAGCGCTGCATCTGAGCCGTTGGGCCGAAGAAATGATCTTGTTTTCGACTCCGGCCTATGGATTCGTCGAGTTGCCGGAGCCCTACTCCACTGGATCAAGCGCCATGCCGCAAAAGAAAAATCCCGATTTGCTTGAGTTGGTCCGCGGCAAAGCGGCCCGCGTCATGGGATGCTCCACAACGTTGCGAACCCTGGTGAAGGGTTTGCCTCTCGCGTACAACAAAGACATGCAGGAAACGCAAGAGGCGCTGTTCGACGCCTCCGACACGGTGATCGCATTGCTGCCCCTCGCGACTGGATTCATGAACACCGTCGAATTCAACGAAGCGGAAATGAATCGCTCCGCGAGTACGGGTTTTATGAATGCATGGGCCGGCGCGGCATATTTGGTCGAGCGCGGCGTGCCTTCGCGCCTGGCGCACGAAGCGATCGGCAAGGCCGTCGCACTGGCTGTCGAGCGCGGACACGATTTACAGAAACTTCCGCTCGCCGATTTGCAGGGAATCCATCCGAGTTTCGACGCGGGCTTCCATTCGCGCCTCGGACTCACAGAAGTGCTCGCGCTGCATGACGTCCCCGGAGGCACCGCACCTCGCCACGTAAAGCGCGCGCTCCAGAGTGCGCGGGAACGAGCTGGCGCTTTGCGGCCCCAGGAACCGGTTTCGACTCGCTAGCGAAAGTAAGCGAACGCTCGCCGCTCCGGCAGCCTACTCCGCCAATACAGGTTGCGTGATTTCCACCGCGATGCCGGGCGGATGCAGCAATGTATTGTGGATCAGGCAATGGTGGGCTGCGTTCTCGACCCCGATTCTATGTTGTTCGGTCAGGGGCGCGGCCGTCTCGATGGCAATGTGAAAGTTGTCAATTCGCGCTGGATCTTTCAGCTTTTCGGCAGTGACCCGGACGCGCGTCCCCTCCGACGCCAGTTTGTGCTTGCGCAGATATGCCGCCGCATAAAAACCAACGCACGATCCCAGCGAAGCGAGTAACAGTTCCGGCGGAGTCATGCCTTCATCGTGGCCGCCATTCTCCGGAGGCTGGTCGCTGACGATCGAGTGCTGGCGGGCTTTGATTTCGAACTGCAATGCTCCAAGATGCTCTACGGTGACTTCCATAAGTGCCTCCAGATTCAGTAACGATTCGGCTGCTGAAATTTAAGAACTCTGCTTCGCGGCCAGCGCGGCGTCGAGATGCATCCTCACCAGATCGCGCGCGCGATGCAGCCGCGACTTCATGGCAGCTCGCGAGATTCCGAGCCTTTCGGCAACCTCGTCGCCCCGCAGATCCTCAACCTCGCAAAGCTGGTACACCGGGCGATACAGCGCTGGCAGCGCATCGACCGCATCGTTTAGCAGATGCTTCATCTGTTGCCGCGCCAGCTGCACATCAGGAGGAGGTTCATTTCCAGCCAGCTCGCGGCCTTCCTCCTCCAAGGTCGAGAGCTGTAGGAGCGGGAGCAGCGATTCGCGTTCCTTCAGCTGCCAGCACACTCGTTTTGCAATCTGCGCCAGCCATGCGCGAAACGCCGCCGACTCGCGGAGCTGGTCGAGATGTCGATAGGCCTTGAGCAGTGCCTCGATCAGTACATCCTCCGCATCTTCGCGGTTACCACACACGCGGATCATCTGGCGATACACAGCATCCTTGTGCTGCCTGGCTAACGTGTCGAAGTTCACGGAGTCATTGTGGCACTGCTCGGTTGCGAGCACATAACAGGTGGTCACTGACCATTCCCGGATGAGGCGGCTGCGGGATGCGTCAGACTGCATCGGCTCTGTTTGTTCCAGGGCACTTTGCCGAGGATGATTCCCATCGCACAAATGTCGGTGAGTCCGGCAAAGGTCAAGCCCAGCCCGACAAATCCGCAGAGAAGAACCCAGAAGGGATTCACGGTCAGCGCCATCACAGCGCCCAGCAGCACGAGAACACCTGCGCCTAAACGAACCTGGCGCTCCAGAGACCACCGCGTTTTCACACTGGCGACGACTGGGAATCCGGCATCGATCCACGCCTTGGTGCCGCCTTCAAGAACCGTGATTTCCCGCTGGCATGGCGCTAGCAGCGCGGCGGTCATGCGGGCGCGCTTGCCTGCCTGGCAAATGAGGACGAGCGGAACATGAACGCCGAGATCGTCGAGGCGCGCTTCGATCTGCTCCATCGGAATGTTGACCGCTCCCGGAATGTGTCCGGCTGCGAATTCCGTGCCCGAGCGCACATCGACCAGCAAGGCCGCTGCGGATGCCTGATTTCGGAGTTGTGAGACGCTAACGATCGGTTCCAAATCTCCTCCTATCAGGGAAGAGCCGGACTTGGGGCAAAAGGATTCAGGGTCAGCCTTCAGTTTCAGCGATTTATGCACCAACTTCACCATTTTCACCACATGGTGCTATAATCGAGACATGAAACGTGCCACGATGACCCTCCCCGACGACTTGGCGGAGGCGATGGAGAGCTATCAGAATGCGCAGGAAGCGCCGCCTTCGCTTACGACGGTCGTGCAAGCAGCCCTGCGTCAGTACCTGGGTGAGCGCGGATTCCTGCGCACCCGGCGGCCTCTTCAGATCACGCCGGCGCTCAAAGGCAGTGGCCGGAGCGACGTAAGCCAGCAGCATGATCGCTATTTCGCGGAATCAGCGTCACGGTCAGCGAAAAATCGCGCACCGAAAGATCGCTCAATCGAATGAAGCGGAAGAAATGAAACTGCGCGCGGTCCTCGCCGACACCGGTCCTCTCTACGCGGCCGCCGATCCGGACGATTCTCACCATAAGCGGGCCCATCAGGAATTAGAGCGTTTGACTCGCGAGCGCTATGAGGTGCTGGTTTCTTATCCAACCTTGCTCGAAGCCTACAGCCTGGTTCTGTTTCGTCTGGGCAAAAACGCGGCCCAAAACTGGTTGACTGATATGGCCAATGCCGGCCTGGTCAATCCGAGCCCGGAAGACTACCGCCAAGGCGCGAGCCGAGTGCAGTCGTTGCACGACCAGCCCATATCGCTATTTGACGCCACCGTAGCCGCTCTGGCGCTGCGCTTAGGCGTTGACGTTTGGACTTATGACCACCACTTCGATCTCATGAGGGTGGGGGTTTGGCGGTAGCAATTGGCAATGATCCATCGGCGCTGGAATGGCTACCTGAGCCTTCCTCGGCCGACTCTGCATCCAACTTAAGGTAGCTTTCTTAATGGAGTACTCCGATTCTTAGCCGCGTACTTTTCTTTTCACTGTTTCTCCTCGCGATGTACGCCGTCCAGCGCTTCTGGTTTGTCCGGGCGTGGAACTGGATTTCCTCGCTCTCGAATTCGAGCTGGCGTCTTGGGTTCCATGCCGGATTGATCGCGATCGCGGCCGCCCTTCTCGGTACGATGCTCGGCCCGTTGCTCGGCGTCGGAGTTTCGCGCATCGGGTTTGGCGGTGTAAATATCGGAAAATCTTTGGCCACGTTCGCGCGGTTGTGGCTGGTGGCATCGTTCTTTGGATTCTTGGCGGTGGAATCGGTGGGAGCGATCGAGTGGATCACAAACGTTGTCACGACCGCCGTGGCACGCTTGCGCCCCGGAGCATTCGCAGGAGGCTTCAGCCCCTCGCGCCGGACGTTCTTTCAATATGCCGCAGTTCTTGCAGGCAGCTTTCCCTTCCTCGCTGCGACCTACGGATTCGCTGCCGGGCGGTTGCGCTACAAGATCGAGCGCGTCGATGTGCCGGTCGCTAATCTTCCGCCTGCGTTAGATGGGCTGCGCATCGCCCAGCTCAGCGACATCCATATCGGCGACTACATGCCGCCGCACGAGATTGCGCGGGCCGTTGATATGGCGAACGAGTTGCGCCCCGATATTTCGTTTGTTACGGGCGACTTCGTCTCAAGCGTAGGCGATCCGTTGGACACCTGTATCACGGAGTTGAGCCGGCTGCGCGCTCCGCTCGGCGTCTGGGGATGCAACGGTAATCACGAAATTTATGCCGGGAGTGGAAGACGAAGCCGCGCGCCTTTTTCACGAAAAAGGAATGCGGCTGTTGCGCGCCGAAAATGCCGTGGTCGAGCACAATGGCGGACGCTTCAATCTGCTAGGCGTCGATTACCAGCGCGACCACATGACGAGCGGTGAAGCTACTGGGCCGATGCTGGCCGAGATCGAGCGCCTCGTCCGCCGCGATATGCCGAATGTGTTGCTCTCGCACAATCCGAATTCGTTTCGCCGCGCCGCCGAACTTGGGCATCGAGTTGAGTCTCGCCGGACACACTCACGGTGGGCAGGTGAAATTTGAGATTGTCGATCACAGCGTGAGTCCGGCGCGTCTGATTACGCCCTTTGTGGCGGGGTTGTATCGGTTGCCTCTGGCGGGGAACGGGCAGAAGGCTGCTCTATATGTGAATCGCGGGTTGGGAACGTTTGGGTTTCCCGTTCGCATCGGCGTGCCACCGGAGATCACGCTGCTAACGCTGCGGAGAGCGTAGTGGCGAGGCTTTAACGCAAACCAATCGGAGTTCAGCGAACCACAAATCTCCACGCAACCACGACGACAAAAATAAGCGCACCGGCCGCGTAGGCCCACATTCTTCCCTTTTGAAATTTCTCGTGATCGATCATTGGGCACCCCCAAGTGAAAATATACGCTTGCTCGAGGGCATTTGAACACAGCTACGCACTTCACAACTTCAGCTCCAAACATGGTATAATTTCGTATCGAATCAACCACCATAAACACCTGTAAATGCAAGAACTTAGCAAGATTGCAAGAAGGTGTGGCGATGGAGCTTTGGCCGGCCTCCTTATAGGTTTTTACTGAGAACTGGCGACTGAGAACTGAGAACCGACTTTCATGGCTGACGATCAGAATCCTGAACTTCCATTAACTCCTCCTCCCGGGGGCGACGGACCGACCGGTCCCGGCGCCGCCAACATGCAACCCGTCAACATTGAAGAGGAGATGAAGCGGTCGTATCTCGACTACTCGCTGTCGGTGATTATTGGCCGCGCGCTGCCTGACGTCCGCGACGGATTGAAGCCGGTGCACCGCCGCATTCTTTACACCATGCAGCAGATGGGACTGGCCCCCGGACGCGCCACGCGCAAGTGCGCCCGCATCGTCGGCGAAGTGATGGGCAAGTACCATCCGCACGGAAACCTGGCAGTGTATGACGCGTTGGTACGCCTGGCGCAGCCGTTCGCGATGCGCGCGCCGCTGGTCGATGGACAGGGAAATTTTGGCTCGGTCGATGGCGACCCTCCGGCGGCGGACCGTTATACCGAAGCACGTTTGACGCGTGTTTCTACCGCGTTGCTCGAAGATCTCGACAAAGAAGCGGTCGACTTCTATCCCAATTACGACGGCACCGAAACACAGCCCGCTGTGCTCCCCGCGCGTTATCCAAATTTGCTCGTGAATGGCTCCGACGGAATCGCTGTCGGCATGGCCACCAAGATTCCTCCGCACAACTTGACGGAGATTGTCGACGCGACCATCACGCTGGTGAATAATCCCAACGCGCAGTTGCCGGAAATTTTGAAATTTGTGCAGGGCCCGGATTTCCCGACCGCGGGCATCATTCACGGCCGCGCCGGAATTTTCGAAGCGTACAGAACTGGCCGTGGGCGCTTCATGATGCGTGCGCGCGCCGCCATCGAGAACATCAACAAAGACCGGCAGGCGATCATCGTCACCGAGATTCCTTACCAGGTGAACAAGCGCTACCTGATCGAGCGCATCGCCGGCCTCGTGAACGACAAGACCATCGAGAGCATTTCCGATTTGCGCGACGAAAGCGATCGCGACGGAATGCGCATCGTGATCGAACTGAAGCGCGGCGCCGAACCGCAAATCGTACTGAACCAGCTCTACAAGCACACGTCGATGCAGGAAGGTTTCAGCATGATCCTGCTGGCGGTCGTCAATCAACAGCCCAAAGAAATGGGGCTGATCCAGGCGATCAAGCACTTCATCGACCATCGTGTCGATGTGGTGCGGCGGCGCACTTCGTTCTTACTTAATAAAGCAAAAGATCGCGAACACATTCTCGAAGGCTACCTGACCGCGCTCGACCACCTCGACAACGTGATCGTGATCATCCGCGGCAGCGCCAACCGTGGCGACGCGCGTGAAAATTTGGTCGCTTACTTCGGCGGCAAGAAAATCGACATCAATACGACGGGACGCGCTCCGAAGCTCGAAGCCGATAAGCCGTTCACGTCGAAGCAGGCCGACGCGATCCTCGAACTGCAACTGCATCGCTTGACCAAGCTTTCCATCGACGAAATTTCCAAAGAATTGGAATCCGTGCGCGAGGCCATTGCCGAGTTCGAATCGATTCTTGCTTCAGAGACAAAGCTGCGCAAGGTCATCATCAAGGAACTCGAAGAGGTCAAGAAACTCTACGGCGACGCGCGGCGCACTGTGATCGAAGACGAAGCCGCTGAAATTCTGCTCGAAGACCTGATCGCCGACGAACAGGTTGCAGTCACGGTCAGCCACTCGGGATACATGAAGCGCACTCCGATTTCTACATATCGGATGCAGCGCCGCGGCGGCACCGGGCGCACTGGGATGAAGACGCGCGATGAAGATTTCGTCGAGCATCTGTTTATCGCTTCGACGCACGCCTACATCCTGATCTTCACCAATACCGGGCGCGTGTTCTGGCTCAAGGTGTATGAGATTCCAGACGTTAGTGCAGCCGGCAAGGGTAAGCACGTAGGAAACCTGGTGGCTCTGCAGCCGGGAGAAACCGTGCGCACGATGCTCGCGGTCCGCGACCTGGAAGAAGAAAATCGCTTCGTCTTTTTTGCCACGCACAATGGCACGGTGAAAAAGACGGCGGTAAAAGATTTCTGCCACGTGATGCAACGCGGCATTATCGCCATCAACATCGAACAAGGCGACGAACTGGTCGCGGCCTCACTCACCGACGGCAACCAGATCGTGTTCCTCGCTTCGCATGATGGGCAGGCGATCCGCTTCGACGAGAATGACGTGCGTCCGATGGGACGCAACGCCACCGGAGTGCGCGGCATGAATCTCGACGAGAAGGATTACATCGTCGGCATGGCGACGACCATCAAGCCCGAAGCAAAGGCGATCGTTGAAAAAAGTGAAAAAGACGAAGTCGCCCCCGAAGTGGCCGACCTCATCCCCGAGAAAGGTTCGCTGATTCTCTCCGTGACCGAAAACGGCTACGGCAAGCGCACCCCCGCAGACGAATACCGCCTCACCAACCGTGGCGGCAAAGGCGTGATCAACGTCAAGACCACGGAGCGCAACGGCAAAGTCGTCGGCATCTCACAGGTGACGGAGAAGTCCGAAGTGATGCTGATCAGCCAGTACGGAAAAATCATCCGCATCGAATCGAAATTCATCCGCGAGTCGGGACGGTCGGCACAAGGGGTGCGATTGTTGAACGTCGAGCCGGGAGACCGGGTAGCCGCAGCAGTCGTGATTCCGCCGGACGAGCCGAACGGGAATGGAACGCTGATTCAGTAGGCCAGCGGCTCTCTGTTTGCTACTGCCAATGGGGTTGAAACGCGACGAGGCGGTCAATAGTGCGCGCTAGACTGTTGGCGTGCTCTCTTGCGGTGTTGGGGTTCCAGTACTGCTGAACAAATGCGGATAGGCGTGAGTTGTAGTTGGGCCCGACCGTCCGGGTGCTGTTAGCCGGTGGACAGATGTCTTCCCGCAGCTCTTTTCTCCGGGCTCTTCGAGCCAAGTTGATCAGTTCGCGTTTGGCGTCGAGAATGGTTTCAACCTCATCGGGTATTAGGACAGAGCGGATCCCCAAGAAATTTGCGAAGTTTTCCTTATCGGCAAGGACCCACGCTTCGGCTTCGCGCACGGCGACTCGGATGAGCAGGTTGTGGTGTTTCGGTGCCAACAACCAGTCGACAATGAGCGTCGGGGGGCACTCGTGGGTGTCGAGGTCGGTTCCAATCAGGAACGGTATTCCCTTGGCGGCGTTGTTGAACCCGTTTACGTTTTGCCGGAGATATCCATAGCCGCCGCGATTGTAGATCGTGCGGATCGCATAGGCGGTCGGCAACCCCGCAAGGATCTTCGTAAACAATGACTCCGTCAAGGCGTCTTCGACTGCAAGATTTAATGGGATAGGAGGTGTCATTCAAAGAGATCCAGTTGCGCCACGGAGGATGGAATGGTCCTCGGAAGGGCCGCATCGGCAATTGTGAGCCCTCCCTCCAGAAGGTCTTTTACTTCTTGGATTGACGATGCGACTTCCGCCCTCGTACCATCTTCGCTCGGCGTAAGAATAAGAACTTCCTCTCCTCCGATTCCCGGGTCCGATAAAAGATCTGGGCTGTGCGTGCTGATAATGGTCTGCCGTCTCTTTTGCCTCTGGATACGAAACATGAGCGCCGGCAATTTTCGAACTATGCCAGCATTCAGGGAAAGTTCCGGCTCTTCCAAAAGCAAGAGCGAATCACCTTCCAAAAGAGACCAGAGCAGACCAAGCAACCGAAGAGTCCCATCTGAGAACTGGTCCTCTCGTTGTTTCGCTCCATGGGGTCGCCAGTGTTCGTAGATTGCTTCTAGATGAGGAATCCCAGTCTCATCCTTCACATCCTTCAATTCCTTCAGTTGGGGCACCGCGAGGCGCAGAGCTGCCTCAATTCTTTTGAGCCGTGCTTTTCTGGTGCCCGGCGGAGTTCTCGCTACTTTCTCGAGAAAACTTTTGCCAAAAGGGTCGCCGGGAACACCTGGTCCAGAAAATGCTTCTGGATGGCGAAGCAATTGCGGCACCAAGTGCAGATAACTAGTGGATTCGAAGAACCGCACGAGGTCCCTGAACTTGGCGTTGGCATTAATCTGCTCGAGGTGCGTTTGCGTCAGTCGGAGAGGGTCTCGTTTGTCATCGTCGTCGGGGCGAGTCAGGATCGTCTCGTCCCCTTTCATCACCTTTTCGTATGACAAGAACGGCAGGCGGTATCCCCTCGCCTCCTGCTTTATTCCGATCGCGTAAGACCACAGAGTCCCGTTGTCCGCTGCGTGAACTTCAATCGCAACATCTGGGTACCGCCGCGCCGCTAGACATCGCAACTTCGCGATGCCCCCCCGCTCATTGACTGCCTTCTGAAGGCCACCACCTGCTTTGGCGATATCCCTCAGAAACGCAAAGACATCTAGTAGATTCGATTTGCCTGAGGCGTTCGGTCCGGCAACGAAAACGCGCTGGGTTAGCTCGATGTTAACCGTGCGAAAGTTACGCCAGTTTTGCAGGACGAGCTTCGTGACAATCATCGGGAACCTATCGGTTTTACATCATACACAGGATGTACTGAGAAGGTATTGGTTGATGCGATCAATCGCCGAGAGCGTTTTCACCAAGGCCGAATCGAGATCGTAGAGTCTGAGCCTTGCAACCGCGTTACCCCCGTCACTTCTCAATAACATCTCACTTCCTTTACTGTTAACTGGAGTGACAATTTCCTCTCCCTTTGCCTGCGCCGTCGGAGACGGTTTTGCGAGCGCCTGTGTCTAACATCGACGTCGCCAAGCCCGAACCCGCTGCATATCACGAACTGCTGAGCCGGCCGATTCGCGAGCTGGGGCTAAAGCTGGCCGGGTCTCCGGTGGAGCGCTTTGTCGAGCAGCTTTATCGCGAGCTTGAGGCGAAGGGACTGACGAAGTTTCGGCCGCAGTTTTATTTGACCGATGAGTGGGGATGCCCGTCGGGCGAGCCGATTATTGGGATCCCGTTTTATCTGGCGCATGCGGCGCTGGCGCAGCTGGAAAAGGAAACGCACGACCTCGAAGACGCGAGAGAAATCATGATGTATCTGCGTCACGAGGCGGGGCACGCGTTTACCTATGCGTACAAGCTGCATAACAAGCCGGAGTGGAAAGAGATTTTTGGGCCGTTTCGGCGGCCGTATCGCGATAATTACCGGCCGGCGCCGTTTTCGCGCGACTATGTGCGGCACTTGCCCGGATGGTACGCGCAGAAGCATCCGGATGAGGATTTTGCCGAGACGTTTGCGGTGTGGTTGACGCCGCGCTCGAACTGGCGCAAGCGCTATCGCGGTTGGGGCGCGATCGCGAAGTTGCAGTATCTGAATCGGCTGGCGCGGAAGTTGGGCAAGAGCGATCCTCCGCGGCGGCGTGGGCAGGCCGATATTACGGTCGACGACATGGAAGGCACGGTCGCTGATTTTTATCACGTGCAGCAGACGGCACGCGAGAAGGTTGCGGTCGCCGAACTGACGCCGGATACGGATTTGCGCGACATGTTCGCGGTGTCGAAGCGGCGGAAAACTGCCATTGCGGCGCAGGAATTTCTGCATCAGCACCGCAAAGCAGTCATCGACAAGGTGGCGCAATGGACGGGAGCGCAACGTCCGCTGATCAAGGCTTTGATGGACACGATCGAAAAGCGCGCAGGCGAACTCGACTTGCGTGCCGACAAAACGCGCAGCGCGGAGCATCTCGCCGAAATCACCGCGTATGCAACAGCGCTCGTGATGACGTATGTGACGAAAGGAAAGTTTATACAGCCCTGAAAAAAGCTTCTGGCTTCTAGCTGCTAGCTTTTAGCTTGAAGGTCTTCGCAAGATTTGGAGAAACTTGGAGAATCACATTTGGAGAAATAATGACCGGAGCAAAACTCAAAATCGCGCTGCTCTACGACCTGTGGAATGAGGATCCGGTCGCGGCGGCGGCGCAAGAAGAGGAAGCAACTCCCGCGCCTAAGACTCGCAAGAAAATCAAAGTGAAGAAGGTCCGTAAAGAAAAGACGGACCGCGAGGAGATTTTCGAGGCGCTACAGAAGCTGGGGCACGAGCCTTCGTATTTCGAAATCGATGGGCGTCCACAGTCTCTGCACACGCTCTCGCGCTGCGATGCCGACCTCATCTTCAACCTGACCGAATCGTTTGGCGGCGACGACACGCTGGAAATGAACGTCGTCGCCTACGTCGACCTGCTGGGTCTGCGCTATACCGGCGCCGGTCCGCATGCCATTTTCATGTCGCAGGACAAAGCGATCGCCAAGAAAATCTTCGCCTTTCACGGCATCAAGACTCCGTTCTTTGCGACCTCGTATCGCGGACGCATCGACCATGCCCACGACATTTCTTTTCCGCTCATCGTCAAGCCTTCGTGGGAGGATGGATCGATCGGCATCGATGCCGGTTCCGTGGTAACAAACATCAAGGAGATGATGGAGAGGATTCAGTACATTCAGGACGAATTCGACTCGCCGGCGCTGATCGAGGAATACATCGAGGGTCGCGAGATCTACGCGGGAGTCCTCGGCAGTTATGACCGGGCACAGGTTTTGCCGCTGGTTGAGCTCGACCTGTCAAAGCTACCGGAAGGCACTCCGAAGATTGCCAGCTATGATGTGAAGTTTGAAAAAAACACCGAAGCTTACAAGCTGACGAAATCCGCCATTGCCGAAAATCTGGACGACGAAACTCGCAAGCGGCTCGAAGATACGGCGCTGGCCGCTTATCGCGCGCTGAAACTGCGCGACTACGGACGCATCGACATGCGCCTCGCTCCGAATGGAGACGTATATGTGATCGAAGCGAATCCGAACCCGTGGCTCGCCAGCCGGCAGGAATTTGCCATGGCCGCCAAGGCCGCGGGGCTTTCTTATACGGAGACGATTGAGTCGATTATTGAGTTCGCAATGAGCCGGTATCAGAATTCGAATCAGGTGAATGCCGCAGCGATGCACTGAGGCGAAGGCCGGTTCCCACCCGCCTTGATAGAATCAAAAGGCAATGCTTTTGCCGTTCGTCCGCGAACTTTTTGCGGAGGTTGAACAACTTCCTGCCTTCACGCGTGCCGCCTCCCACCTCCGGGAGGGCTCGGGGCGTATCAGTGTGACTGGTCTTTCTCCCGCAGCCAAAGCGCTTATTGTTGTCTTGCTGCGGCGGTCGATTGAGCGGCCATTTGTTCTCGTCGTCGCCGACAATCGTGCGGCTGAGGAGTTGCTTCCGATCCTTACCGCGTTCTGCGAACTGACGGGAGCGGCCGATCCCGAATCGGTGGTCACGCTGCCGGCACGCGATGTGCTGCCCTTTCAGAATCTGTCGCCACATCCGGAAATCCAAGAAGAACGCGCCACGGCGCTATGGAAGATCGCGACCGGGCGCGCGGCCATTGTGATTGCGCCGGTTGCGGCTACAACAATCCTCCTGCGGGTTGCCGATTACTATGCCGACCTGGCGAGGGTTTTGCGGCGCGGAGAAACGTTTGATCTCGAGAAATTGCTTGAGCACCTGAATACGGTTGGCTACAACGCGACGGACGTCGTCGAGATGCCTGGCCAGTATGCGGCTCGCGGGGGAATTCTCGACGTGTATTCTCCGGAAGCGGATCGTCCGGTGCGGGTTGAGTTTTTTGGCGATGAAGTCGAGTCGATGCGGAAATTCGATCCGACCAGTCAGCGGTCTTCGAATCCGGTGGATGAAGCTTTGCTTTTGCCGTTGACGGAGACGCCTGTCAGCGAGGAGTTGCTCGGCTCGATCAACGCGCGGCTTTCGGGCAAGCGGATTGCGGGCTCCGCCGAAGTAGTGGAGCAGGCGATGCGCGATTCCGGAGCGGGGGTGTTTCCGGGTTGGGAGTTCTATGCGCCGGTTGCGGGAGCGGACCGCAGCATTTTCGATTTGCTTCCGGATGCGCGTGTGATTCTAGACGAGCCTGAGGCGCTGACGCAGGAACTCGACAAAGTCTGGACGCGAATCGAAGAAGCGCACGAACGCAGCGGGGTGGGGAATCTGGTTCGTCCGGTTGACTTGTACATCACGCCGGAAAGCTGGCGGGAGAAAACCGCGGCGCTTGCCGGAGCTGATTTCGAATATCTGTCGCTGGCGCGCGAAGGCAAAATCGAGGCCGCGTTTCTTTCGCAACCCGCCCCTCGTTTCCACGGCGCGGTACCGGCGATGATCGAGCAGGTGCAGAAGTTGGTTGGCGGTGGAACGCAGGTCGTGCTCGCAGTTCCAAACACGGGAGAAGTCGAGCGACTGGCCGACATGTTTACCGAATACAACGCTTCGTATCGTCTCGGAAGCCGCACTCGCGGCGGCGAAAGCTATGCCGACGAGACTTCTTATTTTGCCGGCGAAGTGCTGACAACGACACTCCTCAAGGCGTACCTTCCCGACGGATTTATCTTGCCCGATGCGCATCTAGCGATCTTTGGCGCGCGTGATTTGTTTGACGAGTCAGACCTGGTCGCATCGCGTCCACAGCGGCAGAAGTCGAAGGTCTCGGCATTTCTTTCCGACTTTCGCGATCTGCAAGTCGGTGATTATGTTGTCCACGTGGAGCACGGCATTGGACAGTATCAGGGATTGAAGGAAATCAATCAGGGTGACGGCACGGCAGAGTTCATGCTGCTGGAGTACGCGGATGCGGCGCGACTTTACGTCCCGCTGACGCGCCTCGATCTGGTGCAGAAATATCGTTCGTCTGAGGGCGCAAAGCCGGTTCTGAATCATCTCGGCACGCAGGCATGGGGCAAAACCAAAGCGCGTGTGCGCAAGGCGATGAAAGACATGACCGACGAACTCATCAAACTCTATGCGCAGCGGCAGGCGGCGCGTGGGCATGTGTTTCCTCCGGATACGGAGTGGATGAAAGAGTTCGAAGACACGTTCGAATACAACGAAACCGACGATCAGGCGCAGGCAATCGCGGATGTGAAACGCGACATGGAGTCGCAGCTCCCGATGGACCGCCTGCTGTGCGGCGACGTGGGATACGGCAAGACGGAAGTCGCGATGCGCGCGGCATTCAAGGCGCTCAGCGATAACAAGCAAGTTGCAGTGCTGGCTCCGACGACGGTGCTTGCGTTTCAGCACTACGAAACTTTCAAGCAACGGTTTGCGCCGTTTCCGCTGACGGTGGAAATGGTCAGCCGGTTTCGCACGCCCAAGCAAGTGAAAGAAGTCTTGCAGCGCGTCGAAGCGGGCAAGGTCGACGTCCTGATCGGCACGCACCGGCTGCTTTCGAAAGATGTGAAGTTCGCCGATCTCGGATTGCTGGTGGTGGATGAGGAGCAGCGCTTTGGAGTTCGCCACAAAGAGCGCATCAAGCAGATGCGCACTTCCGTCGACGTGCTTACGATGTCGGCCACTCCGATTCCGCGCACGCTCCACATGTCGCTGGTTGGGTTGCGCGATATGAGCGTCATCGAAACTCCTCCGAAGGATCGGATGGCGATCCAGACCGTGGTCACGAATTGGGACGAAAAGCTGATCCAATCGTCGATCGAACAGGAACTGGAGCGCGGCGGCCAGGTATATTTTGTCCACAATCGCGTCGACACGATTTGGGAGATTGCGGCCAAGTTGCAATCGCTGGTTCCGAACGCGCGCATCGCCGTCGGCCACGGACAGATGGGCGAAGGCGAGTTGGAAAAGGTGATGCTGAAATTCATGCATCACGAAGCCGACATCCTGGTTTCAACGACGATTATCGAGAACGGCCTCGACATTCCCTTGTGCAACACGATCCTGATCAATCGCGCTGACCGGATGGGCTTGTCGGAGCTGTACCAGTTGCGCGGGCGAGTTGGGCGCTCGAACCGGCGCGCGTATGCCTACTTGCTTCTGCCCGCTGAGGTCGAACTCACGCCGATCGCGCGTCGCAGGCTCGCGGCTTTGAAGGAATTTTCTGATCTCGGCGCCGGGTTCAAAATCGCCGCGCTCGATCTCGAATTGCGTGGCGCAGGCAATCTTCTCGGGGGCGAACAGAGCGGCCACATCGAGGCAGTCGGTTTCGAACTCTACACCCAGATGCTAGAGCGCGCCGTTCGTGAAATGAAGGGCGAGGCAGGAGTCGAGGTCACAGAAATACAACTTAATCTCGGACTCAACATCCGTATTCCGTCCGATTACATCCAAGAGGAGAACCAACGGCTCCGTATGTACAAACGGGTCGCGGGTGTGGAGACTGAATCCCAGTTGAAGGATGTGCGTTCTGAACTGATCGATCGCTATGGCGAGACGCCGAGCGCGGTCCGCAACTTGCTTGATTATGCCGCGCTGAAACTACAGGCAATGCGGGTGGGCGCTACCGCCATCGAACGCAAACGCGAATTTGTGAGCATCAAGTTCAGCGCGAATGCGGCGATTGATCCAGGGAAGCTGGCCCGATTTGTCGCGTCGCAGCGAGGGACACAATTTACTCCCGACGGAACATTGAAGTTTTCGATCAAGATCGATAGCGCCGGCGGAATTCTGCAAACGCTGCGCGATTTGCTGGAAGAACTGGAAGCGCGGCAGGAAGTGGCGCGCGAGGTTTAGACGAGAAAAATTTAGGCGAGCAAGCTTTAGCCAAGCGACTTTTAGAGCCGAGCAGTTAGTATTATCCGGAAAAACGAAGGCCTCCGATGCAGGAACGACGAACCCAAGGCGATCGCCGCAAGATCCGGAAAGTCCGCAAAGCGATTTTTCCCGCGGCTGGATTAGGGACCCGTTTTCTTCCTGCCACCAAGGCGCAGCCGAAAGAGATGCTGCCGCTGGTCGACAAACCGATCATTCAATATGGCGTGGAAGAGGCGCTGGCCGCGGGATGCGATCAGATCATCATTATCACGGGACGCGGCAAGAGTGCGATCGAAGACCACTTCGACGTCAGCTACAGTCTCGAAAGAATGCTGGAAGAAAAGGGCAAACACGACTTGCTCAAGATCGTGCGCCAAATTTCGGACATGATTCACGTTGCCTATGTCCGTCAAAAAGAAGCGCTCGGACTGGGGCACGCCGTGTTGACGGCACGCGAACTCGTCGGCGACGAACCGTTCGCAACGCTACTGGCCGACGACGTGATCGATGCCAAAGTACCTTGCCTGAAGCAGCTCATGGACGTGTTCAACGAAAAGCAGTGCTCGGTCATTGCGACACAGGTGGTCGACGGGCCTGCGATTTCTTCGTATGGCGTGTTGAAGGCGATAGAAGTTCCCGGCACCGGCGGCAGGTTGTACGAAGTACTCGATCTCGTGGAGAAGCCCCAATTCGCCGATGCGCCTTCGAATCTGGCTGTGATCGGGCGCTACATTTTGACGCCGACGGTTTTCGAGACGCTCGCAGACATCAAGCCCGGCGCGGGCGGAGAGCTGCAACTCACCGACGGACTGCGCGGGCTGCTGCAGCGCGAAAAGCTATATGCCTACGTCTATGAAGGACGCCGCCACGACACCGGCGACAAGCTCGGGTTCCTCAAGGCTACGGTTGAATTCGCCTTGAAACGCGAGGATCTGGGCGGGGAGTTTCTGGAGTATCTGAAGAGTTTGAAGCTGTAATCCCGCACCGCGATTACTTCCTCTATTGTTTCACCCGTCTATTCCTTCATCGAAGCTTGCAGCTTCTTCGATTTTTCTTCCACGCCGCGGGCGAGCTTCTCTTTATGAGCATCGAGCTTCTTCGAGATGGCCGCGTCGGCCACGCCGATGATTTGCGCGGCAAGAATTCCGGCATTGGTAGCTCCCGGCTTTCCGATCGCAACCGTTGCGACTGGAATCCCGGCTGGCATCTGCACGGTCGCCAGCAGCGAGTCCATCCCTTGTAGAGAAGTCGAAGGAATGGGAACGCCGATGACCGGCAAGGTCGTGTGCGCGGCGATCACTCCGGCCAGATGCGCGGCGCCGCCGGCTCCCGCGATGATCACGCGAATGCCGCGGCCGGCGGCCTTCCGCGCGTAATCGGCGGTGCGGTCGGGAGAACGGTGAGCGGAAGTTACATCGATCTCGAAGGCGATGCCGAATTCGTCGAGCGCTTTGCCAGCCTCGCGCATGATCTCCAGATCAGAGTCGCTGCCCATTACGATCGAAACTTGTGGCTTGGTCATGATTGCGTTGCAGTCCTCGCTGACAAAATTTATAAATCAGGTCCTTAAACTTTTTTCAATGCTCGCGCCGCAATATCTTTGCGATAGTGTGCTCCATCAAATTCTATCTTCGCACACGCCTCGTAGGCGAGATCAACCGCCGCTTGCAACTCGCGGGCTCGCGCCGTCACTCCAAGCACGCGTCCGCCCGCGGTGTAAAACGATCCTTCCCGCGCAGATGTCCCGGCGTGAAACACCTTCAACATCCGGCGCGTTCGCGGCCTGTTCCAGCCCGTTGATTTTCTTCCCTGCTTCGTACGCGCCGGGATAACCGCCCGAAGCCATCACGACGCAGACCGCCGCATCGTCCGACCACTTGAAGTCGCCGTCGCTCGTGCGGCCGTCGATGGAGGCTTCCATGGCTTCGACCAAATCGCTTTCGAGGCGCATCAGAATCGGCTGCGTCTCGGGATCGCCGAAGCGGCAGTTGAATTCGAGCACCATCGGTCCGCGCGCGGTCATCATCAGGCCGCAATAGAGGACGCCTTTATATTCTGCGCCTTCGGCTTTCATGCCGGCCACGACGGGGCGAGCGATGTGGGTAACGAGCCAGTCGCGCATCTTGTCGTCGATGATTGTCGCGCGTGGTGTAAGCGCCCATGCCGCCAGTGTTCGGGCCCGTGTCGCCGTCGCCGACGCGTTTGTGATCCTGGGCCGCAACCAGCGGCGCCACGCGTTCGCCATCGCTCACGACCAGAAATGACAGTTCATCGCCTGTCAGAAACTCTTCCAGCACCACGCGCGCTCCCGCGTCGCCCAGCATTCGTCCGCTGAGCATTTCGTTGGCGACGGTTGCGGCTTCATCTTTACTCTTGGCGATGACCACGCCTTTGCCCGCTGCCAGGCCATCGGCCTTCACTACGATCGGAGCGTGGAAGTGCGGCAGCGCATCGCGCACCTGTTGCGGCGAATCGCAGATGGCATAGTGAGCCGTCGGAATATGGTGACGATTCAGAAATTCCTTGGCAAAGCTCTTGCTTGATTCAAGCTGTGCGGCAGCTTTTGTCGGGCCAAAGGTGCGCCATCCTCGACGGGTGAATTCATCGACCACGCCCAACATGAGAGGCAATTCCGGACCCACGATGGTCAAGTCGGGCTGGATCTTGTTCGCGAGCGCGACCATGGAATCGAGGCTCTTTACATCCACCGCAACACACTCGGCATCGGCGGCGATGCCCCCGTTGCCCGGCGCGCAGTAGATTTTCGTTACGCGCGGAGACTGGCGCAGCTTCCACACCAGCGCATGCTCGCGTCCGCCGCTGCCGATAACGAGGATTTTCATAATCGAAGAATCAAGATCGAACAATCAAGGTTAGGGGCGCGAGAGAATCATGTCAATCGACGCGGGAGCGACGGCGGGGTAAGAGGCCAGAGGTTAGAGGTCAGATTGCAGAAGTAAAAACCATCGCCTGGATCGCCTTAACCTCTGCAATCTGACCTCTAACCTCTGCCCTCCTCTGCCCTCCGCCGTATACTGTCCCCGTGATTACGGTTTCCAAAGAGGACTACCTCAAGGCGATTCTTGAGGCTGAGAGCGAAGGAGAGAACGTTATCTCCGCCACGCTCGCGCACTGGCTCAAGGTTTCGCCCCCGGCGGTCACCATGGCGGTGCGCCGGCTGAAAAAAGATGGACTGGTGCGGGTGAATGACGGTGGGCGCGTCCGCCTGACGGCTGCTGGAAAAAAGATCGCCCGTAAGCTGACGGTGCGTCATCACCTCATCGAACGGATGCTTGCCGAGATTTTTGGGATGGAGTGGTACAAGGTGCACGACGAGGCGGAGCGCTTGGAGCACGCGGTCTCTCCCGACTTTGAGGCGCGGCTACTCGCGAAACTTGGGCGCGGAGTCGCGTGTCCACATGGCAACCTGACAGAGCTGGAAAGCCCCACCAGTCGTCGCCGTCGTGGGCTCCTGTTGCTGGCGCAGGCCGAACCGGGCGGAAATTTTCAGGTGAGTGGAATTTACGAACGCGACCGCCATTTGCTCGAGTTTCTGGAGCACCGCGGCATACGGCCCGGAGCGAAGGTCCACGTAGAGCATCGCAATTACGACAACACGCTTACTCTGACCACTGGCGCCGGGCGGGTTTCACTGGGCGTATCGGCGGCAGAGAAAGTGTGGGTGAAGCCTGCGGACGGAAGAGGCGCGTCCAAGGGACAATGACGTTCTCATCGCGCTTACCGACGCGGCCCTCTGCTCATTTCCGCTGAATCAGATCCCATTGATTGCCGTACAAGTCCTCGAAGACAGCGACCGTGCCGTAGGGCTCTTCGTTCGGAGGACGCACGAACTTTACCTTTCGTGCTGTCATCTCGTTGTAGTCACGCCAAAAATCGTCAGTGTGGAGAAATAGGAACACTCGCCCGCCGGTCTGGTTGCCAATGCGAGTTTCCTGTTCGGGAGTCGCGGCGCGCGCCAGCAACAAGGTAGACCCTTTCGACCCGGGCGGCGCAATCACCACCCAGCGCTTGTCGTCGCTTAAACGAGTGTCCTCGATGAGGGTGAAGTTGAGCGTGCGCGTAAAGAATGCGATCGCTTCGTTGTAGTCGCGGACTACCAGCGCGATGTGCCCAAGGGTCTGCATAGTCTTTCTTACTTTATCGCAATCTTTAGCTCAACTCGGATCCGAACCTCAGAGCCGGGTGTCGAAAGGAATTGCCGAAAAGAATTACACTAGTAGTGAGAAATTCGGCAAAAGGCAAACCAGCTGAAGGAAGATCATCATGTCATCGAATAGTTTTGGCGCGCGCGCAACTTTCAAAGTCGGCAATAAAGAGTACGAACTCTACCGCATCGACGCTCTCGACAAACAGGGCATTTCGACCCGGCACTTGCCATTTTCGCTGCGCATCCTTCTGGAGAATCTGCTGCGCACCGAAGACGGACGCAATGTGACGAAGGACGAAATTCGCGCGCTGGCAGCCTGGAACAAGCATTCGAAGCCGGAAAAAGAAATTGCCTTCACGCCGAGCCGCGTTTTGCTGCAGGATTTCACGGGCGTGCCTGCGGTCGTCGATCTGGCCGCCATGCGCGATGCCATGCGGCGGCTGGGCGGCGATCCCACTCTGATCAATCCTCTGCAGCCCGCGGAACTGGTGATTGACCACTCGGTGCAAGTCGATGAATTTGGATCGGCAGGCGCGTTCGATATGAATGCGCTGCTGGAATTCCAGCGCAACAAAGAGCGCTACGCATTTCTCCGTTGGGGACAGACGGGCTTCCGCAATTTGGCGATCGTGCCGCCGGATACGGGCATTGTCCATCAGGTGAATCTCGAATTTCTGGCTCGCGTCGTTTTTGTGCAAGAAGAGGGCGAGGGCGGCAAGCGGACCGCCTATCCAGACACGCTCGTCGGCACCGACTCGCATACCACGATGGTCAACGGGCTGGGCGTGCTGGGATGGGGCGTGGGTGGCATCGAAGCCGAAGCGGCGATGCTCGGCCAGCCTGTGTCGATGCTGATCCCGTTGGTCGTCGGCGTGAAACTTACGGGGCGGCTCCGCGAAGGCTCGACCGCGACCGATCTCGTTCTTACCATCACAGAAATGCTGCGCAAACACGGGGTTGTGGGCAAGTTTGTCGAATACTTCGGCCCGGGATTGCAAGACTTGCCGCTGGCCGATCGCGCAACCATTGCGAATATGGCTCCCGAGTACGGAGCGACCTGCGGCATCTTTCCGATCGACAAAGAGAGCCTGCGCTATTTGAAACTCACTGGCCGCAGCGACGAGCAAATCGCTCTGGTCGAGGCCTATGCGCGCGAGCAAGGACTTTTCCACGACGCCAATACGCCATCAGCGGAATACTCCGAGCTTCTCAGTCTCGATCTATCTACCGTCGAGCCGAGCCTGGCCGGACCAAAGCGTCCGCAGGACCGCGTCGTACTTTCCCAAGCCGGCGCGTCGTTTGAAAAAGCATTGCCCTCGCTGATCAAGCCGCCGAAGCCCGGTTCAGCCGCCGCGGAGGCCGGACCAACCACAAACGAAGCGCGCTGGGTGCAGGAAGGCGGCAATCCGGCATCGGTCGGCGTGGAAGATCCAACCGTTGAAGAGCACGTCAGCGCGAATGCGGCGCAGTCGCTGAAGCACGGCAGTGTTGTGATTGCCGCCATCACGTCATGCACGAATACATCGAATCCGTCGGTGATGATTGCGGCCGGCTTGCTCGCAAAAAAGGCCATCGAAAAAGGCCTCTCCACACCGCCCTGGGTGAAGACGTCGCTCGCGCCTGGCTCGAAAGTCGTGACCGACTACCTGGAAGCCGCCGAATTGCTGCCTTATCTCGAAAAACTCAAATTTCATCTCGTCGGCTACGGCTGCACAACTTGCATCGGCAACTCCGGCCCGTCTGCCAACCGAAGTTTCCGCCGCCATCGAAGATAAGAATCTCGTCGTCGCTTCGGTGCTCTCGGGCAATCGCAACTTCGAAGGACGCATCAACTCCGAAGTGCGCGCCAACTACCTGATGTCGCCGCCACTCGTGGTTGCGTTCGCGCTCGCCGGCCGCATCGATATCGATTTGAGCAAAGATCCGATCGGCAAGGGCAAGAACGGCCAGCACATTTATCTCCGCGAAATCTGGCCGTCGCAGCAGGAAATCGAACAGGCCGTCTCCACTTCGATTACCTCGCACATGTTCCGCAAAAGTTATGGCGAGGTTTATGCCGGAGATGAACGCTGGCGCGGGCTTCCGGTCCCGAAGGGCGAGACCTACGTTTGGGAAAAGGACTCAACTTACATTCGCCAGGCTCCGTACTTTGATGGCATGACGGTCAAACCGTCCGCTGTGGAAGACATCAGTGGCGCGCGGGTGCTCGCGGTTCTTGGTGACAGCGTTACCACCGACCATATTTCGCCGGCAGGATCGATCAAGAAAGATGGGCCTGCGGGAAAATATTTGATTTCCCATGGCGTGCAACCGGCCGACTTCAATTCTTATGGTTCGCGGCGCGGCAACCACGAAGTCATGGTACGCGGAACTTTTGCGAACGTCCGCCTGCGCAATAAGATGGTGAACACCGAAGGCGGATTCACACGGCACCTGCCCGATGGCGCGGAGATGTCTATCTTCGACGCATCGGAAAAATACCACGCCGAAAAAGTGCCGCTCGTGATTCTTGCGGGGAAGGAATACGGTTCGGGATCGTCGCGCGACTGGGCGGCGAAGGGTCCGCGATTGCTCGGCGTCCGCGCAGTGATTGCGGAGAGCTACGAACGGATTCACCGCTCGAACCTCGTCGGCATGGGAATTCTGCCGCTGCAATTCTTGCCGGGAGAAACCGCCGAGACGCTGAAGTTGACCGGCGAAGAAGTGTTCGAGATCGCGGGGATCCGCGATGTGGTCGAGAAATTCTCTTCGGGGCGCAAGATCACCGTGCGCGTGAAGGGCGGTAAGACGCCGGAATTCCAGGCGATCGTTCGTATCGACACTCCGCAAGAGGCGCTTTACTACGCCAACGGAGGCATTCTCCAATATGTGCTGCGGCAGTTGCTGGCAGGAAAACCGCAGCCAGAAGCGGTTACCGTTTAGCTGGCCAAGGGCATCGCAAAGGTCGAGGATCGATGTCTCGCGATGCGTGCTAATCTCAATTCCCCATGTCGCTGCCAGCTCAATACATTCCAGCTGCGTATAGCCTGACCGCGGTCGGAGTGTGGGGCACGAGCGATTTTCTCGGCGGGATGGGTGCCCGGCGGGCGAACGCCTTTCTGTTCACAACCATCGTTCACATCAGCGGTATGGTGATGATGGGAACTCTTGCCCTGATGACTCACTCGCTGTTTCCGGGCGCTGCCAGTGTTGGCTGGTCACTTGCAGCAGGTACGGCCGGCGGTCTCGCACTGGCATTTTTCTATCGCGCGCTGTCGCGCGGAAACATGGGACTGGTGGCTCCCGTAGCGGCCGTTCTGAGCGCGGCAATTCCGACACTCGTGACCGCATTTTCCACTGGATTCCCAGGATACCGGCACTTGTTAGGCTTCCTTCTCGCCGGCATTGGCGTGTGGCTGATTTCGAGAACGGAAGGCGACAGCGGACGCCCCGAAGGCCTGGGCACGGCCGTCCTCGCCGGAGTGGGATTTGCCGGTTTCTATCTCTGCATTCACCAGGCTGGTGACGCGTCGGCGTTGTGGACGGCTGCTTGTTCGCGCTTCGCTTCGTTGGCGGTCACGGCGGCCTTCGTAATTTTTGGCCGTCACATTCGTTCCGTAGCGGCGCCTGTGTTGGCGATCGCCGTGATCGCTGGGATACTGGATGTGTCTGGCAGCGCTTTCTTCGTTCGCGCCAACCAGCTTGGGCGTCTGGATGATGCGGTCGTACTCAGCTCCTTATATCCGGCGGTTACGGTGTTGCTCGCCCGCTTCTTTTTGCATGAACACTTCAGCCGGGGGCGGACGATTGGCATGGTGGCCGCGCTGGCGGCGGTGCCCATGATTGCGGGATGACGCTCGCGGGACGATGTTCGCGGGATAGAGTCGCTATTGGAAAAGAAGCGGAACGACTGTCGATGAGGTGCTGTTGTGGCTCTGGTTGAAATCCGCAATCTCACGAAAGTCTTCGGACTCGGCGAATCGGCCTTTGGCGGCCGCCGAACCGGTGAAGTGCGCGCCGTCGACGATGTCTCGTTCGACATCCATGCGGGCGAGACGCTGGGGTTGGTGGGGGAATCAGGCTCCGGCAAGAGCACGCTGGGACGACTCGTCTTACGGCTGATCGAGCCGACTTCAGGCACGGTTCTTTTTGGCGGCGTCGATCTGATGAAAGCAGGCAACTCCGAATTACGCAGCCTGCGCCGCGACATGCAGATTATTTTTCAGGACCCGTTCGGATCGCTTGATCCGCGTTATCGGGTCGAGGACGTGGTTGCGGAGCCGCTGATCGTCCACCGGGAAATCATCGGTGAGAGTCCGGGTCAAGCGCGCGAAGGCGGTAGCCGTGACTTTCATCGGCAACGAATAAAAGAACTCTTGCGCGCAGTGGGGATGGATGAATCCGCCATGCGTCGCTATCCGCATGAATTCTCGGGAGGCCAGCGGCAACGGATCGGCATTGCCCGCGCGCTCGCCTTGCGGCCGAAGTTCATCGTGGCCGACGAGCCGGTTTCCGCTCTCGACGTCAGCGTCGGCGCGCAAATCGTGAATCTGCTACAGCACCTTCAACGCGAATTTGGCTTGACCTACCTCTTCATCTCCCACTCCATGCCGATCGTGCGCTACCTCTCGACTCGGATCGCGGTGATGTATCGAGGCAAAATCGTCGAACTCGGGAGCGCCGACCAGATTACGACCGCACCGCAGCACGAGTACACGCGAAGGTTGCTGGCGGCTACGCCGGAGATGGCCGCGCCGTAACCTCACCTCTGGCTGCTGTTCTCGTGTTGTCCTTCCGCCGAGGGAACACTACAATCTTTTCCTGTTTAAGGAGACGCAATGGCCACGAATCCTTCCGTACCGTTACCGCCGCCACCCTCATCGCAGCCCGTGCCAGAAGCAGCGCCGCTGTCAGAAGGGGAACGCCTCATCGACGTTTTTTTTGCGCCTAGCAAAACCTTCAAAGACCTGCTTCTGAACGCCAGTTTCTGGGCGCCGTTGCTGATCATTGTGATCGTGTCTGTCTGCTTTGTTTTTACCGCAGATAAGAAGGTGGGCTTTCGCAAGATCACCGAAAATCAACTCCAGGCGCAGCCTAAGCAGGCCGATCAGCTCGACCGCATGCCACCGGATCAGCGCGAAAAGAACATGCAGACCCGGACGAAGGCCACTCAGTACATCTCCTACGGGTACTTCGTGTTCATAATGATCTGGTTCGTGGTTGTGGCCGCGGTCCTGCTCGCAACGCTCAAATTTGGCTTGAGCGCGGACGTGAAGTTTAAGACGCTATTTGCTCTCGTGATTTACGCCGGATTGCCCGGCACTCTCAAGGCGATTCTGGGGATCGTGTCGCTCTTGGCTGGAGTTGCCGGCGACTCGTTCAACTTTCAGAATCCGGTTGCCACCAACCCCGGATATTTTGTCGATGCAGCCTCGAATCCCGTGCTGCGCGCCTTGTTGTCGTCGTTTGATCTGTTTGCCATCTGGAGCATGATTCTGGTCGCGATCGGGATCACTTGCATTAGCAAGGTCAAAACGGGCGCTGCGTTCGTCGTGGTATTCGGCTGGTTTGCGGTTCTCGTTGTGATCGGAGTGGGCGCGACGGCAATATTTTCCTGATCGGCGGCGCGTCCACCAGAAAGAATCCAGCAGCAAGCTCTCGCTTTCATGCATACAGCAGACGTCGTTCTGATTGGCGGAGGGATTGTTGGCTCCAGCATCGCTTATCACCTCGTCTCCGCCGGTTGTAAGAACGTCCTGGTGATCGAGCGCGAGACCACACAGGGCAAAGGTTCCACCGGCAAGAGCATGGGCGGCGTGCGGGCGCAGTTTTCTACGCCCGTCAACATCCAGATGTCGCTCTACTCGATTCCGTTCTATGCGAGTTTCGAGGAACAGGTTGGTCATCCCTGCGACTACCGCCCGCAGGGCTATCTTTTTTGCGCGACAAACGAAAGACACCTCGCCTACCTGCGTTCTAATTACGAGAAGCAGGTCGGCCTGGGACTGAAAAACGTCCGCCTCATTAGCGGCGACGACATCCGCAGCATGTTTCCGCAGCTTCGTGGCGACGATATCGTGGGTGGAAGCTTCTGTGCTACGGACGGCTTCGTCGATCCTTATAGCGTGATGATCGGGTTTATGACTTGGGCGAGCGATCATGGCGCGAGGCTTTGGAAGAACGCCAGCGTCACCGGAATCACGCAGAAAAATCAAACCTTCGAGATCGAGACCACGCTCGGCACCGTATCGACGCGCACCGTCGTCAATTGCGCCGGAGCCTGGGCGGCTCCGATTGCCAAGATGGTCGGCGTTGATCTGCCGGTCGAGCCTCTGCGCCGTATGTTGGTGCCGACGGAACCGTTCGACCAATTTCCGCATAGCGCTCCCATGATTATCGACATGTCGAACGGTTTTCATTTTCGACCTGAGGGGCGAGGATTTTTATTGGCATGGAATGATCCGGAGGAAACGCCGGGCTATAAAACCGACTTCGAGCCGAACTTTATTGAGAAAATTCTCACCCGCGCGGCCGACCGTGTGCCTGCGTTCGATAGTGTTGCAGTCAATCCCAAGCGGGCCTGGGCGGGGCTTTACGAAATGACGCCAGACCATCACCCGATTCTCGGCGAGTCTCCCGAGGTGCCCGGTTTCTTCTTCGCGAATGGATTCAGCGGGCATGGCGTGATGCATTCACCGGCCACCGGGAAAATTCTCAGCGATTTGATTTTGACGGGGAAGACAGACCTGATCGATGCATCGCTGCTGAACTTCTCGCGCTTTGCGGAAGGTCGTACAATCCACGAGACTGCCGTGTTGTAGTTGCTCGCGCCCATGCCCCAAGAACTCAACTACTGGTCGACCACCGTGCAGATGCCGGCTGCTCCCGAGCAGCCATTGCCGGATAGCGCTGACGTGGCCATCGTTGGCGCTGGATTCACCGGCCTCTCGGCAGCACTCACTCTAGCCAGGCGCGGAGCGAAGGTCGTCGTACTGGAATCGGAAACCCTGGGCTGGGGTGCGAGTTCGCGCAACGGCGGCATGGTGCTGACCGGACTAAAGCTCGGCGTCAACGAACTGATCTCCCGGTACGGACGCGAGCTGACGCAGCGCATGTATGCCGCGTCGTTAGAGTCGATCAACACTGTCGAGCAGCTCGTGAAAGCGGAGAACATTGCCTGCGACTTCTCCCGCTGCGGACATCTGGAGGTCGCTTGCAAGCAGGCGCATTTCGATGACTACGCTCGTCAGGTGGACGTGATCGCGCAAGCGTTCAATCACCAGTTGCGCGTCATACCCCGCGACCAACTCCGCGGCGAAATCGGATCCGATATTTATTACGGCGGCATGGTTGATGAAGTTTCCGCCGGGTTGAATCCAGCGCGCTACGTTGCCGGGCTTGGCGTGGCTGCCATGCGCGCCGGAGCGCAAATTGCCGAGCACACGCGATTGCAGAACATCCAGCGCGAAACGCGGGACGGCGCGCCGGGCCTCCGGCTCAATACCTCTCGCGGCGCGATTTGGGCGCGGAACGTTCTCGTCGGCACCAGCGGCTACACGGGCGCGGCGACGCCGGCGCTGCGGAGAAAAATCATCCCGATTGGGTCCTACATCATTACGACTGAAGTTTTGCCCGAAGCGCTGGCACGCGAGTTAAGCCCGCGGAATCGGCAGATTTATGATTCCAAAAACTATCTTCATTACTATCGGCTGACGCCCGACAACCGCATGTTGTTTGGTGGGCGTGCGGCATTTTTCCCGGAATCCGGCGAAACCATCCGCAAGAGCGCCGAAATTCTTCGCCTCGGGATGATCGAGGTCTTCCCTCAACTCCGGAATACCAAAGTCGAATACGTTTGGGGTGGTACTGTCGATTTCTGTTTCGACATCATGCCGCACGCCGGTCAGATGGACGGAATTTACTTCGCCCTCGGCTATGCAGGCCACGGCGTGGCCATGGCGACCTACCAGGGTCAGAAGATGGCGGAGTGGATCGCGGAGGGAAAAACTGACAACCCGTTCGCCGAGATCCCGTTTCCCGGAGCGCCGTTCGGGATGTACAACGGCAAGCCCTGGTTCTTGCCGTTCGCGGGAGCCTATTACAAGGTTCTGGATTGGATATCGTAAGAGATCATTGAATCACCTAGTCATTCACTGATTGAGTCATTTAAACCCGGAGAACTTTATTTATGTCTATCTTTGGCCTTATTGAATATGCCGACGCCGGTCCCGAAGTCCGCGCGGTGTATGACGACATCATGGCAACGCGCAAGACTGACTGGATCAATAATTTCTGGAAGTCGATCGCGCACGATCCCGTGCTGCTCAAGCGCACGTGGGAAGACATCAAGCAGATCATGGCGCCCGGAGCGCTCGATCCCCTGACAAAAGAAATGATCTACGTCGCCGTGTCGGTCACCAACCAGTGCGACTACTGCATCGCTTCGCACACGGCATCGGCGAAAAATAAGGGGATGACCGACGCGCAGTTCAAGGAATTGATGTCTGTGGTCGGGATGGCGAACGAAACCAATCGGCTGGTGGCTGGATATCAGGTGGAAGTCGACGATCGCTACAAGCCGAAAACCGGGGAAGTGACCGGGAAGTGAAGCCCATACGCCGCGGTCGCGACGAAGTTCTATAATCTTTGCAGGCGAATCGGTCGACGGACTGTCGATGGACTGTCGATGGATCTCCGATGCCGCCCGAAAGAGGTAACGGCAATGGCTGAAATGACGGTGACTCCGGTTGCGACCCACGGATTTTTTCTGGATGGGAAGTGGCTGGAAGAGGGTGACATCGTCGATGTGCGCGCGCCTTACGACGGGGCTCTGATAGCCCACGTCTATCAGGGACGCCGGCAACATGCCGACGCCGCCATCGCAGCCGCGGTCAAGGCTTTTGGAACCACCCGGCGCCTTCCTGCCTTCGAGCGGCAGCGCGTTCTGCGCCAGATCGCAACGGGAATTCACGACCGCAAAGAAGAATTCTGCCGCACACTCGCACTCGAAGCGGGCAAACCTCTTAAGAGCGCCCGCATGGAAGTGGACCGCGCGATATTCACCTTCAACATCGCTGCCGAGGAGACGGTGCGCGGCTACGGAGAATATTTGCCGCTGGACTGGTTGCAATCGACCGCGGGGCGTTGGGGGATTGTCAAACGTTTTCCTCTTGGGCCGGTTGCCGGGATCACGCCATTCAATTTCCCCTTGAATCTCGTCGCCCACAAAGTTGCGCCCGCGATTGCCGCAGGCTGCTCCATGGTGCTCAAGCCCGCGCCTCAGACGCCGCTATCTGCGCTGCTCTTGGCCGAGGTGATCCAACAGGCGGGATGGCCGGACGGCGGATTCAACGCGCTGCTGCTTTCGAACGAAGATTCCGGGCTGCTGGTCAGCGACGAGCGCATCAAGCTCATCAGCTTTACCGGCAGCGCCGCCGTCGGTTGGGCGATCAAGAACAATGCGGGGAAGAAAAAGGTCGTTCTCGAACTCGGCGGCAACTCCGCCGTCATCGTTCACAATGATTCCGACCTTGCATACGCCGCCGATCGCTGCGTTGCCGGAGGCTTCTCCTACGCTGGTCAATCTTGCATTTCGGTGCAGCGCATCCTCGTCGAGCACACTGTGTATGGAAAGTTCACCGAGTTGCTCCTTGCCGCGGTTGCCAAACTAAAAGTCGGCGATCCGATGGACGAGTCGAGCGACCTTGGCCCGTTGATCCGTGAGAGCGACGCGATACGCGCGGTAGAGTGGGTGCAGGAAGCGGTGCGCAGTGGTGCGCGACTGCTTTGCGGAGGCAACCGCAAGGGTTCGCTCTTCGAACCTACGGTTCTCACCGGCACCAAGCCCAACATGAAAGTGAATTGCCAGGAAATTTTCGCTCCGGTGGTGACCGTTGAGCCCTACAGCGATTTCGCCTCCGCCTTGAAGCAGATCAATAGCTCGGCCTTCGGTCTACAGGCCGGCATTTTCACGCGCGACGCCAAACTCATCTTTCAGGCATACGAGGAACTCGAAGTCGGAGGTGTGATTGCCGGCGACGTTTCCACCTTCCGTGTCGATCACATGCCGTACGGCGGAATTAAGGATTCCGGTCTCGGACGCGAGGGACTGCGCGACGCCATCCAGGAAATGACGGAACCGAAATTGCTTGTGATGAATTTGCGCTAATATTTTCGCTGAAAACAAATTAGAGTGCGTTCATTTTGCGTGGAAAGTGACCACTGCACATCAGAATTTAATTTTCCCGAAGCGAATCCCAAATTGAAACCGATTTGACACTGATTTAACAATAAAGAAAAGCTGGACAGTCTGTTCCATTTCATCCGTCAACTGATATACTCTCGTGTTTCAGGAACGAACGTCACAGCAACCTGTGATCTAAATCATTGCAACCCGGTCAGCCGGAAAAGGCGTGAGCTGATTCCGCAATCATTCAGAAGATTTTATAGACGATGCAGATCTTTCCGCGCAGCGCCAACGCCATCGCCCGGGCCTCTCTGGTCCTGGCGGTTCTCGTCGTGGGCGGACTATTCTCGGGTTTGATGCTGTTGGAGCGCACGCCATACATTACCAACGCCGGAATCCGGAAGGCGCAACCGGTCCCTTTCAGCCACCAGCACCACGTGACGGGCCTTGGGATCGACTGCCGTTACTGCCACACTTCGGTTGAGACATCGAGCTTTGCAGGCATTCCTCCGACGAAGACCTGCATGAACTGCCACGCGCAGATCTGGACCAACGCCGCATATCTCGAGCCGGTGCGCGAAAGTTTCCGCAGCGGGCGCTCGCTCGAATGGACGCGCGTTAACCAGCTCCCGAACTTCGTCTATTTCAATCACAGCATTCACATTAATAAGGGAGTCGGCTGCAACACCTGCCACGGCCCCATCGATCAGATGCCCCTGGTCTATCAATACGCGTCACTCCAGATGGAGTTCTGCCTCGATTGCCATCGCAATACCGAAAAATATCTGCGGCCGCGCGAACAGGTCTTCAACATGCGCTATCAACCGCCTTCGAACGACCTGATGGGACTTCATGAAGTCGCGTTCAACGGCAAGACGTATTCCGATCAGGATTCCCTGGGTAAGGCCCTGCACGAGCAATACAACGTGCGCTCGGTAAAAGACATTACCAGTTGCAACACCTGCCACAGGTAGGTGACGGCGAATTCGGCGCAAATGCTGAAGGCGAATTCTAAAAAAAGATGAGCATCGACGAGAACAAAACGAAAGCGGCCAGCGCCAAGGGTCCCGACGTCTGCCCGACCAAGCGCAACAAGCTTGATCTTGCGACGGTACTTGATCTTGAAACGGTGAAGGAGCAGATCGCCGACACCACTGGTCCCGAGTACTGGCGCAGCCTCGAAGAACTGGCCGGTACCGAAGAATTTCAGGAGATGATGCATCGGGAGTTTCCGAAAGGCGCTTCCGAATGGCTCGACGATTTCTCGCGCCGCGGCTTTCTCAAGACCATGGGCGCGTCACTTGCGCTGGCAGGCCTCACCGGTTGCACGCGGATGCCGGACACCGAGATCGTCCCGTATGTAAAGCAACCGGAGAACGTCATTCCCGGGCGTCCAAAGTTTTACGCAACGGCATTTACGCTCGGCGGCTACGCCTCACCGATTCTGGTCGAGAGCCACATGTTCCGTCCGACCAAGGTCGAGGGCAATCCCGAACACCCTGCAAGTCTCGGCGGCACAGACATTTACGCGCAGGCGTCGATTCTCGATTTGTATGACCCTGACCGCGCGAAAGACATCACCTACCTGGGAGATGTGCGCTCGTGGCCCGCTTTCATGGAGGCCGTGAAGGGCCCCATGAGCGTGGAAACGCGCATGGCGGGTTCCGGCGTCCGCATCCTGACGCAGACGGTCACGTCGCCCACGCTGGCCAGTCAGATCAAGAGTTATCTCGACGAGAATCCGCAGGCGAAGTGGCACGTCTACGAACCGATCAATCGCGACAATGTCTACGAAGGCGCGAAGCTCGCATTCGGCGAGCCGGTCGAGACGCGCTACGACTTCTCGAAGGCCGATGTCATCGTCTCGCTCGACGCCGACTTCCTCTACGCCGGATTCCCTGGCTCGGCCCGATACACCCGCGATTTCGCGGCGCGTCGCAATCCCGATGGGAACATGAACCGGCTGTATGTGATTGAGAGCACGCCGAGTTCGACGGGAATGAAGGCGGACCATCGGCTGCCGGTGAAGGCGTCGGAAATCGAAGGGCTCGCGCTAGCTCTTTGCGAATGATGGCAGTTCGTCCGGGTTCGTCAAAGCGCTGCATTCGGATTTGCCGCTATTGCAAGGATCAGCACGGCGTCAAGCGTCATCATTGTCGGCGACCATCTACCGCCGGAGATTCATGCGCTCGCGCATGACATGAAGCAAAGCTGGGCAATGTTGGCAAGACGGTCTTTTACTCCGAGCCCGTCGATGCCAATCCCGTCAATCGCGGCGAGTCGCTCAAGGCGCTCGTCGATGACATGCGCTCGGGCAAGGTTGACCTGCTGCTGATTCTCGGCGGCAATCCTGCTTATGACGCGCCTGCCGAACTCGAATTTGCTTCCGCGTTGAAATCGAATGCCGTCGGCTTGAAGGTTTGTCTCAGTTCGCATCGCAACGAGACCGCCGAACTTTGCCAGTGGCACGTTCCCGAAGCGCACTATCTCGAATCGTGGAGCGATGCCCGCGCCTATGACGGCACAGTGAGCATCGTTCAGCCGTTGATCGAGCCTTTGTATGGCGGCAAGACCGCGCACGAAATCGTCGCGATTCTCGCCGGCCAGCCTGGTCTCACCGGACACGATCTGGTTCAGCAATACTGGCAGAAACAGCACACCGGCGCCGATTTCGACGCTTTCTGGCGCAAGTCGCTGCACGACGGCTGGATCGAAGGCACGGCCTACGCGCCGAAGAATGTTGACGCTCGAAGGCTGCCAGTTCGCAGGCGACGCCATCCGCACACGGGCAATCGGCTACGAGCTCAACTTCCGCCGCGACCCCTCGATCTACGATGGCCGTTTCGCAAACAACGGCTGGCTACAGGAACTTCCAAAGCCGTTGACCAAGCTCACTTGGGACAACCCCATCATGATCGGCCCGGCAATGGCCGAGCGGCTGAAACTGAATTTCAAAGACGTTGCCGAACTCGAATTCAATGGCAAGAAAGTAAAAGGCGCGATCTGGATTCAAGCCGGCCATCCCGATAATTCGATTACCGTATTTCTCGGCTACGGACGCACCCGCGCCGGCCGCATCGGCACCGATACCGGGTTCGACGTCTATCCGCTGCGTACCAGCCAAACGCCGTGGTTCGCGGGCGGAGCGAAGCTGACTGCCGTCGGCGGCATCTATCAGCTCGCCAGCACGCAGGGCTATCAGACGATGGAGACTCCCGTCGGCGAACGCCCGCTCGTGATGGAGCGCAGTCTCGAGGAATACAAGAAAGAGCCGAACTTCGCGCAAGAAGAAGAGCCGGCGAAAGATCTCACGCTCTATAAGCCCGAGGAGTTTCCCTACGAGAAGGAAGCGTACTCGTGGGGCATGGCGATCGACCTGAATTCCTGCGTCGGATGCAACAACTGCATCGTCGCCTGCCAGTCGGAAAACAATATTGCGGTCGTCGGCAAAGAGCAGACGCTCAAGGGCCGCCACATGCACTGGCTGCGCGTCGACGCTTATTACAACGGGCCGCGTGACAATCCCAAGGGTTTCTTCCAGCCGGTCCCGTGCATGCAGTGCGAAAACGCGCCCTGCGAGCTTGTTTGTCCGGTACAGGCGACCATTCACTCGAGCGAAGGCCTGAACGACATGGTCTACAACCGCTGCGTCGGCACGCGCTACTGCTCGAATAACTGTCCCTATAAGGTGCGGCGATTCAACTTCCTGCTCTTCCAGGACTGGGAGACGCCCCAGTTCAAGCTCATGCGCAATCCTGACGTGACCATCCGCAGCCGCGGCGTCATGGAGAAATGCACCTACTGCGTGCAGCGCATCAGCGAGCATCGCATCGATACAGAGACTGCTTCGGTGCGCGAAGGCAAAGAGATTCGCATCGGCGAAGAGTTGCAAACCGCTTGTCAGCAGTCGTGTCCGGCGAATGCCATTGTCTTTGGCAACCTCAACGATCCGAACGAGCCAGGTCAACAAGTGGAAAGCGCTGCCCAGAAATTACTCGATGCTGGCGGAATTGAATACCCGGCCGCGCACCACGTATCTGGCGGAAATCCGCAATCCGAATCCCGAGTTGCAGTCTGGGTTGCAATCCGAGTTGCGATCAAAGACAGAAGCGCGGTTACCAGAAGCCGAGTTACAAGCGGAGCGTACGTAAGGCATGGCGACTCAAACTCAAATCCCCGCTCCCGACAGGCGAGTACCGGTCATTGCGCCGGGCCATACTTTCTCGACGATTACCGACAAGATCTCAAACATCGTCCTGAAGCGGCCGATCTCGCTCGGATGGATTTTCGGGTTCCTGATTGTGTTCTCGCTGATGAACCTGTTGATGGTGTGCCTGGGATATTTATTCATCAAAGGCACTGGAATCTGGGGCATCAACATCCCCATCGGCTGGGGCTTTGCCATCGTCAACTTTGTCTGGTGGATCGGTATCGGCCACGCCGGGACTTTGATTTCCGCAATCCTCGCGCTCTTGCGGCAAACGTGGCGCAACTCGATCAACCGCTTCGCCGAAGCGATGACGCTGTTTGCCGTGGCTTGCGCCGGAATTTTCCCGCTGGTTCACACCGGCCGTCCGTGGCTTGCCTACTGGCTGTTTCCGTACCCGAACACCATGCGGTACTGGCCGAATTTCCGCAGCCCGCTGGTGTGGGACGTCTTTGCGGTTTCGACCTACCTCACGATTTCGCTGGTGTTCTGGTTCATTGGATTGATTCCCGATCTCGCCACCTTGCGCGATCGCGCCGAGAACCCCCTGCTGCAAAAGATCTACGGATTGTTCGCCATGGGCTGGCGCGGTTCGGCGCGCCACTGGCACCGCTACGAGTCGGCCTATCTGCTACTCGCGGGCCTGGCCACGCCGCTTGTGCTCTCCGTCCACACGGTCGTGAGCTTCGATTTCGCGGTCGGCATTGTTCCGGGATGGCACACGACCATCTTCCCGCCTTACTTCGTCGCGGGCGCGATTTATTCCGGATTCGCCATGGTGCTGTGTCTGGCGATTCCGATCCGCTCCATTTACGGACTCAAGGATTTCATCACCGAGCGACATCTTGAAACCGCCGCCAAGGTGATGCTCGCGACCGGCCTGATCGTCGCCTACGGGTATTTCATGGAAGGCTTCATGGGCTGGTATAGCGGAAGCCAGTTCGATTCGTTCCTGCTCTGGAACCGCTTTCATGGGCCGTATAAATGGTGTTACCTGGGCCTCCTGTCGTCGAATATTTTGATTCCGCAGGTTCTCTGGCTCAGGAAGTTCCGCGTCTCGACCGTTTGGCTCTGGCTCATCTCATTCGTGGTGCTGGTCGGGATGTGGCTGGAGCGTTTCATCATCGTCATCGTCAGCTTGACGCGCGACTTCGTGAACTCCTCGTTTGGCATGTATTACCCAACTAAGTGGGATTGGATGACCTTCGCCGGCACCATCGGCATGTTCCTGACGTTCATGTGGTTGTTTGTGCGGGTCCTTCCCATGATCTCCGTCTTCGAATTGCGGATGCTGCTCCCTGAGGCGCATGTGCATGAGGAAGCGGCGGAGGAGGTGAAGCCGTGAGCATGACAACCAGCCACGATGTCTCAGTCTACGAATCGCCGATTGAGGGCTCGCCGAGCTACGGAATGATGGCCGAATTCGATTCTGCCGAAGAACTGATGCATGCCGCTCACAAGACGCATGAAGCCGGCTATCAGAAGCTCGACGCCTATAGCCCGTTTCCGATTGAAGGCCTGGCCGAGGCGATTGGCTTCCACAAGAATCGCGTATCTCTGGTCGTTCTGATCGGCGCAATGATTGGCGGCATTTCTGCCTTGTCGTTGCAGTACTGGGTCGCGGTCATCACCTACCCCACCAACGTCGGCGGACGCCCATATTTCTCCTGGCCATCATTCATCATCATCACGTTTGAGTTGACGATTCTGTTCGGTGGACTTTCCGCAGTGATTGGCATGTTGGGGTTGAACGGCTTGCCCATGCCATATCACCCGGTCTTCAACGTTCCCGCGTTTGCCAAGGCCACGGAGAACAAGTTTTTCCTGGTCGTATTTTCGAGCGACCCGAACTATGACTCCGCTCGCACCAGGGCGTTTCTCGCGAGTCTTTCACCACGCATGGTTGCGGAGGTGCCGAGCTAGCATGCATAGCGTCCGCTCACGCAACCTTCGAAAAGCCTTGCCCGGCCTGTTGGCGCTGATTGCGCTTACCGCCGGATGCCGCCTTGATATGCACTTGCAGCCTTATTACCGGCCGCTGGCGAAGAGTGACTTCTTTGCCGACAATCGCTCGGCGCGGCTGCCCGTCGATGGAACCGTGGCGCGGGGCGATCTCCACGAAGACACTTATTTCTACACCGGGAAAATTGGCAGCAATCCGGGCGACTTCATGCCCTTCCCCGTGACGAAAGAAGTTCTTGAGCGCGGACGCGAACGTTTCGACATCTACTGCGCGCCCTGTCACGGACGTGTCGGCGATGCCGATGGCTTCATTCCGTCGCGCGGATATAAGCGTCCGCCGTCTTTTCACATCGAGCGCCTGCGAAAGATGCCGATCGGCTATTTCTTCGATGTTGACACCAATGGTTTTGGCGTGATGCCCGATTATTCCGCACAGATTGCACCCCGCGACCGCTGGTGCATTGCGGCCTACATCCGCGCGTTGCAACTGAGTCAGAACGCATCCGCGGGCGATATTCCTGCGGGACAGAAGATTCCATCGCCCCCGCCACACTTCGGCGACATCGGTAACGGCGCCACATTGCCCGAGCCCGAGATTGCGCCGCCCGCGACAGAAGGGAAACCGGAATGACCACGGCCACCATGAATAAATTAGATCTGATGGCGCCGCCCGTGGCTGAAGTGATCCAGACGCGGTCAATGTTTATCGGCGTTGTTGGTGCGATTGCCGCCGTCGCTGGCGCATTTCTTGCTCCTGACAGCTTCTATTCCGCTTACCTCGAAGGCTACATGTTCTGGCTGGGCCTTTCGCTCGGATGCATGGCCATCCTCATGCTTCACCACCTCGTCGGTGGCGGCTGGAGCATCGTCATTCGCCGCATACTGGAATCGGGCATGATGACGCTGCCCATGATGTTCGTTCTCTTCCTTCCAATTTTGCTTCACCTGCCGAAGCTTTATCCCTGGGCGCGGCCCGAGGGCATCGCCAATCCCAAGATCGCCCACTTAACCCACAGCTACCTAACTTTTAACGGCGTTTTTCTGCGCTACATCCTCTACTTTGTCATTTGGATCGGGATGGCTTATTTCCTGAATCGCTGGTCCACGGAACAGGATTCGATCGCGGGCCAGAGCACGCTGCGTTTCCGCGCCCTCAGTTCGATTGGGCTCGTCATTTACTCGCTGACGATCTCCTTCGCCGTGATCGACTGGGTGATGTCACTGCAATCGCCGTGGATCTCGACGATCTACGGTCTGATTTTCGTTGCCGGCGAAGCGCTGTCGGCTTTCTGTTTTTGCGTGGTGATTGAGACCATCCTCAGCAAGCGCAAGCCGATGTCCGAGTACCTGACGAGCACCGAAGTTCACGATCACGGAAAGTTGATTCTCGCGTTTGTCATGGTCTGGACTTATTTCAACTTCTCGCAGTGGCTGATCATCTGGGCCGGCAACCTGCCCGAAGAGATTCCGTGGTACGTGGCCCGCATGAAGGGCGGATGGGGAGAAGTCGGGCTGTTCCTGGCCGTGTTTCAGTTCGCCATTCCCTTCGCGCTTCTGCTGGGGCAACAGTTGAAGAAAAAGACGCGCACCCTGGTTCCGATCGCCGCATGGATACTGGTGATGCGCATGATCGACATCTACTGGCACATCGAACCGGCGTCGCATCCCTGGTTTCATCTGAGCTGGGTTTATTTCGCCGTGATTGCCGGCATGGGCGGTCTGTGGATGGCTTACTTCTTCCATAATTTGAGAGCGCGTCCGCTGCTGCCGGTGAACGCGCCGCAGACTTTGCGATTTCTCGGGTCTTCGCACGATTAAGAACGCACGAATACGAACGCAGGTAACGAAGCGCAGGGTAACGCAACGCAGGAAGACGAATTATGAGTGACGAAATCGTAAATCACGGCCACAGCGGCCACGAGACTGAATACGAACATGAAGATCTCGCCTCCAAGGGCGTCTTCGTGTTCCTGGCGTCGCTCGTGTTCAGTGGGATTGTGATTTATTTCATCATCGTCGGCATGTACTCGTTCCTGGACAAATACGAGCGTTCGCGTATGACGGCCGCGAGCCCGCTGGTCACGTCGACGGCCACGATGTCGCGCGTGGTCACGCAGGCTGACATGGATAAAGACTTCAAGGAGAACGGCGCTCCCATGCTCGAAACCAACGAGCGGGGCCAGTTCCGCGACTTCCTGATGAACCAAGAGAACCAACTCAACAGCTACGGCTGGATCGACGAGAAGGCTGGTGTGGCGCACATTCCGATTGAGCGCGCCATGGATTTGATGGTGAACAAGGTGCCGGTGTATTCGCCGGCGGGCGCAACCGCCGAGAAAGCTGCGCCAAAAGGAAAACGCAGTGCGAAGTAAAAGCAGTTTGACGAACTCGATGGTTGCGGCGGCATTCGCGATCTTGATCCTGTCCCTGTCCACGACCTCACTATTTGCCCAGGGCCGTGGTTCCGGTTCAGGACCCATGATGGGCGGTGGCATCATGGGTCCGTCTGCCAGTCAGCGTCCGCCTGGACTCGAATTCGTCGGTATCGAGCAGCATCTGAATGCCGAGGTTCCGGGCGACTTGCAATTCACAGACGAGCTTGGGAATCCGGTGAAACTCGCCGACTACTTCGGTCACGGACGCCCCGTCATTCTGAATCTCGGTTACTACCAGTGCCCCATGCTTTGCGGTGAGCTGTTGCAGGGGCTGGTCGGTTCGATGAAGCCGCTGACGTTTGATTTGGGTAAAGATTTCGATGTGCTGACCGTCAGCTTCGATCCGCGCGAGACTACGGAAATGGCGGCCGCCAAGAAACGCGACATCATGAAGCGCTACGGCCGGGCGAACTCCGATCAGGGCTGGCACTTCCTCACCGGCAAAGCCGATCAGATTAATGCACTCACGAAGGCCGTCGGCTACCAGTATCAGTTCGATCCGAAAACCGAGCAATACGCGCACGCGGCGGCGATTGTCATGCTGACGCCCGATCACCACATTTCCGGATATTTCTACGGCGTCGAATTTTCTCCCAAGGATCTGCGCCTCGGACTGGTGCAAGCGTCGCATAACACAATTGGCAATATCGGCGATCAGGTTCTTTTGTACTGCTATCACTACGATCCAAGGACCGGGAAATACGGAGCGGTGATCAGTAACATTCTGAAACTGTCCGGACTCCTGACCATGCTGATTCTGGGAGCGTTTGTGTTCGTCATGCTTCGCGCGGATGGACGGAATCACCGGCTCACCGTCCGCGGGTCGCACGGCGATTTGGGGCGAGTTAGGTAATTATGTCGAAATACTTACCATTGTGGCCCGATCAGGCCTCGACCATGGCAGGTCAGGTGGATGCGCTCTACATCTATCTTCTGCTGGTCTCGGGGGTCATGACTGCGGTTATCTTTCTCACAGTCGCGTTTCTGGCCGTGAAGTATCGCCGCCAGCCTGGTCGCGAGGCCCATCCCATCGAAGGCTCGATGATCCTCGAGGTCGGATGGTCGGTTCTTCCGTTCTTTGTCATGCTGACCTTCTTCGTGTGGGGCGCGGTCATTTTTTTCCAGGAACGCACTCCTCCCGCCGACTCAACCGAAGTCTACGTCGTTGCCAAGCAATGGATGTGGAAGATCGAGCACATGGAAGGCCAGCGCGAGATCAACGAACTTCACGTTCCGACAGGCCAGAACGTGAAGTTGATCATGACTTCGCAGGACGTGATTCACAGCTTCTTTGTCCCCGCATTTCGAATCAAGCAGGACGTGTTGCCGGGCCGCTACACCACGCTCTGGTTCAAGGCGACCAGACCCGGCCGCTATCATCTATTCTGCGCGGAATATTGCGGCACCAATCACTCCGGCATGGGAGGCGACATTGTAGTCATGGAACCGCAGGAATACGCGCAATGGATGGCGGGCGGTCCGGCGTTGCCTTTACAGGAGACAGGCAAGCAGTTGTTCACTCAGCTTGGCTGCGCCACCTGTCACCGTTCCGACATTCAGGGCCGTGGCCCGAATCTGGCCGGCATCTACAACAAGCCGGTTCTGTTGGATGATGGGCGTACCGTCACAGCGGACGAAAACTATGTGCGCGAATCCATCCTCAATCCAACGGCCAAGATCGTAAGCGGATTTAAGCCTGTGATGCCTACTTTTCAGGGCATCGTGAGCGAAGAGCAATTGAATGCGCTGGTGGCCTACGTCAAGTCGTTATCATCATCGGGCCAGCCAGCCACGGGGACCGCCGGACTGCAAAACCAGCCCGCCGTTTCTCCGGCAGAACCACAGAAGACGCAGGTGCAATAGTCATGGCGACCACAGCAATCCCGTCGAATCAGGCTCCAGCAGCTCCGCAGAAGCTGAACTATCTCAATAATGGCCACACGCTTCGGTCGTGGTTGTTGACCACCGACCATAAGCGCATCGCTCTGCTTTACCTGATCTCGGTCAGCGTTTTCTTCTTCCTCGGTGGCATCTTTGCCATGCTCATCCGGCTCGAGTTGCTTACGCCGCAAGGCGACCTGCTCTCCGCCGACAACTACAACAAGGCGTTTACCGAGCACGGCATGATCATGGTGTTTTTCTTCCTGATCCCGGTCGTGCCCGCGATTCTCGGCAACTTCCTCGTCCCGCTCATGATCGGGGCCAAGGACCTGGCATTTCCCCGCATCAACTTGCTGAGTTGGTATCTCTACGTCATCGCAGGCCTTCTCTTCCTGCATTGCCTGTTGCGGGGCGGTGTCGATACCGGCTGGACGTTCTACAGCCCTTACGCTACCGAATACACGAATACCAATATTGTCGAAGCCGGTCTCGCCGTATTCATTGCCGGCTTTTCCTCCATCTTCACGGGATTGAATTTCATCGTCACCGTTCACCGGATGCGCGCTCCCGGGATGACATGGGACCGTCTGCCGCTGTTTATCTGGTCCAACTACGCGACCAGCTTGATCATGATTCTGGGCACTCCGGTGATCGCCATCACCATCGTGCTCGTGGCTGTCGAGCGCCTCTTCCACCTCGGAATTTTCGATCCGCGACTCGGTGGCGATCCACTCCTGTTCCAGCATCTGTTCTGGTTCTATTCCCACCCGGCGGTCTACATCATGATTCTGCCGTCGATGGGTGTGATCAGCGAACTGATCGCTTGCTTCGCCCGCAAGCGGGTTTTCGGCTATAACTTCGTTGCGCTCTCAAGCATCGCGATCGCCGTTTTCGGATTCCTGGTCTGGGCGCATCACATGTTCGTGGCTGGCATCTCGCTCTATGCAGCGATGATGTTCTCGTTCCTCAGTTTTTCAGTGGGCGTACCCTCCGCAGTGAAGGTTTTCAACTGGACGGCCACGCTCTACAAAGGCTCAATCTCCTACGCCACGCCCATGCTCTATGCGTTCGGGTTTATCGGCCTCTTCACCATCGGCGGATTGACCGGCCTGATGCTGGCGACGATCGGCATCGACGTCCATGTTACCGACACCTACTTCGTCGTGGCCCACTTCCACTACGTCATGGTCGGAGGTGTGCTCATGGGATATCTCGGTGGGCTCCATTTCTGGTGGCCTAAGATCACAGGCCGCATGTATCCCGAACACTGGGCGAGGCTCTCCGCGATGTTCGTGTTCGTCGGCTTCAACCTGACCTTTTTCCCGCAATTCATTCTCGGTTACGTCGGAATGCCCCGCCGTTACTGGCAGTATCCACCAGAGTTCCAGGTGTTGAATGTTCTATCGACCGCCGGCGCCAGTGTGCTCGCTGTCGGCTATCTGTTGCCGATGATCTACCTGCTCTGGTCGCTGAAATACGGTCCGATCGCCGGTGACAATCCCTGGGGAGCCGCGGGCCTCGAGTGGAAAACGTCATCGCCGCCACCAACATTCAATTTTGATGAGACCCCCGTAGTGACCTGGGAAGCATATAACTACGAAGAGATTCCGGCGCCCAAGGAACTGGAGGCTCCCGTTGCACACTAGTCCCACTCCCGACGCGGCTACCGGAACAGCGACCATGGAACACGAAGCCCACAACCCGGCGCTGCTCCACCACTTCGCCGACGCGCAGCAGCAAAAGAACGCCGCTTCGCTTGGCATGTGGCTCTTCCTGGTGACCGAAATCATGTTCTTCGGCGGCATGTTCTGCGCCTACCTGATCTACCGCCTGGAGCACTTCAACGCCTTTGCCGCCGGAAGCCAGCAACTCAATATCTGGATGGGAGGAATTAATACCGCCGTGCTGATCGTCAGTTCGGTGACGGTCGTCTTGGCGGTGAAAGCGGCGGAAGCCGGCAAACGCAAACTTCTGGTCGGCTACATGGTGGTTACGATCCTGCTCGGCATGACTTTCCTCGTCATCAAGGGCTTCGAGTACGCCGAGAAATTCGAGAAGCATCACGTACCCGGCTCGACCTTTAACTTCACCGATAAGTTCGACGACAATGGCAAACAAATCCCGGTAAACTCGAAGGAAGCTGAGCTCTTTTTCTCCCTATATTTCGCCATGACCGGCATGCACGCGCTCCACATGATCATTGGTTGCGGCTTATTTAGCGTGCTCACCGTGCTGGCGTGGAAAGGGCACTACACGCCCAGCTATTTCACCCCCATAGAGAATGCGGGCCTGTACTGGCACTTGGTGGATATCATCTGGATTTATCTGTTCCCGTTGCTGTATCTGATTAGCCGGCATTCCTGACGTCCGTTGGCTGAGAGCTGAGAACATCTTTATGGCGGAACACGAAGAACACGCGACTCACTCGATAGCATTTTACATAGGTATAGGCGTAATCCTGCTTATCCTGACCATCACCACGGCCGCAGTAGCCTTCGTGAACCTTGGACCTTTCAACCCAGTCGTGGCGCTGCTCATCGCCACCATCAAGGCCACGCTCGTGGTTCTGTTCTTCATGCACGTCAAGGGAGCCAGCGAAAAGCTGACGGGAATCGTAGTCTTCTCGGGCTTCTTCTTTCTCTCCCTCTTGCTTTCACTGTCCTTGGCGGACTACCTGACGCGCGCCTGGAAGTAGCCCGTAAGTAATTCGACCGCCAGCCTTCAATCTGGTCACACCCGCAGGTCTTTTGGAACTGCCGGCAGGTTTTTCGGGAATTGCTCTCGGGTTTCTTGGGAATTGCTCGCAATTCTTCTGGAATTGAAGGAATACCGTGGAAGAGCGGCCCTTCAGGGCCGCGTAAGGCGCATCACAGCGAGGGCTTTAGCCCCGGCGGTCGCCGCAGTCTAGTTCACCCAGCCCGATTTCGATCCCCCATTTGGTTTGTCGTTGTCGTCCGGAGGGATGTAGTTCCCGTGTTCGTCGAAGGTCACCTTACGGTCGTGATCCTTCATGTAGACCTCGAATTTCCGCGCCGCGCGCCGCCGCTTCCAGCGATAGTAAGAATTGCGCATGCTGAAATAACGCTCGGACGCCGCATAGGTGAGTCCACGCGACGGCAGGAACTTCACAAACAAATAGCCGAACAGCAGGCCGCCGAGGTGGGCGAATACCGCGACTCCCCCCTGCGACGGTTCAAACACGGCGACAATCGCAACCACCACCCAGATCCCGACCAGATACTTGGCCTTGATCCTGAACGGCAGCGGAAACAAAAACATTTCCTGATCGGCATAGAGAATGCCGAAAGCCATCAGCAGCCCGAAAATTCCTCCCGAAGCGCCCACGGTCGTGGTTGCCGGATTCGCGCCGAGAAAGTGTGTATAGGCGATGGCGACCGTCACCAGCCCCGCGCCCACGACAGAGAACGTGTAGCATTCGATAAATCGTCGCGGACCCCAGTCGCTTTCCAGATAAGCGCCGATAAACCAGAGCGTCAGCATGTTGAAAAATACATGGCCGAAGCCGACGTGCAGAAACGAATACGTCACCAACTGCCACACCGCGCCGTGCATCACCGCAACGGGAATCAGGCCGAGCCATTCCCACGCTACGCGAACCACGTCAGGAGCGAAGATCCGCATCACTGCCTGCACCAGGTAAATTCCGGTGCATGCCAGGATGATGCGCCTGACCCAACCTGCAAACGGCGGGAAGCTGAACGAAATGGTTTGTCCGCGAGGCACTATGTAGACCTATCTTTCCGGCTCGGGAATCGTCGGCAGGCTGCGATGTCCGGCCGCATCCACCGCGCGCACACCGAATATCACATTATCCTTCGAAACCTTCAGAGTTGCACGGGTCGCGCCACTGATCGTTTGGACGTACTCCCAATCGGCCGCATTCGTCGAACGCCAGACCACTTCATACGACGACGCGCCCGTGGAAGCGTCCCACGTCAGCGACGAATCGTTTTCCAGGTTTTTCGTCAGCACTTTCACGCTGCCTGGCGAAGCGGGAGCGGACGCCAACGAGGCCAGGGTCGCGGCATTCAGCCTCGCCACATGCGATACATATTCGAAGTCTACATACTTCGCGAGATCGCCATATTCGATGCCGTTTTCCGTTCGTGGAGTCTGATGTTGGCGGTTAAAGTCTTCGCGGAATTCGGTGAAGCGCACGGCGGCGAAGCCCTGCTGATTGAAAGAGTAGTGGTCGCCTCCGCGCAGGAAGCGGTCAAGGCGAAAAATCAGGAGCGGCTTCACACCGGCGTTGTACGAACGGCCGACGTCGGCAATATAGCGTGCCAGTTCGCGCGAAGTTGAATCGCTTTCGCCCCCAAGCGCCCGAATCCGCTTGACCTCAGCCTCGCTCGCTGACGCCGGCAATCCTTCGGAAAACACCCGCACCACGCTCGAGTCCTGCCCCGCGCCCAGATTTCCGCCGACAATGTCATTATTCAGCACGGCTTCGATCTTCCATCCCTGCTGCTTGGCCATCTGTGCAAAATGCTTGCTCCCGTTTAGTCCCTGCTCTTCTCCCGCGACCGTCAGAAAAATGATCGTTGCCGGAAATTTGAGCTTGGTCGAAGTCGTAGCCTGGCTCAGCACGCGGGCACACTCCAGGCTCACGGCTGTCCCGCTGGCATCGTCGTTGGCCCCCGGCGCTGGGTCAGTAACGTTCAGCGTATCGCTGTTTCGCGAATCGTAGTGCCCGGTAACGAGCACGATTCTGTCCGCCTGCTTTGGATCAGACCCCTTCAACACCGCATAAACATTGGTGATTACTGTCGGGTTCGGAATGCGATCGGCAGGAGGCTGGGTAAAAGTATCGGTCTTCACCTCCAGGCACCCGCTGCACTCTTTGGAGTAGCGCTCGAGTTCCGCCTTAATCCAATCCCGCGCCGCGCCGATACCCTTGCCTGATTTGATGGATTCCTCATCCTGCGCCGAAATCGTCGAGCGGTTGTTGAAGCTGACCAGCTTGTTGATCGTCTTTTCGATCCGATCGGGCGAGACTTCGCGGATCGCCTCCGCGATACGCGGGTCGGTATGGTGGTCGGAAGCCAGTCGTGGAGGCTCCAGTGGCGCTTCCTGGGCGCTGCCCTGAGGCGCGCACGCCATAACCAAGCAGGCGACCAGCGAAACCATCCCAGCGGCCAGGCGCGGGCGGGAGGAGACCGCGAAACTCGAGGTCTCGACAATTCCGGAATTTCTTTGCTTAGCCACTTGACCTTTTCCTCGCGAAGAAACTAAATATAACAGGGTATCCCGAGCGTGGAGGAAATCATGGTGTACTGTCCTGAATGCGAGACGGACCTCGACATCGACGAGGATGAGGTCGATGAAGGCGCGGTCGTCTCCTGCCCGGAGTGCGGCGCTGACTTCGAGGTAATCACAGTCAATCCGGTGGAACTGAAAAAAGTCGGCGAGGACGAGGACGACGAAGACGAAGACGACGAAAAAGACACCGTCAAAGAAGAATCCGAGGACGAGGACTGAGGACAAAGACTGAATATCCCCACTCATCTCACGCTCCCGCGGCGGTTGTTGGCCCTGCTTTTACCGCTGATCGTCTTGCCGCTGCTGCTCCTGATGCCGCTGGAATATCGGGCCGCGGGCGGCGAGAAGCCGAAGGCGGAGCCTCCGCCCTACGCGGTGATCTTTGGAACCGTCTGGGATCCCGATGGCCGTCCGGTTTACGGTGTGACGGTGAAGATCCGGCGGGCGGACGATAAAGACGAGAAAAAAGCCCGGTGGGAAACTTTTTCTAATCACACTGGAGAGTTCGCCCAGCGCGTTCCAGTCGCGAAAGCCGAGTATATCGTTTGGGCTGATCTGAAAGGGTTCAAGCTGCCCTCCGGCAAGAAACTGAAGATGGCTGCGGAAGTCCCCGTGCACATCGAAGGTGATCCGAATGAGCGTGTCGACATCGGCCTTCATTTAGACTGGTAGAAGCTGCTGCAACGAAATCGCGGCATGGAGTGCAATCATTATGAAGAAACCGGTCGCCGCAATTGCAGCTTCGTCGCGGTTCAGAAGAACGCTCAGAACAACGTTCAGAACAACGCTCAGGACCAAGCTCGTCTCCCTCACGCTCGTCACGATCACGCTAGCGGTGTTCTCGGCGGCGGTTTTCTCGACGCCAGCATCCGCACAATTGTTTGGACGCGATTCGAAGAAAGATAAAACCCGCCTGCTCACCGGCAAGGTGCTCGACGGCGCAGATAATCCTTTGCCCAATGCAGTCGTGTACCTTACCGACACCCGCACCCGCTCCGTGAAGACCTACATCGTCGGACCCGAAGGAACCTATCGTTTCCCCGCGCTCCAGCCGACGACCGATTACGAAGTCTATGCTCAGTTCGAGAACCGTAAGAGTGGGACGAAGACTGTCAGCCAATTTGACGATCGTCCGCAGGTCTATATCGATCTGAAGGTCTCTGCGAAATAAAGCGCGGCACCGTCACATGCTCAATCGTCGCGAATTCATCCAGTTCTCGCTGACCGCCGCCGCCAGCCTCTCCGCTGCCAGGCTATTGGCTGCCGAACGCCCTGCACTCGGAGTGCAACTCTACACTGTGCGCCAGGACGCCGCACGCGACCTTCCGGCTGTTCTCGCGTCCGTTCGCCAGATCGGGTATACCGAGGTCGAGACGTATTGGGATATCTACAATCATCCCGCCGCGGAACTGCGGCGCATGATCGCTGACCACGGTCTCAGCGTCCCGAGCGGACACTTTGACTACCAGGGTCTAGAGTCGAAGATCGAGTACGCGAAGATCCTCGGCGTCGAGTATGTCATCTGTCCGATGTTGCCCGAGAGTATGTGGTTCACCCTCGACGGCTACAAGCAGGCTGCCGATCAATTCAATCGTTGGGGAGAACAGATCCGGCAGGCAGGAATGCAGTTTGGATTTCACAACCACAACTACGAATTTCGCCGCTTCGAGGATACGACCGGTAAGGATACGACCGGTTTTGAGACCCTGATGAAACGCTGTGACCCGAAACTGGTCTGCATCGAAATGGACTGCTACTGGATCACGCAGGCTGGCCTCGACCCGCTACAGATGTTCCGTCAGTACGGCGATCGCGTCCAGTTGCTTCACTTGAAAGACCGCAAGCCCGGATTTCCAGCCACTCAGATAAAAGACGCCGCCGCCGAACATTTCACCGAGGTCGGAGCCGGAACCATCCACTGGCCCGAGATTCTCGCTGCCGCCCGGAAAAATGCCGTCAAACATATGTTCGTCGAGCGCGACTCCGGCGACCTCCCTGCCATGGAAAGCCTGCGAATCAGCTTCCGAAACCTGCAAAAAATGCAGTGAGGTCCAGGCTGGCTCGAAACTCGCCCAAAACGAAGAAGGCCACCGCGAACGGTGGCCTGCCTCTGTTCCAATTTTAGCTAGCCGAGCAGAGCCTAGTTGCTGTCCCCGCCTGCCCGCTTCCATGAAATCAGATCGCCGATCGTCGTGCTCTTCGACGACGAAGACGACGGTTGTTTATACGACTCAACTTCCTGACGCGAGGCTTCTTCTCCGACCGCCTTGATGCTCAGGCCTACTTTCTTCTCTTCCTGATTCATCTTGATGATCTTGAAGTCGTACTCGGCGCCGGGTTCGAGGTGCATGGGTTGTCCGTTGCCATCGACAGCTTCGGAGTTGTGGCAGAGGCCTTCGATGCCCTGGGCGATCTCTACAAATGCTCCAAAGTTTGCCACGCGCAGAATCTTGCCGTGGACAATGTCGCCGACGCGATGTTGGGCGAAGAACGAATCCCAAACATCGGGTTGCATCTGCTTCACGCCCAGCGAGAGGCGGCGCTTGTCCGGTTCGATGGCCAGAATCACGGCCTTGACCTTGTCGCCTTTTTTCAAGACTTCCGAAGGATGCTTCACGCGGGTCGTCCAGCTCAGGTTGCTGACGTGGACCAGGCCGTCGATGCCATCTTCGATTTCGATGAAAGCGCCGAACTCGGTGAGATTGCGGACGCGGCCTTCGACAGTCGCTCCCACGGGATACTTGTCGTGCAGAGAATCCCATGGATTCGATGCCAGCTGGCGCATGCCGAGCGAGATGCGACGCTCGGTCGGATTCACGCTCAGGACGACGCAGTCCACTTCATCGCCGACGTTGACCAGCTTCGACGGATGCTTCATCCGCTTCGACCAGGTCATTTCGCTGACGTGAACCAGGCCTTCAATGCCCTGCTCGAGTTCGACGAACGCTCCGTAGTCGGTGACGCTGATGACGCGTCCATGAACGTGAGCGCCCACGGGATAGCGATGCCTCTGCATCGAGCCACGGATCGGGCGTGAGCTGCTTGAAGCCGAGCGACACGCGCTGCTTGTCTTTGTCGTACTTCAGAACTTTGACCTGAATCTGGTCGCCGACGTTCACGAGATCGCGCGGGTGCGTCAGGCGCCCCCACGACATGTCGGTGATGTGGAGCAGGCCGTCGATGCCGCCCATGTCGACGAAGGCGCCGTACTCGGTCAGGTTCTTGACGATGCCGGTGAGGATGCTGCCTTCTTCGAGGTGCTCGAGGGTCTTGCCGCGCTTTTCGTTCTGCTCTTCTTCCAGCAGCTGCTTGCGCGAGACGACGATGTTGCCGCGTTTTTTGTTGAGCTTGATGATGGCGACTTCCATCGTCTGGCCCTTCATGCCGTCCAGATTGCGGATGGGACGCAGATCGACTTGCGAGCCCGGCAGGAACGCGTGCGCTCCGTTAATGTCGATGGTCAGGCCGCCCTTGATGCGCTCAACGACGATGCCTTTGATCGGCTTCTTGTCGTTGTATGCCTTCTCGATATCGTCCCACGCGCGCAGACGCTGCGCCTTGAGGTGCGAGAGGTTGACGTAGCCCTCTTCGGCTTCGCCCTTTTCGCGCATCACGTCGATTTCGTCGCCGGGCTTGAACTTCGGATTGCCCTCGTGGTCGAGGATCTCCGCGATCGGAGCCATGCCCTCGGACTTCGCGCCGATGTCGACGACGACGTGGGTCGCGGTCAACTTAATGACGGTGCCCTTGATGACGTGGTCATCGCTGACGGCTTCTTCGGTCTGGTTCTCGAAGTTGTGCAGGGCGGCGGCGAAATCGTCGCTCGAGGCCGAGCCATCTTCGTGAGCGGAGGCGTCCGCTTCGTCATGATTTTGCAAGCCATCGTTTTGCACGCCATCGCTTTTCACACCATGGTCGGGAGCGCTCGTCTGACGAGCCTCATCGTGACCATGATCGTCCTGACCATGATCGTCCTGACCATGGGCGACTGGGGCGGACGTCGTCGTAGTTGTTGTTTCCGCGGGAGAGGGTTGTGCGAGCTCGGGAGCGTCAATTACGGCCGAACCGCCGGTGTGCGAATCGTGTGAAGGTGTCATGGTTTCAAGACTGGATGCAACGTTGTTGGATTCAAGACTGCTGGATTCAAGATTGCGGGCTGTGCTTTCGTCGAACAAATTCATAGCCTCGTTGTCGACGCGACGGTGATCGACGCGCGACTGGTGCGGGACGTGGCGTTGCGGACTGCTGGTGTGGTTCTTAGGTTGCGTTGAGGCCGACCTGGCGGACGACCCTAGGACAATTCCAGCTGGTTCGAAACCGCGTCCAATAGGGACTCTTCGACTATAGCAACGGCGTCAGAACAGTGTCAAACGCGAATCCGGCCACTACAAAAAATTAATCGGCGAGTCACAGTTCCCTCACAGGCCGCAAGTAACAGTTACCGTCCTCCCAACATTGTCATCTTGAGCGAAAGTTGGTCGTCGAAGACGGCGGCCGTCTGGAGTCGAAAGACCCCGTGTTCCTCGCCACCAGAACCGGCTCCGCGAGGAGTTCTCTCCGTAAAAAACGTAGGCGCCGCCGCATCCAGAGCATTAGCAGCCCGCAGCTCCATTCTGCTACCCTCGGCCCATGGACCATCTCTGGACCCCGTGGCGTTACGCCTACGTTACCGGCGCGGAGAAGACCGCGGAGTGCGTCTTCTGTGAGGCGCCGAAGCAAACCGACGAGAAGGCTTACATCGTCCACCGAGGCAGCCATTGCTACATCATTCTCAATGCTTACCCTTATACCAACGGTCACGTGATGGTCGTCCCCTACGCGCATCTGGACGAACTACAGAAGCTCCCAACCGACGCGGCCCACGAGATGATGGCGCTCACGCAGCAAATGGAGAAAGTTCTGCGCTCGCTTTACCACCCCGACGGCATCAATCTCGGCATGAATATCGGGAAAGCCGCCGGTGCTGGCGTGGCTGGACACATCCACATGCACGTGCTTCCGCGCTGGGTCGCCGACGCCAATTTCCTGAGCGTTGTGGGGGAGACGCGGGTGCTGCCCGAGACACTGGAAGTGACCTGGCAGAGGATACGAAAGGCGATCAGGCAAGCTTTGTAGCGTCACCACCCCAGCGTCTTGCGGAAAAACTCGGATGCGCACGGATTTCGGGAATGGCACGGGTTCCAGAGGTTGCGGAAAAACTCCGGTCTTGATCTTGCTTTGAAAGGGTGCGGCTTCCAGCCGCACCGCAACTCGTTAAAAATCAACACGGCTTTAGCCGCTGGGGGACTCCTGCTGCGGGCACGCACTTTTTCCGCAGCCAGCCAGGTCACCAGCCCATCTGGCGCATCCGCTCGAGAATGAGCTCGCTGTAGTGATTCATCCGTTCCGGACGCCGCTTCAGTGGAGCCGGCAGAATTGCGGCGAGGCGTGCCGCCTGCTGCCGGTTGGCGTTTCGAGCCGGGATTTCGTAGTAATAACGCGACGCCGGCTCCGCACCATAGATACCGGGTCCCCATTCAACCACGTTGAGGTAGATCTCCAAGATGCGCCGCTTGCTGAGGACCAATTCGGCGACCGGCACCAACGAGGCCTCCGCGCCTTTACGGAGGAAAGATCGGCCGGTTCCGAAGAATAGGTTTTTTATCAGTTGCTGCGTGATGGTGGAGGCTCCGCGAGACCGTCCGCCATCCAGGTCGTCTTCGGCGGCGATCTCAATCTCGTGCCAATCAAATCCATGGTGCTGGAAGAAACGCGCGTCCTCGGCGGCAACGACGGCGTGCTGGAGATCGGGCGAGATTTGAACCATCGGAACAAATTTGTAGCGTGCGTGATAGGGCTTGCCGTCGATCCAGGCCTGCATACGGCGCTGCATGTGCACGGCGGTTGTCGGCGGGTCGATCCAGCGGGCGCACAGAAGCGTAAAGGCAGCCAGCAACCACAGAGCCGCGATGGCAGCGACAAGCCATACAGCGCAGGTGCGGACGGACGGCGGAACGCTGTTCCAGATTTTGGGACGCGAGATTTTCGGACGCGAGATTTTCGGACGCCAGATTTTCGGACGCCAGATTTTGGGACCGACGTTTGGACTCGCCATCACAGTCAGGATGATATCCGAGACTGATTTAAGCTATTTCAGCTCGCGCCCAAAGAATTCCTCCGTCGCCCCGTAGGCTCGAATCCAGCTCTTCCACATGAGGAAGCCGTGAATCTCGTCGGGGAAGATCAGTTCCTCAACGTGCACCTTCTGAGCGCGGAGGCGCTGCAACAGATCGACGGTTTGTGAAAACGGGACGTTGCGATCGTCGTCTCCCTGGATCAGAAGCACTGGCGACTTCCATGTGGAGATCGCCGCGTTAGGTGATGACTCGAAGGCCAGCTTGATGGCGGCCTCGCGATCGGATGCGTCCGTTGAGATGACGTCGGTCAACACCGACCAGTCATGTACGCCGTGCAGATCGACTCCTGCGGCGAACAGGTCGGAGTCGTGCGCCAGTCCCATTGCGGTCAGATAACCACCATAGGATCCGCCCCAGAGGCCGATTCGCTTCGCGTCCACGCCTGGCTGGGACTGTAAGAACCTTCCCGCGGCGACGATGTCTTTGTACTCGGCGCCGCCACGCGGGCCTCCGTCGCTGGGCTCGCGGAAGTGGCGACCATACATGATGCCAGTTCGGTAATTCACCGCCAGCACGATGTATCCGCGGCTCGCGAGATATTGATTCATGGCGTAGGCGTTGTGGTAGTAGTCCATGTAGTGGAAGCCGAGCATCATCTGGCGCATGGATCCGCCGTGAATGAAGATCAGCGCCGGACGTTTTCCAGTTTGCCGCTGGCTCGGGCTTCGGTTCGAACAGTTGTCCGTGGATTTCCCATCCGTCAGGAGTCTTAAATATCACCTGCTTCGGCGTGACCAGCTGCGATGCGGGGAAGTCCGCTGGCAGCGCGGCTTTTGCAATCATCTCCCGTCCGTTCGCAGTCACGACGTAGGGCATCGCCGGGGTCGTGGCCGTCGAACCGAGGCAGACGACCTTGCCGGCAACTTCGAGCGGAGTCCACTCCATGGTCGCGCCGCGCGTGAGCGCTTGCGGTGTTCCTCCATCGACGCTGACTCGCCAGAGATGGCGGCGGTCGATGTCGAGAGGATCGGCTGTCGAGCCTGATTGGAGGAATAGAGGACGGAAGTCTTGTCGGCGCTGAGCGCGACATCCTCCACCTCGAATTTTCCCTTCGTCAACTGCGTGGCTGCGCCGCCCGCCGTTGCTACCGAGTCGCTGCACCGAATAAAGATGGTTCCATCCATCTTGTTCCGAAGCGAAGACGATGCGGTTCTTCGCGAAATAGAACGACTTGTCGGCGGTCAACAGCGGCAAAGAATCATCCAGCGTTTGACCGCTCGTCCAGATCTCGCGCGCGGAATCGGCAGCGACGTCATAGACCCAAACTCCCCAGGGCAGCGGCAGTTGCGGAATCAAAGGGTCTTTCATCCGCTTGCCGACAAGCCGCACATAGGCGATCTGTTTCCCATCCGGTGACCAGCGTGGATAGAGATCGCGGTCCGCGCTCGGAGAAATGAAACGGAGAGTGTTGCGGCTAAATTCGTAGATGGCAATGAAGCTGTGGTCGTCGCGGTCGCTGACGAAGGCAATCTTCTTTCCGTCCGGTGACCACTTCGGCTGCGAACTCTTGCCGCGCGCGAAGGTCAGCGCCTTGGCTTTTTCTTTGCCGGAGACGGGCGCGATCCAAATCTGCTTCTTCGCGGACCAGACAGCAAACTCGCCATTCGGAGAAATCTGGATGTCTTCGCAGTCCTCCTCGTCGCATCCCATCTCCCCGAGCAGCCGCGGCTCACCTTTGTCAATGTCAATGTCCGCCGCCCAGACCTGCTGCGTGCGCTTCTCGACGCCGCTGGTCGGATCGGCGGTTTCTCCGGCAGTGTTCGACTCACTGCCGCGGGCGTAAACGACCGTGCGTCCGTCAGGCGTCAGCTTGAGCGCGGCAATCGGCATGCCGTCATCACCCGTGTAATGCGTGACCTGGCGCGCCTCGAATGCCGGCGCATCCGCAACCCAGACATTGCGCTCGCCCTTAGCCGCGAATACCCAGGCGATGCGACCGGGCTTGCCTTGGGCCGGTTCCGAGGCCACCAGATTCGTCGGGAACGGAGAACTCAGCACCTGCTCGAGTGTGAAGGCGTGTGTGGCTGGCTGTGCAGAAGCTGGTTGAGCGGAAAGAGACACAGGAGAACAGCACAACAACAAAGCAACCACCCACGACGCCGCGTAAAGAGTTCGATTTCCCATCGCGGCAGAGTACGTGAGAATGGCCGAAATTGACAACTGGAGACGACTGGATCGCTACGCCCTCCCCTAAGGTAACCAAACCAGACCCACCCAAAATGAGCCTCTCAGCCGCCAAAGGCTAAACTACAACATCGGTTTCTACGCTTCGGTTTCTATGTTTTTATACCGTTGCGTGTGGGGGTGCTCTATTTGGGTTCGTTAAATCTTTTCTCCCAATTTGTTCTCAGCCGCCAAAGGCTAAACTAGAACCATCGGTTTCTACGCTTCGGTTTCTATGCTGGTTTCTACGCTGAGGATCGCCATTTTCGCTCTCTGCGTTCTACCTCTGTTTGGGCAGAGCAACAGCGGCGAACTGCGCCTCAAAGTGGCCGACCCCGCCGGTTTGGCCGTCAAAACCACGGTTGAGATCGTCAGCGAGGCCAATCACTACCGAAATATCATGGGGACCAACGATCAGGGCCGGCTGATCTTGGAGCGCCTGCCCTACGGCATCTATCAGCTCACAATCCGCCAGCCGGGCTTCGCTCAGACATCTGAATCTGTCGAGGTCCATTCCTCGATCCCCACCGAACACACCATCCAACTCAAGCTCTTTTCCGTGCAGGAATCGGTCACCGTCACCTCGCCCAATATTCTGATCGATCCCGATCAGCCCGGGGCCGTCAACCAGGTAGGCTCCGAGGTCATCCAGAATCGCCTCAGCTCCGTTCCCGGCCGTTCCTTGCAGGATCTGGTGAACTCGCAGCCGGGCTGGCTCTACGAGGGTAACGCTGTCCTCCATCCCCGCGGATCGGAATATCAAACGCAGTTCGTGGTCGATGGCATCCCGCTCACCGACAATCGCTCGCCCAGCTTCGGCCCCGCGATCGACGCGGACGATGTGCAATCGCTAAGCATCTACACCGCAGGCATTCCCGCCGAATACGGACGCAAGATGGGCGGCGTTGTCGAGGTCAACACTCTGCAGGATCCGCAACCCGGATTTCACGGGCAACTGGTTCTCTCCGGTGGCAGCTTTAAGACGGCGGGGGCGTCGGCACAGGGCCAATATTCCTGGGGTAAAAACACCTTTGGCGCCAGCGCCAGCGGAAGCATGACCGACCACTACCTGAATCCGGTGGTTCCGCAAAATTACACAAATACTGGGACGCTGGGCGATTTTTCAGCAAATTATGAGCGTGACCTGACGCCGAAAGATCGCGTGCGCTTTATCGTTCGCCACGAACTATCGCGCTACGAACTGCCGAACGAACAGCTGCAAGAGGCTGCTGGCCAGTTGCAGACAGCCGACAACATCGAAACCATGGGCATCGCTTCCTACCAGCATACTTTTTCGTCGAATGCGCTGAGCGATTTTCGCACCATGGTCCGCGACAACGAAATCGGTTTTAACTCCAACGACAATTCCACCCCCATCGAAGTCTTCCAGCAAAACTTCTTCCGTGAAGCGTATTTTCGGGGGACCACAACCATCACGCATGGCCGCAACGAATGGAAGTTTGGTTTCGAGTCAGATAACACTTTCCTGAACGAAAACTTCCGCTACCACATCACCGATCCAACTCAATTTGATCCGCAAACACCGCCCGACTTCGCCTTCGCAGCCAACCGTCCCGACCTCGAGCAATCCGCCTTCGTGCAGGATCAAATCCGCCTGAAAAACTGGACCATCAGCGCCGGACTACGCTGGGACCACTACCAGCTCCTGCTGAACCGGCAGGCCGTCGATCCGCGATTCTCGATTTCGCGCTATTTTCCGTCCGCCGGTCTGCTCGTCCATTTCTCGTACGACCGCGTTTTTCAAACTCCGTCGTTCGAGAATATTCTGCTGTCGAGCTCAGCCGCGGCGCAAGCCATCAACCCCAACCCCAACAATATCCAGCGCCTGGTCGAGCCATCGGAAGGGAACTACTACGAAGCCGGCCTGAGCAAGCAATTCGTCGGAAAGGTGAAAGTGGATGCCAGCTATTTTCGCCGCTACGTCAGCAACTACGCCGACGACGATCAGATTCAGAACACAACCATCAGCTTCCCGATTGCATTCCAGAAGTCCATTATCTATGGCGCAGAAGCGAAGATCGAGGTTTTTGACTGGCGCCGTTTCTCGGGTTTCTTGAGCTATTCCTATCAAGTCGGCAATGCCTGGTGGCCGGTGACCGGCGGCTTGTTTCTGGGAGACGACGCCGCCGGCCTCCTGCCAAGCGGCCACTTCCCCGATTCGCAGGATCAGCGCAACACCGTCCGCGGCCGGCTACGCTATCAGATCAAGCCGCGCCTCTGGGTCGCGGGAGGCATTCAGTACGACACCGGACTGCCCTTTGAATTTGATGGCGACCCGTCTGAGGTCCTTGCGCAATACGGCCAGCAGGTGCTCGATCGCATCAACTTCGCTCGCGGACGCATCTATCCCGCGTTTCAGGTCAACGCTTCGGCGGGCGTGCAAGTCTATAAGTCAGACCGCATGAACACGCAGTTTCAGATCGACGGCCAGAACCTGAACAACGTTCTCAACGTAATCGATTTCGGCGGCCTTTTCTCAGGCAACGCCATCGGCCCGCCCCGCAGCGTCGCGATGCGGTTGACTACCAATTTTTGACCACCGATTTCTAGGAGCTTGAGCTCCCATCCGTCTCACGCAATCCGACTACGCGGCCCCGAACAACTCTGCATCCATCTCCACGCACTCGACATAATGTCCCCAAGGTCACGCCGAGGAGTCCATCCGAGAACCTCGCGAGCCTTGCCCGCATCGGCCACCAAAATTGGAGGATCCCCCGCTCTCCGCGGCCCAATCTTGCGCGGGACGGGACGCCCCGTGGCCCGTTCCGCCGCCTGGATGATTTCGAGCACGGAATATCCATGGCCCGTTCCGAGATTAAGGGCGAGCGAATTGGGTTCGTCGTTTTCAGGGTGCCGCAGCTCAAGATGCTGCAGCGCCCGCACATGCGCATCCGCCAGATCGCTGACGTGAACGTAATCGCGAACGCAGGTCCCGTCTCGCGTCGGGTAGTCACTTCCGTGGATTTGAAGTTCGGGTCCGGCACCCGCAGCCGCCGCGAGCGCCAGCGGAATCACGTGCGTCTCCGGATCGTGGAGTTCGCCAATCTCGCCGCTCTCGTCGGCTCCAGCGGCGTTGAAATAGCGCAGGCTCACCGACCGCAATCCGTAGGCGCGACCGTAAGCTTCAAGCGCGTTTTCGAAAAATAGTTTTGACGCGCCATAGGGATTGACCGGGACGCGTGGCGTCTCCTCGGTAATCGGAATCCGAGCCGGGACACCGTATACGGCACAACTGGAGGAAAACACGAAGTGCCGGATTCCGGCGTCCAGAGCGGAGTTCAGCAGGCTGAGCGACGCGACAACATTGTTGCGGAAATATTTGCGCGGGTCTTCGACGGATTCTCCAACGTAGGCGTGAGCCGCGAAATGCAAGACAGCGTCGACGCGGCTCAAGACGGGGCGCAGTCTAGCCTGATCGGCAACATCGCGCTCAATCAATTCGAAACCACGCGCCAGGCTTCGAAAGCCAGTAGAAAGATTATCGAAGAGCAAGACTTCGTACCCGGAACGCCGCAGCGCCCGCGCCACGTGACTGCCGATGTATCCCGCCCCACCCGTCACCAGTATCGCCACGCAGCCATCTTGCCTTGGAGAGCGAGCTCAGCGGCGTGACCGTCATCACTCCGCGTTTGTGACATAAGCTTTGTGAGCTAAGCTTTGCGAGATAGAGCTTTGCGAGATAAAGCTTTGCGACGAACCGGAGGCGGCCTCGCCGACCTGGGTTTGCTAGTCGAGCAGCGTGCGGAAAAACTCCGATGCGCACGGGTCTTGGGAAAGGCACGAGTTTGGGGAAGGGCACGAGTTCCAGAGGCTGCGGGAAAAAATCGGAGTTGCACTTGCTTTTGGGTGGCGCAGCGGTTCACCGCTGCGATAACTGCTCTATTTTGAATGCGGCTTCAGCCGCTGAGGGAGCGACGCTAGCCCGGAACCGAGTTTTTCCGCAGCCTGCCAGTTCGCTAGCCCAGTTCACTAGTGTAGAATTTGTAGGTCGAACCCCTACGCTGTCATCTTCAACAACGAATCAAGCAGCGGATTCCATCGGGACGTAGCGCAGCCTGGTAGCGCACTTGCTTGGGGTGCAAGGGGTCGCGAGTTCAAATCTCGCCGTCCCGACCAATAACTACATATAGGGAATCACTCTAAGATTTCTCCCTTGCTTGGAGGATTCATGCGAACCCGTTTGGGACATTCATCCGCGAACGCCAATACCTCGCGAACATCACACCGGCCACGGTGGTCAAGCGTCAGGGATATTGTGCGAGATGAGAATTGATCCAGCCGTTGCTTCAGTGTCTGCCAGTCCTGTAGGGTCGTTCTGGAGCTACGCCTTGGACGTACATCTGGTCGATGGAACATACGAATTGTTCCGGCACTACTATGCGCTGCCGTCCGCACGGGACACAAATGGTCGAGAGGTCGCAGCCGTCCGAGGTGTCCTCGCGTCGATACTCGGCATGATCAAAGGCGGTGCCACGCACATCGCGGTTGCGACCGATCATGTGATCGAATCTTTCCGCAACGACTTGTGGCCAGGCTACAAGACCGGAGAGGGAATTGAACCCGACCTGCTGGCGCAATTCCCGATGCTCGAAGAGGCGCTCTCGTCGGCGGGTATTGTGGTCTGGCCCATGGTTGAGTTCGAGGCCGACGACGCACTCGCAGCTGCGGCAGAGGCGGCGGCTGGCGATACTCGGGTCGATCGCGTGATCATCTGTACACCGGACAAGGACTTAGCTCAATGTGTAAGAGGGACTCGCGTCGTCCAACTGGATCGCCGCAAGCGCGTTACTCGCGATGAGGCGGGAGTCATCCAGAAGTTCGGCGTCTCGCCGGTCTCGATTCCCGATTACCTGGCGCTGGTAGGCGATGCGGCAGACGGTTACCCGGGCCTTCCCGGATGGGGTGCGAAGTCATCCGCAGCTGTATTGGCCAAGTTTGTCCATCTCGAATCCATCCCCACAGACTACCGTGACTGGCACGTGAACGCCGCCAGCGCCAGCGCACTGGCATCCACTCTCTCCCGCGAGCGTGACCGTGCCCTGCTTTTCCGAACGCTCGCCACACTCCGAACGGACATTCCGCTTTTCGACGACGTGGACCAACTGCGCTGGAAGGGTCAGTGTAAGGGGGATATTTCGACAGTAGGAGAGTCACTTTGGAACTGACAATCCTTCAGCGTTGAATGCCCTGGATGTACGATTCGACACTTTGCGGATTCCCACGAAGGTCGAGGTGCAGGAAGTATGCAGCGTGTCGCGCCCAGCAGGGGACATCGAGAACTATTTCGATGACCATGCGACTGATCGCAGCAGGGCATTATGGGCGAATCGTATGACAAGCGATACCCCGAATGGAGAAAGGAAAATCGATTCAGGCATGGACAAGGGATGCAAAGTGACGAGTGCAGACTACCAGCGAAAATGCAGCTACTGATTACTTGTGCACTTCTTCGAGCGCTCGATCCGGTGGACACTCAAGCAGCTATACTCCACACGACGGCCGAGGCACACAAGAAGTATGCCCCCGTGTCGCGCCACCTTGCTTTTGGTATTACCCAAACCATTAGAAGGCCAGCGGCTGTACACAGCGTGGCAATCAGACCCGTTCTGTAAAGCACAGGCGCGGAATAAGCAGGAAAACTTCCGGCAAGGCATCGAAATGCGGAACGCCAGTCACAGGCAAGCCCACCCAAAATCCAGCAGGAGATAAGCCACCAGGGCTGCGTTTCTCTCAGTGTGGCTGCTTTCCGGCGATGTGCCGTCACGAAATCCATTTCTCAATTTCCTTTCCGATCATCCAACGACCATTGCTGTTCTCCATAACCACATACTCTCCGCCCCCACACAATTCACCACATCTGTTGCTCACATAAAAGAACGCCTGCCTGCCATCGGTGCTGAAACCTACCCGCGAGAATGTCAGAATTCCCTGGGAACCCGGAAATTGCTTGTAGTAAGCGCCCCACGGGTCTCCATTGTTGGCAAAAATGGAATCGAGCTTTTTTGAATCCACGAGTCGACAGTTAACAGGGGGTGAAAGGAACACAAACGGAACCATAGCAACGGGGCTCCAGGGCTTCTAACGAGTATGCGTTTGATAAGAGTGGGGGTTTTCTTGCGTACAGACTCGGCCGTTTTCTCCCAAGGAATGTGACGCCCGTTATCGTCGTGCAAGCCCTCATCGTCGCCTGACTGTGTCGTATCAGAAATTACGACTTTGACTAGGCCATTGCCGACCGGCTCTAACGGTTCTTTAGAATGCATTGTCCCCTCGAAACACCAGCAGCGAGAACCATGGTTTCAGAGTGTTGTACCGCAGACCACATAACTGTCGTAACCACGCGATTGCACTACCCGGAATTGGCCCACAGCGCAGGTAGCGAGTCGGCCCGATTGTTAAAATACCAGGCATGCAAAAAACCGTTCCCAAATCGGTTGACGAGTATCTTGCCGCACAGCCCAAGGAAGTTAGGGCAAAGCTCGAACAGGTTCGCTTGGCGATTAGAAAGGCCGTCCCGGAGGCGGTCGAGGGCATCGGCTATCGCATGCCGGGATACAAGCTGCATGGAAAGCCGATGCTATATTTCGCGGGCTTCAAGAAACATTATTCGCTATTTGCGGCGTCGGGGACGTTCTTCAACGCTCTGAAAGAGCAGCTCAGGGATTATGAAGTGCAGAAAGGGACCGTCCACTTCTCACTTACCAAACCCGTTCCTGTGAATCTCGTTAGTCGGATTGCGAAGCTTCGTGCGGCTGGGATCGCAACTGCTGCGGGAAAGCGCTCCGGCTCAACCAAAGGGAAGAGCAAACCCGAACAGTAATAATTCTGCATTTGGTTGTTTCCGTGCCCCAGGTTCGCGCCCGTTTTTTGGGCGCTAACCTGGGCCCTGAGCTATGTCTCGGTTCCCCGGAGATATCCGTAACGGCGGTAATCTAGCCCGTCATCACGAATCGGGCTAGCCTACATCTATTGTGAACACCCATCATTGCGCTCGCCTTCTGTTCGCCGCGCTCCTCAGCGGGTCATCCTTCCCGTGCCTTGCTGACACGATGATAAAGACCCAAACGGTTATTACCGATTCGGATTCAGATCCGAACGTCGAGGCCCGTAGCGTCACTCGGGCGATTCAGTACCGGCAGGGAACGATGCGAAGACGAGAAGCGACTTCTATCGTGGATATTGCGAACTGCGAAACGAGGACCGGCTTCTTAGTCGACCTGGACAGGCGCGAATATCGGAACTATAAGGTGGTAACTTTCGCATCGGAGGCGCAGCGCGGTGAGTATTTGCAGAAGACGGGTAAAACGGCGATTCAGGTCGAAAGCAAAACGGTGGACACCGGCGACCGGAAGGTGTTCTTTGGGTATCCAGCAAGGCACCTTATCACGACAACAAGGCGGGCAGACGCGAATGCTGATGCTGGCGGCGAAGAGATCCTTGACGGGTGGTACATCGATCATGAACTTATAGATCGCAGTTGTGCTCCCGATTTTGTGCGCACGGAACCCTATTATCTAACTGGGAGCGCGGTTGTGGACTATCCCGACATCGCCCAGATCCATCACACCGGACCGCTCCCAACAGGACTGGCGGTTAAATTGAAGTTCATCAGCAAGCTCGGGACGAAGAAGAGTGCGGTCAACCGAACAATTACGGTCGAAGAAACGATTGAGGAACTCTCTGACTCACCGCTAAGCCCGTCATTATTCCAGCTCCCTAATGGACTTCATGAAAACCCCGAACTACTCCGAGGCCACACCGCCCACTAACTGGCGATGACTCTGAATCTCGGTGACGAGTCGCCCCGTGCCCCAGGTTCGCGCCCGTTTTTTGGGCGATAACCTGGGCGCTGACCGCACTCACGGAATCCATTTTTTTCATCACAAATTTCCTGTACCCACATCACAGACGCTCCCACCGCCAAATGAAACAATCGCCTCCTGATTGGAGCCGCGAAGCGTGTGCCCGTCCCAAGCGACGGTTCCGCGATGCTGCCCCAAAGCCATTTCAGCGTTCTTTGACAAGAGAAGCTTGACAAGATCTCACCCCAGCCGGGGTCGAAAAACCACTGGAGCAGCAAGAAATCCCGTAAGTCCTTATTCCAGAATACTTTGATATAACTCTTCGGAATGTCCTAGATTAAGGTAGTACAATTCTCTTGACAACTTAACCGCGTTTTGGCATAATCATGGCGTCCTAGCAAGGGGTAGCCATGAACATTGTCCAGATTTACAAGAAGTTCCCCACCGAAGAAGACTGCATCAGTCACATTGAGGCAGTTCGCTGGAATGGAAAGCCGATCTGTCCCTATTGTGCTTCTGACCGCGTCTCTGCCAACCAGCATCGCCATCACTGCAATAACTGCAATACCAGCTTCAGCGTTACGGTCAATACGATCTTCCACCATACCCATCTGCCTTTGCAGAAGTGGTTTGTCGCGATTTCCCTTGTCTTGAACGCCAAGAAAGGCATCGCTGCCCGTCAGCTCGCCCGCGATTTGGAAGTCAACAAGAACACGGCATGGTACATGGGAATGCGAATCCGCAACGCCATGTTCGAGCAGGGTGAATTGCTCAGGGGCATCGTGGAAATGGACGAAACCTATATTGGCGGAAAACCCAGAAAAGGTAACGGCCCTGCCCGCGCTGGAGAAAAGAGGAAACGCGGACGCGGAACTGACAAGCCCCCAGTGATCGGGATCGTAGAACGCGGGGGTCGCATCGTCGCAATGCCCGTCAATAAGAAGAAGCTGCGATACAAGAGCATCGCGAAACTTATCCGTCAGCATGTCGATACGAAAGATGCCGTTATGATTACCGATGAATACCAAGGCTATGTGGGAATCAAAACCTTCATGTCGCACCGCACGATCAACCACAAGTTCACCTACGCCAACGGCGAAATCCATACCAACACAATTGAAGGATTCTGGGGCCTGTTGAAGCGCGGCATCATGGGCCAGTATCACAAAGTCACCCTGCGCCACCTGCATCAGTACGTCACTGAGTTTTGCTATCGCTACAACCATCGCAAGAATCCGGCCCTGTTCGATCTCACCATCTCGCGTGCAGTAGGAGTAATCGCATGACAGAAAGAATTCGCGTAGCGAAATATACTGGCGATCTAAAAATCGGAGACACGATCATCCCGTGCGCTGTGCTGGACGATGGAACACGAGTCATCAGCGAGACCGGATTGACTAATGCACTTCTGGGCTCTCGGAGTGGCGCATCAAAGCGGCTCAAACAGATGCACAAAGAGCAAGGGGCTCTTGTACCCCTTTTTCTAGCCCCAAGTCAGGTTAAGCCACAGATAACAGAAGAGTTATTAATGGGGCCCCTCCACCCGATCGAATACGAGCAGGGCAACAAGCTAGAGTCTGGATATAACGCAGAGGCACTGCCAATCGTTTGCGAAATCTGGCTCAAGGCACGCGAGTCCGGAGCTCTCCAAAAGCAACAGTTGGACAAGGCAAAGAAAGCCGAGATTCTGATGCGCGGATTGGCGCACATCGGCATCACGGCTCTCGTAGATGAGGCCACAGGGTACCAAGAAGTTCGAGACAAGCTGGCATTACAAGCAATTCTCGATCAATACCTACGCAAGGAATTCGCTGCATGGGCAAAGACGTTTCCGGATGAGTTTTATCAAGAAATGTTCCGCCTTCGTGATTGGCAATGGCGCGGCATGAAAGTGAATCGTCCGTCTGTTGTGGGCCACTATACCAATGACTTGGTCTACGAACGGCTCGCCCCTGGTGTTTTGGAAGAACTTCAAAGACGCAACCCGAAGAATGCACATGGCAACCGCAAAACGAAGCATCATCAATGGCTAACCGAGGATGTTGGCAATCCCGCTCTCGCCCAACATCTCTATGCGACCATCGGTTTTATGAGGGCATCCACAACGTGGGATCAATTTTACAGAATGATGCAGCGGGCTTTCCCGAAAAAGAATACGACTATGCTTCTGCCGCTCCCAGACATAGGTGCTTAAGGACGTTTGGGGAAAAGGAAATTCGCGATAACATATCCAAGCCCTAAAACATCAGCCGTCGTTGTTCCTATAAATGCGATCAGAACTGAATTATCCAACTTGAATCCGAGCAAGTGGAATCCCTCAAAGAAAACGACTAACACTACCGAAATTAACCAGCCAAGAAGAACCCAGAAAAAGCGAGTCCCCCACTCTCTTCGCTGCTCAAGAATCTCTTGGAATTCTCGGTTTACTAGCTTAGCTTTGGCGAGTTCCGCCTGCTTTGTCTCAAGTTCCAACGCTCCCTCGCCCGTTGCTTCGGACGCTTGCGGGGCGGGGACAATCGCATCAAGTGCAACCGGATGCAGATCTTCGTTATCTAACGGCTGCGGCGGCGTGGCCATGGGCGAGTCTACGGAAATAGTTGGTGATTAATTGGTCGTCAATGTCGGTTCCTTTTACATCCTTCTCCCCGGTCAATGACCAAGGAGAATTAGGCTCATGCGTCATCGCCGATAACTGACTGGCGGTATACTTGCCGTAAATCTGCCAGACCTTTGCAATTATCTGCTTCGCGGTAATGTCGTTCGGGGAATTTCCGATTCGCTGAGTCTTGAAGGACATTTTCCCATCGTCATCGAAGAAGAAATCTGCCGCTGGTCCAGTGATCGGTCCACTTCCATATGGTTTAAATTCACTGTAAAGCGACGGCACCACTGGCCCCCACTTCCATGCTTCGACACGCTCGTCCAATAGACGATTACCAGTGATTGCCAAGTACCACCCATAGGCGAAATAGACGAGTTTCTGGAGCTGCATGGGAGTGAGTTGTCGCCCATCGCGCATCGCGAGGTCGATAAATTCATTGGCTACTTGTTTTGAAGTGTATGCCATAGCGTGCTCCACCAGTTGGTTAGATGGTTGAGAGGGGCGGTCCGATGCAAGGCGGACCACGGCGGAAGCACCCGCTGAAGTGGAATGTACCACGGACCTCAATGCATTGGAACTACAAAGCTTACGGGTTCGCCCTGTCACGGCTCCTAGAATATAACGGAAGATTAATAACATGTCTACCTTAATCTAGGACATTCGTAACTCTTTTAGTTTCAAAGACCACGTCAAAAAATTCCCGCTAAGTCAATGATTTCATTAAGACCAGGGGGGAGGGGGTGGGGGTACCACATGGTAAACATAGCCCCCGGCGCTCACCATTTTCTTTCCTATCTTCTATACACGGAGCAAATAAAAATGCCCTTATATCCGACGAACGTTTTGCGCTGTCAGCACATCAAGGTCAACGGAACGCAATGTGCATCGCCATCGCTGCGCGAGAGTGACTTCTGCTACTACCATGTCCGCTACCACTGGAACGCACTGGACGCTATCGAAAACAAGAGCGAATGGCGTCAATCGGTGCCCACCCTCGAAGATGCCGACTCCATCCAGGTGTCGCTGGCCCAGGTGATGGAGCGGTTGGTGATGCAGGAGATCGACCTCAAAACCGCCGCTCTGATGTTGTATGCGTTGCAGACTGCTTCCATGAATCTCAAACGCACGACGCTCGAACCGGAATTGCCCACGCAGGTCGTGATTGATCGCCAGTCGGTCGCCCGCCGCCCGCTTGGAGCCTCAGCCTGGTCCCGAGTCGAAGGCCGCGAATACGACGATCTGACCGCGGAAAGTGACGGCACAGACGAAAGCGAAAGCAAGGCTAAAGTTGAAGAGTCGCCGCAAAGATATCTGCCCGAAGCGGGAGCGGACGGGCAACTATCGTGATGAGTGGGACAAGACCCGCGACAACACAATGCTGGCGATATAGCAGGCCAACGAAATGCTGACTCCTCTGAGAGGCGCACTGAAAAAGTAGACCTTGGAGAGCACGACCAAAGCACCAAGCGTTGCCAGTCCGACCACGAGCAGAAATGGAGACTGAAACAGCAGTTGGCTGTGAGCCAGCGCGAGAAAACCAAAAACCAATCCGAACAAAATCAGTGCCATGCTGTGGGTGGCATTGAAACCAACCCAGCACCGCCACATAGTTGTCTCTTTTGTGATGACAGGTGAAATCTGCCGCATGCTGGCTTGGAGCGCAGGGTCACGAGGCGTGAGGTTTGGCCCCCAGAAGGTATAGACGAGGTGCATTGCTCCGAGCGAAAAGATGATGCCCGCGCTAAAAACCATGAGAATTCTTGCGGCCAAGGACAAAGACCCTCCCCAAAACTAGCGTCTCCGTCACCGAATGTAGCACTTTAAAATGCCAATTCCGCTCTTCGCGGAACCCATTTTCGCCACTTGGCATCCAAGACTACGGTAACGGCAAACAGGAACGGAATCTGCTAATTTTGTTGCGGCAATTTCCTGCGCTTTATTCATTGCCCAAATTGCCCAAATCTGAAGTTTCAGGAGAACCCAATGGCAAAGAAACCGACCGCCAGCACTTCCAGCAAAGCTTCGGCGCAACCGCGCTATCACCAGTCAGCCCGCGAACTCCAGGCTTTTGGCACTGTGACCAGCACCCAGCCCTTGCAGTTAGACTCGCCGGTCCGTCTGGAAATGACCGAGCAACTCAACCAGCTCCTCGCCGACACGATGACGCTTCGCGATCTCTACAAGAAGTCGCATTGGCAAACATCAGGAGCCACGTTCTACCAACTGCATCTGCTCTTTGACAAGCATTTCGAGGAGCAGGACGAAATCGTCGATACGATTGCGGAAAGGATCCAGCTGCTCGGTGGGATCAGCATTGCGATGGCGCCAGACGTTGCCGAGCTGACGCGCATTCAGCGGCCGCCCAAGGGACGTGAAGAAGTTCCAGTCCAACTGTCGCGCCTGCTCGATGCGCATCAGGTCATCATCGAGCATTGCCGCGTGCTGGCCGAACGAGCGACGCAAATCGGCGACGCTGGCACGAACGACTTGGTGGTAAGCGATGTGTTGCGCGCCAACGAGCTGCAAGTCTGGTTCGTAAGCGAGCACCTGGTCGATGCTCCGCTAGTTAAAGCTGAGCCGATTCGGCAGTCGGCGTAAGAAACCGGTCGTTGGTCGTTGGTCGTTTGTCGCTAGTCGTTCGCGAAGCCGAAATAGTTGACGCGCCGCGAACGACCAACGACGAGCGACCAACGACGTTCTGTTTAGTGTCTTGCCGAAAGAATATGCAGGATTTGTTGCAGCTCGTGCCGCAGGTGCGCCACATTCGGGACGGAATTCGCTGGGAAGGGCAAGGTCGTCTGGCTTCGCTCGGATTTCGTTTCCTCGCGCAACTGCGCCCGCGCGCCGGCGATCGTGAAGCCATCTTCGTAGAGTAGTTTCTTGATCCGCACCACCGATTCCACGTCGCGCTTGCGGAACATGCGCTGGCCTGTGCTGCTCTTGACCGGACGCAACTGCGGGAACTCGGTCTCCCAGAACCGCAGCACGTAGGCCGGCAGGCGGCATAAGCTAGCCACTTCCCCGATGCGGAAGTAGAGCTTGTCGGGAATAATGATTTCGGCGTTGCGGGCAGCCTTTTTCGAAGATTTTTTTCGCACGCTCATGGAGGCCGTTTTCGGTACTTCCTTATACGCGTTTCTAGCACGACCCGTGCCGCGCGACAACCCCCAAAAGTGCAGACCACCCGCCGGCACGGTGTTTTGGCCTGAAAAAACAGCTTGACAATCCATAACCGTACGGTTATTGTTTATCCATAACCGACAGGTTATCGATTCGTTATGCAGACTGCCCCTGACGCCTTGTTTCGATCTCTCGCCGATCCGACTCGGCGCGCGCTCTTCGAACGTTTGAGCCGTGATGGTGAGCAAACCGTACGCATGCTGACCGACAACTCCGGCGTCTCGCAGCCAGCGGTATCGAAACATCTCGGAGTCCTCAAGCATGCAGGCCTGGTACGGTCCCGGCACAAGGGACGCCAGACTCACTACAGCGCCCAGCCGCGTGCGCTGTCGCCGCTCGTCGACTGGATGAGTTACTACAGCCGCTTCTGGCACGATCGGTTTGACCGCCTTGAAGACTTACTCAAAAGGATGGAGCCATGACTACGCCGGCTACGCGCACACTTGTCATCGAGAGAGAAATGGCCCATCCGCCGGAAAAGATTTGGCGAGCGCTGACAGAGGGCTCGCTGATCAAAGAATGGCTGCTGGAGAACGACTTCCAGCCCACCGTTGGACATAAGTTCCGTTTCCGCGCCACTCCCGTGAAGAACTGGAATGGCGTAATCGACTGCGAAGTGCTGGTGGTCGAACCCCACAAGAAGCTCTCCTACAGCTGGGGCTCTTTGCCGGGGAGCACCGTTGTCTGGACGCTGGTCGCGACCAACGGCGGAACGCTGCTGCGCATGGAGCAGTCTGGCTTTGAGTCCGACCAGGGAGCCAATTACAAGGGCGCGAACTATGGCTGGCAGAAGTTCATGGGGAACATGGAACGAGTTGTCGCCAAGCTGCCCTAGGCGACGGAGGCGACTCAAAATTGGGTATGGTCAAAAACACTTAAGCTGACGGAGGAATGCAATGAAGATTAAATGGACGACTGTGTATGTAAGCGATCAGGAAAAAGCGCTTCAGTTCTACACCGGAGTTTTGGGCTTCCAGAAGAAGGCCGATTTCTCCCAGGGACCCTACAGATGGTTAACCGTCGCGTCGCCGGAGGATCCGGATGGGATGGAGCTGATACTTGAATCGATCGCGAATCCGGCGGCGAAGGCCTTCCAGGAGGCTCTACACGGTCAGCAGATGCGGGCGGCTCAGTTCATGGTGAGCGACGTTCAAGCTGAGCACGACCGTCTGGCCGCTAAGGGCGTGAAGTTCACGACGCCGGTCACCAAGACCATCGGGTCGGCGATCGCCGTGCTCGATGACACGTGCGGGAATCTCATTCAGCTCGTGCAGCTGGCTTGGTAAGGAGGCCGGTATGAAAGCCGTTAAAGCAAAAAAAGATTTTTCACCGCAACAACGCGAGGAACTACTCGGCACTTTGAAAGACCGGTTTGAGAAAAACATGAAGCGCCATGAAGGTCATGAATGGGCCAAGGTAAAAGCAAGGCTGGACGCAAATCCCGAAACATTATCTTCGCTCAGCGAAATGGAAAGAACGGGCGGGGAACCGGATGTCGTCGCGCACGATAAAAAGACCGGCGAATACATCTTTTTTGATTGTTCGCCGGAAACCCCCAAAGAACGAAGAAGTCTTTGCTACGACCGTGACGCACTCGACTCCAGAAAAGAAGCGAAGCCAAGAAACAGCGCGATGGACTTGGCGGCGGCGATGGGCATCGAGCTCCTGACGGAAGAGCAATATCGAGAGCTGCAGAAGCTGGGAGAATTCGATACCAAGACCTCGAGCTGGGTGAAGACGCCTGCCGATATGAGAGATCTCGGCGGCGCGCTCTTCGCTGATCGCCGCTTCGGTCGAGTCTTCATGTATCACAACGGTGCAGAGTCCTACTATGCGGGGAGAGGATTCCGTGGGTGGCTAAGGGTCTGACCGACGGACGCTCATAGGAAAAGCCTCTCAAGAGGTGCTTCCCTTGAGAGGCTTTGGGGAACTTCTAAAACGAGCATCCGTCCGCTTAGTGTTTCTTTTTCTTGGCGGCTTTCTTCTTGGTTGCCATGAAGTGTTTCCTCCGTTTGAACGATTTGTTCTCCCAAGGTTCTCGACAGGGCACCTTGATGCCCGAACTACTCAACTACTTGTATGAGTAGCTGTCCTACCACAAGATATTGCCATTCGTATGTAATTTGTCAACAACAATTTCACTTAGGTCGACGATTTTGGTCGGGCGCGTGCTTCGCTTTTCCGCACGGCAATGTCGCCGACGCCGCGCACCGCATCGTCGCCGTCGGACATTGCCCCGCCACCACACCATGCCTGTGCGATAATTTTGGAAGAAAATTTATGGCCGATTACAAAGTCTTCTGCGCAAAATTGAAACAGGAATTGCCTGGACTCCCCGAGCCTCCGTTCGACAACGAACTCGGGAAAAAGATCTACGAAAACGTCTCACAACAGGCTTGGGGCCAGTGGATGGAGCACTGCAAAATGTTGCTGAACGAATACCGCCTGAACCCTGCACGCAAGCAGGATCAGGAAGTCATCGTGAAGCAGATGGAGCAATTCTTCTTCGGTGAAGGCTCGGCGCGTCCCGCCGAATATGTGCCGCCGGCACATTGAGTTTCCTCGATTCATCGCCCGATCCCGGCGGTTTAGAATCGCCGCGGAACAGGCGATCTGTTTGCCGAGGCGATCGCCGGAGACAGTTACTGACCGGTTACCTCCAGTCTGCTGACGTTAGCCCAATTCATCACCTCGTAACACAATTTAGCGACAATCTGAGCGTGGCAGCGGAAGATGTGGCACCTCACATCGTTGATCGCGAAAGTGATCGCGAAGTTGATCCCGTAGCTGATCGCGTATACGACACGCTGATCATTTCGGATCTGCATCTGGGCGCGGACATGAGCCGCGCGCGCGACGCTTTGCGCGTGCTCAGGGAAAACAAATACCGCCGCCTTATTCTGCTGGGCGACATCTTTGCCGACCTGAATTTCGGACGGCTGAAAAAAGAGCATTGGAAATTTCTCGGCTTCATTCGCAAGCTTTCCAATCCCAAGCGGCACGTCGAAGTGGTGTGGGTCGAAGGCAATCACGACCTCGGCCTGGCCCAAATCATGGCGCATCTGGTCGGCGTACGCGTGTACCAGGAATATCAATGGGAGTATCAGGGCGTGCGTCACCTCGCAATCCACGGTCATCAATTCGACAGCTTCCTGATCAAGAACTTTCACTTCAACCATTTGTTCGGCACGCTGCTCTATCTCCAACTGCAAAAGTGGGACACGAAGAACAAAGCTCTGACGCGATTTCTCGATCGACTGGGCACACGTTGGCAGCGTTTGTCGGAGAAGGTCGCTGACGGCGCCCTGGCACATGCCCACCACCTTCACGCGTCGCGAGTCTTTTGCGGCCACACTCATGCGGCGATGACGCGGCGCGAACACGGCGTCGATTATTTCAATTGCGGAGCCTGGATCGACGCGCGTCCGACGTATATCACCATTGACGAAGAGGGAGTCCGGATTCGCGAATACGTCGAGCGGCCGGAAGACTCGAATCGCGAAAACGACGCCGACGCGGACGAAGAACGAACCAGCTCCGAGTTCGATGACTCCGCCGATGAGGCGGGATTGTTTGAAGACGGCGAATATGAGCGCGTCTGAACTGAGGTTCAAGTCGAAGTTCGAGCTGAAGCTCAACTTGTTCAACGAGGGCAGGTGAATCTTTGCGTAAACTGACGATCGTTTTCCACCACGCCGGTGGAGGACACAAGAGCGCCGCCGACGCACTGAAAGCTACTCTCGAAAGCCAGAAAGATCCGTGGGACGTCACTCTTCTCGACATCCAGGCGCTGCTTGATCCACTCGATCTGATCCGCCGCTTTACCGGCTTGCGCATTCAGGACACCTACAACGCCATTCTTCGCAAGGGCTGGACACGTGTGACGCCGGTACTTTTGGTTATTTTGAAAAGCACCATCTGGGTGTACCACGGACCGATCGTGAAGCTGCTTCGCACTTACTGGACCGAGAATCCAGCGGATCTCGTGCTCTCGGTAGTCCCACATTTCAATCGCGAAATTGCGGAGAGCCTGCGCCCAGTCGGCGGAAGAATCGTCGGCGGAAAAACCGCCGGCACGAAAACGCCGTTCGTCACACTCATCACGGATCTGGCGGACTACCCGCCACACTTCTGGATCGAACGCGAGTCGGAATACATCATCGCCGGGACCGAGAAGGCGAGGCAGCAGGCGCTCACCACCGGGATTCCCGCCGACCACGTCTTTCTGACGTCGGGAATGATCCTCAAGCCGAAGTTCTATGAACGGATCGCTGTGGATCGGGTCGCTGAACGAAAAAAACTGGGTCTCGAACCCGATTGTCCGACTGGCATTGTTCTCTTCGGAGGCCATGGCTCGCAGATAATGGTCGACATCACGAAAAAGCTCAACGAAGCGAACAGCGGCGTTCAGCTGATTCTGATCTGCGGGCACAACGACAAGCTGGCTGCTGAAATCAAGAAACTTCCGACAAAAAAACCGATCGCCGTGATCGGATTCGCCAAGAACGTCGAGTACTACATGGCATTGGCCGACTTCTTTATCGGGAAACCCGGTCCGGGATCGATCAGCGAAGCGTTGCAGTTTCACCTGCCGGTGATTGTTGAATGCAACGGAGCGACACTGCCGCAGGAGCGCTACAACGCGGAGTGGGTGACTGAGAAAGGCTACGGGATCGTCGTCCGCAGCTTCAAAGAGATTGCGCCTGCGGTGCAACGTTTGCTCGACAGCATGACCTTTGCCGAATTCCGAACGAAGACTGCCCAATACGCTAATCGCGCGCTGTTTGAAGCGCCGGTGATTTTGGATCAGTGTGCCGAGCCGATTACTGCCGCAACGGAACCGCAGCCGGTTTGATCCACGGCGGACGAACTACTTCCGCTCGGCCCCGCCTAATCAGAATTAGAAGTGAATTGCCACCCCCGTCGAAAAGCGCACGCCGTTCTGCCCGTTGCCGTAGAAGCGAGTGTTGACCCAATCGAGTTGACCGCGCAGCGAGATCGGGCCAAACACCCGATAGTCGAGTCCTCCGCCAACGGCATTCGCGAATGAAGTATCGGAATCGGAGACGCCACTGCCGCGGCTGACGTGGCCAACTCCGACCAGCACCTCCGCGAACGGACGGAAGCGCTTGACCTGCACGGAAACTCGCGGACCGAACAGTGCGTTGTGCTCGGCGACGTCGGCGTTGATGCCACCGTAGTTGCGGCTCCCATAGTGACCGTCCACATCGACGACTAGGCCAACCCAGGGAAAGAGCTTGCCTTCGAGGGAAGCTTCCCATCCGTTGAGGCTGCCGTCGTCACCTTGAGAAATCGCAGTGTGGTCGTACGAATATCCGAAAAATGCATTGCCTTTCGTAGGGATCTGCGCCCACCCACAACTACACAGGATCATTGCCAAAATAAACAGCACACTCAGCTTTCTCATTGCGTCGCAACCTCTCCTTCAATGTTGAATGTTTCTCAAAGAATAGATGCCCCACCGCGGAACAAGTTTGGTCCACGAGTGGAAATTCGGAGGGTGAACGGAATCATTTGTGCAAGGCCGGATGACCTGGCGGACGACTGACCAGCGAAAATGACTAGCGGAAGAGCGCGGCAAAAAATCCACCGAGTCGCTTGAAGAAGCCCCGCTGTTGCGGGCGGTTTGCGGTCGCCGGGTCGGCTCCGGCGGCCTTCGGTGTTTCATTCGAGGGCGGAGGCAACGGCGCGGCTACGTCGGGCGCCCCTGTCTTTGGGCGCGAATCCGTCGGCAAGGCTTGCACTTGTTCCGCCGACAAAGGTGGTGGTCCGTTCGCGTGGAACACGAACGGGGCCTCGACCTGCACGTGAACTTCGCTGGGCGCTGTGTTGGGCGCCGTTGAGGCAGTGATTGGGGCGACTCCTGGCTGTGAGCCATTTGCCGCCGAGTCTTGAGGCCTCGGCATTTCTGCAACGGTAGCGGGGTTAGTGCTTGCGGGCAGCGCGTTGTTTTGTGCTTCGTTGGGGGTTTGCGTCGGCAAATTGTTCGTGGCAAGCGACGGAGCATCGTGCGGCGGCGGACATCCACACTCGAGCGGCACGGCCATATCCACGCGGTCGAGCTGGCCGGAATGAAACAGCAATTGGTCGGTGGCTTTGACTTGATATGTGCGGTCGCCGAGCAACTCGGACACAATCGCCGACGCCGTGTTGCCGGGCAGTGCGCGCACGCAAGTATTTCCTTGATGGTCGGCGCTAAATGCGTAATGAAATTCTCCGGGGCCTACGAGCTGGATGCGGAAATCGGGAGTCATCACCGTATCGGACGATGCGTCGAGGCCAAAGTGAGCTTCCATTGCGCCCGAGTCCATGCTGAGCATCAGGTTGTGATGGTTCTGCGACGGAGTGACCGCAACGGTCGTTCCCGGGCAGACATGCAATTCGCCGCCGCTCGAGAGTCTGACGATCGCAGTGTCTGGTCCAGCCGTCACTGTGGAGCCTGCGGCTCCGTCTTTGCCGGTCAGGGCGAGCGGCCCGGCTGCGCGGATCGCCGAAACGACTGGCTGCTGGACAGGAACGAGACTCGGAGTTGCCGCCGATTGGAACGGCGAACTGCTGGCTTCGCCGGGATTCTTCCCGAGATGCACGACGAGGCGATTTCCAGCGGCGTCCCAGGTGTAGGCGCGAGGCGCAGCCAGATCGACGACCACGCGCGTGATCGGAGGACTTTGCTGGAATTGGTCCGCGCGTATGGAAGTGATCTGGTCGGCTTGCACGACGATACGCTTTTGCTGCGCGTCCAGCCGCGCGTTTGGCAGATCGATCACTAACCGATCGGGGTCGGTTATGGCTTGGATCGCAGGTACCAAAGGCTTGGTCGAAAGGATCTCAACCGCGGGTCCGTCTTTTTCCTGAACGATGCGAAAGCTTTTGACCGACGCGATTGGATCGTAGTGTCCCTTGATGACAGTTTTGGGAGAAGGTTGTTGCGCGGAAACCGTAAGCGTTGCGAGCAGCAGAAGCGCTCCCAAACATCGGTGGAAGGGGCGGCGCAAGAGCCTTTGCCGCGACGCAAAATTCGACGGGAAATCCTTCACGGGAACGCTCGGGTGTTACAGCAACGATACCATTCGCGGAAGCGCGAAAGAAGCGGGTGGGAACAAACAGAGAAACGAACGTAAGGGGGAATCCACGCAACAGTTATTGCGAATCGGCGAGAAATTCGTATTCGTCGATGACGGCGGCAACGGCCATCTTGGTGGTGGGCGCTCCTCCTTCGACCCGCAACACGCGGCCTTTGCAGCGGACGCGAATACTTTCGGTGAGAGTGATCTCGGGGGGCAACGTCAGCGTGAAATCGATGGCAGAACCAGCTTGGACTGCGGTATCGACAAAGAAGCAAATGCCGCGGGCGCTGACGTCGCGGGTCTGGGCCGGCTGCTCGCTTTCCGCGTCGCCGCAGCGAACACTTACGGGCAGACGAAGCGCAAAACGCCGAGTGGCGCGCTTGTCGTTATTGGTTTCGTGCTCGTGCTGCGTCTCGGCCATCGAACCTCCGGAAATCGCCTGTAAGCATGTCAATTAGCGGCGAGGCTGTCAAGAAGCAAAGACTCAACGCCAGGGTAGAGGGCAGAGGTCAGATTGCAGAAGTTAGAATCCCTCGGATATTACCCTGTGCAGTCTGCCTTCTGACCACTCGAACCTCGGCCTCAGAGCTACAATAAACCTGTGGTCTTCGTCCTCGATAACTACGATTCCTTCACTTACAACCTTGTCCAGTACATCGGCGAACTGGGCGCGCAGGTTGAGGTGCGTCGCAATAACGAGGTAACGATTGGGGAGATTGAGGCGATGCGCCCGGAACGGATCGTGATTTCTCCGGGGCCATGCACTCCGCAGGAGGCCGGTATCAGTATCGAACTGATCCGGCATTTCGCGGGTCCATCGCAGCGCCGGGTACCTTTGTTTGGCGTCTGCCTTGGGCATCAGGCAATCGGCGCGGCTTTTGGCGGAGAGGTCGTCCGAGCCAGGAATCTTATGCACGGCAAAACCAGCCCAGTGGAGCACGACGGGAAGACGATTTTTCGCGATCTTGCCAGCCCAATGACGGCGACTCGCTACCACTCTTTGATCGTCGCTCAGGAAGGCCTGCCAGACGAACTTGAGGTCAGCGCGTGGACCAATGACAATGACAAAGACGGAACACGAGTCATCATGGGACTCCGGCACAAGGAGTTCCCGGTGGAAGGCGTGCAGTTTCACCCTGAGAGCGTGCTCACGAACGAGGGGAAGAAGCTGGTCGCGAATTTCCTGCGCGGATAGGCGCACTCATTCATGTATATTCCCAGACTTTTTCATGAAACCAACTGGCCCGAAATCAGACGAGTGATTCAGGAGAACAGCTTCGCGACCGTGATCAGCTGTAACGCGGGCGTCCCGGTGGCTACGCACGTACCGTTGCGGCTGGTCGAATCGGCGGACGGGACTGCCAAGTTACAGGGACACATGTCAAAGGCCAACCAGCATTGGCGGTTGTTGGAGCCGGACGGAACTGGGCAGGCTGCGCGCGCCCTGGCGATTTTCATGGGCGGAGACGCTTATGTCTCGCCGCGATGGTACGACCATGTCAACGTGCCGACGTGGAATTACATGGCAGTCCATGTCTATGGAAAACCACGGATCGTCAGCGATCCAGGCGAAATGCATGCACTGATGAAAGGTCTCGTCGATCGCTATGAGGGAGGTCCCGAGGAAAGCGCCGCTGGAACGACTGCGAAGGACCGTTACACGATCGAGGGCCTGCCGCCGGATTTTCTCGCGGGGCAGATGAAGGGCATCGTTGGGTTCGAAATACTGGTCGACGAAATTCAGGCGAGTTTCAAGCTAAGCCAGAACCGCGATGAAAAAAATCACGAGAACGTGATCGCGGAGTTGCGCAAGAGCGAGGACCAGAAGGCGCACAAAGTAGCCGACGCGATGGCGAACCGGAGACGTACGAAATCGTAAGCGGCCGCATCGGTGTCATCACTATTCGTGATTGTCGCCTCGGGCCATCTCTACCGCGCGCAGCACGGCGCGCGACTTATTTTCCGATTCCGTGAATTCGCTTTGCGGGTCGGAATCGGCGACGATCCCGGCACCGGCTTGCAGATAGGCTTTCTTGCCTTTCATCAGTAGGGTGCGAATCACGATGCAGGAATCCAGGTTACCGGCAAAGTCGGCATAGAGGACCGCGCCACCGTAGACACCACGGCGCGTGGGTTCCAGTTCTTCGATGATTTGCATGGCACGGACTTTGGGCGCGCCGCTCAGAGTTCCGGCGGGGAAACATGCCGCCAGCGCGTCGACTGCGTCCAACTCCGGACGCAGACGGCCTTCCAAGGCCGATACCAGATGCATCACGTGGGAGTAGCGTTCGACGTACATCAGGTCGCGCACTTTCACCGAACCATACTCACTCACTCGACCAAGATCGTTGCGGCCAAGGTCGACCAGCATGACGTGCTCAGCCCGTTCTTTTTCGTCATCGCGCATTTTCTTTTCGAGGGCGGCATCGGCAGCTTCGTCTTTTCCGCGTGGGTGCGTGCCGGCGATGGGGCGGTATTCAAGCTTTTTGCCGCCAACGCGTACGAGCATTTCGGGAGACGACCCGATGACGTGCATCGGAGCAGCACTGGACTTCGCTTTCGATTTCTCTCCACCGAAGCGCAGGAAAAACATGTAGGGCGAAGGATTGACCGTGCGCAGGGCGCGGTAGAGATCGAACGGTGCGACTCCGGGCTCGAAATCCCAACGCTGCGAAAGCACAACCTGGAAAATGTCGCCGGCAGCGATGTACTCCTTGGCGCGCTCGACGCTTTGCATGAATTTTTTCTTTGGCGTTTGCGCTTCCACTTTCAGCGGCGACTTGATGGCAGATTTGCGCCAGTGCGCCGGATTCCACCCGCTGGCGAGCTTTTTCTCGATGCGGGCGATGTCTTTCACCGAGCGCTCATAGGCCGCTTTTGGGGATTCGCGAGTCACGTCAGCCGAGGCTACGATGTGAATCTGGTGACGCAGGTGATCGAAGGCCAGGACGCGATCGAAAAACATGAGCACACAGTCGGGGACATGGAGGTCGTCTTTCGTTTGCGAGCCGGCCTGGCCCCCGATGTTCTCCAACTGGCGAACGATGTCGTAGGCGCAATAGCCGACCGCGCCCGCGGTGAATGGAGGCAGACCCTCCATCGCGGCGGGACGATGTTGCTTCAGCAGTTCTTTTATGACGTGGAAAACGTTCCCGGTGCGACGTTCAACTTTCTTGCCACGCTTGATGGTGATTTCGTCTCCCCGTGATTCCAGTCGGAGAAAGGGACGCACCCCCAGGAACGTGTACCGTCCAATTTTCTCTCCACCTTCTACCGATTCGAGCAGGAAAGCGTCAGGTTCACCGTCGGCGACAGCGAGGAAAGCGGAAACCGGGGTAAGCAAGTCGGCGGAAATGGATTTCGCTACCGGAACGAGAGTCGCTCGGCGCGACATCTCGGCGAACTGTCTGTAGTCAGGTCGGATCATTGCTATTTATTATGCTATTTATTGTCTCGGTTATTGAGTCTCTCGCAGCGCAACGACTTTCATGGTGCGAACCGGGCGCTGTGCGCTATCTGGTATCGGTTCCCATCAGCGCCTTGACCGCTTCCGCTACGGTGATCATAAGCGTCATCGGATCCATCGGGGAGGCTATAAATCCGCAATTTTCATAGAACTGCCTTGCTCGCTCTGAAATTGCGTGAACTAGAATGGCGCGGAGACCAGCGATTTCGGCAACCTGCAAGGTGCGCAATATTGCGTCGCGTAATAGTGCGGGGCCGATCTTTCTTCCCTGAAACTCGCTGTGGACCGCGAGCCGGCCTAGGATCATGACCGGCACAGGATCGGGCATATTGCGACGGACGCGACTGGAGGCTCCCGCATGGGCGACGGAGCCGACAGCCAGCGCATAATAGCCAACAACTTGTTGTCCCGTTCGGACGATGTATGTGCGCGATGCGCCGCTTTCCTGGTTTTGCAAGGCACGGCGACGAAGCCAGTCGTCGAGGGATGGCTCACCACACGCAAATTCCGTCAGGTCGTGATCGGAGCGCAGTTTCTCAGGCGCGCTTAGTTGGCCTTGACGAGAATCCAAGTTGCGTCCTCACTCCAGGTTGCGTCCTCACGTTGCGTCCTCACAACGTGCGGGCCGGGGTGTGCTACTGCCGCTATTGCTCCCACGGAGACTTCGTTTTCAGTAACCGCTTCAGCCTTGCGTTGCTTACCGGGGGCTTGTCGAGCATGGAATTGAAGCGCTTGAAGTCGTCGGCGGACAACGCGAAGTAGCGACGATCGAGAAGTACCGCTTCGGCTTCCCGGCATGCGGATTCAAGCATGAAATCGGAACGGTTGCGTCCGAGAGCATCTGCGGCACGGTCGATCAGCGCTTTCTGCCGCCGCGTGGCGCGGAGGTTGATGGTTTCATCGCGGTTTCTGGTGGCCCGGGCGTCGGATGCTGGCATGCCTCCCCTCCTGTGTACACACAACAAGTATACATCAATGTGTGTACTATGTGAATACAGAATCAAGCCAGGACCGTCCGGCGCTTGCCTACCCCGCAGGCCAGCAATATACTTTGCGAGGCTCGCTCGCCGGATGGGCAGTCAACGTAAACTTATTGATGTGGAGACTTTATGACTACAGTGGCGGAACTCGCGCAGGAGACCAATCCCTGGCAGGCGCAAGCGGCGCGTTTCGATATGGCCGCGAAGAAACTGAATCTAGACGAAGGCATTTGGAAAGTATTGCAGAGTCCCAGCCGCGAGATCATCGTCCATATCCCGGTCATGATGGACAGCGGCCGTCTGGAGGTCTTCACCGGTTTCCGCGTCCAGCATTCGATCGCGCGCGGACCGGCCAAGGGCGGCCTGCGTTACGCGCCCGATGTGAACCTCGATGAAGTCCGGGCCCTGGCCAGCTGGATGACCTGGAAGTGCGCGGTGGTGAATATTCCTTTCGGCGGCGCGAAGGGCGGGATCATTTGCGATCCGCATAAGATGTCGCAGGGCGAGTTGGAGCGTATGACTCGCCGCTATACCGCGGAACTCTTCGAATTCATAGGGCCGGAAAAGGACGTCCCAGCGCCGGATGTGAACACCAACGAACAGACCATGGCATGGATCATGGATACCTACTCCATGCACATGCGGCAAACGGTCACGGCGGTGGTTACGGGCAAGCCAATCAATATTGGCGGATCACGCGGGCGGCGCGAGGCTACGGGGCGCGGAGTTCTGATGGTCTGCGAGCAGGCGATCAAGAAACTGCGGCTGAATCGCGACACGACGCGGGTCATCATCCAGGGCTTTGGCAACGTTGGATCAAATGCAGCGCGGCTCATGGCCGAAGCGGGATACAAAGTTATTGGCATTCTTGAAGTGGGCGGCGGACTCTACAACAAGAACGGCATCGACGTGGAAGCGCTTTGGGAACATCGGCTGCGCAATGGCAGCATCCACGGGTTCGCGGGCGCTGAGGCGTACGATCCGGCGGAACTTCTACTCACCGATTGTGACATTCTGATTCCGGCGGCAACCGAGAACCAGATCACGTCGCAAAATGTGGACCGGATAAAGTGCAAAATTCTGGCTGAAGGCGCGAACGGTCCGACTACGGCGGCCGCGGATGAAGTTCTTGCGGAGAAGAAAGTATTCGTGATTCCCGACATCCTGGCGAACGCCGGCGGCGTGACTACTTCTTATTTCGAGTGGGTGCAAGACCGCCAGGGCTATTTCTGGAAGGAATCGGAGGTCAACGAGCGCCTGGAGGACATCATGGTCACGGCATTTGACGATGTTGTGCGGTACTCCGAAACCCACGGCGTGAACAACCGGATCGCGGCTTATATGCTGGCCATCGACCGCGTGGCGTATACAATTCGCCAGCGCGGAATCTATGCCTAGGTGTATCTCAGACCGAATCTTAGACGTTGACTTGGGGCTTCCATCCGGAAGCCCCTTCTTGTTTTAGTTGACCCCGTGCGCTTTGCGGTGTAATTATGCTGGGGCATTCTAGGACTACCCATCTTCTGGCACTCAACCGTTCTGACATTCAGCCCAATGCGGATACCCAAGAGCATTGGCAAGAACAGAGGTTGATGCCTCTTAATCTCGCGAGGAAAAAATGAACCGTAAAAACAAACTTACTCTGTGGATGCTGGCTTTCTGTCTCACGTTTTCGGCAGCGATCGCGCCCGTCCTGGCGAAGGCCCAAGCGGCGTCGACCGACACGACGGCGGACACAACCACTACCAAGAAGTCGAAAAAGAAGGCGAAAAAAGAAAAAGCTGCCGCCGACGATACCGCGACTGCGGACAAATCCGCGGCCAGCACGAAGTCTGGATCCAAGTCGGCCAAGTCCAGTTCGACCGATAAAGCCACTGCCGCAGCGGACGCGACTCCCAGCAAGAAATCAAAGAAGAGCAAGAAGGCAGCGGATGACGCGGCCTCCAAGCCGGCGGCCGATGCAACTGCGCCAGCAGCCCCAGCCGCAACCACCACTACAACAAAGAAGAGCAAGAAATCGAAGGCTGCGGCGGACGCTGCACCCGCCAGTGCGCCAGCGGCCCCGGCACCAGCAGCAAAGGCCACCGCTCCCGCAGCATCCGCTCCAGCACCAGCGGCAGCCCCTGCTGCGGCTCCGGCAGCGGCTGCGCCGGCGTCCGCGAAAGCAGCGGCTCCGAAGACTGCGACCAAGGCGACGGCTGCAGCGCCTTCGAGTCCTGAGATCGCCTCCGCGCAATCCAGCGGGAAGGTCTGGGTTAATACCGAGAGCGGCGTTTATCACAAGAGCGGCCGTTGGTATGGCAAGACCAAGCAAGGGAAATTCATGACTGAATCCGAAGCCCAAGCCGCCGGCTACAAAGCCGCGCAAAAAGAGTAATGAGACAACAATTATAAGGAGAGACCTATGACCAAAATATTGACCAACAAATTACTGCCCAATATTCTCGTCGCAATTTTTGCTCTGAGCCTGTTGAGCGGTGTTGCCGTGGCGCAGACTGACAAGAAGCCGGCGGCGACGCCCACCGCAGCCGCGGCCAGCGCCGATCTGCTCGACATCAATACTGCCACCAAGGAACAACTCGACGCTCTGCCTGGAATTGGAGCGGCCTATTCGCAGAAGATTATCGATGGCCGTCCTTATGCGAAGAAAACCGATCTGACGAGGAAGAAGGTCATTCCCGCCGCCACGTATGCCAAGATCAAGGACAAGATCATCGCCAAGCAGAAGTAAACGGCTTGCAGGTTTTGTCAGAGGTCCGATCAACGATCCGTAAAACAAGGCCGCCCACTTTTCCATGGCGGCCTTTTTTCTTGCTCGATTCCCGGAAGAATCATCTGTCTTGTCCGGTTGCTTTCGGCTGGGCCGGGGAGGATAATTTGGCGTCGCTGACGTCCAGCGCGTTGCTGGGGTCAAGGTCCCTACACGGTTGCGTTCCTGGCGGCAGGAACGTCCACCCAAACAGCGCAATATTTCAGGAGGCAGTCATGGGTTTGCTCGATAATTTGGAAAACCAGGCGATGGGCAGCGTGTTGGGCGGCAACTCCAGTCCGCTGGCGTCTGGCCTTTTGCAGATGATACAAAGTCAGCCCGGCGGTTTGCAGGGATTAGTGCAGACATTTCACGACAAAGGCATGGGTGGACTGGTGTCCTCGTGGGTGAGCACCGGGCCGAATCCGCCGATTTCCTCAGACCAGGTTCATCAGGTACTTGGCAGCGATCAGGTGAAGGCCCTTGCCGCGAAGGCCGGGATCAATCCCGACATGGCCGGTTCTGCGATCGCCGCACTGTTGCCGACGCTGGTGGATAAGTTGACGCCGAATGGATCGGTGCCCGATCACAGCAATCTTCTCGATATGGCGTCGAGTATGCTCAAGAACCTTCAGACGCCGAAGGCGTCGTAACGAATTCGTCCTCGACGAGCGGCGTTCACGACGAGCGCCGCTTTTTTTGTTCGTCTTCGATGGCCAAACCTGCGTTGCGTGTTGGATCCTACCTTCGATCCGTTGCCTTGCCTTCCGTTGTGGAGGATAATCAACGTACCGCCCTTGAGGCCATGATCCAGTCTCCGGTCATTGCGTGAATCTTCCCAACTACATCACGCTCACGCGCATTGCAGCCGTTCCGCTGCTCATCTGGATTCTGATTACTCCACGCTTCGCGTCCGAGCATACCGGCGAGCGTGAAATCCTGGCCTCGGCCGTATTCATCCTGGCGTCGATCACGGATGGCATCGATGGCTATCTGGCCCGCAAGCGCGGCGAGATCACCACCATGGGCATGCTGCTCGATCCCCTGGCCGACAAACTGCTGGTGGCTGCCGCTTTCATCACACTCGTGCAGTTCAACCCCGCGCTGGTGCCGGCTTGGATCGCGGTGATTGTGATCGGGCGGGAGTTTTTGGTGAGTGGGTTGCGGTCGATCGCGGCTTCCGAAGGTTTTACCATCCAGGCAAGCGAACTGGGAAAGTTCAAAATGCTGGTACAGATCATCTCGGTCGTAGCCGTGATTCTGGCTCGCCGTTGGCATGAATGGCCGGTGTTCGGGATTTATATCTTCCCCGTCTATTGGATTGCCTGGCTGGCCATCTGGTTCATGGTTCTGCTGTCGCTGGTTTCCGCGGGAGATTATTTCATCGCCTTCTGGTCGCGCATCGACCGCAAGTCGGAAAAACGCCGCCGCCGATCTTTCGTCCTGGCCCGGCGGAGAAAACGCGATGTTCAGGCCGTTTGAGAAGGCGCCCGAAAGTCTGATCGCAGGCGAAGTCGCAGCTCTCCAATCCCCCGAGTTTTCTCTTGAGGAGCGAAGAACGCTACTTCACATCGCCCACTCGGCCATTCTTTCGGCCTTTGATCGTCCAAACCTCGATCACCAACAGTTTTCACAAGCTCCGCCTCCGGGGCTTTCAGAGCCGCGAGGCGTCTTCACCACTCTCTATCTAGGTGGCCAGCTCAGAGGATGCGTTGGCTATGCCATGGCGGTTGCGCCGCTCTATCGCGCGGTTGCGGAAACAGCTTGCGCGGCTGCGTTCGACGATTCCCGCTTTGTTCCGGTAACAAAAGAAGAAGCTCCAGCGCTCCAGATTGCCCTGAGCGTACTCTCGCGCCTGTTCGCGATTCACCCTGAATGCGTTGAAGTGGGACGCCATGGGCTGGTCATATCGCGCGGCGCACGGCGCGGCCTGCTGCTGCCGCAGGTTCCGGTTGAGAATGGATGGGATCGAGATACTTTTCTCCAACAGACATGCCGTAAAGCTGGCCTGCCACTGGATGCATGGCAGACGGGAGCAACGGTCGAGGCGTTTACGGCCGAGGTTTTTGCCGATGGCGATCGGAAGATTTAGAGCAGCAAATAGAAACGGGGGAGATGTGCTCTCCCCCGTTCTGTTCGCTATAGGAATTGAGTCTCTTATTGCTGTTCGTCGAGTTCGACTGTGTCCCCGGCGTGTACGTCTTCCAGACTGAAGACGACCATGGCAGACGACGAGGTCGGGGTGACGTTTAGGACGACCACTTCACCAACAGCACGCCGCGGCAGATCGCCCACGTGGATGTTCGCGCCTTTACCTCTGGTCATCCAATTTCCTTCATACGTCGGCGGATGCAACTGCGTGTCTTCCGACGATGGAGTGTCAAAAGAGAGCGAGTCCACTGGATCGCGCAAGGTGGCTGCGTAGGTCCGCAGCACGCGGAAATAGTCGCCCACTTTCACGCCCTGGTTCGAACCCACGTTCATGTAGAGCTTCATGCCTGTGCCGAGTTCGGTGTCGTAGTCCTTGCCAACCAGCACGCGCCCGGCCAGTTTTGAGTTGGGCGGAGCGAAACGGTCGAAATGTCCGGGCACATGAAATGCAACCGGCTGCTTTTCCACGAAAGGTACGGCGACATCCCCAGGGTTGATCGGATCGCAACTGAATTCAACCTGAGCGATCGCGCTATGGTTACGGGTATCGAGAACCCGCACGCGCCCAATTTCACCATAGGGGTGTCCGGTGGCGGCTAGTAATTTGTGTTGCCCTTCATAGAGTTCGAACTGGTTCACGTCGCGCATTTCGCGGACGATCGAATAGAGCTGTCCAACTTGGTAGCCACTCCCTGCCAGGTAGACCACTTCGCCGTTTCCGAACTTAGTCGACAACGGCGTATCGACGCCGCCATTGACATAGTTGGCGTCGGGCAGGCGATCCTTGGAAATAAACCCAGCGCAATAAATATCCGCCGGGGTCGGCGTCTGATAACGCACAAATGGGACATTGACAGCCGTGGGGATGATGCCGGATGAATCTGGCGTCGACGCGGTCGTCGACTGCTGAGCCACCGCCAAGCTGGCCATTACCGTCACCAGCAATAGCGCTAACAATCCTGTTTTCTTCATGTTGCCTCCGACCTCCACCCGTTTCGGCTTGTTCAAGCTATGTCTCACGAAAGACTAGGGTTACAGTCGGAAAGTAACAAGCCACGGGGGCAGGGTCAAGGTTACGAGGGTGTTTAGCCCTTTCGCGCCAGAGTGTTCCGGGAGACAGGGGCAATCCTGATGTTGCATCTATGGCTGCACCCTTGTAATATCGCGCCGTCGTTGAAAACAAATGGCCTTGGCCTTGCCCTCCACTCTCGCACCCCGCTACCTGCCGATGAACCTGCCAAAGGTCTGCCTGGCGCTGAGCGGCGATTCCATTGAAGACATGCTCGCAACCGCCGAATCCATGGCGCGGGATAACCCCTTCATGGAGTTCCGGTTGGACTACCTGAAGCAACCGCTGGCAGCGCTCACCAAGGTCCACCGCTTCCTCGAGACTCACCAATACGTCACGGCGATTGGAACCTGCCGTCGCGCCGACAATGGCGGCAAGTTCAAAGGATCGCTGGCCGCTGAGTTGGAAATACTCACCAAGGCGCGCGCCGCGGGCTGCCAACTTGTCGATCTCGAACTGCAAAGTGCGCTGAAAGCAAAACCAGATGCGATTGCGCGGCTCCGCAGCCGTGCCGGATTGATCTTGTCGTTCCACGATTTCCGCGCCACGCGCAACCTCGACGAGACGCTGGAGAAGATGCTGAAGATCCCTGCGGACTTCTACAAAGTTGTCAGTACCGCGACGACGCTCTTTGACAACGTGACGATGATGAAGTTCGTGCAGGCGCGCAGTGACAAAAACGCCCTCGTCGGACTGTGTATGGGAGAACAAGGGATCATCAGTCGCGTTCTCAGCGCGCGCGCGGGCAGCGTTTTTACCTTTGGAGCCATCAGTTCCGATCTCAAAACCGCACCGGGCCAGGTGAGCACGCGCGATCTGCGCAGCATTTATCGGATTGAGCAGGTGGATGCCGCGACCCGCGTTTATGGCGTTGCCGGCGATCCAGTCGAGCATTCGTTGTCTCCCGTGATCATGAACGCGGCGATGCGGCGCGAGAATGTGAATAGCGTCTATCTGCCACTTCATGCCAAGACGATGAAGGATCTGATCCACTGCGTGCGCGAGATCCCGCTGCACGGCCTGAGCATCACCATGCCGTACAAGCAGGCGATCCTGGCGCATCTAGACAACACGGACGCGCATACGACGAAGGTCGGCGCCTGCAATACGGTCGTTCGCGGACAGGACGGCAAGCTCTACGGTTTCAATACCGACGTCGCCGGCGTATTGCGGCCACTGGAGCAGCGGATCACGATCGACGGCGCGAAGATTCTGGTCATCGGCGCGGGCGGCGCTGCGCGAGCCGCAGTTTTCGGACTGAGGGAGCGAGGCGCCGAGGTCTGGGTGATGAATCGCACGTCGGCGAAGGGACAGAAGTTGGCTCGGCAGGCGAAAGCAAAGTCGATCAAGCGCGCCGATCTGCGCAAGATCGCTTTCGACGTCATCATCAACGCCACGCCAATCGGTATGGGAAACACGCGCGATTGCCCGCTCAAAGATGAAGAGATCAAAGCCCGCGTCGTCTTCGACATGGTGTATGACCCGGTCGAAACACACTTGCTGCAAGTCGCGAGGGCCAAGGGAATCGCAGTGATCCCGGGAGTCGAAATGTTTGTGCAGCAAGCAGCGCGGCAGTTTGAAATCTGGACGGGAAAGCCTGCACCTGCCGGGGACATGCTGAGAGCCGTAACGATGGCGCTGCAAGAGCGGGCATCGGCGCAGAAGCCGCAGCGGTCGTGATGCACGCGTGATAAGCAAACGAGCCACGGTTCAACGAAAGGCTGTATTACCTCCGTGCAGAGCCGCAAACTGACGGCAGGTTGCCACAGGACGCTTTCTCTTATACTGTGAGCAGAACAGGGGAGCTTTTCCGTGGCCCAGCCAGTTCCGTTATTCACGCCCCATCCGAACCTCAGCGACGAAGTGAATCGCCACATCGTCCAGTCTGAGATTGAGGGCGGTGTGTTTCTGCAAGACCTCCCCTCGGCCACCGTACTGCAAATCCAAACCCAACATCACTGCTACACCGCTGTCCTTCAGGAGGATGGCTCGGCGCTCATTTCGGGACATCCGGAATTCTGTCCGCAACCGGTTCTGGTCGCGATCGCCGGGTCGACCTGGGGAGGCTCGATGCTGAAGCAGCGATATGTCGGCCGCGGCATGCACCTCGAGTTTTGCCATCCGCAGTATCGAACACCCATCGTGACTTCGCCGATCAAGGAAATCCGGGAATGTACGCGCATGAGCCCGGCGCAGGTCACGGCTCGCGCCCGATGTCACTGATCCGAAGACTTCGAAGATTCCAACATCCGATTTCTGAACGTCCAACCTCCCGGCCCCGCACCTGAGTTTCATTGACCCATTCCGTTTTATCGACGTAAGATCGAGGCCCGGTGATCGGCCAAACAATTTCGCGCTATCGCATTGTTGAAAAGCTGGGTGGCGGCGGCATGGGTGTGGTCTACAAGGCCGAAGACACCGAGCTCGGCCGTTTCGTTGCCCTCAAGTTCCTCCCCGATGACGTTTCCCGCGATCCGCAGGCTTTGGAACGTTTCCGCCGCGAAGCGCGGGCCGCCTCATCCCTCAACCATCCCAACATCTGCACGATTTATGACATCGGAAGGGATGAAGATGAAGACGAAAAAACCGGCGCGCAGTCCTACATTGCCATGGAGTTTCTGGATGGCGTGACGCTGAAGCATCGCATCGCGGGCAAAGCGCTCGAAATCGAGACCCTGCTATCGCTCGGGATTGAAATCGCCGATGCGCTCGATGCCGCGCATGCGGAAGGCATCATCCACCGGGACATCAAGCCAGCCAATATCTTTGTCACCAAACGCGGGCACGCCAAAATATTGGACTTCGGGCTGGCGAAAGTCACGCCCGCCCGCTCCTCCGAGGCGTCGGCAAGCACAGAGGCTCTGACGGTCGAGGAAAAACACCTCACCGGTCCCGGCGTTGCCATGGGCACTGTCGCCTACATGTCGCCGGAGCAGGTTCGGGCCAAGGCATTGGACGCGCGAACAGACCTGTTCTCGTTTGGCGCCGTGTTGTATGAAATGGCGACTGGGGCCTTGCCGTTCCGCGGAGAGAGCGCCGGCGTGGTCTTCAAGGCCATTCTCGATTGCATGCCGACGTCGCCGGTGCGCTTGAACCCTGAACTGCCGGCGGAGTTGGAAAGAATCATCAACAAGGCGCTCGAGAAAGACCCAAACCTGCGTTATCAGCATGCGTCCGACATGCGCACCGACTTACAGCGGCTAAAGCGGGATAGCGACTCTGGCAATTCGGCGGCTGTGAGTCGCGGGTCGGCTCCAGATGCTCGGACTAGACGTTTCCGATGGGTCGTAGCGTCGGCTGGCGCTCTGGTCGTGGCCACCCTCATATTCCTCTTGTTATGGCAGGCTCGGCGTGTCACGGTGCCGTCGTCTGACGTTACGGGTAGTGCGAGCTCGAAGGCAATTGCGGTGCTGCCATTGCAGAGCGCCGGTAACGATCCCGAGACCGACTTTCTCCGCCTCGCGCTGGCGGACGAAGTTGCAACCGCGTTAAGCCACGTTTCGTCGTTCTCGATTCGTCCGTTTGCTACCACGAGCAAGTACAACGGTCCTGATGTGGATTTGCAGCGAGCCGGCCGGGACATGGGCGTTACGTCAATTGTCACTGGGCATTTCTTCAGGGAAGGCGATCAATTAGAGGTCACACTGGAAGCGGTCGACGTTGCCAGTAATCGCAGTGTATGGCGAGACACGGTGAATGTTGCGGCAGCGGACAAAATTGCCCTGCGCGAGCAAATCACGTCGAAAGTCCGCCAGGGCCTGGTTCCGTCGCTCGGAGGGTCGTCGGCTTCAGCCGGAACTGACACTCGCCCCAAGAGCGAGGAGGCCTATGACTTGTATCTGCGTAGCATCGCGGTTCCGCATGACGCCGCGCCGAACAAGGACGCCATCGCGATGCTGGAGCGCGCCGTTGGAATCGACCCGAGCTATGCCCCCGCTTGGGAGGCTCTGGGACTGCGTTATTACTATGACGCCAGCTACTCCGACGGCGGAGAGCGGATGCTGAAACGTTCGGACTCAGCTTTTGAGCGTGCCGTCGCGCTTGATCCGGACCTCCTGCTTGCGGCTGGACAGTTGCTTACTAACCGCGCAGATCGAGGCGAATTGGGAAGCGCCTATGCAGGCGCGACTGCTCTGGTGAAGCGGCGACCCGATATCGCGTCGGCCCACTTCACTCTGGGGTACGTGTTGCGCTACGTCGGATTGCTGGATAACGCCGCACAAGAATGTGAGACAGCACTGGCCTTGGATCGAGGTAACTATCAATTTCGCTCGTGCGCTTTGACCTTTATGGAACTCGGAAACCCGCAAAAAGCTATGGAATTCATTCGTCTCGATGCTGGCTCGGAATGGGCCGCTCGGCAAACCGCCCTTGTTCTTATGGGACAAGGCAAGCCAACCCAGGCGCGGAACAGTATCGAGAGCACCTCCGGCGTACCCCTGATGGCTCGTGATCTGCTTGAGGCGTGTCTGGACCCGCAGCGCGCGTCCCAAGTAGAACGGGAAGCGAAGAAGATCGAAGCGGTCGCACTTGCGGGAGTCGATTCGGAACCTCGGTACTGGACCGGTGCCATGCTTTCTTATTGTGGTCAAAAAGAGGAGTCCTTGCGTTTGCTCCACAGTGCGATTGAACACAATTACTGCGCCTACACCGCTCTGCAAAACGACCCTCTGCTCGTGAAGCTGCGCAAGAGTTCGGAGTTCAAGGACTTGCTTTCCGCAGCCAAAGATTGCCAGGATAGATTCCTGGCGCAACAGGATTTCATTTCTCGCTGAATATGACCAAGGGAGACATGACACTCCTGAAACTGTGGCAATTTCCATTTACTTCGGTCGCGTCATGTGCGTGAAGCCCTTTGCTAGCGCGCCAAAATCGCTTTTATAGCAAAGTGAGAAATTGTCGATGCTCATGTCATAAGAAAGGTTGCAAATAACGCGGACCGGAAGTACTATCGAAACTGGACGCGGCATTTCGCGTTCACCTTGTCTCGCAACCCACAACTTCCAGGTAGAAAACGCAGCCCTAGTTAAAAAATCTAAAGGGGTGCCCAAGGCCCCGGTGCAATTCGGAGAGAATGCATGTCGTGGTACGCGTACTGCCTCACGGAACACCAGACCCTAGCCAACGGTGTTCGCGCCCGTCGTCCCTTTGTCCTAGAAGGAATTCAAGGTGTGAATGGTTCTCCGGTGATGAGCTACCCCAGCGGAGAATTTGCGGTGATCGTCAGCGAATATGACCGCGAGACCTCCAAACTCGACGAAAAGTCGGTTTTGGAGCATGCCCGGGTAGTAAGTCAAAGCTTCCGAACTGCCACCGTTCTGCCATTCCGCTTTGGAACGATTTTCGACACCGAAGATGCGATCCGCCAGGCGGTTCGCTCCAATCGCCGCACTTTCTGCGAAAGCGTGGAACGGCTTCGCGGCAAGTCGGAAATGCGCATCAAGTTGACGGTTCGCGATGGTTCCATGCGGGCCAACCTGGAGGAGATCGTTCTTCCCGATACGGTCGGCCGCGAGTACCTTAGCAAACTCCGCGAGAAGGCCTCGCGCGAGCGGGAACGCCAGACCAAGGCACGGGCTCTGTCGGTGCAGGTGCACAAACTGTTCAATCCGCTCGAAGAAGAAGTGAGCTGCAAGAAGGTTGACTCCGACGGAATGCTTCTCGATATCGCCCACCTGATCGACACCAAATCCATAGAAAAATATCAGAACCGCTACAGTACAGCCGCTAAGCAGCTGAAAAACTGCCAGATGGTTGTGACCGGCCCATGGCCGCCGTACCACTTCCTGCCCGGCAAAGTGCGGACGGTAGCCGGCGACAGCTAGACGCTTTCGACATACCCTTAGGTCCCAAAGCCCCCTTTCTAAAGGGGGCTTTCCTTTTTGATGGCGGGCCTGGGTTGCGGCTAAGTCGGTCTCTACCACCTTCCGATTCTTTCATTGTGCAGGCTATGTGCAGGTTTCTGCATTCGGAATTCGACATCCGCAGGGAACGGGCATGCGCGTGCGGTCTAGGGTATTCACCCTAAATCAATGATTTTGAACAGCTTCCCAAAATGGGTCTTCTTCGTCTCCGCGGATTACTAATTTGGTTCCGCAAATGCATAGTTCATAATCACTAAAGAGGCCGCACCGTTTGAACAACTTCACTCTCGATGTTCTCGACAACTCACTCTGTCCGCTCCTGTCAAGGATCGGCGCCAACTAAGTTTCCTCTGATTCCCGCCATTTAGCCTCTTTGAAAAGGTTGGCCCCGAAAGGGGCCGCTTTTTTTGCTCCCGCCGCTCCTGTACACTCGCAGTTTGCATGAATTTCGAAAAAGTGAAGCCTCATCTTTCCCCTCTCCTGCGAATTTTTCTCCTGCTGACCGTCGTCTCCGTCGTGTTAGGACAGATTCCGGCGTATGCGCAAAAGAGTCCCGTAGCCACGGACGACGTCCTTTTGACGACGATGGAAAAGGAACTGCATCGCGGCGAGGCTCAACTCGCGAAGCAGGACCCGGCGCCTTATTTCACCAGCTATAACGTGACCGACAGCGATTCGATGGTCATCCTGAGCGCACAGGGTGGCCTGCTTACGTCGACGCGCGCTCGCCGGCGTAACGCTGACGTCAGCATGAGGATTGGCACTCCCGCGCTCGATAACACTCATGACCAGGAGCGTTACTCGGGACTTACTTCGGGGCAACTCCCGCAGCGTGACGATCCCGATGCGATCGCGCGCGTGTTATGGAAATTGACTTACGAACAGTATCGAAAAGCGCGACAGGCTTTTACGAACGCAAAAACAAAGACGGCGGTCCGCGCCAAGGACGAGGACGATTCGCCCGACTTCTCCGAAGAGAAACCCTCGACTTACATCGACAAGGCCGCACTGCCTGCGTTTCCCGATCAAAAAGCTTGGGAAGATCTGGCGCGCCGCTATTCGGCTTCGTTCCGGCAGTATCCCCAGGTCGAAGAATCGCTGGTTTTTCTCTACGCTTCGAAAAGTAAGAGCTATTTGGTTTCGACCGAAGGCACGAAAATCGTCACCAACGACGCGATCTTCCGCATCATGATTCAGGCGGAGACACGCGCTGACGACGGCATGCAGCTGATGCGTGTCGAGACTTTCCAGTTTTCAGATCCGGCGAAAGTTCCTTCGGAAGCCGAAATAGCGGCCAGCGTCAAAAAGATGGCAGACCGACCTGGTGGCGTTGCGCGCCGCTCCGTTGGCAGAGCCGTATAACGGTCCCGCGATGCTTTCGGGGCGCGCCGCGGCGGTGTTCTTTCATGAAGTCCTCGGGCATCGCGTCGAGGGACAACGCCAGCGTGGCCGAGACGAGGGCCAGACCTTCACAAAAAAGGTAAACGAGAAAATCATGCCCGAGTTCCTGAGTGTGACGGACGATCCAACGCTGCGCACGCTTGGGAAAACGGAGCTGTCCGGCTTCTATCGCTACGACGATGAAGGCACTCCCGCCTCGCGAGTCGAGGTGGTGAAGGATGGCATCCTTAAGAATTTTTTGATGGGCCGTCTGCCGGTGAAGAATTTCAGCAACTCGAACGGCCACGGCCGGGCTCAGGAAGGATTGATGCCCGTCGGACGACAGGGCAATCTGATCGTAACTTCCTCGAAGACGATTCCTGACGCGCAGCTGCGGGCGCGCTTTATCGACGAGATCAAGAAGCAGGGCAAACCTTACGGACTCTACTTCGAGGACATTCAGGGCGGATTCACGCTGACGACGCGCGATCTGCCGCAAGCGTTTCAAGTGTTGCCGGTGATGGTGTGGCGGGTTTATCCCGATGGGCGTCCGGACGAACTGGTGAGGGGAGTGGACATCGTTGGAACCCCGCTGACGGTGTTGACGCAAATCGCGGCCACAGGCGACACGATGAGCGTCTTCAACGGAATCTGCGGAGCGGAATCGGGCAGCGTTCCGGTTTCGGCGGCGGCCCCGGAAATGCTCTTTTCTCAGATGGAAGTGCAGAAGCGCAAGTACGGAGATACGCGGCCGCCAATTCTTCCACCACCGCCAGCGCCGATGCCGGGGTCGACGGATGATAAGGGAGGCAAGCCGATGAAAGCAAAAAAGATGAGAGTAAGAAACTTGATCATTGCCTTCGTCATCCTGCTCTGCAGCCTGTCAACGTTCGCGCTCGCTGCTGATGTTGCTTCCAGTGATGCTGTGCTGCGTGCGCTCACCGAAGAGATGGAGCGGTCGAAAACCAAACTCAAGATGGATAATGTGCCGGCGCCCTATTACATCGAATACCGCGTCACGGAGATCGATCAGTTCGACGCCAGTGCCGTCTTTGGCGCGCTGCGTTCCCAGCAGCATGATCATGGGCGTTTGTTGCGTGTTTCTGTCCGTGTCGGCGACTACAAGCAGGATAGTTTCTTCGGCACCGGCGAAGGGACGGTGGATCTGGTTCCATCCGATGACGATGTCTTTTCGATTCGGCACCGTGTGTGGCTGGCCACGGATCGCGCCTACAAAGCCGCGACCGAAGCGCTCTCGGCAAAACAGGCCGCGCTCAAGCAATTGAAAGTCGATGAGCCAGTCGACGATTTTGCAAAGACCTCGCCGGTTCAGTCCATCGAGCCACTGGTGCGGTTTTCGTCGACCGACTTCAGCTCTTGGCTGCGTCTGCTCGAAGAATCCTCCGGGCTTTATCGTTCGGATCAGGAGCTGGAAACCTTCGATTCGTCGCTGCGTTTCACGGTTGAAAACCGCTATTTCGTGAACTCCGAGGGAACAATCGCTCGCTCTGGTCACACGCACTACGTCATTTCGGTCGGGGGATCGACCCAGGCAGCCGACGGAATGTTGTTGCAACGTTCGCACGCAGATCAGGGCAACGAACTGAAGGAACTCCCGGCGCGCGAACAGTTTTTGAAGACGACTGCGAAGATGCTTGAAACCTTGAGGCAGCTCCGCGATGCTCCCGTGGTCGACGAGGAATATCGCGGGCCGGTGCTGTTTGCGAACGACGCCGCGGCTACGGTCGTCACCGAACTGATCGAGCCGAATGTTCTCGGCCGCAAGCCGCAGCTCGGCGAGAACGCCCGTACGACGGGAAAATGGTCGACCAGTTACAAGTCGCGCGTGCTTCCCGACTTCATCAATGTCTTTGACGATCCGACGGTGTCGGCGATTTCGGGCCAGCCACTGTTTGGCAACTACACGCTCGATGATGAAGGAGTGAAAGCACAACGGGTTTCGCTCATCGAAAAAGGGCAACTGGTTTCGTATCTCATCGGACGCACTCCCATCCGCGACTTCCCGGCGTCAAACGGACATGGTCGTGCGTCAGCCGCGGCATCGGCTGCGGCCTATCCCGGCAATCTGGTTTTGCAGTCCACCGACCCGCAGCCGGACGCGGCGCTGAAGGAGAAACTCATCGCACTCTGCAAGCAACGTGATCTTCCCTACGGACTTTATGTCGAGACCATGGGACCGCGGCTCGAGCCACGGTTGATCTATCGCGTCTGGACCAAGGACGCGCACGAAGAACTGGTGCGCGGCGCGGTCTTCGGAGATCTCGATATACGTTCTCTGCGCAGCGATTTGATCGCCGCCGGCACCGCGCCAGCAGTCGAAGACCGCTCGGAACCGGTCTGGTTCAGCGTGGCAAGCCCTGCGCTTCTGTTCGACGAACTGCAAGTGAAGCGGACGCAGGCTGCGAAGCAGAAACTTCCCGAGTATCCAGCGCCGGCGCTTGCGGCCGCCGCGAACCAACCTTGATCGCGGGGAACGAGTGAATCCCCTCCGTTTGACGCCCGCTCTCTTTCGCGCTTAGGATATTTGTTTGACTTCAGGGGCAGTGGAGATCCTTGGAGGACCAGCTTTCGATGAGCGTGGGGTTGTAATCCAGGTTGCAATCATGGACAAGAAGAAACTTGAGACGTTTAAAAAGAAGCTTGAAACCCGGCAGCAGGAATTGCGTCACATGGTTGTCCGGAATCAGCAAGACGGCCGCACCGCCGACGATGAGGCCACCCAGGACGTCGCCGATCGCGCCGCCAGCTCCTACAACAAAGAATTTCTCTTCAGCCAAAGCAACAACGACCGGCAGTTGCTCAACATGGTCGATGGCGCGCTCGCGCGCATTCGCGAAGGCAGCTTTGGGGAATGTGTATCCTGCGGCAAGGAAATCAATGCCAAGCGCCTCGAAGCCGTCCCCTGGACGCGGCACTGCATCGAGTGTCAGGAGAAGGCTGAGCAGGGGCTTCTCGAAACGGCGCAGTAGCTCATATGCGCCGATAAGTCATTGATACTATTGCTTTTACACTGGGAGCAGCTCCTCATCGTGCACCATAAATATGGCCCGTTCGTGCCATATTTTCTCCGAATTTTAACCGGCAATCGAGCCCTCCGAATGATATGATTCTTCATCGCCTGTCACGCCTTGCCAAAGGTGTGGCGCGGCAAAATCTCTCGGTAAAGGGTGAACGTCATGGCTTGGACCACTCCGGTGTTTGAAGAGGTTGTTCTCTGCTGCGAAATCAATTCCTACGTGAGCGCGAAACTCTAACCTCAGCACAAGAAGATGCGCATTCAGATCCTCGGTTCTGCGGCCGGGGGTAGGTTCCCGCAGTGGAATTGCGGCTGCGGAAACTGTGCGTCTGTGCGCAACCACAAATTTTCTGGCAAGGCGCGCACCCAGGCTCAACTGGCGGTGAGCGCCGACGGCGTCACCTGGTTCCTGGCCGGGGCATCTCCCGACCTCGCCACCCAGATCGAAGCCTCCCCTACGCTTCATCCGCGTGCGCTCCGAGATTCGCCGATCGCGGGCGTCGTGCTGGCTAGCGCCGATCTCGATCACGTCATCGGCTTGCTCCTGCTCCGCGAACTTCAGCCTTTGCGGGTCTATGCCGCTGCTTCGATCTTGAAGATTCTGCGAGAAGAAAACAGCATGTTTGGGATGCTGAACCGGGTCGAGCCTCAGGTGGTATGGTCCGCAATAAACGCGGGCACGCCTTTTTCATTGTTGGCTGCCGATGGCAAAGACTCGGGCCTGCGATGTGAGGCTCATTACCTTTCCGGACGTTATCCAAAATATGTCAGGAGTGAGGCGGCGAGCCTCGGCCGCGACGAAGCGGCGGCGGCGTTATTCTTTGTTTCTGCCTCGGGGAAGCGTGTTGCTTACATTCCCGCGATTGGAAACCTTACCGATGCGTTGCTCGAAAAAATTGACCGCGCGGACTTGCTTCTGTTCGACGGCACTTTCTGGAGCGATAACGAACTCACGTGTGTGCAGGGCAGCGGCGAGACCGCGCACCAGATGGGGCACATTCCGGTGGAAGAAAGTCTGCGCCTGCTGAAAAATATTGACGCCCGGCGCAAAATGTTTATTCATCTAAACAACACAAATCCGATGCTGGATGAAACAAGCGCCGAACACCAAGCCGTACGGCAGGCTGGGTGGGAAGTGGCGGAGGACAATTGGCAACTGGAACTATAGCTTCCGAAAACGGCGCGGCAGGCGCTCCATCGAACGGACCCAAGCTGACCTTCGAGGAGTTGCGCGCGGCGCTTCTGCGCGTGGGCGAAGAACGCTATCACCACAGGCATCCGTTTCACCTGTTGATGCACGAAGGCAAGCTCAGCCGCGGACAACTACAGGCCTGGGCGTTGAATCGTTATTACTACCAGTCGATCATCCCGATGAAGGATGCGATCATTCTCTCGCGCGCGACCGATCCGGTATTTCGTCGCGTTTGGCGGAAACGTATCGTGGATCACGACGGAGATGAAACGCGTAACGGCGGAATCCTGCGCTGGATCAAGCTGGCGGAAGCGACGGGCCTCGACCGCGAGCGAGTCATGCGCGGCGACGAAGTTCTGCCCGCGACACGTTTTATCGGAAACGAATATCTGAACCTGGTGCGGACGCGCCCGTTTCTGGAGTGCGTGGCCTCATCGTTGACTGAGCTTTTTTCACGCGACCTGATCACGCTCCGCATGGAGAAACTGCGCGAGCACTATCCGTGGCTTTCGTCTGGACTCGACTACTTTGAGGCGCGGCTGACGGAAGCTCCTGAGGACGCAGCCTTCGCAATCCAGTACGCTTTCGACCACGCGGCGACGCGCGCGGATCAGGAACGCGTCGTGCAAGCACTGCGCGACAAGTGCGACATACTGTGGGCGCAGCTTGACGCGCTTTATTTCGCTTATGTCGAGCCGGGCTGGCCGCCGCCGGGCGCCTTTCACATCGACAACGACGACGACAAGGCCGACGCGAAACACAAGGGGCATCGTGGCTGAGCTTACCGAGGCGAGCATTCCAAAATTTGCCACTGGATGCCGTTGGGGGGGAACCACCGACGCGCCTGTGGTCTTATTCCCCGAAGGCGCCGTTCGCGTCGAGGGCACAGGTCGAATCATTCTCGAACTCTGCGAAGGCCATTTTACGTTTGAGCAAATTGTGCAGAAGCTAGAAGCGCAATTTATGCTAGCGCCGAAAGGAAAGATCCGCGCCGAGGTGAGAGTGTTTCTGGAGCAACTGCACGCGAAGCGAATTATTGATTATTGAAGCGGAATCTCTGGTTTTAACTGACGGCTGATAGCTGAGAGCTGACAGCTTTCCTACACCGGCGTCCTGCCCTTAAACAGCCAGATCAAATCAATAATCAGAATAATCACGACCATCAACTCCAGCACAAACGCGCGGCTCTGATGGAATTGGTCCACCATGAAGCGGTAGAGTTCCTCGGCGGTGTGAACTTTCTGATTGACCAGGTCTTTGTAATCCGTGACGCCAATTTTTGACGCCGCCACTTTGTATAAACGGGCCGAGAACATGTCGCTAAGGAACTTGATGGCGTTGTCGGCGCGTTCGGTCAGTTCGTCCACATCGAGCAGGACGGTGTGCAGACGAGTGGCGCGTTTGGCGGTGCGCCAACGGGCCCACATTCCGGTCGAGCCGTGGTCCATGAAGTCGTAAACGCTCTGCAGTTCGCGGGTCAGAAATTCGTCGTAGTGGCGGAACTCGAGCAGCTGCGAGTTGGCGTATTCGAGCAACTGGATCGCGGTTTCCGCGCCCGCCGTCGAATCATAGAGGAAAGCTCCGTTCCAGCTGATGACCGCGAGATCGTTCGGATAATACGAAATCTTCGACTGCATGATTTCCTGTTGTTCGCCGTCGGAGAGCGGAATGTGTTCACCCCGCACGATCTGGGCGATGCGGCCTCCCTGGGTCGCGAGCAGTTCGGCCGCCGTCGGATTGCCGGCGATGTCGCGCACGTGGAAGACGAAGTAATCTTCATGCAGCCAACTGTCGTAGAGTTTGACCAGAGCCGGCCGGGCGCGCTCGATCTTCGCTTTAACGATCTTCTGCGCGAAGCTCGTGAAATCGGTGTCCCAAACCCAGCGGCTGGCGAGGCGGACGAGCGTATCCCAGTCGCCAGAAAACGGCAGCTCGAAAACGACACTCAACACACCGTAATCGTAATACTTGATCTGGACGTCGAGACGTTCGCCGCTTTCAAGGATCAGCGGTTCGACCGGTTCGACAACGGGCGCGCGCTGAAAGCGTACGTATCCCGGGGCAGGGTGCTTGAAGCTGGCCTCCTGGCGGCGGGCTCCTTGCCCAAAAATGTCGCGCAGGGCGTCAAGTTTGATCTCTTCACAAACATCGAACTGGATCAGGACGAGCACCGACCCCTGAAGTGTTTTGTCTTGCGAATGCATAGGCGACGGGACCGGAGTCGGCACGGGCGTCGTGAGCAAAATGGTGGTATTTTCGGTTTCCATAAGTTCGGCTTTCCGGCGAATGGCGCGCGGCGGCGGCTAGGCCGTAATTGATGACACCAGGCTTGGCGTCGGGGCCAGAGCTGGCCGCTAAGACGCAGAGGCAATCTCAGCGATACCCTATTGTCCCAGAAAAAGAGCGGGAAGGGGAGAGGAGAAACAAATCATTTATTATCAACAGCTTAGTATCAGACTCCAGCTGGAGTCTTCCCCATTCTAGCGCTTCCTGGCGAGCGCCAGAAGCAGCGCCGCCCCCGCCGCGATCCCAGCTAGTGCCAACCCCGCCCGCTTCATGGATTTCTGAATCGCCGCTTCATGCGGGCGTACCCAGGCGTCTTCGGGAAAGTGCTGTGGGGCGGGGTCGAACATGGGAAAGCCTTCCGGGGTCTCAGTTGCCTCTCTAAGGGCCATCTGAAGAACTTCGGCCAGGTGCAAGGCGTGGCGGTCGGTTTCCTGCGCGATCTGTTCGCGGCAACTGAAGCCGTCGGCGACGATCAGCCAGTCGGTGGGAGCCTGGCGGACGGCGGGCAGCAGTTCGAGTTCGCCGATGGCTTTTGAGACATCGTATTTCTCTTTTTCGAAGCCGAAGGCCCCGGCCATGCCGCAGCATCCGGGAGCAGGCGCGGTGAACTTGATTCCCATACGATCGAGAACCGCCTCTTCGGCGGTCATCTTCATGATGGCTTTGTGATGACAGTGTCCGTGGACCAGGGCCCGGCGCGGCAATTGGGGGAGCGGGAAGTTCTGGGCCCTTTGTTCGAGAAATTCGCTGAGCAGGAAGACTTGCTTCGAAAGAGCCTGGGCGCGTTCGTCTTTGGGGAAAAGGTTCGTGAGTTCGTCGCGAAAAACGGCGGCGCAACTCGGTTCGAGAACGATGATCGGCGTCTCCGCTTCGATTTCAGGAAGAAGCTCATCCATGATCTGGAGCAGCAGCTTCTTAGCGCGGTCGAGCATTCCGACATCGTAGAGTGGGCGTCCGCAACAGAGATGAGCGCTGGGGACGGTGACGTCGAAGCCGGCGGCCTCGAGGACTTCGGCGGCGGCTTTGGCAGTCGCGGGGAGGAAATGATTGTTGAAAGTGTCGGCCCAAAGCAGGACGGTCGGAGCCGACGTTTCGCCGACGGACGCTCGCACCGAGCTCCGCGGCGTGCCATACGATTTCTTTCGTCCACCACTGTTGGAATGTTTCTGGGGCAAACGCCGGAAGGCGACGCTGGTTCGCAATTCCGCCCGCGAGCTTCGCTAGATCGCGCAAAACTGGAAGCTGCGTCGTGAGATTCACCAACCCCGGAACGTGCGATGCAGCCCGCGCCCACAAATCGATATTCGAAAATGCCAGCGCATTCAGCGGACGCCGATTGGTTTCGTAATAGTGCGAGAGGAACTCCGCTTTGTAGGTTGCGACATCGACGCCAACCGGGCAATCGCTCTTGCAACCCTTGCAGGCCAGGCAAAGATCGAGCGAGTCTTTGACCGCTTCGCTCTGCCAGCCGTCTTTGATGACATCACCCTTCGTCATCTCCCAGAGCAGGTGCGCGCGGCCGCGGGTGGAGTGCTCTTCTTCGCGCGTGACACGAAAACTTGGGCACATCACTCCGCCCTCGTCGCGGCGGCACTTGCCCACTCCCACGCAGCGCAGCGTGGCGGCAGCGAGGCTGCCGTGGTCGTCGGGAAATTTGAAATGAGTCTGCGGTTGCCACGGATCGTAGCCCGCGCCGAGTCGCAGATTGTCATCCAGACGATACGGCTCAATGAGCTTGCCGGGATTCATCTTCCACTCGGGATCCCACAGCGACTTGAACTCGCGGAACGCCTGCATCAGTTCCGGGCCAAACATTTTAGGCAGAAGCTCGGCGCGGGCCTGCCCGTCTCCGTGCTCGCCTGAGAGCGAGCCGCCGTAGCGGACAACAAGATCGGCAGCCTCTTCCATGAACTGGCGAAACTTGCGCACGCCCTCATCGGATTCGAGATCGAAGTCAATGCGGGTGTGGACGCAGGCATGGCCAAAGTGCCCGTAGAACGAGCCTGTGTAGTGGTAGGCCTGCATCAGCTTGCGGAGATCGCGCAGATACGCGCCTAGTTTTTCCGGGGCCACAGCGGAATCTTCGAAACCTTCCCAGTGATGAGGTTCGCCGGGAGTGAACGACGTCACACCTAGGCTGGAATCGCGAACTTCCCAGATGCGCTTTGTCTGACGCGGGTCAGTGAACAGGCGCATGTTGGGCGGGGCCGCAGATCGGTCGAGCGCTGCCATCAAATTCTGAGCGTGCGACTCGGCTTCGGCGATTGTGCTCGCACCGAATTCAGCAATCAGCCAGCCAGCGCCTTCGGGCAGCAGCGCCAAGCCTTCGAGGTTCACACCTTTGCGGCGGCTCGCGTAGACCATGATGTCATCGAATCCCTCGAGGCCGATCGGACGATGCTCCATGATCTGTGGAACGTGGTCGGCACAGATATAAATGTCGGGCCATCCGATGACCAGCAATACGCGGGCCGGCGGGCTTTCAACCAGGCGGCAGGTTGCTTCGAGGACAGTTACGCATGTGCCTTCGGATCCGACCAGCGCGCGCGCCACGTGAAAACCGTTTTCGGGGAGCAGGTGGTTGAGGTTGTATCCGGAAACGCGGCGCGGGATATTCGGGAACTGGCGGCGGACTTGCTCGCCGTGACGATCGGCGAGCGCTTTGAGTCCAGCGTAGATTTCGGCGCGGCGTCCGCCTTCGCGGATGTAGCGGTCGAAGTCGTCGGCACTGGTTGCGCCTACGTGCAGGCGTTGTCCGTCGTAGGTGAGGATTTCGAGCGCCTCGACGTTGTCGTCCGTCTTGCCGGCCATGATCGAGTGCACGCCACAGGAGTTGTTGCCGATCATTCCTCCGATGGTGCAGCGGTCGTGCGATGGCGGGATCGGGCGCGAAGGTGAGGTGATGCTTTTCGGCGGCGGCGCGCAGAGTGTCGAGGACGACTCCCGGCTCCACGCGAGCGAGGCGGCGCGCGGGATCGATTTCGAGGATGTTCGAGAGATACTTTGAAAAATCGAGGATGACCGCCGAGTTACAACATTGTCCGGCGAGCGAAGTGCCTCCGCCGCGAGCCAAGCAGCGGAGCACCGTGTTCGCGACAGACCGCCACGGTCGCGAGCACATCCTCCTTGTCACGAGGAACAACCACGCCGATCGGGACCTGGCGGTAGTTGGAACCATCGGTGGCATAAAGAGCGCGGCTGCCGGAGTCGAAGCGAATTTCTCCGCGCAGATGGCGGCGGAGAGAATCCGCGAGTGCGGTGGCGTCGAGTTGCCCGGGTTGGGCCGTCGGTGGCGCTATGTCTTGCGGCATAGGGTACTGAACATCTTCGAGGATGCGGGCGCTTGGCGCAAGGGCTGAAAGTAATTACCGCGCCGGAAAGAAAACCGCAAAGGCTTCGTAGATCCGCGCCGGAATTTCTTCGGCCCGAAGTTTTTCTTTGAACCCCAAATCGTGCCCGGCGCCTGCCACTGTCATTAATTCGGTTTTGGCGGGGACCAGGCTCAGGGCCTTTTTCATCTCTTCGACGGTTCCGAAGGGGTCGCGCGTTCCGTGAACGAACAGGCACGGAGTACGAAGCTCGGGCAGATGCTGCGTGCGAAGCTGATCTGGTTTGCGCGGCGGATGCAGTGGATAGGAAAGCAGCAGAAGTCCCGCGACCAGGTCAGGTTCTTCCGCGCACAGCATGGTGGACTGCCGCCCTCCGTAAGAGTGGCCGCCCAAAAAAACTTTTCCCGAAACTTGCTTGCGCATGAGTTCAACGGCGTTGCGAAGTCCGGCGCGGTCGCGCGCCGCCTGCGCGGGAAATGGCGGCCCAAAGCTTTTCGCTTGCCGAAACGGCAAGTCGCAGCGCAGAACGGTATAGCCGTGAGAGGCGAAAGTCTCCGCCAGCGCGACGAGGAGCGGAGCATTTGCGTTCCCTCCGGCGCCGTGTGTCAGGATCAGGGCATGGCCATTCGCCGTCTGCGGAGTGTGAAGGTATCCGCGAACCGCGGGATCGAGGGTGTTGTCGAGAAATGAGGTCACGATTAGCTCGTAGGGCCCCTGCCTACTTCTTTCGACGTCGCGTCGTCCGCCTGGGCTCTTCGACCGTGTGGAGCCTCATAAAATTCGTCGCGCCCGACGTGAGCTTGGTGCCAGCGACCAGACCGAGTACGTCGCCAGGGCGCAGAAGCCCTTTCGGCAACAGTGCTTTTTCCGCCGTCCTGAGCATCGATTCCGCCGAGTCCCATTCGTGTTTGTGGACGGGATGCACGCCCCACAGCGCATTCATCCGATTGCAGACCTCGGGCTTGCGGCTGAAGGCATAAATACAAACCTTCGGCCGCTGCTTCGACAGCATCCGCGCGGTGTTGCCGCTCTCCGTGAACACTGCAATCGCACCCATCGGCAGATCTTCGGCGGCGTGCGCGATCGATTCGCAGATGGTTTCGGCGACGGAATAGTGATGTTGTTCGTGGCGCCGGCGCGGCGCGGATGGCAGTTGCGCGACGCTCGCTTCCGCCTCGAGAATGATGCGGGCCATCATGGCGACGGTTTCGCGGGGATAGCGGCCGCTGGCGGTTTCGCCCGAAAGCATGACGACGTCGGTGCCATCAAAAATCGCGTTGGCTACGTCGCTTGCCTCCGCCCTTGTGGGGCGCGGGTTTTCGGTCATCGATTCGAGCATCTGCGTTGCCGTGATCACCGGCGTGCGCCAAACGGCGGCCCGCTGAATGACCAGCTTCTGAATGATGGGAACACGCTCCGGTGGCAACTCCACGCCCAAATCGCCGCGCGCAATCATGACGCCGTTCGATATCTCGAGAATTTCTTCCAGACGGTCGATGGCCTGCGGCTTCTCGAGTTTTGCGATGATGGGGACGGACTTCCCGAACCCTCGCATCAGGGTCTTGGCCTCGCGGATGTCCTCGGCAGACCGGACAAACGACAGCGCGACTGCATCAACGCCGTGCTTGAGCCCGAACTCGAGGTCACGCTTGTCTTTGTCGGTGAGGGCGGGAATCGCCACGGCTGCGCCGGGGAGATTGATTCCTTGATGCTCTCCGAGCGTGCCCCCGTTCATGACCTCGCACTCCACCTCGTCGCCGTGAATGGCGCGCACTTTGAGCTCAATCCGTCCGTCGGAGAGGAGCACGCGCGATCCGGGTTCCACCTCGCGCGCCAGGCCAGCGAAGTCAGTGGAGATCAGCGCAGCGGTTCCCTCCACTTTGCGCGGCGTGATGGTGAGGATCGCTCCGGCCGCAAGCGAAATTGTTTTTCCATCCTTAAGCCGGCCCGTGCGAATCTTGGGGCCTTGCAGGTCCTGCAAGATGCAAATGGTTCGCTTCAGCCGTTCGGCCGCGCGACGAAGACGCTTGATCCGCCGGGCATGTTCGGAATGCGTTCCGTGGGAGAAATTAAGTCGCGCCACATCCATGCCGGCGCGCATCAGGTCGCGAATCATTTCCTCCGAATCACAGGCCGGACCGATCGTGCAGATGATCTTGGCGCGGCGCAGGCGTTCCGGTGTCTCTGCCGGTGCGGACTCGGCGGAGGGTAGACTTCCGTCAACCAGATCCGGTTTGCGTTGTTTCAAATTCGCGACATCCTTTCGGCAGGAGGCTGGTTCAATTTTATTGCAGAAACGAGTTCACCGGCGAGCCGGGCCGATCTTTGGCGGCAGGGATTTTGCAGAAACGAGGCAAGCGACCTCTCTACACTTCTCTCGGTGGAAGCGGGCTCTTTACGCAGCGCGGAAAGAGCATGGCATTGAATTCGGCGCCAATCAGCACGACGAGCGAGATAAGGTACATCCACACCAGCAACGCGATGCCGACGCCGAGCGAGCCGTAAATGACACTGTAGTCGGCATAGTGCTGCAAATACCATCCAAAGAGTGCGGTCGAAGACAACCAAAGAAAAGTGGCGAGCACGGCCCCGGGCAGAACGCTGTGCCAGGGCTGGGTGCGGGGAACCGCATTGTGATAGATCAACTGGATCACCGAGATGCTCGTCAAAATCGCGATGGTCCAGCGGATCGCTCCCCACAATAAAAGAATCAGAGGCCCGAACTCGTGCCCGATGTGAAATAGAATCCGCGTCTCAATGCGGCTGCCGAAAGCGACCAGAATGGTCGCGAAGGTTAAGGGCAGACCGGCCATCAAGACCAGAGAGATCGCGATGAAACGCTCCTGGACCAAGCCCCAGGTTTTCGGAAGCTGGTAGGCGCGGCGGAAACCATCCATCCATGAAATGATCACGCCCGAAGCGCTCCAGATCGTCAGCAGCGAGGTCGAAAGGAGCAGGCCGACCGGACGATCCGTGCTGCTTCGCAGGTACGCAAGGACCGTTGAACTGCCCGCTGGAAGAATGGTGCCAAGCGCATAGGAAATTTCGCGCAAGTAAACCTGGCCCCGGCTGAGAGTCGCGAGAACAGAGCCCAGTACCAGCAAGGCAGGGAAAAAAGTGAAGAGCGAAGAATACGCCGAAGCCTTCGCGGTTCCGAAAGCGTCGTGTTCGAAGGCACGCCAGATCGACAGCCGGAACAAGCGCCAGAAACGCCCCAGGGCTGGAGCCAGAATCAGTCCGCCGGGCATCGGCTCCGGCGCGGCGTTGCGATCCTGGGGCTGTCCGGTGAGGCGCTGTGGTTGCAATGCTAGAGCCATGAGGTTATACAGCGTTTAACTCAAAACGTGATCCAAGAAAATCAGGGGCGACGGTCGTTAATCGACTGGCGCCCCTGTCCTGAATTCGTTGCATTCTACTCCGCTGCGAGTTCTTCGGTCTCTCCCTCGTGGCGCATGAGTTCGAGCGCGCGCTCGGCATCTTCGTAAGCTTGCGAGACTTCTTCCTGCACCTTGCTCGCGGCCTCTTCCATTTCTGGAGAGAGACGCACGTTGCGGTAATACTCCATGCCGGTGCCGGCCGGAATCAAGCGGCCCACGATCACGTTTTCCTTCAAGCCGCGCAGATGATCGACCGCTCCCTGAATGGAAGCTTCGGTCAGCACGCGTGTCGTCTCCTGGAAGGAGGCGGCGGAGATGAACGAGTCTGTCGAGAGCGACGCCTTGGTGATACCGAGCAGCAACGGACGTCCGGTAGCCGGTTTGCCGCCGTTCGCAATTGCGCGCTCATTCTCCTCGTGGAAGCGGAACTTATCCACCTGCTGTTCGAGGAGAAACTGAGTGTCGCCAACGTCTTCGACCTTCACCCAGCGCATCATCTGGCGGACGATCACTTCGATGTGCTTATCCGAAATGTTCACGCCCTGGAGCCGGTAGACTTCCTGGATTTCATTGACCAGGTAAGACTGCAGCTCCTTTTCACCGAGCACGGCCAGAATGTCGTGCGGGTTGAGCGGGCCGTCCATCAAGGGTTCGCCAGCTTTCACACGCTCGCCTTCCTGCACGTTGATGTGAACGCCGCGCGGAACGGAGTATTCTTTTTCCGTGCCGTTATCGGCTGCCACGTAGAGTTTGCGTTGTCCTTTGGCCACTTCGCCGAACCGAACCGTGCCGTCGATTTCGCTGATGACAGCGGTTTCGCGCGGCTTGCGGGCCTCGAACAATTCGACCACGCGCGGCAGACCGCCCGTGATGTCCTTGGTCTTCGTCGTTTCGCGCGGGATCTTGGCCAGCACGTCGCCCGGATACACCGTATCTCCGTCCTGCACCATAAGGTGAGCGCGCGACGGCATCAGGTAGCGCTTGCTCGCCTTGCCCTTGATTACAATCGCGGGCTGACGCTTCTCATCAGGCGAATCGGCAACGACGTGACGCGACAAGCCGGTGACTTCATCGACCTCTTCGTGCAGCGTGATGCCTTCCTGTAGATCCTTGAACTGCGCCGTTCCGCCAATTTCGGTGAGGATGGCGAAGGTGTAAGGATCCCACTCGACGAGTGCTTCGCCAAGCGAGACTGGACCGCCATCGGTAACTTTCACCTTGGCGCCATAGACGACTGCATAGCGCTCGCGTTCGCGGCCTTTTTCGTCCACCACCGCAATCGAACCCTGACGATTCATAACCACCAAATCGCCAGTCTTCGACTTCACGGTTTGCAGGTTGATGAAGCGCACGCTGCCGTTGCTCTTGGCATCGAGGCGCGACTGTTCCGAAACTCGCGATGCCGTACCGCCGATGTGGAAGGTACGCATGGTGAGCTGCGTTCCGGGTTCGCCGATGGACTGCGCCGCGATTACGCCGGTAGCCTCGCCCAGTTCGACGAGACGTCCGGAAGCCAGGTTGCGTCCGTAACACATAACGCAAACTCCGCGCTTCGATTCGCAGGTGAGCACCGAGCGAATTTTCACGCGCTCGATTCCGGCCGCCTGAATTGCGCCCGCCAGATCTTCGGTGATTTCCTGGTTGATGTCGACGACGACCTGACCTTCGTAGTCTTTGATCTTCTCGAGCGACACGCGGCCTACGATGCGGTCGCGCAACGGCTCGATGATCTCGCCGGCTTCAACGATACCGGAGACGAAGATTCCGTCGACGGTGCCGCAGTCGTATTCGCTGATGATCACGTCCTGCGCCACGTCGACCAGACGCCGCGTCAGGTAGCCAGAGTCAGCGGTCTTCAACGCCGTATCAGCCAATCCCTTGCGGGCGCCGTGCGTCGAGATGAAGTATTCGAGAACGGTTAGCCCTTCACGGAAGTTGGCCGTGATTGGCGTCTCGATAATTTCACCGGTCGGCTTCGCCATCAATCCGCGCATGCCGGAGAGCTGACGAATCTGCTGTTTCGATCCTCGAGCGCCGGAGTCGGCCATGACGTAAATCGGGTTGAGCCCGCCTTCTTTGTCGCGACGCTGCATCTGGCCAAACATTTCATCGGCAACTTTTTCAGTGATCGCCGACCAGATTTCGATGACCTTGTTGTAGCGTTCGCCGTTGGTGATGGCGCCGTCCAGGTATTGCTGCTGGACCGCGATGACCAACTTGTCGGCGTCTTTTACCAGGGTCTTCTTGTTATCTGGGATGACCATGTCGTCGATGCCGATCGACAGACCGGAACGCGTGGCATAGCGGAAGCCAAGCGACTTGATCTCGTCGAGCATCTTAACCGTCACTTCAAGCCCAAACCGCAGGTAGCAATAGTTGACGAGTTGTCCAATGCCCTTTTTCTTGAGCAGGCCGTTGATGTACGGCATGGCCTGATTGCCACCGGGAACGGCCTTCGGCAGATGGTCGTTCAGGATTGCGCGGCCCACGGTCGTGTTGAGATATTCACGCACGATGTGGATGGGCTCGGTGTGGTTTACATCCTGATCGTCGTACGCCGCGGTCAGGTCGATGACTTCACCGCTGTAGCGCAGACGAATCGGGGTCAGCGTTTCCACTTCTCCCATTTCGAGCGCGAGGACGACTTCGTCGATGTTGGCAAAAGACCGGCCTTCACCCTTAGCACCCGGCTTCGCTTTCGTCAGGTAATAAAGACCGAGCACCATGTCCTGCGTGGGAACGGTGATCGGCTGCCCAGACGCGGGCGACAGGATGTTGTGCGAAGACAGCATCAGAACGCTGGCTTCCACCTGCGCTTCGGGCGACAGAGGAATGTGCACGGCCATCTGATCGCCGTCGAAGTCCGCGTTGAACGCGGTGCAGACGAGCGGGTGGATCTTGATTGCCTTGCCTTCAACGAGCACCGGCTCGAACGCCTGGATGCCGAGGCGATGGAGCGTAGGGGCGCGGTTCAGCATCACCGGATGGTCTTTGATGACCTCTTCCAGAATGTCCCACACGATCGGATCCTGCTGCTCGACCATTTCTTTGGCCTGCTTGATGGTCGTGCAGTTTCCGGTCTGTTCGAGTCGGTGATAGATGAACGGCTTGAAGAGTTCGAGCGCCATCTTCTTCGGCAAGCCGCACTGATGCAGTTTGAGTTCGGGGCCGACAACGATGACGGAACGTCCGGAGTAGTCGACGCGCTTGCCAAGCAGGTTCTGGCGGAAGCGTCCCTGCTTGCCCTTCAGCGTATCGGAGAGCGACTTCAGCGGACGGTTGTTGGCGCCACGCAGAACGCGGCCGCGACGGCCGTTATCGAACAGCGCGTCGACCGCTTCCTGCAACATGCGCTTTTCGTTGCGCACGATGACTTCGGGAGCGTGCAGATCCATCAGCTTCTTCAACCGGTTGTTGCGGTTGATGACGCGGCGGTACAGATCGTTCAGGTCAGACGTGGCGAAGCGGCCGCCGTCGAGTGGAACCAGCGGGCGCAGCTCGGGTGGAATCACCGGCAGCACGTCGAGAATCATCCACTGCGGTTTGTTGCCGCTCTTGCGGAACGCCTCAACGACCTTCAGGCGCTTGGCATATTTCAGGCGCTTCTGGAGCGAGGTTTCGTGCTTCATCTTCTCGCGCAGTTCGACCGAAAGACCGTCGACTTCAATCCGCTTGAGAAGTTCCTTGATCGCTTCCGCGCCCATCATGGCCTTGAAGCCAGCAGGACGATATTGCTGATCGAGTTCGCGATATTTCGCTTCGTCTTTAATGACTTCGCGCTCTTTGAGCGGCGCGTCGCCCGGATCGACGACCACGTAGGCTTCGAAGTAGAGGATGGCTTCGAGATCGCGCAGGGAAATATCGAGGAGATGGCCGATGCGGCTCGGCAGTCCCTTGAAGAACCACACGTGCGAACAAGGCGATGCCAGCTCGATATGACCGAGGCGCTCGCGGCGAACCTTCGAAAGCGTGACTTCGACGCCACACTTGTCGCAGATCACTCCGCGATGCTTCATGCGCTTGTACTTGCCGCAGAGACATTCCCAGTCAGTGACCGGGCCGAAAATGCGGGCGCAGAACAAGCCGTCGCGCTCCGGCTTAAAAGTGCGGTAGTTAATAGTTTCCGGCTTGGTCACTTCCCCATGCGACCAGCTCCGGATCTTTTCAGGTGAGGCCAGGCTGATGCGAATGGCATCGAAATCAGCCACGGGATTTGCCATATCGAACGGGCTCGAACGAAACATGTGTTCTCCGCTTTCCTCGGCTTTTCGCCGCCGCACGCGGCCTTTGAAGAAGTCGCTAGTCGATGGTCGTTAGTCGCTAGCTCAAGCTCTAACCCGCAGCCTCAAAGGCAATCCTGCGAGTCTCGTTTTCCAAAAAATCTATTGGTCGGCTTACGTTGGTCGCCAACGACAAACGACTGACGACCAACGACCGCCAATTAATCCGCTGCTACGGCCACCGGCTTCTTCTCTGTGGCCTTGATCAATTCGACATCCAGGCACAAGGCCTGCAATTCGCGAATCAGCACGTTGAACGATTCCGGAACACCCGGCTCCATCGCGGCTTCGCCTTTGACGATCGCCTCGTAGATTTTGGTGCGTCCGTAAACGTCGTCTGACTTTGCGGTCAGCAATTCCTGCAGGATGAACGCCGCGCCGTAGGCTTCGAGAGCCCAGACTTCCATTTCTCCGAAGCGCTGGCCGCCGAACTGCGCCTTGCCACCGAGCGGTTGCTGCGTGATCAGCGAATACGGCCCGATGGAACGCGCGTGAATCTTGTCGTCCACCAGATGCGACAGTTTCAACATGTAGATGTAGCCGACCGTGACCGGCTGTTCGAAAATCTCGCCCGTCATGCCATCGCGCAGACTGGTCTTGCCCGATGTAGGCAGGCCAGCGCTCGAAAGCAACGCCTTGATTTCCGTTTCGCGGGCGCCGTCAAATACGGCCGACCCCATGAAGACGCCTTTCTTCAGCGTTGGCGCGACGGCTTCGAGTTCATCTTCCCTCATGTCGCCGATGGTTTCCGCCAGCACCGTGTCTTTGAACAGCGTCTTCAGATCGCGGCGAATCGCTTCGGAGCGCGTGTTCTGCTTCAGCAATTCCGTGATCTTCACGCCGAGTTCATGACCGGCCCATCCGAGGTGGGTTTCAAGAATCTGCCCCACGTTCATACGGCTGGGTACGCCGAGCGGGTTCAGGACGATCTCAACCGGCGTTCCATCCTCGAGGTACGGCATATCCTCTTCAGGCAGAATGCGCGCGATCACGCCCTTGTTGCCGTGGCGTCCGGCCATCTTGTCGCCGACACTCAGCTTGCGCTTCATCGCGATGTAAACTTTGACGAGCTTGATTACGCCCGGCGGCAGTTCATCGCCCTTGGTCAGCTTGTCTTTCTTCTCGTTGACGATTTTCTTGAGCACGTCGATCTGGCGCGAGGTCATTTCCTCGATCTCGTCGATCTGCTCATTCACCCGCGGATCTTTATCGGCGTACTTGATGCGCTTCAAGTTGCGGGTCGAGATGCGCTCGATGGTGTCGCGGTCGAGAATCGCGTCCTTGGTCAGCAAACGCTTGTTGGTGCGCTCGTCGTGCAGATCGGCTTGCACTTCCTTGCCGCCCAACAGGCCTTCGAGACGCTTCAGCCGCTCGTCGGTCAGAATCCGGATTTCATCGGAAAGGTTCTTCTCGAGCTTCGCAATCTGGTTTCCTTCAATCGCCTTCGCGCGCTCGTCCTTTTCCTGGCCTTTGCGCGAGAAGATCTTCACATCGACCACGATGCCTTCGATTCCCGGCGGGCAGTAGAGTGAAGCGTCGCGCACATCGCCGGCCTTTTCGCCGAAGATCGCGCGCAGCAGTTTTTCTTCCGGAGTAAGCTGCGTTTCACCTTTCGGCGTCACTTTGCCGACGATGATGTCGCCCTGCTTGATTCCGGCGCCGATGCGGATCACGCCCGCTTCGTCGAGATTCCGCAGCGTCGATTCACTGACGTTTGGAATGTCGCGCGTTACTTCTTCAGGGCCGAGCTTCGTGTCGCGAGCTTCCAGTTCAAACTCTTCGATGTGGACGGAGGTGTAGTAATCCTCCTTCACCATCTTTTCCGAAACGAGGATCGCGTCTTCGAAGTTGTAGCCGCGCCACGGCATGAACGCCACGAGCACGTTGCGTCCCAGAGCCAACTCGCCGAAGTCGGTGCAAGGGCCGTCGGCGATGACCTGACCTTTTACGACACGCTGACCCTTTTTCACGATCGGCTTCTGGTTGATACAAGTGTTCTGGTTCGAGCGCTTGAATTTCGTGAGCTGATAAATGTCGCTACCAACTTCACGCGAAAGCTGCATCGGATGATGCTCGCCTTCGACGCGAACGATAATGCGCTCGGAGTCGACCGAGTCGATGATTCCGTTACGTTTCGCGAGAATCACCGCGCCAGAGTCGCGCGCCGTCACGCCTTCCATGCCGGTTCCAACAATCGGAGCCTGCGCACGGAGTAGCGGCACGGACTGACGTTGCATGTTCGCACCCATCAGTGCGCGGTTCGCGTCGTCGTGCTCGAGGAACGGCACGAGCGACGCGGCGACCGAGACCAGCTGCTTCGGACTGACGTCGACGTAATCGACTTCGTCGCGATTGACGAGAACAAAGTTGCCGGCCTTGCGGGCGTTGACCAGCTCGCCAGCGATCTTGCCCTTGTCGTCGAGTTCGATGTTCGCCTGCGCGATGGTGTGCCGGTCTTCTTCCCACGCGGAAAGATAGAAGGAGAATGGCTCGACTTCGACCAGCTTCTTCTTCCGATCTTTAAGGTCGGAGTTGACCTTTTCCATCTCGCTCTTTTCGGCATAGTCGCCGACTTTGAAATTGCTGTCGCCGGCATTGACGACGATCACGTAATCGACCACGCGAGCGTTCTTCACCTTGCGATATGGAGACTCGATGAAACCGTAGTCGTTGATCCGCGCAAAGCAGCTCAGCGACGAGATCAGTCCAATGTTCGGACCTTCCGGCGTTTCAATCGGGACAGATACGGCCGTAGTGCGTCGGATGGACGTCGCGAACTTCGAATCCAGCACGTTCGCGCGACAATCCGCCCGGCCCAAGGGCCGAGAGACGGCGCTTGTGCGTGATTTCCGACAGCGGGTTTGTCTGATCCATGAACTGCGAGAGCTGCGACGATCCGAAGAATTCGCGGATCGCGGCCATCACCGGCTTGGCATTGACCAAGTCGTGCGGCATCGCCGTCGACATTTCCTGGTACACGGACATTTTTTCTTTGATCGCCCGTTCCATACGGACCAGACCGATGCGGAACTGGTTCTCGAGCAACTCGCCAACCGCGCGCACGCGGCGATTGCCAAGGTGATCGATGTCGTCGACCGCACCAATGTTTTTGCGCAGTTTCAGCAGGTACTTGATAGTCGCGTAAAAATCGTTCGGATCAAGCGTGCGCTGTTCCAGGCTGGTTGCTTCCTGGTTTTCGAATAGCTTGATGTTGAACTTCAACCGGCCCACGCGCGAGAAGTCATACTTGCGCGGGTCGAAGAACATTCCCTGGAACAATGCCGTCGCCGTATCGAGCGTCGGCGGATCGCCCGGGCGCAACTTGCGATAGATTTCGATCAACGCCTCCGAAGGAGTCGTGACCGAATCGCGGCGCAGGGTCTGGCTGATCACGGTACCAACGTCGTCGCGCTCGGGGAAGAACACGGTCAGTTCGACCACGCCCGATTCCAGAATCTTCGAAACCTTGTCGGCCGTGATTTCGGAGTTCGCTTCGAGCAGCACTTCGCCAGTCGTCGTATCGACGATGTCGCTGGCCGCCCATGCGCCTTCGAGATCGCTCATGTCGATCTCGATCTCGCTGATCTTTGCCTTCTGAATTTCCTTCAAGGTCGCAGCGCTGATCTTGCGGCCGGAGTGCGCGATTTCGTCACCCGACTTCGACTTGATGCTGTGCGCCAGCTTCATGCCCACGAGATTCGTGGCCTTGTCGCTAGCCGGATCGAGCGTCCAGAAGAGCTTCTTGTCGCGGACCACGAGGCGGTCGGTGGTATAGAACGTCTTCAGAATGTCTTCGCCGGAGCGCAGACCGAGAGCGCGCAGGAAAATCGTGCCCAGAAACTTGCGCTTACGATCGATGCGTACGTAGAGGACGTTCTTCTGGTCGTATTCGAATTCAACCCACGATCCGCGGTAGGGAATGATCTTGCCGAGGAAATAGGTGCGGTTCGCGGCCGTTTCAAAGAACACGCCGGGCGAGCGGTGCAACTGGCTGACGATGACGCGCTCGGTCCCATTGATAATGAAAGTCCCGTTCTGCGTCATCAAGGGAACGTCGCCAAAGAAAACTTCCTGCTCTTTGATGTCGCGGATGGAGCGGTTGCCCGTCTCCGGATCCTTGTCCCAGATCGTCAACCGCATCGTGACCTTGAGCGGCGCGGAGTAAGTCATGCCTCGCTCTTCGCACTCGGCCACGTCATACTTCAGCTGCAATCCAACCGGGTCGCCGCACTTGTTGCAAAAGTCGGGCGTGTTCGCGTTGTAGGTTCCGCACTTGTGGCACAGAACGTCGCCGGGATGGAACGGGTCGGTGATCACCGTCGATCCGCAGCTCTTACAAGTCGTGCGCAGGTGATGGAGGCCCTTCAGGTGGCCGCACTTGCACTCCCAGTTGCCGATCGCAAAATCGACGAACTCGAGTTGCGAAACATTGCGGAAGTCGGTAATGGGAAACACCGACTGAAACACCGCCTGCAAGCCGCCGTCTTCGCGCTCGCTGGGCAGTTTGTCCATCTGGAGAAAGCGGTCATAGGAACGCTTCTGAACCTCGATCAGGTTCGGGATCTGGATGGTTGCTGGAATTTTGGAAAAATCGAAACGTTTGCGATGGATGCTATGCTTTGCCATTCTCGGGAACTCCTGCTTTCAGACAGCCTGGGGCTGCGGTACAAGCGGAATGAAGGGCGCAAAAACTTGGGCGCCAAATTACTGCTCCGGGTTACAGAAAACGAGCGGTATACGTGGACAAAAGACGACGGGCCCCCGCGAAGACATGAATGTCCGCAGGCGCCGCGTGCGACGCTTAATTCCGAATAGCTTTTAAAATTCCACGCCAGTTCAAAGGGCCTGTTCCGTCCCGCCGCCCGCGGGACCGGCTGCCAAACTTTCTATTCCAGCGACCCTGTTCCGCTTCCTGGGTCTATGCAGAGGATTCCGGGTCGCCGTCGCCTCGTGGTGAAGCCAGGGTAAGCGGGTTATTTATTAGATATTAACACCGCTCAAAGGATTCAGCCAGTGTTCGGTCAAATAATTGCAGGCGGGGGCGAAATTTCGCGCCCCCTCGCTGCCAGAATTATTTGACTTCGACGACTGCTCCCGCTTCGGTGAACTTCTTCTTGATGGTCTCGGCTTCGTCCTTCGAGACGCCTTCTTTGATGCTCTTGGGAGCGCCATCGACCAGGTCCTTCGCTTCTTTCAGGCCAAGACTGGTGACTTCGCGTACGGCCTTGATAACGTTGATCTTATTGGCTCCGACTTCTTTCAGAACGACCGAGAATTCGGTCTTTTCTTCGGCCGGAGCCGCGCCGCCCGCTGCCGCGCCGCCGGCAACCATCACCGGGGCCGCTGCCGCCGCGGAAACGCCCAATCGCGCTTCCAGTTTCTTCACCAGGTCCGCCGCTTCCAACAACGACAGGCCAACAATTGACTCTTCCAGTTGCTGTAGATCTGCCATGTGAATCTCTCCGCTATATGTAAGATTTACGATTTCGCCATCGGTCGGCCAGGTTTCCAGTGCGACAGGTTGTCAACTCCGGTGCCAGACAACACCAAAGTTTCTTACCGCGCCACCCCTTGCCTTGCGACAACTAAATCTTTTTTCGAGCAGCATCGCCGCCCAGAAAATTGTTTGGAATTGTGATTGGCAAATCACAAATTACAAATCACCAATCACAAATTTTCCTATGCCTCTTTGAACTTTTTCTGTTCCACGCCCTGGCCAACGACCACAGCCAGGTTTCGTCCGACGGCATTCATCGCCGTGACCAGCCGTTGCGACGGAGCGTTCAACAGGTATAGGAGCTTCGAATACAGCTCTTCTTTCGACGGCATGGTGGCGAGCGATTCGATCTCTTTGACCGTAATCACGCGGCCTTCGACCAGACCCGCCTTGAAACTGAACTCCGGGTTCTCTTTCGCGTACTTCGCCAGCGCCTTGGCCAGCGCGACGGGATCACCTTCTGTGTAGGCAATCGAGGTCACGCCCTGAAGGTTCTTCAACACGCCTTCAATCTTGGTGCCCTTGCCCGCGCGCTCGGCGAGCGTGTTCTTGACCACGCGATACTTCGCTCCGGTCGGACGCAACGCCTTGCGCAACTCGAAATCCTGCGTCACCGTCAGCTTGGAGTAGGTGGCCACGATCATGCTCGAAGCGTTCTTCAGTTCGCCGCTGAGCTTTTCAACCTGTGCAACTTTTTTAGCTCGGGTAACCGCCATATAGAAACCCTTTCAAAATTCGTGTGGTGACGGGGCTCTGCCCCGTCGCAGGCTAAATTTATGCCTTTGCCGCAACCTCAATCGGAGTCGTATCCAGCGAAATCCCCGGCCCCATGCTCGAACTCAGGTAGCAAGCCTTGATGTACTTGCCCTTCGCGACCGAAGGCTTCGCCTTGATCACGCTTGAGATCAGCGTCGTAGCGTTGTCGATCAACTTGTCAGGCGTAAACGAAATCTTGCCCACGGGGACGTGAACCAGCGCCGTCTTGTCCGTGCGGAATTCGACCTTGCCGGCTTTCACTTCCTGCACGGCCTTGGCAACGTCCATGGTGACCGTTCCCGTCTTTGGATTGGGCATCAGACCCTTCGGCCCGAGCACCTTACCCAGGCGGCCCACCGATTTCATCATGTCGGGCGTAGCGATCAGCGCGTCGAAGTCGGTCCAGTTCTCTTTTGTGATCTTCTCGACCATGTCTTCGCCGCCCACGAAATCGGCGCCTGCCGCTTCGGCTTCGCGCACTTTTTCGCCGCTCGCGATCACGAGAACTTTTTTCGACTTGCCGAGGCCGTGCGGAAGAACCACCGTCCCGCGAACCATCTGGTCGGCATGTTTCGGATCGACGCCCAACCGCAGCGTGACTTCGACCGTCTCGTCGAACTTTGCGAATTTCACTTTCTGCAGAAGTGGAACCGCTTCCTGCAGCGTATAAGGCCGCACTTCGACTGCCTTGCGCGCCTTCTCGATATTCTTGCCTGACTTCTTCATTTTTCCCTCAGTCTCCCACCGCTGAACGCTGTTCCGATCAGCCGTAGTGTTTATGACTAATTGCTTATGTGGTGGCGGGGCTTCGCCCCGCACAACGGGGCAAAGCCCCGTCACCACACGAAAATCTTATCCAACCACTTCGATGCCCATCGAACGCGCGGTACCACGCACGCTCCTGATGGCAGCATCGACGGACGCTGCATTCAAATCGGGCATCTTCTGCTTCGCGATGTCCTCAACCTGCTTCAGCGTGACTTTCCCAACCTTATCTTTATTTGGCGCGCCCGATCCCTTGGCGATGCCGGCCGCGCGCTTGAGCAATACCGATGCCGGCGGCGTCTTCGTAATAAAGGTGAATGTGCGGTCGCTGTAGACCGTGATCACAACCGGGACGATCAATCCTTCGAGTTCTTTCTGCGACGTGCGAGCGTTGAACTGCTTGCAGAACTCCATGATGTTGACCTGCGCCTGACCGAGCGCCGGACCAACCGGAGGCGCCGGCGTCGCCTTGCCCGCCGCAATCTGCAACTTTACCGATCCTGTAGCTTTCTTAGCCATGATGCCTTTCCAGTACCTGCTTTAAATTCCGCCGAGTCTAGGATTTTCGGCTCAGCGGTTCCTCGTATGGGGACGGGCGACTCGCCCGCCAACCTACGCGACTTTTTCTACCTGTCCAAATTCCAATTCCACCGGAGTCGACCGGCCGAAGATGGTGACCATCACTTTCAAGGTCTCGCGATCTTCATTCACGTCGTCGACGATGCCGGTAAACGTGGCAAACGGACCTTCGCCGATGCGCACCGTTTCTCCCTTTTCAAACTTGACCTTGAGTTTCGGCTTCTCGCGGCTGTCGGCAACCTTATAAACGATGTGGTTGACTTCTTCTTCCGACAGCGGAGTCGGTTGCTGCCCGGTTCCGACGAATCCGGTAACCCGCGGCGTCGACTTCACAACGTGCCAGACATGATCGTCCATGTCCATCTCGACCAGCACGTAGCCGGGATAGAACATGCGCTCCGAGGTGTACTTCTTGCCGCCACGGACTTCGGTGACCGACTCCGTAGGAATCAGCACTTTGCCAATCTTGTTCTGCAATCCGAAAGCCTGTACCCGCGATTCGAGCGACTCGCTGCACCTTGCGCTCAAATCCAGAATAGGCGTGGATGATGTACCACTTCATATTTGGATTGCGCGCGGGCTCGCCACCCGGCGTTGCTTCCGCGGGGGGCGCTGCCTGAGCTTCGCCGACCACCGCGCTTTCGACTTTTTCTTTATCCGTATCCGGCATTCAGTCGCTTCTTTCGCCCGCGCCTAACGGCGCGAGAAATAATGCAGCATCCGCTCCAGGCTGTTGCTGATCGCCAGATCCACCAGCCAGAAATACAACGCAAACAGGAACACAGTGATAATGACAACCGTCGTCGTTCCCTGGACTTCCTTGAGCGAGGGAGAAGTGACTTTCTTCATCTCCGTGCGCACGTCACTGTAGAAACTCTTGATCCGCTCCGGCCAGGACTTAAGTCGGTCGCCGAAATCGCCGCTTGCGGTTGCGATTGAGTTCGTCATTTTCTTCGCTTCTACTCCCATCACTCACCTGGCCTTCAGTACTGTTCCAAAACTGGCAGGGGCGGAGGGATTCGAACCCCCAAGTTCGGTTTTGGAGACCGACAGTTTAACCGTTGAGCTTACGCCCCTAAAAACAGTTCTCAGTTCTCAGCTGTCAGTTCTCAGTCAAAACCTGCTGCCGACTGCCGATCACCGACCCTGACTACTTCACCTCTTTATGCGGCGGTGTGCTTGCGGCACCGGTTGCAGAACTTTTTCAGTTCCAAACGATCCGGTGTCGTTTTGCGGTTCTTGGTCTTCGAATAATTCCGCTCTTTGCAATCACCGCACTGCAACGTAATGATCTCTCGCATTGCTCACTCCCTAACCCAGCTCTTAGCGTTTAGCACTTAGCTTTGTTTGTGTGGTGACGGGGCTTCGCCCCGTCTCGGCGGAGCAAAGCTCCGCCACCACACAATTTTCCCTACGTTATAATCTCGGCGATCGTTCCCGCGCCGACCGTGTGTCCGCCTTCGCGAATGGCGAAGCGCAAGCCCTTCTCCATCGCGACCGGCGTGATCAGCTCGATCACGAGACTCACGTTGTCTCCCGGCATCACCATCTCCGTGCCCGCCGGCAACTCCGCAATTCCCGTCACGTCCGTCGTTCGCAGATAAAACTGGGGACGATATCCCTTGAAGAACGGCGTATGACGTCCGCCTTCTTCCTTCGTCAGGATGTAGACCTCAGCCTTGAACTTCGTGTGCGGCGTGATCGATCCACCCTTCGCTAACACCATCCCGCGCTCGACATCTTCTTTCGCAATGCCGCGCAGCAATAGGCCCGCGTTGTCGCCCGCCATGCCTTCGTCCAACTGCTTCTTGAACATTTCAACGCCGGTCACCACCGTCTTGCGCGTGTCGCGGAAGCCCACAATTTCCACTTCCTCGCCGACTTTCACCTTGCCGCGCTCGATTCTTCCGGTAACAACCGTGCCGCGTCCTTGAATCGAGAAGATGTCTTCGATCGGCATCAGGAACGGCTTGTCCAGTTCACGCGCCGGTTGCGGAATGCTCTTGTCCACCGCTTCCATCAACGCGTCAATCTGCTTTTCCCACTTCTCTTCGCCATTCAGCGCGCCGAGAGCCGACAACCGAATCACTGGCACATCGTCGCCCGGAAACTTGTACGCACTTCAGCAGTTCGCGAACTTCGAGTTCCACCAACTCCAGCAACTCGGGATCGTCAACCGCATCGCATTTATTCAACGCAACGACCAGATACGGAACGCCCACCTGACGAGCCAGGAGAACGTGCTCGCGCGTCTGCGGCATCGGACCATCCGTCGCCGCCACCACCAGAATGCCGCCATCCATCTGCGCCGCTCCGGTGATCATGTTCTTGATGTAGTCGGCGTGGCCCGGGCAATCCACGTGCGCATAGTGCCGGTTCGCCGTCTCATACTCCACGTGCGCCGTGGCAATGGTTATGCCACGCGCCTTTTCTTCCGGAGCGTTATCAATCGAATCGAACGACCGGAACTTGATGTTCGGGTTGTGCTTCGACAATACCTTCGTGATCGCCGCCGTCAACGTCGTCTTGCCATGGTCAATGTGACCAATCGTCCCTACGTTGCAGTGCGGCTTTGTCCGATCAAATTTTTCTTTCGCCATTTGCTCTTTTCCTTTGTAGCGCCGGCGTCTCGCCGGCTGGTTCGCAAATCAATCGTCGTCCTGAGATCCACTCAGTAGTACTGATACAGCTTGTGAAACTTTTGCTCGCAGCTCCGGCTCGACTTCCTCGATCTTCGAGAGATACAACTCGCGCATCTGAGCCTGGTCCGAAACCGGCAGCGACGCATACAGAGCTCGCGCCGTTCCAGCCTTGCTACCCGCGCCAACGTCGATCACATCCGCCGCGAAAACCAAATCCAGGTTGCGGACTCGGATGCTACGACTGGCGAGCGCTTTCATGTACTTCGCGACGCGTTCCGCCGAGAATGCTTTTTCAATGGCGGATTTCAGGTCGCCGAACTCTCGTTCTTTCTCGACCGGAAGTGCCTGCTCGAACGCCACTGCTCAAAGTTTCGCCGTTCGTCCACTCACCAGAATGCACCTCAACTTCCGACCGCAAACGCTCAATCTCTGGAGCGGGAGACGGGGATCGAACCCGCGACCAACAGCTTGGAAGGCTGTGACTCTACCACTGAGTTACTCCCGCCCAAACCAGCTGTCAGCTCGTTCAAAGCCTGATCAAACGCTGCTCAGCAAATCTCCACACTCAATATGGAGCCGATGATCAGGATTGAACTGATGACCTCTCCCTTACCAAGGGAGTGCTCTACCAACTGAGCTACATCGGCCCATCTACCGCTCAAAAGCTGAACTCGCGTTCAATCCACCGGCTCTGAGTTCGCCCGCTCTTCTTCGATCCGGGTCCGCCAAAAATACAGCCCTCCCCGAAACGCGAACAATCCCAGAATCACCAGCGTCGCCGTCCGCAACTTCACGTTCGTGTCGAATACTCGAATCGGCTCATCTGACAGCGTAGCCCAGGCTAAAACACCGAGCACCGCATACGCGATCAGCGCCAGCACGAACTTCTTTTTAACCGTCACCGCTCAACCGCCAACTTACGTCACTCTGGTGCACAGGGGAGGATTCGAACCTCCGTACCTCCTGAGAGGGACAGATTTACAGTCTGTTGGCTTTAACCACTCACCCACCTGTGCAAATCCGGAAACACCGCGCCACGCGCAAAACCACATCGACACCGCTTAGCACTTCTCAGCTCGGGAAACGAAAATGCGAGGACTCCCGCCTGAACTACACTCGCCGGAAATAACTTCGATGAAGTGTCTTAAATGCCTGTGTCTAAAAGCTGCGCCGCCAGCGCGCGTCGCCGCGCGAACCTTCTGTTTCCGGAATCTTATTTATCTGGAGCTGGCGATAGGGATTTGAACCTACGACCCTCTGATTACAAATCAGATGCTCTACCGACTGAGCTACGCCAGCAGGTGGAAGCGCACCTCTTCAGGCACAATACTTCCCTGATCCCTTCTGAAGTTCCGGGACAATTATTTAAGTTATCACAAGGGGTATCGAGGCGCAACCGGAAGGGCATCATCCCCCGAATTCGGCAACTCCTTCAGAAAGCTCCGTTTCCTCAGGTACGTCCGTCGGACTCGTGAAGTGGATTTTATAGCCGTCCGGGTCGGACAACGTTACGACCCACATCGCATTGCCGACAAACGGCCGCTGCGTCTGAATCCCGCGTTTCCTGATCTCGCGGTAAATCTTCAGCGCGTCTTTGCACTGGAAGTAGATCGAGACTCCGTCTCCGACCTTGCCGCTTGGCGCCCAGGAATCGTGGCCCTCCTTGTGGAACTCCTGCAACATCAGCGCCGCGCCGTCGAGCTGCAACCAGCACCACCGAAGCTTGCCATCGACAACCCATCGATTTGTCATCTCAAACCCAAGACCGTCAATGTAGTAACAAACCGAGGCCTCGATGTCGGAGACAACGAAAAATGGCACTGCCTGCTGAACGTTCGCTTCGGTTTTGGTTTCGAGTAACATGGCACGAGGTGCAGGTTTAGCCCCGCGAGGTCTTTCCGCGACCGCCGGTGCTATCATACCCAAGTTCGGCTAGGGCAATCTACAATCTAGACGAGCCGAGTTTCCCCGAATCAATATCAATGCGCTTTCGACGACGCCTCCCCATCCCCCTGGCCGTCTTGCTGATTGCGGCTGCGGTCACTCTGATCGTGCAATTGCGAAAACACGCTCCTCCGGAAGCCGCGCGCCTGCTTCCGGGCGCTGACGGTTTTTTCTACATCAATCTGAAATGGATTCGCACTTTCAACGCCACCAGCCAGTTGCCGCCGGTGTCCCGCGATCCGGAGTACCAGAAATTTGTCGACGAGACCGGCTTTCAATTCGAACGCGATCTGGACCAGGCCGCTTTCGCCATCCACTATCCGCAGAGCTGGGGCGGCGGCCCCGCGGAATCGCGCACGGAGCCGCGCTTCTCGGAAGTGTTTGTCGGCAAAATTGATTCGGCGAGACTGACCGCATATCTGAAGAAGGTGTCGTCCTCTATTGACGACTATCGGGGGTTCGAGATTTACAACATCCCCATGGAGGGTCGAACCGTTCGCGTCGTGATCCTCTCCTATGACAGCGTCGCGGTTTCGAACCATCCCAATCCCGACGTGATTCGCGGCGTACTCGACCGCTCTCGCAAGCTGGCCTCGCCGTTTGGTGGCCCTTGGCTACTGCGCAGGTTCTATAAGAAAGTGCCGCTGGCGAGCCTGTGTTTCGCGATTCTCCGCGTTAGGCCCGAGATGAGTTCGTTCGGCGGCCTGGGCAGTTGGGGTCTTCTGTTTCCGAAGCCTGCCGTGGCGGTGATTTCGGGACGCTATCTCCGCGCCCTCCACTTGCGGGCCGAGGCGTTCACTGCAAGTGACGAAGAAGCGCACGCCATTACCGAGAAGACGGCGGCGTTTCTCAATCTGTTTCACGCCGCTGAAGGTAGCGTTGGCGCCCACGGCACCGATGCAGATGTAAAGGCTTTCTTCGGCAGCCTTAAGGTCGAGCAGTCTGGGGATCGCGCCATTCTCACCGCCGTCGTGCCTCCTGGATTCATCAAGAAAGTTCTGGCAGAGGGCTCGCCTGAACCGACAACGCCCAGCGCGCCCACTCCTCCCGCCAAACAGCCGCAAGCATCCAAATAATTGCGCGACGTGAAAGACGCGAACAAAGTACCGGCGCGATAACGGTCATTCGGTCGCTTCGTCCAACCCTTGGGAGAACGCTGAGCGCGAAAATGATGTAACAATCCCGTTTTGCCAGCATCTTCTACAATAGAAATATGACGAATTTGCCGCTACCGTTGGCCGTCTTCGGCGCAGGACTGATCTCGTTCCTGTCGCCGTGCGTGCTTCCGCTCGTCCCCGGATATGTTTCGCTCATTTCGGGCGTGGGCGTCGAGCAGCTGAAGATGAAAGAAGGCGAACTGTTCCGCAAGGTGATGTTCAACTCGGCGGCATTCATCCTAGGCTTCAGCATCGTCTTCATTACGCTCGGCGCGATTTCCACCGAGGTCGGTCAGGTGCTGGCGCAATACAAATCTCTGCTCGCGCGCATCGCCGGAGTGGTCATTATTCTCTTCGGTATTCACCTCACCGGCATTTTTCAGTTCAAAGCGCTACTGGCGGATACGCGCCTGCACAGCCTCAAGGGAAGTTCGTCAGCGTGGGGAGCGTTTGTGATTGGATTTGCTTTCGCCTTCGGATGGACGCCCTGCGTCGGCCCGATCCTCGCGGTCGTTCTCGGATTCGCCGCCGCGCAAGACACGGTCTGGAAAGGCATCTTTCTTCTGGCAATTTATTCGGCGGGCTTGGCGGTGCCGTTCCTGCTGACGTCGCTCGGTATCGAGCGCTTTCTAAAGTTTTATAACCGGTTTAAATTCCACATGCACGCCGTGGAAGTTGCGAGCGGAGTGTTGCTGATCGCGTTAGGAGCCTTGCTCGTAGCGGGCCGCTTCACACTCATCAGCGGCTATTTTTCCTTCCTGAATCGCTTCGCGCTTTAGGCAGGACTCTATTTTGAAGGACGCGGCTTTCGCCGCCGGGGTTAACCAGTGAAAAGAAATCCTCTGATTCTGTTTTTCGTCGCCGCCATCGTCGCGGCCATGTTGTTTGCGGGCATTCACGCTTCTCGTCGCAACCGGGCGAACGGTCCCACCAAAGGTCAATTAATGGGCAACCTCGCGCCCGACTTCGAACTTCCCGGACTCGACGGGAAGAAACTCAAGCTCTCCGACTTGCGCGGTAAAGCCGTTCTTTTGAATTTCTGGGCGACCTATTGCGAACCATGCAAAGTCGAGATGCCCTGGTTCGTTGAACTCCAGAAACAATACGGCCCCGACGGCTTCCAGATCGTCGGCGTGGCCATGGATGACGCCAGCCCCGAAGACATCGCAAAATTCGCCAAAGACATGGGCGTCAACTATCCGATTCTTATTGGCGAAGACTCGGTTGGTACGAGCTACGGCGGAGTTGGCGTTCTGCCTACTACGTTTTTCCTGGACCGCGACGGCAAGCTGATCGCCCGTGAATTTGGCCTCCAGAGCCGCAGCGTATTCGTCGACCACATCAAGAAGGCCCTGAGCCAGGGACAGGCAGTACAGGCTCGGAAGTAACCTCGTAATTAATAAGAGCCGCGTCTGAACTGGAGTACCCTAATATCAGCGGATCGAATCAGCGAATCGGATCAGCCAATAAATGAGAGTCCTTCTGGCGAGCGCGCTCTTGCTGTTCTGTGCCGGTGCCAGTGCCCAAGCCCAGGACCAACCACTACCGGCAGGGCCGTCTGTGAAAATGGCGCCCGCTCCCGTCATCACGATCGTCCAGGGTCAGCCGGCGACAGTTCCGCTTTCGTTCCGCGTGGCCAGCGGCTATCACATCAACTCGAACAAACCCAAATCTGAGTTCTTGATTCCGACCGTACTCAAAGTCGAAGCCACCACCGACATCGTCATCGGCAAAATTACTTATCCCGATGGCCAGGACACGAGCTTCGCCTTTGCTCCCGACGAAAAGCTCAATGTGTATAGCGGCGATTTTCAAGTGGATGTGCTGGTACGCCCGTTGAAAACGGTAGAGAAGGGAAAATACATCATGCGCGGGACCCTGAAATATCAGGCCTGCGACAACTCAGCCTGCTATCCGCCGAAGCAGCTGCCGATCAGCTTCGATGTGAAGATCGCCAAGGCCGCAACCGCCGGCCGCAAGAACCCCGCACAAAGCCCGCACGCGCATCAGTAGGGCTTCCTTCAGCTTTTACTTCTTTGACGCGAGGTCATTCTTGAAGACTTTTCCGTCTTTCATTACGAAGCCAACATTCTCCAATATTTTAATATCCGCCAACGGATCGCCCGAAACCGCGACCACATCCGCATAAGCTCCCGGAGCAATCACACCGATCCGGCCCTTCATCTCGAGCAATTCCGCCGCCCGCGATGTTGCGCTCTGGATGGCCTGCATCGGCGTCATGCCAAATTCCACCATCCGCGGAAACTCCTGCGCAATGGGCTCCGTCCATGGAATGCCGCCCATGTCGGTGCCGAACGCAATTTTCACTCCCGCTTTCAGAGCCTTGCGAAATGACACTTCATGCTCCGACGCGCGCTTGCGGTCGCGCTGCCCTTCGGGAGTATCGGCCGGAGCCCAATCGCCGTAATAAACGCTCAGCGTAGCGCACAGCCACGTGCCCTGCCGGATCATCTGTGCGATCTGCGCGTCGGTCAGAACTAATCCGTGCTCGATGGAATCGCAACCACCGTCGAGGGCGCGCTGCATACCTTCTCCGCTGTAGGAGTGGCACGCGACTTTCTTGCCCCAGCCGTGAGTCTCGTCGACTATCGCTCGCAGTTCTTCCACTGTCAGGGTCGGCTGTGAAACAAGTTCGCCGCTCTTCCCAACCCACGACCTATGCGTCATATAAACCTTGATCCAGTCCGCTCCATGATCGAGTTGTTCGCGCGCGGCTTTGCGCGCCTCGACCGGACCATCGATGATCTGCACACCCTTCGGTACTTCGATCTCAGGCGCATAACCTTCGAGCGGATATCCGCCCGTCGTCGAGATGGCGCGCGTTGAAACAAACAAGCGCGGGCCGGGAATGTATCCGCCTTCGATGGCCATCTTGATGCCGACGTCGCCGTAGCCGGCGCCTTCGGTTTCCATGTCGCGCAACGTAGTGAACCCCTGTTCGAGGGCGCGCCGCGCCGACACCGTCGCGCGCGCCGCCCGAAATGCCAACGGATACTTGAGCAGTTGAATGTCGTATCCGCCCTCGGAGGGTACTTCGCCTTGAAGAAAAATGTGCGTGTGGGCGTCGATCAGGCCGGGAAGCACCGTCGCCTGCGACAGGTCGATGAAATTCACGCCAGCGGGGATGTTTGTCGGAAGCACGACCGCGCCATCGGCGACGTCGGTAATCCGATTTCCGCGAATGGTGATAACCACGTTGCGACGGGGTGTACCCGAAACTCCATCGATCAGTGTGCCGGCACGAATCATCGTCACCGGCGTGGTCGCCGACGCGTTGCTCTGGGCCCAACTGGAGGCAACGGCAATAACAATAACGACGACGAAGACGAAACTGAGGAGAAGAATCCTGCGCAGCACAGTCCACCTCCGGAAAGTGTGGATTGTACTACTCAGTACTACTCAGTCGGGGGTCCAGATAATCGCGTAGCGACTGAACCAGGGCGACGACCTTCTCAGTTTGTTGCAGCGCGGCAGCAACACTCTCCTTCCGCCGTGCCACTACTTCATCGAGTGAGAGCCCGGCTGGCAAGTGAAGCGAAAGCTCCAGCGAACACAGCAGCCCAGTCAATGGCTGGCTCAGAGAGTGCAGCAATTCGCCAAGCACTTCGGGATCGCGCGGCAGGCTTTGGTGAGAATGCGGCTGAGAATGCAGATGAGAATGCGGGCTGGCGCTCATGCCGACGCCCCTTCCGGACTCATCTGATATCCGACACCGCGAACCGTGTGGATCAACGTCGGGGTGAAGCCATCGTCCACCTTGCGGCGCAGATAGTTGATGTAAACATCGACCACATTGGTCGTGGAATCAAAAGTCAGGTTCCAGACGTGCTCAATAATCATCGCCCGCGTCAGCCGCCGCCCGGCGTTGCGCATGAGGTATTCGAGCAGGGCAAATTCCTTGGTCGTCAACTCAATGTGACGCCCCGCCCGCGCCACTTTGCGTTCCACGCGGTCTAACCGAAGATCGCGGACGGTGAGGACTGACTCCGATGGCAAGTGACTGCGGCGCAACAACGCCCGCGCCCGCGCCGAGAGCTCGAGAAATGAAAATGGCTTGACCAGATAATCGTCGGCGCCAGAGTCGAGGCACTGCACGCGATCTTCGATCCGGCTACGCGCCGTGAGAATCATCACCGGCAAGTTCGCTTTGCGCTGCCGCAGACTCTTCAGAAGAGATAATCCGTCAATCCCCGGCAGATTCAGATCGAGTACGACCAGATCGTAGTCGAATTCAATCGCCATCGAGCGGCCCTGATTGCCCTCATTGGCGACATCCACCGCGTGACATTCGGCTTCCAGCCCTTTTCTGATAAAGGATGAAAGCGCCGCATCGTCTTCCACAATAAGAATTCTCATGAGATTCGCCTAAGTCGAATGATCGTGAAGCGATTCTCATTCTCGGATGACGGAGGTCAGGACACAAGATAACTTGGTCGTTCAAATGGACGTAGTTGAGATGTCAAACGTGGATGTGAAACGGCCGAACTTCCCTATATCCCCAGCGCGGCCTGAATCGCCCCCACAATCTCTCCCGCCAGCCGATCCATTTGCTCCTTCGACTCCGCCTCGATCATCACTCGCGCCAGCGCCTCTGTGCCGGAGTAGCGCACGACGACTCGCCCGTTCCCGTCGAGTTCGTTCTGCGCAGCCGCTATCGTCGCCTGCACCTTCGGAATTTCCGCAAACGGAGTCTTCTGCCGCACCCGCACATTTCGAATTGTCTGGGGAAACACTTTCAGGTCGCCGACAAGCTCGGCAAGTGCCTTGCCTGTTCTCACCATAATTTCCAGCACTCGCAGCGCGGTCAGCAATCCGTCGCCGGTGGTCGCCTCTCCATCGCGAAACAAAATGTGGCCCGATTGTTCTCCGCCCAGCGTCGCGCCCACGCGCTGCATTTCTTCGAGCACGTATTTGTCGCCAACGTTGGCGCGGAGCATTTCGATGCCCGACCGCTTCAGCGCCAACTCCAGTCCCATGTTCGACATCGTGGTCGCGACCACCGTGGATCTCGCGAGCGTGCCTCGTGCCTGCATTTCCCGCGCGGCGAGCAGCAGAACCGCATCGCCGTTCACCACTTTCCCGTGCGCATCGCAGAAGAGCGCGCGATCGGCATCGCCATCGAAGGTAACGCCGAGATCGAAGCTGCCCTTCTTCTCTGCTACAAAGTGGGCCACGGTTTCCGGATGGAGCGCGCCGCAGCCCTCGTTGATGTTTTGCCCGTCCGGAGTCACGTTCAAAAACGTCGTATTGACCTTGAGCGATTCAAACAGCGCCGGAGCTTCGGCCGCCGCGGCACCATTGGCGCAATCGACCGCAACACGAAGCTTTGTCAGGTCCGCGGAAACACCGCTGGCCAGCCACCGAACGTAGGCATGCCGCAACGTCTCTTCGCCGGGGAGACTTGAAATCCCGGTGGCAGAATCCGGCGCTGGAACAGTCTCGGCGCTCTGTAGTAGCGCGAAAATCTCTTTTTCGATGGCCAGCTCGCGCGCGTCCGGCAACTTGTAGCCATCGCCAGAAAAAACTTTGATCCCGTTGTCGGTCCAGGGATTGTGTGAGGCTGATATCACCACTCCGGCATCGAATTTCTGCGAGCGCGCCAGAAACGCGACACCCGGTGTCGTGATCACGCCTGCGCTGCGCGTCTCGACGCCAACCGAAGCCAACCCCTGCACAAAGCGATCGGCTATCCATCCGCTCGAGGCGCGCGTGTCTTGCCCGATCACGACTCGCGCCTTGCTATTGACTCGCAGCAGGTCGTGCCCAAGGGCGCGCCCGATCCAATACACACTGTCTCGCGTCAGCGGAAATTCTCCCGCGACGCCGCGAATTCCGTCGGTACCGAAGAGTTGTCTGGTTTGTGTCATGCAAGGGTCGGAAAGAATCGGCGCTTATTTTTGTCCGTCTCCCGAACCTTCCATCATAACCGTCACACGAATCAATGTGGGGTGGGCAACCATGATCAGAGGATCGGCAACGAAGGCGTGCGTAATAAACGAGGCCTGCGTCATCACTCCGGTAGCATCGACCGGATCGGTGGTGGCCGCGTCGATGGCTTCGACGCGGCGGCGCGGCCCAGTAATCGTGACCGTAGCCGGATCGGCAACGACTTTCGCTATGCGCAGTCCGCTTGCGAAATTTCCAGTGACGCGCGGTTGAACCGGGATCTTGCGCGTTGCGCGCTCGTCAAACGAGAGATGAAATTGGCCCGGTATAACCTGCACCACTTCAAGATCCTGCGGAACATGCACCCGGTCCGTCAGGTCAAACGTTCTTTCCCCGGGCTGAACCGTCGCCAGATTGACTTGCGCATGTACCTCCGAAGCGTCGAGCTGATGAATCAGCCGCTCCGGCCCTCGCACGCGGACCTGCACCGCCGTGGAATCGGCGGAATCGATTTCCATATTCGCCGGAAAATTCTGGAATTCGATGGGCACCCGCATTTCGACTTCCGAGATCGGATTGCGCGCGACCGCCATCCAAAGCCCCACAGCGAGCAACAGGGAAACGATCTTCAGCAAAATGTTGTGCAGGAACACCCGCTGAAAAAAACTAAGGGGCGCTGATCCCGGCATCGCTAGTTTTCCTTTCCGGGGCGCACCGAATCAGGCCGGCGCGAAACTTGTGAACTGGGTGGCTCCTCTTCAGCAAAGCTATCCTCGATTGAGGTCGGCAGCGTTGCCGACGGGGCATAACGGCGCAGCAGGCCACCCAGCCGCTCGCGGAGTCGCTCGACCGTCAAATCGCGTTCGATGCTCCCCGCGACCGCGAGGCTGATGGTTCCCGTCTCTTCTGAAATGATGATGGCGACCGCGTCGGTCTCCTCTGTGATTCCAATGCCAGCGCGGTGGCGTGTGCCGAGTTGAGTCGAGAGCACAGGGTTCATCGAGAGTGGTAGAAAACACGCGGCGGCGGCGATCCGATCGCGCTGCACGATCACGGCACCGTCGTGCAAGGGCGCGCTCGGACGAAAGATCGTTGCCAGCAGGTCGTACGATAAACGGGCGTCGAGCGCGACTCCGCTTTCAATATATGTGCGCAAGCCGATCTCGCGCTCAATCACAATCAGCGCGCCGGTCTGATTCTGAGAAAAAAGGTTGGCGGCCAGAACGATATCGTCATAGACGTCGGCCACCGAACTCGAACCCCGCATCAGCGAGATCCGGCTTCCGAGGTTCGCCAGCGCATGGCGGATTTCCGACTGGAAGACGACGATCAGCGCGAAAACTACATACGGCAGCAGCGTACTGAGCAGCCAGTTAAGAGTGCGCAATTCGCCGAGACGCGCGAAGTAGAAAGCCAGCCCCAGTGTCGCCACTCCGACGAGCATTGGCGCCGCCCGCGTGCCGCGCACCAGAACCAGGAACTGGTAGATCAGCATCGCGACCAGCACAATGTCAACGATCGAGATGACCGAGATGTGCGACCACGCCTGCGACGGTGTCACGTCAGCCTCACGCCGATCCGACGCTGGAAGTCAGACCGCAACAGAATCGAGAGCAAAAGCGAAAGCAGACCCGAAGTTGAATTGGTTTTATTCTAATGCAGCGCCGGCGGATTTCGGTTGGTTCACGATTTGTTCACGATTTGTTTCCTTCAGTGGAGCTGACACGCGCCCGCACTCGTCCGCGAGCCAGTTGAGCGGTCAGTTCGTCCCCAGTCTTCAGAAGCGCCGCATCTTTTACCAGCCCGCCCTCGGCGTCGAAGACGAGCGCGTATCCGCGATTCAGAATTGCCACCGGCGACAGCGCTTCCAGACTGGCGGTCTGACGATCAAGCGCTCCGCGGCTCTGGAGCAGGCGCGTGTGCGTCGCCGCGGCCAGTTTCGCAACCTGTGCCGCCAGTTGCTGCCGGATCGCTGCCAGACGACGTCGCGCATCATAGTGCCGCACCGACGCGGAAATATTTTCGCAACGACGGTGCCACCGATCCAACAACTGCCGTTCCGCTTTTTCCAGCCGGAAACGCTGCTCATCCAGCTTCTGCTGGCGCCTGTGGATGCCATCCATCATGCGCGCGAAGGCTCCGTGCTGCGCCCGCTCGGCCAGATCCTGACGCGCCATCAGCAAGCGATAGCGCAACGCGCGCTCCAGGCGGCGATATAGTTCTTCGGCTTGCGCTTCAATTTCCTGACGCGAACGAATCACCAACTCCGCCGCTGCCGACGGTGTGGGCGCGCGGAGATCGGCAACAAAATCAACGATGGTGAAATCGGTCTCATGTCCGATCGCCGAAATCACCGGAATCTTTGAGTCGGCAACCGCCCGAGCCAGTCCTTCATGATTGAACGCGGCCAAGTCCTCCACCGATCCGCCGCCGCGAGCAATTATGATGACTTCGACTTCGACCGCGCCCTTGGAATGGCCGGCACCGAGCGCCTGGTGAAAGTGCCGCAAGCCCGCCATAACCTCACCGGGCGCCGAGTCTCCCTGAACTTGCGCCGGATAAATCACCACGTTTGCCGAATGGTGCCGCCGCGCCAGAATGTTCAGAATGTCACGCAGGGCCGCGCCTTGCGGCGAAGTAATGATGCCGATGCGCTGCGGCAATGGCGGGATCGCCTTCTTCCGCGCCGCGTCAAACAAGCCTTCGGCCTGGAGACGCGCTTTGAGTTGTTCAAACGCCAACTGCAGCGCGCCGGCGCCCTTCGGCTCCATGAATTCGGCGGAAACTTGCAGTTCGCCTCGATCTTCATACACGGTGATGCGCCCACGGACCGTGACCTGCAACCCGTTCTCCGGCCGAAATCGCAGTAGCTTCGCCGACGAACGGAACATCACCACGCGAATCTGCGCGTTCTCTTCCTTCAACGTGAAATACAGATGGCCGGAGTCAGGAATGCGCAGATTGGAAATCTCCCCCTCGACCCAGCAATCCGAATATTCGCGCTCGATATGCGAGCGTACGGCCGACACCAGCGCTCGCACCGTCCAGACGCGCCGCTCCGGGGGGCGAAACTGGAATCCGAGTTGATCTGCCATCTCCATCGAAGTTTACTTACAGTGTCGAACCGTGTCGGAATTAGAGTCCCAGAGTAAACTACGGGTCCTTCACTTAGCGCTTGAACCGCCCAATCAGGAGGAAAATCAGAGAAAGCAGGATACTAATCACGATGGAGCTCGCCAGCGGAAAATAAAAGGTGGCTCTCTTGCCGCGATACAAAATGTCCCCTGGCAGCCGCCCGATGGGCAAACTCGTGCGTCCGGCCAGCATGATGATGCCGCCAATAACGATCAACGAGACGCCTAGAACGACCAGCATCCTGCCCATCCCAATCATGCGACCAGTTTAACCCTGGAGCAGGCCCGCGACGAGACTTCAAATTTAAGCAGAAACGTATTACGGGTCGAATCTCACTTCGACGGGCTCGTGCGATTCGCGAGGTGCGGCTTCCCATTTCCATCTGCGGACAGCCTCCACCGCCGCCTGGGCGAGCACCGGATGACCGCCCTTTATCGACACGCTCTTGACGCTACCGTCAGGACCAACTATCGCCTCGACCCGGACGACACCCGCCAACGCCATACCGCGCGCCAGTGATGGATAAACGGGCGGGCGTTGCTGCAGCACGCGGCGTTTGGTCGCAGCATCTGGTTGGGACTGAGCCGTCAGCGAAATCGGCCTTAGGAAAGTGAGAATCGTAATTATAAAAAATGAAGCCGCGATCGAACGCGTTAAGCGTGAGGAAATGGTTTTCATAATGTGGCTAGTTGGAGCAGGGCAGGTCTCACTACGCCGGATGCTACAGGGTCGCCTGCATTCAATTTAAATCGGGCCCAGGATCGCTAGAAGATCACGTAAGTAATGCCCAGTTATTGGGCCTCGCGGTTGTAACCCTCGCGCTTGCAATCAAGGCAGAATTGACCCGCGTAAAATAGGTCCGGATTGTGAACAGTGCCGAGTGACGATGACGATCCTCGAAACCCCGCGCCTGCGCCTGCGTGAGTTCACCGCCGAAGACGCCGATGCGCTGTTGCTGATTCTTTCCGATCCGGAAACCATGCGCTATTACCCCGCGCCCTATGATCGCGCAGGCGTCGAAAAATGGATCGCCCGCAATCGCCAACGCTATAAGGAGGACGGCGTCGGTCTGTGGGCGATGGAATTGTTAGCGACCCGCGAAATGATCGGCGACTGCGGCCTCATCCGCCAGCAGGTTGAAGGCGAGCCGCTCTACGAAATTGGATACCATCTGCGCCGCGACCTCTGGGGTCAAGGCCTCGCAACCGAAGCCGCGATCGCCTGCCGAGATTGGGCTTTCGCGAACCTCAATGCCGATCGCCTGATTTCTCTCATTCGACCTGACAATCTCGCGTCGCGTCGTGTAGCCGAACGTAACGGCATGACTCTGTGGAAAGAGGTGAACTGGCGTGGGCTCGCCCATTTCGTTTATTCCGTCGAGAAATCGTCGAGGTCGTAATGATTAGCGAGATTGACCGCTCGTCCCGCAGGTCCAGACTTGTCTGTGGAATCAACCCCCTGCTAACGTATCGCACCGGGAGAGATAGTCCACACGCCATGCCCAAAAAATCCGCAGCACCGTTCGTTCTCGCCGAGGCTCTGCTCTCGGCCTTCGACACCAACGACCGCATCAACCAATATTTACTGGAAAGTCTTCCAGGCGAAGCGTGGCGCGCGGAGCCGCCGGGGAACAAAGGCCGCGACGTGGCCGGAGTGATCGCACACATGCACAACGTCCGCGTCATGTGGCTGAAGGCAACCAAAGGGAAAGTTCCCGAGCAACTGGACCGCTTCACTGTCACTCCTGCGCAGGCAAGGAAGGCGCTCGAAGCCAGCCGAGCCGCACTCCACGAGGTCCTGAAGGCAGCGCTCGAAGCCGACGGCCGGATCAAAGGCTTTGGCCCGGATGTCGCCGGCTTCTTCGGCTATCTGATCGCACACGACGCTCATCATCGCGGACAGATCACCATGCTCGCCCGCCAGGCCGGGCACCCCATCCCACAGAAAGCGATGTTCGGCATGTGGGAGTGGGGCGTGCGCTAGATGACCGTGTGCTGGATGACAGTGTTTAGATGGTTCGCTCACTGCCCTCGTTAACGTTGCGTTAATCTCGGGTACGCTAAACTCAAAGCCGAGCCAGTCTGACGAATGCACAAAGCCACGATCCTGTTTAATCCCAATTCCGGTCGCCCCAAGCGCGACGTGGAATTGAACCATGCCATCGGGATCATTCAATCAGCCGGCGTTCGCACCGAGCTTACGGTTTGCCGTTCCAGCCAGGAAGCCACCGATAACGCCCGCTGTGCCGTGGCTGCCGGAAGCGATACCGTTTTTGCCTGTGGTGGCGATGGCACTATCCACGACGTGATTCAAGGATTGGCTGGTACGCCGATCGCGCTGGCCATTCTGCCCTTTGGCACCGCCAACGCCCTGGCACATGATCTCGGAATCCCGCTGCGTCCGAGTGCCGCCGCTGAAATCGCGGTCAAAGGCAACGTCCGCCGCGTTCCTCTCGGCCGCGTCGAGTATGAAGATTTCCACGGCAAGCGCGCTGCGCGTTACTTCACGGTCGCCACCGGCATCGGCGTCGACGCTCATCTCTTCTACAAACTCACCGCGGAACTGAAGAACCGGTCGGGGATGGCTGCATATTATTTGAAGGCGCTACAGCTGGTTGCGACCTACAACATGCGCCGTTTCGAAGTCGAATATGCGAATGGGAGCGCCCACCGCCAGCAAGCTTCACTCACAGAACTGCTCGCCGTAAGAATTCGTTTTTTTGGAAACATACTCCGCGAACTTGTCCCCGGAGCATCGCTCGACTGCAACGACCTGCGCGTTGTAATGTGCCGGACAGCCAGCCGTCACGCCTATCTGCAATATGTAGCGGGGACCCTGATCGGCCGTCGATGGAATATCGATGGCATCGAGGTCGTCAGTTGTTCGGAGATCATCTGTAAGACACCGCAAAATGAGGGTAAGAGTAACGGCAATCATGTCTACATCGAGGCCGATGGAGAACTCCTGGGCCGTCTCCCCGCACGCATGACGATGGAGCCGAACGCTCTGTCACTCGTCGTGCCTGCAGCGAAGAACTGAAGCCATAATTCAGGAATAAGGCTCAGGAGGCCGTCAACCAGATCTTCTTTATCTTTCGCCCCAGCCGCAAGGTGAATGTGGTGCCGGGAGTGGCCTTCAGAATCGGCGCGGACACTTTGACTCCATCGACGCTGACCGCGCCTTCTTTAATCTTCCGGTCCGCTTCGCTCGTAGACGCCGCGAACCCGATCTTCACCAGAACCTTCGCCAGTCGTACACCATCCCCCTCACGATTCGCGACCTCCGCGAAAACAACCGGGACGGTCTCGATTTCGTCCGGCACTTGATCTTTCTGAAACTGCCGCGCCCAATCCTCGCCCGCTTTCGTCGCAGCGTCGGCGGAATGAAAATCAGCAACGATGGTGCGGGCCAAATCCTTCTTGAGCGTCATCGGATGCGCTTTCCCGCTCGCCACATCGGCCTTGAACTCTGCGATCTGTCCCACGCTGACATCGGTGAGCAATTCGTAATATCTCCACATCATCTCGTCAGAAATCGACATCACCTTGCCATACATTTCGAGGGGAGGCTCGTGAATGCCAATTGCGTTCCCCAGCGACTTCGACATTTTGTTGACGCCATCGAGGCCTTCGAGAATCGGTGTCGTCAGCACGACCTGCGATTCCTGTCCATAAGCACGCTGCAATTCGCGACCCACCAGCAGATTGAATTTTTGATCGGTGCCACCGAGTTCCACATCCGCTTCGAGAGCCACCGAATCATATCCCTGCGCCAGCGGATAAATGAGTTCGTGCATCGCAATCGGCTTCTCGTCGCGGAAGCGTTTGTGGAAGTCCTCGCGTTCCAGCATCTGCGAGACGGTGTACTTGGCCGTCAGGCGAATGAAATCCTCGGCCGAGAATTTCGAGAACCACCGGCTGTTAAAATCCACGACCGTTTTTTCTGGACTCAGAATCCTGAACACCTGCGCCTTATACGTCTCCGCGTTCTCCGCAATCTGCTCGCGTGTCAACGGAGGCCGCGTCGCCGAGCGCCCCGTAGGATCGCCGATCATCCCCGTGAAGTCGCCGATAAGAAAGATGACCGTGTGGCCAAGGTCCTGAAAATGTTTGAGCTTTCGCAGCAGCACCGTGTGGCCCAAATGGAGATCGGGTGCAGTCGGATCGAATCCCGCCTTCACGCGAAGAGGTTTGCCGGAAGCGAGCGAGCGTTCGAGCTTCGAACGCAGCTCGGATTCTTTGACAATCTCGGCCGCGCCCTTTTTGATGTAGGCCAGTTGTTCGTCAACCGGCAGAAAGTTAGGCATGCGTAGTGATTATAACGAGGGGAGGAGCAGGTCTCAGATGTGAGGTGTGAGGTGTTAGGTCTCAGGAAAATCGAATCAGGCCGAGACCACCGCCGGGACCGCCAATGAACGTCGCCTTCGCAGCGAGGCCGGCACCAAGCCTGAGACCTGAGCACCTGACACCTGAGGCCTGGTCTACGGCGTTCCCTCGAACAGCGGCCACAGCCCGTCAGCGGTGACACGGTAAATCGCGTACGAACTGCCGTCGTCGGACGTGCGTCGGAACAATAATTCTCCGCGGCCGTCGCCATCGGCATCGACCGCATCGATCAACTCCATACGCGGCGCAACATCGAGATGATGCGAATCGGTCTGCGAGAAAAACAGCTTGTTCAACTCGCCCTCAAGGTTGATGCGCGCGATCAGCGTGATCTCCTGCGGTTCGAATCCTTCGGGTGCCTTCGCAGGAGGATGAGTCTTTGCCGACAACACCAGCACGGGCTCGTTCGAGTTGGAAAGATCAAAGAAGTGCAGAATTACGCTATCGAAAGCGAGTTCGGCCGAGTTGGGATTGGATTTTCTCTTTGCCGGTTTCTTGGTCGCAGGTGCGTCTTTCGCCGCGGCTCCAGCATGAGCACGAAGCTGCGAGGTGGCCAGTTCCAGCATTTTGTTGCGATAGGTCGCCTCTTCCGCCGGCTTCAATTCGTACGTGTAGGGGCGCGGATCAGGTCCGGTCGCGTCCGAAATTGCGGGAACCAAAGTAAACTGCGGCGTATCGGCCGCGTATCCCGTCGCCGTTTTCGCGTCGGTCTTTGCCGCGGGCGCGAAGTCGGGCAACGGTTCAAACGCCGCATAGGCTTCTCGATTCGCGGTCGAGTCGGGCTTGCCGCGCCGCAACCGAGGCCGATTCGGATCGGCGATCTGCTCGTCGGTCGCAGGAGCGGAGGCAGAGGTGGCCGCAGGAGCGGTCGAAGGAGCCGACGCAGGAGCCGACGACTTGGCCGTCTCGGGAGCATTCGGCGCTTTTCCCGGATCCGCCGGCGGCGTAGTCGTCGCCCCGCCACCCGGCTGTGCGCTTGGAGTCTCCGTGGTCGGCGGTCGGACCAGCCTGGGCCGATCGTCGTCTTTATCTTTATCCGGAGCCTTGGCACCCGAGCTACTATCCGAATCCGAACCGCTGCGCCGGTGAAGCACCGGCGGCCCGTCCTTATCTTCGAGTACAGGCGTGGAATACTTTTTGCTCTTTTCCGGAACCCTCTCACCTGCTGGAAGCCATGTACCCTCGGCGATCCAGACGTGATTCAGTTGTCCCGGCTGCGTAATCGTGAAGAGGCCCTGCGAAACGCCACTATGAAAGCCCTCGTAAACGGTATCGAAATCAAGCGCCATCGGAACCGGTGAGGCCTTGTATGACCCCGCGTCGTAGAATTTCCCGTCGATCATGATCGCGATTGGGATGAACCGGCTCTTCTTCCCCTTGGGAGTGATCTGGACCAGCCCGAGCGCGCGCGGCCCCTTGTCAGCCTTGGGCCTTTTCCCGTACTGCGTGATTGGGGCTTGGGCCACCACCCACGAACCGCCGAGTAGCCCCCAAACGGCCAGGATGACGCAGAGCAGCCGCCTGCGATATAACTTGCCATACAATTTGCGGGGTGCAGACGCTCGGCGAGGAGAAAATTCCATGGAAGTTAATGATAAATCCCCAGACTTCAGTACGACGGACGAGAACGGCAAAGAGGTTGCCTTGAAAGATTTCCGCGGGAAGACAGTTGTGCTTTATTTCTATCCCAAAGCGGATACGCCCGGATGCACCATCGAAGCCTGCGAGTTCCGTGACAAGTACGCGGCGATCAAGAAGACGGGAGTCGTGCTGCTCGGTATTTCAAAAGATACGGCCGCCTCGCAGAAGAAATTTCGCGACAAATTCAGCCTGACATTCCCGCTGCTGGCCGATCCCGAGAAGAAAATTGCCACTCTTTTCGGTGTCGTCAAAGAAAAGAATATGTACGGCAAGAAAGTGCTTGGCATCGCGCGCACCACGTTCGTAATCGGCCCCGACGGCAAGATCAAACACATCTTCAACAACGTGAAGGCGGAAGGCCACGCCGAAGAAGTGCTGGCCTATCTTAAGTCCGCAGCCTGAGGTGGTAGCCTCACTCCAACCACTTGTGGAGAATTAACGTCGCGAAATAACAATGACCTCGCTCGGACGCGTGACCTTGCTGAAACCCGAGTTCTTCAATCGCGATCCTCGTCGCGTAGCGCGGGCATTGCTCGGAAAGCTGTTGATACGCAAAACACGGCATGAAACGCTCGCCGGTCGAATCGTCGAAACCGAAGCCTATCTAGGCGAGGGCGATCCAGCATCGCACTCGGCGAGGGGAGAGACGCCACGCAACGCGGTGATGTTCGGCCCTCCGGGCCATGCCTATGTCTACTTCATCTACGGCAACCACTATTGCCTGAATGTTTCTTGCCTGCCGGTAGGCGTGGCCGGAGGCGTCCTGTTTCGAGCGCTCGAACCAGTCGCAGGCATCGCCGAGATGGCGGCGGCGCGAGACATCGAGATTCCAAATTTAGATGAAACGAGGCCACCGTTACTGAAGAAGATCAGTTCCGGCCCAGGGCGCATGAGTGAAGCGCTCGGAGTAACCCGCGAGCGCGACAACGGAAAGGACTTTACGAGTACGCGCTCCGATCTCCGCATAGTCGAAGACGATTATCGCGTTCGTGGGGTCACAGTCACACCGCGCATCGGCATCGTAAAAGCGGCAGAACGGCCGTTGCGTTACTTCATCACGGGAAATCCATTTGTCTCGGGGTCAAAGTCGCAAGACAGGTGACGGCAATCACGATTCGAGAGCAGGATTTTCGAGCACAAAATTATCGAGCATAAGATTATCGATCAGCCGCGTCGAACCAACGTAAGCCGCGACCGCAACCAGCGCTGCCCCTGAAATGTTTTCGATCGCATCGAGCGTGTGCGGATCGACGATCTCAAAATAGTCGAGCGCAACCGCAGGCTCTTCGGCGAATACCTTTTTCGCAGCTGCAATAAGGATCTCGGCCCGTTTTTCACCACCCAGAAATTCCAGCCGCACCCGTTGCAGCGCCCGCTGCAGCACAAGCGCACGCAGGCGTTCTTCGCGATTCAGATATGCGTTTCGCGAACTCATGGCCAGGCCGTCGGGCTCGCGCACAATCGAGCCAGCGACAATTTCAACCGGGAAATTCAGATCTCGCACCATCCGCCGGATCACGGCCAGCTGCGCCGCGTCCTTTTGACCGAAGAAAGCTACGTCTGGCCCCACGATGTGAAACAGCTTGGCAACGATCGTTGTCACCCCGCGAAAATGGCCTGGACGCGACCGTCCGTCCAATTTGTTGCTCAGACCTTCGACCTCTACCCACGTGACCTCGCCATCGGGCGTCTGAGGATAGATTTCCTCGACTGGCGGGGCAAAGAGAATGTCGACGCCTTCTGCTTCCAGCATCCCGCGGTCGCGATCGAACTGCCGGGGATATTTCGCCAGATCTTCGGTTGGTCCAAATTGCGTGGGATTCACAAAGATAGAAACGGCAACCGCGTCGCACTGTGCCTTCGCCGCGCGGACCAGCGAAATGTGCCCCTCGTGCAGAGCGCCCATGGTCGGCACCAAACCGAGGCGCTTGCCGCCTGTGCGCGCTTTAAGGCAATCAGCGCGAGTGTCAGAAATCGTGGAGCATATTTTCATTGGAGAATGCAGCGGGAAGGACGCGCCGCGCTGACGAGCCTAAGGCGCCTCAAAGTATTGAACATCGAGTTCCTTGAGCGTACCCAAGAGCAACGCGCGGTTCTTCCGCAAATCGGCTTTGGTCTCCGGCGTCAGATTCTTAGGGACAGCCTGAGTAATGAGCACCGCACGGCCATAAGGCCACGCGCTCAACGGCAGTGTGGCGAGCTCGGCTGGGATTTCTTCCTGCGTCAAAATGTGGATCTCCCGATTCGAGAGATCGACAATCCCAATCCCATCCTCGCGGACCACCAGGTTCGGATTCTGCCAGCTCCCGAGATTGCTGAGGCGCGGATACTTTGACGGATCCGCCGCAGGGATGTGTTCGAGACCGGTAGTCTTCGGCGCTTCGACGGCCTCGGGTTGCGGCTGGGGCTGGGGCTTCGAACAGGCCACGAGGCCTGCCAAGAGCAAGAGAATGACAGTGAAAATTGTTTTCAAAAACGGCCGCTCCATCGTGCGCACAAGAGTCTCTCTGACCGCCATTATCGCCGCAACGCTCGCTTGCGGTGGAGTACCGTTTCGAGTGCCGCCTGTGTCTCTTTCGGCAGATGATAAGACTCGTCGTCGTTTGGAAATTGGTGAGAAATCACGTCCGCTTTAAACGCTAAGACCGATTGCGTGATCAGCGCAGCCGCGTCTCCGTAGCGGCGAACAAATTTTGGCGCCGGCCCAAACGTGAGGTTCAGCAAGTCGTGGAAGACAAGCACCTGGCCGTCGCAGTCCGGACCAGCGCCGATCCCAATCGTCGGCGTTTCGACCTCGGCAGTGATCATGGCCGCGACTTCGCGAGGAATCCCTTCGAGATAAATACAAGCCACGCCGGCCCGGTCAAGCGCGACTGCATCGCGCATAAGCTGCTCGACGGCATTGAGCGTCTTGCCTTGAACCTTGTACCCGCCCATCATGTTGACAGATTGGGGCGTGAGTCCGATGTGGCCGGCGACTGGGATCTCAGCATCAATCACACGCCGGATAACGTCCACGCGCTTCTCGCCACCTTCCATCTTGACCACTTCAGCTCCGCTCTCTTTCACAAAGCGAGCAGCGTTGCGGACCGCCTCCGTTGGATCGGCCTGATAAGACCCGTAAGGCATGTCGGCGATGAGCAGTGCGTCTTTGACCCCACGTCGCACCGCCTTCACGTGGTGCAGCATCTCGTCGACCGTGACTGAAAGCGTGTTCTCGTACCCGAGCATGGTCATGGCCAGCGAATCGCCGACAAGAGCAATGTCGATTCCAGACTCGTCCACCAGTCGCGCGGTAGCGTAGTCGTAAGTGGTCAGGCAGGTAATAGGTTCGCGGTGAAGCTTCTTTTCGAGAAGTGTGGCGATGGTGATTTTCTGGCTGGGACGATGCCCGCCGATAGGCGTGAGACTCACGATGTCCTCCAGTGCCCCTCCGCAAACCGGGCGGATAGAGCCTGTACCGTCGTTTAGATGACGTGAAGGAATTATAGCCGCAAAATGGTTGCTGGTCGACTCCACGGGGAAACGGTCCTACAGTAGGAGTAAGACGATCCATTTCGTCTTACCATATGGTAAGATTATTCATGCAAAAATACCGAACCGTCATCAGCTCTAAAGGCCAGGTGGTGATTCCCGTTGAATTGCGTGAGCAGTGCGGGCTCGACAAAGGAACCCGTGCCACCTGGACCGAGGAAAAGGGGAGACTGGTGTTGACTCCGATGACGGAGCAGCGGATCAAAGAGATTCGCGGGTTTCTGAAGCCGGGTCCAGGTGAACCGTCAGCTTTCGACGCCCTTTTTGAGGAGCGCGAGCGGGAACGCAAACGAGAGGATCAGGATTAATTCTAATGAGGACCGCGTATCCCCGCGAGCATTCCCGAGAACGTGCCCGTCGCTATGTTCTCGACGCGAATGCGTTGATCGGCTACTTCGAAGATCGCAAAGTGACCGGCGATAAGGTCGAGAGTCTTTTGGGCGAGGCAGCACGCCATGATCTTCCACTTCTGATATCGGCGGTCACCTGGGGCGAGGTCTTCTATATCGAGTGGCGCTACCGCGGTGAAGCGAGAGCCCGCGAGGCAGAAGCAAATTTACTCGATCTGCCGATCACCGTCGTCCCGGTGGATCAGGAGCGCGCCACTCGCGCGGGCGGCCTGAAGCAAAAGCACAACCTGGGCTATGCGGATGCCTTCGCAGCGGAACTAACTATCGAACGGGGCGCCTGGTTGGTCACAGCCGATCCCGAATTTCAGAAAGTCGGAAAAGCGCTATCTGTTTATTGGCTACCCCGCCATGAAAAGTGAACATGGAAGAGTGAACACAGAACGGTGAACATTGACCACGGCCCAGCTACGCGCCGGCCGCGTTCTCGCTCCCCAGCGGCAGAAAGTACTGTGTCCCCTTAATCGGGGCCGACACTTTTCTCAGTAGCTCCTGCAAGTCCTCGTTGCGATCGACAAAGTCAATCTCCGAAGTATTCACAATCAGCAGATCCGACTGCGTGTAGTGAAAGAAGAAGTGTTCGTAAGCCTTCACCACTTCCATCAGGTAGTCCTCGCTGATGGCCTTTTCCCCAGCGGCGTTTTTCTTCTTCAGCCGTTTCTTCAGGACTTCCGGAGTCGCCTGCAAGTAAATCACGAGGTCAGGAGTAGGAATCTGCTCGCGAAAATAATTGAAGTAGCGGTTGTAGGTATCCAGTTCCTGATCGTTGAGGTTGAGGCAGGCGAAAAGTTTGTCTTTTTCGAAAATATAATCGCAGACCACGGTCTTGTTTGAGCGCGGTCCCAGGTCCAGCGAGCGTAGCTGTTCGAAGCGACGAATCAGGAATGCCAACTGCGTCTGAAACGCGGCGCCCGCTTCGCCTTCGTAGAACGCCTTCAGAAATGGGTTGTCTTCCGGTTCGATGACGCGTTGCGCTGCCAGCCGCTCGCCGAGAACCCGTGCCAGTGTGCTCTTCCCCACTCGTATTGGACCTTCGACCGCAATATAACGGGGAAGCTCGAAAAGCTTGGCCATGAGGTTCGATTGTGCCGGAAAAATGTGCCGGAAACTGGGAAGCAGAATATATGGCTTCGCCTTCAGACGCAATTGTGGATTGTGAGGCAGGTGGTCGTTGGTCGTTAGTCGTTGGTCGTTCGCTGATTTGTTGTCAAGCGGCACGGTCGTTTTGGCATCCTGCGGTTTTGCGAACGACTAACGACTAACGACCACCGCTCACCGACGCGCTAGAATCTCCCCTATGTTTCCCGCCCTGCTTGGACTGACCACCACCGCAGCTGCGATTGCCGCGGGCTACCAGTCCATGGCGCCAACCGGACAATGGTTCGGCAAGACTTTCACCGGCGCATCGCGAGGAAGCAAGCAAATCGCTCTGACCTACGACGACGGTCCCAATGACCCGCACACTTTAAAGTTGCTCGATGTGCTGGCGAAGCACGATGTAAGAGCTACATTTTTCATGATCGGCCGCTACGTGCAGCAGCGGCCTGACATCGCCCGCGCGGTAGCAAGAGCCGGACACGTCATCGGCAATCACACTCACACCCATCCCTTGCTGATCTTCAAATCGGCGGCAGAAACCCGGACCGAACTTCTGAATTGCCGGTCAGCTTTGCAAGATGCGATCGGGCAGCATTCGAATCTATTTCGGCCTCCATTTGGCGGGAGACGTCCGGCCACTCTCCGCATCGCGCGGGAACTGAGAATGCACCCCGTGATGTGGAACGTCACCGGCTACGACTGGGACGCGCCGCCAGCGGCCGTCATCGAAAAGAAGGTTTCGCGCCAAATACGCGGCGGCGACGTGATCCTGTTGCACGATGGCAGTCATCGCGCCATGGGCGCCGATCGTTCACAGACGACAACCGCGACTGATAATCTGATCCGCCGTTACCGTGATCAGGAATACCAGTTTGTGACGGTGGACGAGATGCTGCTTGACGATCTTTAAACGTGCACCACTGCAAATGCCTGCTTTGCCGCCGCCACCGTCTTCTGCACATCTTTCTCGCTGTGCGCGGCTCCCATAAACGCCGCTTCGAATTGCGACGGCGGCAGGTAGATTCCGCTTTCGAGCATAGCGCGGAAGAAACGCCCGAAAGCCTCAGTGTCCGATTTCGCGGCCGAAGTCCAATCCGTAACCGGACCCGCCGCGAAAAACCAGGTGAACATCGACCCGACCCGGTTGTGGCACATGGTCACGCCCGCATCCTTGGCTGCGGCCGCCACTCCAGCGACCACTTCGCCTGCGAGCTTGTCGAGCCTGGCATAGATATCCTTGTGATCGCGCAGGTAACCGAGCGTCGCGTACCCAGCAGCCATCGCCAGCGGATTTCCCGACAACGTTCCAGCCTGATACACCGGGCCCAGAGGGGCCACCAGGTCCATAATTCCGCTCGGCCCGCCATACGCGCCCACCGGGAGACCACCGCCAATAATTTTTCCCATCGTCGTGAGGTCTGGTTTTATTCCGTAAAGTTCCTGCGCCCCACCCAATGCCAGCCGGAATCCGGTCATGACCTCGTCGAAAATCAGCACCGTTTTGTCGCGAGCGGTGATCACACGCAAAGCTTCGAGGTATCCACGGGCTGGAGGCACGCATCCCATGTTGCCCACCACCGGCTCCACGATTACACAAGCAATCTGGTTCTTAAATTTTTCGAACGCTTGCTCGATTGCTCCAATATCGTTGTAGGGCAGCGCGAGAGTGAACTGCGTAAATTCCTCCGGGACGCCTGCCGATCCCGGGATGCCGAGTGTAGCCACGCCCGATCCCGCTTTCACCAGCAGCGCATCCGAGTGCCCGTGATAGCACCCCTCAAATTTCGCGATGTACTTACGCTTCGTATATCCACGCGCCAGGCGAATGGCCGACATAGTAGCCTCGGTCCCCGAACTGACGAAACGCACTTTTTGCATGTGCGGAAAAGCCGAGATCACGAGCTCAGCAAGATCGGCCTCGGCAGGAGTTGACGCTCCAAAGCTCGTGCCCTTTCGCGCCGCGGCGATCACCGCGTCAACCACTGTCCGCTCGGCATGCCCGAGGATGAGCGGTCCCCACGAGCCGATGTAGTCCACATACTCGTTACCGTCCGCGTCCCAGATGTGCGACCCTTCGCCGCGCACGATATAAGGCGGTTCTCCGCCCACGCTGCCGAAAGCGCGCACCGGCGAGTTCACACCTCCGGGGATAAATTGTTCCGCGCGTTTCTGGAGCTTGCGCGATTGTTCAGTCGGGCGCGTCATTGTCTTTCCTTCCTGGTCTTTCCTTCCTGGTTTTCTTACCCGGGCCGAAGGGCTGCTGCAACACTTCGATCAATATAGCAGCGGCCCCGGCGAGGCCTGCAACGCGGAGGATCACATCAACTTGTGACGGCGGGCACAAAAAACGAGCACAAAACACGAGCACACAGTAATTGATTGACGGCGAGTCCCCGTCCTACCAAAAGTGGTAGTAGCCAGCGCGTTCTGAGACCTCCAGTTTTAGTCCGAACAACTGTTCCAACGATTCGGCCCGCAGTAAGTCTCGTTTCCGGCCGTCGGCCACGATCCTCCCCTTCGACATAAGGACCACTCGCTCGATCTCGGGGACGACGTCGGCAATTTCGTGCGTGACCAGAATGATTCCGATCCCTGACTTCGCCAGCGACCTCATGGTTTCGCGCAGTTCATGTTGCGCCAGAATGTCCAGCGAATTGCAGGGTTCGTCAAACAGCAATGCTCGCGGATTATGCACGAGAGCCCGCGCAATCAAGACCCGCTTGGCTTCGCCCGAAGACATCTCCTGCACGGCGCGGTCTTGCAAATGCGAAACTCCAAGCGCGGCTAGCGCCGCCCGGGCGCGCTCAATTTTTCCCGGATCGACGCTATGGTTCGGAAAGATTCTCGTACTGCTGAAAAAGCCGGAGAGCACGACATCCAGTCCGCTGGCATCCCCGGTGCAAGACGCCATCAGATCGTTCGAGACAATGCCAAGCAGGGAACGCAGTTCGAAGATATTCCAACTGGCCTGGCCAAGAATGGCCATTCCGGAGTCTTTACGAACTACCGGATAACATTCCCGCGTAATTGTTTTTATCAGCGTCGATTTGCCGCAGCCATTGGGGCCGAGCACAGCCACATGTTCATCGGTTTGCACGCGCAGGCTAAAGTCGTCGAGGACAACATTTTCCCCGCGCATCACGCGGACGTTCCTGAGATCGAGAAGCGGCGGTTCGAGCTTTTGCACGCTCCAGTATCGCAAGGATTTCGTATCGGCGGGCCCTCAGTCGGCCCGTCCAAATTCACCGGACATTCATAAAATTGCAATATTCCTGCAATCTCCCGCGTCTAACCTAGGGTCAGTTGCCCTTCTAACCGGGAGGGTTTATTAGGACGGCCTTGGGGGGCTCCGGGCTGTCCTTTTTCATTTGCCCCACGAATCCGCTTACCGATCACGATCACTTCAAGTACGACCGGACGATATCGATCAGTTCATCGGCGGCCAGGGCCTGTTCCGAACTGATCTTCTGTTTTTGGTCGATGACGTGAAAGCGGATGTGACCTTCCAGCAATTCCGCCATCAATCCGTTCATCGCGCCGCGGGCCGCCGTGATTAACTGCAAGACGTCGGAACAATCCTCATCCGCTTCCAAGGCACGCTCTATCGCGGCAATCTGACCTTTGATCCGTTTAATCCGGAGGATGAGCTTGGGCTTTTCTTCGACGGTGTGCATTTTGTTCTTGACCTCGCTGCCGCTTGGTATAGTATACCCCCCTATAGTATATGAACGAAACAGGTTGTGAAGCGCCCGCGGCGCTCTGCCCTCTGTACCTCATCCATAGCAGGGCCCGAAACAAAACACGCACTCTTGCTTGAGGTTGTGAGAATTAACTATAGTTAATTACGAGTGATATACCTCAGTTAATTTGCAGAACGCGGGACTGCGGCGTTCGGGATTCAGCCGGCAACTGTAACCTTCTGTTAACCAAACGAGGGCATACTCCGTGGGGCCTGCGTGACTTTAAGTGATCAAAGTCACAATCATGGGTGATGAACCGCGTTGAATCGACAGGAGGTCAGTGGCTACCTTGGTTTCATGATATTGAAATTGAAATTCATTTTCATTATGTTCTTCTTTTCCTCAAACCACCGGACGTTGGTGCGACGCAACGTTCACAAAGGTGGTGTCCGCAAAGATGGAATAACCGTTGGCTCATCCCTTACGCTGGCGTTACTACTGATCCTTGGTTCTTCCTCCGTCGCACAGGCCCAGCAACAAACTCAACCCCCCACAACACCGACCACAACCACAACAACAACGACCGCGTCCTCGAATTCTGACAGTCCAACAAGGGCAACGACCGACGCCGACGCCGATCCCCCTCCGGCCGATGCAGGCACGGAAACAATGCTGCCGCACTTCAAGAACTCGCGTTTCTGGCTTTCAGGACAGACGAACTTTATTTTCCAGACGCATCCCGACTTTCGCGCCGACTACAGCGGACTCCACAGCCTCAGTCCTGACTATGAAAAGGGAACATCGCGCGTCCTGACGCTCTACACGGGCGTGCGCCTCAACAACTCGACCGAGTTGCTGGTCGACCTCGAAGAGGCGGGCGGCTCCGCGCTTAGCCTCGGCTTTGGATTGGCCGGCAACGCCAATCTCGACATCGTACGCAATCCCCTGCTGAGCAAAGAGGTCTACCTGGGCCGGGGCATGATCCATAAGATTTTTGCGCTGAGCAAAGACAAAGTCGAGAACGAGCGCAGTGCCTTCTCGCTCTTTGACGAATTGCCGCGCCGCCGTCTGGAAATTCGCTTCGGCAAGTTCAGCATGCCCGATTTTTTCGACAACAACTCAGTCGGGTCCGACACTCATTTCCAGTTCGCAAACTGGACGATCGACAACAACGGCGCATGGGACTATGCCGCCGACACTCGCGGGTACACGGTTGGAGTCACCGCCGACTACGAAGATCGCAACTGGGGATTTCGCTTCGCTGAAGCGCTGATGCCTACCGTCGCCAACGGCATCGATCTGGTCTGGCGCCCCTGGCAGGTGCACGCCGAAAACTATGAATACGAATTGCGACGCGGGTTCATCCCGAAAAAAGCTGGAGTGATTCGCCTGCTTGCCTACACCAATTATGCAAACATGGGGATCTATCGCGACCAGAACCTCAAGGCCGGTGGTGGAACTCCCGACATCACCGACCACCCGTGGCATATCACGCGCAAGTACGGATTCGGCGTGAACATGGAGCAAAACCTGGCGTCGCACCTGACGGCTTTCGCGCGCTTCGGCTGGGACAACGGCAAGACGGAATCTTTTGCCTACACCGAGGTCGATCAAACGTTCGCCGCCGGACTCGGGGCGCGCGGTGCATGGTGGCATCGCCGTCAGGACCGCGCCGGCATAGCCGTCGTCACAAATGCGATTGCCCGAGACCACCAGGAGTACTTGCGCCTCGGAGGCTTAGGCTTCCTGCTTGGCGACGGCAACCTCAATTACGGCCGCGAGAATATTTTCGAGAGCTACTACACGGCGCACGTCTGGCGCGGTATCTACGTTGCTCCCGGCGTTCAGCACATCAATAACCCGGGATACAACCGCGACCGGGGACCAGTCGTCGTGCCCTCTTTCCGGCTGCACCTTGAATTCTGAGCCAGAGGTTTTGAAGTAGAACGCGAGACCATCAATTCAAATTTCGAGAACGCTGTTCCGCCTAGGCGGATCGCCGAACGCCGGCCTCTTTGTTCTTCTCGGTCTGGTATGCCCATGCCATCCGCGGAGTGTTATGAGCAATCCCAAATTGCCCCTGCGCGTCGAGCAGGATGATGCCCCCATGCCCGTTGAGGCGCTGCTTCAAATAGTTCATCGCTTCCTCGGCGACCCACTGCGGCAGGCTGCCGGATTCAACTCGATCCGCCGCCCATTTTGCCAGCACGAGCTTCATGATGGGCTCGCCCCATCCGGTCGTCGACGCTGCCGCGCTCAAATTGTCGGCGTAGCATCCACAGCCGATGAGCGAAGAATCACCAAGACGGCCCGGGGCCTTATTGAGCGTGCCCCCCGTCGAAGTGGAAGCCGCCACGTTGCCGCTGCGGTCGAGCGCAACCGCTCCCACCGTGTCGTGCGAAATTTCTGGAGCGAACAGATCGTTGCCGTCGGTTGAAGGCCGGGCCTGATAGGCGCGCAGCCGCTCCACTTCTCGCGGGATGATGAGATCCTCATTCCGGCAAAGCTTGATGCCATGCTCCGTAGCAAAACGTTCGGCACCCTCGGCCACAAAATAAACGTGCGGACTATCGCTAAGAATCTTCCGCGCGGCGCGGACGGGATTCAGCAAACGCTCTACGCACCCGACCCCGCCTCCGCGGAGCGTCGATCCATCCATGATGAAAGCGTCGAGTTGCACTTTGCCGTCGCGATTCAGGAAACTACCGCGCCCCGCGTCGAATGTCTCGTCGTCTTCGAGCACCACAACCGCTTCCTCGACCGCATCCAGGGCCGATCCGCCGCGCTCGAGGACGCTCCATCCGGCCGCCGAGGCATTGCGGACGCCGTTCAGGTGCGCCTCGACCATATCGTCTGGAATGTCCCATGCGCCGCCGTGAACGACCAGGACAGGATTTGTTGGCAAAATAAATACTCCGCTGGAAATCTCGGCGACTAGTTTAGCACCGGGGGAGTTTCATCCTGAATCGCTGAAAATCGCCACGGAAAACGCGACGACGCAAACGGAATCGCGTCGATATAATGACCTATGGCGATGATTTCCGTGATCCAACTCGGCCTCGTTGATTATGCCGAAGGCCTGCGGCTTCAGCGGAAGCTGGTCGACCTGCGGAAGTCCGCTCAGATCGGTGACGTCTTATTGCTGCTCGAACACACTCCCGTCATCACCCTGGGACGCAACGCCAAGTCCGCGAACGTTCTTAGCTCCCCCGAACAACTCGCCGCGCGCGGCGTCGAGGTCTTCGAATGCGAGCGCGGCGGCGATGTCACCTTTCACGGCCCCGGACAACTGGTGGGCTATCCCATTTTCGATTTGCGAGGGTTTGAGAGCGGTCAGCAGTCGACACTGAGCCCTCACTCACCAAAGCGCAAGACTCTGGGCGCTGTCGATTACCTCCGGCGGCTCGAGGAAGTTCTCATTCGCACCTGTGGCGATTTCGGCATCCCAACCAAGCGTATCGCCGGGCTTACAGGAGTTTGGACGGAACGCGATCCCTCCGCCAAGATCGCGGCCTTCGGCGTACACATTTCGCGCTCCGTGACTTCGCATGGCTTGGCTCTGAATGTGAATACCGACCTCAGCTACTTCGACCTGATCGTGCCCTGCGGCATTGCGACCAAGCCAGTCACCTCGATGCAGAGGGAACTTGGACGTCAGTTGGATCTGAACGAAGTGGCGCAAGCGGTGTCGCGCACCTTCGGCAATGTATTCGAAACTCAGATGCTGGCGATGGAGACGGTCGATGCTCTGCTCGGCAACACCGTTGGCGTCCCGATGAAAACGCCCGCCACCTTGCAGCAACTTTGCGGCGAGGACAACATTTCTCTCGCTTGACCAGAGACTGACGACCAGACTGGGACGCCAGCCCTCTCCCTGCGCTAGCATGTTGGTCGAACGATATGCCTAAAAAAGGCGACGCCAAGAAGCGAACTGCCCGCAAGAAGCGGCCTCGCCCCCCAAAGCCGCGCGCAGACGGCGACCTCCGCACTTACACCATCCGCGATTACCGCCTCGAGAAGCCGACTTTCGAAGTTCGTCTGATTCGCGGTGGCGACAGAGTTCACGACGAAGTTCGCTACGAAGTAAAAGTAAAGAGCGGAGATCTCTCTGCGCTCGTCCCTCCCATTCGCGACTCGAAATATCTCAGCCGCGAGCAGATCATCGAAATCTACCGCTGGATGTTGCTCAACCGCCGTATGGAAACGGCGCTGGAAAATCTCTACAAACAGGGCCAGGTCGTCGGCGGTGTTTACTTCGGGCTCGGGCAAGAAGCTTGTTCCTGCGCTTCGGCCTACGCTCTCCACCAAGACGACTGGCTCGGCCCGATGATCCGCAACCAGGGCGCTTTGCTCGTCCGCGGTTTCTCCCCCGCCGACATCATGATGCAATACATGGCGAAATCCGGATCGCCCACCAAAGGCCGCGACGCGTCCTCGCACTTCGGCGACATCGAAAAGCGAAATGTAGTGTCGCCCATCTCGATGCTTGGCGATTTAATCCCAGTCCTCGCCGGCGTCGCCCTCGGCGCGCGTCTGCAAGGTAAACAAATCGCGGTGATGACTTACGTCGGCGATGGCGGCCAGTCGACCGGCGCCACCTATGAAGGTCTGAACTTTGCCGCCGTACAGGACCTCGGGCTGGTGTTGGTGGTCGAGAATAATCTGTGGGCCTATTCGACGCCAGCCGACATGCAGTTCCGCGTCAAAGATCTGGCGGAACGCGCAATAGCCTACGGAATCCCTGGCGTGATCGTCGACGGTACCGACGCCTGCCAGGTCTACGATGCTTGCCACGAAGCCTGCGATCGCGCCCGCCGCGGCGAAGGCCCCACGCTGATCGAAGCCAAGATGATGCGCATGAAAGGACACGCCATCCACGATGCCGCCGACTATGTCCCCAAGCCGCTGTTCGAATATTGGAAAAAACGCGACCCGATTGCCCGGCTTGAAGATTACATCGTCAAAAAGAAAAAGTGGCTGACAGCGCTGGAAAACGAAAAGCTAATCGCCGGCGTCGAAGCACAGTTGGAGGCCGACCGCGCAATCGCGGTCAATTCTCCGATGCCCGAGCCCGAGTCAGCAGCGACCGGCGTCTATTGCGAAGCCGGATGCCACGAGATCAAGCCGAAGTACGGAATGCCCGCTACGACTCAATCGAGCAAGAGCAAGTCATCCAGTCCGAAGCGCTCCGAAGCCGCGGTGCATCTGAAGTAGAACGGTCGTTACAGCCGAGCGTTTCTATGCCCCCTTACGTTTTTCGTGCCGAACAGTTCGTCCCGCGGCCGCTCGAAGAAGTATTCGAGTTTTTCTCTAAAGCCGAAAACCTGGAACTGCTGACTCCTCAATGGCTCAACTTCCGCATCCTGAGCGTCGCGCCAACGGCGGTGCAGAAGGGAACGCTGATCCGCTACTCGCTGCGCTATCGCATCTTTCCAATTCGCTGGACGACCGAAATTGTCGAGTGGGACCCTCCGCACCGCTTCGTCGACGTGGAATTGAAAGGCCCCTACAAGCTATGGCATCACGAACACCGCTTCATCGCCGATGCGAACGGCACCCGCATCAGCGACGAAGTCAAATATGAGCTGCCATTTGGTATCTTCGGTTCGATCGCCCACGCCCTGAAGGTGCGGCGGGATGTCGAAACGATCTTTGCCTACCGGACCCAGACTGTGGAACGCCTCTTTGGACCTGATGTATCCTCTCTGAAAACTGAATCCTTGCCATAAACAATTTTGATTGGACTTGCCCCATTTCGCCGCCTAGAGTTCCAAGGGTGCAGCATAGCCGTCCCCGAGCTCGAAGTGTGTTAAGACCCGTGGTTGTGCCGGAGGCCACGCGCGCCTTGTTCCGCCCGCCGTTCCGCAATTATCAGTTCGACCTGGCCTACGACGAAATGTTTGAGGCTCCGGGCGTTCCGCGCGAGCATTATCAAGCTCTTTTCCAGACTCTCCTCGGTTTGCCTCCCGAGGAAATGCGCAAGAGCCAACAGGCCGCCGACCTGTCATTTCTGCACCAGGGCATCACCTTCACCGTATACGGCAACGACGAGGGCACCGAGCGCGTTTTTCCGAACGACCTCCTGCCACGAATTATCCCCAACCACGAGTGGCGCAAAATCGAAAGCGGCCTCACCCAACGAATCGCCGCCCTCAATCTGTTCCTCGAAGACGTTTACCACCGCGGCAGGATTCTCGCCGACGGCATCGTCCCGCGCGAACTGGTTTATAGTTGCCGCCACTTCCGCCGCGAGATGCGCAATCTCGCCGTCCCGCGAGGAATTTATGTCAGCATCTGCGGCACCGATCTGGTGCGCCTGCCCGACGGCAATTTTGCCGTGCTTGAAGACAATCTTCGCGTCCCGAGCGGCGTCTCCTACATGCTCGCGAACCGCAAGGTTCTGAAGAAAGTCTTCCCTACGCTGTTCCGCGACTACGGGGTTTGCCCAGTCGATCACTACGCTCAGGCATTGCTGGCAACTCTTCGAGCCCTGAGTCCGCTGCATTCCACAACGCGCCACGAGCCGACCGTCGTGCTCCTGACCCCCGGAGTCTTCAACTCCGCCTATTTCGAGCACACCTTCCTCGCGCAACAGATGGGAATCGAACTCGTCGAAGGCCGCGACCTGCTCGTACACGACAACATCGTGTACATGCGCACCACCGCCGGATTGCGGCGCGTGGACGTGATCTACCGCCGCGTCGATGATGATTTCCTTGACCCGCTCTCCTTCCGGCGGGACTCCGGCCTCGGCGTACCTGGCCTCTTCAACGCCTATCGCGCCGGAAACGTGGTGCTTGCGAATGCCGTTGGAACCGGAGTAGCCGACGACAAGGCGGTGTATGCCTACGTACCCGCGATCATCCGCTATTACCTCGGAGAAGAGCCGATCATTCCTAACGTCGAAACCTATCTGCTCACCGATCGCAGCCAGCGAAATTATGTTCTCGAAAATCTGAATCAACTGGTCGTCAAAGCCGTCGGCGAGTCCGGCGGATACGGGATGCTGATCGGCCCGCACAGCACTGCTGAGCAGAGAGAAGAATTCCGCCAGCGCATCGTAGCCGAACCGCGCAACTACATCGCGCAGCCAACCTTGAGCCTTTCGAGAGCCCCTTGCTTCCTCGAAGGCGAAGCGCAGGCGCGCCACGTCGATCTTCGTCCCTACATCCTTTATGGAGAAAATGTGACCCTGGTCCCGGGCGGTCTCACGCGCGTCGCACTGCGCCGCGGATCGCTCGTTGTCAATTCTTCGCAAGGCGGCGGCAGCAAAGATACCTGGGTGTTGCGCGCATGAGTTTTTTATGTCGATGTCCATTCCGATGTCAATGTCGATGACGCCAGACGGTCGCCGCGAAACCACCATGCTCTCTCGCGTGGCCGACAGTTTGTATTGGATGAGTCGCTATCTCGAGCGCGCCGAGCACACCGCGCGCCTGATCGATGCGGACTTCGAATTGCGTCTCGACCAGTCGCCCGAAGCCGGTTCCGGCCGCTGGTGGCGTTTGCTCGAAGCTCTCCATGCGCCACCTCCTGAAGACGGCGTTATCGACGCCACCACCCTCACCCACATCCTGACGCTCGACAAAACAAATTCTTCGTCGATCATTTCTTGTGTCGCCGCGGCCCGCGAAAATCTGCGCCAGGTCCGCGAACAGTGCAGCTCTGCCATGTGGGAGCAGCTCAATCGTCTGTATTTACAGGTAAACAGCACCACGTCGAACGAAGCCTGGCTCCTGCATTCGTATGTATTTTTCCGCGCCGTCCGCGAAGGAGCGCATCTATTTCAAGGCGTGACTGACTCGACGATGTCTCATGGTGAAGGCTGGCAATATATTCAGCTGGGCCGATATGTCGAGCGGACCGACGCCGTCGCCAGGCTGATTGGCGCCTACTTCAGCCGTCTGCCTTATTCACCCGACCAGGCCGTCGAGAGCGAAGAGTATCTCGAGTGGGTGGGATTACTGAAGTCCTGCGCCGCGTTTGAAGCCTACTGCAAAAAGTACACCGCCGAGCTGCGCCCGCTGCGAGTCGCCGAATTCCTGTTATTGAATCCCGAGTTCCCGCACTCCGTACGCTTTTCGGTGGAGAAAGTCCACGCGGCACTGCGCGCCATCGCCGAACTCACCGAACGCAAAGCCGAACAACCCGTTCGCCTGGCCGGGCGCCTCTGCGCAACTCTTAGCTTTAGCCAGATTGACGAAGTTATGGCCGAAGGCGCAACGGCCTACGTGGAAAGCGTCCGCCAGCAGTGCGCTCAGGCTCACACCGCGATCCACCAGATTTATTTTGATTACCCAGTGGAGTCGGCGCTGGTTGCATGAGTCATTGAATCATTAACCACACAGATGCAGCGCGTCTGGTTTCTAGTGTCTTAATGATTTAATGCCTCAATGGAGAGCAGGGCATCTTTGATCTATTCCGTCCGTCACGTCACTACATTTCGCTACGAACCCGCGGTGCGCGAGAGCGTGATGGAAGTGCGCTTGCAGCCGCGCAGCGAGGCCAATCAGCGCTGCCTGAGCTTCCATCTCGACGTGTATCCAGCGGCCAACATCACGCAGTACCGCGACTTCACCGGCAACATCGTTCATCACTTCGATATCGCCGGCTCACACAAGGAAGTCAAAGTATCGGCGCAATCAACCGTCCAGCTTCAATCGGTCCCGGCTCCGCGACCATCGGAAGCAGGCGACTGGGCCGATCTCGACGCTCTGACCGCCGGCGACGACTATTGGGAAATGATGTTGCCGAGCGAATTTGCCCACTCCAGCGAAGCCCTCGACCGACTGTCGAAAGAACTCAAGTGCGAGCGTCGCGTAGGCCCGCTCGAATTGCTCACCGAACTCAACGAGCAGATTTACACCTTATTTTCCTACGTCCCGAACAGCACAAAAGTCGATTCTCCGATTGACGAGGCTTTGTTGACCCGCGAGGGAGTCTGCCAGGACTTCGCCCACATCATGATCGCTCTCGCGCGCCCGCTGCGCATCCCCTGCCGCTACGTGAGCGGTTACCTTTTTCACCGCGAAGAAAATGGCCACAAAGATCGCTCCCTTGAAGGCGCGTCGCACGCATGGGTCGAGGCGCTGGTGCCACGCCTTGGCTGGACGGCTTTCGACCCGACCAACAACCTGATCGGCGGAGATCGCCACATCCGCGTAGCCATCGGACGCGATTACTCTGACGTCCCGCCCACACGTGGCGTCTACAAAGGCGAAGCCCACAGCGAACTAAGCGTCGCTGTGACGGTGAGCCCCTCCGATGCCGTGCCCCCGGAACCGAGCCCAAGCATCGTGATTCAGTCCCGCCCCGTGTTTGCCAGGTTAAGCTCTCGCAGCGATCAAGAGCAGCAACAGCAGCAGTAATCTATCGCTGTGGCGGTCGCCACTGCTCGAGAAAAGCGCGCCCTGATTCGGTGATGATTACAAGCGAGCGTTCGCCCCCTCGCTCGATCGCGACGAACCCGCGCTCGTTGGCATCTTCCCAGACAGGAAGTTTCGGACACGACGTGCGCCACGCATCCATAACCTCGCCGTAACTGCGCTCGCGAGCCACCAGCCACTCGAGCAGGTCAAGGATGAGAGACTCGACGACGGTGTCGGCCATGCTTTAGCTCCCGCCTTCCATTATCGTACGGCGCGGTGGTCGCCAACTTCCATAAGCACGGCGCAGCTCGCGAACTGTTAAAATTAAACTTCGTTATGTCCGCATCTTCCCAACTGATCCAGATCGACCTGGGCCCAAGAATCCCGACTCCGAAGCCGGCCTGGCTCAAAGCCAGGGCCCCCGTCGGAGACAATTTTCACAACCTGAAAAAGCTAGCGCGTGGGCTCGGCCTGCATACCGTCTGCGAGTCGGCGCAGTGCCCGAATATCGGAGAATGCTGGGATCACCACACCGCAACCTTCATGCTGCTCGGCGACATCTGCACCCGCCGCTGCGGATTTTGCGCCGTCCCCAAAGGCCGTCCGCAACCGATCGACTGGGATGAACCACGTCGCGTAGCCGAAGCAGTAGCCACGCTCGACCTGCGTCACGCCGTCGTCACCAGCGTCAACCGTGACGACGACAACGTTGGCGGCGCAAAGATTTTTGCCGAGACCATTCGCCAGATTCGTGAAGCTGTCCCCGAGTGCCGCGTTGAAGTGCTGATCCCTGACTTTCAGGGCCTGGAAGAACCGCTGCGCATCGTCATCGATGCCAAGCCGAATGTGCTCAATCACAACACTGAAACCGTCCCGCGCCTGTATCGTGCCGTGCGCTCGGGTGCGCGCTACAAACGGACGCTCGATCTGCTCGAGAACGCGAAGAAGCTGGATCCCGCAACGGTTACCAAGAGCGGCGTCATGGTCGGCATCGGCGAAGAAACATCGGAACTGATCGAAGTCTTCCGCGATCTGGGCGAACGCGGCGTCGATATTCTGACCATCGGCCAATATCTGCGTCCGTCAAAAGATCACCTTCCGATGACGCGCTACTACGCGCCCGAGGAATTTGTCTCGCTGAAAGAAGAAGCTCTGAAATTCGGATTCAAACACGTAGAGTCGGGCCCTCTGGTTCGTTCCAGCTACCATGCCCACGAACAGGCCGACGTCGCGGCCCGCTGATTCGCACCCTTCACAGAATCACCCGGTCATCGCCCACCCGCCGCGTGACCCGCTCACGGTCCAGATATTCCAGCAACGGAATCGCATATTTACGACTGACGCCGGTCATATCCTTGAACCGCGCGACATCGATTTTCGGTGCGCTCACCTTGAGTGCCGCAATCTTCGAGCGCAACTCCATGAGCGAGTTCTGGTGAAAAACTAGCTCTTCCGAAATCTTGATGAGCACTTTGTCGCGCAAGAGCAATGTCACAATTTTCTGCGCCCGAACCTTGTCCACCTTCAACCCCGCCAGCACTTCTTTCAGTGACGGAACTTTCAATCCTGCCGAAGCAAACGCCTGTTCGATAATCTTTTTCGATTCTGCTTCGTCGTCCTTCATCACCACGCTGCGTCCGGCCAGGTGAACGACTTCTCCCGCAACCTCTAATTTCTCGCCTTCTTTCGTTTCTTCCGCCAGCTTCCCAAGAATGCTGGAGAAAACCTCGGGGCCCAGCTTCAAGCGATCGCGCAACTCCTCTTTGCTCATTCCCGCCACGAGCGGGTTTGCGTCATGAAATTTCTTGACCACGAGTACCGCATCCGCCTTTGCCTTCGCGTAGGCCGCCTCCGAAACCAGCACCGCGCCGCACCACACCAACCCGGCTTTTGCCGCGAGTTTCCTGGTCTCGTCGAGACGGATGTTCATTTCTCCAACAACATCGCTGAGACGCAAACCGGCCGATCCGCGCCGCGCGACCCGCGCCGCAAGCACTTGGTCGGGAGCGCCATCCTGCATGATCTTGAGAAACGCCTGCACTTCCTCGGACCTCTGTTTGCGGATCACAGGCGACGCGTCAAGTACCGTTCCTCCGCCAATCGTCACCACGGGTGAAAACTGCCGCACGATGAAACGATCTCCGGGAAGCAGCAGCAGCGGCTCCGCTAGTTTTAGCCGCGCGAATCCGTCACTCCCAGGCTTCAATTGTTTTGCCCCATGCAGACGGACTTCCGCAATCGTTTCCGACGTGTACGCGTGCAAGTGCACTCGTGCGCCATCTTTAAGGAGTTTCGCCGATGGCAACAAAGAGAGCGACGCGTCGACCCGCGCCGTGGAATGAAACGTATCGGCGGTCGCTAACGTCATTCCGCGCGCCAGGTCTTCCGTGGAGACGCCTGCCAGATTCAGAGCTGTGCGTTCGCCCGCGACCGCAGTCTCGGTCGAAGAGCCATGAACCTGCACTCCGCGCACTCGCACTCGCTTGTGAGAATAAGCAGGGAAAACTTCCAGTTCCTCTTCTTTACGGATCGTTCCCGCCACCAGAGTCCCGGTCACCACAGCGCCGAATCCCTTCATCGTAAACACGCGGTCGATCGGAAGCCGAACCATCGCGCCCGAATTCTTCGCTGCAACCTCAGACGCAACCTGAGCCAGCGCGGATTTCAACTCACCCAGACCCGCGCCCGTCAGTGAACTTACGGCGACAATCGGCGACCGCCCCACGTCGAGAAACGATCCCCGCACATAATCTTCGACTTCCATGCGGACCACTTCCAGCGTCTCCGCATCCACCGCGTCCGATTTCGTCAGCACCGTGATGCCTTGCTGAATTCCAAGCAACCGGCAGATATCGAAGTGTTCGCGGGTCTGCGGTTTGATGCTTTCGTCCGCCGCAATCACCAGCAAAACGAGATCAATGCCGCCAACGCCCGCCAGCATATTGCGGACAAAGCGCTCGTGGCCGGGAACATCGACGAAACCGAGGCGAAGCTTGGTGCCGTCGGACGCAGGCAGTGCAAGGTGGGCGAACCCGATGTCGATCGTGATCCCGCGGCGCTTTTCCTCTTCGAGGCGGTCGGCATCGATGCCGGTCAGCGCCTTCACCAGCGCTGTTTTGCCGTGATCGATATGTCCCGCGGTGCCGACAATAACCGATTTCATCCCTGCCAGTATAAGTGTGGGGCGGGCGCCCTTGTCCGCTGCTGTTGCTCTTGATCTTGCTGTTGCGGTTGATCTCCCCCTCGCCTCCCCGTCATCACCCAAATTTATCCCCCTTATAAGAAAACAAACTCATCGAATTTCCCTTCCACCCACGAATCTCCATGCCAAAATCCGGCCCAGATGCGACAATAAAGATTCCCTGATGACCACCTCTGCGATTCCTGTCACTACGCCGGAGATCATCCGAGAGCACGGCCTCACTCCGGACGAATTCGAAAAAATCAAACAGTTGCTTGGCGGACGCGAGCCTACCCGCACCGAACTCGGCATCTTCAGCGTCATGTGGAGCGAGCACTGCTCCTACAAATCGTCGCGTGTCCATCTGAAACGCTTGCCGACGCGCAGCAAGCTGGTCCTGCAAGGTCCCGGAGAAAATGCTGGCATCGTCGACATCGGCGATGGCTGGGCATGCGCCTTCAAGATCGAGTCGCATAATCATCCGTCGTTCATCGAGCCGTTTCAGGGTGCTGCCACCGGAGTCGGTGGAATTCTGCGCGATATCTTCACCATGGGCGCTCGACCGGTCGCGGTGATGGACTCGCTGCGCTTTGGCCCGATCAGTGCCGACAAAGATCGTGTGGTGACGGGGCTTCGCCCCGTCGAGGCGGGGCAGAGCCCCGCCACCACGCAGACTCTGGCCACACAAGCTCTGACCACGCAAGCCGAGATCCACAAGAATCATTCCGTGATGGAGGGCGTCGTCTCCGGCGTTGCCTCCTACGGCAACTGCTTCGGCGTTCCTAACCTCGGCGGCGAAGTGAAGTTCGAGCCCTGCTACTCCGGCAATCCGCTGGTCAACGCCTTCGCGCTGGGCCTGGTCCGGCGCGACCAGATTTTCTACGGACGCGCTTCTGGCGAAGGCAATCCCGTAATTTACGTAGGCTCAAAGACCGGCCGCGACGGCATCCACGGCGCGACCATGGCGAGCGAAGAATTCAGCGAAGGTTCCGAAGCGAAGCGCCCGAACGTCCAGGTCGGCGATCCGTTCCTGGAGAAATTGCTTCTCGAGGCCTGTCTCGAAGCCATGCAAACCGGTGCCATCGTCGGCATTCAAGATATGGGCGCAGCCGGCCTGACCTGCTCGACCTGCGAAATGGGCGCACGCGGCGCCACCGGAGTCGAAATCGAACTCGACCGCGTTCCACAACGCGAAACCGGCATGACTCCCTACGAGATCATGCTCAGTGAATCGCAAGAGCGCATGCTGCTCGTCGCCCAGAAAGGCCGCGAAGAAGAAGTTTTCCGCGTTTTCCAAAAGTGGGGACTCGACGCCGTCGAAGTGGGACGAGTCACAAACGACGCGAAGATGCGCGTGCTTGAACACGGCCAGATCGTAGCCGAAATTCCGAACGCCGCCCTCACCGACGACGCCCCGGTCTACAAGCGTCCGCTTGCACGCTGGGAACCACCGGTCGACCGCGAGAAACCCGAGCACATCCAATTTTCTGGCGCACCCGATTTCACGCCGCAGCTCAAGCAACTGCTCGCGAGCCCCAATATCTGCTCCAAGCGCTGGGTCTGGCAGCAATATGACCACATGGTGCAGACCAACACCGTCGATGCTCCCGGGGCGGGCGATGCCGGCGTCATCCGCATCAAAGGCTCCAATCGCGGATTGGCCATGGCGCTCGACGGCAACGGACGCTGGTGCTATCTCGATCCGCGTCTTGGCGCGATGCACGCCGTCGCCGAAGCCGCGCGTAAGGTTGCTTGCGCCGGGGCCACGCCAATCGGCGCCACCAACTGCCTCAACTTCGGCAATCCTGAAAAGCCCCACATCATGTGGCAGTTTTCGCAAGTCGATCGACGGCATCACCAAGGCCTGCGAAGAACTCGATACTCCCATCACCGGCGGCAACGTAAGTTTCTACAACGAAACTCTGGGTGAAGGAATTTATCCGACTCCGGTCATCGGAGTCGTCGGAATTCTCGAGGACATGCACAAAGCGGCGAAGATGCATTTCGCCAAGCCCGGCAGAAAGATCGTCCTGCTGCGCGCCAACGAACCCGGAGACGCGGTCGACGCCGAATCGGAATTCGGCTCCTCCGAATACGCGAAAGAAATTCTGGGAGCAGTCTGGGGTTATCCTCCGGCGCTCGACCTCGAAAAAGAAGCGACGCTACAACGCGCTCTGGTCAACCTGATTCAGGCCGGATTGATCGAATCAGCGCACGATTGCGCCGATGGCGGATTGGCCGTTGCGCTGGTCGAATCGGCACTGCCAGCTGGGATCGGCCTGCGCGTCAACTTGCCCAAGCAGAGGCTTTCGCACGAATTTGTACTGTTCGCCGAAGACGCCAGTCGCGTTGTAGTTAGCTGCGACCCCGAGCGCCTCGCGCGAATCCAACAAGTAGCCGAAGAATACGACGTAATCGCAGAAGTGCTCGGCGAAACCGGCTCGGACAGAGTAGAAATCGCCGCCGGCGAAGAGCCGATAATTTCCGCGAGCATTGCCGAATTGCGCGCAGCCTACGAAGGCGCGCTGGAAAAAGCGTTGCGAACGGATCCGATCGTCGCCGTAGACAACTGAATCCACGGAGCGATTTTTGAATGAGCTGGAGTAACTAAAGCTAAGAGCTAAAGGCTAACTGCTAAATGCTTCTTTCCGACAAATTTCGCGATGAATGCGGCGTGGTTGCCATCCATGCCCATCCCGAGGCAGAGAAGCTCGCCTATCTCGGCCTTCACGCCCTTCAACATCGCGGACAGGAGTCAGCCGGCATCGTCACCTCCGACGGTGAGCGTCTGCGCCAGCACAAGTCCATGGGATTGGTGGCGGATATCTTCAGCCACAACGTCCTCAGTTCGATGCGCGGCATTCTCGCCATCGGACACACCCGCTATTCGACAGCCGGCGATTCTGCCCTGCTCAATGCCCAGCCCATCATGGTGCAATCCAACAAAGGCACCATCGCGATCGCACACAACGGCAACCTGGTGAATGCCGCCTCGATTCGCGCCAAGCTGGAAGGCCAAGGCTCAATCTTCCAGACCAATAGCGACACCGAAGTCCTCGTCCACCTCATCGCGCTCTCTCGCGAACAGACGCTGCCCGATGCCATCGCCGACTCTCTGCGTCGAGTCGAAGGCGCGTTCTCGCTGGTCATGATCAGCCGCGACCGCATTTTTGCCGCCCGTGATCCCCGCGGATTCCGGCCCCTGGCCATGGGCCGCATTCCGGCCCCCACCAGCGACAAGAAAGACACGATCGTCTTCGCCTCCGAGACCTGCGCTTTCGATCTGCTCGGAGCCACCTACGAACGCGATGTCAAACCCGGCGAACTAGTCATCGTCGGACCCGAAGGCGTGAGTTCGCGCTTCTACTCGCCGTCGCCCGCGCAGTCGAGCTGCATTTTCGAACACGTTTATTTTTCGCGTCCTGACAGCCTGGTCTTCGGCCGCTCCGTCGATCAAAGCCGCGACGCCATGGGACGCCAACTCGCTCGCGAGGCTCCCGTCGATGCCGACATCGTCGTTCCCGTTCCCGACTCCGGTAACACCGCTGCCATCGGATACGCCGCCGAGAGCGGCATTCCGTTCCGCCTCGGCCTTATCCGCAACCACTACATCGGACGCACCTTTATCGAGCCGCAACAGGCTGTCCGCGATTTTGGCGTCAAGCTCAAGCTCAACGCCATTCGCAGTCTGATCGAAGGCAAGCGCGTCATCCTCATCGACGACTCCATCGTCCGCGGCACCACCAGCAAGAAGATCGTCCGCATGATCCGCAACGCCGGCGCCAAAGAAGTCCACATGCGGATTTCTTGTCCGCCCACCATCTCGCCGTGTTTTTATGGCGTCGATACACCGTCAAAAAAAGAACTTATCGCCGCAAATAAAACGACGGAAGAGATTCGCGATTTCATCGTCGCCGACTCCCTCGCCTATCTTTCTCTCGAGGGCCTCAAGAAGGCTTGCGCCGACGGGGTGCAGACGACCTACTGCTCGGCCTGCTACACAGGAAATTACCCTACCAAGATTGATGTCGAAGAAATCCTGCCCGCAGAAGCCACGTCCTAGCCTCAGGTCGCCGTCCTGTGCAAAGTTTTTCTCTCCGAACCAGTCGCGCCGCCAGTTTCTGATTTTTCGACTTTCAGTGATGCAACCCGCTCCATTCAATGCTATGCTCTCCGAGCGACGGTCGTGCGTCGGCATTTCGCCATGGCAAAGGTGTTTTCCATTTTCGGGTCCGCTTCTCAGCTAGGCCCGCTCGAGCAGCAGTTGCTCCAGAAGCTGTGGTCCCAGGGAAACGCTACCGTCCGTGAATTGCTTGCCGACGGCGAGATTCGTCAGGCTTACACGACCGTGATGACCACCGTCGATCGCCTTTACAAAAAAGGTCTGCTCGACCGCGTGGCCGAGGGCAGGGCCTTCCGCTACACTCCACGCCAAACCTCAGAGGAGATGCAGCGTGTCACCGCACTCGAGAGCATCCGCCAGTTATTGACGGCTGGAACCCCGTCTCCATTGCCGCTCTCGTATCTTGTCGAAGCCCTCAGCGACCACGACGCGCAATTGCTGGATGAGTTGCAGCTCCTGGTCGAACGCAAACGCCGCGAGCTTCGCGAGCGCAAAACCAACAAGGGCCACGAAACAAAGGAGACGAAAGACTGGGGGCAAGGCTAAGCTAATGTTTGCCCTCCGCGGAATCGCCGTCTCGCTCACCTTCTTTGTCCTGAGCTACTGTCTCGTGTCGGCATTCGTGGCGGTCGTTTGGCGATCTCTGCACCTGCTCCGTATCCGCGAAAAGACGTTAGCCGACCTGCTCTTCCTGCTGCGAGTTCTTCCCCTGGCAACCTCTCTCGTCATAACCCTCGTTTTTGTTGTGCCATCGTTTCAGATTCTCGAGCCCCGAGCCGCTGACGAGGGCATGGGATCGACTCCGCTCGCCCTTGGCCTTTGCGCCCTGGGATTACTTGCATGTGGATGCTTTCGCGTAATCGCCGCTCAAGCGAAGACGTCGCGAGTGGTATCACGCTGGCTTGAAGGCGCGAGTCCGTTGGATGGCACCTCTCAGGCCGTAACACTCCAGGCGCGCCGCGAGGCTCCGCCGCTGACGCTGGTAGGAATTCGTCGGCCAAGAGTGCTGATTTCCGAATCCACGGTTGCTCTCCTCAGTCACGACGAGCTTCAGATCGCCCTCCAACACGAGCGCGCTCATGTGCAGTCTCACGATAACCTGAAAAAGCTCGTCTTCCGTTTCTGCCCGTTCCCCGGCATGTCGAAGCTCGAGAGCGCATGGTCTCAGGCCGCCGAGATGGCCGCTGACGATGCCGCGGTCGCCTCTCAGGACAATGCTGTCGATCTGGCTGCGGCTCTCGTTAAGCTATCGCGCCTGGTTCCGGTCGCCGCTGCCCCCGTTTGCACAGTGGGCTTCGTAACCGGATCGCTCAGCGCCCGCGTGGCCCGCCTCCTGGCCTGGAATGGAGATGCCGCCCGCAAGTCCGCGTCGTCTCCAGTGCGCGCCTGGTACGCTGTGCCTCCCGCTCTCGTCGCGCTCGGCCTGATCTTTGTCGCCTACGGCCCCGTTCTCGCCCTCACCCACGAAGTGACCGAGTGGCTGGTCCGGTAAGTACCCTTCTTCGCACCTTCTCTTTTTACTATCGCTGGTAGTAATAGCAGCTCTCCGATTACTCTCATCCCGCTAGTCTGCATAGCCGCGCAGGCGACTTTCCCCGAAGCAAGTCTCGACAGCGGCGAATCCCTTTTGATCACCGGAAGGCCTTCATGCACGGTACATCCTTGCTCTCAGCAACATGTGGACGGCGGTCACTGTTCCTTGCCATTCTCGTTCTTCTCGCAGCCGTGCCATCCCTCCTGGCCCAGAATCCGAACGGCGCACTACGAGGCGAGGTAGAAGACGCCAGTGCCGCGCGTGTTGCTGGAGCCCACGTTACTGTCGAATCCAGGGGCTTGTCCGTTACGCGCGAGACCAATTCCAGTGATCAGGGTGAATTTCGCATCGATGGCCTGCTCCCAGGTTCTTATCACGTGACCGTCACGGCGAAAGGCTTCGCGCCGGCTGTAGCCGATGTGGATGTTGTCGTCAGCTTTGTCCGCGACGTAACCGTAACTCTTAAGCCGGAAAGCTCGCGCACGACCGTCACCGTCGAGGGCAGCGTCTCTTCGATCACGACTGAGACCATCGACACCGCGACCGCTGTCCGGGGAGGTGTGGTCACCAGCCACGACCTCGCCACTCTTCCACTTTCGGCCCGCAGTTTTGCCAACATCGCCTTTCTTGTGCCCGGAACCGAGCCCGTCGAACCCTCTGATCCCACCAAGGCGCGCATCACCGCAGTCTCTACTGGTGGCAGCTCCGGATTGAATAACGAACTCTCGGTGGATGGTGGCGACAACTCCGACGACTTTATTGGCGGCTTCCTCCAGAATTTTTCGCCGGATTCGATTCAGGAATTCGCGGTGCGCACTGCAAATCAGGACGCCGACACAGGCGGAACCACCGCCGGCTCTGTCGTAATCACGACCAAGCACGGGACCAACGAATGGCACGGTGACGCCGCGTTCTACGGACGCGCTTCGTCGCTCAATGCCCGTTTTCCAATCGAGAATCCGGCGCCCAATCCCAAGCAGCCGTTTTCCCGTCAAAACTACGTCGGAACGATCGGCGGCCCCATCGCAAAAAATAAACTCTGGGTCTTCGCCTCGTTCGAGCACGTGCATGAAAACGCAAGCATCGCCTATAGTCCGGCGAGTACCACGCAATTCGACGCCCTGGCACAGTTGGCTGCGGATGGCCTCATCGCGGGGACTCCGTCGATTGGCGTTCCCGCGAATGTTCCGGTCCCTTTTCGCGATTACATCAGTTCGCTACGTCTGGACTGGGCGCAGTCTTCGAAATCGCAGTGGTTCCTCCGCACCTCGCAGGACAGCTACATCACACGGAACGCCCTCGTGGCACAAGCCACCTTGCCCTCCACTGGATTGACAACCCATAACAACTACTTCAACTCGGTGCTGAGCAACACTTATTCTTTCAGTCCAACATGGCTTGGGACTTTCGTTTTTGATGCCAGCCTTCTGCACCTCACCCAGACCAGGAATTCCGACTTGGGTTTTGCGCTGGCATTTCCCTTCAGCTCGACGTCGCTGACCATTACCGGATTCGAAACCTTCGGCGACAATCAATTTGCCACCCCCATTACGCTGTTTCCCTCCCTGCGCAATCAGGACAAATATCAATTCCGCTACGACCTCAGCCATGTGATGGGCAGTCACGCCATCAAGCTTGGCATCAACTTTGTTCACGAGCCCGTGTTGGGCGGAGCTTTCGCCGCCACGGATGAAACTCTTGTCCAGTACGCCCAGGACCCCGTTGCTTATGCGCAGGACGAGAGCCAGTTCAGCTTCAGTCCGCAATGCACCAACTTCACTGCAACGGACGGCTCGACTTGCACATTCACTCCGGCTGGAGACGGCAGCTTCTCGCAAAACGTTCAGCGTCTCGGACTGTACGCGCAAGACTCGTGGCGCGTAACGCCTCACCTGACGGTCAACTACGGCGTGCGCTATCAGACGACCTTCGGCCTTTTTGAAGGATCTGGCCGGAGCCAAGCCGAGAACAGCGCGTTCACAACGTTGAAGGCACTTGCCATTCCGCTTGTTCCCGGCGTGCCGCACGACTACCGCAAACAGATTGCGCCCCGTCTCGGAATCGCCTACTCGCCGGGTGGCAGCGAGAAGACCGTGATTCGCGCAGGGTTCGGCATGTTCTACAACGACCTGGCACAAGGCGGATGGGCTCCCGCATTTCAGGGTGTCAATGGTACGAACGCAACCACTGGTCCATGCGCACTCACCGGAGGACCGGGCACTTTCGCGCTTACCGGTTCCGGTTGCCTTTTTGGTGGCAACACGACCGGAGGAAATCTCATCGGCTCGAACTATAAGACGCCGTATGCCATTCACTTTACGGGCGGCATACAGCATGCCATCAACGAACATTGGACCGTCAGCGCCGATTATGTCCACGAGCAGGGCAATCACGGTTATCGCGGATACACCTACGCAAGTTCCGATGGCATGGGCGGTGGCAACTTGTTTACCCCGCTCATTCCCACTTCAGATCCGACGTACGCAACCGATCAGGCGAACGTTGTTCCGAACCTGACCGTCTTTAATTCCGACAACCGATCCAGCTATAACGCGCTCATGGTCGTCGCTCAAGGTCACGTTTCCCGCCGCTTCAACCTGATCGCGCACTACACGCTCTCGCAGCGCCGAAACCTGGGGCTGCTTCCTCGGCGAACTGTTCGATTACGTGAACGGCGTCTGCGATCCTTTCAACGCGTTCCAGCGCGGCGACTACGGTCCGTCCGGCGAAGACGTCACCCATCGCTTTGTTCTCGCGGGAACTCTTCATCTCCCCGGTGGCTTCGAGGTATCGACCATCACACAAGCGGAGAGCGCTCGGCCGATCACTTTGACCACGCCAGGCGCTGCTGGAACCCGCGCCGTTGTTAACGGCAATGAGACTACACTCGATCAATTTCGCGGAACGCCCTTCGTTCAAGTCGATCTCCGCGTTAACCGGCCAATCAAAATCGGTGAGCGCCTGCAAGTCGACCCGTTCGCGGAATTCTTCAATCTTTTCAATCGCAACAATCCGGGAGCCAACTACGTGACCGACATTTCGGTGTTGCCGAAACCGGTCGATAGTTTGGACAACGCGACCATGATCTGCACCGTCGTAGCGGCTCCGGGATCTTGCCCGTCGTTCGTGCCCATCACCAACCCACAAAAGCAGCTGTTGTTCCCGTCGGGTGCCCTCGGAGATTTCTTCGGCCCGGGCACAACCGTTGGAATTCCGTTCGCCGCCCAGCTTGGCGTGCGAGTAACGTTCTAGAGATTTGGGATGCTGCGCGGCATGGGATCACGAGGGGCTTCTTAGGGTCGGCCCCTCGTGGTTGTCTCAAGTGACTTTCGCGCGCGCGCGACCCGCGCAATCCCCTGCAAATCTGTCGTGAGCTCGACACTATCCCAGCCAGTTAGCAAATTGCGCACGCGGTCCGCAATCGTCCCGCTAATCTCGAATACGAGCCATCCTCCAGGGCGAAGCGCCGTCCAAGCCTGCGGAATCATCCGCTCGATCACTTCCAGCCCAGTAGGCCCAGCAAACACCGCGTTCCGCGGCTCGAACTCGCGCACCTCAAGCTGCACCGACTCCTCTTCCGATTCGCCAACGTAAGGAGGATTCGAAACGACAATGTCAAAAGAAGCGGCCGGCAATCCGCCCAGCAAGTCCGCCAGCAAAAATTCGACCCTGGAACCAAGTTCAAGCCGAGCCGCATTAGCCCGCGCGATCTCAAGCGCCCCAGCAGAAATATCGGTAGCGTGAATTTCAGCCGCAGGCAATTCCGAAGCCAGAGCCAGCGCAATCGCCCCCGACCCAGTGCCAACATCGACGATGCATAGCCCGTGTGGAGCGGACACTCTTGTTCGCTGCCCTTGACGTTGTCGTTGACTTTGCCCCGAATCAGCCGACGAGGCCAGTTCCAGCACCACCTCGACAACATGCTCCGTCTCCGGGCGAGGAATCAGCACCGCCGGCGATACCAGAAAATCGAGCCCCCAGAATTCCTGATGCCCGGTTATGTACTGCGCGGGAACGCCAGTCGCTCGGCGAGCGAGAGCCTCGTCATACCGCTGCATTTCAGTAGAGGTAAGCTCCCGCTCGGGATGAGCGTAGAGATACGCCCGGTCGCAATCGAGCGCAAACATGATGAGCAATTCCGCATTCATCCGCGGAGAAGGAACGTGCGCAGCAGTCAACTGCTCGACCGCCGCATTCAAAGCTTGACGAAGTTGCACGCTTCTATTCCACCACGAAGGGAGACAGCACGAAGGAAAAAGACAGGAAATCTAAAGCATCACACTCGCTTGAAGCTGATGACACAGGGACTAGCGACCAACGACAAACGACCAGCGACGCCCTTAAACCACCCCCGCCGTCTCCTGCTTCATCTTCTCCGCCTGATAGTGCGTAGTGAGCGCATCAATAATGGGCTGTAGCTTCCCATCCATCACCTGCTCCAGTTGATGAATCGTAAACCCGATGCGGTGGTCTGTGAGCCGGTTCTGCGGAAAGTTATAGGTACGGATCTTTTCCGAACGATCCCCAGACCCAACCATCTGCTTGCGCTCTTTCGCCAGCGCATCCGCCTGCTTTTGCATTTCGACTTCGTACAGCCGCGAACGCAACACGCGCATGCCTTTTTCGCGGTTCTTGATCTGCGATTTCTCGTCCTGGCAGCTGACGACGGTCCCAGTCGGAATGTGCGTTATCCGCACCGCCGAATACGTCGTATTTACCGACTGCCCGCCCGGTCCCGACGAACAGAACGTATCGATGCGCAGGTCTTTCGCTTCGATCTTGACGTCCACTTCTTCCGCTTCCGGCAATACCGCGACCGTAATCGCCGACGTGTGCACGCGCCCCTGTTGCTCGGTCGCCGGCACTCGTTGCACGCGATGCACGCCGCTCTCATACTTCATCCTCGAAAACACGCGGTCGCCTTCAATCAGCGCAATCACTTCCTTCAATCCGCCCACGCCCGACTCCGAAGTCGACAGCACTTCCACCTTCCACTTTTGCGTTTCCGCATAGCGGTTGTACATGCGGAAGACTTCCGCCACAAACAAAGTAGCCTCATCCCCGCCCGTCCCCGCTCGAATTTCGAGGATGACGTTCTTCTCGTCGTTCGGATCCTTCGGCAGCAGCAGAACTTTGAGTTCTTCCTCAACGCCACCGATGCGCGCCTCGAGTTTTGCCAATTCCTCTTCTGCGTAAGACCGCATCTCAGCGTCTTTTTCATCGACTAGCATGGCTCTGCTGTCGGCGATGCCGCGTTTCAGGTCTTTGTACTCGCGATACTTCTCAACGATCCCGGAAACTTCGCTATGAGCCTTGGCAGTCTTCTGGTATTTGGCCGAATCATTTGTAATGTCCGGCGACAAAAGCGCCTTCGTCAGCTCTTCGTAGCGGATTTCGATTTGATCTAAGCGTTCAAACATAGTTGTTGGTCGCTGGTCGCCGGTCGTTAGTCGTTAGGCTGCATTTTCCCGGAACTTGTTGATAAGAGCGTTCAAACCTCGACCGATGCCATCGCTTCGGCGACAGAGTTCCGACGCTCTCTCTGCTGAGAGGTATTGTAAACGCCGTGCAATCAAAACCTGGGTCTGGAGTTCCAACAAAGATCCCCTGGCATGAAGAAGAAATCGCACAAATTCAAGATCCGAGCGATGCCCTTTCCCGTCGGCGATATTGCTTGGGACCGAAACCGCCGCCCGCCTCATCTGCGAAACCAGTCCGTAGAGTTCATGCTTGGGAAAGCCGCCGGTCACTCGGTAGGTTTCTTCCGCTAAATCCATGGAATCCTGCCAGATCCGCAAGTCTTGGAAGGACGATCTTGTCGTCATACGCATCACCTCGCGTCGCAACGTAACCCACTCCACCCATGACCGTCTAGGACAGATGACCCGAACAAGTGTGACGTTTTCCAATACGTCGTTGAGGAGAGGGAAAATGCCGGCGCGGAAGGAGTTTTTCCGAACGACCAACGACTATCGACCAACGACCATCTAAGCAATCACCAGTTCTCCGCCACGCTGTTTCTCCAGCGCCATCGCCGCATCCAGCGCAATAATCGCGCACTCAACTTCGCGATCATCTGGAGGCTGTGTCGTGATCCGTTGCAACCACAATCCAGGCGCCGTCATCAGCGCAAACAACGAACCGCGATGCTTCGCGGCAAACCGGATGATCTCGTACGAAACCCCGGCAATCACCGGCAACAGAGCGATACGAATGCCAAAACGAGCCCAGAACGTATGTACCGGGATCGCCATATAGACGATCATCGAGATGATCATCACGGTCATCAAGAAACTCGTTCCGCAGCGCGGATGATACGTCGTATATTTCTGCACTGCGGCCGTGTCGAGCGGATCGCCATTCTCAAACGCAAACACCGTCTTGTGCTCGGCTCCGTGATATTCGTAAACGCGCCGAATGTCCTTCCACAGTGAAACGCCCCAAACAAACAGCAGGAACATGCCAATCCGAATCAGCCCATCGACGAAATTGAACAGGAACTGCTCGCCAAAGATCGGATTCATCTTCTTCAATTCCGTCGTCGCCAGCAGCGGCAAAAACTTATACATCACAATGAAGAACACGATGGAAAAAGCGATGTTCACCGCGGCCATCCACCCGCTGATTTCCATCTTCTTGCCCGAATCGTCGGCCGGCATCTCTTCCAGCGCCGCATTAGCCGAAAATTTCAGTGCCCGAAATCCGAGCGTCATCGCGTGCCCAAGCGTCATCACCCCGCGTACCACCGGCCAGCCCATCCACTTATGCTGCTCCGAGGGGCGCTCCAGCGGTTCGCTGTGCGTAACGATCTCCCCTGACGGCTTGCGCACTGCAATGCCCCAGGCATGCGGCGAACGCATCATCACGCCTTCCAGCACGGCCTGCCCACCGACGAGCGTTTCCTCGCCGCTCTCAAGCGCCGGAAGCAACTGCACCGCCGTCAGAAAACGCAACATTTGCCGCCAGCTTTTTCGCCAACTACGCATAGTGTTTGGATGCTGCCTCGAGAAGGACGACTCGACCCCCTAGCCTACCACAAAATTACCCGTGTACCACCGCCGAAAGCTCCTGGGTGAATTGGCTAAGTCTTTCTTTATCAATCGCTTAACTTGCGAGTCAGGCTCCCGCCGTGAGCGCATCCCACGAATCAGGGCCTGTGCCCGGAATGATCATGCGCCGCATGATCGTGTTCGCCTCGTTCCTCGTCCTGCACCGCAATCACGCACCCGTGCGCCGTCTCGCAAACCACGTGCTCCAACTGAATGGTGGTGTGCCGGATGCCAAAACCCTGCCCCAGCCTCTCGTTGATCTCGCGCAGAATGGTGTCGCTCTCTGACGTTGCCATATCTTCAATCTTCACGTGGGCTGAGAGCGCATGATTTTCCGATCCAATACTCCACAGATGCAGATCGTGAACATCGTTCACACCCGGTATGGCGCGCACCGCCGACTCCACGGCCTCCAGGCTCATCCCGCGCGGAGTTCCTTCCAGCAAAATATTCAGCGTCTCGCGGACAATCCCGAGGCTCGACCACAAAATCAGCGCGCCAATCCCAAACGATAGCGCCGAATCGATCCAGTACTGTCCCGTCCACAAAATCGCAAGGCCGCCGACGATTACCGCCGCCGTTGAGAGCGTGTCACCGACTTGATGCAGCAACGCACTCCTGACATTCACGTCTCGCGACGAACGCCACAACAAAAACGCGATCGCTCCGTTCATCACCACGCCCATCGCCGCGACCCAGATCATCACCCCCGCGCGCACATGCTCAGGATGCTGAATCCGCTGAAACGCCTCGTAGAAAATAAAGAACGACACAGCCACAAGCGAGAGCGCATTCACCAGCGCCGCCAGCACGCCGGCGCGGCGGTATCCGTAAGTCTTGGTAGCGCTCGGCGGCCGGCCCTCGAGATACACCGCAACCAGAGACAGCAACAGCGCCAGAAAATCGGAGAGGTTATGTCCCGCCTCGGAAATCAACGCCAGAGAATGCGCACGGATTCCGGCCACGACCAGCAGGACGACATACAACATGGTCACGCCGAGCGAGATACGCAGCACCCGCCCCGTCCCATGATGATGCTGATGTCCGTGCCCGCCGTGCGAATGCATGCTATTAGGATAGCGCAATCAAGCAGGCAAGATGCCCAGACCGTGTTGCCAGACTGTGTCGCCAGATTATGTGGCCAGACTGTGTGGACTGTGTGGTGACGGGCGTCTCGCCCGTCCAGCCGAGCGCAGCTCGGCCCCCTGTGGATGATCGCCGATCTTCTGTCCGACACTCGTCCCACACGGCTGGCGCAGACCCACCCGCCCGCGCTATGCTTCTTTCTCACCTTTTTCTTCCAGAGGAAAAAAAGAAGAGGAGAACAAGAAAATGAAATCGTGTCTGGTAGTCCCGGCCCTCCTGTTGCTGGCCGCATCAGCCGTCGCACAAGCGGCGCCCGCTCCGATCAAAGACCCTGTCAGCAGCGCGCTCCGCGACATCCTCCCCAACCGGCAGAAAAACACCATTGCCGCCGTCGAAGCCATGCCCGCCGACAAATTCAGTTACAAACCGACCGCCGACCAGATGACATTCGGCCACCTCGTCGTTCACATGATCGAATCGAATAACCTGTTCTGCAGCAAGGCCGCAGCTGTCCCCGCTCCCAAGGTCGAGGAGATGAAGGACACGGACTCGAAAGACAAGCTCATGACTGCGTTCAAGGCCTCTTTCGACTTCTGCTCCGCTACGCTCGCGAAGATGGACGATTCCAAGTTGGGCGAGACCACCGAAGGTTTCGGCGGAAAGCAGGTTACGCGCGCATGGTTCAGCCTCGTTCTCGCCAGCAGTTGGGCCGACCACTACGCCGAAGCGTCAATGTATCTTCGCCAGAACGGCATCCTGCCGCCCACCGCGAAGAAGTAATGTAATCCAAGACCGTGTGGTGACGGGGCTCTGCCCCGTCGCGCACCAGACCTACCGCAACAACTCCTGCAGCTCGTTTTCCCCGATCACCGTTACCCCCAACTCCCGGGCCTTATCCAATTTCGATCCCGCGTCGCTCCCCGCCACCACATAATCCGTCTTCTTGCTGACCGATCCTGAAACTCTCCCGCCTGCATCTTCAATCATCTTCTTCGCTTCATCTCGCGTATGCCGCTCCAGCGTCCCGGTCAGCACAAAAGTCTTCCCCGCCAGTTTCGTGCCTTTTTCTTTCTTCTGCCCCGTGAACGTCAGTCCCGCCTTGCGCAGATCGCTGATCAGCTTGCGATTGTGTTCGTCGGCGAAAAATTCCACGATGCTCTCCGCGATCCGCGGGCCAACTTCGTTTACCTCTTCCAGCTCTTCGGCGTTCGCATTCATGATCGCGTCGAGTGACCCAAAATGTTCCGCCAGGAATTGCGCCGTGCGTTCGCCCACCATCCGAATCCCCAGCCCGTAAATGACGCGCTCCAGCGGCAGCTTCTTTGAAGCCGAAATCTCCGCCAGCACGTTCTCTGCCGACTTCTCGCCCATTCGCTCCAGTTTCAGAAGATCGTCTTTCGTCAGTTTGTAGAGATCGGAAACGTTCTTGACCAGTCCGCGCTCGGTGAGCTGATTCACCAGCGCCTCCCCAAGACCGTCGATATTCATGACGTGCCGCGAAGCAAAGTGCAGAATCGTCCCCTGCAACTTCGCCGGACAATTCGCATTCACGCAGCGATGGTCGGCCTCGCCCGGCGTCCGCACCACATTGCCGCCGCATACCGGACAATGCTCCGGCATCTCGAACACCTTGTGGCCGCGAGGATGCTCCTTATCCTCGACGACGCGTAACCACCTTCGGTATCACGTCGCCGCCGCGTTCCACCTCAACCCAGTCCCCGATCTTGACGCCGAGTTCGTCGATGAAATCCATGTTGTGCAGCGTCGCCCGCGAAACCGTCGTTCCGCCAATCGGAACCGGCTTCAGCCATGCGACAGGCGTCAGTTTCCCCGTGCGCCCAACCTGCGGAACGATGTCCTCGATCTTCGTGACAGCGCCACGCGCCGCGAACTTGTAAGCAATCGCCCATCGCGGAGCCTTCCCCGTGAATCCCAATTCCCGTTGCCACGCCGTCCGATCCACCTTGATGACGATCCCATCGATTTCGTAAGGCAGCGAATCGCGCTTCACTTCCCAGCTCTGAATAAATTTCCAGACCTCCTCCAGATTCTTCACCAGCTTGCGATTCGGATTCACCTTGAACCCCGCCGCCTCCAGCGCGTCCATCGTTTTCGATTGCCGGTCGAAGAAGCGTCTGGCCATCCTTCAACAGCAAATAGGCGAAATAATCCATGCGCCGCTGCGCCGTAATCGACGGCTCCAGCTGCCGCACCGTTCCGGCCGTAAAATTGCGCGGATTGGCAAAGGTCGCCAGCCCTTGTTTCTCGCGCTCTTCATTCAGCTTGCGGAACGCCGCTAGCGGCATCAGCATTTCGCCGCGAGTTTCGAAATCCGGAGGAATTCCGGCCTTCTTCAATTTCTCCTTCGCAATCACCAGCGGGATCGAACGCACCGTCCTCACATTCAGCGGTCACGTCTTCGCCAATCGTTGCCATCGCCGCGCGTGATGCCGCTGTTCCAGACGCCCGTCGCTGATAGCGCAAGCGCCAGCGACATCCCATCCAGCTTCAGTTCGCACATGTACTCGAGGTCGCGTGCGCCCGCTCAACTCCTGCACTCGCCGCTCCCAGTCGCGCAATTCTTCTTCGGAGTAAGCGTTGTCGAGCGACAGCATCGGAGAAGAATGCCTGGCCTTAACAAATCCTTCACGCGGCTTTCCGCCAACGCGCTGCGTAGGCGAATCGGGCGTGACCAGTTCAGGATGCTCCGCCTCGATCCGCTTAAGCTCGTTCATCAGCTTGTCGAATTCGGCGTCAGAAAGTTCAGGATTATCGAGAACGTAGTAGAGGTATTCGTGATGCCGAATCTTCTCGCGCAGGGCGTCGATCTTTTTCTGGATAGCGGAACCGGACATGACTAGGATGTGATTTTACTGGGTACCGGGTACTGAGTACTGGCAACTGGCTACTGTTTTTTCGCTTTGCGAATCCGTCCCGTCCCGTCGCGCCGCTCCCGACGCTCGATGGAGGCTTCTTCATCCCTTCCAGCAGCTCCTTGAGCACGATCGCGTTGTTGTGCTCCAGGTCGCGCGACGCATACAGCAGGGTGAGCCGTCGTTTGCCTTCTGCCAGATCATGCAACTTCTCAACCGCAGCCGACGCCTCTTCGCTGGTCAATTCCTTAAGATACCGCTTGCGAAACATTCGCCACGCCTCGGGATTGGCGTGGAACCACTTCCGCAATTCATCCGACGGCGCGAGGTCGCGCAGCCAGAATTCGACAGCCGCAGCTTCTTTGGTCAGCCCGCGCGGCCACAAGCGATCCACCAGCACGCGCACTCCGTCAGAAGTCGAGGCCGCCTCATAAACGCGTTTGACCACAACGCCCATGCCTCTCGTATTATCCTACTTCTGCGTCGTTAATAGACGATCGTCAATCAGCGATCAGCAGAATCCATGAGCTTCTTGAACTGGTTTTCTCCGAGTCTCCGTCTCTCCGTGGTCGCCGTGACATTCCTGGCGCTAGCGGCCTGCGACGTAGAGCGCCGCAAATCCGACGCCGAACTCCACCTCACGCCGCAACAATCCGCCGGCAGAAGACTCTACGACGACTATTGCGACCGTTGTCACGAACCATATTCGTCGCGCTCGAAAAAAGGCCCGAGTCTGAAGGGTGTCTTCAAGCAACAGTACTTGTCCGTCAGCGGCTTACCCGCCAATGACGAACGCGTAGGAGAAATCATCAAGACAGGCCGCGCAAAGATGGAAGGCTTCGGCAGAGTAATGACCGATCAGCAGGTTGCGGACCTGCTAGCCTACCTGCACACGCTGTAGCAGCGAATGGTTTTAACTGACAACTGAGAACCGGCAACTGGCAACTGCCGTATGGCATAATCCCCCAGTGTCCGCCAGCAACAAGTCGACGCTGTTTCAGAAGCTGCCATCGACTGACGAACTGCTGCGCCAGCCCGAGATGCAGGGCCTGATCGAACGCGACGGCCATTCCGCTGTCGCCGAGAGCATTCGCGCGGTGCTGGCGCGCCTCCGCGAGGAGTTAGCCGCCAGCCAGCTCGATGAGAAAACGCTTGATCTCGCCTTGGGCGGTTTATCCGCCGCCATCGAACGCCAACTTCGCCAGTCGCTCAGCTACTCGTTGCAGCCATTAATCAACGCCACCGGCGTCATCCTGCACACGAATCTGGGCCGCGCTCCGCTGGCGATCGAAGCACTCGATCACATTCGCGCAACTGCCGCTACCTACTCGAATCTTGAATACGATCTCTCGACCGGCGAACGCGGCAAGCGCGACCACCACGTCGACCGCCTGTTCCAAAAGCTATTGGCAGATACAGCAGATACAAATGACGAAGGACGACTGGTCACGGGGCAGAGCGCCTCCACCTCCACCATCGTCGTCAACAACAACGCGGCTGCCGTTCTGCTCGCGCTCAACTCTCTGGCCGAAAACGGAGAAGTCATCGTTTCCCGCGGCGAACTCGTCGAAATCGGCGGCTCTTTTCGCATCCCCGACGTCATGCAGAAATCGAACGCCACTTTGCGTGAGGTCGGCACCACTAACCGTACCCGCATTGGCGACTACGAAAAGGCCATCACCGAGCGCACACGGCTCCTGCTCCGCGTGCATCGTTCGAACTTCGAAATCACCGGCTTCACCGAACAGCCCAGCCTCGAAGAACTGGTCGCTCTGGCGCGCCGCCGAAACATTCCTCTCGTGGAAGACCTGGGCAGCGGCGCTCTCTTCGATCTGCGTTCCGTCGGAATCAACGGCGAGCCCGGCGTGCTCGACATCCCTGCGGGCGGGAGTCGACATCGTCACTTACAGCGGAGACAAACTTCTCGGCGGCCCGCAATCAGGATTAATCAGCGGCCGCGTCGATCTCGTAGCGCGCATGCGTTCGAATTCGCTCTTCCGCGCCCTCCGCGTCGACAAGCTCACCTACGCCGCCCTCGAGGCCACGCTGCTCGCCTATGTCAAACGTGACCACGACGCCGTTCCGGCCTTGCGCATGATGCGCCTGTCAAAAGACGAGATCGCGCGCCGCGCCGAAGCAATTATCTCTCGCGTCAAATCGCCGGAAGCCAGGCCAGCGAAGCTCAAGCTGGAACTCCTTGACGGTGAATCCGTGATCGGCGGCGGGGCAGCCCCGTCTGCGATTCTCCCGACGCGTTTGATCGCGGTCACACATTGCGATCTCAGCGCCGACGAACTCAATGCACGTCTCCGCTCAAACCTTCCGCCCGTGATCGCCCGGGTAGAAGATGGACGCGTTTTGCTCGACCCACGCACGGTTTTTCCCGAGCAGGATGCCACCCTCGTCGCGCAGCTGTCAGCGCTGAACTGAGGTCCGAGGCGTCTGTGGCAACTCTCTACACGATCGGCCATTCCACCCGAACCTTCGATGAACTTCTATCGGCTCTGAAGGCGCATGGCATCGAGACCCTGGTCGATATCCGCGCTTTCCCGATGTCGCGGCGCCTGCCGCAATTCAATCGCGAATCGCTGGAACACACTCTGCCCGAGCACGGGATTCGCTATCTCTGGATGAAGGCTCTTGGCGGTTATCGCAAGGCGACCCGCAAAGACTCACCCCATACGGCGCTCCGCAACCCGAGCTTTCGCAACTACGCCGACTACACCCTGACGCCCGAGTTCGAACGCGCCACAAACGAACTGCTTCAAATTGCGAATGCCTCGCGCACCGCCTACATGTGCGCCGAGCGCGTGTACTTCCGCTGCCATCGCATGATTGTTTCGGATTGGCTCGTGGCGCACGGGCACGAGGTTCTCCATATCGACGCTGGCCAGCCGCCGCGGCCGCATACACTATTGGCCGAAGCGCGAGTCGTCGACGGACAGCTCATCTACAAGGGTGACAACCTCTTTTAGCGACAGCGATTTTAACCACAGCAATGGCTAAACACGAATTAGCAAGTAACATATCCTCATGATCATTGGCACGGGTGTGGACCTCGCCGAAGTTCCGCGCATTCGCCTAAGCATCGAACGCTATGGCGCCCGTTTTCTCAATCGCATCTACACCGAAGCTGAAATCAGCTACTGCGAAGAAAAAGCCAGCCGCTTCGAGAGCTACGCCGCCCGCTTCGCCGCCAAAGAAGCCGGCATGAAGGCGCTAGGCACCGGATGGAGTCGCGGCGTCCGCTGGCGCGACATCGAAGTCGTCCGCCGCAAAGGCCAGCGCCCAACCATTCAATTCCACGGCGAAGCCGCCGCCATCGCCACCAAGCTGGGCGCTAAGAATATTGCCCTTTCTCTCACGCATACCTCGGATCAAGCATTGGCCCACGTAATTCTTGAGAACTGAACCGCGCTCACAACCCAGATTGCCTGTTCCCGCGACCCGTCGTCGCCCATCAGGGAGCCTCTTTCTGACCCGCCGAAATAAAGCCTGAAATCCGCCGCTCTTTGCTATTATGTTGTGTCGTTCACGGACCCCTTTGCCTAGCCAGAAACAGCTCAAATGGTCGCAGCTCCGGGTAGGACTCACCGTCCTCGTTGCCAGCATTACGCTCATGGTCTTGATTTTTCTCATGAGCGGCACTGGCGGGTGGTTCACCAGCAAGATCACCATACATTCGTTCTTCGATAACGCCGCTGGCCTCCGCGAGGGTGCCCCAGTTCGACTGGCGGGCGTGGACATCGGCAACGTGACCGGAATCCGCATCGTCAAGGGAAGGCCGATGGCTCCCGTTGAAGTCACGATGAAGGTCAACACCAAGTATTCCTTCAACCTCCGGAAGGATTCCGTGACTCTGATGAGCACAGCCGGAATCCTCGGGGAAACTTTCGTCGATGTCGACAGCTCCGTGGCCAAGGGCCCGGAAGCGACCGACGGAGACGTACTCGCCGCTCGCGATCAGCCCGACATTCAGGACGTGGTCCGCGCCAGTCAGGGAACGCTCCAGAATATGGACTCCCTGCTGAAGCGCGTCGATCGTATCGTCGCCTTTGTTGAGAGCGGCCAGGGATCGATTGGAAAATTGATTTACGAGCCTACGCTCTACAACCAGATCAATGCGACCGTCACCGAGTTCAAGGGGCTGGTGGACGACATCCAGAGCGGGAAGGGCTCCCTTGGCCCGCTGTTCACCAACGACGAGATGTACAAGAAGGCCATTGCTGCCATCGACAAGCTCAACGTGATTGTCGACGAACTCCAGCAGGGCAAAGGCACCGCCGGCAAACTGCTTAAGGATCCTGTGCTCTTTGATAACGCCAACAAGACCGTCGCCAACGTCCGCCAGATGACCGACGACATTAACGCCGGCAAGGGCGCGCTCGGCAAGTTTACGCACGATCAGGAATTCGCCGACAAATTGCAGGCCACCATCAGCAACCTGGCTGCTCTTTCGTCCAGTCTCGAAAAAGGCGAGGGCACTGCCGGAATGTTGTTCAAGGATCCCGCGCTCTACAACAACAGCAATCAGATGCTGGTCGAAACGCGCGAACTGGTGAAGTCGATCCGCGAAAATCCCAAGAAATATCTGACGTTCCACGTAAAGGTTTTTTGATCGTCTATTTCGACCGTCGTGCCCGATTTCATGTTGACGCAGTCCGTAGTTGCTCGTCCAACAAAACACACCTGCGCCCCGTAATGTAGTGTCGGAGGTAGTTGTAGGAAGAAAGTTCCGCTTTTGCGCGTGTGGCGCCGAGCCCAGTGTCACCAAATCTCGATTCGAGGATTCCCATGCACAATCTATGTCGAATTTCGTCCGTCTTTATCTTGATGCTGCTCGCGTCCGCGCTGCTCGCGCAGACCCCGGGCCAGACTCCGGGAATGTCGGCGCCCGCGAAGCCCGCAGGCGGTGTGACCTTTTCCGCCGACATGCTCGATAAAGATATCGATCCGTGCAACGACTTTTACGCTTACGCATGCAGCAAGTGGAAGGCGAAAAATCCCGTCCCCTCCGACCGCCCAGGCTGGGGTCGTTTCGACGAATTGCAACAGCGCGGCGAAGCGATCGTACGCGACATTTTAGAAAAAGCGTCCGTTGCAAACCCGGGCCGCAGTGCCGCCGAGCAGAAAATCGGCGACTACTACGCCAGTTGCCTCGATGAGAGCGCAGTTGAAAAAGCCAGACTCAAACCACTCGACCACGACTTCCAAGGTATCGCCACGCTCAAATCGAAAGACGAACTAACCAAGGAACTCGTCCGCGAACATCGCGAAGGCATCGACTCTTTGTTTAACTTCGACTCCGGTTCCGATTTCAAGAACGCCAGCCAGATCATCGGACAGGTCGACCAGGGTGGCCTCGGTATGCCCGACCGTGACTACTATTTCAAGGACGATCCGAAATCCGTTGAGTTGCGCAAGAAATACGTGGAGCACATCGCCCGGATGTTTACTCTCATGGGCGACGACGAACCGAAAGCCGCAGCCGAGGCCAAAATCGTCATGGACATCGAAACCGCCCTCGCCAAGGCGGCTCTCGACCAGACCAGCCGCCGCGATCCGCAGAAGATCTACCACAAGCTCTCAAATCAGGACCTCGCAGCTCTGAGCCCCGCGATCAATTGGAATGTTTATTTCGAAAGCATGGGCGCGCCCCGCTTCGATTCGCTCAATGTCGTTGAACCGGACTTCATCAAGAACATGCAGGTTGTAATCGCCGCGCACTCGCTCGAAGACTGGAAAACCTACCTGCGCTGGCATGTCGTCCATGGGACTGTAGCGATGCTTCCGGCAGCCTTCGTTGACGAGAATTTCAGTTTCTACGGCAAAACCCTCGCAGGCACCAAAGAGCTGCGTCCTCGTTGGAAGCGCTGCGTAAGCTACACCAACAGTGATCTCGGAGATTTGGTCGGCCAGATCTACGTGCAACAGACATTCGGTGCCGAAGGCAAAGAGCGTACCCTCGCCATGGTCGCCGCGCTCGAAAAAAGCCTGGGCCAGGACATTCAGGGTCTGCCCTGGATGGGTGCGGATACCAAAGCTCAGGCGCTCGTGAAATTGAAGGCCGTCACCAACCGCATCGGTTACACCGACAAATGGCGCGACTACTCCACGCTCACAATCGTCCGCGGAGATGCCTTGGGCAACTCGCAGCGAGCCAACCGGCACGACGTTGAGCGCCGCCTGAACAAAATCGGTCAGCAGCTCGACAAACGCGATTGGCCTTACCCGCCGATGACCATCAACGCCAGCTACAATCCGCTCGAGAACAACATCACCTTCCCCGCCGGAATCCTCCAACCGCCGTTCTATGACAACAAGGCCGACGACGCCATGAATTTCGGCGGCATCGGCGCCGTCATCGGACACGAACTGACGCACGGCTTCGACGATCAGGGCAGCCAGTTCGACGCCGAAGGCAACCTCCGCGACTGGTGGACCGCCGACGACAAGAAGCAATTCGAGCAGCGCACCAGCTGCATTAAAGATCAATACGGAAGTTTCGTAGCCGTCGACGATCTGAAGCTGAATGGCAAGCTCACTCTCGGCGAGAACACCGCCGATAACGGCGGCATGCGGATCGCTTATATGGCCATGCTCAGCACCTTCGCCGGCAAAGAACCGGCGCCCATCGACGGCCTCACCGCCGAGCAGCGCTTTTTCCTCGGATGGGCCAACGTCTGGTGCCAGAACCGCAACGATGCTTACTCTCGAATGCTGGTCACGATCGACCCGCATTCGCCCGGTAAATATCGCGTGAACGGAACCGTCTCCAACATGCCCGAATTCCGCCAGGCTTACCACTGCGCCGCAACCGCCCCCATGGTCAATCAAAACGCGTGCAGGGTCTGGTAAGACGAAGACAAGTCTGCAGCATCGTCGTTGCCGGCGGGCGTGACGCCCGCCGGTTCCGTCCCTCTATAATGAGTGCAGTATTTTCTTCGCATTCCATCTCCATGCTAACCATCCGTCCCGCCACCATTCACGATGCTGCGCTCATCAGGCAACTGATCTGGGAACTCGCCGACTTTGAGAAAGAACCAGATCAAGTCCGCACCACCGAGGCCGACATCGCTCGCGACGGTTTCGGCGCAAGCCCCCAGTTTCGCGTATTGATCGCCGAATGGCAGGGACACACCGCAGGCTACGCGCTCTTCTTTCCCTACTACTCGACCTGGCGCGGCCCCGGATTCTATCTTGAGGATGTCTTCGTCCGCCCCAATTTCCGCAGTCGCGGAATCGGGAGCGCCCTTCTGTCCCAAGTCGCGCGTACTGCGCAGCACGAAGGCCGCGTCTTCATGAAGTGGGAGGTCTTGAACTGGAACCAGCCGGCCATCGACATGTACAAAGCGATGGGTGCGGATTTCATGGATGAATGGCGAAGTTGTTTCTTGACTGGCGCGAATCTCCGCAAATTAGCCGGAGAAATTTCGTGAAGCAAGTGAGAATCATCGGCGCGGGCCTGGCCGGATCGGAAGCCGCCTGGCAGTGCGCCAAGCGTGGCATCGAAGTCGAGCTTTTCGAAATGCGCCCCGCGCGCTCAACCCCGGCTCACAACACTGAAGACTTCGCCGAACTCGTCTGCTCCAACTCCCTCAAATCCGACAGTGAAAACACCGCTCCCTGGCTGCTGAAAGAAGAAATGCGGCGCTCCGGTTCGCGTCTGCTCGAAATCGCGCGCGAAACCGCCGTCCCTGCCGGTCACGCGCTGGCTGTCGACCGCGCTGAATTTTCGCGGAAAGTGACAGAATCGCTTTCCCGCGAACCACTCATCAAGATCCGCCGCGAAGAAGTCACGCAAATTTCAAACGACGAAAACACGATCACGGTCGTTGCCACCGGCCCGCTGACGTCCGACGCGCTGTCGATGGAAGTTTTACGTCTCAGTCTGGAACCGGAACGAGCCGGATTGCCCGCTCCTCACAACCTGTTTTTTTACGATTCCATCAGCCCCATCGTCGAGGCCGAATCCATCGACATGAGCAAGGTCTATCTCGCCGCCCGCTATGACAAGGGGTCCGCCGATTACATCAATTGCCCAATGTCGAGAGAAGAGTACGACCGGTTCTACGATGCGCTGATCGCGGCCCAGTCCGTCGAACAAAAAGACTGGGAAAAGTTGAATTACTTCGAAAGCTGCCTTCCCATTGAAGAAATTGCTCGCCGCGGACGCGACACTCTGCGCTTCGGTCCCATGAAGCCCGTCGGCCTCAAAGACCCACGCACCGGACGAATTCCTTACGCTGCTGTACAACTCCGTCAGGAAAATTTGCGCGCCGATTCCTACAATTTAGTCGGCTTCCAGAATCACCTGAAATTTGGCGAACAGGCCCGCGTCCTAAGCTTGATCCCAGGCCTTGAGCATGCGCGCTTCCTCCGCTACGGACAAATTCACCGCAACACCTACATCAATTCGCCGATGCTGTTGAATTCAACTCTCCAGATGAAAGCTCATCCCCAGGTGCTTTTCGCAGGGCAAATCTGCGGCGTCGAAGGCTACGTCGAATCGATCGCCACCGGCCTGATCGCGGGGATCAATGCCTCCGCCCTCGCTACCGGCAGCGAGTCTGTGCCGCCGCCAAGGGCCACCGCGTTCGGATCGCTGATCCACTACATCACGCGCGCCGAGAGCAAGAATTTCCAGCCCGCCAACATCACCTTCGATTTGCTGCCAGCACTCGAGCACAAAATCCGCGACCGCAAAGAGCGACACCGCCTCCAGTGCGAACTGGCGCTACGAGAATTCGACCCCTGGCTCCAACAAAACTCACCGCAACTTAGTCCCGTTTTATAGCCGGTTAATCCCCCGATAGACTCAGAATCCACCTTCCCACGGAACCAACCCTCCCAATCCCACGTACAACAAACCAGGGCGCGGATGTGCTTTCATTTAACCTCCCGCCACGTCGAACCCTTGCATGTCGTTACGCGATCTCATCCAGGATGTGTTCCGCACGCTCTGGGCGCACCGCGTCCGCACCCTGCTCACGATGTTCGGAATCGCCTGGGGTGTCGTCTCAATCGTGCTCATGGTCGCCGCCGGCGAGGGTCTGCGCGTCGGCCAGGCCAAGCAAGCGCAAACTCTTGGCAAAGATCTGATGATCGTCTTTCACGGCCGCACCAGCCTCCAGGCTGGAGGCACGCGCGCCGGCCGCCAGGTGCACTGGATCGATTCCGATGTCCCGCATCTCCAGGAAGAAGCCCCTGACTGTCAATACGCGATTCCGGAACTTGAGCAAAATGACGTTCGTTCCCACACCGCCTTTAACGCGGCTGCATTCACCGTCACCGGCTCCACGCCCGAGTTCGCCGAGATTCGCAGCCTCGGCATCGGCGAAGGCCGCTTCTATGATCAGAGCGACATTGCCGAAAGTCGGCGCGTCGCTTTCCTTGGATCCGACGCGAAGAAGCAACTCTTCGGCAGTCGTCCGGCTCTCGGCCAATTTGTCTATCTCAACGACATCCCCTTCACAGTGATCGGCGTGATGTCCTCTAAGAAACAGGATTCGAGCTACGACGGCTGGGACATCAATAAAATCTTCATCCCCTTCGCGGCCATGCGCCGCGATTTTCCCGACAAGCCGCCCGGCACGTCCGAGACCTTCGATCAGTTGTTGGTTGTCCCGCGCTCCGTCGAAAATCACGAAGCCTGCAAGCGAGAAGTCCGCGGCGTCCTCGGCAGGCTGCACGACTTCGATCCACGCGACAAAGAAGCCTGCCCCATCTGGGACACCATCCAGGAGGCGAAGGCCTTCCGCACCATGACCGACGGCATGAAGTATTTCCTCGGCGCGGTCGGCATCGTCACGCTGTTTCTAGGCGGCCTCGGCGTGATGAACGTCATGCTGGTCGCCGTGCAAGAGCGCACCCGCGAAATCGGTGTTCGCAAGGCCATCGGCGCGCCCGCCAATAGCATCTTGCGTCAGTTTTTCCTCGAAGCACTCATCGTCGCGATGATCAGCGGAGGCAGTGGCCTGCTACTCGCTTTCGGCCTCTGCGCCTTGGTCGACTTGTTGCCCATGCCAGATTTTTTCGCCGGACTCTTGCCCACGTGGCAGACGGGAACCGTAGCCCTCGCCGTTCTCGGAACCATCGCGATTCTCTCCGCGCTCTATCCCGCGCGCCGCGCCGCCGCCATCGATCCCATCGAAGCCCTGCGCCATGAGGCCGGCGGCTAGCATGGGCTGGGGCATATGAACATGACTTATCAAGTCCTAAGCGAAGCCTGGCTCGCCCTGCGCCGCAATCGCACGCGCAGCGCCCTCACCATGCTCGGCATCGTGTGGGGCATTGCCACCGTCACCTTGTTGATCGCTTACGGCGGCAGCTTCCGTGAGATTCTCGTCGGCGGCTTCAACGCTTTCGGCAAAGGCGCCGTCATCTGTTGGCCACAGCAAACCAGCGAACAACCTGGCGGCCAGCGCGCCGGCAAAAAAGTTGTCCTCGAACAGGCCGACGTCGACATGATCAAAGAGACCGCCAACTACGTCCGCCACGCTTGTCTCGAAACCGTCCGCCGCCCCGGCATCGCCTATGGAGACCGTATGGTCGGCACCGCGCCCGTCCGTGGCGTCTGCCCTGAATACGGAGACATGCGCAACGAGCAGTCCTCCGAAGGCCGCTGGATCAACTCGCTCGACGAACTGGAACGCCGCCGTGTCGTCTTCCTCGGCGCGCGCGTACGCGAACAACTTTTCGGTGGACGCCCCTGTGTCGGCGAAACCGTGACCATCGGCGGCGTCCGCTTCACCGTGATCGGCACCATGGATCGCAAGATCCAATTGAGCAATTATTTCTCGAGCGACGACGAGTCCACTTGGATCCCCTACTCCGCGGCCAACGATCTCTGGAACGCGAAGTACGCAAGTGTTCTGGTCTTTGAACCGATTGCGCCACAGTTCGAAGCCCGCGCCGAAGCCCAGGTTCTCGCCGCCATCGCTACGCGCCAGCAATTTTCGCCCACCGACAAAAAAGCCATTCAGATGTTTGGCCGCGAAGAGTTCCGGCCCGTCATCAACGGCATCACCATCGGCCTGCAAGTATTGCTGATCTTTATCGGCATCCTGACGCTCGGCATCGGCGGCGTCGGCGTAATGAACATCATGCTGGTTTCGGTCGACGAACGCATCCGCGAGATCGGTCTGCGCCGCGCTCTCGGCGCAAGAAAATGGCACATCAAAGCCCAATTTCTCGCCGAGACTCTGCTCATCATGCTCCTCGGCGGCGCCATCGGAATCGTCGTCTCCTACCTGGTCGCTGTGGCCGTAGGCACGCTTCCTCTGATGGGCCCGCTCTTCGAAGACGACTCCGGCAAAGCCGACATCCACCTGAAAATCTCGTTCTTCACCGTAATGGTCTCGACGGTAGTATTGCTTTTCGTAGGAGTGCTGAGCGCCCTGATCCCCGCCTCGAGAGCTGCCAATCTAGATCCCGTCGAAGCCCTGCGCTACGAATGACAACGATACTAACCTTCTTTTCGAATTGTCATCCCGAGCAGCGCGAGGGATCTGCATTTTCTCGCCAAGACACCTAGCTTTCCATTTGACTCCACCTCTCTCCCGCGATACCTTGTCCGCTTACCTCGAGGTGCTTGATTGCCCGTCTCTGCCGTCGATTGCGTCCAACCCGCGCTGGCGCACACCCGGGACCAACTCTTCCGGCCGTTTCGCATCGCCCAGTGGACGCGCCTGGCGCTGGTTGGGTTCCTCGCAGCCGAGGTTCACACCGCCAGTTGCAATTTCAACAACAGCATCAATTTTCCCGTGCCCCACCGGCAACCTCGCACCGAAGAATTCCTGGCCGGGTCGCCTTTCCCACACCTCGATCCCGCCCGCATCGCCCAGTTCGGCGCGCTGATTGCCGCGGTAGTCGTGTTTGCCATCGTCCTGTTTTTCGTCTTTCTCTACTTGAACAGCGTCTTCCGTTTCATCCTGTTCGACTCCGTCATCAAGAAGCACTGTTCGATCGGCGACGGCTGGACCCGCTGGCATCGCACTGGCCGCAGGTACTTCGTCTGGCAGCTCGTGTTGATCGTCGCCGAGGTTTTGTCATTATGTTTTCTGATCGGCCTGCCTCTGGCCATCGCCGCCGCTCTCGGATGGTTCCGAGACCCCGGCGAACACATCGGCCGATCCGCGCTAGGGGTGATTCTGCTGATTGGGCTGTTTCTCGTATTCGTGCTGGTCGCCGCAGCCGTCCAATTGATCGCGAAAGATTTCCTCGTCCCCATCATGGCGCTAGAAGGCCTGGATTTTGCCGACGCATGGAGCCGTCTACTCGGGATCATCCGCCCCGAGCCCGGCAAATACATCATCTACCTGCTGCTGAAAATCGTTCTAGCAATCGCGGCCGCAATCCTGTTCGGCATCCTCACTCTCATCCCCATTTTTGCTGTTGTGGTACCCGCGGTCATCGCCTTATTCGCCGGTTATAAAGCCGGCTTGGGATGGAATGTCACAACCGTCAGCCTCGTGATCATCGGCGGAACTGTACTGCTTTCAGTTCTACTCTTTGCCGTCTCTCTGATCAGCGTCCCCGGGACAGTATTTTTCCCTGCATTCGCGATTTACTTCTTTTCGTCGCGATACCCCAATCTCAACGCTCTGCTCTATCCTGCTCCGCCCCCAGCCCCCGTCTTGCCTCCGGCCCCCGAAAATCCGCCACCATTCGATCCGCCCCCACCCTTCGAACCTCCGCCGCTCCCACCATCACCGGAACCAATCGGCTAGCCGATCCCAGGTGTCTGTCGGGGAAGCCGGGCACTACTGCGCAGCGCCAGCCTTGCGGCCCCAACTAAACCGCCGCCCAATAATGCACTTCACAATCAAATGATCCGCAGAATTACTGACATCAACCCCCGCCCCAAAATTAAACTCCCAATTCGGAGACACATTCAAATCAATCACCGGAAAAATCTGCTGCGACTGCTGCGATATCGGATCGAACTGTGAAACCGGACCGAGCGCCCCGTAATATTCCACGCCACCCGTGATCTTCTTCGTGAAGTCGTAACTGATCTTCACATTCGGCGAAAATTCCCATCCCTTGCCCGTATTCAGCCCGTGCAGCGCCCGGTCAAAAGTCGGATTGAAATCGAAATACCATCGCCCAATTTTCTTATCGATAATCGGACGCAGTTCATAATTCCAGCTATCCTCCGCAAACTGCCGCCGCTGATATCCAATCTCCTGCGAAATACTCACCCCCACCGGCCAGTGCCACGACGCGGGAGCAGTAAATCGCGGACGAATATGATCGCCCACCCAATTCCATCCCGCATCGCCAGAACTCGAAGGCTGAATACTGGAAAAGACATAAAACCCAGTCTCGAACCAATCCGTCCAGCCGTGCGTGATTTCAAGTGTCTCGTGCTCAGCATGATTCGAAGGCAACACGCCATTGACCACCGTCTTCTGCCCATCGACGGTAAAGTTCGAATGAATCTCGACAAACGTAACGTTCTTCGGCGTCGCTTCCGAGCTATAAACCTGAATTTCGTAGTTGTCCTGCGCGTAGACCGAGGGAACGAGCAGAAAAATACCAAGGAAGAAAAGACCGCACACCACGCGAGAAAAGGCCGTCACCGTCACCCCTCCTCAGTCAGTCCAGAATATGCAGCCCGCCGCATGAATATTCGATTCTAGCCGCGCGCGACCAGAAACATGAAATCACGAAACCAACGACATATGCCTCACACCAAACATATAAATCACCAACGAGCGTGGGGATCACCGTGGACATATGGATCGCCGTGGCACGTACGGATCACCGTGGAACGTCTGGATCACCGTGGAACAGATCACCGCGACACGTCTGGAGCGCCAAACAACGTATGGATCGCCCTGAACGTGTGGATCACCGTGGAACGCCGGACCACCATGGACGCGTGGATCACCGTGGAAGAGCGGCCCTTCAGGGCCGCGTAACTCTGCCTAATCACGCGGGCTTTAGCCCCTGTGGAACCCGCCGCCCCTCCCGGGTGTCCAATGAATCAAGACACGCGCGTGCCGGTTCTCCAGACAACGAAAGGAAAGTTGAATGGGATTCTCCGGCGGTGGTTCATTTTCAACCGCACCAAAGATGAACGTCACTCCCTTGATTGACGTTCTGCTGGTGCTCATCATCGTTTTCATGATCGTGGTGATCGAGCAGCAGCCAACCGGATTGCAAACCGAACTCCCCCAACAATCCAAGTCAACCGATCCGTCGATCCCGCCTCCACAAGCGACCATCGTGATCCAGATCCGCCACGCCAAGCCCGGACTACAACCCGGGCACCCCGAGGTGATGGTCAATGAGGTGATGATCAACGAGGTGACGATCAATGACGAAGCCGTGGCCTGGGATCACCTGCCCGACCGCCTGCGCGATATCTTCGCGATTCGCGTGCAACGGATCGCCTATCTCAAAGCCGACGACGACATTGATTTCCAGGAGGTGGCCGACGTAATCGCAATCGCAAAGATTGCCGGCGTCGATCGCATGGGCCTGTTGACGGAGGACGGGAAGCATCTGCCGATGGCGTGATGAAGCATTGAAGTTACGCCGAACTCAATCGTCGGAATCTGACGGAGCATCCGTAATGCTCATCCGAGTCACGCGATTGCGCCGAAAGATCGCGCGGACGGTATTAGCGCACAACCACATGGCGAATGCTCCAAAATAGCTGTTAGCCAGCAAAATGCCGCACACGTCCAAGAAACTCCTCCGCGGAGTAATCAGAAAATTTGGATTGATCCACGCGAGGGGAAACGAAAGCATCTCGAAATGTTCGTACAAATCCTGTCGAGATCCCATTGCGATAATGCCCCAGCCGAAGAGAACGAATTGTTCAATAAAGATTATTAAGGCTAGGGCAAGATAGCATCCCGCAAACGGTATTCCTTCGTTCATCGGAGCGACCGCGAGCGGCGTAGGGAGAGTCGCTAGTGTCACGATTCTCAGAAGCAAGGCGACAAACATCATGCTAAGCAGCCAAGCACCGCTGGAACCCGGACCACGGAACCCCCACGCAATTGCAGTCGTCAACAGCACGACCAATAGCAACGTCCAGCGTTGATAGTTGGGACTCAGGCAGATACGCGTTTCGCAAAACGGACAATGAAAACGGATATTGAATGCCGAGACCAGAAGCAGCGACACCGCTGGCGTAAAACCACGCGATTGAACATAAAGTGGCCTGCCGCACTCAGGGCATTTCATCGTAAATCCAAGCTACCCCTACGCCCGATTCTTAATCCAAATCGGCGACCCCACAAACCCAAACGCTTCACGAATCTGATTCTCCAAAAAACGCTGATACGAAAAATGCAGCTTCACCGGACGATCCGTAAACAGCACAAACGTCGGCGGAGCCACTCCCGCCTGCGTCATGTATTTGATCCTCACCCGCTTGCTCACCGGAACCGAAGCGCGGTCGAAGTCAACCTTCTTCAGGAATCGGTTCATCTCGCCCGTCGTTACCCGTTTCCGCCTCTCCGCCGCCACCTTCTCAATCAGCGGAAGAATCTTCTCCACACCCTTGCCCGTACTCGCCGAAAGAAAAATCACCGGAGCATAACTCAAGAACTTGAGCCCATACCGCAGCCGCTCTTCATACAGTGCCCGATCCTGCGGACGCTTCGCATCCTGTATCCGCGCCGTCTTCGATTGGCTGATCGCCCGCTTCTCGCCGCTCGGCGATCAAGTCCCATTTATTGACCAGAATAATCACCGACCGCCCGCTCTCGTGCGCATAGCCCGCGATGTTCGCGTCCAGTCCGCTCGCGCCCTCGGTCGCGTCCACCATGAAGAGCACGATGTCGGCATCTTCGATATTCTTCCGTGAAAAAACCACGGAAAGCTTTTCCGCCATCAGATGAGTCTTGCCCTTGCGCCGAATCCCAGCCGTATCGACAAAGCGAATATCGCGCCCGCGATACCGAATCACCTCATCGATCGAATCCCGCGTCGTCCCCGCAATCGGAGAAACAATCGCCCGCGCCTTCCCCACCAGCTGATTCAGCAACGTAGACTTGCCCACATTCGGGTGCCCAATGATGGCGACCTTGATCTCATGCGGCTCTTCCGTCGTGTCAGACTGTTCACCCTGCTCCCCCGCGTCGCCCTCCGTGACCTCAGTGTCCTCTTCGACGACAGGCTTTGCCGTAGGCAGCACGAGCAGCAAAGCGTCGAGCAAGTCATCAATCCCGCGCCCATGCTCAGCGGAGATCGGAAACATCTCCCGCATCCCGAGCACATGAAAATCCCCAAGCAATCCATCCTGCTTATCGGAATCCATTTTGTTGACCGCGAGAAAAAGAGGCTTCCCCGTACGCGCCAAAAGGCGTGCCAATTCGCGATCAGGCCCCGCGATCTCTGTGCGCGCATCGACGACCATGACGATCGCCGCCGCTTCTTCGAGCGCAACTTTTGCCTGCTTGAAGATTTCCGCCGGAATGAAATCGTTATCGTCGGGAATAATCCCGCCCGTATCGACCACGCGAAACAAGTGTCCGCGCCACTCCGCCTCGCCATAGAGCCGGTCGCGCGTAATCCCAGGCTCGTCACCGACGATGGCCCGCCGCGATCCAGTCAACCGGTTAAAGAGCGTAGATTTGCCAACGTTCGGACGTCCAACGATAGCAACGAGAGGCGATAACTTCTTCTTGCTCAATAGATGTCTTTTCTTATCCCGGCTCAGTGGAGGTTTCTACTGAGAACTGAGAACTGGCAACTGAGAACTGGTTAGCTATTATAGAGACTCCGTGCCGCCATCATCCCAATCCGCAATCAAGCCAACAAGTGGCACGACCGGCTTCTCCCTCTACCAGTTTTTCTCTCCCGGAGGCCTGCTCTCAAAAACCCACCCCGCCTACGAGTTCCGCCGCGGCCAATTGCAGATGGCCCAGGCCGTGGAAGAAGCGCTCGAAGAGCGAGCGCCACCTGATCGTCGAGGCCGGCACAGGCACCGGCAAAACCCTCGCCTACCTCTTGCCCGTCATTCGCTCCGGCAAGCGAGTCATCATCTCGACCGGCACCAAAAACCTGCAAGAGCAGCTCTACTTCAAAGACGTCCCCGCGCTCGAACGCGCCCTGTTCCCCGCAGGAGACCGCAAACTCAGCGTCTGCTACATGAAGGGACGCAACAACTATCTCTGCCGCAAAAAGCTCATCGATCTCACCGATCAACCCGTACTCAGCGGCCTCGAGGAAATCGAACACTACCGCGCCATCGCCGCCTGGGAAAAAACCACCCACACCGGCGACCGCGCCGAACTCGCCGAACTGCCCGAAGCGAGCGCCCTCTGGCACAAACTCGATGCCCGCGCCGATACCTGCCTCGGCCAAAAATGCAAAGAATACGAGCGCTGTTTCATCACCGAAATGCGTCGCAAAGCCGCCGAAAGCGACATCATCATCGTCAATCATCATCTCTTCTTCGCCGATCTCTCCATCAAGCTCGAAGCCGACGGCGCTCCCGACGCCGGCGTCCTCCCCGAATGCGGCGCCGTCATCTTCGACGAAGCCCACGAACTCGAAGACGTAGCCGCCAACTATTTTGGTATCTCCGTCAGCAACCTCCGCATGGACGAACTGACACGCGACGTAGAACACCTGCTCCAGCGCGAGAAGCTCTACACTCCGCAGATCTCCGGAGCCATCCAATCGGTGCGCGAGCGTTCGCAGCTATTCTTCTCGCTTCTGCCACCGAACGAAGGGAGATTTGCCTTCGACTCGCGCCGCGAGTTCCTCGAAGAAAACGGCGAAGAATTCATCGCGCTCAATCAATCGTTAAACCGTCTGGCTGCCGAATTAGAGCAACTCCCGCAAAAACCAGAAGAAGTCTTCACCCTCAACCGCCGCGCGCAGCAATTACAAGTGCAACTCCGTTTCGTCATGGAGAACGAAGATCCCAACACCGTCTTCTGGATCGAGCGCCGCGGATTCCGTGGATCAACCCGTTCCGCCGGCTTGAAAGGCGCCGCCTCGGATTCAGTTTTGAAAGGGCGCGGCTTCAGCCCCACCGCCGCGGATTCAGTTTTGAAAGGGCGCGGCTTCAGCCGCGCCGCAGCCGGATCCACCGAGAATGGGGCTTCAGCCCCTGAGGGACGATACGGCGGCCGAAGCAACGTTTTTCTCCAGGCCACCCCCATCGAGGTCGGCCAGATCCTCCGCGAATGCCTGTGGTCAAAGCTTGAAACCGCAGTCTTAACCTCAGCCACGCTCGCCGTAGGCGGCGGCTTCGGATACATCCGCCAGCGCCTCGGCCTCGACCACGCCCGCGAACTCGTCGTCCCCTCGCACTTCGACTACGAGAGCCAGGCAATTCTCTACGTCCCGCCCACCCTGCCCGACCCGCGCACCCCGCAGTTCCCCGGCGAGGCTGCTGATCTCGTGCGCCGTCTGCTGGAGATCACCCGCGGACGAGCCTTCGTCCTCTTCACCAGCTACTCGCAGATGAACGAAATCTACGACCGCTTGCTCGGCGTAATCGATTTCCCCATGCTCAAGCAAGGCGACGCCCCAAAGTCCGCGCTGCTCGAGGAGTTCCGCCTCACGCCGCACGCCGTCCTTTTCGGCACATCGTCATTCTGGCAAGGCGTCGACGTCCAGGGCGAACAGCTAAGTTGCGTGATCATCGATCGCCTGCCGTTCGCAGTGCCCAGCGATCCCATCGTGGCCGCGCGCGTAAAAGCCATCGACGCCGGCGGCGGCAACGCCTTTTTCGAATACCAGGTCCCCGGCGCAGTCATCACGCTGAAGCAGGGATTCGGGAGATTGATCCGATCCTTACATGACCGCGGATTGCTGGTGCTGCTCGATAACCGGATTTTAAAGAAGCAGTACGGACGAGTGTTTGTGGAGAGTCTGCCGAATTACACCCGAACTACGGATCTTCGGAAGGTAGAGGAATTCTTCGGATCTGTTTCTGAAACAAATTAGCTCGTGTGGTAGCTGGTTGTGTGGTAGCTGGTTGTGTGGTGGTTGCTTGTGTGGTGGTTGCTTGTGTGGTGGCGGGGCTTCCCCCGCCAGGACGGGGCAGAGCCCCGTCACCACACGATCAGGAACTGGAACTACAAGATCGGCACGTCGCCCCGCCAGAACCAGGGATACTCCACGCCCGCGTCCACCAACCCAGCCCGCACAGGATTCTGACAAATGTAATCCATCTTTTCGCTCAGACTCTCATTCGACCGCAGAACATGATCGAAAGACTCCTCTTGCCACACTGGGCCGTGGCGGTCGAGGAGCCGATTAATAAAGTGTGCGGATCGACCTTTGATGAGGCGCATGGCGCGCGGCAAGCTCACAGGCCATCCTTCCTCATCTCGCAGGGACGTGAAAAGCAGATGCACGTGCGTCGGCATAACTACCACCGAGTGCAAATCGATGGTCACTCCACGCTCCCGAAGGCAACACTCGAAGACCAACTGCCGGGCCTCTGCGGGAAGATGCCACCGTTTGAATGTCCCGAATGTTACGAAAACGGCACGATTGTTTTTGAGCAGATGCGGCAGCGTCCGCCGGTAGGAGTACTTCCGATCAAGGTACATCTCTGTTGAGTACCGCAGCAGAGGAATTAGTTGCAGTGATGGCGCTCACTGCGCGTTAGGTCGGTTATGACCTAGGGGTTGGTAGCTGGTTGGGTGGCAGCTGGTTGTGAGTTAACTGGGCTTGTGTGGTGGCGGGGCTTTGCCCCGCCAAGACGGGGCGGAGCCCCGTCACCACACGATCAAACTTATTCTGCGACCGCTTCCTTATCGACCACAACCTTCAAGTGCGTGGTCACATCCTTGTGCAGCTTTACGGGGACAATGAACTCGCCAACACTCTTCAGCGGCTCGTGTAGCTGAATCTTCCGCCGGTCGATGTGGAAGCTCTTCTTCTCGAGCGCCTCGGCAATGTCGCCCGCCGTGACCGATCCAAACAAATGATCGCCTTCGCCCGACTTACGCAGGAACTTCACTTCGAGCCCGTCAAACTGCTTGGCCAGCGCTTCCGCCTCAGATTTCTCCTTGGCCGAACGTCGCACCGAAGCTGCCTTCATCTGCTCGATGACGGTCTTATTGGCTTCCGTGGCCTGGATCGCGAGCTTGCGCGGCAGCAAAAAATTCCGCCCATATCCCTCGGCGACTTTCACCACCTCGCCGCGGTTGCCCAGCTTGGGCACATCTTCTTTCAAAATGACTTCCATTGATGACTCCGTGTCTTGAAAATCTTGTCGTTGCCCTTGGTCGTTAGTTCGCTAGTCGTTGGCAGCTTCTCTCGTCCCGTCAGTCTGCGTTGCTTCGCGAACGACCAGCGACGAACGACCAGCGACGCTTTTCCCCTACTGCGCCCGTCCCGCAAACGGCAGCAATGCAATGTTCCGCGCCTGCTTAATCGCCCGCGACAACCGCCGTTGATGCGGAGTGCACACACCCGTCAGGCGTCGCGGCGTGATCTTGCCGCTCTCGGCAACGAACTGCGCCAACAAACGCACATCTTTGTAATTGACCGCTTCGATCTTCTCGACGCAGAACTTGCAAACCTTCTTGCGCCGGAAAAACTTGCGCCCACCTTCGCGTGGACCGCCAGGCCCTCCGCCAGGACGCGGACCACGCGGACCTCCGCGATCTCCACCACTGCGCTCGGGGCGGCTGTCGCCCGTCGATGCCGTTCTCGTTTCTTCTGCCATAGTGCTCCTGCTTTCTGGGTGCGCAGCGCTTCAGCGCTGCGGCAATTTCTCTTTTTTCAATTTGGATCGAACCGCCGAAGCCGTTCCTCAGCCTAGACCGGTGCCGAAGCCGGAGCTTCCGTCACCGCTTCAGGCGTCGGAGTCACCGGAGCCGCAACCACCGGCTGAGCGCTGACTTTCTTCTTCGCGTCGCGCAGCTTTTTAATCTTGTCGACGCGCTTCAGCTCTTCGTCCGTACGCACGGTGAGGAACTTGATCACCGGTTCCGTCACGCGCAAACGGCGTTCAACTTCATGCACTGCCGCACCCGTCGCCTCGATCATCATCAGCACAAAAATACCGTCGTTGAACTTCCCGACCTTATAAGCCAGCCGGCGCTTGCCCCAGACTTCCGTTTTGGCCGTGCCGCTCGACCCCGTCAACGAAGACTCCAGCAAGGAAATCAGTTTGTTCAGTTCCTCTTCCACCATGTCGGGCCGGACGATGAACATCAATTCATATTTACGATTCATTCGTTATCTCCAAACTTTCTGTCTAGCGTCGTTAGTCTTTAATCGTTCGGACTCATCGCAAGTCGCCGTTATTCGCCAACGACGAACGACCAACGACAATCGACCACGACCGCCGTCCTCACTCCGCGGCGTCATTCTTCCTGTTAAACCGGTTCATCGCCGCCGCCGGTCCCTCTTTCAAAATCACCTCGACCGCCAGCACCGCCGCGTCGAGAACTTCGTCTACAACTTTTTCCTGCGCTTTGCGGAACGGCGTCAGCACAAATTTCGCGCCGTCCCCAATTTTGTGATCCGGCGCAACTCCCAGCCGAATCCGCAAAATCTCCTCGGTCCCAAGCGCCCCGAGAATCGACTCCATCCCGTTGTGCCCCGCCGAACTCCCCCGCTGCCGGATACGCATCGTCCCCAGCGGCAGGTCCAGTTCGTCGTAAATCACAATCAGGTCGCGCTTCACGTCGACCTGATGTTCCTCCACCAGTTCGACGCACCGAAAGCCCACTCAGATTCATGTAGGTTTCCGGCTTGGCCAGGACCACCGCTTCCCCGGCCAGCGTAGCCCGAGCCGTCAGCGCCCGGCACTGCCGGTTCCGAACCTCAATCCCAAGCCCGTTGGCGATCCGATCGATCGTCAGGAACCCGAGATTGTGGGGCGTGAACTGGTACTCGATTCCAGGGTTGCCCAAACCGACGATCAGTTTCACGCATTAGCTCTTAGATAGTGCCCCAGGTTCGCGCCCGTTCTGTGGGCGCTAACCTGGGCCCCGCGAATAGCCACAACTCAAGCCTATTTCTTATCCTTCTTCTCAGCCTTCTCCGGCTTTGCCTTACCCTTGGCATCACCCTCGGCCTCGCCCTCACCCTCGACTTCCTGCTTGCCCTTCTTGATAACTTCTGGCTCCGCAGGAGTCGCCGCCGCATCCGCCACTGCTTCCGGAGCCGCAACCACTTCTTCTTTCACCGTGGTGATGTGCGCGATCATGTGGTCTTCGTCGGTCAGGAACTTCAGCTTCGCGATTGTGCGGCAGATCTTTCACGCGCACTTCGACGCCGAACACCAGGTGGCTGATATCCACTTCGATATTTTTCGGGATGTCCGCCGGCAGGCACTCGATCTCGATCTCGCGCAGTCAACTGCTCGAGAATGCCGCCCTCGGTCTTCACGCCCGCAGCCTCGCCCTTGAGAACGACCGGAACCGTGACCGTCAGCTTCTTATCCATCGCGATGCGCTGCAGATCGACGTGCAGCAGCGTGCCTTTGATCGGCTCGAACTGCCAATCGACGATCATCGCCTTCACGCGATCGCTGTCGAGCGCCAGGTCGAAAATCGTGTTGTGTCCGCTCTCCGACCGCAGAATCCGCAGCACCTGCCGCGGATCGACCGCCAGCGTCGCCGAATCTTTCCCCGCGCCATACACCACCGCCGGAATCTTTCCAGCCGCGCGCACGCGCCGCGCTGCGTTCTTGGTCCCCGGTTCGCGCTTCTGCGCTTCCAGAATGCTTGATATCCGTTGCTGTAGCCATAATTCCGTTTCCGTCCTTCTCTACTCGTGTGGTAGCGGGTCTTTGCCCCGCTAAAATCTAAATAAAAAGTCTGCTCACCGAAGTCTCTTCGTGAATCGACTGGATCGCCCGTCCAATCAGCCCCGCAATCGAGAGCACCTTAATCTTTGGAACCTGCTTCGCCGCTTCCGCTCAGCGGAATCGTGTTCGTTACCACCACTTCGGTGATCGGAGAGTTCACCAGATTCTCCACCGCCGGCCCCGAAAGCACCGGATGCGAGCAGCACGCGTAAACCGTCTTCGCGCCATTCGCCACCAGCGCCTCCGCCACTTTCACCAGCGTTCCCGCCGTATCGATCAAGTCGTCGATGATCAGACACGTACGGCCGTTCGACGTCGCCGATCACGTGCATCACTTCCGCAACGTTCATTTCCACGCGCCGTTTATCGACGATCGCCAGCGCCGCGTCCATCTTCTTCGCGAAAAACCGCGCTCGCTCCACGCCGCCCGCGTCCGGCGAAACCACCGTCAAATCCGGCAGATTCAGCTTCTTGAAATAATCCACCAGCACCGGCGACGCAAACAGATGGTCCACCGGAATATTGAAAAATCCCTGCAACTGCGGCGCGTGCAAATCCACAACCAGCGCCCGATCCGCCCCCGCCGTCGTCAGCAGGTCCGCCACCAGCTTCGACGATATCGGCACTCGCGGCTTGTCTTTGCGATCCTGCCGCGCATACCCGTAATACGGAATCACCGCCGTGATGCGCCGCGCCGAAGCCCGCTTCAGCGCATCCATCATCAGCAGCAGTTCCATCAGATGCATGTCGACGGGCTGGCACGTCGGTTGCATCACGAAAACATCGGCGCCGCGCACGTTCTCCTGGATCTGCACATACGCTTCGCCATCCTTGAAGCGCGTGACCAGCGCTTGCCCGCGAGTCAGCCCGAGAAAATTGCAGACCTCATCGCAGAGCGCCTCGTTCGCCGTTCCGCAAAAAATCTTGAACCGGTCGTCGACCCGGGCTCGTTGTGGCTTGCGTTCTGTTTTTTCGTCCGTAATCGGCTTTTTTTCCGCGGTCGATTTTTCAGCAGTCGTTTTCTCTGCAGTCGTCGCAACAGTGGCCATAGTTGAGGTCTCAGGTCTTCGTTGTCAGGTCTCAGGCTTCTGGCGCCAGGTTCTCCTGAGACCTGAGACCTGACAACTGAGACCTGCAATCTTGGCTGGGCCGCTAGGATTCGAACCTAGACAAAGTGCTCCAAAGGCACTTGACCTACCATTAGTCGACGGCCCAGTGAAACGATCAATTGGCTGGCCAATAAATCATACCTCACAACCGAACGCCAACGAACTGCCAACGACCAAAGACTAACGACTAGCGACGAACACTCGTCTCCAATACTGCCGCCGCGTCAACGTCCGCGTCTCGACTGCCCGCAACCCTTGTTTCCGCAACCGCCCAGCCGCCTTGGCCGCTTCAGCCGGCGACTCGAAACAGCCCGTACAAAGTCGATCCTGATCCGGAGAGCGAAGCGTAACTCGCCCCCGCGCGCACCAGCGCACCTTTTATGTCTCGCAATTCGGGATATTGAGAAAAGACGACTTTCTCGAAGTCGTTTTCAATCCCGGTACGGACAAGGTCGGAAAGCAATTTTCCGGCCCGGCTCCCGCCTTTTGCGGAAGCACCGGTGTTGGGGTTACCACTCAGCCAGCGCCGAAAGCACTGAGCCGACCTCAAACAGTCTATCGGAGGCTGTCGACTGCGTCAATGTCGACGTTGTGTGGTGGCGGGGCTTTGCCCCGCCAAGACCGGGCGAAGCCCCGTCACCACACTGCACCAGCGCATCCCAATCCGCAAATGCCCGTGGCGTAGAAACTCCAACTTCCGGCGTAACCACAACCATCGCCATCGCCGGCAAATCCGCCAGCGGATAAACTTCCTCCCCGCGCCCCACTCCCAGATCGTACCGCCCACCAAAAACAGCGGCAGATCCGATCCCACCTCAGCCGCAATCCGCAACCGGACACGCCGGAGCCAGTTTCTTCTTGAGCGCAAGCTCCAACCCAATCATGGTCGCGACCGCATTCGAAGAAGCTGCGCCCAATCCCCCTTGCACCGGCAGGCGCTTTTCAATCTCAATCGTGACCTTGGCTCTTGCGCGCCAAGCTCCTCCATCACGCGCTCGGCCATGCGATAGCAGGTATTCGAGGAATCGAGCGGAACGCGCGGATCATCGCACAAAATCTCAATTCCGCGGCCACGCGCTTTCCGAACGCCAACTCGAATCACATCATGCAGCGCAATCGTCTGATACACCGTGCGCAGATCGTGGAACCCGTCCGCGCGCAGCGCGCCGATATAGAGCCCGAGATTGATCTTGGCAAACGAACGAACCGTAACCTTCATGGAATGAGCATTGTAAGCGATTACGGTTGGCATCACACTTCCTATAAAGTCAAATATTATTGACATCAAGTATAGAATAACATACAGTAGGTCGTGAAACATAGACACAGATGAGGAGGTTTTATGTCGTTTCGCGAAAAAAGCGCCTGGATATCGGCCCTATCGATATCAGGCATCTACGGTTTCTACTTCTGGTCGGTTATCCATGCCGGACCAAAGCCTGGCGGCTTCCACTTCGGCGGCTTGCTGATGACGGTTGTCGCGCTTGTGGTTTTGGAGGTCGTGCTGCACATTGCGGCCGCCATCTTCAATCCCAAAGAAGCGCAGGCGCCACGCGACGAGCGCGACAAACTGATCGAGCTCCGGTCCATGCGGGTCGCCTACTCCGGCCTCGCGACCAGCGTCGCGATGGCCTGCTTCTTCGGAGCCTTCACTCCTCCGATCACCTTCACCACGAACTCCCTGCTGTTCATTTTGGTGACAGCAGAAATCCTGCGCTACGCCTGCCAGGTCATTCAATACCGGCGTGGAGCCTGACATGGGAACAATTCGCAACGAAATCCGACGACTGCGCTTTGAGCATGGCGAGATGACGCAACAGGAGTTGGCGGAAAAAATCAAAGTGACTCGCCAAACCGTGAACGCCATCGAGCAGGGAAAATATTCGCCGTCACTGGAAGCCGCATTCCGAATCTCTGCCGTCTTCGGCAAACCACTCGAAAGCGTATTCCACTATTCCCAGGACGAATGAACGTATATATGGGTGGGCTATCGCCTAACAGACCGTGCGCAGATCATGGAACCCATCCGCGCGCCGCGCACCGATGTAAAGCCCGAGATTGACCTTGGCAAACGAACGAACCGTAACCTTCATATCTGGAAGTCGTCGCCTTAAAGGTGACGGGAATTGTAAGCGATTTTCGCCTCTCCAAGGTTTCTGAGCGAACAGCGACTCGCCAGCGTGATCGCCCATGTGCAAGGAGGAACGCTGGCCGCGTTCGTGGCCGATCGCGAGTCCGCGACGAAAGCCAAACCCGGATGCTGAACTGCGCTAACCGAACTAAGATAGTCGAATCATGAAACCGCCTCGCCTCCTGCTTTCGACCGCAATCGTAGCCGCAGCGTTCCTGGCCTCCGCGCTTCAGTCATCCCGTGCTGACGGACCATCTCTCGGCGCGGTAAAACCGGTACTCGTCAATACCTGTCTGATCACTGCCCGATTTCACGATCTCGTCGATTTCTATCGTCACGTCTTGAGCATCGACGCCCAAATTTCAAATGGTAACTACGCAGAATTCCCCACCGGCGCCGGAGTGCTCGCCATCTTCTCCGCCGACGCTCAGGAAAAGTACATCCCCAACTCCGCCGAACCTGCTGCGAATCGCAGCTCTATCCTCCAGTTCCGCGTCTCGAACGTCGATGCCGAATATGCTCGCCTTCAGAGCATCGTCAAAACCTGGGTCAAGCCTCCCTCGAACCAGCCTTGGGGAACGCGCTCTTTTTATTTCCGCGATCCCGACGGAAACCTCGTCGATTTCTACGCGCCGCTCAAACCAAAGTAGGCAGGCGCACCTGACGACGTCTCTCGTAAGTCGCCGTTGAAAACGCGCACGAAATCCGGTAGTGGTGCAGTTTGAATTCAAACTGCACCACTACCCGAAATCCGTTGACATAGCAAAGAACCGCCCTAGAATTTAAGGAGTCAATCTGCAAAACGAGCGATACGTGTGCGAACTTGTTTATTTTGAATATTTTGACCGTGAACACCGTTGGATCAATGCTTTACAGAGCACAAAACGGGAAGAACGCCGATTCTTGCCTCCTAACTTCAATATATTCAGTATTTTGCCTCTAAGCCAAATCGAATCAAGATTTTGAAAGGAATTTTGCGCTAAGTCCATGATTCCAATATACCGGGGCACAGGGGGAGGGGGTACCTACCCCGATTGGGTTCGACAAGCACTTGACTTGTGCCAAGCTGAGACCTGATAACAGGGTTCTGACAAATCAGATAAGCAGGAACGTGGAGACCTGCCCCATGCCAGTGGTCACCTACCTCGAAGCCATCCGCCAGGGTATCTGGGAGGAGATGGAACGCGATCCCAGCGTCTTCTGTCTGGGCGAGGATATTGGCATTTACGGCGGAGCCTTCAAAGTCACCGACGGATTCATCGACCGTTTCGGGCCTGAGCGCGTTATCGACACGCCGATTGCGGAATCGGCCATCGTCGGCGCGGCTTTCGGCGCGTCGCTCACTGGAATGCGGCCCGTTGCTGAATTCCAGTTCATGGATTTCATCGGCTGCGCTTTTAATCAGATCGTTAACATGGTTGCGAAAGCGCACTACCGCTGGGGAGCCCCAGCGCCGCTAGTGCTGCGCGGTCCGAGCGGCGGGAACGTGCACGGTGGGCCGTTCCATTCGCAGAATCCGGAAATGTGGTTTGTCCACACGCCAGGGCTGAAAGTAGTTTGTCCCGCGACCGCCTACGATGCCAAGGGGCTGATCAAGGCCGCGGTCCGCGATCCGAACCCGGTGATTTTTTTTGAACACAAATATCTCTATCGCAGAATCAAAGAAGAAATTCCGGCCGACGACTACGTGGTCCCAATCGGAAAGGCCCGTATCGCCCGCGAAGGGCGCCATCTCAGCGTGATCACATACGCTGCCATGCTCTACACCGCGCTCGAAGCGGCGGAGATTCTGAGCAAAGAGGGAATCGAAATTGAAATCATCGACCTGCGTACGGTTTCACCTCTCGATCGCGAGGCGATCGCGGCCACGGTGAAGAAGACGAACAAGGTCATCGTCTTGCACGAGCACGCGCGCACCGGAGGACTGGCCGGAGAAATTGCCGCGATTATCAATGAAGAAGCCTTTGACGATCTCGATGGTCCCATCGTCCGCCTGACGTCGCTCGACACACCGGTTCCTTTTTCTCCGCCCCAGGAAGAATTTTTTCTGCCCAAGGTGTCAGACCTGGTGCGGGAAGCTCGCCGCCTGCACGCTTATTAGTGAAGGAGATCGGCCATGGTCCGGAACGCCCTTAGCAGACGGACTCGATCGGTGGCTGCGCCGTTGAAGGTAGAATGAACGGGGAACGTCAGAAGTTTTTTGTTCGAACGAGGCCTTGAATGCGCAACTTCGTACTGGGAATTTTCGTCACGATTCTGGTCCTGGTAATCGGTGGTCTGGGGTTCGCGCTTCTCGGCTTTTTGCCAACGCGCGCAAACAGCACTCCCCCACACGCGGAAATCCACATCGCTATGAGCGCGCTCGACAATTCTGTTGACCGTCACGCGGCTCACCTCGACAATCCTGTTCCCCCCACCGACGAGAATCTGATTGAAGGTTTGAAGATCTACACGATGAATTGCGCTCTTTGCCACGGGGGCATCGATCGCCAGCCTTCGACATTAGAACGCTCGTTCTATCCGCCCCCTCCAAAGCTCATTCTCTATCCGCCGGACGATCCGGAATGGCATGTGTATTACGTGGTCCGCAACGGCGTGCGCTATACGGGCATGCCCGCGTGGGACAAAACGCTCTCCGATGCCGATCTGTGGAAAGTCACGGCGTTCCTGACGCGCATCGAAAAATTACCGCCCGCGGTGCAGGACTACTGGAAGAAGTCGACTGGCACGAGCGCACCGGCGAGCGGTGATGATGCGCACGATGATCCGCACGCGGAGCACAGGTAGTTTCGGGTTGGTTCCCGTCTGGTTATTTAACTAGGACTATTGAAGTTGACGGTGATGACGGTCTGAGTCGATGCGGCGCGGCCTCCAGAACTATAAGGCTGGAATCGCCACTGCTTGACCGCAGCGATCGCGGCGCGACCAAGAATGAAATATCCGCGAACAATCTTCAGATCTTCGACGCTGCCATCCGGCGCAATCACCGCTTGCAGAACCACCGGTCCGTGAAGCTTTTGCGGCAACGCTTCAGGCGGATAGACAGGATCGACTGAGTGAACCAGTCGCGCCCTCGCCGCATCTTCGCTCATCGTCACAGGCTCGTTAGTAGCCTGCGTCAGATTCTGGCCCAGCTGCGGAGACTGTGGCGCCGAGACAGACATCATCTGCGCAGGGTTCACCGTCACCACCGTTGGGCGCTCGATCGGAGGCGAGTTTCTCATGCTCTCGGGAATCGCCGCGCGCTGCACATGCACAGGCACGGGAGCAGGCGCCTCGTAGGCCGGCGCTGGCAAAGGAAAATCGGAAGCCTTAGGCAACGGCGTGCGAGTGTCCGCGATGGTCGATTCGGTTGCAGCCACTCCGATCGTCGGAGCCGAGGCGTCAGTGGGAGCGGGACCGCGGCTGAAATAGGCGTCCTGCTGCGCGGCGCTGCCCGCCGAGCTGATCGGCAACGCGCCAGTCTGGTTCGAATAGAACAGAGCAGCCACCGACTCGCGCAACACGCGCATTCCGCCTTCCGGCGTCCGGGCAAGATATTGAATGACTCCGCTTGCTCTCCAAACAAAGAACACGGCCGCGAGCAACAGCACCGCTGCGCATGCCTCACGAATTCCGAATGCACGATGACTCTTGCCAACTTCCCCGTCATCGCTGGCTGCTTCGTCAGCGCCAGCGCCTTCCGCATACGATTCCGATTGTTCCTGATGACTCGGCTCGGTCGCACCGCTCTTGTCGCTGACCGCGCTCGAATTCTGACTGCTGACATGATTGTCGCTTTCGGCAACCGCAGCATCCGCGGAACCGAGCGGCTGCATCTTCTCACTCGCTTTCACCAGCACCGCAGTCGCTTCTTCGTCGGCGATCGGACGATAGATCAGGAAGTCGAGGCGGTTATCCTGCATTTCCGCCGACGTCGGCTCGTGGTCAACGAGTGCAATCGCGACTGTGTTTCGGTTTTGAGCGGACTCGCGAGCGCGCTTCAGAAGAAAACTTGCTTCTGGTTGGTCAGCCCAGTCGGCGATCACGCACGAGAAAGCACGGCTTTTCCCTTTTTCAATGGCAGTGAAAATGTCGGAGCAAGCATCGACCAGAATGCCCGCGTTTCGGCACGCCGCTGTCATCGCGGAATTCGTCTCGACGTTTTGGGAGACTAACAGGGCGCGGAAAGCCATCCAAAATAGCTTACCGGGACTGACTTCGGCAAAACAGGTAACCGGGGGGTAGTACACCATTGGAATGCGGCCATGCCAAAGTTAGTAAAGGGTTCCAGGCTCTAACGTGGGGGATGGTGACCTTTGTAACCAGCGAAGCAGCGGTCGCCGGATTGGGGTGCAAGGAAACGACGCTCGGCGGTCGATTGTCGATTAAATCTCTGCCCACGACCGGGCTAACTCGTGACGCAACTCCCGCTCACGTTCGCGGAGCTCTTGCCGCCGCTCTTCGAGCTCTTTTCGCCGATCCTTCGATTCCTCTGTCCGTTCCCTGGCTTCATCACGCAGCGCTTTCTGGATCTCTTTCTGGCGTTCTTCCAGTTCTTTCTTGCCTTCCCGCTCTTCTTCCCGCAGGTCGCGCAGCCGCTGTTGCGCGTCCTCATCGGTCACCTTCCAGGCGCGCTCCACTTCCTGCATGATCGCGGGGCTCATCTCGGCCAGTTCCTCTCCGGCGCTGTTGAGTGCCTCTTCCATCTCTGCCGAGGAATCCCCTTCGTCAAAGCTGTTTTCCTTCAATTCGCCGGAATCTTTCTTTTCGGGAAGGGGGAGGGTCAGGTTCTGTTCTCTTTTTTCACGCATCACCGTGACTGCCGCTGTCCCGGAGGTCGACCGCAGCGCATGAGTGAAGTCAGACGTATCGTGCACCGATTGGCTGTTGACCTTGACGACGACATCCCCGGCACGGAATCCAGCTTTTTCTGCGCGGCTGCCCTTCTCGACAGAACGGACCAGAACGCCATTGCCGTCTTTGACGCCAAAAAATTCACCGAGTTGTGAGGTGATATTTTCCACCATCAGACCAGTACGCATCGAAGAATGAACCATCACGACCGACACGGACGGCATGTCGAAGTCAGGCACCGCAGGTATCGCCGGAATCTCTGGCATCGCCATGTGGACGTTCGGCGGCCACGACGACTTGTGCCGGTCGGCCAGCTGCACTTTGAGCGTCAGAGGCTGGCCGTCGCGGCTGATGCCGAGACTGACGATGCGGCCCGGCGGCGTTTCCTTGATCATGCGACGCAACTGGGCCGTGCTTTCGACCGCTGTGCCGTTCAGGCTGACGATCACGTCGTGTGGCTTCAAGCCGGCTTTGCCCGCCGGAGCGTCTTGATCGACCATCGTGATCTCAGCTCCGTGCTCTTCCTTGAGCTTCAATTCACCGAGGCGCTCGGGGGATACGTCGGCGATGTCAACACCGAGATACGAGGAGCCACCGCCACCTTCTTCGGAACCATAAATCGAGTCCCAGGTCTCACCGCCGAAGTCATAGTTCGAGGTCGACGGCTGAGCGCTCGAAGACATCGAGAAGATCAGCGACAGCAAGAACGTAGACAGCAAGAAACGATGCATCAGTCCCTCCAAGCGCGCCAAACGCAGTGGTTAGTGATTAGTGGCTGGTGGTTAGTAAACCCCACAGCACAATGTCAGTACTAATCACTAGCCACTAACCACTAATCACTGTCTTCTGCTACCGATTCACTCGGCGGAAGTAAACATTGCCGGAATTTGTCCGCACTTTGAGCACAGGTCCGCCACCGTTCAATTGACCTTCGGCAGTCACGGTTTTTGGGCCCCACTGTCCGCCTTCGGCCGATACGCGAATGTCCGGAAATTCGCTGCGAATCGTGTGGCTGCTGGCCATTTCGATTTCCGCACGAACGGAAATTGCAAGATCGTTTGCCAGGTACACCGTGATGTCGCCCGCCGATGTTTCGAGCGAGGAGTTGCTGCGACGGTCAGCGCTCGACAGAAGTTTTACGACGATGCCTCCAGCCGCAGTTTCGGCTCTTACCGAGGTCGCGCCGTCCAGTTGAATGCTGCCGCCGCCCGTTTGGGCCTGCACTCGCCCCTTTGCGGAGGCTAGTCGAATACTGCCTGCGCCTGTTTCAATCTCTGCCGGCCCATCGATCTGGCCGAGGTCGATGCTGCCGCCACCAGTTGTAGCCTTAACCGATCCACCGCATTTTTCGACGCGGATGCTGCCTGCGCCGGTTTGGAGCACGGCGCCCTGCAGGCCAGAGAGCAGGACCACATTCCCTCCGCCGCTTTCGGCGTTGATCTCGCCTTTGACGGACGAAATCTTGATGTTCCCGCCGCCGGTCTGGAGATTTACGCTGCCTTGCACGCTGCCGATCTCAATCGTCCCGCCACCGGTCTCGGCGTTGAGTTCGCCGCCGATGTCGTCGATGTGAAGGTTCCCGCCGCCGCTGCTGATCTCGACGCGGCCTGCAATACCCGTCGTGGTGACATCGCCGCCGCCCGTTTCGATTTTGGCGGACTCCATGTTCCGCGGCACGTTGATGACAAAATCATCGGAGCAGCGCCGGTCGCGCCCACTCTGCGATTCAGCCACAATCCATGCCGTGTCGCCTTTGACCGATGTGTTGAAGCGGTACGATTCAAATTCGCGACGCGCCTGCTGTTCTGACGATGTATAAGCCCTGCGATGAATAACGTAGGTAATGCCCGCCTGTGATCCGCCCTGAACTTTTACCGCCCCGGACGCCAACTTGGCGCGGAGATTCCTGGCCGAGCCAAGACTGCCGGTCATTTCCTGGACCCAATTGCTGCCTTCGCGATACACCCGAGTTTCCTGGCACAGAGCCAGCGAGGCCAGCCCAGTCGTCAACACTGCGATGCCAGCGAGTTTAATTGCCTGCTTCAATGAATGTCTCCTTACTGCACCGTCGTTGGTCATTAGTCGTTAGTCGTTCGCAGATTCGTTGTGGTGTAAGCATTTGCCAACGACGAACGACGAGCGACCAACGACGCTCTTAATCCATCTCCGGCATCTGCGCCAGCATCGTACGAGCCTGCGAACGAATCGACTGGTTCTGGTCCGTCTGCGACAACCGGGTCAGTACCGAGCGGACGTTGCTGTCCGCTTTCATCGGCTCGACAAGGCGCAATGCTTGCAGACGAACGCCAGAATTCGCATCGCCGATCAGCGCCCGCAAGACCCCGTCTCGTACTTGCGGATCTTGCCGCACAAAGCTGCTCAGTCCATCGAGCGCTTTCAGGCGAACACCGGGATTCGTATCGTTCTGCAATGCATACAGCAAGGCTTCGCGCACGCGCGTATCGTTCGGCGCCTGCGTCAGCACATCGACAGAATCCATTCGGACGCCTGAGTTGTAATTGTTGCGCGCCGCAAACAAAAGCAACTGCTGAATGCGCTGGTCGTTCAGCGAACCCTGCGCTTCCTGAGTCAAAACCGTGTCGTACTTGATGCTGACCTGATTTGACCCCGGTTCCTGGGTCACAGAGCGAATACCAGCAATCGAAGATGCATCGACAGAAGCGTTATGCGTGAGCGGGTCGGTAGCACCGCCATTGGTCGCTTCGGTTATCGCAGGATGGCTAGCGACAAAGTTGTAGGTCGCGCCAATACCGCCGCCGAATCCGACAATGAAAATCGCTGCCGCTAGCGCCGGAGCCATGCGAACCTGCCGCAACCATGCTGCCGGTTCAAAAATCAGGCGCTGCCAGAAGCCTCCGGTCTGCGTCGTTTCAAGCGCTTCCTGCAGACGCATCCGTGATGAAGCCAGCAGATTCGGGGTCGGCTCGGCCACCGTTTCCGAGAATACGGCGTGAAACTTGCGCGTCGCCTTCAACTCGGTCGCGCACTCGGGACAACGCGCCAGATGCTGTTCCACCTCGTAGCGGGCGTCGTCTTCAAGTTCGTTGTAGACGTAAAACAGGATATTTTGCCGTACCCAATCGCATTTCATTTTCGTATTCCTCTAGCGTTCCGGATTCGTGAGTGCAATTTGAGCGAATGCACGCTCATCGCATCTCCGCCAGGACGCCGCGCAATTTCTGTGTCGCGCGAAACAACGTATTCTTAGCCGTTTCTTCCGTTGTGTTCAACATCTCTCCCACGGTCCTCAACTTAAGGCCGTGATAATGTTTCAACTCGAAAACCATGCGCTCGCGGGGCGTCAGGATATCCAGAGCCGCTCCGATCTTTTTCCCCAGTTCGCGGCGCATTAGATCGCGCTCCGGATTCGCCCCCGACCGCACATCGGCAAACTGCTCAATCCGGCTGTACTCTTCTCCGGAGGCATCGACGGCCACCGGAGCGTCTTCCTTCCGCACATTCCGTTTTCGCAGGTGATCGAGGCAGAGGTTGGTCACGATGCGGTAGATCCAGGTATAGAACGAACACTCAAAACGGAAACTACCGAGATTCTTGTAGGCCTTGAGGAAGGCCTCCTGATACACGTCCTGAGCGTCGCTCTCGGAGCCGGTGAGGTGTAGCGCCAGCCGCAACACCGACTGATCGTAGTGACGCACCAATACCTCGAAGGCTGCACGGTTGCCCTGTTGCGCCTCGCGGATCAGACTCGTATCGTCGATGCGGTTGCTATGCGCTGCCAAAGAGCCCCTCAGATTCCCATATGACGTGGGGTTCCGGTTGCCGCTATTCTGCTCCGCCCGCCTCTGGCGGTAATTTTCGCCAACCGCAATTGCTACCACATAGGAATCGGCCGGCATTGTCTGTCTCTGTCCCCTACAAGTCGTTGATCCTTCATGTCGCCTTGCACAGAAATAGACGGAGCAGCTAGCTGAACGTTAGCAGATTATAAGGAGTTGGCCCTTGGGTTGCTTGACAGGGAGAACAGCGAGAACTGGCTCCGGATTCGACCAGATCAGAGTTTCAGCCGCATTTCGTTCGTAGCCTCAAACCCCAGCTTTTCATACAAAGCCCGCCCCTCCGCGCTCGCGTGTAAATTGACGCCGCGCAATCCTCGCTCCTTGATCCAACCCAGGATTACCTCCATCACTTGGCGGGCGATCCCCTGCTTGCGAAACTCCGGCTCGGTGTAGACATTCAGGATCACCGCCCGCTCCGTACATGGATCGTGCGGATTTGCCGGCCAAGGGCAGAGCAGAACTCCTCCACCGGCGACGACACGTCCCGAGCTATCGAGGGCTAGCCAGTGGCGATACGATCCATCGGCCAAAGCGCGCGCCAGCCATGGGCCGGCGACTGTCACCATGCGATCGAGTTCTTCGACCGTGCCTTCGCCCATGTCCCGGAACATCGACCGCCGGTGATGAAGAATTGCCGCCGCCTCGCTTAGCGCAGCCTCTCGAATCGTGATGTCAGCTAGCGCCGTCATTAGCTCGTCGTTCTCCCACCCCATTGTTTTCCCAACCACCGAATTGTCATCCCGAGCAGCGCGAGGGACCTGCATTTCGCCGAAAGCGACGCCGTCGTGTCCCGAGGCCCCTCAAAAGGTACAATAAATCTGTCCCACGTCACACTTCGAGGCAACCCGATTTCATGTACGAAGTAACCGTCGAAGACACTTTCGCAGCCGGACACTACCTGCGCAACTACAAGGGCAAGTGCGAGAACCCGCACGGGCATAATTACAAGATTCGCGTGACTTTGGCCGGCGCCGAACTCGACAAGGCCGGCCTGCTGCTCGATTTCAAAGACCTCAAAGACGTCATGAAGCACGCCATCGACCGTCTCGACCACCAGATGATCAATGACATCGAGCCTTTCACGGTGTTGAACCCGTCGGCCGAGAACCTGTCCAAGTATTTTTATGACGAGACGAACGCGCGCCTCAAAAATGTGACCAATGGCCGGGTACGGGTGAAGGATGTGACCGTGTTCGAAACAGATACGACCACGGCCAGATACAGCGAATAGCAGTTGCCAGCTGCCGGCCACCAGTTGCCAGCTGTCCACAGCCGCCTTACAACTGTCGAGGGATCGGACATGGGGCGATCATACAAGGACCTCGTCGCCTGGCAAAAAGCGATGGACCTCGTGACGGCGATCTATCGGTCAACATCGAACTTCCCCGTAGACGAGCGCTTCGGGCTGACGTCGCAACTTAGACGCGCAGCGGTTTCCATTCCTAGCAACATCGCAGAGGGACAAGGGCGACTATCGGAAAAAGAGTTTCGCTACTTCTTGGGGCAAGCTCGTGGGTCATTGATGGAAGTCGAAACTCAGGTTCAAATAGCACAAAATTTGGGATATCTCGAGCCCACTCCAACAACCGAACTCTTGAAGATTTGCGGCGAGGTAGGCCGGATACTAAACGGGTTGATGGCGTCCTTGTGCCGGCCAGAGAGCCCCGCGGACTGACTGGCAACTGATCACTGGCGACTGGCAACTGTTTCTCATGCAGATCACCGAAATCTATAAATCGCTTCAAGGCGAGTCGACCTATGCAGGTCTGCCTTGCGTCTTCGTCCGACTGACTGGATGCAATCTGCGCTGCACCTGGTGCGACAGTGAGTTTAGTTTTTATGGCGGCCGCAAAATGACTGCGGAAGAGGTTCTGGCCGAAGTAGCTCGCATCAGCCCCGGTGGTGGATTGGTCGAGATCACGGGTGGCGAGCCGATGTTGCAGGAGCGCGAGGTCGTCCCGCTGATGGAGCGGCTGATTGCAGGCGGCTACAAAGTACTGCTCGAGACCAGCGGTGAACGCGTTTTGGCGCGAGTACCAAAACAAGTTGTCAAGATCGTTGATGTGAAGTGCCCGCACTCGGGCGAGGGCGACAGTTTCTCGCTCGAGAATCTGCGAGAGCTTCAGCCACATGATGAACTGAAGTTCGTTTTGAGCGATCGCGCCGATTATGAATTCGCTCGCGACTTCGTGCGCGATCACTCACTGGCCGAGTGCGTCAATGCAATTCTATTTTCTCCAGCCTTCGAAAAGACCGCCGCTGGCGCGCGCGATACGTCGCATTGCCTGCTCGATCCGGAGCTACTCGCGCAGTGGATTCTTGCTGATGATGTTCCCGCTAGACTCAGCCTGCAGATTCATAAGCTGATTTGGAATCCCGCGGCTAAGGGCGTGTAGGCGGCCACCAGAGGGTTCCTTAAAGAGAAGCGGCGTGCCTCAGGCCGTCTTTGCCGCGACGCGGTTCTCGGCACGCAAGTGCGCAACGACCAGACGTATGTCTTCGAAACTGACATAGGGCGGCAACGCATCTTTGATATCGCGCAGGCGCTCGACACCCTGCTTCAGACATGCCGCTTCGATGAGCGGTTGCGCGTCGGGCGAAATCCACTTCGGATCGAGTTTTACGCGCGCGGTTTCGACCAGGCTCGCCACTGTGCACACGACGGTTGAAATCTGGCGCGCTCGGATGCGGGCGATTTCCTCGAAGCTGTGTCCCTCGTTTAATAGCTGAAGAGTCTGCTCGGCCGGACCCGATTCTTTTGCGGCCGCTGGAGCAGCGCGGGCTCCGTCACTGAAGTTCCGCAACGCCATCAAAATCTCGCCACCGTACATCTCGGATTTTTTCTCGCCAATGCCCGGCACCTGGCGTAACTCGGCAAGGTTAGTTGGCTTCTGGCGGCAGAGTTCCTCGAGCGTGCTGTCGTGCAAAATGATGTACGCCGGAACTTTGTTCTCGCGCGCCATGGTGCGGCGCCATTCGCGCAAGTACTCCGCCAGCGCGGGATCGGCTTCAGGAAGCTCCGAAGTTCGCGGCAGCGATTTGTCAGACGACGGTCTGTCGGACGGCGATAGTCTGCGATAGGTGGGTGCAAACTTCTGAGCTGCTGGCGAGCTCGTTTTTTCGTTCAGCCACTCCGGTTTTGCTCCGCAATTGTCGCAACTGGCGCAACGGTCCCACTTCGGTGTCTCGCCGAAATGCACGCAGATCTGACGATGACGGCAGTGATGAGAGTCGGCAAAGCGACTGATCACGCGCTTCCGGTCCGCCGCACGCTCGCGCTCCGCGTCATCCGAAATCTGTTTGATGAAGTATTCGAGCAGAATGTGATCTCGCTTCTGCCACAACAGCAAGCAATCCGCCGGACGGCCATCGCGCCCGGCGCGCCCGGCTTCCTGGTAATACTGTTCGATCGACTGCGGCAGAGACAGGTGAATCACGGCGCGGACCGCCGGCTTATTGATGCCCAACCCAAATGCAATCGTTCCCACCAGCACGCGCACTTCGTCCGACATCCAGCGTTCCTGATTTTGCCGGCGCTCGGATCCCTCCATCTTGGCGTGATAGGGAACGGCTGCGATCCCATTCTCCTCCAGATATTCGACCGTCTCTTCGACGCGACGAATTGTTGGCGAATAGACGATCACACTCTCGCCCGCATACCGCCGCAGCGAACGCGTGAGCAATTCCATCTGCGTCCGCGACTCGCATTCGTGGACTACATAGCGCAAATTTTCGCGATGAAAACTGGCAATGTAACAATCGGGCTTGCGCATCTGCAATTGCTTGAGAATGTCGTGCCGCACCTGCTTCGTAGCGCTGGCAGTGAACGCCGCAATCGGAAGATCGGGAAAACTCGTGCGCAGGCGGCTGAGCTGGCGATAATCAGGACGAAATTCATGGCCCCACTGCGAAATGCAGTGTGCCTCATCGACGGCAAAAAAACCGACGGGAACCTTGCTGAGCCACTCGAAAGTATTGCCGGCGGCCAGTCGCTCTGGCGAAAGATAGAGCAGGCGATATTCTCCGCGCGCGGCTTTTTGCATCACCAGGCGGCGCTCGTCCGGATTCTGACTGCTATTGATCACCGCCGCCGGAATGCCCATCTGCGCCAGTTGTGCCGCCTGGTCTTGCATCAGCGCGATCAGCGGAGAAACCACCACCGCCGTCTTCGCTGAAATCACCGCCGGAAGTTGGTAGCACAGCGACTTTCCGCCGCCGGTCGGCATCACGACGCAGGTGTCGTGCGCCGCCAGCAGGCTGCGGATCACGCTCTCCTGCTTCGGGCGAAACTCGTGGTATCCCCAATAGCGTCGCAGCACTTCCGAAAGATTTGGAATCTCGGGCACTGCTTTGGAGTATATCGTTGCAGGCAGCCGCGAAGTCTGTGACCGGTTTCACGGCTGATGTGTGATGAAGTGATGTGTGAGAACTGACGTGTGATAAAGGGCTCCGCGAAATCCGACAAGACGACGGTTGGTGTGATCTCCGACACCCACGGCTTGCTGCGCCCTGAGGCCGTCGAAGCGCTCCGCGGATCCGATCGCATCCTCCATGCCGGTGATGTCGGCGCGCCTGAGATCCTTGAAGCTCTCGCGAAACTTGCCCCCGTGACCGCCATCCGCGGCAACGTCGATACAGACCCTTGGGCGCGCTCGCTGCCAGCAACCGAAGTGGTCGAAATTGGCGGTGTGTCCATCTACATGCTGCATGATCGCGGCCGACTCGACCTGAACCCGGAAGCAGCCGGATTCCATGTAGTGGTCTATGGCCACAGCCATCAACCGAAAATCGCAGAGCGAAACGGTGTCCTCTATTTCAATCCCGGAAGCGCGGGGCCACGACGGTTTAACTTGCCGGTGAGCGTGGGCAGACTGATTCTCGACCAGGGCGAAGTGCGGGCAGAATTGGTGGAGCTAGACGTTTAATTTTTCGAGCAGAGGATCGCAGCAAAGAAAAAGGCCAGCGCATTCGCCGGCCTTTTTCCAGATACCAACTTTTCGCGGACAGGAGTGTCCGCGCCACATAATCACAACTACTTCTTCGGGGCGATCGCGTCCTTCGCGGCCTTGGCCACGCGGAACTTCACTACCGTCTTCGCCTTGATCTGAATCGGTTCGCCAGTCTGCGGATTACGTCCCATGCGGGCCTTGCGATGAGCCTTCACCAGGCGGCCGAGGCCGGGAACCACAAACACACCGTTCTTCTTCGTCTCTTTGATCGCCGTATCTGCCAGGTGCTCCAGGAAAGCTGCGGCAGTCTTGTTGTTGAGTTCAAGCTTCTCGGCCAGGTGCCGAGTGAGTTGGGTTTTCGTCATACCAGAAGCCATGAATTCCTCCTTCAGGAACTTTGTAAATGGGCTGTATCGAGCGAATACTAACGCACTCGGCTGTGGAAAAGTAGCAATTTATGCAGATTTTATGCGGTTCCCACAAAGGTACCCCACTGAAAATGGGCATAAAATGAGGGTCGATAGGCGTGAAGTGCATGAAAATCGCCACTTTTGGATCGCAAAATGCCCAAGAACTGACCATCGACAGCTGTCTTTCAGTCACCTACTAGAAAAAAGTAGGGTTCGCTCTGGCCTCGCGCGCCGCTCGTTGGATACACTGAACACCATTTCAAACTGTCAAGAAAGCATTCGAGGAGGGAATTTTCCATGGCCGATGCCGCTCTCACAGGCACCGAATTCAAGAAGCAACTACGCGCGGGCAGCCCGAAAATGGGCCTGTTCATCAACTCGCACAGTCCGACGGTCGCCGAACAACTCGCCCACAGCGGATACGACTGGCTGCTTGTCGATACGCAGCACGGCCCCATGAATTATGAAAAGTTGTCCGCCATGCTGAGCGGCATCGCAAACGGCGGCGCAACGTCGCTCGTACGCGTCGGCGGATACGACGATCGTCCCGGCATCCAACAGGCTCTCGATCTCGGCGCCGGCGGCGTCCTCGTCCCTTACATCAACACCGCCGAAGAAGCGCGCCAGGCCATCAGTTGCACCAAGTATCCGACGGTGGGCACGCGCTCCGTCTATTTCCCGCAGCGCAGCATGAATAAAGGCGGGCTACTCGGCTACGCCGGCGGATGGAACAACGAAGGCATCATCGCTCTACAGGTCGAGACGGCCTCGTGCATCGAAAATATCGAAGAGATCGCAGCCGTCCCCGGCGTCGATATTCTTTTTCTCGGACAAAACGATCTCTGCATGTCGATGGGTCTCTACAACAAGTATGAGTTCCCGCATATGTACACGTCGCCCGAACTCGGAGCCGCCACACAGAAACTGGTCGATCATGCGCGGAAGAATAACGTCATCCTCGGACTTTTCTTGTTCGGGACGTCGCGCGTCGGGGAGTTCCTGGACAAGGGGTTCACCTTCATCAGCGTCGGCAATGACCTGCATCACGTATTGACGCAGACTGGCGCCTACGTCAACGACATCGAGAACATTGCGAAAGAAAAAGGGAAGAGTTGGAAGAGGAGAGCGACGGCGCTGTTCTAGACCGTCGTTATGGTTAGTGTGGGGACGGGCGACTCGCCCGTCCAACACATTCCATTCAGCGCGGATGCAATCTGCACGAGCGGGAAATGAAATACCGGTTACGCGCGAACCAGCGGTATCCGGAGTGGATCATCCAATTGAACCCCGGCAAACTGAAAACTGCATAGAACGGCCAAGCCCACCAAATTTGCCGTGCGACATATAAATAAACATCGGCTCCGGAAATCAGCCGGCCATCGGCTGTCAGCAACCGAATGTCGGTGAGCAGTTCCGCTCGCGGCATTTTAATTTTTTCCGCGACCCAGGGCTGATCGAGAGAGGCGACTTCGAATCCGTGCCACGCGAGGGTTCGCTTCCAAAATTGCGCCCAACGCGAGCAGAAGCCACACTCGCCATCGTAGAGAACGACGCCGAGAACGACTCCCGCCCCAGCGGTCGTTGGCGTTGGCACGGTCACAGCCTTTGTCCTCGCATCACGCTGACGGCAGATCCTTCCGCCAGAAACGCCGACGCTGGTTTCCTTCGCAATACTGCTGCCAAGTCCTCACCGTAGAGTCCTTCCGCATCGCCGTCGAAGGCAGATTCGCGAGCCTGCCAAACTTTCCAGGCAGGATGCGCGACGCGATATTCCACACACCCGCCGGCAGGCTGCGCGGCGTATCCCCAGTAGTGCTCGGTAATGAACTGTTCGGCGGATCCTTCACTCGGAATCTCACAATTGCCAACGGTTTCGAGGCTGATCGCATTCCAGATGTTCGTGCTCTTCCATGTGCTCTTCCACCGATATGAGGCTTTAAGAATATCGCCGGCGAAGTGAATCTCGTGCGCCATCGGGAGCGCTACATAGTTTTCCTGGTAGAAAGTTCGAGCCACGAACGCGATCGCGCGTCGCGGAACGATCTCCTTGATGAAGACCACGCCTCTCCGCGTTTCTTGCCCGACCTGCCGCCGCACGTAGAAGCGCAAGTTCACTTCGTCGAAACTGGAATGGAGTGGAATCGGGAGGAAGCCGAGAATCTTTGTGTTCAGAAAACGAAAGCCGACCAGGCTGGCAAATACCCTTCCGTTCCAGCGATCGAGTTCGGTTCCGGCAGGAACAAACGGAAGCAGCAGGCGGTCGTCCACCTCATAGTTCAACATCGCCAGGTGCTGCCACTGCGCGGTGAGAAAAACCCGGTCGGCGTCCACATCCGTACGATATACGAAATCTGAATCGGATCGTCCGATTCACGAGTTTCTGACGGCTGACGCCTGCATGCAGAGTGCTGACGACTCTACGGATCGTATACCGCGGAATGCATGCCTGCGCGCCGCGCCGCTTCCTGCATCTCGAGGAGCGTCCTTCGTTGTTCGTCGAGCCGCAACTGGATTTGCATTACTTGTTGCATTTGCCGGGCTTGGCCGCGGCCGCTCGGACCGTCAAATTGGGCGCTTCCGTTCGCGGCTTGCATCGATGCATTGAGCTGGTCGATGTGCGCCTGGAGATTCGCCATCTTCTGCTTTTGTGTCAGGATCTTGATTCTCCACTGCTCGGCTGCGCGTTGCTCCGCAAGTGTTTGTTGCGCGGCGCGATGATCTGCCTTATTGCTGGCTGCGTTGGTTTGGGGCGGCGCATCGGTTGAAGTGGGATTTGTGTTCTTCGGGAGGTCCGCATTTGTGATCACCTTCGGCGGCACCACCGACGCGTCGTCAGCCTGCTGCTTCTCGCGATTGGCGCGCGCGATATCCCCAAGTGACTGTCCGTAAGAGGACACACTCGTGAGCAGACCGACTAGAAGAATTACGAGTACGCAAATCCGCAAGTAGTTTCGTCGCATAGCCCTCCTGGCGCGCCTGACAAGACCCTTCTTACCGTTCTTTCAATGCTAACCCGGTCTTGCGTGCGTTGTTACGCGACAAATAGGCAAGGAATCAAACGAAAGTGCCAATCTAGCGTGGCCAACCGGCCATTGCCAGCACTTGCTCCGCGGTCATTCCGCTCTCCCGCAAGTACTGCAGACTCAGCGAGTCGTGGCGTTTCGCCAGCCGCACTCCGGCGGCGTCGCGAACAAGTTCGCAATGGAAATAAGATGGAGTGGAATATCCGAGCGCGCGGATCAGAAGCAGTTGCCGTGCAGTCGATTTCAACAGGTCGGCACCGCGTACCACTTCTGTAATGCGCATGGCCGCGTCGTCGACCACGACGGCAAGTTGGTAGGCGGGAACGTCGTCGCGTCGCCACACCAGGAAGTCGCCGAAATCTCTACCAGCAATGTAGGACTTCGGGCCGAGATTCAAATCGTTGAAATCGATAGCCTCGCCGTCGGGAACGCGGAATCTCCAATTGACTCCGGCAGGTTCGTTGAAGCCGGCGGCATCGCGCCGGTTGCGGCAGGTTCCGGGATAGACAGATTCGTCGTCGTTATTCTCTCCGTCTCGCTCTCCATCATGCGGAGCACTGGCCGACTGCGCCAAATCTTTGCGGGAACACTGGCAGGGATAAAGCAACCCAGAGTCTCGCAGTCGCCGCCACGCCTCGATATAGTGGGCCCGGCGTGCGCTCTGCTGGTAGGGAGCCATATTCGCCGCCGCAATCCGGTCCCTCGTTCCAACGAATGCCGAGCCAGCGCAAATCTTCGACCATGGCGCGAGCGAACTCGTCGCGCGAGCGCTGTGGGTCTAAATCTTCATTCCGCAGAATCAAGGTGCCTCGATTTTCCATCGCGCGCTGCGCTGCCACCCAAAGGGTTCGAGCATGGCCAATGTGCAACAGGCCAGTCGGGGATGGCGCCAGGCGTCCGCGATAGGCGTTGGGAGAGGTTGTCATCGTTCTGCTTCGGCGGCTAACTCTGAACCGTGGAATTCCGCGATCACCTCAATCAAGCCGACGAGACTGCGGTTCATCTCTTCAAGGGATTCGGCTGGTATCCAGAGCTCGCGGTGCTGTGCATCGCCGACCTGCTTTACGGCAAAACGCTCGATGAACGAGTTCTTCACTTGAAATCTTGTAACGTACCCCGCATAACCGGACTGCGAGTCCTTGGTGTTCCATTTTTCCGCAATCTCGCGCGCGTAGCCTTCGCTCGTGACCGGATAGAAAATGGGCTGGTGCGGCAGCCTCGGCGGGAATTTCGTGTTCCCGGTCGCCTGAATTAACTCCAGCTCGGCTTTTCCGACGGGCCGAAAAAGGGTGGTGAGTTCTTCCATTTAAAGATAATAGGACAACCGTGTTTGCCACTCCACGCCGTGTCCCGCGACGCACGCTCTTGGGCGACCACCGAACCCATAAGTCGCGCTCTATCAATAAGCGCAACTTTGGCCGCCATCCTGCCATATCACATCCGACTGCGCCAGCCGCAGAGGAGGTGACACCGTGGCAACTGTTTGGAAATCGAACGATCAGAATTCTCTACCGCAAAATTCCCCTAAGAAGAACTCCCTTAATCCGGCAACCAACAACCCAATCTCCGGGACGATGCTTTCGTCCTGGTCGCGCCAGCAGAAGATTGCCATGTTTGCGGCTTTCGCCATCCTTGGACTGCTGCTCGTCGTGAGCGCTTGCTCGAAGCAGACGTCCAAGACGGCATTGGTCGGGGTTTCTGGGAACGAGTCTGGAAGCGTGTCTGGAAACGAGTCGGCCCCCGCGCCCACCGCGGCGAATCCCGCCGCGAACCCGGTAGAAACTTCAGTCGCGGCCGCATCACCTGCGCCCGCAAAGAAGGCGCTCGGACACAAGAAACGCCCGGCGAACGTCATCTATAAAGACGCTGACTTTGGCGTTTCCTTCGTTTATCCCAGGAAATTCTCCGTCAAGTCAGGCGACAATGCCGACCCCGAGTTTGCCGGCATCGGCGCTGCGTCGATGAACTTCGTGCAGCCCGGCGGAGTGCCCATCGCGACCGTCGGCATGCCCGACAATTCCTATCCTGGCACCGACTTCGCATCCGCTTTCTTGAACGTCAATGTCAACCGCTCGCTGTCCGAGCAGGAGTGCGCGCACTTCGCCATTACCGATTCGCACAACGTCAATGGCGCAGGTGCGGACGCGGAAAAAGTGAAAGTCGGCCCCACTGAAATAGAAATGGCAACGACCTCCAACTTCTCCGGCAGCGCCCTGACGCGCAGCGAAACGCAGTATTACCACAGCTACCAGAACGGAGCCTGCTACGAATACATCCTGAGTCTCGGGACTGCGGGATTCGGCAGCAAGGACGGCGCCAAACCGGTCAACCGCGACGAGGTCTTTGCCAAACTGGAAAAGATCCTGGCGACGGTAAAGATCAGCCCTAGAAGTGATAAAGATCTCACCCAGCCGGCAGTCGCGACGATCGCCACGGGGAAGTGATGGTGAGCCCGTAGCGCCCGAAACGGACATGCTCTGCGGCACAGCTGCCAGGGCCACGCTGCTCGTCGGCGTGGCTCTTTTTTGTGCGTGAACAGCAGCGGCAAGCCGCAGGTGATCGGCGACCTGACCATCCACGGGACCACGCGAGAAGTCACACTCGACGTCGATGGCCCGACGTCGGAAGTGTCGGACCCCTATGGCAATTTGCGCCGCGGAATCTCGGCGTCCACCTCCATCAACCGCAAAGACTTCAATCTTCTCTACAACAAGGCATTGGGCACTGGAGAAGCGGTGGTTGCGGACACTGTGAAGATCCAGATTGATGCCGAGATGACCAGGAAGAAACCGAACTGAGCGAAAAGCTCACGTTGCGGGTTTCATCGAGCAAGTCTGGCCGCCGCATCCATCCGGTATCATCGAGCAGTGGCCACCAAGGGCATCACGAAAAGTAAACTTCACCTCCTGCGCTCAGAAAACCTGAGCCGCGTACCCTGCCTGGTGCACGCTTTTTCCACGCGGCACGGCGGGGTGTCGCGTGTCTACGGCGGCAGCGCGCTGAATCTTGGTTTTACCAAGCAAGATTCGCGCAAGGATGTCGAACGCAACCGGGCGCTGTTTATCAAAGAATTGGGCGGGCCGCAGAGCTGGCCACTGATCACCGTGCGCCAAATCCACTCTGACTTGATTCACGCCGTCGATGGCGTGCCCGAGCAACCGCTCGCCGGTGACGGCATCATCACCGACACCCCGGGTCTGCTCGTCGCCATCCAAACGGCCGATTGCCTTCCTATCATCCTGGTCGACCCCAAACATCGTGCGGTCGGAGTCTTTCATGCCGGGTGGCGGGGCACGGTGAAACGCATTGCCGAAAAAGGCGTCGGTGAGATGCGCCGGCATTTTGGGAGCAGTCCAAGGAGCCTGTTGGCCGCGATTGGACCGGGCGTTCGCAGCTGTTGTTATGAAGTGGGCGAAGAAGTTCGGACTAAGTTCGAAACCCAATTCGCCTATGCTGCCAAGTTGTTTCGAGAGGTGAAGGAGTCGGATCCGGTGCGCGAGAAATATCCGCTGCTCTTTCTTACAGCGCGCGCGCCCGGACATAGCGAGCTACCGGTAAAACTCTTTCTCGATCTCGTGGAGGCGAATCGCGCGCAACTTCTCGACGCTGGCTTGCTGGCCAAAAATATTGACACGAACGCGCTCTGCACCGCCTGCCATACGGATCTCTTGTTCAGTCACCGCACCGAGAAGGGCGTAACCGGAAGAATGATGGCGGTCGCGGCGATCAATCCAAAAAGCAAGCCAAAATAAAGAACGGGCCATCGCAGGAACCGGCGATGACCCGATCAATCGGTGGCCCGATCACGCGAGATCGAAGAGCAGGACTTCCGCGTCCTCCGTCGCTGTGACCGTCAATAGCCTTTCGTCGGAGATGGCCGCGCCGTCGCCTTGGCGCAACTTCTCGCCATTCAATTCCACTTCGCCTTTCGCCACCTGCACCCACGCGCTGCGTTTCGGAGCCAGTGGATGCGTGACTTTTTCTCCCGGCACGAGCAGTGCGACCCGGAGCTGCGCGTCCTGGTTGATCTTGACCGAGCCTTCCGCTCCGTTGTTCGAAGCAATCAGGCGGAACTTGCCGCGCTTCTCCGCCTCCGGAAAACTTCTCTGCTCATAGCCGGGTTCGTGCCCGTGTTTGTCAGGAAGAATCCAAATCTGGAGCATGTGCACCGTATCGGTCGCGGACGGATTCGCTTCGCTATGTCGAATGCCGCGCCCAGCCGTCATCCTCTGGCCATCGCCCGGAAGAATCACAGAACCTGTGCCGAGACTATCCTTGTGCTCGAGCTTGCCGGAAAGCACATAGGTAATGATTTCCATGTCGCGGTGCGGATGCGTGGGAAAGCCGCTTTTCGGAGCGACCCAGTCCTCGTTGATGACCCGCAAAGACCGGAAGCCCATCCACTTGGGATCCTGGTAGTCGCTGAAGCTGAAACTGTGTCGTGTCTTCAGCCAGCCGTAGTCGCCTCCGCCCCGCTCGTTGCTGCGCCGGATCGTTATCATGTGGAATTTCCTCCTCCTGCCATTAGTCGTTATAACGATTACATTAAGTTAGATGTGAAACTGCAGCGAAAGATTCGGCCGCATGATCTGCAGGGCGTGAGCGCCTGCTATGCTTCCAACGACCTTTATGCCCTATCGCGTCGTCGCTTTCACAATGGCCCAGGTACGCCAGGGGGCGCTCGGATTCCAGCGTCAACTGGGCGCGGTGCTTGCCGAATCGCCTGCGATTAAGGTCTATGCGGTCAGTCCATTTGATCTGGAAGAGCGCCGCCGGTTCAAGGACCGGTTTGGCGGGGACATCGTTTATTTCTTTAACGATTCGGCGTATGAGGCAGCGCTGAGCCTGGGGATTGCTTTGGAAGTCCTGGCAGACCTCTCTGAGGAAGAACTGCCGCGGCGCCGGACAGTCGTGATTGGCGCGCCGGAAACATCGCACAGGCCCAGCCCGTGAAGGGGCCTTGATTCTTGCGGCTGAATCGAAGCCGCTAGTCCTTCTTCTGTTTCTTGGCGGAGCCCTCCGACTTGGGCTTGTCGTCTTTCTTTGTCTCTTTCGTGTCTTTCGAATCCTTCGCGTCTTTGCTGTCTTTCGCGTCTTTCGAGGAGCTGTCGCCATCCGAGGATGAGGACGACGGAGACGAACTGGCGGAGGTCGATCCCTTCTTGGCGTAATCGGTCACGTACCATCCCGAGCCTTTGAATTGCACAGTGGGAGCGGAAATTAGTTTTTCGAGCGCGCCGCCACAATCGGGACACTTCTTCAGTGGCTTATCGGAGAAGCTTTGTATTTTTTCCAAGCGGTGTCCGCACTTCTTGCACAGGTATTCGTAAAGAGGCATGTGTGGATTGATTCTAGAGGCCGGGATTCACTGGCGTCAATTTTGTGGCCGCATCGACGGCGAGGAATCGCTTGATTTCTTTTTAGCCCGCTTCGCGGTTAGCACGAGTCCGAGGGGAGTATCGGGGGTTTTCTTGAACCCTCTTCGGCGTCTCGCAGTAGCCTTCGTTTTTGCGAGCAGTTCGATCTCTGTCGCGTCGTCATCCGTCACAGATCCCTTTAATCGACCAAGAACCTCCACGACGGTTCTGCGCTCGTTCATGTGTCCGAGCTGCTTGCCCCGCGGAATGCTTTTGCGGCTTGACTTGTTATTTTCTCCGTATCTGTTGCGGCGATCCCGGGCAAGACTTAAAAGTTTCTTGTCTTCGGGATTCTTAATAGTGCTCATCTCAGCTCCTCAACGTTTCAGCAAGTCCACCGGTTCGCGCACGTCGTGTACGCGGAAATATTTCGCCAGCGCCGGATACTTTGCAGCCACCGCCTCGTACATCGCGTAGGCCACGTTACGATAGGATGTGTGGCCAGCTGGAGTGGTACGCAGCTCGGAAATATAGACGGCTTCAGCAAAGTCCATCTTGAATAACGTGCGCTTGCGGAATGCCAGTGGGGTCGCGTATTGCGCGTTCTCGCCGGCTTCCAGACCTCCCGAATCTGAAAGCTCCCGCACCGCGACAGCCGCACGCTTCATCGCAGAATCGTATTCGGGCCGTACTCCCGCAGCCTCAACTTCCGGTGGCGTATCGAAGCCGTGAACCGTCGTGAAATCCTGCATGATCTGGACGCACCGGCGATGGCGGTGCATGTCGCGGAAGCCGCCGATGTCCATGAGGATGTCGAAGCGAAACTGCTGGCCAGCTGAAAAAGGACGCAGCATCTCGTCGTGTTTGCCACGATGGCGCAGTCCCAGATCAATGATCTCGCTGCGCCGCAACTCCCCCACAGCTTCAATCTCTTTCCGCAGCTGGCGGTAGGAGTAGTGGCAATTCCCGTAAAGCAGCGTTGTGGCGAGTTCGATCTCGAGCGAATCGGCGTCGAGCAGATCGACAAGTGGCGACGGTTCGATGGCTGCGCCTTTCATTAACTCGGCAGCGGCCTGTTGCAATTCACGCCGAGTTTCGATTTCGTAGAGATTCGGATCGGCATACTTCACGAGCGTCGGTGCCACGCGGACTTCGCGCAAAAGTTCGCGTTCGGCACGCTCGGCAATTTCGGGAGACGCGGCGCGGATTGTCGCGACCAGGGCCCGAAGCGATTCTTCGTTCACGTTATAGGCCGGAGAAATGGCGGCCTGCTTCAGCCGGGTTCCGAGGTCGCGTACCTCTTTATGCGGCTGCGCCAGCAGATGAGCGACCTGGGTTTCGAGCGTCCGCGCGTTGACAATCTCTCCCAGCGAAGTGTTGGTCGACAGCGGCAACAGATAGCGCGAGATGTCGAAGGCGCGCGCACGTAGCGTGCGCTCGTAGGCATCCTGCTTCATCTCTGCGGGACGAGGGGTGATGCCGGCCAGATATTCGAACGTGCGCCGCGATACTTCTTCGTAGGTTGCGAATAACGATTCGATCGTTTCGCGATACAGATCCGCGGACAGAGCATCGGGAAAACTCGGCGTGTAGTACCCGCTCTTCCGGAAATCCTGATAGCGCGTCGAACGTTCCTGGCCGTCCCAACGCTGCTCGTCGGCGACAACGATTGCCGCGAGAATCGACAGCTTCTCAATGGCCAGCGCGATGTGCGCCAAATCGGCAATCGAGCGGTGCCCATATTGAAAGTAGAAAGTGTTGAGAAACTTTTCCGCTTTCTGCGTCGTTATTTCCCGCAGCGACTCCTTCATCGAGAGCGACGAGCGTGAGTATTTCGCCATGGCGTACGCCTGAATCTCAGGCTCGGCGCCGTAGACAGCGAATACTTCAACGGATGGTGCGGAAGTGGCGGTGGAAACGGGTGGCATCGTGGTGGGCTCGGGCGAAATCACTTCTGACATGGGAGTGCAGAAATCTTAGTCGTCCCGAGCGCCCTGCGCAATCGAACAAGCGGGGGATAAAATTCCAAGATAGGTTCCCCCATGAACACGCCTGCTGACCATGCGAAAGGCTCGATTGATCTGATCGAAGCCACGCTCCCCGAACACATCACCCAAGCGCGCGAACTTTTTATCGAATACGGCAAATCTCTTGGCTTCAGCCTGTGCTTCCAGAGTTTTGACGACGAATTGAAGAACCTGCCCGGAGCCTATGCGCCGCCGAGCGGAAGGCTGCTTCTGGCGCTCCGCTCCGGGAACGCAGCGGGATGCATCGCCCTGCGCCGGCTCGATCCGATTACCTGCGAAATGAAGCGTCTTTATGTGCGGCCGTCCCATCGCGGCCTGGGTCTCGGCCGCGCCCTTGTCGATCGTTTAATCACCGAAGCGCGAACCATCGGGTACAAACGGATGCGTCTGGATACGGTCGAATCCGCGATGAAGGATGCGGCGGCTCTCTATCGCAGAATTGGGTTCTACGAAATCGCCCCTTACTCCGACATCCCAGTCGAGAGCGCGACCTGGATGGAATTAGTTTTGTAGCGGGTCTCCGACCACTCTTGCAGGCGATGGTTTGGGCACGATCACGGGCGCATTCGGCAGAACTTTGACCGACGGATTGGGTGCCACGGGCGAACTGATCGCTGGCGTCTGCGCAGAGGTCTTTGGCCCAAGCGGCGCAATTGGACTCGGAGCCGCAGGTCCCGGAGCCGCCGGAACGGCAGGCAGTCCGCGTCCGAGAACGACGATGTCCACACGGCGGTTCATGCCACGCCCTTCTACAGTGAGATTGCTTGCCACCGGGTGATACTCGGCGTAACCCGCGGCGCTCAAGCGGCTTGGCCCGAATCCATCGCGGACAATCAGCAGCCTGACGATTTCAGTCGCGCGCGAAGTCGACAGCTCCCAGTTCGAAGGGAACTGCGCCGTATGAATCGGTGCGTCATCGGTGTGACCTTCGATGCGCAAGCGGTAGTCTCGTTGACGGAGCATTCCGGCAATGCGGTCAAAGGCGGACTGAGAAGCGGCCTTCATCTGAGCGGAGCCGCTCTCGAAAAAGCCGACCTCGCGCAGACTGATCACCAAGCCGTCGGGTTCGCGCCGCAGGGCGATTTCTTTGTGCTCGATTTGTGTGGCGAGCGCGGTTTCGAGTTCCGCCTGCAACTCGGCCAGATCGCCATTCTCCACGCTTGTGCCAGGCGAACCATTGGGAGAAGATGCGATGCGGCCAAGGCTGGCGACGCGCTCGGAATTCTCGATTGCCTGTGCCGTGCTAAAGGGCATGGGAGTGGACGAGTCAATTGGAATTTCCGTGGTCGAGGCTTCAAACACGCCCATTTCCTGGAAGGCGACCTGAATCGCCAGGGCGAGCCTCCCGACTTTTCTCTTGTCGACCTGCGATGAAGCGTAGAGCACCACAAAGAAAGCAAACAGAAGCGTGATGAAGTCGGCGTACGAAACCAGCCAGCGTTCGTGGTTGGCGTGGCTGTGACGCCGTTTGCGGCGGCTCATACGCTCGACTCCTCGGCAACGACAGGGCGCTCATGAGCCTCGCTGAGAAAACCGAACAGCTTGGTTTCCAGCATGTGCGGATTCATGCCTTCAAGAATCGAAACCACTCCCTCGATCGTCATTTCGCGGATGATCTGCTCATCGCGAATCCGGATTTTCAATTTCCCCGCGACAGGGAGCAGAATCAGATTGGCAAGACCCACCCCGTAGAGCGTGGCCACAAAAGCGACGGCGATTCCCTTACCGACTTCGTCGATCTTATCCAGATGCTGCATCACCTGGATCAGTCCCAAAACAGCGCCGATAATGCCGATCGTCGGAGAAAATCCACCCGCAGATTCGAAGAACTGCGGAATTTTTTCTTCCTGTTCTTCTTTGTTATCGAGTTCAAGCTCCATGATCTTGCGGAGTTCCTGCGGTTCGGTGCCATCTACCGCCAGCATGAGCGAGCGGTGCAGGAAGGGTTCCTGGATAATCGCAAGCTCTTTGTCGAGCGAGATAATGCCCTCGCGGCGCGCTTGATGGGCGTACTTCACTAATAGTTCGATCGTTGATTTGGCATTCTGTGCCGGCTCGACAAAAACCTGGGCCAGCCGCCGAAACGCCGATACCGCGACGGGCAGCGGATATTGAATCAGTACCGCGCCAAGCGTGCCGCCGAAGACGATCATGGCGGCGGTCGGCTGCAGCACCTGACCCAGGTTTCCACCTTCGAGCATCAAGCCAAGCAAGATGCCGCCGATGGCCAGCAATAGTCCGCCGAAGGTTGCCTTATCCACGAGGGCTCCTATTTCTCCCCGGCCCGGCGGCCATCAGTCTCGAGCGTGGAAGGAAGAACGGAAGGAAGAACAGGAGCAAGGGCGGAACGGTTGTCCCACCACAGCATGATGCCCTGCAACACCGAGCGGCGGAAATGCACCACGCGCTCCAGCACGTCCTGGGCGCTTTCACGAACGACGATTTTGTCACCATTCACAAGAGTGATAACGGTATCGGGCGATTGCTCGACGTATTTGATCAGGTCGGAATTGACCACCAGCGGGTGGCCGTTGAGCCGGGTCAACTGGATCATGCTTTGCTCCTCATCGACGGAATCACGACCGACGGAAGAAGGCCCGCCAGCTCAAAAGGCACCATCAATAGAGATCGGCAGAATCGACATTCATGGGGACCTCGGAGAAGAGATCGGCGGCGTTACCTAGGACCCATGGCCCGTAGTACCTGTGGAAATAAAGCTCAGACGGCATAGGCCGATGAAGCTGACTGAAACGCAGTTGGGTTCCGCAGGACAAACGGAACGAGCTCCGGGAAGGTTGCGGGGACGGATCCCAGAAGTCGGAACCAACAACTAAGGAGCTCTCCAATGGCACTAACGATCTTGAATAACATTAATGCGATCGCTGCGGAAAACCAGCTGAATATCACGAGTGGCAATCTTTCATCGACGCTGCAGCAGCTCTCCTCAGGTTCGCGCATCAACAGCGGCGCAGACGATCCGGCCGGTCTGGCGATCGCGAACGGCTTGCAAGCCAACATCAGCGCCCTTACCCAATCCTCGAGCAACGCTACGGACGGCGTCGGCGAATTGCAAGTTGCGGACGGCGCCCTCTCTCAGGTCACGACCCTGCTCAACCGCGCTGTGACACTGGCGACGGAATCTGCCACTGGCACGGTTTCCAATGCGCAGCGCATCGCGCTCGACGACGAATACACTTCCATCAAGGCCGAAATCAACGATATCGGGTCGACGACTAATTACAACGGCGGCGCCGTATTCAATGCGAGCACCCTGAACGTCTTCCTGGGTGACGGCAGCGCGAGCGGCAGCAGCACGATCGGCGTTACGACCGGGTTGCTGTCCTCGACGACGCTCAGCTTGGGCGGCGCGACCAACGCGACGGCCACCCTCACCGATACCGCTGCGGTGCCGGCCATTTCCGCGACCGCGACCCTCACCGGGGGCACGTTCGTCGGCTCCTCTCCAGCCTCCAACATCGAGACGATCGGCGGAACGGTCACGGCCAACGACACGATCGCCGTAGGCGGAACGACTTACAAATTCGTTTCCGCTCTGACGGGGGCCGCGAACGAAGTGCTATTCACCACCAACACCGACGCCATATCTAATCTGGAGGCTGCGGTCAACGGCGCGGCCGGTGCCGGAACGACCTACGGAACAGGAACCGTCGCCAATGCCAACGTCACGGCTTCGGGAGCGACTGGCACCACCATCACCTATACGGCCAAGGCTCTTGGCGCAGGCGGAAACGCGGCGGTGGCTTCGGTCTACACGGGCACCGGAACCGGGGCGAATGTCGTCACCAACGCCACAACTGGCGACACAGTCGATGTCGCTGGGACTACCTATACGTTCGTTACAGCCTTGACCAGCGGCGGTTCGGCGAATCAGGTACTGGTTGGGAGCGAAGCGACGAGCCTTGCCAACCTTGCGGCCGCAGTCAACGCAACGCCAGGCGGCGCCGGAACCACCTACGGGACCGGGACCGTGGCCAACACTTCTGCCTCGGCAACGGCCACAACGACGTCGGCGACTTTCACCGCGCTGACGGCGGGCACTGGTGGCAACTCCCTGGTTTCGACACTGACTGGTGGAGTCGGCAGCTTCGGTGCCGCAACCTTCGCTGGAGGCGCAGCGGCCACCCCGGCCGGTGTCGCCGCCGCCGGCAACACCGTCACCGTTGGCACGCAAACCTACACTTTTGTCGCGGCTCTCAACAGCACTCCGACCGCCAACGAGGTCCTTGTGGGTGCGAACGAAGCTGCGAGCCTCAATAATCTTGCCAATGCGGTGAATGGCGGCAGCGGCGCCGGTGCAACGTATGGAAGCCCAACCGTCGCCAACACCTCCGCCACGGCAATCGCTACGCCGACCACCGTTACTTTCACCGCGATCAATAACGGCACGACCGGTAACTCGATCGCGTCCTCGGCTACCGGCAGCGGCAATACCTTCAGCGGCGCCGTATTTACCGGCGGCGCAGCTGCATCGGTAAACGATCTGCTCAGCCAAAGCGACGCTCAAGCTGCACTTCAGACGATCAACGCCGCGGTCGCGACCGTTGCTGGTCTCCGCGGTGCGATTGGCGCCACTGTCAACCGGCTGCAAGCTGCCGCGAACGTCATCAACAATCAGGTGCAGAACCTGACTGGCGCCGAAAACGGAGTGACCGCGGCCGACATCCCGACCGTCGTCGCTCACCTCACCCAGTATTCGATTCTGGAGCAGACCGGCATTTCCGCGCTGTCCCAGTCCAACCAGCAAGAGCAACTCGTACTAAAGCTCCTGCAATAGGCTTAGTGCTTTTCTGCAAAGGAGGCGGGCGACCGCCTCCTTTGTTGCAAATCCGGAGTAGTGCGTGGAGTTGAGATATGAGCATCGCACCGGTACAAAGTTTTCCACCCGTCGCAAGCGAGCAAGAGCAGAACCAAAGGCTGGGCACGAGCCAAAGCCAGGTGGCTCCCGCCGAGCCCCAGACCGTTTCGGAATCTTTGCCAAAACAGGAACCCTCCACTGCTAGAACTGTCCCTTCAACCTACGAACTGGCCCAGGATGTCGTCGAAGTGCATCAGGATCCTGAGATTAAGGACCAGATAATCATTCAGTATCTGGATCATGCCAAGAACGTCGTGCTGCAAGTGCCGAGCAATCAGGAACTGAGCGTGGAGCGCGGCATCGCCCAGGACTTTCAGGATGCGGCGAAACTAAGGGCAACCGCCGCCTCGGCCACGGCTGGCAGCGAAGGAGGAACGAGTCATGGGGATTAGCTTCAATACCGCCAATCTATTGAACGGAAACGGTATCGACGTGAATAGCGTCGTATCCGAGCTCCAAGCTGAGCAAAGCGGTGAACTGACGGTGTGGCAAGGAGATTTGACCAGTCTCCAAACTCAGTCCACCGCCATCAGCAGCATCAACACGGATCTCGCCAACTTGCAGAGCGCGGCCGCCGGACTCTCGAACCAGGCGCTCACCGCTGTAACCGCGAGTTCGTCGGAAGACGCGATCGTGAGCGCAACCGTGCAGAACGGGGCAACCGCAGGAAACTATTCCGTAGTCGTGAACGGCCTCGCCAGCACCGGCACCCTCTACACCGATTCTGTTGCGAGCGCGACCACTTCGATCTTGACCAACGGGCAAACTACCGGAGACCTAGCCTTGCAGATTGGAGGCTCCAGTGGCACGACCGCAGACATTGCCATCACCAGTAGTAACAATACCTTGACCACCCTCGCGGCTTCGATCAACGCCCAAAGCGCGAGCAAAAACTGGGGCATCACCGCGAGAGTCGTAACCGACGCGAGCGGTGCCCGTCTGGCAATCTATAGCCAGTCGACCGGCAGTCCCGGAGCGCTCTCCGTTTCCAACAACACGTCGAGTCTGGCGTTCGAACCGCCCGTCGGCGGAACCGACGCCGAAATCACGATTAACGGCATTCCTTATGCCAGCACCACCAACACCGTTACCGGAGCGATTCCGGACGTCACTCTCAACCTGACCAGCGCCGATCCGGCTACGCCGGTGACCGTGACCGTGGGGCCGAATACAAATGCGATCCTCAACTCCATCAACAATTTTGTGGTCGAGTACAACACCGTCGCCACCGATCTCAACACCCAATTCGCCGTCAATCCGGCTACTGGCTCCCAGGGGCCGGTGGGTGCGGATTCTGCTCTACGAATTCTCCAGTCGAGCCTGGCCAACGGCATAGCCTACGCCACAAGCGATCCAACCTCCGTAGCCAGTGGCCTCACCAACCTCGGAGCCCTTGGTATTACGGCGAACAATGACGGAACTCTGTCGGTCGACAGCTCCACACTCACGAACCTGCTCAATACGAATCCCGCCGGATTGGTCAATTTTTTCACCAATTCCAACGTCACCGGCTTCGGCGACAATCTCAACACCGTCCTCAACAATCTGACTGATCCGGCACGCGGCATCCTGAACTCGGACCTCGCGGAAAACCAAGGCGAACAACGTGCACTGACCACCGAGATCAACAATTTCAACGCACAACTGGCGGTACAAAAAGTCCAATTGGACAATGAGTTCAGTCAGGTCAACGCAACTCTCGAACAGTACCCGTTCCTTTTGCAGGAAGTTACCCAGGAATTAGCCTCCACGTCGGCTAACTCCACGACACCGGTTACCACGCCCAGCACGAACACGACTCCGACCGCCGGACAAGCTCTCTAACAGCGGGGCTTCCATCGAAAGGCGCTCATGAACTTCAAACAGTCCTATCGCGAGGCGGCAATTCGGGGCGCAAGCCCGGTCGAACTGACCGTGCGGCTTTACGAGCAGATGATCGAAGATCTACGGCAAGCCGCCATCGCACTCGAGAACAACGACATTCCACGGCGAACCAGCCGCATCAACCACGTCATTCTGGTCATCGGTCATCTGCAATCGGCTCTTGACTCTTCCCGCGGAGGGAAAGTCGCCCAAGACCTCGACAATTTCTATAATGCTCTCCGTCAAAATGTAGTCCAGGTTCAATTTCATCCATCTCGAATTGGGTTCGCGCAACTAATCACTGACTTGCTCGCCGTCAGAGCGGCGTGGATGGAAGTCGATCGAACGGAAAGGCCGCAAGCGGAGACTGCATCATCCCCTCGCCGTTCGAGTCACTCCAGCACCGAAGAACCTGTCACCGACAGCGATTCTCACTTGGACTGGAAGGGATAGAGATCTGGATAGGGACGAAAGTAAGAACGAAGATCAGAATCATGAAGATGCAACCAACGCCAGACGCACTCGAAACTCCGGAACTTACCCTGAGCGAAGTAAACGAGAATCTACATGCTTGGCTGGTTCGTCTTCGCCCAGAACGAAGCAGCTGCTCGTCGATAAATCACAAGGACTTTGCAACCATCATCAGCCAACTTCGCCGGGCCGCTGAGTGCTTCCGCGAACAGCGAACGCACCCCGACCATCCCGCGTTTGAGCAAGAAGCGCGCGACTACAGAGCCAATCTCGAAAGGCTTCTGCAATTCTTGCCCAGCCTGCAAGTCCGCCTGCTGGCCGAGAAAGCTCGTCTCGAGATAGTACGCGCTCATTTGGCATCCGCCAGCGCCTGGGCAGGGGCCAGCCAGAATACCCGATGACGCCTGTCACCGTGCGTCTACTTCAAGTAATCGAATAAATTGTTCTGCTGAAATTTACTGATCGCCGCCAACGCGGCCTGCGTATCGACCTGCGCCTGGGAGAGATTATTGGCCGCGACCGCGAGATTCACCCCGCCAAGCGTGTTCTGCTGCTGGCTGATCTGCACCTGGGCAGAGTTGAGGTATCCGGTCTGCGATTGGGTCTGATCGGTTGCGTCACCGTAAAACGCCTGTTGCGCCGAAAGGTAACTGGAGGCTGCGGTAATGGCGTTGATGGCGTCGGGAAGGTTCTTGCCGGTTTGGACCGCAGTGATGAGATTGTTGATCGCCAGCAGGACGTCGTTGCCCGTAGCGGAGAATAGTTGCGATCCGGGCTGGTTGACTGCGATTTGATATCCCTTGCCGATCGAAACCTGATTGACGTCGGTATTGCCAGCATAGTCGTAGCCCGAAGGCGAAAGCACATCTTGGACGTATGGCGCGGTATCGACATTGGTGCCGGAGAAAATGTACTTGCCCTGATACGAGGTGTTGGCGAGCCCAACGACCTGGCTCTGGATGCTCTGTAGTTGGGTCGCAATGGCCGCCAGATCGCCTGCCGAGAGTGTGCCGCCGGCAGCTTCGACGCCGAGGCTGATGGCTTGTTGCAATGCGCTGGTGACGGAACTCAGCGTCGAATCGGCGGTCGAGAGCTGTCCCTGCACCGCGCTGATGCTCTGCAAATATCCACCGGTGAGAGTCGCCTGATCGTTGTTTTCGACCAACAGAGCCGCGGCCGTCGGATTGTCGGAGGGCACGTTGACGCTGTGGCCGGAAGCGATTTGAAGTTCCGCCTGTTGCGCTTGCAGTTCGGTAATGTTGAGCGCCGCCAGCAGGTCAGAGAGAGAATTCGGATTAACGCGCATCGCGGCTTACCTCACTCCTCGCCTTGTGAATAGGAACGCTAACGCTATTGCACCGGCGCATCCAGTCCAAGATTGACAGCGTCGCTGAGCAGACTATCCACGGTTGAGACCACCCGCGCCGCCGCCTGATACGCCGTCTGATACTTGACGATGTTGGCCGCTTCCTCGTCCAGCGATACCCCCGAGACGCTGCCGCGCTGGTCTTGCAGCTGTTGCAGGATCAGACTAGACGCGCTGTCATCGGCGGAAGTGTTGGCCGTGGCACTGCCGATTTGAAAAACAAGATTGGAATAGAACGTGATCGGCGTCTCCCCATTGACCACTCCCTGATTGGCAACGGCCGAAAGCACCGCCAGATTCCCGTTGCTTCCAGGCGTTCCGTCGGAACTCGCCGCGAGCAGGGCCGGGTCGGTGATGTTGACCGCGAGCGTGGCCGCAGCGCCCACGCCACTTGCCGGCGGCGGCACGAAAAGATTGCCGCCTGCATTGCCATTCAGATCGAATCCGGCCTGGTTGGCGGTGTTCAGCGAGTTGGCCAAACCCGACGCCAGCTGATCGAGGCTACTCGAGAGGCTGGGAATTTCCTGGTCGCGAATCTGGAGAAATCCCGCCAGACTACCGCCAGTGATCGAGCTCGTAATATCGTTCGCCCCAGAAACACGTGCTGCACTCCGTCCGTTCCCAGTTGCGTGGATAGGGCAAAACTCTGCGATCCTGAAACCAGAGTCGTCCCGTTTGAGGTGGCGATCGAGATGCCCTGATCCGTGGGGATCACCGAGACGCCAATCAAACCCGAGAGCTGGCGGATCAGGCTGGTCTGCGTGTCGACGAGGGTGCTGGCATCCTGGTTCGCATTTTGCAGCGCGCTGATCTGTTGATCGACGCCGGCAATCTGCGCGGTCAGACTGTTGATCTGCCCGACCGACTGCTCGACGTTCAGGTCGAGGTTGCTGCGCTGGGTTTGCAGGCTGTTGGCCGCGCTGTTGAAATCAGTGGCGAGAGTGTTGGCGGCGGTCAGCACGCTCTGCCGCAGCGGCAGATTCGTGGGATCGGGCGCCAACTGCTGCAGGCTGTTAAAAAAATTGCTGATGTCGGCGCCGATTCCGGAAGTCGAACTGCCGAATTGCGTTTGCAGTTGCTGCAGTTGGGCAAGCGATGTGTCGAGCTGGCTCTGTTGCTGGGTCTGGCCGTTAAGTTGGATTTCCAGGATCGAATCGCGAATGCTTTCGATTTTCTGCAGGACGACGCCCGTCCCGTAAGTGAATGATCCGTTGCTGACCGGAATGCCCGCGGCCAGGTCGGCAACCTCACGCGAGTATCCGGGAGTGTTGGCATTCGCCACGTTGTTCGACGAAGTAGCCAACGCTTCCTGACTGACCGACAGCGCGCTCAACGCGATGGACAAGGAACCGTTTAACCCTGCCATGGTGATTCCCCCGCCTGCCGATCTGCTGAGTGAAGTGTTGAGTCGCGCATGCGTGGGTCGAGCGCATACGTGGCCGAACAACTGTTGACCACGCGATTCACGACGGCAAGACTGCGTTCTAAATGTCGCAGCAGCGAGCGGTGAACTCGCGTTAGATAACGAATCCGCGATCCAAGCGCCTCCCACTCGGCCTGAAGCCGCGCCGAGTCTTGATCCAGGGAATAACTCGCGGAGATGTCCGGCCGCGTCCGCTGCTGTTGAGTTTGGCGCAGTCGGTCTTCGAGACGGCCCCACTGCAGGCAGAGTTCGGCTTGATGGGCGGCTCCGCGCGCAATCGCTTCCGCGTCGTTACGGGCCAGCGCCATGCTGCCGCGCTCCAGACTTTCCGCAAGCAGGCTCACAACCGCGGACCTCTGCTCCATCAGTTCGCCGGGCAGATTGCCGGGCGGTGTGATCGAGTTTGGGAAGCAGCGCGTTGCGGTCGTTCATGACAGTTTCAGGAATAAATGCCCAGCGAGGGCCCCGTCGAAAAATCGGGGACAAATCGTCGAAAAATCGCTCACGCCAGGTCGTCGAGCGCATGCTTTGGAGTGTCTTCGCCCGGCTCCAGTTCGTCTTCCTCCGGCTGCGTTTTCCCTGGAGCCGTGGGGCGCTTGCGCCGCTGTTCCGCGTCGCGCTCATGCCCGCGCTTGTCAACGTTGCGCAGCATCGCCGGATCCACTCCATTTGTGATCAACGGATCCATGGGTTTCTACCCCTGGGTTTCTATCCCCGGGTTTCTATCCCTGGGACGCGCTCCACTCGCTAACAAGCGCTGCCGCAATCTGCCCGGCCGGGATCGAATATTCGCCCTGGCTGATCGACTGCTGCAATGTCTGCACTTTCGCTTCGCGAATCTCAGGCTCGGCCAATGCCTTCGCTTGCAGCGACTGCACGCGCGCCTGATCGAACGACAAACTCGTGACGTCCGCCGCCCCGGCGCCAGTTCCCTCGGCCTGAGACGAACCGATCTGAGAAGAGCCAGCCTGCGCCGCTCCAGTTTGCGGCGCGCCCGCCTGGCCAGCACGGCCAGTTTTACTATTTTGATCGGGCGGCTCCGGCCCGTAGGTTGTGTAATCCACTCTCATAAAACTCTCCAGTCCCCCCACTGCCTTGTTTCATCGGCAGATTCTTAGCAAAACTTAACGACATCAAGCGCCTCGAGAAACCATTGTGGTCCGATTCGCCCAATTCGCTCAGAAGTAAGATCGGCTTCTGCGCGAAAATCTTTAGCTCGCGGGGTCAAACTCCCGTACCGTTTCCGCCCGATACCTTTGGTGCCTGCAAATGGCGCAGGATCAGCCGCGCGATGCCAATCCCGCCGCCGTCGACAATCGACCGTGTCAGCGCCTCGGTCCCCATCCTGCGATAGTCGCTGGCCCCAGGCGTCTTGTCGTCATCGGCGATCCCCGCAAAGGTTTTTTGCAGCGACTCGAGCACCGGGGTCAGCAGCAACGTCTCAAAGTCACGCGCCGCCTTCACATCTTTTCGGACTTCTTTTCCGACGTCATTCCTGCCGTTACCGTTCCCCTTCGCTGCCAAAGCAGCGGGCGAAGGCACAGGCGCAAGTGGCCGACTCCATTTCGAAAGCCCTGCTGCTTGCATCGAGTTCACATTCATCGGGATCCTCCTCAGATCACTTCGAGATCGGCGTCAAGCGCGCCCGCAGCTTTGATGGCCTGCAAAATCGAAATCACATCGCGCGCCGTCGCGCCCATATTCTGCAAGCCGGTGACGAGCTGGTCGATGCTCGCGCCCTCTCCAATATCGATGTGGCGCGCCGGGCTGTCCTTGGCTTGTACGTCGGTTTGGCCGACGACTTCGGTTTTGCCTGACGAGAGCGGCCCCGGTTGCGACACCGAATACTCCGTCGAGATCTGCACCGAAAATCCGCCATGCAAAATGGATACCGCTCCGAGGCGGACGTCTTTGCCCATCACAATCGTGCCGGTACGCTCGTTAACGATGACGCGGGCTCGGCGGTGGACGGTGACAGCGAGGTTCTCGACGCGAGCGACAAAGGCGGTCAGGTTTGCCACACCGCTGGCGACGGCGTCGACTTCCACCCGTCCACCGTCCCGAGCGCTCGCAATGTCGCGCCCAAATTCGCGGTTGATCGCGTTCGAGATCTCTCCCGCAGTCGAAAAATCCGGTTCGCGTAAAAGAAATGACACCGGAGCAAGATGGTTGAAATCGAAAGCCAGACTGCGCTCGACCCGCCCGCCCCCCGGAACTCTTCCGGTCGTCGGATGGTTCATTTGTTTCGTCGCCCCCGGTCCTCCAGCGGCAAACCCTCCGACTGCGACCGGACCCTGAGCGTCGGCGTAGACCTGTCCGTCGGCTCCGTACAATGGCGTCAAGAGCAACACGCCACCTTCGAGACTCTTGGCGTCGCCAATCGACGAGACGGTTACATCGAGCGGTGTCCCGGGCCGCGCGAATGCCGGAAGATTGGCGGTGACGAACACTGCCGCCACGTTCTTGACCACCGCCGTGGCCGGAGGAATCTGGGCACCCATGCGCTGCATGATGTTGGCCAGGGTCTGCGTCGTAAACACGGTCTGCTGACTGTCGCCGGTTAGCGTAAGGCCAACGACCATGCCGTAGCCGATCAGCGAATTTTCCCGCACGCCCTCGACGCTGGTCAGATCGCGCACCTTGACCACGACGGGATCGGTGGCAGACAACGCTCCGGAAATGGCGATCAGCAGGAACCCGGCGGCAGCAGCGACCTTCATTTCATGACCTTCATTGAGTGACCTTCATCGGGCGACCTTCATTCATTGAGCGACCTTCATTGCAATCAAACTCCTAGAAATCCAAAATGTTCAGAATCGTGCGCAGAATCCGGTGCGGAGGGCGCACTCCGTCGGAAATCACGCCCTTGCCCTTGATCTCGAGTTCCAGATCGGCAATGGAGTTCGAGGCGATCGTATTGTTCGGTCCAATATCGCCGCGGCGTACAACGCCACGCAAAACGATGGTCTGTTTTTCATGGCTCATGTTGATCACGCGATTGGCCTCGACGACGAGATTGCCACTCGCGAGAACTGCGATCACTCGCCCCGCGAGCGTAGTCGTGACACTCGTCGCCGACGAAGCCTGGCTCTTGCCCGACAAGGTTTCCGCCGAATTGAGTCCAATCAAATTCGCCACCGCACTGAGATTAGGATTGCCGGGCACGGCCGTGATCCCCGAGTTCGCATTGAACGTGCGCGCCGTGCTCACGGCGCCCGCGTTCGACGAGGTCACGTCCTGCACGACAACGATCGTAATCACGTCACCGGCGACCATGGCTTTGTAGTCCGCGCTCAGAGAAGCCATGCGTCCTGAATTGACCCAGACGCTGCCCAAGGAAAGCTCCGGCGCCGCTCCTTTTGTCATCAGCACTCGCGCCAGATATTTCGCGCGACTCTGTTCCTCGGAATCGGGCTTCGAAGCGAACAGCCAGCTCGTCGACAAAATCAGCGCCGTCATTACACACAGCCGACAGAAGCCCGCCTTCACGAGCACTCTCCTTGCGTCATTCGCTATGAAAGAGTCATTCGCCATGAAAATCCTCTGCCGTTTACTGCTGCAGCGCTTCCAGCCGGCCAGGCCCGGAAATTCGCGCCCGAAAAACATGTCCGTCGGTACTACGCACTCGAATGATCTCGCCCTCGCGCCCGCGTTCAAGACAAGTTACAGTCGCCGTCATGCGCAGGCCGCGGGCGAGAAACACAGTGGTCGCAGGGTCGCCCACGGCGACTGTAGGCTTCGTCAAGGCCGCCAGCGCCAGATGCGAACTCGATGGGGCACCGCAGGGACCGCTATCCGCATACCTGCTCTCGGAATTCTCGCCCGCCAGATAAGCGAGAAAGGGCAGACATTGCCCCGGTTCGAGACACTCCAGGCGAAACTGCCATCGTTTCGGGACCGCATCCCAGCACGTAAGTGACACTCGCAATTTTCGCCCGGCTGCCGGAAGATCCGCCGGCAGATCGAGTTGCTCGATCCGGGGCAAGGCCTGCTCGGCAACTCCCCGCCCGCGAAGCTCCGCCGCGATGGCTCGCCAAACCTCCAGCCTTATGCCGCCAGATTCGCCAGCCTTCGCAAACGCCGCTGCGACGACAAATGCGAAACTCAACCAGGCCAGGATCCATCGCGTCATCTTCCCGCTCCTCAATTTATTCCAGTCTCGATTGCAGTCTCGTTATTTGCCGAGGTTGTTGACCAGTTGAAACATCTCGTCCGCCGCCTGTACCACCCGCGAACTCGCCTCGTACGAGCGTTGCGCGACGATCATGTTGATGAACTCGTCCACCACGCTGACATTGGACTGCTCGAGGTACCCTTGCTCGATCTGTCCCAATCCGGCAGAACTCCCAGGCGTTCCGACGACAGGATCGCCCGACGCCGTCGTCGCGAGATACAGGTTCTGGCCCACGCTGTTCAATCCACCCGGGTTCGGAAACAGTGCGAGTTGCAGCGTTCCCACCTGCGAGGCCGCGGTTTGTCCGGCGAGCGTCACGGAAACGGTTCCGTCGGAAGCGATGGTCACCGAAGTCGCGCCGGTCGGAATCGTCAACGCCGGTTGCAGCGCATTGCCCGCCGAAGTCACCACGTTGCCCTGCGAGTCCTGGTGAAATTCGCCGCTGCGCGTATAGGCAGTTTGCCCCGTCGGCAAGAGCACCTGGAACAATCCCTGACCTTCGATCGCCAGATCGAGCGGGTTCCCGGTCTGACTCAAGTCGCCCTGCAACTGAAGAATTTCCGACGCCGCCGAACGCGTTCCGAGCCCAACCTGCAGGCCCGTCGCGACCGTCGTCTGCAAGGAAGCCGCCGCGCCCGGCATCACTATGTTCTGGTAGATCAGGTCCTGGAACTGCATACGGCGGCTCTGAAAGCCGGCGGTACTGGAGTTCGACAGGTTGTTGGCGATGGTGTCTAGATTCGTCTGCTGCGCCTGCATTCCAGTGGCAGCGGTATAGAGCGCTCGAAACATGCTGTGCACCTCAGTAGCGATTTTCGAAAGCAGTAACTACGACTCGTTCTCTTCTCTTCTCGTCTCGTCTCTTCTCGATCCGCTCTAGCTCTTGTCGACCCGCTCTAAACTTTTGGCAGGTCGCTGGTGGCGATGCGATTAAATTCGCTGTCGAACAGTGACATTGCGCGCTGCAGCATTTCGGCTTGCCGTTCCACTCCGATCAGAGTCACGACCGATGCGATCGAATTCACGTTCGAAGATTCGAGCGATCCCTGCCGCATCACCGGGCGCTCGGATGGCATCGCCGTGCCGGCGGGAGCCGCGATCAGGGTTTCGCCTTCCGCCGTGAGCTTCGTTCCCGGCGCGAATTCGCTCAATTGAATGCGCCCCGCAATGGCGCCATTGACCGACAGCGTCCCATCGGATGCGATCGAGATCGCTCCCGGCGGAACGTTGATCGCGCCCTTGCGACCGAGTTTGAAGTTGCTGAGTACGAGATCGCCCGCGCCTGTGACCAGTTGCCCGGCACTCGATACCTGGAAGCTTCCGTTGCGCGTGAAACGCGTGCCACGCGGGGTCTCGACGGCAAAGAAGCCATCGCCTTCGATGCCGACATCGAGCTGGTTTCCTGTCGGTTGCAGATTGCCCGCCGTGGAATCCAGTCGCGTCCCTTCGAGCACGCCGAAATTATTCGTCGCCAGGTTAAGCACGTTCGGAACGGTCGGGTGCGACACCGCAATCATCGACTGAAATGTAGCCTGCTGGCCGCGGAACCCCGCCGTATTCAGATTGGCAAGATTGTGGCCTGCCACTTCAAGTGCCTGGCTCTGTGCCCGTAAACCCGCGCATGCTGCGTAAAATCCACTGTCCACGTTCGCGCCTCACCAGACACCCTGCAAGCGAGTAGCCAGTGACGAGTCGATAAGTATTTTGAAAGATGACTTTGTTTTGACGCGCTTACGAAGCGGGATCAAGGGAAGAAAGATTGGAGATTTCTAAGGATTCAACGGCGGGAAAAGTTTGCCGGGCGAATTGCGCAAGCCCGGCAAAGTTTTTCTGGGGGTGGGCTTCGCACTTAGTCTTGCAGCTGGAGACGAACCGCTACCGGAGCACTCTCAAAAATCAGCACTGTTTCCATGAAATCTCCATCGGCCATGGAATGGAAGCTGTATTCTCCGCCATTGACGACGGTCGGAACGCTCAGCATGCATCGTTCATCGGTCCCGGCCAGCTTGTTCTTGAAATTTCCCGCAATCATGTTGCAAATTTCGCCGAGCGCGTCCGCCACCTGTTCGGCGGAGTCGGCAGCGTCGCCCAACATCGCCTTGGCAATCAGCGCGGCGGTTTTCGCATCGCAGCGCACCGTCAGAATCCCGCAGAGAGCTCCCGCCAGACCCACCATGGCGGTGAATTCGGCCTTGGGCTTTTGCTCGAGTTGGGCGCTTGGCTTCACACGGCAACCGAGCATGATCTCGAAGACTTCCTCAACTGCGAGCTCCAGCACCGGAAGCCAATTTTCCTCGTGAGCGCGGGTTCGGAACGAAGTATCTGTACTCATAGCTTCTTCCCAATCAGCGGCAGCACATGCTCTTTCACCTGATCCGGCGTAAAGGGTTTGCGAATGTATCCGCGAGCGCCCGCCGAAAGAGCCTGCACGACATGGGATTCGCTGCCTTCGGTCGTGATCATCACGATCGGGACACCCTTGGCGCTTTCGACGGTATGCACCTGGCGGACAAACTCGAGACCATCCATCACTGGCATGTTGATGTCGCACAGGATGATCTGGACTGTATTGTTCTGGAGAGCCGAGAGTGCCTCGGCACCGTTCGATGCTTCGATGACCTGCTCCAGTTCGACGCCCGCCTGGCGTAGAGACCGTTCAACGATTTTGCGCATCACCGAAGAGTCGTCGATGATGAGCGCCTTGATTTTGTCCATAGTTCACACCAAAGTCCACACCACGATCTCGTAGCCAACACCCACTCCCTGAAATCGGTATTCGACCGACTTGGAGTACATCGGCAGTTGAAACTCTTGCTTTAGGGTGGAACATTCGAGGAAGGACGTGGGCGGACATTTAATCAGGTTCGGCCAACCCTAGTCGGCCAACCCAGGCCCGGCGAACCCACGCCCGGCCACCCCGCGATTTCTGCCCCAATAAAAAAGGCGCGGATCGGAATCCGCGCCCACCTAGTTCCAGGCAGCGCTACAAAACAACAAAACCGCCCCCTACTCCGTGCCTTTGAAAGGCTGCGGCACAGACTGGCCAGCGGGCATGAAGTAGCCAACCATTACGTTGGTGTCGTTGATTCCCCTCACGCCCGTGTTTGAGCCAGCGGGAAAGTCGTAGACGTAATAAGTGGTCCCCTTCTTTAGCGCACCGTGCTGGACTCCATACGGGTCGTCCCAATTGAACACGATGTCCCCGGCTTTGTTGATTCCGGCCGCATACGTGGATGCAGCGCCCGGAACATTGATGGAGGTGAATTTCTTGGCGCTATAGAGAGAGGACTGCACATAACCGGCCGAGTCGACCCAGAAGAATGTGGCATGGCCGTTCACGTTGATTCCACCGCTGAAGGTATTGGTTGCCCCCGGCACATCGAGTTGTGTGTAGACGCCGGCTTTGAACAAGAAACCGTGGTGATGACTGTCAGATCCGAAAAAGTCTCCTACGATCTCCCCCGAGTCGTTGATTCCGGTCGTGTCGCTCGAGAGCGCGCCCGCCGGACCCGGGATGTCGGTGAAGGTCCCTGAGGAATATTCGAATCCATGCGGGTTGCCACTGCTATCGAAATAATCGCCCACGGCCTGATTGGTCGAGTTGACACCAAACAGATAAGTCTTGACCCCCTTGGAATCGTCAATCTTAGTCACGGTGCCGCCGGAGACCATCATGCCGTGGAAGTTGGCGCTCAGGTCGAGGTAGAAGCCAACGGTCGTGCCCGCGTTGTTGACTCCCGTCGACCAGGCTCCGAGTGAATTGGGAACGGAGGCCTCGGCGAGTGTGAAGGCCTGGTGTTCGGCTAGATATCCGGTCGCGACTCCGTCGACGCCCCAATAGAACCCGGAGTAGACTCCCTTGCTGTTGACCCCGCGGGTCCCGGCGAAGTCGGTCTGGGCGTAAACACCGTTGATGTAGGTGAAACCATACGGCAGTCCGGAAGTGTTGATGTAAGTGCCGGTGATCTCGCCGAGGTCATCGATTCCGTAGCAGGTAGTTTGGGCCGCGCCGGGGTACTTGATCTCCGTGATCGCCCCGGCGGCGGTGCGAAGAAAACCGTGCGAGACATTACTGGAATCGAAGTAAGCGCCGACGACTTCATCGGACTTGTTGATGGCGTAGGCGTATGTGGGATCAGTGCCAGCGCCATAGAAACTGGTTATCGTGCCTCCGATATCGACGAAGCCTTCTTCGACGTGAGTGTTCGTCGGAGTCCAGCTACCAACGTAGTGCCCAAGGCTGTTGATTCCAAAGAGTGAAGTCGAGGCTACTCCCTTATCGACGTCGTACTGGGTGTAGGTTCCCGAGACGTAGGTAAAGCCATGGTAAAAATGGTCGGAGCCGAAGAAATCACCGACGATCTTGCTCGAATCGTTGATGCCACTGGCCCGAGTGTAATTGACCGAGCCGGGAAAAGTGATATTCGTATACGTCTTGCCGGCAAGTAGAAACCCGACGGTTGCTCCAGAGGAGTTCAAATAACTGCCAACCACATCGTTGAGTTTGTTCACCCCAAGCGGGGAGACACTGCCCGCTTGACTGCCGGGAGGAGTCAGCAGAACCATTTTGAAGCCCGGCGCCTGCGCCTGCGCGGCTTGCGCCCCGAGGACCGCAAAAAGCAGAGCGAGGAAAACCTTCCCAAGCCTATCTTTCAATGACATGTAATCGAAATTCATTGTTCTCTCCATAAAAGCCCTCTCCATAAAAGTTCTCTCCGTAAATGCGTTGGATGGTATTTGCCGAGCTACGCCTGCCGACCTTCCAATTTGAAAGCGGTAGAAAAGCGTTCGCGACGGGGCTATACTGTCGTGACGCTCCCTCCCTTGCAACTGGCGTCTGCGGACATCTGCGGACATCTACGGGCAAAGCCAAGAAAAGATGAATATTGCGGGCAAAATTCAGCCGCCGAATCAACGCCTTGGCTCCTGGAAAGAAATCGCCGCCTTCTTCCAATGCGACGAACGGACGGTGCGCCGGTGGGAAAAGGAGCGTGGTCTACCCGTCCACAGGACCCCAGGGGCAGCCGGCGGCAAAGTTTTTGCCTATACCGCTGAGCTGTCGGACTGGCTGGCGTCGTCGCGCAGCCCGGAAACCCTCCAAACTCAACCCGGGAGCGCCCGGCCGGAACTGGATCCAGACGCCGAGAACGGTACGCTTACTCTGGCGAACGGGAACGGGCCCGCAGGGAACGCCTTACCTTCCGCGCCCCTTTCGATTCAACAGCCTGCAATCGCCCACCGCTGGAAAACCGCAGTTGTGGTGCTGGCGGCTTTGTTTGCCGTAGCCGGTTTGACTCTGGCAACTCTCTATCGCTCTCCCGGTCTTGATTCCATCGCGGTTCTGCCTTTTGTCAACGCCGGTGGAGACGCCAAAACCGATTACCTGAGCGACGGCATCACCGAGTCGTTGATCGACAACCTCGCCCACGTCCCCGAACTGAAGGTCCGATCGCGCAACTCGGTGTTCCGCTACAAAGGGAAAGACGTTGACGCGCAGAAGGCGGGCAGCGATCTGGGAGTGTCCGCTCTGGTGAACGGCCGGGTCGTGCCACGAGGCGACACCATCGAAGTCAGCGCTGAGCTCACAGACGCTCGCGATAACACGGTGATCTGGGGACAACACTACAGCGTCAAGAGTAAGGACATTATCTCGTTGCAGCAGCAGATTGCGGGCGACATTGCCGACAAGTTGCGCTCGAAACTCAGCGCGTCTGAAAAACAGATCATTACCAGGCAAGGCACACAGAATCCGGAAGCCTATGAGTTGTATCTGCGGGGACGTTATGCCTGGAACAAACGGACTCCCGCCGAACTCGAGACAGCCATCTCGTACTTCAATCAAGCCATCGCCGAAGATCCCGGATACGCCCTGGCCTATTCGGGCCTGGCCGATGCGTATTATGTGCGCCTGCCTGTCTTAAGCGGTGCACCCAGCGAGAACGATCCGAAGGCCAGCGCCGCCGCGCGCCGCGCGCTTGAGTTAGACCCGAGCCTGGCCCGTCCGCACGCCGTTCTTGGCGGCAGCGAGACCGAGTACGACTGGAATTTTGCCGGCGGCGAAGCGGAATACCGCAAGGCCTTCGAGATCGATCCCAACGATGCCACGGTGCACGAATGGTACGCGGAAAAAATAGGCATGATCGGTGGACGCGAACCGGAGGCACTGGCGGAAGTCAACCGTGCCCGCGAACTCGACCCGCTCTCGTCGGTCATTAACAGTCAGATCGGAGATGTGCACGTCATGGCGCGGCGTTTCGACGACGCCATCGCCGTTTGCAGAAAGCTGGCCAGCGAAGACCCGACCTTCGCCCGGGCGCATCATTGTCTATACACGGCCTATTGGGGCAAACGCATGTATCCCCAGGTGATTGAAGAGTGGAAGATCTTCGGACAACTCTCCGGCGACCAAAACGAACTCAATCTGGCATCTGCCATGGAGCGGGGATTCCAGGCGGCTGGCTGGAAGGGTGCTCTAAAGACGGGAATTGAAGTCCGGGAAGCCGAGCGCAAGACCGGCTACTCGTCTGCCTACCTGATTGCCACCATGTATTCCGACTTGGGAGATAAAGAACAGGCCTTCCGCTGGCTTGACACCGCGTATCAAGAAAAAGATTGGCTGCTCGAGGCCTTGAAGACAGACTTCTTACTCGATCCGATCCGCTCCGACCCCCGGTTTGCCGAGTTAGTTCACAAGATCGGGCTTCCGCAATAACTGGCCTCCGGGCTATACTTTCCTCGTCGCCCGCCCCCTTTGTTACTGACGTCCGGAAAGACCTGACGGCACGCCAGAAAGTATGAATCCTGCCACCAAACTTCACCCGAACCAGCGGCTCGGATCGTGGAAAGAGATCGCCGCATTCTTCGCATGCGACGAGCGTACCGTCCGCCGCTGGGAGCACGAGCGCGCTCTTCCCATTCACCGCACTCCGGGGGCTCCTGGAGGCAGGGTTTTTGCATTCACCGACGAACTCACGGAATGGCTGGCAGCATCACGAAATTCGACCGCGAGCCCGATACCTCCCGAGGCAGCGGAGCCTGAACCCGGCGACGCGACCCGCCCCCCGACATTCATCGATGTGACGCCCAGCGATGGCAGCAGCCCAGCAGAACGCCTCTCCGCCCCCGAACCGCCAATTCAACCGGCCGGCACCTCCCCGCGCTGGAAGGTTTTGCTGGTGATGGCCCCCATCTTCGCCCTCGCAGTCTTAACCCTGGCCACCCTGTATCGCTCGCCTGGACTCGATTCCATCGCCGTGCTGCCATTCGTCAACGCGGGTGGTGACTCCAACACCGACTTTCTCAGCGATGGGATCACGGAATCCTTGATCGATAACCTTGCGCATGTGCCTGAGCTAAAAGTCAGATCTCGCAACTCGGTGTTTCGCTATAAAGGGAAAGAAGTCGATGTGCAGAAGGCGGGCACTGAATTGGGCGTGTCCGCGCTCGTGAGTGGGCGAGTCGTGCCGCGCGGAGACACGATTGAAGTCAGCGCCGAGCTTACCGATGTCCGCGACAACACCGTTATCTGGGGACAGCACTACAACATCAAGAGTGCGGACGTCCTGTCGTTGCAGCAGCAGATTGCCGGCGATATCGCCAACAAATTGCGCTCCCAGCTCAGCGCTTCAGAAAAACAGCAGGTCACAAGACAAGGCACGGAGAATCCAGAAGCCTACGAGCTTTATTTGCGTGGCCGTTATGCTTGGAACGAGCGGACCGCTGCCGAACTTGAGACGGCGATCTCCTATTTCAACGAAGCAATAGCCAAAGACCCAAACTACGCATTCGCCTATTCTGGGTTGGCGGATGCCTTTGCAGTCCTGCCCAACTACGGGGGCACCCCGAGCGAAGACTTTCTCAAGTCGAGCGCGGCCGCTCGACGGGCATTGGAGTTGGACCCGACGCTGGCCCATCCCCACGCGGTGCTCGGCGAGAACGAGATGCAGTACGACTGGAATTTTGCCGGAGGAGAGGCTGAGTTCAAGAAAGCTTTTGCTCTCGATCCGAACGATGCCACAGCCCATCAGTGGTACGCGGACAACCTGAGCATGATCGGAGGGCGGGAACAAGAGGCGCTTGCGGAAATCACCCGCGCGCATCAACTCGATCCGCTGTCACCGGTCATCCGCAGAGTGGAGGGAAGTGTCCGAGTGATGGCACGGCAATTCGACGAAGGCATCATCGTCTGCAAAAAGCTGGCCAGCGAGGAGCCGAGTTTCGCGATCGCCCATGATTGTCTCGCATACGCGTATTGGGGCAAACGCATGTACCCGCAGCTCATCGAAGAATGGAAAACCGCGGCCCGACTCTCCAGCAACCAAACCGATACTGAGTTTGCCGATGCGTTGGACCAAGGATTTCATTCCGCGGGCTGGAACGGCGCTCTGAACAAGGGCATCGAACTCATGCTGGCGCAACGCCAGAATGGCAATTACGTGTCCGCGTGGAAGATCGCCCGCTTTTACGCTGATCTCGGAGACAAAGAAAAAGCCTTCCATTGGCTCGACATCGCCTATCAGGAACACGATTGGCTGCTCATCGGCCTCAAGACCCATTTCCCCTTCGACCCCATCCGTTCCGACCCCCGATTCACCGAACTGGAGCGCAAAGTCGGCTTGCCGCAGTGAGAAATGGGTAAGTGAGAAAAAGGGAAATAAGAAACGATCGCGAAACGAGATTCTCCTCAGGGGAGCAGGCCGAATTCCTTGCCGAGCTGTACGGCCTGCGTTCTTCGCTTGGCTCCTAATTTGTCGAACACGCGGCTCGAGTGCGTCTTGACCGTGTTCTCGCTGACAAAAAGTTTCTCCGCGATTTCGCGATTGCTCATTCCCTTAGCAATTAGTTCGAGGATTTCGAACTCACGCGGCGTGATGCTGAGGTCTTCTCTTTTTCTCTCGGCCTTACTCTCGTCAAACGCCGTCGGCCCCTCGGCCGGTACTGGCACCTCTTTCACAACGATCGTTTCAACGATCGTCTCGCGCTTTCCCGTTAACCTGAGGCCAAGCCAGATCCCGAGTACGGCGAAGATTGCCGCGGTCAATCCTCCGTAGATTTCGATCGAATGGTCGATGACCAGAAATTGATATTCACTCCACTTCAACACGGCGATCAGAATTCCACCGATTAACCCGTAAATGAGGACGTGGCGCTTCATGCATTCCAGCGTTGGAGAATCCAATAAAGGTTATCCCGCAAGAAAAGTCCACAGCAAGACAAGTCCACAGCAAGGCTACTTAAGGCCTTCGACGGCGTAGAGATCGGAGAGGGTCCGAATATAGCCGTAGACGTAAGCTTTGGCGTCAGGTGTGATCGTGATTCTTCGGATGGTGTCGATACCCGCAGCGTCAGCCGGGACGAGTTCTTTCCAGAGCTTCCTTTTCCCGGTCGCTATTTCCAACTCGAACACCTTGGCGGGAATCAATCCAAAGCGAAAAACGTAAAGCGAACGGCCATCCGCGGACCATCCCGTCGGCTCCTCGTCCGGTTCTGTCCCGGGAACCAAGACCGGCTGGCCACCCGAGACCGGATAGAGATAAATCTTTCGATCTGGACCGACCGTGGCTGCAAGATCTCCCTTCGGCGAGATCACAACCGCCGGGTTCACTCCTTCGGGAGAAATCGCGACCGGCTTGCCTTCTCCGGGAGTCTCCACGTAGAGACGAAATCCGTGACCAGCTTCGTTGCCCGAGAACACAATTCGTTTCCCGTCGGGAAGCCATCGGGCCAAGAGGTGATTGATGGAATCATGGGTAAGTGGCTTGGCGTCGCCGACTCCAGTCGGCAGCAACACCAGGGGCGACGGGGTGATGTTCGGTCGCGCCAGCGCCCATTTTCCGTCAGGGGACAACGCCACTCCTATCCCCTCGCTGAGGCGAATCGCGGGCGAGCCATCGGTCTTGCGTAGGTAAACCGCGTACTTCGGTCCTCCGCCTTCGCCGGTTTCACCAAACAGAACAGTTCGTCCATCGGCTGACAAATCACCCGGCACCGACCAATCGAGCCACGATAGATCTGTTTCCTTGGACTCGCCCGGAGCCAGTCCAATCATCCCGGCCCGGTCGTTACCCCGTGTCATCAGCACACTTCCGTCGCGATTCACATCGAGAAGGGTCAGTTCCCCCGGAACCCGCGCCAACAGTCGGACCGCGCCCTTGGGAGTGACGGCATACAGAGATCGATCTCCGCCAGTCCGCGTAGCGGTGAACCATATCTCATCGCCGCCGGGCGACCACGCGATGCCCTGCACGCTGTCCCACCCGGTGCAGAGAGTTGTCTTTTTCCCGGAGAGATCGACTATCGCGACCTCGCCGCCATCGTCGCCCAACTGGGGATGGTCGATGAGCGCAATGATGTCCCCTTTCGGCGAGATGCGGATGTGGCCGATCCAACCGTCCGCTTGATACAACAATTTGCCCGGAGGGAATTCCAGACGATGCCGGCCTTGGTCCTGGCGCACAATCGCCAGCGTTGAGCCGTCCATCGACCAATCCGCCCACTCGACATTCTCCATCACCTCGCGCGGCGCGCCACCCACCAACGGAACTCGCGCAAGAGTTCCGGAGTAGAGAAATTGCGCGACCGGATGACTGCGCAGGGCCAATGCCATTTCGCCAGACGAAGAAACGGCCAGCACGTCCGCTCCCGCCGGTTCTAACTCATGCGACTCAGGACTCTCCGGCCGGGTCGTGAAAAGTTGTAACGATTTTCCTTCCCACGCCGCGCTGTAGATGATGGTCTTGCCGTCAGGAGCAAAGCGCGCCGCGTGCACCATGCCGCGGCGGAAGGTCAGCGGATGATAGATCGGCAGGCTCGCCTGTTCTGCCGGGCGCTGTAACAAGAATCTACCCAAAACCAGTCCGCCGACCAGCGCGATGGCGGCCGCTGCCAACACTGCGGGCAAAACACGAAGACGCTTTCCAGATCCCCCAGGGGGCTCGGTAACCGGTGCCGCACTCGCCTCTGGAATGATAGGGATGGCAGTCGAACTCTCAGCGCGCACGCGAGACGTGTCGAGCGCGCGCTTAATTCGCTTCAGGTCTCCGCGCAGCTCTGCCGCAGTTTGATACCGATACTCGCGGTCTTTCTCGATGGCCTTAAAAATCAGCTCTTCAAGCCTGGGTGGTATCGTCGGATTCGCGATCGACGGCGACACCGGAGTGCGATTAAGAATCGCCTCCGAGATGACGCCACTACTACTTCCCGAGAATGCCAGAGTTCCCGTCGCCATCTCATACAGCACCGAGCCAAAGGCGAACAAATCCGTTCGCGGATCGAGGCTCTCGGCGCGAACTTGCTCCGGCGACATGTAAGCCACGGTCCCGATCGTCGACCCGGGAGTCGTCATCATGATTCCGTCGGTCGCTGTCTGCAGTGCAAACTCCGAACCGCCGTGCCGATTCTCCGAAGAAAGTTTCGCCAGACCGAAGTCCAGCAGCTTGGCCTGACCGCGCTTGGTCACAAAAATATTTGCCGGCTTGATGTCGCGATGAATGATGCCCTTCGAATGCGCGGCATCGAGCCCGTCGGCAATTTCAATCGCCAGATTCAGCAGCGTCTCGGTGTCCAGCGGACGGCCGGCGATGCGGTGCTTCAGAGTCTGCCCTTCGAGGAACTCCATGACGATGAAGGGCTGGCCATCCTGCTGGCCGATCTCGTGGATCGTGCAGATGTTGGGATGGTTGAGGGCCGATGCCGCCTGCGCCTCGCGTTGGAAGCGGGCCAAAGCCTGAGCATCTTTCGAGACATCGTCCGGCAGGAACTTCAAAGCGACAAAGCGTCCGAGCGCAATGTCTTCCGCTTTGTAGACGACTCCCATCCCACCACCACCGAGCATTTCTACAATCCGGTAATGGGAGACTGTTGTACCAATCATCGTTGAATGTCAGGGCTCAGATTTTTCGGGGGAATCGGAGCGCAGCCATCTTAGGGCAATCGTCAGATGCCGTCAATCGATTCTGGCCAGTCGGCTCGAACCAGGTGGCTTCCCCTCCGCGAATTTGCATTCCGACACTCTATTCGAGTGTCACTAATCATTCTGAACGAGAGCATAGTTGGCGAATGCAATTCCCCGTTTTAGTTGGCGATCTTCCCGTCTTCGCCTTGACCGTTTGCGTCCGCTCGCGCACAATCCTTATTGACGTCCGAAGTTGCGAGTAAGGTTGAGAGTAACGTCGAGCGTGAAGTCAGGAGTCGAGTTAATGAGGTGCGGTTTTTATGCTGGCCTATCTATTCGTAGTCTTTGCCGTCCTGGCGCGGATGCCCTTCATGCCGCATCCCTGGAATTTCACTCCGGTCGCCGCCGCACTGCTCTACTTCGGCGCCCGCGGACCAAAACGCCAGCTCTGGGTTCCCTTCGTGCTGCTCGCCGCGTCCGACATCATCCTGACGAAGTTCGTCTACTCCTACGTATTTTCCTGGGACCACCTGGTGACCTGGGCGTGGTATGCGGCGATTCTGTGGCTCGGCAGCCAACTCCGCGACAATTCCAACTGGGTGCGAATCGCGGGTGCCTCTCTCGCGAGTTCCGTCTCTTTCTTCGTCGTCAGTAACTTCGCGGTCTGGGCTTGCTGGGATATGTATCCGAAGACTCTGGCCGGCTTGATGACTTGCTACGCCGCTGGGCTGCCGTTCTTCCGCCGCGGGATTGCCGGTGATTTGCTCTTCACCGCCGTCATGTTTGGAGTACCCGCGATCGTAGCGCTAATCGCTCGCTCGACCGACGGTTCTCACAACACAGCTGCCGCATAATCGAAACGGTCAAATAGAGACGGATAAACGGATGGATACAGCCTAGCTCGCAGTCTGAGCGGGCTCAGACTTGCCACGCCGGCGCCTCGCCCGGCGCCACAGCATCCACGCCGCAACCAGCAACAACACTCCCACCAATATCGCCACCGAATGGTGCGCGAAAAGATTTGCCGTAAGCGTCACAATCTCTGGCCCGAACCACAGCGTCAACAACGCTTCAATCAAGAAACGCACAAACCGGCCGGCGAAAATCGCGAGCAGGAAGTGCCCAAAGTTCATCTCAAACGCCGCCGCCGCCAGCACAACGATTTTGAACGGGGTGGGCGGCGGCAACATCGCCGGAAACATCAGCGCCCAGAATTCGTGCCGTTCGAACGAAGCGTGGATCTTCGCAAAGCGCGCGGGTGCCATCCGCTTCCGCAACAGAACCTCGCCGCCCAGATAGCCAACAACGTAGAGCACGATGCTCCCCAGGGCCGACCCGGCCGAAGCCAGCAGCACATACATAAGGAAGCGCGAGCGGTCGTTGTAGACGTAACCAACAAAGATCGCATCCAGCGGCAGGCCCAGGAACGATCCGTCGACCGCCGCAAACGCCAGCATGCCCCACGGTCCGAGAGGCGCGAGGACGTGGCGGATCCAGTCTCCATACGCATGCAGGAAATGTTTGATCTTGTTCAAAGGTTGGATTTTAGTTTACGCGAGCAGAACGGTCATCGGCCGCTCGTCGACAATCAGCTTCGTCCGCTCTCTGCAGAATACGTTTTAATGCCAACGACCAACGACGACTCTATCTTCCATCATGCTCCGTCTTGCCGGCAATCAGATCCAGCGCATGTGGCAACAGCTCCATCACGGCCTCGAGTGATTCAACCGCTCCCGCCGGGCTACCCGGCAGATTAAGGATCAGGCTTAATCCACGAACACCACACACTCCACGGCTGAGTGCCGCGTAGCGCGTCTTGCGGATACCCTGGAATCTCATCTGCTCGGCGATCCCCTCCACCAGGCGCTCACACACGGCGAGAGTCGCTTCCGGCGTCACGTCCCGCGGAGCCAGGCCGGTGCCCCCGGTGGTTACGACCAATCGCGCCGAGCGGCACAACTCAATCAGTTTTTCCTGAATCGCGATGCGCTCATCGGCCACCACGCTGCGCACCACGACTTCGAACTTGCGACGCTCCAGCGCCTTCACGACCGCTGGACCAGACAGATCCGCTTTCTCGCCGCGCGAACACGAGTCGCTCACCGTCAACACGGCCGCGCGTGTGCCAGCAACCTTTAATGCATCACGTGTCGAGAAGGACATCTTCACCCTCGGCCGCTGCGTCGCGCTGCGCCTCGTCGAGCAACCGCAAGCCTTCCATCAACAATCCCTGCGTATTCAGAGTCGTCGTTTCCTGCGAAGACTTGCCGTTGAAATCAACCTGAAAATTTCCGTCGGTCCAGCGCAGCACTTTGAAAACCGCTTCGTCTCCCGTCGTCGAACCATACACGGCGTGCTTGGCCTGCCCCTGGCTGAAATAAATTTCGCATTTTTCGTCGCCGTTGGTCGTCGTCATCAAACAACTCTTGCGGCCCATCTCGAGCGATTGCACCAGATCGATCACATTCATCTGCGACAAACTGCCCCGCAACACACCGTCTGTCGACGCCGCTTTGCTCAGCTTTTCCAGGGCAATCCGATCGACAACGCGCTTGATCTTATGAACCGCGTCTTTAAGGAAAAAAGGTTTTTCCAGATAATCTTCGATCGGGTCCTGCATCGACAATCGTTCACTAATGTCGGCCTTGCTGGCCATCAAAATGACAGCGATGCCCGCGGTTGCGGGCCGGCTCTTCAGCTTTTCGAGAAGCTGGCGCCCATCCATTCCGGGCATGCGGTAGTCGCAGATCAGAACATCGGGCACGTCTTCCACCGCTTTCAGCAAAGCGTCCGCCGCATCGGTAGCGACCGTGACTTCGCCCAGTACGGAAAGCGCCTGCTGCAGCATCCCGAGCACCATCGGGTTATCGTCCACCAACAGAATTTTGACGTTGCTCGCCATGACTATTTTCTTTTGCTGCTGCTCCTACCCGCGACATGTGGAGCCCGCACCCGTTTGTAGTCTCCGCTCTTGCCGCCCGATTTACTCTCGAGCACCACTTCCCGGATTTCGATCCCCTTATCGAGCGCCTTGCACATGTCGTAGACCGTCAGCGCCGCAACGCTCGCTGCCACGAGCGCTTCCATCTCGACGCCCGTTTCCGCCGTGGTCTTCACTTTTGTGGCGACAGAAACGCCATTCTCGCACACGCGTAGAGTCACAGCAATGTACGAGAGTGCCAGGGGATGACACATCGGAATCAACTCGGAAGTCCGCTTCGCCGCCATAATCCCAGCCGTCCGCGCCACTTCCAGCGGATCGCCCTTGGGATTCGCCGGCAACGCCCGCAACACCGATGGCGACATGGCGACGAAAGCGCTCGCTTCCGCTTCACGCGCCGTTCGCGCCTTAGGAGACACGTCCACCATGCGTGCCTGCCCCTGCGCATCGTAGTGTGACAGACCGTGCGAAAGACTGGGCAAACGTTTCTTCGGCATCCTCAACAGATTATCCTACCCACGGAACTGTCATCTTGAGCGGAGCGAGACGTTCACGAAGTGAAGGTCTTGCGGAGTCGAAAGACCCTGTGTTCGCTGCCATCTGCACGGCAGTGGCAAGTTCACCGCCGCAGCACCGCTACCCACTCTCCCACCTCAATCCGCTCCCGATCTGCAGGAATCACCACATAGCAATTCGCGCGGCCAAGCGCTGCCAGATCACCCGACCCCTGCCACCGAGCCAGCTCCACTTCGGCATTCTCAAATTCTCCCAAAAGCACCGCGGGCAGAAATCTCTTCAACCCTGTCTTCGTCCGAATCTCCGATTTCAATTGCGCCCGCATGAAAATCAGCGGCTGGGGCGCCAGTCCCGCGAGAGCTTCAATCATCGGCCGCGCAAACAGTTCGAAAGTCACCATCGTCGAAACCGGATTCCCCGGCAGCCCAAAGAAGTATTTCTTCTGCTCCAACCCACAAGACCCAAACACCACCGGCCGCCCCGGCTGAATCTCGGCCCCCGTGAAATAAAATTGCGCCCCAAGTTCTCCGAGCACCTGCTCGACAAGATCGAACTTTCCCATGGAGACGCCACCGGTCAGCAACAACAAGTCGCACTTCAATCCTTCTTCAATCAACGCCCGCAGCCGTTCCCGCTCATCCGGAGCGATCGCCAGCCGCACCGCGACTCCGCATGCTTCCTCGACCTGTGCCGCCAGTGAATATGAATTCGAGTTCCGAATCTGCGCCGCCGCCGGAGCCGCATAGATCTCCACCAGTTCGTCTCCTGTGGCGAGCACCGCAACGCGCGGCTTTCGGAAAACTTGAACCTTGCTCTTGCCAACCGAAGCCGCAATGGCGACGGCCGCATGATCGAGACGCCGTCCGCGCTCGAGCAGCACCTGCCCAGCCCGAGCTTCTGCGCCACGCGGAACAAAATTCTCGCCCACCTGAACACCGCGCTGTACCTCAATGAATGTCGGGTCGACGAATGTCGCGTCGACGGAATCACGACTACCGAGGGTGCCCCATCCTAACGTCGCGTCTTTGGCGACGCTAGAATGGGCCTCGGAAATGCTAGCAGTGTATTCCACCATCACTACCGCATCCGCTCCCGCCGGCATTGGGGCACCCGTCATGATCGAGACCGCCTGCCCGCGCCCAACCGCGAGCCCGGATCCTTCCGGCCAGTCTCCCGCCTTCACCTCACCCGCAACTGCCAACCGCGTCGGCATCTCCGCCAAATCGGCAGCCCGCACGGCAAATCCGTCGCGCGTGGCCCGAGGAAACGGAGGGAAATCGCGATCCGCCACAATCTGCTCCGCCAACACGCGCCCCACCGCCGCCAGAAGGTCGACGGCCTCGATATCTCGCGCAGCCACACCGGCCGCGTGCAGCTCGACGAGATGCCGAGCCTGTTCGAAGCTCAGGACAGATGGCATTGCAGCGGATGGCATTGAAGAATGATACGCCGCCCGATTCCGCTGAAGTCAGAGGTTTGTTTTTTTCAGAAGCTGAAAGCTGAGAGCTGACAGCTGAAAGCCGCCAGCTAGTTCCTCGCCAGTTCCTGCCCCAGCACCGTCGCATTGCTGGCAAAGGCCAGGCCGGTTTCGAGATCAACCAATCCCGAGCGAACCAGTTTCGCTATCTCTGCGTCAAAGTGTTGCATGCCTTCGCTTTCGCTGCCCTTGATCGCGTCGAGCAGCGTGCGTCCCGGACGCTCGCCTTGTTCGACACAATCACGCGTCCGCGAATTGGATTTCAGAATTTCGACGACCGCAATTCGGTCGCCGCCGTCGGCCCGTGGAATCAACCTCTGCGCGATGACGAAGCGGAAGGTCTTCGCAAATCTTTCTCGCACCGATTGCTGATCGGCGGCCGGGAAGCTGCCCACGATGCGCTCCACCGTCTTCGAAGTATCGACCGTGTTCATGCTCGAAAGGACGAGGTGTCCATTTTCTGCCGCTTCCAGCAGAATCTCGAGCGTCTCGCGATCGCGGATTTCGCCGATCATAATGACACGCGGAGCCTGCCGCAGCGCGGCCCGCAACGCCAGGGTGAAATTCGGAGCATCGCTGTGCAGCTCGCGCTGGTGCACCGTCGATTTCTTGTGCCGGTGCAGAAATTCAATCGGATCTTCGACCGTGAGTACGTGATAGCAATGTTCGGTATTGATGCGGTCGATCAATGCTGCCAGCGTTGAAGATTTGCCGGATCCTGTCCCTCCGGTTACGAGGATAATTCCGTTGCGCACCTTCGTGGCTTCTTCCAACTGTCCCGGCAAGCGCAGCGAACCGAAGGTCGGAATGACGGTCGGAATCACGCGCATCACAATCGCACAGCTTCCGCGCTGGATGAAAACGTTCACGCGAAACCGCGCCATCCCCGGCAATCCGTAGGAAATATCGCAAGAACCCTGCTCGCGCAGCGTGGTAATCGCCTGCTTGTTGGTGCCGATCAGATCGGCGGCGATGCGGCGGGTATCATCCGCGGAAAGAACTCCACTGCCCGAAATCTCAACCGCCGTAAGTTGCCCGTGAATTTCGACCTGCGGAGGACGTCCCGGCGAAAAAATCAGATCGCTGACTTTTTCGGAAGCGCGCAACATGCCCGCAAGCAGGACTGCAGTCGGGATCGCACCTGCCCCCGCGCCTTCGAGTCCTTCAAAAGCAATTGCGATCGGGGAATTCCCCGGAGCAGCCATTTCTTACACTCCCAATTACCGGCCTAGTTCGCAGCAAAGACACCACAGGGGAGACACTTCGAGCAGCCGAAAGCCTGCTAAGAATGTAGCGCGTAAGAGCGAAAGCTCGAAGGACAAGTAGGTCATAGACCTCAGTAACCAAGAGGTCGGTGGGGACGAATCAGCGGGACCGAATCAAAGAAAAGAACGGCCCCTGAGAGGCCGCTCTTCGAAAAACCTGCCGAATTTGACGGTTATTAACCTATTTTTTTACCGGTTTCTTCTTTCCGAAGCCGGTCTCCACCGTTGCACCGATACTCGTCAGCATGTCTTTGGCCGGCTGCGCGAGTTTCCCCTCGGGTTCCAGTTCGAGATACTTCTTAAAAGCTTCGGCCGTGCCTTCGGGCGCAATCATCTTGTCGCCTTTCAGTGTGGCCTTGCCGATCAGATTCACGCCCTTCCAGTAGTATGCAGCGGCTCTCGTCGGATCGGTGGCAATCACTTTGTCGAATGCCACGATCGCGTCATCGACCTTGCCCGCGTTCGTGAGTATGGCGCCTTCATTGAAGTAGTAAGTGGCTGCGTGCTGAGGATCGAGACCGGCGGCTTTGTTGTAGTTGGCCAAAGAATCATCGACCTTGTTGGCCTTGGCATAAGTTTCGGCGAGATTGTTGTAGTAAGCTGCCAACTTCAGGCCGTTGTCCGCTTCCTTCTGTTGTACCTCCGAAGCGCTCCGGAGATCGATCGCCTTTTGATAATCGACGGCGGCCGTCTCATAACGCTTCTGCTTTTCCGCAGGATCGGTCTGCTTTGGTGCGGACATGCGGTACGCATCGCCGAGTTTGAACCAGATCAGGTCCCGGGTTGGGTCAATCTGGTTCGCTTCATTCAGAGTTGTGATTGCCGTCTCGAAGTCGCCGGCATCCGAAGCCGCCTTGGCTGCGTTGAGTTTTTCGTTCAGCGAGCCGACGGTCTTGGTTTCGCTTGCGGCCTTGGCGCTAGCTTCCGCCCGCGCCTTGGCTTCTTCCGGCGTCAACCCCTGCCCCTGAGCGGCGGTCGCGGCTTCCTTCTTCAGATCGAATGGCAGCTCCGTCTCATCCAGGCCCACCGACACGTTGTTGAAATGGAACAACTCCTTGCCATCTTTGCTGAGCTTGACATTGTATTTACCAGGCACAATGCCAAGTGAGAAGTACTCGCCCTTGGCGTTCGTTTTGAGCTTGTAGACATGGCCCGATTCGACACCTGTCCACTCCACTTCAGCCTGGGCGATCGGCTTCCCTTCGCCGTCCTTACAAACTCCCTTAATAGTGCCCGTGGTTTGCGCGAGCGCGAATGGAGCCAACAGCGCTGTCGCCAACGCAACCAGCAGCAGGGGGAGAATAGAATATTTCCGCATGATTTTGCCTCCCGGCATTGAATCTGAATTTACTGAACTCCATTGCGCCCCTAAGCGGCGCATCGAATTTCGAAGCAACGTCGCGGCATCGCTCAAGCGATACCCCCTGATACGAATCGTACGAATGATACGAATCGCCGCTAACTCAACCGCGCGGCCGCTTCCGCGTATGGAATCGGGTCTGGTACGCCCGCATCGCGAAACGCCCGCAGACGCAGAACACAACTGTCGCAAACACCGCAGGCGCGATCTTCACCTTGATAGCATGACCACGTTAAATCGAACGGGGCATTCAGTTCAAGGCCAAGCCTCACGATCTCGGCCTTGTGCATCGCGATCAAAGGCGTCACCACCCGGATCGTTCCCTCTTTCGTGCCGGTTTTCACCACTTCATTGAACGCACGATAATACTCCGGACGGCAATCGGGATAGCCAGAACTGTCTGGCTCAACCGCTCCGATATAGACTTTTTCAGCTCCGAGCACTTCCGCCCAACTGACCGCCACAGCAAGAAAGTGCGCGTTGCGGAAAGGAACATAAGTCACGGGAATGCCCACAGGAATGCTCTTCCCAATATTGCCCGCCTCGGGCACTTCGATGCTCGCATCTGTGAGTGCCGATCCTCCGATGGCGCGCAGGCTTTCATTGCGCACCACCAAGCGGTCGCGAATTCCCAGCCGATCGCAGATGCTCTCAAACGAACGCCGCTCGCGCTCTTCGGTCCGCTGCCCATAGCTGACGTGGACAGCAGCAGCCTCATGGTCACGCACCGCGAGCGCCGCGCACACACAAGAATCCATTCCGCCGCTGAGCAAAATCACGGCGCGGGTACGGTTGTTCGCTGAGTGATTTGCTGAGTTGCTCGCTGAGTTCGGCATCGTGGTCGCGTCTCTATCGTGTCTCTAACGATTTTATGCCAGCGGCACGAGTTTCATCCCGTGTCGAAGGCCGTCCAACATTGACCGCGACTCCGAGCCACAGGTATTCTTCGGAAGACTCTCCTGAACTGGCAAGTCCGCGGAATCCAATGGAGAACCTCAATTTCTGAGTCGCGGGAGAGACTCTTTCTGAAAATTAAACACTACGCCGGCCTGCTGCTCCTGACCGTCCTCGCCCTTCTTATCCATGGCTATCATCCCTATGCCGAAGACTCGGAGATCTACCTTCCCGGCGTTTTGAAGATCCTGAATCCGGCTTTGTTCCCGGCCAACGCGGAGTTCTTCGGCGAACACGCCGGGCATACCTTCTATCCGAACTTGGTTGCGTTCTCGGTCCGCGCGACGCATTTGCCCTTGCCCGCGGTCGCTTTTCTTTGGCATCTGATCTCTATCTTCTTGCTGTTGGAGGCCAGCTGGCGCTTGGCATCAGCTCTCTTCCAATCAGAAACGCCTGCCGATACCGATACCCATACTGAAGACTTGCTCTCGCGCTGGGGCGCCGTCGCCTTCATGACCGCGCTGCTCACTATCCCAATCGCAGGCACTTGGCTCTACATCCTTGACCAGTATTTGAATCCGCGAAATCTGGCGGCGTTTGCCGTTTTGTTTGCCATTGCCGACGTGTTGTACCGAAAGTATGCGCGGTCGACCATTTGGCTGGCATTTGGCGCTGCCATGCATCCCTTTATGGCAGGTTTCGGAATCTTATTCTGCCTGTGGCTCGTCTTGCTCGACCATTTTCGTCCGCGATTTCTGGGATTCGCTGCCGCGCTTCCCTTCGGCATCACGCTCGATCCTCCTCCCGACGCCTATCACGAGGTTGCACACCTTCAGCGCTCGCATTTTGTTTTGCGCTGGGAGTGGTATGAGTGGGTCGGCGCACTCGCCCCTGCAGTTGTGTTCTGGTGGCTCGGAGGTTGGGCGCGCCGGCGTGGTTTGAAAAATCTGGAGCTGGTGTCGCACGCCATGGTTCCCTTCATTCTGATCGCTGCGGCGGCGGCCATTGGGCTCGGCATCCCGCCCCGTCTCGAAGCTCTCACCAGGCTACAACCGATGCGTTGCCTCGCCTTGTGCTACATGGTGCTGATCGTGGCGGGCGGCGGGTTGATTGGACGATACATCTTGCGGCGAATCGTATGGCGTTGGCTGGTATTGTTCGTCCCGCTCAGTTTGGGAATGTACTTTGCACAGCGCCAGGTGTTCCCGGCGAGTGCGCATATCGAATGGCCCTGGGCCGCGCCGCGCAATCCGTGGGCACAAGCATTCGTATGGATTCGCAACAACACCCCGGTCGACGCGCTGTTTGCCCTCGATCCCGCGCACATGCAATTGCCGGGCGAAGATGAGAATGGATTCCGCGCCCGCGCCGAGCGCAGCATGCTCGCCGACCTCACCAAAGACAAGGGAGCCGCGTCGATGTTTCCTCCGCTCTCGGTATTGTGGGCGCAGCAGATCCAAGATCAGAAAAATTGGAAGCAGTTAGGCAAATCAGACTTCGAACGTTTGCGCCAGAAATATGGCGTCAGTTGGGTCGTGGTCGAGCAGCCGGGCCCGGCCGGACTCGACTGCCCGTACGTGAATTCCGCGGTGAAAGTCTGCCGTGTAGATTGAGCCAATCACAGCCTAGAGCGTTCTAGAAAACTACGGCCAGCACCTGCGCCCTTGGCGTAAAATGAAGATTCCAAATCTAAGGCATGGCGAATCCGATTGTTACCCCCGCAACTCGGCTGCTGTTCCCCTATGTGAAGTGGTCTTCTCAACTGCCCGCCCTGCGACGGCAGTTTCGTGACAATCGTCCTTACCCGCACGTCCATCTCAAAGACTTTCTCGATCGCGAGGTTGCCGCTGAAATGGCCGGCGAGTTTCCTGACATGGCGACCGATGCGTGGACCCGCTACAAGCATCAGAACGAAAATAAACTGGGCCTTGCCAAGCGCGAGATGTTTCCGCAGTTGTTGGGCGAGGTCGTGGACGAACTCAATTCAGAAGCATTCGTGCACTGGCTTTCGGAACTAACGGGGATCCCCAACCTGGTTTCGGACGAGATGCTAGAAGGCGGTGGCCTTCACCAGTCCACGACTGGCGGATTTTTAAACGTACACACCGATTTCAGCAATCACCACTATCACAAGCATTGGCGACGGCAAGTGAATCTGATCCTGTATCTCAACCCCAAATGGGACGAGCAATGGGGTGGTGCGCTCGAACTGTGGGACCGCGAAATGCGCCATTGCGTCACCAAGGTCCCGCCGCTGTTCAACGACGCCCTGATCTTCCGCACCGACGAAATCTCTTATCACGGTTTTCCCGATCCGCTGCGCTGCCCGACGACCGAATCGCGCAAGAGCCTGGCCCTCTATTACTACACGGTCGAGTCGGAAGGCGAGGTCAAGACGCGTTCCACCAACTATCGGCCACGACCAGAAGACGGCGTACTGAAGTCGAGCTTGATCTGGTTAGACAAAGAGGCAGTAGATTTGTACTCGCGCGCAAAAGCGCGGTTCGGATTCTCCGACGAACTGGCCAGCAAGATTCTGGGATTCCTCTCGCGGAAACGCTAGCCACCGCAACTCTGTAATTCATGCCGGTAACCTGATACCCTGCTCCCCGCAATACCACTTCAATCTTCCGAGGTCCTCATGAAACCACGCGCCGTCCGGCTGGCACTTGTTCTGTTGTTTTCAATCATGGCTTCTCTATGTTGGGCCGCCGATGCAGACCGCAAACACGTTGTGCTCGACGAATCGGCCAAGCGGAAAACCTTCCCCTTCAGTGACGCCGTCGTAGTCGGCAACACCCTTTATCTCGCTGGCACGGTCGGTTTTGATCAGGCTGGCAAGGTTCCGCCCACCCCAGAAGAGGAAGCCAAACTCGCCATGGACGCCGTCAAACAAGTCCTCGAAAGCCAGGGCCTGTCGATGGACGACTTAGTCTCCGTGCAGATCTACTGCACCGATTTCACTCTCTATGACAGATTCAATGCCGTCTATCGGACGTACTTCCACGAACAGTTTCCAGCTCGCGCTTTTCTCGGGGTCAGCACTCTAATCCGCGGCGCACACTTCGAAATCACAGGAATCGCGGTGAAGCGGCCCAAGAAACTCTGATTAAGCCGAGCCCTGAACCGCTTCGAAAGGGCACAGCTTTGAAAGGCCGCCGCGTTGAAAGCGCAGGGCCTTGAAAGGGCACGGCTTCACAGCCCGCGGAAAAACTCCGGCCTTGATCTTGCTTTGAAAGGGTGCGGCCTCTAGCCGCACCGCAACTCGTTAAAAATCAACGCGGCTTTTAGCCGCTGGGGGACACGCGCTCAGGGCCCGCCACGTCCGGCAGGACTTAGACAGGGTTTCTCTAGGTAGTGGAGATCGTTGCGACCTGCCGAAATCTAGCGACGCGTCGATGCGCTGGGAAGCCCTTCGCCGTAATACGCGTCGGGCGCGCCCTCGAGCGTCTTGCCGTTATCGCTGAAGATAGGGTTGTGGATGATCCCGGCGCGCTGCAGCGCGAACTGTACCGTGGTCTGTAGAACTTCGAGCCCATAGCGAACACTTCGCCGGAAATTAATCGACGACGCTTCCTCGAAATATTTTGTCGGGCACGAGACTTCGCCAATGCGGAATCCGAAATACACGCACTGAGCGAGCATCTGGTTGTCGAAAACAAAATCGTCGCTATTCTCGCGCAGCGGCAGCCGGGTCAGCACTTCGCGGCTAAAAGCGCGGTATCCCGTGTGATATTCAGACAACTTGACCCGCAAGAACAGGTTCTCAAACGCAGTCAGCAGGCGGTTGGCGATGTACTTGTAAACCGGCATGCCGCCACGCAGCGCGGTCCCACCGATAATGCGCGATCCCAAAACCACGTCGTAAACGCCGTAGGCGATCATGCTCGCCATCGCGGTCACAAGCAGCGGCGTGTACTGATAATCGGGATGCACCATGATCACCACATCGGCGCCGGCGGCCAGTGCTTCGAAATAACAAGTCTGCTGATTGCGTCCGTATCCGTAGTTGCGATTATGGACAAACGACTGCAATCCGAGCCGGTGCGCAATCTCGACCGTGCGATCGGAACTATGATCGTCGACCAGAATGCGGATGTCGACCAGGTCCGGCAATTCCCGGACGGTCGCTTCCAGCGTCTTTTCCGCGTTATACGCGGGGAACACAACGGCAATGCGTTTGCCGTTAATCATGCAGTCTTTTCCTCGAGGGTCTGTTTGCATGATAAACGAAAAATGATAAACGATAACCCTTGCCTCGCGGCCTTGAACTAACGGCGCATTCTGGGCGAAACTTAAGCAATGGCTCCTCGCACTCTATTTGACAAGATCTGGGACGCGCACGTAGTCGCCGCTCCCGAAGGCCAGTCTGCGCTTCTCTATATCGATTTGCATCTCGTCCATGAGGTGACTTCGCCCCAGGCTTTCGACGGTCTGCGCGCCCATGGCCGCCGTCTGCGGCAGCCGCTTCGCACCGTCGCCACGGTTGACCACAATATTCCAACGACGCCGCGCGGCCTTCCGATCGCCGATCCGATTGCCGCGAAACAGATTGAGGCCCTCCAGAAAAATTGTCGCGAGTTTGGCGTTCCGCTCTTCGATATGGACTCCGCCGAGCAGGGCATCGTCCACGTCATCGGCCCTGAACTCGGCATCACGCTGCCGGGGATGACAATCGTCTGCGGTGACAGCCACACCTCGACCCATGGCGCATTCGGATCGCTCGCCTTCGGCATTGGAACGTCGGAAGTAGAACACGTCCTGGCGACGCAGTGCCTGCCGCAAAAAAAGCCGAAGTCGATGCAAATCCACGTGAGCGGAAAACTCGCTGACGGCGTAACGGCGAAGGATCTCGCTCTCGGAATCATCGGCCACATCGGCACCGACGGCGCCACCGGATATGTCATCGAATACGCCGGAGATGCTGTGCGCAACCTGTCGATGGAAAGCAGGATGACGCTCTGCAACATGAGCATCGAAGCCGGAGCGCGCGCCGGAATGATCGCGCCCGACGATACAACCTTCGCTTATTCGAAAGACCGCCGCTTTGCTCCAACGGGAAAAGACTGGGAACACGCGGTCTCGCAATGGCGCACTTTGGCCAGTGATCCCGGAGCGCGATTCGACAAGGTCGTTGAAATCGACGCAGCCTCGCTCGCGCCGTTCGTGACCTGGGGAACAAATCCCGGCATGGTCGTGGCCGTCAACGCGCGCGTTCCCGAGTTGAAGAGCTTCGCACTGGAATCCGACCGCCGAGCCGCGGAGCAGGCGCTCGCCTATATGGGCCTCGATCCGGGCACTCCGATAGAAGCGATTGCCGTCGACCGCGTCTTCATCGGATCGTGCACCAACTCGCGCATCGAAGACCTGCGGGCAGCGGCACGCGTGGCCAAAGGGCAGCACGTGAATGCGAAAGTACGCGCCATGGTCGTCCCAGGATCGCAAGCCATCAAGCGCGTCGCCGAGCAGGAAGGATTGCACCGCATCTTTCTCGATGCCGGTTTCGAATGGCGTGAATCGGGATGCTCGATGTGTCTCGGCATGAATCCCGACATCCTGCAACCCGGCGAACGCTGCGCTTCCACCAGCAATCGCAATTTCGAAGGTCGGCAGGGCCGCGGAGGTCGCACGCACCTCGTCAGTCCGATGATGGCGGCGGCCGCAGCCATCACCGGTCATTTCACCGACATAAGGAATTGGAAATTTTAGCGGTTGGTAGCGACCTCGAGGATTAATCATGCAGCCGTTCCGCAAGCACAAAGGTAAAGTCGTCCCGCTCGACAAGGTCAACGTCGACACCGACCAGATCATCCCCAAACAGTTTCTAAAGCGCATCGAGCGCAGTGGCTTCGGAGAATTTCTCTTTCACAACTGGCGCTTCGAGCACGATGGGAAGAAGATCGAAAACTTCGTACTCCACTCGCCGCACCATCAGAACGCAACCGTTCTGGTCGCCGGCAGAAACTTCGGCTGCGGGTCTTCGCGCGAACACGCCGTCTGGGCGCTGACGGATTATGGTTTCCAGGTGGTGATCGCCCCGTCTTTCGGCGACATTTTCTCCAACAACAGTCTGAAAAACGGACTGCTGACCGTGCAACTGAGCGAAGAACAGATTGCAGAAATCATGCGCCGCGCCAAAGAGATCCCTGATTACGAACTTTCTGTCGACCTCGAGGCTCTGCGAATCGAAGACGGGCAAGGATTCTCGGCACCCTTTGCCATGGACGACTTCTCGCGACACTGCCTGCTCAATGGCTTAGACGACATCGGGTTGACTCTCCAGCACGAACGAGAAATCGCATCCTACGAAGCCAATCATCCGGTGCATGCGGAGATGAAGGCGATCCTTGCCAGTTGACCGCCCTGACGCAACTGCGTCCAACGCTGTACACTCTTGAGTTTCACGACGAGCGCCGCGCCGGGAAACACTTCATGTCGATCGGAGTAAGTTCGTGAAACACGTTCTGCTCGTTTTAGCCCTGCTCGTTCTCGCCGTTCTTGCCGTCCACGCGCAGACCTCGGCGTCCCAAACCGCGCCCCAAACCGCATCCCAAAATCTGACGATCGAGAAAATCTTTGCCGATGGCGGAATCACTGGACGCACTCCGGAGACGATCAAGTGGAGTCCCGACGGCACCAAGGTTTCTTTCGTGCAGCGCGATGACGCCGGTGAGCACGGTGAACTCTGGTACGTGGACGTGGCAACCGGCGAAAAGAAGGTTCTCGCCGGCGAAGCCAAGCTTTCGCAGCTCGCCCCTTCGGCGAGCAAGATCAAAGACGAGCGCGAGAAAGAGCGCGTGATGCGCTATCACGTCGCCGCCTATATGTGGTCGCCCGATTCCAAGCACCTGCTCTTCGATGCCCAGGGACAGCTCTGGTATTACAGCCTCGACACGGGCACAGCGGTGCAGCTGACATCGTCTCCCGACCCGAGCGACGACCCGAAGTTTTCGCCCGACGGCAAGCGCCTCGCCTACGTGCGCAAGCACCATCTCTACGTGCATCCCGTGTCAGGCGAGGAAGGCGAATATGCGCTGTCCCCGGAAACAAAGCCACGAGACAATGAAAGCGACGCCGATAAAGAAAAAGAGAACAATATTTTGAATGGCGAAGTCGACTGGGTCTACGCCGAAGAGTTAGAGGTACGCAGCAATTATTTCTGGTCGCCGGAAGGCAAAGAAATACTCTTCTTACAGATGGACGAGACCCGCGTACCGACATATCCGATCACTGACTGGATTCCCACCCATCCCAGAGTTGAGCAGGAGAAATATCCCAAGGCCGGCGATCCGAATCCGACCGTGCGTCTCGGAGTCGAGGGCAGCGGCGGCGGCGGCAAGGTGCACTGGATCAAGCTGACCGATGACGATGACACCTATGTGCCGCGCTTCGGCTGGATTCGCGAAGGCTGGGCCTGGGCCGAGGTCCTGAGTCGCAAGCAGGACACCTTGGACCTTTACTTCATCGATACGCGATCAGGAAAATCGCGGAAGGTCTTGACCGAATCCGAGCCCGACGCCTGGGTCAACGTCAACGACGATTTTCGGATCCTGAAGTCAGGCGACCGCTTTCTCTGGACCAGCTGGCGCGACGGCCACACCCATATTTATCTCTACAGTTTCAATCCGCAAGACCCGGCCGGGGCCGATGCGAAACTCGAGCGCCAGTTGGAAAGTGGAGACTACGAAGTCATCGCCGTCAGCGGAGTCGACGACGCATCGGGCACGGTGTTTTTCACCGCCAATAAAGGAGACCCGCGGCAACAGAAGATTTTTTCAGTAAAGCTCGATGGAACGGAAATGAGAGTCCTGTCGTCAGGCGACGGAAACAACACTGCGATTTTCGACGACAATGGCAAACACTTCGTCGAGACGCACTCCGCGACCCTGACTCCGCCGCGAGTTTCCGTGTGCACCGTCGGCAACGCCTGCCAGACGATATGGGAAAGCAACAGCATTGCCGCCTACAACCTGATCGCGCCCCAGCCTCTGGAGTTCAAAGCCGACGATGGCACGGTTCTTTACGGCTACTTGATTTTGCCGCGCAATGCAGACGCTGGGCAGAAGATTCCCCTCATCGTCCACATCTACGGCGGCCCCGCCGGGCAGACTGTCGAGGACTCGTGGGGAAGCGAGTCCCATGCTGGCACTTCGCTCTTCCACCAGATGCTGGCCAACGAAGGTTTCGCGATTTTCTCTGTCGACAATCGAGGCACTCCCAATCGCGGCAAGAAATTCTCGGCAGCGATCCGTAAACAGTTCGGCGGCATCGAACTCAAAGACCAGCTCGCCGCGCTCGACCAGCTATTTCCTCAGTTCCCGCAACTCGACCCTGCGCGCACCGGCATCTGGGGATGGTCAAATGGCGGATCGATGACGCTCTACGCGCTCACCCACTCCGACCGCTACAAGGCCGGCATCTCCGTGGCTCCCGTAACCAACTGGCGCGATTATGACTCCGTATACACCGAGCGTTACCTGGGCCTGCCGAAAGATAACGGCAGCACCTACGACGATTCGATGGTCAACTCAGCACGTCTTCTCCACGGTTCGTTGCTGCTGGTCCATGGAACGAGCGACGACAACGTGCATTTCCAGAACACGATCCAGATGACCGACGCTCTGATCAAAGCGGGCAAACAATTCCGCCTGATGATCTATCCCGATAAAACGCACGGAATCTCCGGTTCAGCCACTCGCATGCAGTTGTTCCACATGATGGAAGATTTTTGGAATAAGGAGCTGACAGTGAGCAGTCCATGCATCGCACAACTCTAGGCGACTTCGAACTCACCGTCGTTTCCGACGGAACCTACTTCCTCGATGGAGGAGCCTTCTTTGGAGTGGTCCCCAAGACCCTGTGGTCCAGGAAGGTCACAGCTGACGAGTTGAACCGGCTTGACGCCGGCCTGAACTCGCTACTCGTGCGCACCGGCGATAAAAACATTCTGATTGAGACCGGCATCGGCAACAAACTTCCCGACAAGTTGGTGCAGATCTACAAGCAGCCCGCTAAGCTGCTCGACAATCTGCACGCCGCCGGAGTCGCGCCCGAAGACATCGACATCGTCATCAACACACACCTGCATTTTGACCACTGCGGCTGGAATACAGTCCGACGCGGAGATAAAGTCGTAGCGACGTTTCCGAATGCGAAATATTACGCGCAGCGTGGCGAGTGGGAACATGGCCGCCTCCAACTGGAGCGTGACGCCATCAGCTACATGAGTCCGAACTACGATCCGCTGATCGAGAGTGGACAGATGGTACTGCTGAAAGGCGATTCCGAGATTTCGCCCGGCGTCTCAGTCAAAGTCTTCCCGGGACACACAGCCAACATGCAGGCGGTCATCATCGAGAGTCAGAAAAAGAAGGCTTGCTATATCTCCGACCTGATCCCGACTTCAGCGCATTTAGACATTACGTGGGCAATGGCGTTCGATCTGTACCCGCTCCAGACCATCGAGAGCCGCAAGAAGTACTACTTGTCGGCGATTCCAGAAAAATGGCTGACGGTATTCACCCACGATGACGCGACGCCTTGGGGAGTCGTCGAACGGGACGAGCGGGGAAGGTTAGGTCTGGCAAAACTCGGATAGCAACAGCCGTCCTTGGCTGGTCAGCCGAGCGAAACTCGGCAGCATGGCGCCGTCGAACTTTCCACTCTTTCACAGGCAGTCTTCTGATGCCCTGCCCAGAGAAATGCTTCCCAAATTGTCGAGGGGCGACGGCCCAACCTGCTGAGGAAGTAGGTTAAATTGCAGCATCACGTAAACCGTGGGTGGACAAACAAGGCCTGAATCGTTTCCAACCGGAATCCAGATATCCCCAGACGGGCGTTGATAATCTATTTTGCGGGAGACCAGAAATTTCTCCACGTTAATCCGCCGCATCCCCAGGGGAAGATCATGCTGGAAGTTTGCGAGCGACGCGCGATATGCAGCCTCGCGTCTCTCCCGGGCGCCTCTAGATGCGATAAACCACACAGAGATTGTGGCGAGTGCCATGGCAGCGACGATCGCAATAAGCTTTCTCGATTTTTGAGACATTCACCTTTTATCCCACTGAGACAGGTACACAGCCCGCAACCTTTGTCGCGAAGAACTCCTCGACGCGTCCCAGTATCTCCGCCCCGCTCTTCGCTTCGTAGATCGCCTTCCGCAGCGCCGCGCCTCCGGGGATGCCATGCGTGAACCACGACGCAAACTGCTTCATCTTGCCTTCCGCTCCGGCCATCTCTTCTTCCAGCAACATCTGGAAATACGTGCGAATCATCTGGTAGCGGTCAGCCTCGTTCGGCTGCACATAAGACCCCGTTCGCACATACTGCTCGATCTGGCGAAAAATCCACGGATTGGCCGGAGCCATCCTGCCAATCATCACCGCATCGCAGCCGGTCTGCGCAACGATGGCGCAAGCATCTTCAGGCGACCGGACGTCCCCGTTGCCGATCACCGGAATCTTGACCGCCTGCTTAACCGACGCAATCCACTCCCAGCGCGCGTTTCCGCTATAGCCCTGTTCGCGCGTCCGGGCGTGGAGCGCGACCGCGCCCAGTCCGCAGTTTTCTGCGAGACGCGCCAGCTCCACGCAGACGATTTCGTCATCGCTCCATCCGGCGCGAAATTTAACCGTGAATGGAATCTTCACCGCGGCCCGCACCGCCTCGAAAATCTGCCCGATCAGCGGCAGATCGCGCAGCAAGCCCGAGCCCCCGTTGCACTTCACAACTTTTTTCGCCGGGCAGCCCAGGTTGAGATCGACCAGGTCGAAACCCAGGTCCTCAACCAATCGCGCCGCTTCCGCCAGCACCGCCGGACTGCTCCCGAATAGCTGGGCCGAAACCGGATGCTCATCTTCATAGAAATGCAGGTAGCGTCCACGAACCCGCGCGTCGCGCAAAACGCCGTCCGCCGAAGTGAACTCGGTCATGATCAGGCCGCATCCGCCAAGATTCTTGATGAAGCGCCGGAAAACGGTGTCGGTGACTCCGGCCATCGGAGCCAAAACCGTGGCAGGAGAGATGCGCACATTGCCCGGGCCGATGATCAGGCTTTCGGGAAACACACGGGTATGTGTGGTGACCGGGCTTTGCCCCGTCTCGACAGAACCTGCGCCCGCGTTGTCCCAGAACTTGTTCACAAGCTGATTCTACTTTCTTTTTCCATCCGGCCAAAAGTAAAGCCTCCCGCGCGGGGAGGCTTTCAGAACTTCTTTTGCTTCGAACCCTATTTCTTTGCTTCGGCGGCCTTGGCAGCCTCGGCTTTCCCGGCGTCGCTCTTCGCGTATTTGCGGCGGAACCGCTCGACGCGGCCGGCCGTATCCATGAGCTTCTGCTTCCCGGTAAAGAAGGGATGGCAAGCCGAGCAAATTTCTACGCTGATGTCGCCCTTGTGGGTCGAACGGGTGGTAAACGCGTTGCCGCAGGCGCAATGTACCTTGATTTCGCTATAAGTGGGATGGATCGCTGCTTTCATATCGGTTCCTAAATCCTCGATTCAGACATTTGATTCTACAGGATTTGGAAAGGATTCAGCAAGGCGGGTCTCAGGTCTTAGGTGTCAGGTATCAGGCAGATCGCGCGAGGAAGCACCGACTAATTAAATGTTCTCCTGAGACCTGAGACCTAACACCTGAGACCTGGTCTGACACCTGAAAAAGCAAAACGGCAGGGCCGACCCCCTGCCGTTTCGCTCTACTGCAAAGTCTGGGGCCCCTACTTACCTTTGTTCACCACTTTCTTCAGTTCGTTTCCGGGAGTAAATTTGGCGACTCTACGGGCGGCAATTTTGATAGTTGCACCCGTCTGCGGGTTCCGGCCATTGCGGGCCTTGCGCTGCGAGACGGAGAACGTGCCGAATCCAATCAAAGCAACCCTGTCCCCTTTTCGAAGGGCAGATGTAACACTGTCCACGGTGGTATCGATCGCCGTCGTCGCCTGCGCCTTTGAGATACTGCAGGCTTCGGCGATCCGGTCAACCAGATCAGCTTTGTTCATGCTCTCTCCTGACACATAGTTGTTGCGGTTCCCGCGCATTCAGCCGGGGAGGATAGCTCAAGGCGCGAGCACCGGCGATGGCCATTCTCGCCCATGCCGAGGGATTGTCAATGGGAAACACGTGCCAGTTGCTGGTTTTGACACTTAGCCGAAAGTGCCACACCGGTTCGCGCATTCAACGGTTCGTGCACTCAAAACATGCACTCAAAAAAACGCACACTGCGTTGCGAATCGTAATTTGTCAGCGCTGTGCACTGTTCTCCACAGCTCACCGCTGCTCTCCACAGGATGTGCACAGAGAGCAACGTCTTTCGAGTTGCGGTCCAGGCTTCTTCCGGTGCACAGTTGAATGACACAGAATTATGAAAACAACAGCTGAAGTTTGCCCGGTATGCGCGGGCTCAGGATGGAAGCCGGTCGCAGGAGCTCTCGACGCCGGCGTCACGCGCTGCGATTGCCAGTTGCGCGCGCGGGGCGGCGCCATGATCGCGGCAGCGCACATTCCGAAGAGATACGAGCACTGCGAGCTGTCGAACTTCACCACCGATTTCCCCGGCGCCGATCGCTCCGTCGCGCTGGCTCAGATCAGCGCGACCAGATTTGTGCAGGAGTTCGATCCACGCGAAGGCAAAGGATTGCTGCTGGTCGGCGGCATCGGGACCGGCAAAACTCATCTCGCGGTCGGCATTCTAAAAGAACTCATCGCCAGCCGCGGAAGCGCGTGTCTCTTCTGCGATTATCGCGAGTTGCTGAAACAAATTCAGAATTCCTACAACGATTCGGTCAAGGCGACCGAACTGCAAGTGCTGCGGCCGGTGTTTGATGCCGACGTCCTGTTGCTCGATGAACTGGGCGCAGTGAAGCCGAGCGAATGGGTTTGGGACACAGTCAGCCTGATCCTCAACACTCGATACAACGACAATCGCACCACGATCATCACGACAAATTTCGCCGACGAGCCCGCTGCGAGCGCAATCCGGGCAACGTCGCTGTCGCCCGCCCGCGCCGCCACCCGTGAAGAAACTCTGGGCGACCGCATCGGCGAGCGCATGCGCTCGAGACTCCAGGAGATGTGCCGCATCGTAAAAATGGACGGCCCCGACTTCCGCCAGAAGTTCAAGAGCGCCAGCTTTGGATAAGGGCAGAGGTTAGAGGTCAGATTGCTGAGGTAGTTCGTTGTTCACTTCTGCAATCTGACCTCTAACCTCTGACCTCCTCTACAATCGAACCGTGCTGTGCGAACGCATCGAGTTCCGCCCAGAGGCCGACGCCGAGGTTTTCTCTACCGTCGCCGCCGCTCCCGCCGTCTTTCTACTGCGCGGCGCCGATCCCAGTTCCGAGCCCTACGTCAGCAAAAGCGCCAACCTTCGGCGGCGTCTCGAACGACTGCTCTCTCCTCCAGAAGAGCGCAGCAAGCGGCTGAACCTGCGCCAGCGCGTCCGCTGGATCGAATACACTCTCACCGGATCGGACTTCGAATCAGGATTCGCTCTCTACCAAGTTCTGCGCGAAGCGTTCCCAAAGACCTATTCGAACCGTCTGCGCCTGCGCTTCGCTCCGCTCGTCAAGCTGCACCTGGAGAATGAATTCCCCCGCGCGTCCACCACCACGCGCCTCGGCCGCATTTCTGGGAAGAACGTTTATTACGGACCCTTTGCATCGCGTGTTGCGGCAGAAAAGTTCATGAATGACGCCCTCGACTTTTTCAAGATGCGGCGCTGCGTCGATGATCTCCATCCCGATCCCAGCTTTCCCGGCTGCGTTTATTCCGAGATGAAGATGTGCCTGGCTCCTTGCTATCGCGGCTGCACCGATGACGAATATCGCGGCGAGGTCGCCCGCGTCGAAAATTTTCTCGATTCGCGAGGGCAATCCCTTCAGCGCCAGCTGGAGCAGGAGCGTGACGCCGCCTCAGCGAAGATGGAATTCGAATCCGCGGCTGCGATCCACACCCGGCTCGACAAGCTGAACCCCGTCTTGCAGCAACTCCCAGAGTTCGTCCACCGCATCGACCGTTCGCACGCCATCGTGGTGCAGAAGTCGCGGCAGCCGGAGTGCGTCACCCTGTTTCGCGCCGACCTGGGCGCATTGGCTGGGCCGCTGGAATTCCCCATCTCCGGCGGCGAGCACACCAAATCGCAATCGATGGAAGCCCGCATCCAGGCGGCGCTGACGGAATTTCCCGCGTACCACCCCGAGAGCGCGGTCGAACGCATGGAGCATCTTGCGATTCTGAAGCGCTGGTGCTATCGCGGCAGTCGTGTCGGTGAAATTTTCTTTGCCGATGCTAAAGGAGAGCTGCCAATGCGCCGGATCGTTCGAGGCATCGGCCGCGTCTACAAAGGCGAAGCTCCGGAAAGTGAAATCATTGCGAAACCGGCGGGATAACCGGAGCATCTTCTCCTGTGACGGCAAATCTTGATCCGATGGGATCCATATGGCGAAGAAAAAAGCATCCGCAAAACCCAAAGCAATGAAACCCGCACAGATTCGGGTAAAGACAAAGAAATCCGCTGCCGCATCCGATCAGCTTCTCCGCGACCACCTTCTCTACCTGCTCGAAGGCGGTGGCGCTCATATCGGCTACGCCGATGCCCTGGCGCAGTGGCCCGTGCAACTGACAGGAACAAAGGTCGCGAACTTTCCCCACACCGCGTGGATGCTCCTCGAACACATGCGCCTCGCGCAGCGAGACATTCTCGAATTCAGCCGCACGGCAAAGCATGTTTCTCCGCCTTGGCCCGAAGGATATTGGCCCGCTTCCGAGGCGCCTCCCGATGAGAAGGCGTGGAATGCGAGTGTGGCGGCGTTCAAGCGAGATCTGCGCGAGACGGAGCGGCTCGTCGCCAACAATAAAATTGATCTCTATGCCCGGCTTCCCTGGGGAGATGGACAAACCGTTCTGCGCGAGGCCTTGCTGGTTGCCGATCACAATGCCTATCATCTCGGGCAACTGGTCATGCTGCGCAAGAGTCTTGGGCAATAAATCAGGGATGTCAGGCTGGAATCGGCAGTGAGGCCGGTGCACGCACTGGCCTTTTTCTGAATACGACGCGAATCTCCTCGCGCCAGTGCTCGTCAATGCCGAACACCTCCCACTCGATCTCTGGCGAAAGATACCGCAGTATCGTGTCGGTCGTCGGATGCACGTGAAGCGCAGGTGCGACCAGCATGAGCAGCGGCTTTTGCTGAGAAATCTCGTGTCCCGGAAAATACCCGAACTGAGCAAACTCCCCGCGGCTCTGGTGCCAGGCAACGCGCGACCAATAATCGACACCCTGCAGTGGTAGGTGGATATCCTCGTCCGCCTTGAGTTCGATGACGGCAAGCCGTGCATCGCGAGTCGCCGCCAGAATGTCGATCATGGCACGATCCGCCGCCGCGAAAGCCGGCACCTGAGCGTAAACGGTCTCCGCAAGCAAACGTCGATCGAGCGCGCCAATATTGCCGAAGACCAGCGACTCGAGCCAGCGCTCAGGATGCATTCGCCACAGGGCGTGGTTCTTCGGGCCATCGTTATGACGAACGGCGGCAGCCAGCCGCACCAGATCGGCAAACTGCTCTTCGTTCTCAGAGTTCAGGACGCGTTCCTCCGGCCCCACTCCGAACGCGATTTCTTCTCTGCTCTGGAAATTCCGCGGATCGTGCGCGATTCGCGCCTGCGCAAATTCCAAGCCACAGCGGCGAAATGAAATCAGCGCGGGCGAGAGCGCGACCACTTCACACGCCGGCAAAATGTTGCGGATGCGCGCGATCGAATCCGCAAAGCGTTCGTATGCCATTCCAAGGTCGACAGAACGCCCGAGCCGGGTTGCCAGGTTCCCGCGATCGCCGGTATCGAGCGGGACAAGCGCATCTTCGCGCTGGTCAAATTCATATAACTGCCACTTCGCCGCCGTAGGATGCAGATGCGCCATGCGCTGCCGCGTGAGCATGCCCATGCCATTCGGCACAATCATCGCCAATCCTTCTATGCATCGCCCCTGCTGAGCCATGCGACAGGCCTCCAGCCATAGGAGTCCGCACGTCAGCGCGCCATCGACCGTCGATTGCGTCTCCTGATCGTTCACTCCAAGGATTGCCATGCCCCGCTGCCCACGACGCATCCAGCCGCGCAGATACGCCGGACCAAAAGAGTGCTCGAGATCCATGCTCGTGGTGAGCCGGACGATGCTCCATTCCGGATAATTTCTCTCGATCACCCGGCGCAGTCTTGGCTCGTAGGCGATGCGTGCGGCTCGGCGCGCAGCGGGCGATCGCCGGTCACGATCGCGGCAGATATCGAGTCGTGTTGGACGATTCTGGCCCATGCGCTGCACCTGCAACCGCAGCGTCGTAGCTTTCGTTTCCAAATCCAGCACACGACGAACCACATTCCGCTCATTCGACCACAGATGCAACAGGCACTTGTTGTATTCACCCGAGATGGAATATTTCGATTCCGCGAGATCGAACGCAATCGCGCCATCTTCCACCACGACTGCGGCGCGCGCTCCATTGAGAAAGTCGGCGACCGCATTCCGAAGAGAATCTGGAGTCATCGACGAATTATTCGCCGCGGAAACGCGCCCGTCAGTGACCGTTGGACCGCTCAATTGTTCGGTTTCGCCCGACTTCCGTAATCATGAGGCGAACACATCCGCCAACACTGCCGCCCTTCCCTTCATGGGATAATGCAGTCAGCTACAGCGAGTCGTTTCCCGGCAAAAGGCATCAAAATATGGTGACTGTCAATCAAGAACGTTTCTTCTTCGAGCACTACGGGCTTACCAACCAGGACCTCGAAAACTACCTCAACGCCGCGCTGTCGGCGGGTGGCGATTACGCCGACCTCTATTTTGAATACCTCACCTCGACGTCGCTGATGGTCGACGAATCGCTGGTCAAATCCGCGTCGCAGGGCATCTCCGCGGGCTGCGGAGTTCGCGTCGTTTCTGGCGAGCGCACCGGATACGCCTACACCGACGATCTTTCTTCGAAGCGAATTCTTCACGCCGCCCGCACCGCCGCGTTGATCGCGAGTGCCCCGGCCAAGTCGACCGTTGCCGGATTCCAGCAAAAGCCCGCCCGCAGTTTGTATCCCGTGACGCTACCCTCCGTTGACGCCGAGATCACCGCCAAAGTCGAACTGCTGATGCGCGCCGATCGCACCGCGCGCGGCTACGATCCTCGAATCAAAGAAGTGCGCGCGAGCTATGCCGACGAACTTAGAAATATTCTGGTTGTGGGCTCCGACGGCACATTTGCCGAAGACTCGCAGCCTCTAGCCCGCGTGAATGTTTCCTGCATCGCCAAGACTGAAGCGAGTTCAGGCCGCGGCAGTTCCGGCGGCGGTGGCCGTGTAGCGCTCGACTTCTTTTTTGGCGACAAGACTCCAGAGTTCTTCGCCAACGAAGCCGCGCGCCAGGCAATCCTCCAGCTCGATGCCCGCGAAGCTCCCGCCGGAGACATGGAAGTGGTGCTCGGTCCCGGATGGCCCGGCGTCCTGCTCCACGAAGCCGTCGGCCACGGACTGGAAGCCGACTTCAACCGCAAAAAGACTTCTGCATTCGCCGGACTGATCGGCAAGCGCGTTGCCAGCGAAAAGTGCACGGTAGTCGACAACGGCACGATGCCGTGGCGTCGCGGCTCTTTGAACGTAGATGATGAAGGCCAGCCAACGCAGGAAACCGTGCTCATCGAGAACGGCATTCTCAAGGGATATCTCAGCGACAAGCTATCATCGAAGCTGATGGGCCTCGCCGACACCGGCAACGGACGCCGCGAAAGCTACGAACACATTCCCATGCCGCGGATGACCAACACCTACATGCTCGCCGGCCAGGACGATCCCGGAGACATTATTCGTTCCGTGAAAAATGGCGTCTACGCCGTGAACTTCGGCGGAGGCCAGGTCGACATCACGAACGGCAAGTTCGTCTTCTCGGCGTCGGAAGCTTACTTGATCGAAGATGGCCAGATCACCGCCCCGATCAAAGGTGCAACTCTGATCGGCAACGGCCCCGATGTGCTGACCCGCGTTTCCATGGTCGGCAACGACTTGAAGCTAGACGAAGGCGTCGGCACCTGCGGCAAAGATGGACAAGCGGTACCGGTAGGCGTCGGCATCCCAACCATCAAAATCGATCGCATGACCGTCGGCGGCACAGCGCGGAAAGAGTCCGGCGGATTCATGCAGTAAGATTTCCGAAACTCGGGGACGCTCGCCGAACCCGAGACTTCCTACGGCTAGCTACGGTGAAATTTATCCAATCGCTATCGCTTGGCTCGGGCGCGCTCCTGATAGCTATCGTTTCGTCCGGGAGTGCGTGGCTCTTGGGCCGATCATTCCCCCGATTAAATGGGGCTTGGTTGCTGGTTGTGCCTGCAGTGCTCACCTATTGTCTTACTGGTCGCCCGTCTGGTTCGATGGCGAGCCGCGATCAGAATACGGTGCTTGGCTACTTGCCTTCTATATCCCTTGGTTTTTGGCTGGCGCAATCCCTACGGCTTTAGTGCTTCGTTTTGTCCTGAAACGTCGGTAGGTGAATCCCGGCTGTTCCAGCGCCAAGAATTAGCAAGCGTCCTGCGCCCGCGAAAGCTATAGGTCACTCGGCTCCAATCCCGTGTGCTTGGCGATCCTAGCTAGCATCTTCGGACCGATTTCCTCGTTTTCGTGGAAGCCGAACATGTAATTGCCGCGCTCGGGATGGTTCAGCTTAATGTGGGAACCACGCTGGGATACCACGGTCCAACCTTTCCTCAGGAGAGCGCGTAATACAGCTCTTGCCTTGGCGCTTGCCCACTGGCTCAAGCCGAGGCTCTGGGCACGCTGATAGTATCCGGAATTTCTTTGTCTTGCCGCTCGACGTCGTCCGCAATCGCGTACAGCGCCAATGCATACGCTTTTGCCTTCGCCTCTTCGGCGGAAGTTCCGTACGCGAGCGCTCCGGGAACTTCAGGAATCTCGGCGATCCAACGACCGTCGGTCTCGCGATCTACTTCAAAATTGAACTGCACGTGTTTGCTCCCGTCGCTCTGTGGCGGTTTACGTCGCATCGCAGTGTCCTTCGGCGCTCCCAAAGCATCGGAGCCACCGTTGCCAATTGTCGCAGGAAGACACCTCAGCATAGCGCAATCTTCCACCCGAATGTGATATTCCTTGCTGTGCCTGCACCTACAACACCCGCGCCGCCACTCCCTGCGCCTTGAGCATCTCGACTGCCTTCCGGTCGAACGACACGAAGGTCTCGCCGCCGAGCCATCGCCCTTCGTAGGCAATCACGCCATCGGCAAAATCGCCGCCCGCATCAAGCATTGCCAACCCCGCCTCAACCGCGAGACGGTTCGTTTCGACATTCCCGGCGGCGAGTAATTCGCGAATCGCAGCCGCAATCGCCGGGGGCTTGAACTCGTACGCAGCTCGCAAAACCCACGCGAATTCGCACAGGCACGAAGTCCCGACCGCGAGCGTTTCCGCTTTCACTATCCGCGAGGCGGCGTCGCCCTGTTTCGGATCGTCCTGCACTACGGCCCGCACCAGAATATTGGTATCGACCGCGATTTTCATTTCCGGACCACGCGACCTTTCTTCATATCGACAAGGCCCGCCCAGCCCGCCGCGGCGGCTTCGTTGATTTCTTCAATCGTGGCGACTTTCTTCGTCTTGCCGGCCAGCATCCCGATGAAGTCCTCAATTTTCCCCGTCGGCCGCGCCGCACGAATCACGCCTCGGCCGTCGGGCAGAAGATCAAGCTCGATCTTGCCGCCGGGCTTTACGCCCAAATGCTCCATCACCTTCTTGCGGAAGGTGACCTGTCCTCGCTGAGTCACTGTTAGTGTTGCCATCGCGTACCTCCGCGTCGTTGTCCACCATTATAATGCAAATTTGCATTACTACAAAGTACCCGACCTTGCATCCCTGACACAGCCTTGCTACTCAAATCAATAGCTGCCCTTTTGATCGACCCTGACTAGAGATCGAACGACAGCCTGCATGGTAGATTCAGAATTAACGAAAATGACAACAACACTAGAGACCGCAGCCAGCCAATCCGTAACCGACCTTAAGCAAATCGCGACCGACGTAGTCGCTCGCGCGATGCAAGCCGGAGCCACCGCCGCCGAATGTGTCGTCCGCGAAGGCGACGAATTTTCCACCTCTGTCCGCCTCGGCCAGGTCGAGACCCTGAAAGAATCGGGATCGCGTGCCATCGGCGTCCGCGTCTTCTTCGGGCGGCGCGCCGCCAGCACCTACTCCAGCGATTTCTCGGCTGCTGGCATCGACCGCATGTTGAAATCCGCGCTTGAGCTGGCCAAAATCACTTCCGAAGATCCCTTCGCGGGCATTCCCGAAGCCGGCAAATTCGGATCGCTTCCCGGCGACCTCCATCTTTTTCACGAAGACGTTTATTCATTGCCGAGTGCCGAGCGCATCGAATACGCACGCCGCGCCGAAAAGGCCGCGCTCGATTTCGATCCACGCCTCAAGAACTCCGACGGCGGATCTTTCGACGCTGCAACCGGCCGCAAAGTGCTGGCGAATTCTCACGGATTTGTCGGCGAATATCGCCGATCCTATTGCTCGGTCGCAGCCGTTCCCATCGCGCAAGACGAAAATGGCGGGATGCAGCGCGACTACTGGTATTCGGTAGCTCGCAGCCTGGCAAAGCTCGACTCGCCCGAGCAGGTCGGCAAAGAGGCCGCGCGCCGCACTCTGCGCCGTCTCGGCGCACGCAAGGTGAAGACTGCCCACGTTCCCGTCGTGCTCGACCCGATGGTCGCCACTTCGATGCTTGAACACATTTTCGAAGGCATCAACGGCGATTCCGTCTATCGCGGAGCCTCGTTCCTGGCCGGCAAACTCGGCGATAAAATTGCCGGAGCGAACGTCAACGTCATCGACGATGGAACCTTGTCCGGCGGTTTCGGCACGACTCCGTTCGATGGCGAAGGCATTCCCACGCGCCGCACCGTGGTAATTGAAAATGGAATCCTGAAGTCGTATCTGCTCAACACCTACACCGCGAAAAAGCTGGGCCTCGAGACCACTGCGAATGCCTCTCGCGGACTAGCCGGCACACCCGGCATCGGCCCCGGCAATTACTTCCTCGAAGCCGGCAGCAAGACGCCAACCCAAATTATCGGAGAGATCAAAGACGGCCTCTACGTCACCGAGTTTCTCGGTCACGGCGCGAACCTTGTAACCGGCGACTACTCCCGCGGAGCCTCCGGCATGTGGATCGTTAACGGCGAGTTGGCCTATCCGGTCGAGGAAATCACCGTTGCCGGCAATCTCAAAGAGATGTTCAACAATATTTCCGAGATCGGCACCGACCTTGAATTCCGAGGCAGCGTCGCCTCGCCCACCATCCGAATCGACGGGCTTACGGTAGGCGGCGAATAGTACCCACCCAGCAGCCGGAATTAGAACCAGGCGATTCGTGCCCCAGGTTCGCGCCCGGTTGTTTCGGGCGCTAACCTGGGCCCCGTATATCGCCTCCGCGTTCTAAACCAGCTTCCGCAACGCCTGCACGATCTCGTTCATATCGATCCCCTGATCGATGGGACAGACCTTGGCAAAGGCAATCTTTCCCGCTTTATCCACAACAAACGCCGCGCGTTCGCTGATGCCGGCCACAGGAGGCCCTTCGCGCAATATGCCAAACTTGCGCGTCACTTCGGCGTGCGGATAAAAATCCGATCCGATCGGCACTTCGACCGGGCCGATTTCCTTCTCGCGCCACGCAATGTGGCTGGGAATCGAATCTACGCTGATGTCCATGACCTGGGCATTCAGGGCCGCGAACTCACTTTTTCTGGCGTCGAGTTCAGGCACCTGCGCCGCTCACGTCGGAGTCCAGTCGAGCGGATGAAACGTCACCACCAGGTTCTGGCGGCCAAGGTAGTCGCGCGAACGGATCGTGATCCGTCGCTCACCGGCGATCGCCGGGATCTCGAACTCGGGCGCTGCATCGCCAACTCTCAGAGCCATGTGCTTCTTCTTTTTCTCCGAACAAAATTGTACTTGAGAACTTCACCCCGAAGCCCGCCCGCGCAACCCTCCCCGCCCACCGCCGGAATTAACCTGTTTTTAACACTTCCGAGTTCATTGGCCGTTAACATTTCCTCCATGCCAGATCAGCCGTTGCAGATCGAAGAACTTCCCGGGTCCCAGAACGGAATCAGCGTCTTACGCTTGACGGGTCCGCTTACGCTTCAGAACTTGTTTGGATTTCAGGCCAAAGTCCGCGCCGACAATTCGCGCGCCCTGATTTTGGATTTCACCAATGTCCCACTAGCCGACTCCGCCGGAATCGGCGCATTAGTCGGAGCCTACGTCTCACGTCAAAAAGATGGACGCAGTTTGGGGCTCGTCGCCGTGAATCAGCGCATCCATCAGGCGCTGGAAGTCACTCGCGTGGATGGTTTCTTCCGCTTCTTCGCCACGGTGGCAGAAGCAGAACATGCGGCCTAAATTCCAGCCTAAAAAGAAAAGCGGCCTTTGCAGGCCGCCGATCCGTTCCCGAATTGTGCTTGTGGTCTAGACGCCTTTAACGTTCTCGGCCTGCCAGCCCTTGGGGCCCTTTACCACGTCGAACTGAACTTGTTGACCTTCCTGCAGGCTGCGAAACCCGTTTGCCTGAATCGCGGAGAAGTGCACGAATACATCTTCACCATTCTGGCGGCTGATAAAACCATAGCCCTTGGCATCGTTAAACCACTTTACTGTTCCTGTTTCCATGATGTTGCAGTGTTCCTTTTGTTGAAGTGTGCGCTGGAGTTCCGAGGATGGTGCAGGCAGAACACGCTCTGGAGCGGGGTGCTGCTGTACAGCCGCAAAGCTCAAACGCAGCTAAAATTCTACATATTCAGTGCAAATTGGCGAGAAAATTTTGCCTTACAGAAGTAACCGCCGGGGTCTTACGCGGCCTTCCCGCAGGTATGCATTTCACGCCTCACCCTCCAAAATTTCCCGAGGTTTTCCTCCTCTATTTCGTATCTTTCTGAAAACTAAGCCCTCTTGTTTTGGCAGCGCTCTTGCCCTAAATAGCAACTAAGGTGTGGAGGCTTTTGTGCTGACCATACGTGTTGGGAGGCTTGGCGCTCTGGCGTTGATCGAATGCAGGGGCAGAATCGTCCACAGCGATTCTGTTTTCAAGCTGCGCGATGTAGTACAAGCGCAGGCGCTATCGTCCGCCCGCATCGTCGCGCTCGATCTTTCCGCGGTCGAAGCCATCGGCGGCGGCGGACTCGGCATGCTCGCCTTTCTCCAGCGTTGGGCCAACGACCATGCCATCCAACTAAAACTTTTCAGCCCCTCCGAACCCGTGCTGCGCGTTTTGCAGAGTTCCGGACAGACTGATTTTCATCTAGACATTGCAAGTTTTCAGGAAATAATGGCGATCCTGTCCACTGCCGACACGCACTACGCGCTCGCAGCGTGATCCTGCCCGTTTGCATCTTAAAGCCGCCTCATTCATCATCAAATAATGCGTAGCTCGAAGACGGAAAGCCGCACTTCTCGCTGTAATTTTATTCGCAGGGATCTTGCTCCAAGATGTTCCCTCAATCGCCCAGGGTGATCTGGTCGGCGATGTCAGAGCCCAACTGGCACAGAATTCATTCTCCGCCGCCGAGTCCGAACTCCAGAACTACAAGAGTCAGCGCGGCGTCACTCGCTGAATACCTAGAAGCGCTCTCGTGGATGGCGCGCGGCACAGCCTCCGCTCAACAGTGGGACAAGGCAGCCGCTTACGCCACCGAAACCCGCACTCTCGCCGAGAAAGAGTTAACTAAGCGCAAACTCGACGCCGAGCCTCACCTGCCCGTCGCCGTCGGAGCCGCCTACGAAGTCCTCGCGCAAGCGCTCGAAGCCAAGGGCAAGCATGCCCAGGCCGTCGCTCTGCTCCGCTCAGCCTTAACTCGTTACGGAAACACCTCGATCCAAGCGCGTCTCCAAAAAAATCTCAACGTATTGGCTCTCGTCGGCCAGCCCGCGCCGCGCTCTCCAATCCACCCAGTTTCTCGGACCAAAGCCGCCCACGCTCGCCTCCCTAAAAGGATCCCCCGTTCTTTTATTTTTCTGGGCGCATTGGTGCATCGACTGCAAAGCCGAAGTCCCGCTGATCGCCCGCCTGCGCCAGGAGTTCGCTCCCAAGGGATTAGTCGTCATCGGCCCCACTCAACTCTACGGTTACGCCGCCCAAGGAGCCGATGCCTCGCCTGAGAAGGAGCGCGCCTATATCGAATCCATTCGCGCCCGCTATTACGCCAGCCTGCAAGACATGCCCGTCCCGCTGAGCAAGCACAACTTCAACGCCTACGGAGCCAGCACCACCCCGACGCTAGTAGTCTTGAATCGCGCCGGCCAAGTCTCGATGTATCATCCCGGAGCCATGCCCTACGACGAACTCCGCGCCGCCATAGAAAAAGCCGCGAACTAGTGTAGAGCGGGCGCCCCCGCCCGCTGCTGTTGCCGTTGCCCGGTCACACGAGTAAAAAGGAGGAATACGAACTCATGGGTTGCCTCATCCTGCTGGTCTTCCTCGCCTTTCCCCGAATCGCGCTCGTGTTGCTGTTCCTGTTCTCCGACTACCTGCAACGTGCCTACCACGGCCTGCTCTTACCCTTGCTCGGATTCATATTCCTGCCGCTCACCACCCTCGTCTATGCGTGGATGGCCCACACCCACCAGCCCGTCGTCGGCCTCAACGTCGTGATCCTCATCATCACCGTCGTGATCGATCTAGGCGGCCTGGGCGGAGGCGCCTATCACAGACGAAGACGGAACGATTAGCCCCCGCGCAATCACCGCGCATCCCGTCGCCGTTTTTCCATTGCCGGGTGCCACCGCCGCCGGGTGCCCCATCCTAAATTTCGCGCTCTTTGCGAAATTTAGGGTGGGCTTCTCCGACCCGCTATAATCCGAATTCAACCAATCCAATCTTGACAATATAGTGATATCACTATAATATAGTGCTCACCGTGACCACGGAACCGCCGCCCAAACCGGTGACTTGGGTCGGGACCAGCCTGAAAGATTTGCGCGAGTTCCCCTCACTTGTTCGGGACGTTATGGGCTATGCCTTGTATGTCGCCCAACGTGGCGGCAAGCATCAAGACGCGAAGGTGCTAAAGGGTTTCGGAGGAGCGGGCGTCCTGGAAGTCATCAGAGACTATCGCGGTGATACCTTCCGCGCTGTGTACACGCTGAAGCATGCGGGAGCGCTATACGTTCTTCACGCCTTTCAAAAGAAATCGAAGACCGGGCGGGCAACGCCGCGCCGGGACCTCGAATTGATCAAGCAACGGCTCCGTGAAGCCGAACATCTCGCCAGGGGGCGACAGCAATGACCAAAATGACCAAGAAACGAAGCGGGTCTGGAAGCCGCAATTCCAATGTCTTCGAGAACATCGGCGTGCCCAACGCGGCCGAACATCTGGTCAAGGCGCAGCTGGTATTCAAAATTGATGCCATCCTGACCGCTCGCGGTCTCAAACAGGTGGAAGCTGCGGAGCTATTCGGAGTCCGCCAGCCCGACATTTCCAAGATGCTGCGCGGCGAGTTCCGCCAGTTTTCCGTGGAGCGCCTGCTCCGCTTTCTAGTAGCGCTCGACCAGGACGTGAAAATCGTAGTCAAGCCGCACCGTGACAAACACAACGCTCCAGCCCTGCAAGTCTTCTGAGGATCGCGGGAGATACGGTCAAGCAGTAGAAACAATCAGAGAAGCTTCGCAGCGTTGGCCACCCACATTCTTTGACAACATGAAATTTCAACCGTCGAAAGGCGCAATTCCGTCCAACAAGAATCGTCAAAATCCAGCCAAAATCGACGATCGATTCTCTTAAGTCCTTTAGTTTGAGGGTCGTGTGAGTAACTAGCTGTAAAATGAACAAGTTAAGCAAAAATTGGGGGGGGGGGGGGGGGTACAAACCCCGCCTGATAGAAGATCTTGGTTGAGGCTAGAGCGTCGCGGCCTGTTCTCGTCGCCGCGCCTGAATTTCGATGTAGACATTGATCAGCGAAACGGCGGCGGGAGTCACGCCGGGGATGCGCGATGCCTGGCCCAGCGTTTGTGGGACGACGTGGCCAAGCTTCTCCTGCATTTCGCGCGACAAGTCCGCTGACCGCGCTGGTAGTCGAACCAATCGGGAATGCGGCGCTGCTCAGCCTTCTTCAGCCGATCGATGGCGCGCTGCTGCTGGTCGAGATATCCCGCGTACTTGATTTCAGTTTCAACCGACTTAAGTTCATTGCGGATTTCAGACGTCAATCGCACAGAACCATCCACGGCAGACGACGCAGAGTTCGCCGAGTGATCTCTCTCAAAAAATTCGGGCATAACATTTCTTAGAATCGGAGCCAGTTGCTCGATAACGATCTCAGGACGCTTCAGCAATTGCGCGAGCGACTGCCCAACAGCAGCGGAAAGATCAGTCGTTGTTTCTGTTTCCGTAACAGCAATCTGCTCCGCCATCGAGTTTGTGACTCGCGTCTTTTCGAGCAACTGCTTCAATCGCGCCATCCGATCTTGCTTGGCTTCAAAATCCGCCCAAGCATCATCCGAAATCAGTCCCACGCGTCGTCCATGCGGAGTCAGTCGTCGATCGGCATTGTCGATTCGCAGATGCAATCGGAACTCCGCGCGCGAGGTGAACATGCGATACGGTTCGTTCGTGCCCTTCGAAATCAAGTCGTCGATCAGAATCGCGGTATAAGCTTCGGTGCGATCGAGCAGCAAAGCAGGCTCACGCTTAACCTTGAGCGCGGCGTTGATTCCCGCCATCAGTCCCTGACACGCCGCTTCTTCGTAGCCCGATGTTCCATTAATCTGCCCCGCCAGAAACAGGCCCGCAATCTTCTTCGTCTCCAGCGTCCGGTTCAGTTCCGTCGGATCGATCGAATCGTACTCAATCGCGTATCCAGGTCGCATCATCTCCGCCGTTTCGAGTCCCGGAATCGACTTCAGAATCGCCAGCTGCACATCGATCGGCAGCGATGTGCTCATGCCGTTGACGTAAATCTCATGCGTGTTCAGTCCCTCAGGCTCAAGGAAAAGCTGGTGCGTCAGCTTCTCGGGGAACTTGACGATCTTGTCCTCAATCGAAGGACAGTAACGCGGTCCAGTCGATTGGATCTGTCCGCTGTACATCGGCGATCGATGCACGTTCTCGCGGATGACGCGATGCGTTTCTTCGGTGGTAAACGCGATGTAGCAAGGCACCTGCGAATCGTGATGCGCAACCCGCTTCGTGCGAAAGCTGAACGGAGTCGGATCGACGTCGCCAGGTTGCCGCTCAAAGCGCGACCAGTCGATACTGCGCCCATCGAGTCGCGGCGGAGTTCCAGTCTTCAAGCGGCATCCGCGCAGCCCGAGCTTCTTCAGCGCTTCGCCGAGCAGAACCGCCGCCGGTTCTCCCGAACGTCCCGCAGGATACTGCTGCTCGCCGCAGTGAATCAGCCCGTTGAGAAAGGTTCCGGTAGTGATGATGACCGCTTCGGCAGAAACGCGTCGCCCATCGCGAAGCAGAATGCCGATGATGCGGTTGTCGGTCTGGTTCCGCCAGCGACGAACGACCATCGACCATCGACGGCCGTTCCAAGATGACATCGGAAACTTCCGCCTGCTTGATCTTCAGGTTCGGCTGCGCTTCGAGCATCTCGCGCATCTTCAACCGATACGCCTGCTTGTCGCACTGCGCTCGTGGCGACCAAACAGCTGGTCCGCGCGACGTATTGAGCAGGCGGAATTGTATTCCTACCGCATCGGTGATTTCGCCCATGATTCCGCCGAGCGCGTCGACTTCGCGCACAAGATGGCCTTTGGCGATGCCTCCGATCGCTGGATTGCACGACATCTGTGCGATCAGATCGACGTTCAGCGTGTAGAGCGCGGTCTTCAGCCCCATGCGCGCGGAAGCCATCGCCGCCTCGCATCCGGCATGACCAGCGCCGACCACGACTACCTCGAAATGTTCGTCAAACGTCTGCATGTGCGCTGGTTCAGGACCGCATTCGGCGGGAACACTGCTTGGAACGATTGTAAAGCCTGACTGTACCAATCGTCTTTCGTCTCGATCTCAGATCGCTATCTCAGCGATAACTCGGCGGAAGAGGATTACGGTCCTGGAATTGACGCTGATGCCAATAAGGATAGGCAATCTGCGGCGCGCTGGCCTCGTCCAGTTTCGTGACCTGTGCTTCGGTCAGCGTGAAACTCGCGGCCGCGAGGTTGTCGCGCAATTGCTGCTCATTGCGAGCACCGATGATTACGCTCGAAACCGTCGGTTTGCGCAGCAACCAGTTCAACGCCACTTGCGGCACCGACTTGCCAGTCTCCGCCGCGACGACGTCCAGCGCATCCACAACCTTATAAAGGTACTCATTCGGGACGACTGGTCCTCCGTCAGCAGCTTTGTGCAGACGGCTCACTTCCGGCAAAGGCTGTCCGCGCCGGAGTTTCCCAGTCAAGCGACCCCATCCGAGCGGACTCCACACCAAAGCCCCGATATTCTCGGCATAGGCTTGCGGCATCAACTCCCACTCGTAGTCGCGACCGACGAGCGAGTAGTAAACCTGGTGCGCAGCGTAACGAGTCCAACCGTAGCGCTCGCTCAAGTCGATCGACTTTTGAAGATGCCATCCAGAGAAGTTCGACGCCGCGATATAACGCACTTTGCCTTCACGCACGAAATCGTCGAGCGTTCTGAGCGTCTCTTCGATCGGAGTCGACGCGTCGAACGCATGCATGTGATACACATCGATGTAATCGGTCTGAAGGCGCTTTAGGCTGCCCTCGATTTGCTGGGTCAAGTGAGCGCGAGACGATCCTACGTTGTTCGGACCCTCGCCGAACTGGAAGGTTGCCTTGGTCGAGATCAGGACGCTCGCGCGAGGCAGGTGCTTGATCGCATGGCCCAGAATCTCCTCAGAAAGTCCCTGCGAATAAACGTCGGCGGTATCGAAGAAATTTACGCCAGCCTGCATGCACAGGTCGACGAGCAGAGTTGCCTCGGCGACATCCGTCGCACCCCATGCGCGGAAGAATTCATTCCCGCCTCCGAAAGTCCCCGTGCCAAAACAAAGCACTGGAACTTTCAACCCACTTCTGCCCAGCTGTCGGAATTCCATGGAGCCTTTGATGGCTTTCCGCAGCCGTCGGTTACAACGTTTTTTGTTTGCCCGTCCGACGACCGTCGGAGAGCTGACGAAAGTAATCTCGCGCATTGGTTTTTTCTAATTTTGAACCCTCTCTTCGCGTAAGGTCTGCATTGGGCGGAGTCGAGGTTCAGGCCTGAACAAGACTCTGCTGGTCAACCCACACTTCCCCTGGGTGGCAAAGTTCCGTGCCAATTCCACGTACGCGCGATTCTCTGGCTGTCAGTCAGGACGTTCGCGATCAGTGGGTCGGAAAACCAATTCATGAAGCCTAACGAGATTCTTGAGGAGAGAGCACCAAAATGAAGAAATTCGCAATAACTCTAGCTGCGGTGATGGCAATCGCACTCCCGTTAACGGGATGCGGAAGCGATTCCACGCCTTTGATTACCTATGTTGCCCGTGGATCAAGCGATAGCACACCTCACCTTTTCACCTTCAGTGGGACTACCGGAACTCCAACAGCCGTTACGATTCCGATTCCGTCAAGCGCCTGGTATGTAGCCTCCAATAACACCGCGACGCAGGTCGTCTACTACCGCCAAGACGATGCCGGTTATGACCTCTATCTCATGGGCACGGACGGCACCGAAAAACAATTGACCACCGACGGCCGGAGCTGGGGCGCGTCGTTCTCGCCCGATGGAAAGACGATCGCTTATGTGGACTATACGAACGGTCCCGACCAGATCTATGTCATGAACGCGGACGGCAGCAACCAGCACGCACTGTTTGCGCCGACGACCGACGCTGCCCTCGTGCCGGCGTTTTCTTCCGATGGCAAGTCCCTGGTGTTTTATGTCGCGACCGATGAAGACCTGGCGGCGAATGTCCAGAGCCACAACCGGCATGTTCTGGTCGGGGCGCGACGTACGACGCAGCGCCTTGCACAACCGCAGATCGCCGATCCATCGCAAGATGGGTGGTACACGATGGCACTCACGGATACGGCTCCGACATTGGTCTACGCCACAGAGGGTTGGTGGGGACCTGCGGCCTTCACCACCGACGGCACGAAGCTGTTGTTCACGATGTACGATGGCAACCAAGACAACATTTTCAGTGTCAACTTAGACGGGTCAAGCCTGACTCCGCTCACAACTGGCACGACCACATACAGCTTTTCCCCGGTGGTATATAAGAATCAGATTTTCTACAACCAATCGAACAGCACCTCTCAATCGTGGGACATCTATGTGATGGATGAAACCGGCGCGAACCAGACCTTGGTTAACAGCACGGCCGACACATACGAGGGCCTGCTCGACGCTTTTTATAGTGAAGACTAAAGTCAAGACTAAAGCGAAGACTGATTAGCAGAAAAAGCCTTACGATTCTAAAGGGCGGCGCGTAAGCGCCGCCTTTCTTGTTGGGTTGCCGCTCTTGTATCCACGTGTTACGAATCGTATAGTGGCTTTTTAATCTAGCAAGTTCATGGCCCGAACCGTTCCGATTGGCGCTCGCGGTGAGGCGTCAGAGACCGTTGCTTTGAAGCACACGCTCTCGGCGCATCACCCGGAGTTGCCGCCCGTTTACTCGACTCCCGACATGATTCGACTGATGGAGACGGCGTGTTTCCACGCGTTGCAGCCCTATTGTGATGAAGGGGAAATCACGGTTGGGACTTCCATCCACGTCGAACATCGCGCCGCGAGCGGCATTGGAACCACCATTCGAGCGGAAGCAGAACTGGAATCGTTTGACGGGCGCTTCTATCTGATGCGCGTGAGCGCTTACGACGGTACGCTGGAGATTGGGCATGGCACGGTAGGCCGTGCCGTCGTGCACGTCCCGAGTTTTGTAAAACGGATGCGCGAGAAGGCCGGCAGTGGTAGCGCGTCCGATCTGACGACTGACGTCTGACGACCGACGACCTCTTATCGACTATCTCTCATCCATCAACCGTCATCCATCAACCATTGATCAGACTCATCATGTGCTCTGGGTAGCGCGTCCCTGATGCGACGCCGGTTGGAAACAAGTCGCTCAGCCGGCGCAATTCATCCGCGGTCAGCTTTATATCGAGCGCAGCGACATTTTGCTCAAGATACTTCCGCCGCTTCGTGCCCGGGATCGGAATAATATTGTCGCCCTGCGCCAGCACCCACGCCAGAGCGATTTGCGCGGGTTCACACTTCTTCTCGCGCGCCATCGATTCGACTTCAGCGACAAGGTCGAGATTCTTCCGAAAGTTTTCACCCTGAAAACGTGGAGAGAACCTGCGGTAGTCATCTTCCGCCAGGTCGTCGAACTTCTTAAATTGGCCCGTGAGAAAACCGCGGCCAAGCGGACTATAGGCAACAAATCCGACTCCTAGTTCGCGGCAGGTCGCGAGAATTTCGTCTTCCGGATCGCGCGTCCACAGCGAATACTCCGTCTGTAACGCCGCAATCGGATGCACCTTCACTGCACGCCGCAAAGTATTGACGCTGGCCTCCGACAGGCCAATGTGGCCGATCTTGCCCTCCTGCACAAGTTCCGCCATGGCGCCGACCGTGTCTTCAATCGGAGTTCCGGGATCGACGCGGTGCTGGTAGTAGAGATCGATGTGTTCCACGCCCAGTCGCTTGAGACTCGCTTCACAGGATGTTTTTACATATTCGGGTTTGCCGTTGACCCCACGCACGCTCGGGTTGCTGGGATCGCGGACGATTCCGAATTTTGTCGCCAGCACAACCTGATCGCGTCGGCCTTTGATGGCGCGGCCGACAAGTTCTTCATTCTTGAAGGGACCGTAGACATCGGCGGTATCGAGGAAATTGATGCCGAGTTCGAGGGCGCGGTGAATGGTCGCGATCGACTCTGCGTCATCAAAACCGGAATAGAACTCCGACATACCCATACAACCGAGACCAAGGGCTGAAACTTTAAGATTGGAGCCGCCGAGATTGCGGGTCTTCACGAGTTTTTCCTTTCGCGAGAGAGCGATAAGAGTAAGCAGGTTACTCGTTGTGTAGATGCGGAAGGGCGCAGAAGCGCTTCGCACAAAATTCGCGATACGCAGGTCATGACGCTACGTGGATCAAAGGCTTTGTGTTCGACACCACTTCGCCGATCTCGACGGCGGGAACGGAGGCGTCTTGCAGCGCATGGAGCAGCGTTCCGGCATCGTCGGCGGAGACGGCGATCAACAAGCCTCCAGCGGTTTGCGGATCGAAGAGCAGAGTTCGGATATCATCCGGAACCGATTCGTCATAGCCAACCATGCACTCGGCGAAGTCACGATTCGCGTTGAGTCCTCCGGGAATGTATTTGGCGCGAATGCAATCGAGCGCGCCTTCGAGCACTGGGATTTTGGTTGAGTAGAGAATGATGCCGACATTGGAAGCCAGCGCCATCTCGCGCGCGTGTCCGATCATGCCGAAGCCGGTGATGTCGGTGAGGGCGTGGACGGCGAAACCGTCGCTGGTCGCTGGTCGGTGGTCGTTCGCCCCGCGCCCATGAACTCCGGCGATCACTTCGGCCGCGGTTTTATTTAGCGTGGTCATCGACTTCACGGCTGCATCGATCCATTCTTGTTTCGCAACACCTTTCTTGATCGCCGTCGAAATCACTCCTGTGCCCAGCGCCTTGGTGAAGAGCAAGCGGTCACCGGGTTGCGCGCCTTGATTTGCGAGCACCCGCTTCGGATGAATCAGGCCGGTAACCGAATAGCCGAATTTCGTTTCGTCGTCGCGAATGCTGTGGCCGCCGACCACAGTGCAACCGGCCTCCATCATCTTCGACAATCCGCCGGCGAGAATACGCTCCAGGATTTCGAGATCGCCTTTTTCCGGAAAGCAAACGAGAGCCAGCGATGTCAGCGGCTTTCCGCCCATGGCATACACGTCGCTCAACGAATTCGTCGCCGCGATCTGGCCGAAGGTGTAGGGATCGTCGACGATCGGAGTAAAAAAATCGACCGTCTGGACGAGCGCCATCTCAGGCGTGAGTTGATACACGCCGGCGTCGTCGGCATGATCGAAGCCGACCAGAACATTCGGGTCATGTTGCCGGGCTAATTTCCCAAGCACTGTGTCCAGCGCCGCCGGACTCAGCTTGGACGCTCAACCCGCGGCTTTAACAGACTCCGTGAGACGGAATGGTTTTGATTCAGGCACGAGGCCATTGTAGCGGAGAGAAGATTCCAGCTGTCAGCTCTCAGCTTTCAGTAAAAACGTTCGGAGGACTTTTTGGTTTTGTACCCCCCCCCCCTTTTTTTTTGCGTAACTTGCTCATTTCACAGCTAGCTACTCACACGACCCTCAAAATAAAGGACTTAAGGGGATGGATCATCGATTTGGCTGGTTTTTAGAGGTATTTTTGACGGTTCCCGAGGACGTGATTGCGGCTGTCGACGGTTGAAATTTCATGTTGTCAAAGAAGGTGGGTGCCGTCCGTCTCGGGAGGCGGGCACAATTCAGGAGCACCCGCCTCTGAACTTGTTATCGGCCTCAAGCTGCTTGAGGCAGCTGCGATGGGAAAGAAAAATTAGATCCTTTTAGCTAGCCGCTCTAGATAATCAGCGGCGGCCCTCTCGTCCATTCCTGTAAACGCCTGATCTTTGTCTTTGTCTCGATCTTCCTGGGTCCATTTAGTTGGAGAAAGTCGACGTAACATTTCTCTCCTAAATTGGTCCGCCTCAATGAAGGTCGCTTGTATTTGGTTGTCAAACTTATCGTTTGACTCGCTGATCTTTCTGTCCCAAGTCTCGTCACTGGCTCTCATCTCTTCGTCCGAAACGCTGTTCCTGTCATTATTTCGCTGCTCATGCACCGCCCATTTTTTTAGTTCTGAGTCTAACTGCACTCCGGCTTTTTCCCCTCGCAAATCTCTTAATCGTTTGGAGACTGTCGCAACTCTGGCAATCAATTCAGGAGTCGAGACTTGAACCAGCGGAGAAACTAGTGCTGGGTTTGGAATTTCAGTTGTCGGCTTTGGGCGAACCGGCGGCGGGGCTGGCTTCGGGGAAACGGTGGCAATGAAGCTTCTGATCGTGTCTAACTGGCCGGGAGACAGGTCGCACTCTTTCTCAGCGACACCTTTAAGCAGACCGACCGAATAATCCAGTTGACCCTTCACCGCGGAAAGTTTGTCATCCGCTTTGTCCTGCTGAATATGAGTCAAGACAGCCAAAGTTAGACCCAGCACGAATAGACTGATTCTCCATTTCCATTTGTGGGTCCTGAGGACGCTCTCGACGGATATTAGAAGTGGCCAGATCGTGAGCACGAAAGCTAAAAGGGTAACGACCCAGTTCAGAACGTTTTCCATGGGGCGGAATATAGCAGGATTACGAGGAGAAAGACTAGGTGCGGGCACCGAGTGGTCAAAAAAGGCAAAAGTGGAAATTTTCGGACACTTACGCCACAAATGGTCACTTTGTATCTGTTATAGTGCCCCACAGCAAAAGGCCCCGAGGATGTCCAATCCCTCAAGGCCTCTGCGATTCCCGGGCTGCGGTGTCCAAGACCACGGCCCGGGCCCTTAAATTTTCAGTCCGCAATATACTCCAATCATCATCGTCATAGCAACGTGGCAACTGGCGATCCTCGTCGACTCCTTTTGCGGGCCTGGTGGCTTCATCGGGCGGGTGGGCCACCCGCCCGCCGATGTAGACGCGGAGATACCATGCGCCTTTATCGAATCGAATCGAACCTTGATTAGCCATCGGCAGAGATCATATCGCGAGATTGTTGCCGGGCCAAAGCGATAGAATGATTGTGGAGGTTACAGCAATGCTATACGAGCTATGGCGTCGATCTTCCGCGATGGGCGTGTATCACTCCGTCTACACGCTGACGGCAGGACAGTCGGTTAGGGTAATGCCCGGTGGTACGTTGAGATGGGAGATTCGAGAGATTCACGAGGACAAGGAGTCGGTCGGTCGAATGAAAGGATATATTGAGGATTCGAAGCTACCGCCAAAGGCTCCCGAGCTAATTCCCATCACGCCGTACGACGACGATTCTCAGTGACGGCCTAATCCCCAAAGGAGACGAGATATGAAATGCTGGATATGGTTTCTGTTGCTGACTGCTGCCTTTGGTCAAAGCACCGGTGTTGCTCCGACAGGGCGCGACTGGAGTAACTATAGCGAAGGTGTGAAGATGGGGTACCTGCTGGGATTTTTGAATGGCGCAGGTATCACTGCCATTAGGGAAGCAAGCGTTTGCCTTCAGCTTGTGAACACTTCTTTGGACCTCACCATCAAGACGGGCGACTTTCTTAAGCAATATAAAGATAAGTACCCCGACGTGGTGAACGCGACGACCTCCCAGATGCGTAAACAGCTAGACCGTCCAGAACTCACACAAGAGTTTTGTATGAAAAGTCTTAAGTCAGGATTCGAGAACATTACGGTGGGTCAGTTTCTCAGCGGTGTGAATGCGTTTTACGGTGATTACCGAAACCAAAGCATTCCGATCAATTACTCCATTCAGTACGTACGCGACGACATCAACGGGAAGTCTCCAGCGGATCTGAACTCCAGCCTACTTTGGGAACGCAAATGCATGGCCGACCCCACCGCCTGCTATGAGAGTAAAACGGCCCCTCCGAAATAAGAATGCCAACCGCGCACGATACGGAGATTGCTCCCGAGTCGGTCTGGCACAAGCGCTTCTACGCGGACTGGTGGAACAGCCGCGTCTTGCGATTTACCCCTGGCTCTATTTATCACAAAACACTGTGAGCGCCATCACAGACGTCTCGCTTCCGCCTGTGTAAAACTGAGCACCTGATAGGAGCGGCCAGACCGATGAAATCTCCTAAGTCCTTATTCCGGAATACTTTAATATAAGTCCTTTCGATTCAAAGACCGAGTCAAAAAAATCCCGCTAACTCCATGATTCCACTAGCGAGGGGGGAGGGGGGGTAGGGGTACTAACCAGTAAACATTTACCCCGAGACGCCGGTTTCGTCCATTTTCGCCGACGAAAGAAGGAAGAAAGAACGACAGAAAAATCATCGGGAGAACGCCTTGCGGCGGCGGTGCATTGGGAGGGGAACACGGGGTCCCTCGACTGCGTGCTGCTTCGCTTCGCTCACAGCGCTTCGCTTGATTGCATAACGACGTTGGCCCGTCGCGAGTAGATCGGGTTGCGAGAAACAAGACCAAGGCTCGTGAGAGGAGCCAACGTTATGCTGATTATCGGCTGTGATTTTCATCCTGGATTTCAGCAGGTCGCGATCTTTGACAATCGAACGGGAGAGATGGAACAGAGGCAGTTGCAGCACCGGGGTGAAGCGGAGCAGTTTTACCGGTCGCTGGTGGGGCAGGAAAGAGCGGGCCAGCCAGTGCGAGTGGGGATGGGGGGAGCGAGAACAGAATCAAGAACAAATAGCGAAATACAAGATCAAGGACAAGGCCAAATACAAATCAAGATCAAAGGCAAAGGCAGCGGACAGGAGTGTCCGCTCCACACATACACACAAGGTCAGAAGCGTAAGATCGGGGCGTGTGTGGAATCCCAACGCTTCGGCTTACTTCACGCTGACGGCGGTGATTTGCAGATCTGGATAAGCGTGGTTCCACTGGGCGGAAATGTTTTCGAAAGTCAGGCGGAAAGGCTTGCTTTGTCCGGGCGCTAGCGGCGACATGACGAGGTCGACGGCTTCGTCGTAGGGGCCTCCGGTTTGCAGAACGTGGATGGGGAGCTCATCGCGCTGCGCGATCTGGCCCATCTCGTCTTTGAAGGTGACCTGCACGACCGCGTGGATCACCGTCATATTGCCGGTGTTGGTGATGACTCCGTCAATGTAGCTTACGGTTGCGCCGACAAAATTCTGCGCCGCGCTGGTCTTCAGATCGGAAAATTTCAGGTTCGCGGCGTAAGCCGGAGGCTCGGCTGGTTTTTTTGGCTCTCCGCGGAGAATCAGGGCGAGAGCACCGACGACAACTCCGACGACGACGATGCCGATCAGAATCGGGCGCAGGCTGGATTCTTCTGGCCCCGTCATCGGATTTGGATTTAAGTTCGGCTCAAGCAGTCGCCCATGGCCGGATTGTACTACCGTGGCTTTTGACGCGATTGAATCGCTCTGATTAACGACGAACGTCGTTGATGCGATAATTCTCGTAATCGATGGTCAGCGTGGCGCGCCCGCCAAGGCGAATGTAGCTCACGGATTCGTTGCGCCGGGGCAGCCAGAAATCCTGCACTTTATCCGGCACTTTGACGTATTCGTGGTGGATATCGCTCTTCTTGGTCCAAAAAGAGGGGTTGAGCGCCGGCTCGGCCTCGATCCGCGTCACCGCGAAGTCCGTCGCGTCGACCCAAACTTTGCCCCGATAGACATACTTAGTTTTCGCTTTCGGCGCCACGGCGAGGACATATTGACTGCCTTTGTCGGAGCGCTCGAATCCCACCAGCGCGAAGTCATAGTTGTCGCGGTTCAAGAGCGTGCGAGCATGCACCTCGGGCTCAGCCGCCTCTTTTTCACTGTCAAGCAGCCGTTTGAACACGCGATCGATGATGAGCTTCGATCCAGATTGAGAAACGATCTTGAAGTTCTTGCTTGAGGGACTATCGAACGTCGCCTCGACCGTCATTTGCGCTTCGCGATCGCCGGGGAATCCGCGATAGACGAGACGGTAAACCCGCGTGCATTCGTAGTGGCGTAAAGCACGGGCCCGAGCCTCGTCTTGCCGGACGAGATTGTCGACAACCTGATTGACGCTTAAAGGTGCAGTGATGATGGAAGGTGGCAGAGAAGGAGAATCCACGGCTGAGGCGAGAGTGCTGAGGACCGTGAGCGTTACCAGGAGCAGGATGGAGGCGCGGATGAAGCTTTCGATCAAGACACGGTGCACGGGCAGGCCAGTACGCTTCCTTGAACGCCGCAAACTAGCCATTGCCCGCATGGATTGTCGTCCATCGACGGACCCCGTCGAAGGACATAGCTTATCACCGTGTCTTTAGCTCCGATGCGGCTCCCGGCGGGGCTCTGACGCAGGGCGGCGGTCAACTCCAAATATCGGCTCTGGATGTTAAGGTTTCGGCATCATGGGCAAGTTTTGCCGGGTGCTGCGATTTTCAACACGATCTCGCGGCGAAGGAGTAGGATGCTGTGGGAATATTTTCAACTACTTGCAAAAGAAAACGAACGGTTAGACAATTGCTGAGGAACTAGTCGCGAACTCAAGGAGCCCTCCCCCATGTGGATCCGTGAAAGTGAAAGATTTGTACATTTGAACTGGTTTGCCATCTTCTCCTACACCGCATCGCTCGCCATCAGCCTGGCAATCTGGCGCGGCGTGTTCCGAGCGGTGGGATACCTGGTTAGGTAAGCCCCAAGACAAAATCTCAAGACATCCCATAGTGGGCGGCGCACCAGCTCTGATCTCTGATTCGTGCGGGCGCGGAGGTTCGCAACATTTTGCGACAGTGGGACTTCGTTAACGTTACCGGATCGCGCAGATTTAGCGGTCGTAGTGCAGTAACGAAAAGACGTCGTACTTCTTGAGTTTGTCGCGACCCTTCAGAAAATCAAGTTCCACTACGAACGTCAATCCGGCAATACGCGCGCCGAGGCCGGAGGCCAACTCCGCCGTTGCTACGGCGGTTCCACCGGTAGCCAGTAGGTCGTCGACGATCAGAACGCGCTGGCCTTTCTTGATGGCGTCTTTATGGATCTCAAGAGAGTTGCTGCCGTATTCGAGGTCATAGCTGACCTTCATGGTTTCGGCGGGAAGTTTGCCGGGCTTGCGCACGGGGACGAAGCCCGCGTTCAAGCGATAGGCGAGCGCTGGACCGAAGATAAATCCGCGGGCCTCCATACCGAGAACCAGGTCGATTTCTTTGCCAATGTAGTTTTCAGAGAGCGCATCGATCAGCCGCGCGAAACCGAGCTTGTCTTTGAGCAGAGTGGTGATGTCGTAGAAGAGGATGCCTTTTTTCGGGAAGTCAGGCACTTCGCGGATCAGCTTCTTGAGCCCATCGCAATCTGCCTTCTGGATGGCCTTGGCGGCCGGGACTTGGGTTTGCATTCTCGACTGCATTCTCGACTATGCTCCTCGAACCTGAAATGAATTGAGTCCGGCGATTGGCTCGGCCTCAACTTCTTCTACGTTATCTACGCGCGCCGCCCGCGGACCTTCCGAGAGACGCGACCGGAATCCGGCCAACTGCTCGCGCGTCCCGATGGCCAATACTTCGACGCTGCCGTCTGGATTGTTGCGAACCCAACCCGCGATTTGCAGTATGTGCGCCTCGCGCTCGACAAACCACCGGAAACCGACACCTTGCACGCGTCCGCGAACGAAGAAACGGCGGGCCGGGAGTGAGTCTTGATTTGAGGAGGATGGCATCGTTCGATTGAAGAGGTCAGCGGCCAGATTGCAGAGGTCAACCCGTGCACTCTGGGTTTTTCACCTTCTGCAATCGAACCTCCGACCTCTGCCCTCTCTAAGCTCTCGACAAATACGTGCCTTCTGCTGTATCGACCTTGATGCTCTCGCCTTCGTTGATGAATGGCGGCACCTGCACGATGAGTCCGGTTTCGGTGGTCGCGGGCTTGGTCACGCTCGATGCGGTTGCGCTTTTCAGTCCGGGCTCGACTTCCACGATCTTCAGGATCACGGTCTGGGGCAACTCGATGCCGACTGCCTTGCCATCGAAGAACTCCACCTTGATCTGGAGATTCGCAGTCAGGTAATCGACAGCGTCGCCGAGAATATCGCGAGTCAGATGGGTCTGCTCGAAGTTCTCTGTGTTCATGAAGTAGTAGTCGTCACCGTCGCTGTAGAGGAACTCCATGTTTTCCTCGTCAACATTCACCTTCTCAATGGGGTCGGGGGAACGAAAACGATGCTCGAACATGGCACCGGTACGCAGATTGCGCAGCTTGGCCTGGATGAAGGCGCGCAGGTTCCCCGGGGTGCGGTGCTCGACGCTGAACACGGAATGCAAGTCATTGTTGTGCTTGATGATCATGCCGGGACGGAGTTGGGTCGCTGGAATCGACATTGCTGGGTTACATCTCCTTCACTCTGTGAGGAAGTCTGGGTAGCGGGGCAGGTCGCGGAAGGCTTCCGCCGCACTTGGAATTAACGCTCCATTTTACACAGGCCGATAGGACTGTGGGAAGCGGGGGAACCGTAGCATCGATTGACCCGGCGGTTGATCGAGTGATCGGTCCCGGCGGATGGGGCTACAATACCAATTAGCTAGGAGGTTTTTATGCGCATTGGAAAATACCAGAGTTCTGACGGTACTACCGGAACTGCAGTCACGTTTCTTTTGATCGGCCTGGGCGTTGGCGCCGCGCTCGGTCTGTTGCTCGCTCCGAAACCGGGTCGCCAGCTACGAAAAGACTTGCGGCGTTCCTACGACGACGTCCTCGAAACAGCCTCGGACTGGACCGACGAAGCGAAAGAGCGCCTGGACGATGTGATCGAAAAAAGCGGCGATTTCGCCGACGAATTGCGTTCAAAGGCCAAACCTCTGAGCGATTTGCTTCGCCGCTCGTAGTTTGGATCGAGCAATTGGGCCGGAATCACGCGATGATCGGGCCTGAACCACCTATTGCTCGGGCTGCGTTTCATCCTCGAGGCGGCGCTTCTTCTTGTGGACGGTGCGAATCACCACACCCACCGAGAACCGGAAGTTGTCCTGCTTTTGCTTGGGATTTTGCGGAAATGCGGTCGCCGACTGCAAATAATCAGCTTTGAGCCGCAGGGCAAAACGCTCATTGATCTTGTAGTCGATGCCGCCGCCTGCCAATATGGCTCTGCCGGTTCCGATTTCCGTGATGATCGTGCCGCCAATGGGAGTTGCCTGGCCGCGCACACCCTGATGTCCGTACATGATCTGGGCGATCGGCGTCCAGTGTTCATACTTGCGACGGGCAAATTGCGCGCCGAAAAGAAAATTGTATTCTCGCGTCGAGACCGGGAACGTGCAGCCCGGAGCGCTACAGAAACCTCCCTGATTCGACGGAAAGGGCGCCGGGACTGCTCCAGGAATTTGGGAGGTTCCGAAGTATTGGCCGCCCTCGAACAGGAATCCCAACCAGTGCGTCGCATTGATACCGAATGAGGCGTCCCAGCCGGGGAGCCCAGCCCAGTGCCCGGCATTGAAAAATCCAGCCTCGGCGTAGGTGCCGCCGGCAAAGACCTCGAAACGCGGATACTGGATCGGCGGCTTGGCATTGACGGGCGCAGAGGGAATCGTGGTCGCCTCGGGCGTCGCTTGCACAGGCGCAGACGGCGTCGGAGCCGGCTCTTGCGTGGCGGGGGCCGGGGCTGGCGTTGTGGCCTGCGCCCACGACATCACACAGAGCGCAGCCAGCACCGCCAACACACCCAGGTATTTCCTCACGAATCCTCCTTGAATTCAGTACCCAGTACTCAGTACCCAGAAAACCTTCTGTCCACACAAGCCAGATCATCAGGACGGCCCCAAAAAAAACAGCGCCTATGTTGGCTGGGTACTGGTTACTAGGTACTGGGTACTGGCTTTCCAAACGCTGTAGTGTAATGCAGCCGGATTTCCCCGCACGTTCCCTGTTCGGGTGAATAGACCACGCAAGTATCAAAAGGCCGCGAATACACGTGCAGGGACACCGCCCGCTGGTTCGCCTCGCGCGGATTGAGCACGCGATGCACCGGTTCTCGCGGGTCGACGGCACATGGATTCGACACCGTCAGTTCCACGGTGTTAGATGCGCGCAAATCGGCCTTCCCCGCCTCGAGATCCTGAGATCCGACATCAAAGTTTTCGACCAGCAGCCGCCCTACCGGAGCGGCCATCCAGCAGTTCTGGTCACGATGGTTGTGGACCGAGCTGCTTTGGCCAACTTCCCAGCAAATCGCGATCAGTTCGTAGAGGTCGGTCTTGTCGATCAGGTTTCGCGTGTAGTGCTGGCGGTCCCAGCACAAATAGGGCGCGAGACTAGCCTCTTCGACCGGACACCTCGTGAGCAATTCGAGGATCTGCTCGGTCGTGTCGAACGCCGATCTGGGGAATGCGTGAAGCTCCCGCACCAGTTCGTCAATCGACACTCGCGGTGCTCCGGGTTGATTCATAGCTGGACTCACAAACGGATGTATCCGACAAACTACTGAGTATATCGCGGGCGGGGACAGATGCTGCTCCTCCCCGCCGCTCGACAGGCATCCGGCGGAGGAAAGTCACAGGCAGCGGGCGCTACGCACGTTTACTTCAGTGGATACAATGAATGGTCCATGCCGGAAATCAAACTGACCGAAACCGAAGTCCGCGTGCTGGGGTCGCTGATCGAAAAGGACATCACCACGCCGGAGTACTATCCTCTCTCGCTCAACGCGCTGGTGAATGCCTGCAATCAGAAATCGAATCGCGATCCGGTCATGGCGTTGGACGAAGACGCGGTCCGTGACGCGCTCGACGGACTACAACAGCAGCGTCTGGCAGGACCCGCGCGCGGCGCCGACAGCCGCGTCACGAAATACGAGCAGCGATTGCAGGAAGTATTTAACTTCACGCGCGCGGAGACTGGGATCCTGTGCGTGCTGCTGCTCCGCGGCCCACAGACTCCGGGAGAATTACGCGGACGTTCCGAACGCCTGCATCGCTTCGAGACTCTCGATGACGTGCAATCGGGCTTGCAGAAGCTGATGCAGCGCGATCCGCCGCTGGCGAAGGTGCTGCGACGGCAGCCGGGGACGAAGGAATCCCGCTACGCGCATCTGCTCGCCGGAGATGTGGTCGAGGCGGAAATGCCCGCTCAGGCTGGCGGAGCAGTAGAACGCCATTCGGCGGATGAGGATCGTATCGCCAGCTTGGAGGCGGAAGTAGCCGAGATCCGGCGAGAATTGGGCGAGGTGAAAGATCAGTTGGAAAGATTTCGGAAGCAGTTCGAATAAACATCCGCGGCGAAAACACCTACATCACCCGTTCCTGCGCATAGCCCGCTGCGCCTAACGCCGCAATAATTTCCGCGATGTGCTCGGGACCGCGAGTTTCCATGGTGATTTCAATGGCCGTCTCACCAAGACCGACTCCGTGGTACGCGCGGTCGTAGGCCGTCTCGACGATATTGGCGCGATGTTCGGCCAGAATGGACGTTAGCCGATTCAATGCGCCGGGATAGTCCGGCAGATGAACCCGCAGGCGCACCAGTCGTCCATCTTTCACCAGACCGCGTTCGATAATGCGGGAGAGCAACGTCACATCGATATTTCCACCGCACACGACCACGGCAACTTTCTTCCCTACAATCGGCAATTTGCGATTGACGAGGGCCGCCAAGGCGGCCGCGCCCGCACCCTCTGCCAGAGTTTTTTCGCGCTCAAGCAAAAGAAGAATCGCGTTCGCAATCTCTTCCTCTTCGACCGTTACGATATCGTCCACATATTTCTGAACCAGCGGCAGCGTGCGGTCGCCGGCGCGCCGCACAGCAATACCGTCTGCGATGGTCGAAGCCGCAGCGAGCGTCACCGGTTTGCCTTCTGCCACGGCAACCTTCATCGACGGCAGCCGTGAAGGCTGCACTCCGAAAACCTGGATTTTCGGATTCGACTCTTTGAGCGCGCACGCGATTCCGCCGATCAACCCGCCGCCGCCGATCGGAACGACGACGGCGTCAAGATCGGGATGCTGCGACATCATTTCCAATCCGATCGTGCCCTGACCCGCAATCACAGCATCGTCGTTGAAGGCGTGCACGAGCGTGAGTTTCTCCGCTTTACTGCGGCGCAGAGATTCCTCGTAAGCCTCGTCGTAATTTGCGCCGTGCAGAATCACATCGGCGCCATACCCACGCGTGGCCGAAACCTTGATCAATGGCGTGGTCAGCGGCATGCAAATTTGCGCGCGAATTCCGAGTTTACCGGCGTGGTAGGCAACGCCTTGCGCATGATTTCCGGCGGAAGCAGCGATCACTCCGTGCGCGCGTTCTTCCGCGCTCAACAGGAGCAACTTATTGAGCGCGCCGCGCTCTTTAAAAGCGCCGGTCCGCTGCAGGTTGTCGAGCTTCAAATAAACCTGGTTCCCGGTGGATTCGGAAAATGTTTCTGATTTCGCGCATGGCGAGAGATAGATGGAGCCGCGAATGCGCCCGAGCGCCGCCTGAATGTCGGTGAGACTGACCATGGTTGTGTTTTGTGCTGCCTACCAACCGCAAGGATTGCAACATCTTACCTGACCCGCAGGCCTGACCCGCACGAAGGGACAGGAGGTAACCACTTCAGGTACACCTCCCCCAATGGCCCACGGCAACCCCACGATACGCCCTTCCGAAACCTAGGCAACCGCCGAAACGCCCGTCAGAATGGGGTTTTAGAGGAGTTCATCCCCCTGAACCTCATGACGACTTCGACCGGCACTATTCTCGCTCCGATCTCAACCCACAGAAAATCCAGCGCGCGCGTTGCGTTGTTTGACTTGCCCGCGGCATCGGCGCAAATCGTCACCGACTGCTTTCGTCAGTTCGGAATCGAGACGGTCCCGGTTCCGCATGACCAAGCCGAACGCTTGCGCCGCGAGAAGTTCGAGGCCTGCGTTCTGCCCCTCGGAGAATCCGCAGGCAGCGTCATCGAACTGGCTCGCGGATCAACCTCGAACGCCCGCATGATCATCTACGGCCTCGGCGGCTCGGCGCAAGACGCCATGCGCTATTCGAAGCTGTGCCTCAACGCTGTCTTTCACGAACCGCTCGAGCGGTCGGCGGCGATGAAACTGGTACGTTCAACTCGGAGCCTGGTGCTCCATGAATTCCGCCGCTATGTGCGCATCCCGGTTATGACCGAGGTTGGGATCGTGATGAACAACGATGGCCGCATGACGGCGACGAGCCTCGAGATCAGCTCCGGCGGCATGTCGGTCAAAGGCAATCACGTACCGGAGCCGGGAACTCCGGTGGAAGTGTCGTTCTCACTGCTCACCCTGCCGCGCGTTTGGGTCCGCGGCCACGTTACGTGGAAAAAGCCCAACAAGAGCTTTGGCATTCGCTTCGACGCCAGCGACGAGCGCCGGCGTCCTCTGAAAGACTGGATCACCGGATATCTGGAAACGTAACGGCATCGCCGTCGTTCGGAAGCCATCAGCTCTCAGCTGTCAGCTTTCAGTTAAAACTTCGTTCCCAGCTACAATGTCGGCGTGAGGTCTTCTTCCTCCGCCACTTCCGCCACAACCGAGCCTGAACAACTCGGGGCTGAACAATCAACGACGCAGCCTCGATTCTCGTTCGGGCAGCGAATTCTCTTGTGGCTCATCAGCTGGGCTAGTTACCTGGTAATCGCGGTGATCGGACGCACCCTGCGCTATTCCATTTCCTGGGAAGAACCGCCCTCCTCGCCCGGCGTGATCTTCGAAGCTCCGATGATCTATTGCTTCTGGCATCGTGCAGTTTTTCCCGCGGCATGGCTTTGGAAAAAAACTGGAATCGCCGTGATGGTGAGCCGCAGCTTCGATGGCGAATACATCGCGCGCACGATCGAGAGGTTCGGCTTCGCCGCCGTTCGAGGATCCAGTAGTCGTGGCGGCGCAATAGCGTTGCTTGGATTGAAAGCCCAGTTGGAGCGGAATAACCCGGTAGTCTTTACGATTGACGGGCCGCGCGGGCCGAAATATGTGGCCAAGCCCGGTCCCGTTTTGTTGTCGCGCGCGAGCGTGGTGCCGATGCAGGCCTTCTACGTAGCCCTCAGCGACGCCTGGGTGCTCAACACCTGGGACGCGCTCATGATCCCGAAACCATTTTCAAAAGCGCTGGTGCGCTTCAGCACGAAGATGCGCGTTCCGGCCGAAACTGGCGACCGACGAAACGATGACAAGACGATGGCCGACATTCACCAGCAACTACAGATCACTCTGGAACGCGTCACTGCTTTCGCCGAAGAGCACGTGAAGCAAGTAGGATCGCCAGAGTTTCCTGTCATCGAGCGCTAGGGTTTGACTTCCATCTCCATGGCCATTAGATTGGCTGGGCTGCTGTAGTCGCTCTTTCTCAACTTCTATATTAGGTTCGCGCATGATCGTAGGCCGGCGACAAGCTGGCGCTATGGGAAGCGGGTGCAAATCCCGCGCTGCCGCGCAACTGTAAGCGAGGAAATCGCAACCGGTCACTGGGATACCTGAAAAGGAAACCTGGGAAGGCCGGTTGTAGCAGGCGGATGCTGGGCGAAAGCTCACATTCTGACTCGCGAAGCCAGGAGACCGGCGTGAACCGTCCACACCAACCCCTTTCGCGTGATAAAGGAGACGTGCCATGCCGTGTTCCCGTGCATTTGCCCGCGTATTTTTTCTGTCTTCGATCTTGTCGTCCCTCCTTCTAACCAGCGCTTCCGCTGAAATCAAAATCAAGGTCGTCGATCCCCAGGGCGCTGCCGTTGCCGGGGCACAGGTGCAACTGCTGAGTTCCGGAAAGTCGGCGATCGTAGACATCTTGAACACCTCCGCCGAAGGGACAGCGGTCTTTCGCGAAACGCCGTCGAATTCGTATCGAGTTCAAGTGCTGGCACCCGGCTTCGCAGCCGATACCATCGACCTCTCTTCAACTTCCCAAGTAATCAGCGTTCAGCTTCATATCGCAACTGCCGCTGAAACCGTGGTCGTGACCGCGACTCGTACGCCGGTCACCGGCGAGGAGGCGGGCGCGGATGTCACTTCTCTGACTAGTGCGCAACTCGAAGTCATCAACTCGACGGCGGCGAGCGACACGGTTCGGTTTCTACCGGGGGCAGTCGTCAATTCGGCGGGTCAGCGGGGAGGGCTCTCCTCGCTTTTCGTTCGCGGTGGCGATTCCACCTACAACAAAGTGATCGTCGATGGAGTGACCATTAATGAACCGGGAGGGACATTCGACTTTGGAACGCTCCCGTTGACCCAGGTCGATCGCATCGAGTTTCTTCGCGGAGCGCAGAGCACGCTCTACGGGTCCGATGCCATGACCAGCGTGGTGCAAATGTGGACTCGGACCGGAAGTACTCACGTTCCTGAGCTTCGTTTTGGGGCGGACGGCGGCAATTTCGGCACAGCCAACGGCTATGCATCCCTCGCAGGAGCGTACAAACGCTTCGACTATAACGCCTTCGGGAACCAGTACTACACCAACGGCCAAGGTATCAATGACTTCTATTCCGATTCACTGCAGGGCGCGAACATCGGCGTAGCTCTGGATGACGAGGTCGCGCTGCGGGTGCGGGTCCGTCATTCGAACAGCCACACAGGAATTCCGGGAGAATGGAGCTTCAACGGCTACGATCCTTTGGTTCCATCCAACGGGCTGAACGAGCCGCTTGTTCCGCTACAGCCTGACCCGAACGAATGGTCTCAATACAACAATATTCTCGGGAGCGTCGATCTCGCCATCGCGGCGCGCAACGGATGGCAGCATCATTTCACCGGCTTTGATTATCTTTACCGATATAACGAGCTCAACGTAAACGGGGATCCCGCTCGTGTCGATCCTTTCGGCGACCCTATCGACTTCGCCTCTCACGAAGTCGACCGCATCAATCGTGTCGGCTTCGAATATCAGGGTGACTACTCCGAGCGTACCTGGGCGCACACAACATTTGGATATCGAATCGAAAATGAAAATGGCTTTGTGGGCGACGTGAATTTTGGCCAAACGCATGGCCAACGGTTGAACAACGATTTGTATATTCAGCAGCAAATTACCTACGGACGTCTCACCGCGATTGCCGGTGGCCGCTTCGTCCACAACAGCGCCTATGGCAACACTGGTGTCCCGCGAGTTGCATTCACTCTGCTTGCCCTGCGAGGAGGGGAAGTGTTTTCGGGAACGCGATTGCGGTTTTCGTACTCCGGCGGATTCAAAGAGCCTCGTCTTGAGGAAACCTTTGCCGGACCACCGTTTTCGAATCCCAATCCGGGGTTGAAGCCTGAGCGCACGCGTTCTTTTGAGGCGGGACTTCAGCAAGACCTTTGGAAGGGCCACTACGGACTAACGGCTACGTTCTTCCACAATGTGTTCTATGACCGCATCGATTACAGTAGCGATCCGGTGACCTTTATCGGACAGTATCTGAATGTGGATAAGTCGTTTGCGCAAGGCGCGGAGGTTCAGTTCCAGGCAAGGTTGTCGTCCAGGATGTCTTTGAACACGTCCTACACCTATACTTCCACAGAAATTCTTGAGGCGCCGGTTTGTACTCCGGCAAATTTCTGCGATCCAATCATGGCTGCGGGAAATCCGCTCCTGCGGCGTCCCAAACACTCCGGCACGACACTGCTCAGCTACCTGGGCAATCGCTGGGCCGCAAATGTTGGTGGAAGTTTCGTCGGGCGCCGCCCCGACGACGATTTTGACAACTTCGAAATCCACCACGCCGCCGGCTACGCCCGCGTCGATCTCGGCGGATGGTACGCAATCAACTCTCGAGTCACGGCTTACGTGAATGTCGAGAACGCGCTCAACGCTCACTACAACGAAGTGGTGGGATATCCGGCGCTCAGTGCGAATTTTCGTGCGGGGTTCAGGCTTCGAATCGGAGGAGAGTAGAACTTACCGGCGGCTAGCTGCCGTCTCGCGCGGCTCATCGTCGGATTGGAAATCGTCCGCCGCCACCGGCCTGCGCGGCGGGGCGGAACTTGCTCCGCCGTTGTAGCGGTGGCGCACTTCGTGGAGCTTCTGTACTTCTTTCTCGCCGAGCGGTTGCTCGTTGCCGAGCAGGTGCGTGACCAGAGCGATCTTCGCGAAGTGCTCCACCGTCTCCATTCTCATGTAGGCGCTCTCGAGCGAGGAACCGAATGTCACCACGCCGTGATTCGCCATCAGAATCGCTTCATGATGCGGAATGAGGGGTTCGAGCGCATCGGTGAGCTCGGGCGTCCCGGGGGTGCCATAGCGCGCCAGCGGAATCGATCCGAGACCGACGACAACCTCGCACACGAGTGGCCGGTTCAGATCGTAGCCTGAGGCCGCAAAGCCGGTGGCCGTCGGCGGGTGCGCGTGAACGATACCGCTCACGTCGGGCCGCAGACGATAAATCAGTAAGTGCATCCCGATTTCGCTTGAGACTCGGCGCTTGCCGGCAAGGCGTTTGCCCTCCATGTCGACGATCACCATGTCAGACGATCGCATCCTGCCTTTGCTGATGCAGGTGGGGGTTACGAGCAGACGATTCTCGTCGAGGCGGACGGATAGATTTCCGTCCGTAGCCGCAACAAAACCGTTTTCGTGCAGCAGGCGGCCGAACTGCACAATCGCTTGACGATGCTGTCGCTCACTCGACATCCGAAAATCTCGCGCGGCCATGGTACAGCACGCCTCCAAGGCCTTACAACCATTTAGAACGTCAAAGTATGTAAAAATAGGGACGTGCTTCGCCTTTCAGGGAATCTTGGCCTGCTGGCCGCGCTTTTTTCCTCTTCTATCATCGTCTTAGCCCAGACTCCTAAAGGCGCTGCAGATGCGTGGCGAACCGCGCACGAAGCCCAAATTCTCCAGGAGTTTACCGGCCTCCTCTCGATCCCCAACGTCGCCAACGACGCCGACAACATCCGCCGAAATGCCGATACGCTGCTCCAATTACTCGAGCGCCGAAATGTCAAGGCCAAGCTACTGATCGCACCCGGAGCGAATCCCGTTGTCTATGGCGAGGTCAAGACTGCGGGAGCAAAACACACCATCGTCTTCTACGCCCACTACGATGGCCAACCCGTTACGCCTGATGAGTGGGAGGGGGCAGCGCCTTTTACTCCGGTCACACGCATTGTGAATGGCGAACCTCGCATCTACGCCCGCTCCGCTTCCGACGATAAAGCGGCGATCATGGCACAGCTCACCGCGCTCGATGCGCTTAAAGCTGCGCACATTCCGCTCAAAGCCAACCTGCGTTTCGTTTGGGAAGGCGAGGAAGAGGCGGGCTCGACCCACCTCCGTGACGTGCTCGAAAAGTATAAGGACGAACTCGGCGGCGATGTCTGGCTGATCTGCGACGGCCCCGTCGATCAGAGTGGACGCCAAAGCGTCGTTTTTGGAGCCCGCGGCGTGACGCATCTCGAAATCATTGTCTTCGGCCCCAACCGCGAACTGCATAGCGGACACTACGGCAACTGGGCTCCGAACCCGGCCATGATGCTGGCGCAACTGCTGGCGGGTATGAAAGACGCAACCGGCCATGTGCTGATTCCTCACTTTTACGATGGTGTCACGCCGCTGAGCGCGCTCGAAAAGCAGGCCATTGCGGAAGCTCCCCGCAATGAGGAGAAGCTGCGCCATGAATTTGCGTTAGGTCACAACGACGGCGGCGGACAGCCGCTGCTCGCCATGCTCAACGAGCCATCGCTCAATATCGATGGCATGTCCTCTGCACGAACTGGGGCCAAATCGAATAACGTCATTCCGTCGACCGCAACCGCCGATATCGACCTGAGGCTCGTCAAGGGGCTCGACTGGAAAACGCAGCAGCAGCGCGTGGTGGACTATATCGCAGCCCAGGGATACACCATCACCGACAAGCCGCCGGATGCGGCCATGCTCACCCAGCATCCCAAGGTGGCCTTCGTGAAACTCGACGCCGTCGGCTACAACGCTGTGCGCACGCCGATGGACTTGCCCATCGCGCAGGAAGTCATTGCGGCAGTCGAAGGCGCACGCGGGCCCGTGGTGAAGTTGCCGACGATGGGCGGAAGCGTTCCGCTGGAAATGATCGAGCAGACCCTCGGCGTACCGACGATCACCGTCCCAATCGCCAACTACGACAATCACCAGCACTCCGCGAACGAAAACATTCGCCTCCAGAACCTGTGGGACGGAGTCGAGACCATGGCCGCGCTGGAGACAATGGAATAGAGCACTGATCTCCCCCATGCTGGTCTCGGACTTTGACTACGATCTGCCGTCAGAGCGTATCGCGCAGCAACCGCTGGCCGACCGTGCCGGATCGCGATTGCTCCACCTGAATCGCCAGGTGGGCAGCTGGCGGGATCGAACATTCCGCGAGTTTCCAAGCCTGCTGCGGCCCGACGATCTTCTGGTGGTGAACAACACGCGCGTCTTTCCGGCGCGTCTCTACGGCTACCGCAGTGGCCAGCGTGCCCAGGCGCTCAGTCCGGACAGTCCAGCGACAAAAGACTTTCTCCGCGGACGAATTGAAGTTCTCCTCACCCGCCAGCTGTCAGAGAATCCAAACGATTGGCAATGCCTGGTGCGTCCCGGCCGAAAAATTCGCGACGGAGAGAAGCTTTATTTCAGCACTGTCGGCAAAGACACACCAGCCGCACCCCAACTGGAAGCTGAAGTTATAGAGTGCGGCACTTTCGGCGAGCGCCGCATTCGATTTGCTCCTGTGCCTGACTTTTTCGGCGTGGTCGAGCGTATCGGACACGTGCCGCTGCCGCCCTACATCGAGCGGGATGAGGACGGCGAGAATACGACCGATCGCGAGCGTTACCAGACCATCTACGCCCAGGCGCGGGGATCCGTCGCAGCGCCGACCGCAGGCCTGCATTTCACGCCCGAGATCCTGCGGGAAATTCGAGCCTGCGGAATCGAAGTGGCCGAAATCACGTTGCACGTGGGGCTGGGTACATTTCAGCCGGTGCGTGTTGAAAAAGTCGAAGACCACAAGCTTCATCGGGAGTGGTTCGAGATTTCGGCGGCTGCGGCGCAGGCGATCAACCGCGCAAAAAACGAAAACAGGCGCGTGGTAGCGATCGGCACAACGACCGTCCGCAGCCTGGAGTATGCTGCCCAACGCACCGGGCGCGATGCCATAGAAGCCGGCTCCGGCGATGCGGAAATTTTTATCTATACCGGCTATCAATTCCGCATTGTGGACGCACTGCTGACCAATTTTCATCTGCCGCAATCAACCCTGCTCATGCTGGTGTGCGCCCTGGGAGGCAAAGACTTCGTCCTGAATGCGTACCGTCATGCGGTCGAATCGAGTTATCGCTTCTACTCCTACGGAGACTGCATGTTCATCGAGTAATCGGTAAACTGGACTTGCATTGATTCGGATGGGCACATTTCGTCGGATTGCCGTGATTGCAATTGCATTGTTAGCTCTGAGCCTTCCTCTCACTCTGCGGAGCCAAACCAAGAGCAGTACTGCCACGAAACCGCCGGCCAAGCCAGCCACGCGAGCCGAAAACCCCCAGCTTTATCGCAACGCCGTTTACGGATTCCGCTACACCATCCCCTACGGCTGGGTCGATCGCAGCCAGCAGATGAAGGAAGGGAGTGAGCCTGGCAAGTCCGAACTTCTGCTTGCCGTCTTCGAGCATCCTCCCGAAGCGACCGGAGATACGGTTAACTCCGCTGTCGTCATTGCCACGGAGAGCGCCACGTCCTATCCCGGCCTGAAAAAAGCCGAAGACTACGTCGGTCCGCTCACTGATCTGGCAACCGCCGGAGGTTTCAAGCCCGAGGGCGAACCTTACGCCCTGGAAGTTGAGTCGCGATCGCTCATTCGCGCCGATTTCGTCAAGACGCTCACCGGCAAGACCCCTGAGAACAATCTCACCATGCGGCAGTGCACTCTTGTCATGCTCAGCAAAGGACAGATCGTCTCCTTCACATTCATCGCAAGCGGCGAAGATGAACTCGACGACCTGATGGATGGTCTGCACTTCAATGTCGCGAAGTCACCCCGAAAATCGCCTTAGAAACGGCATTTTGTCGTTAAACGTCCGCTGAGGTCCGGCACCCTAAATCTACGTCCCTAAGAGCAACAAAAAACGCGGTTTACGGTCTCGATTCGGGCCTCAAAATGTGCTTTTTTGTGCTAAAATGAATACAGCTCTGGTGCCACCTAAATAGCAGAAAATTCAATAAGTTGAGGTCACCCGAGCTGTCCCGGAATCGCCCTCCAGGTCGGGCGCCGGATCCGGCATTATTCCACGGAGCAGAATGGCCACGAAAGAATTGCAAGCGGAACCCGTCGACACCAAGAATCTCGACGCAAAAAATAAAAACGGCAAGGCCGCTAACGGCGACTACACCGCAGACTCGATCAAAGTCCTTGGCGGCATGGAAGCGGTGCGTAAACGTCCGGCGATGTACATCGGCTCGACGGGCGAATTAGGGCTGCACCATCTCGTCTACGAGGTCGTCGATAACTCCGTCGACGAAGCGCTCGCCGGGCACGCCGATAAGATCGAAGTTACGATTCACCTTGATAACTCCATCACTGTCGTCGACAACGGCCGCGGCATTCCGGTCGACAACATGACGCTCGAAAACGGCGACGTGCTTCCCGCCGCGCAGGTCGTCATGACCACGCTCCACGCGGGCGGCAAGTTCGACAGCAACTCCTACAAGGTGTCAGGCGGATTGCACGGCGTCGGCGTGAGTTGCGTCAACGCACTCAGCGAAGAACTCGACCTCGAAATCTGGCGTGACGGCTTCACCTGGGAGCAGACCTACTCGAAAGGCGAGCCCACCAGCAAGCTCAAGAAAACCGGAGCTGCCAAGGTAAAGACGGGCACCAAGGTCCATTTCGTCCCCGACAAAACAATTTTCACGACGACTGTCGAGTACAACTTCGACACACTGTCGCAGCGTCTGCGCGAACTCGCGTTCTTGAACAAAGGCCTGGTCATCACACTTACCGATGAACGCCAGACCGACTCAAAGACCGGTGAGGCCAAACACACTGAGTTCAAATACACCGGCGGCATCGCCGAGTTCATCAAGCACCTGAATCGCGGCAAGCAGACGCTCCACGACAAACCCATCTACATGGAAGCCGACAAAGACGACGTGCACATCGAAATCGGCTTGCAGTACAACGACGCCTATTCGGAATCCGTCTTCAGCTTCGCCAACAACATCAACACCATCGACGGAGGTACGCATCTTTCCGGCTTCCGCACCGCGCTGACCCGCACCATCAACTACGCCGGGCAGCAGATGGGCTTGTTCAAAGACGTAAAAGAGAATCTCACCGGAGATGACGTCCGCGAAGGCCTGGTTGCCGTCATCAGCGTGAAGTTGCCGCAGCCACAGTTCGAAGGCCAGACCAAAGGCAAGTTGAATTCTGACATCGCGGGCGTGGTCCAAGCGGTGGTCAACGAACGTCTCGGCGCATTCTTCGAGCAGAATACGGCCGTCGCACGCAAGATCATCAACAAAGCGATCGACGCAGCCCGCGCCCGTGAAGCTGCCCGCAAAGCCCGCGATCTCACGCGGCGCAAAGGGGCCTTAGATGGTGGAGGCCTTCCGGGAAAGCTCGCCGACTGTTCCGAGCGCGATCCCAGCCGCTGCGAGCTGTTTCTCGTCGAAGGAGAATCCGCAGGGGGCACCGCGAAACAAGGGCGCGACCGCCGCTTCCAGGCGATTCTGCCGCTCAAGGGAAAAATTTTGAACGTGGAAAAAGCGCGCTACGACAAGATGCTTGCCCACGAAGAAATCAGAGCGATGATCACCGCGCTCGGCACCGGCATCTCCAAAGAAGATTTCGATCCGACGAAGGTCCGCTACGGCAAGATCATTCTGATGACCGACGCCGACGTCGACGGCTCTCACATCCGTACGCTGCTGCTGACGTTCTTCTTCCGGCACATGCAGGAGCTCATCAAGCGCAACAACGTCTACATCGCGCAGCCACCGCTCTTCGGCATCAAGAAGGGCAAAACGCACCAGTACATAAAGAACGAACACGAATTCGTAAAAGTCATGGTCAAGCGCGCTTCGGAAGGCCTGGTTATCCGCTACGGAGAAGGCGCGGCCAAACTCGAAGGCGCGGCCCTGACCAAGTTCATCACCGTGCTCAACGAATATCTCGGATTCCTCGACAAGCTCAATAAGCGTATTCGCGCCGAGGAAATCACCAGTCTCTTGCCGAAGCTTGACTTGGCGAAGCGCGCCGATTTCGAAGGCGACAAAAAAACGCCGCCAAAGAAAATCGAGAAGCTCGAAAAAGAACTCAAGCGTCTGCAAAAAGACCTGAAGCTGAAGAGCGTCGACACGCGCTTCGACGAAGAGCACAACCTTTGGGAAGCAGTCTTCGTCAACGCGCAGGGCGCGGAGCACATCATCAATTGGGAACTGGCTTCGACTCCCGAATGCCGCCAGCTCAGCACCAAGTTCAAGCAGATCGAAGAATATCTCGAGCCGCCCTTTGTTATCGAGAGCCTGCCGAAGGCCGCGAGAGTGAAGTCCGGCGCTGAAGGCAAAAATAGCGCCGAAGACGAAAACGAGGAATCGGGCGACGCCGAGAACGACAGCTCCGAAGAAACTCTGAGCGCCACCGAAGGCGAGTCAGCCGAGAAGTCGCACAAGAGATCCGGCAAGCCCGCGCAAAAAGGTAGAGCGAAAGAACCCGAAATCGTCGAGAAAAATACCGCTCGCGAACTCTTCGATTATGTCCTCGGCGAAGGCCGCAAGGAATATATGGTGCAGCGCTACAAAGGCCTCGGCGAAATGACCGCCGAGCAGCTCTGGGAAACCACCATGGACCCCGAGCGCCGCACGCTGCTCCAGGTGCGCCTGGAAGACATCGCCGAGACCGAAACCATATTCACCACCCTGATGGGTGAAGACGTAGAAGCTCGCAGAAAATTCATCGAAGACAACGCGCTGGATGTGAAGAACCTGGACATCTAACCGTCTTGTGTGCAGCGGGCAATCCTGTCCGCTGCACACAGGTTACCTCGCGTTACTTCTGGGCCACTTCCCGCGCATGCAAGTTCGCGCGCCATCCCCGTTCTACCTACGGACGCAGTACAACGCGCCACAGGAAAGGGCTCATGCACAAACTTCTGGCCGCGCTACTCAGTCTTACCCTTACACTCGCCGCCGCCGCGCAAGATATCGCGCCGTCACTCACGATCTACAACCAGAACTTTTTCGTCGCTCGCGACCACCTCGCGCTTGACCTGAAGAGCGGCACCAACCACGTCGACTTCGCTGGCGTCACCGCCCACCTCGAGCCCGACTCCGTCATCCTGCGCGACCTCACCGGGCGCCCTCTGCAAATTCTCGAGCAGAGTTACAGAAATGATCCGGTCTCGCAGGAACTGCTGCTGTCGTTCTACGAAGGCAAGACGATCGATTTTGCGGTCGGCAGGAATGCCGATGGCAGCGACGTGAAGATTGAGGGGAAAATCATCCGTAGCGGATTTGTCCCGGCCACCTACATCAACGGATATCCGCAACAGCAGGCATCCAGCCAGCCGATTGTCGAGATCAATGGCATTCTGCGCTTCGGTCTTCCCGGCGAGCCTAGATTTCCAGCGCTATCCGAAGACTCGATCCTCAAACCGACCCTGGCCTGGCAACTGCAGACCACGCAGGCGGGCAAGTCGGAAGCGGAAATTTCCTACGTTTCGAGCGGCATGACGTGGCAGTCGGATTACAACCTCGTCGTCTCCGATGGCCCAAAGAATTCCGGCATGAACTCGCTCGATCTCGTCGGATGGATCACGATGCAGAACCACTGCGGCAAGACGTTCGAGAATGCGCGCATCCGTCTGATGGCCGGCGATGTCAGCAAACTGCAAGGCCCAGTCGCCATGAAAGCTTACCGCGTCGCCGAAGCCAGAGCGATGGACGTGAGCGCCGGTGCGCCCGTTGTCAGCGAGAAAGCGTTCGACGAATTTCATCTCTACACGCTCGAGCGCCCCGCGACACTGCGCGATAACGAGACTAAGCAGGTTGAATTTGTGCGCGCGACCGGCATCCAGTCGCAGCGGCTCTACATCTACGATGGCGTCCAGACGGAGCAGTACGGGTACTATTCACCCGAGCAGGTCCGCAGCGAGCCCGGATACGGCACGGCTTCAAACCCCAAGGTTTGGGTGATGCAGGAACTGAAAAACTCCGAAGCCAATCATCTTGGCATCGCGCTGCCCAAGGGACGCCTGCGTTTCTACCGCCGCGACACCGACGGCAGCCTGCAATTTATCGGCGAAAACACGATCGACCACACGCCAAAAGACGAAATGATCCGCGTCTATACCGGCAACGCCTTCGACATCGTCGGCGAACGCAAGCGCACGAATTTTCACGTCGACTCGAGTCAGCGCTGGATGGACGAAACGTTCGAGATCCATGTGCGCAATCACAAGAAAGAGGCGGCCAACGTACGGGTCGTCGAGCACCTCTATCGCTGGACCAATTGGAAGCTAACCCAGCAATCGCAAGACTTCAAAAAGCGCGATGCCCAGACCGTCGAATTCCCGGTCGAAGTGGCGGCCAACGGCGAACAGGTGGTGACGTACACGGTGCACTATTCGTGGTGAGCTTGGGGTGAGACATACTTCACTTCCGGATATGCGCGGTCGAATAAGACCCACAGCGCTCCGATCAGGACGAACACCAGGTAACTGCCTTCCGGCCCGACCGGGCCGCCGGTGAGCCACTCGGGACCGTGCAAACTGGAGTTGATCAAGTGGCCGGGCAGGACGGTGCCGCTGTCGGCGACGGAGTAGAGATAGCTCTCCCCCAATCCCACGCCAGGTGAAAGCCGACAGCCCACCAAAGATCACCCGTCCGGCGCAGCGTGAGGCACAAGAAAAAGCCGATCAGTCCGGCGGCCACGAGGCCGGTCTGCGTTTCGCCGGGATTGCCGCGATGGATGTATCCGAAAGCGAAGGAAAGAAACGCAGCCGCGGGCCAGAAACTCATTCCTTGCGCGAGCACCCACTGCGAGTAGCCGCGCAGCAGGAAGTCCTCAAAAAACGCCGTGAAGAGAAAAAAAACGGCGTAATACGCTGCGAACTTCCAGACGCGCACACCGCTCAGCGCGAGAGTGCCAAATTCAAACGCACCCATCGCGCGTAACGCCAGCATCAGCACGCTCAGCGACCCGATTCCCCACAGCGTCCCGATCCAGAAATTCCGCTGAAAGGCGCGTTTCGCTGGCAGCCCAAAGGCGGCGAAGGGACGGTTCTCAAAGACGGCCATGACGAAGCCTGGCAAGGTCGCAGCCAGCATCATGCTGCCTTCCACGATCAATCGCCACACGAGAACGCTAACCTCGGATCGCAACGAAAAGGCAAACCACATCTCCACCTGGTAAACGATCCACGCCATCGCGAGATAAATCAGCCAGCGCGTTCCTGAGTAAAGCCCTTCTTGCCCTGCGAAAACCTCGCGCAGCGGGTATTCACGCGTCGTCATCGGCGTGTTGGGCAGAGGCGCAGGCGACACTGGAGTCGGGCCCGCAGTGGTCACCGCTAATGGCAGTTCCGGTTCCAACCGCGAAGAAGCCTGAGGTTTGTCGTCCATCATCGTCCCGGACATGGTAAAACACTCGGTCGCTCTTTGTTGAAGGTCGATAGAAGATCGATACGTATGTTGCGCCGAATCCTTCACTCCGATGCGTTCCGAGGTCCGCAGTTTATCGCCGCTGCGCTGCTGCTGTTCTATCTTCTGCAATGCGTCTGGCTTGTGCACGTGCGGACGCTCGACGCTGCGGTTCCAGATTCCGATCACGCTCTCCGTATCTTTCAGGGCCTCCAGCAATGGAAAGGCGGACCGATCGCAGGCACTCCCGAATCGTTGCGCTCGGAGGCCATCACTGGATTGCCATCTGCGGGCCGCGAAGGCCATCTCCGCGTGCGCGACGGATTCGATCAGGATCGATCTCCGCTCTACTATCTGGTCGCGGCGTCGCCGCTGCTCTGGCGTCCCGGAAAGTGGCTGCCGGATTCGCTCGGGCCGCTAGTCGCCGCGCTTCCCGACTTGTTCTTCGGCCTCATGCTCGGGGCTTCGCTCTGGTATGTCGCGCGCCGGCTCTACGGCAATTCCGGTGGATACATCGCTCTCGCGCTCTACTGCTTTTCTCCAGCAATGATCGTGAATGTCGGCGGCGAACAGAGTCTCGGAGAAATGGGCGCGGTTTGGGGAGCGTTTGGAACGGTCTTCACCGCCATCGCCGTGGCTCATACGCTCTATGCTCCTCGCGAAGTCGTCATCTGGAACTGGAGACGAATTCTGCTTCTTGGCCTGTCTTTGGCTCTGGTAGCGGGCAATCAGTTCTCGCTCGGAGTACTCGCGCTGGTGATTCTGCCGCTCATGTTCTGGGTTGCGCCGGTGCGTCCAGGCGCGGTAATCGCGATTTGGATTACCGCTGTCGCGGTCGCGAAGGTGTGGATATTTGCCGCCTACTCGTTCAGGCCTGCGCTGTTCTTGCAGGGAATGCTACACGCTCGCTGGATCGATATCGTTCCGGCGGCGTTTGCGACGCGAGTCTCGTATCGTGCGATATTGCAATCGATCTTCAGCGGTGCTCCGCCATTGATGCTGGCTTTGCCGGTCACGCTGATCGCATATTTCGGATGGAAGCGCGCCCGCTATTTCGGTAACACTGCTCCGCTGCTGATTGCCGTCGTGATGAGCATTCTGGCGATCGGCGCTGCGGATTTCACGGGACGCGGATTTCAACTGACTTTGCTCGTCTTCCTCTTTGTCTTCGTTGCAGGGGTTTTTGCCGATCTGCTGGAGACGCGTCAGGGCCCGCTCGTGACAGCAGGGCTGATCGGGCTGTTGAGCTTCTCTGCGATCTGGAACCTGTTCCAGTTGTGGCGCTCCTGAATTCGATGGCTTAGCGCTAGCCTCTACAGAACTTGAATCGTCGCTTAGAATATTTGTATGGAATCGAACCCGATCTATGTGACCCGCACAGGGCTCCCGCTTCGCTTCACGTTGGAGTGGCCCTTTCGCCACGCAACGTCAGGGGCGGACTTTGACGTCTTGCACACGGTGATTCATCTCGAAAACTCCGACGGATTGCGCGCTCTAGTTGCCGTCAACCTCTCGGTTACTCTGCGTGAAGTGCTGCCGTCGCTCGAGCCGAAGGATACAGAAGGTCCAATCATCAACGCTCTTCGCAATCAGCTCGACCGCAAGCAGATTGAGTTTGCTAAGTCTGGCAAACTCGTGCCGTTGCCGTTCTCCAGCCGCCATTACAACTTCAAACTCAAGCAATGGGCTTTCGGCAAGGCGACGGACGAAGAGATCTCCCGCATGATCGAGCGCAAGGTGTACTGGCAAACGCGCGCAACTGGCGGAGATGTGTGGCTCGGCGACCCGATTGAAGCACTCTATGCGGACACGACTTCCGATCACATCGGTGAAATCGCAACCGGACTAGCCAAACAGGGACTCTTCACGTTGTCGCGTTTCCGCGCAACCGCGCTTCCTGCCCTGATGGATCAGAAAGACCGCTTCGAGTCAGAGATGGCAGCAGCGGTCCGAGAGTTGGAAGAAAAACACGCCTTCGAGCGCGGATAAGAGCGCGTGGGTGGAGCGGACACTTCTGTCCGCTACTCCTGACCCGCAATTGGCGCGCGAACTTACCAGATGTGGCAGGCGTTCTCGCGGACCATCGGCTGGCCGGGTTTGCAGTGGAACGCGGCGCGAAACTCCGCCATGTTTGCAGCCACGCCGTTGGCACGGTATTTGTCGGGCGAATGTGGATCGACGGTCGCGCGCATCCTCTTGTCTTCTTCGCGCTGGTTCGAGCACCAGCTCTGCCCATAGGCGACGAAGAAACGCTGATCGGGCGTCAAGCCATCCAGCGGCTCGAGCTTCTGATCTTTCGTATCTTCCTTCCAGGCCAGGTATGCCAGCAAGGTTCCACCAAGGTCGGCGATATCCTCGCCATTCGTTAGCTTGCCATTGATCTTGATGTCGTCAACGATCGTGTATCCGGAATATTGATCGACCACGCATTGCGCTCGCTTTTCGAACTCTTTGCGGTCGGCATCAGTCCACCAGTTGCGCAAATTGCCTTGCGCGTCGAACTGGCTGCCTTCATCGTCAAAGGCATGGGTCAATTCGTGACCCATCGTCGCGCCCGTGTCTCCATAGTTGGGGGCCGCATCTGACTTCGCGCTGAAGAGCGGCGGCTGCAGGATTCCTGCGGGGAAGTTGATGTCGTTTCTCTGCGGATCGTAATCGGCGTTCACTGTTGGCGGAGTCATGTCCCACTCGCCGCGGTCGACAGGTTTGCCAATTTTCGCGAGCCAGCGGTGGAACTCGAACCAGGAGGCGCGCTCGGAGTTCCCAAACTCATCTCCGCGGACGATTTCGAGCGAGCTGTAATCGCGCCACTTGTCGGGATAGCCGATCTTGTTGGCGATAGCGTGGAGCTTGGTCAGAGCCTGCTCCTTCGTTTCCGCTCCCATCCACGGCAAGTTCTGAATCTCGCTTTGCATCGACGCTTCGATCTCTTTCACCATCTTCAGCGCGGCGGCTTTCGCTTCAGGACTGAAATATTTCGCCACGTAGACCTGGCCGAGAGCTTCTCCCAAGTCGCCATCGACGTCTTCAGTGCAGCGCTTCCAGCGCGGCGGCAGTTGTTGGCGGCCGCGCAAAGTCTTGCCGTAGAAATTGAAGTTTTCATTTACAAAAGCCGCGGAAAGTGAGTTGGCCGCCTCATGCGCTGCATGCCAGCGGAGGTACGTCTTCCAGTCCGCAAGACTTTCCTTTTCGATCTCTCCGCTCATGGCGTGGAAATAGACTGGAGTCACTACGTTGAGCGTCACCAACGATGGCACGCCCGTTTTTGCGAAGTAGGTTTTCCAGCCGAACGCGGGAGCCAGTTTCTCCAGGTCTTCCACGCTCATCTTGTGGTAGAGCTGGGGTGGGTCGCGGCGTTCCACGCGCGTCATCTGACTGCCGGCCAGTGCCGTCTCGATGCGGAGTACCGTGGCAGCTTCGGCGGATGCTTGTGCCGGGCTGTCCCCTAACAACTGAAATATTTTAGCCACATGAGCGGCGTAGGCTTTGCGCAAATCTTCGGATTTGGCATCGGTTTTGAGGTAGTAGTCGCGATCGGGAAGGCCAAGGCCGCCCTGATCGGCTTCCGCGATCACCTGCGTCGAGTCCTTGAAGTCCTGGTTGGAGCGGAAGGCGAATAGAGTTCCGCCGCCTTCGAGCGAAGGAGGGAACTGTCCGGTCGCGAGAAACTCCGCCAGCTCGCCCTTCGACTTCAGAAATTCGATACGCTTCAATTCGCGCGCGAGGGGAGCGGCGCCGACCTTTTCGATGGCCTCCTCGTCCAGGCATGACGCATAGTAATCGCCGATCTTCTGCGTCACTACGTCCCGCGTCGTACTCACATTCGCCGCTTCTTCCAGAATCGTTCGCAACTGCGCACGGTTCTCGTCCTGAAGCTTGCGGTAAGTGTCCCAGCTGGACTGGTCCGGCGGAATCGGGTTGTTCTTTATCCAGCCGCCACAAGAATAGGTGTAGAAGTCGACGCAAGGATCGACAGTTCTGTCCATGGCGGAGACATCAAGAACCGGTTCGGACGCAGAGTGCTGGGCAAGAGCAGGCACGCCGACGGCGAGCACCGCGAGCAGAAGGCAACCGAGTTTCATGTTCATAGAAGATTTTCTGGCGCGAATTGGCTCTCTGAGACTATCAGCCCAGGTCAAAATTTATCCAGCGTAACCGACCCATCGCTGGTGTGAACGCTCAGCCGGTTTCCGCCACCATTCATCTTACCGTGCAGATCGTGACCGCTAAAACTACCTTCCACCACGATCGGAATGTCAGTAGTGATGCGGCCGTCGCTGGTGTGGAGTTCAACATCCGCCGCCAGATCGGCGGGGATTTTAAGGCTGACGCTACCATCAGAGCTGCTCAGTTCCCATGGGCTTCGCAGTTGTGATCCGGGACGGGCTTCGACTTCGACGCGGCCATCGCTGGTGCGCAATTCGAGGGCGTCGAATCGCCCAGACACTCGCACGGAGCCGTCGCTGGTGTGGGCGCGCAAGCTACCATCCATGTCTTCGAGTTCAAGCCTGCCATCGCCGGTCGTGAAGTCGAATTCACCCTCCAGCCCTTTGGTGATCACATTTCCGTCCGCGCTGTGGAGATTGACCTTCGCGCTACGCGGCATGCGAATCTCAAGTTCCGTATGCCGGGATTCCACACTGACGGAGAAATGGTTGCGGCGCGGCTCTCGCAGCTCAATGCTCACGGAGTTACCCTGCTGACTCTCCACGATTTCCACTCCGCCGCCACCGATATGCCAGCCGCGAGTTGTGACTCTAGCCTCGATCTTGTTTTGATCCCACGCCTCGATGTGAATATTGGCGTCACGCGCTTCGACTCGCAAATCAGGCTTGGCGCTCAGGTCATACATTTTCGACCAGTCGTCAGCGCGAGCCGCAGCGCTGAGGGTTAGAACCGCGAGGATGGCAGTGAACAGGCAAGAGGCAAATCTTGGGTACGGCGGGCATGGCGGGTAGTCTCCTGTATGGCACGGCGGGACAGAAACGGTCCAAGTATTCAGACGCATGTATTCAGACGTAGGTACGGGGCTTTGGTTAGGGAAGTTCCTGGGAAAATTGGCCGATACCGGCGGAATCCTCAGGGATGATTCACGCCGCTCAGGAATCCTCCCAGATGGCCGGTGATGGCTACTGCGGCAACTCCGAGAAGCTCTAAAGCCCATCGCCACGCAGACAGTCGGTAGTCAGCGGGTTCGGATCGACGGCCGCCGCACCCACCACACGGCAGCAATCAAAGCGAGCGACGTGCATCCGGCAATCAGATGCATCAGCAGAATTCCCTTCAGCCGACGCCCTTCCAATTCCAGTTGCCACGCCAGCAAGCCAGTCACTATTGCCGGAATTGCTGTCAATAGCGCGGCGCTGAAGTTGTAGTACGCCACCAACACCAGCTCTTTTCGGCGGGTCCACGTGGCAAAGAAATCGAAGGCGATGCCCGCGATAAACAGTGCGATCGGGAAGTGGATGAGCACGACATGCTGCGCGTGCTTCGCAAGAATGGCTGTGCGCAGATCAAATGGATTCATATGAGTCGCTCTTTTTTATGGCAGGGTTGAAGCACGGCGGGTGAAGGCCGAAGCGCCGCTCAACCGCCATATTGGGTTTTCGCCCCACGGTTTTCACTGCACCGCCTTCATTGGACGACGACCTTCGCCGTCATTTTGGGATGGATCGAACAGAAATAGTTGTAAGTGCCGGGCTTCGCGAAGGTGAAGCTGAACTTCTCGTCTGTATCCAGGGGGCGCGATTTGAACGTGGTCTTGTCGTCGCTCACCACAGTGTGCGGGATATCGTCATGATTTACCCATGTCACCTCAGTACCGGCTGGGACAGTGATCGTGTTTGGCGAGAAACTGAAGTTGTCAATGGTGACTTGCTTCGCCGCGGGGTTATCCGCTGCCAGGGCTTGTCCAGAGAAATTGATGATCGCAAGACCACAGATGACGATCGCCAGCGCTGTGACTGTCAGCACCGATCGCAGATTAGAGACACACGTATAGCGTTGCATTGTCTTCTCCTCAATTCTTAGTGTTTGTGGAATGCCTTTCGGTAAATCGGCGTTTCGCTCAATGCTTGGCGTTTAACCGAGCGACGAATCCGTCACGGCCAGTGCGTGTTGTCCCTTCTTGTAATGAACATCGGTCACGCCCAGCAGCGCTCGCAGTTGCTCGGCGGGGACTTTCATTGGACCGGGCGATGGCGCCGACCCTGGCTTCGGTTGTGGGAATGCAGTCGAACACGCGGTGTGAAACGTGACGTTGCCTTCGACCTTCTGCATCGTCTGGTGAATGTGGCCGTTGAGAACAGTCACGCTGCCGAAGCGCTTTAAATAGCCAAGGGCCTGAGCGCTGTCATCGGTTCCCCAGCCCCAGTCGGGATAAATCGTCCAGAGCGGAATGTGGGCGAAGACCACGACGGGAGTGCTGGTCTTCAGGTGTTTTACGTCTTTCTCCAGCCAGTCGAGTTGCTCCGCGCCGAGCGAGCCGAGTCCTCCAGCTTTCAGATTGGCCACGTTGACGAGGCCGATGAAATGCACGCCTTTTTTCTCAAAGCTGTACCAGCCCCCACCTTGCGTGTTCTTGGCGAAGCGTTCGCGGAACTGCTGGCCGTCATCACCTACGAGATCGTGCTCTCCGGGAACGTAGAAAACATCTGACGTGTGCGCTGATTTCAAAATCTGCTCGACGTTGTCGAACTGCGCGGCCTTCGCCAAGTGACTCACGTCTCCTGTGTGCAGGATGAATTCGGGAGCGACCGGCAAGGCATTGATCTTATCGATTGCTGCCTGGAAGGTGGCGATGACGTCGGGGTTTGCGGGCTTATCGAATCCCATGTGGCTGTCACTGATCTGCACAAAGGCCAATTCGCCCTTGGGTATCTTGACGCCACCTTTGGCCCCGTGGCCAAGGGCATAACTGGTCATGACTCCGCCATTAAGGACACAGAGGGCGCCGCTGCCGGCCCACGCCATGCAGCGGAGAAAACCGCGCCGGTCAATTCCATCATGGTTGTGGTCGTGGAGAATTTCGTCTTTCGTCGAACTCATAATGCCTCCGGGGTGTCTGGGGCGGACATTTTCGCGGCCTGAATTTCAGCCGCAGCCTTCGCTCCCACACCATGACTAACCGCTCCAATCACGGTTTATTCCGAGAGAAATAAAGTTTTCTTTCGTTGGAATAAAAGCGCTTGGCGCTGGTTTACTCTTATGTGCGTGGCGGACGGACGCTTATCGACGGAGTCGTTTGAGCAGTTGGCGATGCCCCTGTTCGAACGGCTTTACAACTTCGCGCGCTGGCTGACGCAAAATCGCGAAGAGGCCGAGGATCTCGTGCAAGAAACATATGCCAAGGCGCTGAAGGGGTTTTCTTCGTTCGAACCGGGAACGAATTTCAAAGCCTGGATCTTTCGTATTCTGCGCAACGGGTTCCTGAATTCAAGGACTGGACTCAAGGCAGCCACGGTCTCCGTGGACATGAACGACGAAGACGCGATTCTTCCCACCGAACTCCGGACCCCCGAGACGATCCTGATCGACCGTGTCAGCCAGGAGATGCTTCAGCAAGCGATCGCGGAATTGGCCGTCCCGTACCGCGAAGTCTTGCTGCTCTCGGAGGCGGAAGAAATGTCTTACCAGGAAATCGCGGCGGCTTTGGCTATTCCGGTTGGAACCGTGATGTCGCGGCTCTCACGAGCCCGAAGAATGGTTCGCGACTCCGTGCAAGAGAAACTGGGCAGGAGTGCGCCATGAACGAACCGACGACTCATGCATCGTGGACGGAGCAACTGGACGCATACCTCGACGGCGAGCTTGATTCTGCCCGGACGGTAGACCTGGATCGTCACCTGCGTGAATGCTCCGCGTGTGCCGCGGAAGGGTTACGGAGAGTCCAATGGAAACGGGCGATCCATTCGGCGAGCCAACGTTATGCGGCCGATCCTTCGCTTAGCGATCGAATTCTGCGCGATCGAATTCAGAAAAGCATAGCGCCGCGCAAAATGGCCTGGTGGCAGTGGAGACCGGCGTTCGCTCTCGCAGCAGCGGTTCTCATGCTGGTTGCCGGCGTCAGGATCGTTGAGCAACAAGTCTTACGGCCGAAGCAGCGTGTGGTTCAGGAAGCGCGGCTCACGAGCGAATTGGCCGACTTGCACATAGCGACGCTGGCCAGCACCAATCCGGTCGATGTCGTTTCATCGGATCGGCATAACGTCAAACCCTGGTTTGCCGGAAAAATTCCGTTCACGTTCAACCTTCCTGAGTTGCAAGGAACTCCGTTCGTGTTGGTGGGGGGCAGAGTCAGCTACCTGGAGCAATCTCCGGGCGCACAGTTACTTTATGGAATCCGGAAGCACCAGATTTCGGTATTCATTTTTCCGGTGAGAACCTTGCCGAGAGATCTGGCAGCCGGCGGAGAGACCGATGCGCGATCCTTCCACATGGAAAGCTGGCAAAGAGACGGCCTACAGTATTTCGCCATCAGCGACGTGGCGCCGGATGACCTTCATGCGCTCAGCGAGCTATTTAAGAAATAGTTGATCGGCTGCTGGCGACACTCTACTTTAGTACATCCTCCTTCGGCGATGGTTTCGCCTACCTCACTCGACTGTTTAACTAACTCACTAATCGCATGATTATACGATCCTGCGTGATAAGAAACGATTTTGTCGTCGATTTCGACAAGTTCAACAATCGTAAGGAAATGAAGTTATTGACTTAGTCATTTGCGAAATATAGGATCGCCTTGTTATTGGCAATATATAGTCCTCATATTTGCAGTAGGGAGTCTCGGCCATGATAGAAGCACAGATCAACGACAGCGAAGAAAGGAACTTCGGGGAGTTCCGCCGCAAAGTTCGCGCGGCGGAAATGCTTTCAGCAGCCATGCAACGGTTGTTGCAGACGATTCACTTCAACGGTCATTTGAGCCTGGTGGTGCGCAACGGCCAAGTGCTCAAGTCAGGTTATGAGGAGAGTTACTTCCGACAGCCGGAATCCTCCGTAACTAGATGAGATAACGATTTCCATTACAACTAAATAGCAAACGAAGGTCTTCGTAAAATAAACGAGCCCTGGGCCGATCAATCGGCACTGGGGCTTTTTGCGTTTTGGACTGGATTCCGTCCTCCCAAGGAGAGGCAATGATCAATATGAACTTCATAAACGAGGCAGACAACGACCTAGAAGCAAAAGTCGAACTAAAGTATTGCGAACGTTGCGGTGGGCTTTGGCTGCGCCCGGGAGGAGCGGACGGAGTCTATTGCGCGAGTTGCACGGTAAGTCTGGCCTCCCGGCCCGACCCTTCGAGGGCATTCGTTCGCACTACGCGCCGGCGCAAGGCCCGACTACCCGGAGCTCACGCTACCGGTTCCCCGAGCCCAGGGCGCATTGAATCTCTTCAGGGCGTCGCCCTGAGCGGGGTGCGGGCATGAAAAACACTCCTTTGTTAGGCACCTACCATCGGCACATGACCGCGCAGGCGGAGGTTCCACCCTCCTTTGTATTCGGCGAAACGGAGATGGACCTTTGGCCCTACCGCACTCGCACGACGGCCCTGCTGCGTCGCTACGCCAGGGCTTCGGTGGAAGTGGGGAGACTGCCCTCGTTGCTCGGGAGGGAGTTCTTCCGCTCGCGGGTGACTTCGTACACGATGCGGAATTTTGAGGATGTCGTCATCTTTGTGGCCGACATGGAGAAGGCCATCGAAAAACTCAGCACGATCGAAAAGAAGATGCTGGCCATGAACATTCTCGAGGAATACACGGTAGACGAAGTCGCGCGACTACTTGGATATCACTCCAAGACGATTCGGCGCCTTTTGCCTGAGGCTCTCGATCAGCTTTCGCGGATACTACTCGCTGGCGGACTCCTGGACGAACTTCCGTACGTTGGAAGCCGTGTGGAAAGTTGTCAAGGGGGTAAAAGGCATCAATTGGCGGTAACTAACTCAAAGGATGGAGCAAATAAAGGTCGCGGAAATGTCCAATCCAAGGGTTCCGATTTGATATCCTAAACTTAAGAGTCGAGAAAAAACCACCGATTCCGAAGGGCGCGAAGGCAAATCGCGCCCTTTTTTACTATGATCGAAAGGTACGGGCAAGAGTCGGGAAGGCGGAACGGAACGCGGCATGGACATGTCCTGGGTCACGGAACGAATTGCATTGGGCGGGGGAATCTGGAACGCGCGCAATATGGAAGAAGTCGCGCAACTGGGCGTCACGCACGTGCTCAACATGCAACTCGAGTTCGACGACCGTCCACTGGCGGAGCCGCTTGGGATCCACGTGCTGTGGAATCCGACGGATGACGACTTTCTGCCTAAGCCGGTCGGATTGCTGAAGCATGGCGTCGATTTCGCGCTTGAGGCATTGTCCGACCCAACCACACGACTTTACATCCATTGTGCCGCGGGAGTGCACCGGGCTCCGATGATGACGCTCGCCGTATTGTGCGCGATGGAGTGGGAAATGGAAGCGGCAATGGTTCTGATCGAAACGAAAAGGCCGGTGGTCGACTTCGCTGACGTTTATGTGGAAAGCGTGCGGCGCTTTGTAGAGACGCAGGTAGAGAGCGAACCACGCAGTTCAGGTTAGCCGCGGTTCGCGGCTGTTTTTAAAGCAAGTGTGACGCCGCTCGGCAAGAGCGGCTTTTTTATTGCCCAAAATAGGGTCGCTCGCTTTCGAGGAGAGGACGAGAAATGCTCGGATGGTTCACAAAGATCGACGAGAACTCGAAGACAAACCGGCCCGCAAAACTGATTGCGATCTTGTTGCTGCTGGTGCCGGTTGTGTCTACCGCCGTGCATGCACAAGGACCTGCACTGACGACGATCAGCGGCACAGTGTATCGCGCGGACGGGACTGCGGCGGCCGGCACCGTGTTGATCTCGTGGCCATCATTCCAAAGCGCTGAGGGAGACGTAGTGGCGGCCGGCAACCTGGCCGTAACTATTGGGGCAGCGGGTGCGTTTACGACACAGCTGGTTCCAAATATCGGCGCGACTCCCGCGGGAACTTACTATGTCGTCGTGATGCAACTCGATGATGGAACGGTCCGGACGGAATACTGGGCGGTTCCAGCAACATCGCCGACGACGATCACAGCGGTGCTCATCACTCCGGGCACGGGCCTCGGAAACCTCGCAGTAACTCAGCAATATGTGGACGCTGCCGTCGCAGACCGGGCACTCGACTCGACCGTAGTTCATCTGGCGGGCGCGGAAACAATTACGGGGACAAAGCAATTCACGATACCTCCCATTCTTCCGTTGCCGGTTGGGTCCGGTGATGCAACGAACAAGGAGTACGTGGATAACGCAGTATCCAATGTAGGGTCGGGTGCGTTCGTCGAAAAAGCGGGCGACACCATGACCGGCCCCCTGGTACTCCCGTCGGATCCAACGGCCCCAAATCAAGCGTCTGACAGGCACTACGTGGACAGTGGACTTGCAGTAAAGGCCGACTTGGTGAACGGCACTGTTCCATCCGGCGAACTTGGGGCGGGAATCGCGAGCGCGACGACTTGTTTGAACGGCAATTCCACGTGGGGAACTTGCGGTGGCGGCGCGCCAGCGGGGATCACGTATGCAACAACGGCACTGAGTTGGACGCAGACCATTTCCGGATCACTCACTGCCGGAGTGCCGGCCACGGTCACGCTGACTCCTTGTCCGATTGGGATCGACACCACGAGCGGCGCTGGTTATCAGGTTCTAGTTTCCGGCGGAGGAACGAGCGAGGCCGTTAACGTGTCCTCCACTTCCGGCGGCTGCACCTCTGGAGCTACCTCGGGAACCATCCGGTTCACGCCGTTCAATTCCTATGCATCCGGATATACGATCGGCTCGGCGTCCTCGGGTATACAAGAGACTTTGAACGCAGGTTGCGGAGTCGACCCCACCGCTTATAAGAACAGCCAGTGCAATGTGACGATCCCGGCGAATGGACCGAATGGCTCGGTCAACACCTACAACGTGTTTGGGACGATCTTCCTGCACTCGAATCAGTCTGTTCTAAGCGGGTATGGCGTGTCGTTAAGCTGCCAGGGACGCGGCGCCTGTTTGCAGGTTGGCAGCCAGGCGAGTTCTAACAACTTTACAAATAACACCATCCTTGGGCTGAGTTTTCGGACGCCGACCGATCTCTCGGGCAACCCAGCGTTCGCGGGAGTTGCGGTCACGCAAACGCAACGGACGTCGCAGGTCGCAACTATTACGACGGCAACCGCGCATGGCTTTCGTCCCGGCGACATGGTGACGATCCTCTTCACCGACAGCACTGGTTACTGGGGCGATGCGGTCGTCTCGGCGGTGCCCAGCGCAACAACTTTTCAGTATGCGCACATTGGTGGTGACCTCGCGTCGCAGGCAAGTCCCGGCGTAGTAGCGCTGGCTTATGAAGCGATATTAGATAATGCCGCGGACACTCACTTTGTCGACATTTCTTACGATAAGGTCGGAGAAAACGGAAGGTTCAACAACTTCTTTGACATATGGGACGACGAGAACGTCACCATCGATCACTTCAATAACCAGGCCGTGCCGCTGAATGCAAATGTGAACTGGACCGGATCTTTTGTTTTCTCGGGCGGGAACCAGAACTTCCAGGTTGCTCCGGTCATCACACTGCGCGATTCCAGTATTACCGCAAACGGTTCGAACGGCGTAACTGTCTATAACTCAAACGGGCTTTACATCGAAAACACAGTGCTTCAAGCCACCGGCCTATGGCAAGTGTTTTCTTCGAATTCAACCGGGAACCTACAAGGCGCCGATCTTCAGAACGTCTATTCCGAAAGCACTGTAGGAGCGAATCCCGCTTCGCCTGCCCGCTCCCCCTTCCCTGGTCTCGGTATCGCCGGCCTGATTGCCGGAGCGTCGAGCGCGGCCGCAAGTTTTCAGATCACTGGAAACGGTGGAACCGCGGGAGGGTTTACGACGGGAGGCACTGGCTCCACGCCCTACTCGTACTTCATCGTGGTCAACGACACGACCGCCGGGGGGCAAACCTCTCCGATGCAAGTGATGAGTTGGCTCTCCACGGGGAGTGATTCGATTCCAGTGCAGTGGCCGAGAGTGGCGAATGGGAGCGATGCGATCAACTATGACGTGATTCGAATGACGACCCCCTCGTCGATCGGATCTGCGTATCCCTACAACGGTGGATGCCCAGGGGGATCCGGCGGGACCTGCGGATACGTGGCAAAAGGTCTGACTCAATCAGCGGCATGTACAGGTGGGCTGGTGTGTAGTTACACGGATAGCGGATCGGCATCCACCTCCGCCTATACGGTGAAACAGGCGACCTACAACGGCATCCTGGCGTTCTGGCCGGGAGCCGTCGTTTCAGTCAACAGGACAATCTCGGTGGATCGGGAACAACCGGGCGTTGGCGTCGGACTGAATGGGAACCCGCTGGAGGTCGCACGGCAGTGTCCATCCCACGGTGCGACGTCGCCGGGAGGTTTCACGACATGTCTCGTGAGTGTAACCTCGGCCAGCGGTGTGGGCGCCAACCAAACGGCTACGATCTTGACCGACGGACAGGAGTCAGGCGGAGGTCAGTCATTAGTTAAAGGGAGATTGAACTTCTCGACCACTGCCGCGGCAACTCTTTCGGCGCATCACATCATCACGCTCATCGACGCGCAGCCAGCCTTGACACAGGCAACGTGGGGTTATCGCCCGCCAGCTAATGCGAATGACACCTGGATCGGAACCGATGTCAGCGCGACCGCGGCGCTCGGCTCAGGACAACTTGCGTTTGGAGCCCCCGTCGCGATCACGAATTACATCGCGCAAACCGGCGATGGCGTGCACGCAAACTGGCTGGAACGGCTGAATGCTTCGCTAAAAGAATTTAACGTGGCCGCGAAGTTTGATCAGAGCGTTACGATCGCAGGACTGGCCAACGGATGCCTCAATATTGCCTCGGGAGTCATTACGTCGACCGGTACCCCTTGCGGATCCGGCGGAGGTGGCAGCGTCAGTTCGGTGTTTGGTAGAACGGGGGCCGTCGTTGCCACGAGCGGCGACTACAGCGTCTCACAAATTACGGGCGCGGCCACCGACGCGGCGGTGGTTCATAACACGGGCGATGAAGCGATCGCCGGAACTAAGACCTTCAACGGTAACTTGGTATTGCCTCAGGGCAGCGGATTCGTACCAGCAGTGGGCGGGCTTGGATTGGATACAACGGCGATGCTGCCGGTGGTGAATCTTGGCGGTACGACCCATCAAATCGCGTTTACCAGTTCAAACATTAGCGGACAGGCGGGGACGGCGCTGGCGCTGGCGGCGACTCCGACGCAATGCAGCGGGGCGTTTGCGACCGGCATCGCGGCCAATGGCAACGCGAATTGCACGACCGCAAATGTGATCCAGTTGTCGGAAACGACTCCACCCACGGGGATACCGAACTGGGGCATTTTCTGGTTTGATTCTGCTACGCACACTCCGAGGGTGATCGAGAACAATGGGCAGGCAATTCAATTAGGCCTTACTAACTTGTTTAATTCTGACCCCGGTGGAGACCCTGCCGATAATCTCGAAGAGCTGAATGGATTGTCCGCGCAAAACTTCCGTGTCTATTCGACTTATACAAACAGCACGACGTGGCAGCGAACTTCGTTGGGATTTGATGCGACGGATAGCTACTCCGTGCTGCGCAGCGAGAATGCGACGTCGGCCTCAGCGCCGGGGCTGGGCTTTTGGATTGGGAGCGGTTTGAAGTGGGTGATCGATGCCACCGGCAACCTCAAACCCTGGACCGACCTTACGTTCAACATCGGAAGCGATACCGGCAACGCCGCAAAGAGCGTTTTTGCGAAAACTTCTTTCAATATCTATAACAGCGGTCGTCAGGATTTTGAATTCACCAACGACACCACGACCGGAACCGCGGCGAACCTGCTGGCCGTATACAACAGCAGCGCTACGGGCGCGCAAACGGCAGCGACTTCGAACACGGACGGCGTCATTGGAGTTGTGAGCGGCGGAGCGGGAACAGCCGGCAAGGCAGTACTCACGTGGGCTGGGTTTGCTTCCTGCAACTTTGACGCATCGAGCCCCGTGGCAGGCGACTTTGTCGTTGCCAGCACGACGCAGGCGGGGAAATGTCACGACACTGGATCGACGACGCGGCCCACAGGAGTGCAGGTCATCGGACGGATTGAAGCGGGAGGAGTGCGAGTCAGCCTCGACTCTCCGAGTGGAGGCAGTGGAGGAGGGGCCGTCAGCTCCGTTTTTGGACGCACAGGCGCAGTGACATCGACGAGCGGGGATTACACGGCGTCGCAGGTGACGGGCGCGGCGGTGGACTCCACGGTCGTACACCTGACAGGAACGGAGACCATTACCGGGGCGAAGACATTTTCCAGCGATGTGTCGTTGAGCGGGAACCTGAATGTCGCGGGAAATATCACTCAGACGGGCAGCGGGCCGACACAATGGTCGGGGAAAGAATGGACGGGAACGACCGTCACGGTGCCGAGCGGTATGGATTTCTCGCTCGGAGTTGGGTCCGACGGCTTATTTAGATGTCAGTTGGCGGGTGGATCGTCGTGCCTGGCATCGGGTGGTGCGGTGAGCAGCGTGTTCGGACGAACTGGCACGGTTGTGGCGACGAGTGGAGATTATTCAGTGGCCCAGATCACTGGCGCAGCCCCACTCGCCTCGCCTACGTTCACTGGATCTCCCACCGTTCCGGGGTACGTTCCGACGAGCACAACGGTCAATGGTCATGCGCTGTCGGCGAACGTCACAGTCTCCGCATCAGACCTGACGACCGGGACGCTTCCTGCGGCGCAACTGCCGGCTCCCACGTGTTCGTGGATTACGGTTCCCACGGAGGCAGGGTCGGGCAACGCGTACTCCGGAACTAACAAAGCAATTCTTTGGGGAGTGTATAACCCGTATCCCTGCGTGACCAATAACGTCGCCTATGTAGTCGGAACAGCCGATAACACCAGTAACAACTATGCCCTGGGACTCTATTCCGGAACCTCGGCTGGAACGGGAACGTTAGTCGCGACTACGGCGTCCACGGCAGGGACCACCTTTGCCGCATCAGCCGGGATCAAGCACATCGCGTGGAATGCATCGAGCATTGTGGTGCCGGCCGGACGAATCTACATCGCATTGACTAGTAATTGTGCAGCCACGTGCGCGGCATTGCTTGGAACGTCGGGATCGGGCGTGACCTGGGCTGCCAACGTTCAGGTCAGCGTCACGACGGGCGGAACTGCCCTGCCCTCTACTGTCACGTTGCCGGCCGACAGCTTCAGTTCCGGTGCGTCGATTCCTGCGTTGATTGTTTACTGAGTTGCAGGATTGAATAACAGGACCCCAGGACACAACCATGAAACGAGTGCTGTTCTTCCTCCTGCTAGGAGCGCAGTGGGCGTGTGCCTCTAACTATTACGTCGACTGCAATTATGGATCGAATGGGAATGCTGGGACGAGTCCGCAGCGGGCGTGGCGCACGCTGCTGCAGGTCGGGATCTCGTCGTTTCTGCCGGGCGACACTATCAACCTGCGCCGGGACTGCACATGGAACGAGACTCTGACTCCGCCATCGAGCGGGAACAGTGGATCGTTGATCAAGATTGACAGTTATGGAAACGGACTGCCTCCACACCTGACCGGATACATGCCGATCGCGGGACCATGGTGGACTCAGGTCGGGAGCTCGAACGTATGGTCGGCAACTCTGTACTCAGCGACGAGCGGACTGAGCGGAGTTGTGCAATGCGGTATTCGCGGATTTTATTGTCTGACACAACCACCTTCGCAGCTAGAGTACGTACGCTTTGGCACGACTTGGGGAACGGCGCAAGTGAGCCAGGCCGCTCTTAGTCAGGACCGAGACTTCTGGTACGACTCGACTAACAGTGTTCTGTATGTCTACAGCGCGAGTGGGAATCCGGCGTCGCATTACTCGACGGTCGCGCCGATCGTGCTCAGCGGCGAGACGATGCTCAATGTGAACGGAGTGTCCTGGCTCGAGATTCAGCATTTGCAAATCGATTGGTTTGATGGATACGGGGTACAAGTGCAGGGAGCGAGCGACCATCTGTGGTTCGCGAACATGTCTGCGAACAGTGAAGTGGAGAATTCGACGGTGCCTCTGGGATTTTATGTCCAGCCGACCGGCACGCCCGTGGACATTCATCTCTATAACACCGACGCGAACATGAACTATGTGGGCTATCACTTCGATCGCTGCACCGGGGGCGGATGCTCGTTTGAGATTAAGAATTGCCGCGCTTACGGAAATCGAGCCTATGGCATCGTGGATAACGTGCAGGGCGCGGTGAGTTACGACTTTTGCCACCTCTACGCAAACAATCTCGCGACAGCAGTGACCGTGGATACGTCAGGAACTCCCGGCCCGACCTCGGGAACCCACAATGTTCCCGCAGAGACTCCGCCCTGGATACGTGAGTGGCGGCGGTGGCCGGCGTATACGACGGTGAGCTACGACGATCCGGGGTTGGTGCAATACAGCGATACCTACGTCAACTCTCTCTTGCCGATCATGACGGCGAAAGGAATCCCGTTGTCGATTGCGGTGGTTACCGGTGGGAGTTATTCGCAATCCATTATCGGCGAGGTGCAGGGCTGGATCGACGCGGGGTGGGACATTAATACGCACTCAATTTCGCATGAGTACTGGGATCCTCCGGCCGCGAGTTGCGGAACGAGTGGGCCGTTTCCGGTGCCCTGCCATGCTTTTGAGAACTTGCAATATGTCGGGACCACCGCGTCGACAGTAACGCTGAACATAACGCACCCGTCCGCTGGGCATGCGAACTTCACAGTAACGACCAGTCCCGACGATCCGGCAGCGGATATCAATTGGAATTTGACGCCGGCGGCACCGGGACAGTTGTCCACGGGGCTCGACACGCTGGGCGGAATCCTGTTCACGCTCCAGCAGCGGGGAGTGTTTTCGGTCACGCTCGATCCGAACGCGAAGAGCACTGCTCGGAGTATTTCGCTGGCCAATGTTTCGGCTCTGGATATTCGTACCGCCGCACAGAACCTCGACCTCGACGAGACCCAGATGGAAACGGAAGAAATGAGCTGGGCGTTGGGATGGATGAATCTGAATTTCACAGGACTTCCGTCGCAGCGAGTGTATGTAATGCCGGGGACTTATGAAGACCCGGTCACGGAGAACATTGCGGCGGGACTGGGATATGTGGGAATTCGCGGGACCGGCAGTTTGAAACCCTGTTGTGGAGCGAACACCACACTCGGAGCTGGATACGATGTGTTCAATATTTTGAGCCAGGGCGTCGTGCCGAACTACCAGGGGCTCAGTTATATGGCGATGCGTAATCGAGTGCGTCAGGACTTGTTCAAGAATGCGTTGTGGGGGCGGCCGATTGGCTACTTCTGGCACGTGAACGAGTTGCGGCCCGACGAGGTTGCGAACTTCATGGATGCGCTCGTCCAGGGTGGCGCGCAGCTCGAATCGAACACGCAGATGGTGAACCTGTTGCTCGCATGCCAACAGAATGACTTGGTACCCGCAGGGTATGTGGCGGGGAGTTATTACGTTTGTCCGGGAAACAATGTTGCCGCGGATTTTCGGCCAACGGTCAATTCGCCGGTGCGGGATGCGGGGACAAACCTGGGCTCGGAATATCAGTACGACCTGATGGGGATTAACCAGAATCTTTACGGGTCGGGGTGGGAGATCGGCGCGTACGCATACGTGCCCGAGAATTTCAGCGCGACGCATTGAGCGACAGATTGAGCGAGGCTTGTGCGCTGCTGGGCAGCCGAGAGCGGCTGTTCCCAAGTTCTGATCAAGGAAGGCCGTCAGGGGATGGCGTTTGGAAGATGAATTTGGGCCCGAGTACTTGGAATGGCTAGGAAAGAATCTTGATATACGGCGGAAGAGTGACGAGTCGTTTTGTCAACCGAGCAATGGCGAGATTTGGCAGCCAACGGAACGTGATCATTTCATCACGAAATTTCTTAAGATCCGGACGAAGACAGCCAGCCGCGCTTGTTTCGAATTGAATCGTGCCCAGCGGGAATACTCCGCAACTTGCTCGACGCAAAATGTCGTGCTCAAGGCGCGGCAGGTTGGAATCACGACGTATATCGCGGCGAGGTTCTTTGCACAGACAATCTCGCAGAGCGGCATCTTGAGCATGCAGGTGACGCATGACCGTCAATCGGCGGAAGACATCTTCCGGATCGTGCGGCGGTTCTGGGACAACCTGCCCGAGGAATGGCGGAAAGGCGCTCTGCGAACTTCGCGCTGCAACGTGCGGCAGTTGGTGTTTCCGCATCTGGACAGCGAGTATTGTCTGGCTTCGGCGGCGGAGAATGCCGGTCGCGGGCGAACCATCCAGAATCTGCATTGTTCGGAGGTCTCGCGTTGGGGCGGGGATGGCGACGAGGCCCTGGCTTCATTGCGGGCGGCTGTCGTGCCGGACGGGCAGACGGTCCTGGAATCGACGCCCAACGGAGCCGGTGGTCTTTTTTACGAAGAGTGGCAGCGTGCGGAGGAGACCGGATACACGCGGCATTTTTTTCCGTGGTGGTATGACGCAGCCTACGCGATTGAGCCTGGCACAAATTTTGGGGAACTGACGGAAGAGGAAGAGGAGCTGGTCAGGCTCCACGGACTGAAGCTGGATCAGATCGCCTGGCGGCGGAAACAGTGGGCGTCATTGCGCGGACTGGCGGCTCAGGAATTTGCCGAGGACCCGGCCACGTGTTTCCTGGCGTCGGGGGAATGCTTCTTTGACCTGGTCGCGGTAGAGCGCGCGCTCAAAGAGATGGGCGAACCCTTGGCGACTCACGATAACGGGCGCTCATCGATTTGGTTGCCGGCACGGGCGGGAAAATCGTTTGTCATCGGAGTGGATCCTGCGGGCGGCGGCGTCGACGGCGACTATTCGTCCGCCGAGGTGATCGATTTCGAACTCGGGGCGCAGTGCGCTGAATTGCATGGACATTGGACGCCGCGAGAATTGGCCGACAAGGTAGTCGAACTGGGAAAGCATTACAACACGGCGTTGCTGGCTGTGGAGAGAAACAATCACGGGCACACCGTCCTGGCCCGCATACGGACGCTGGCTTATCCGCGGGTGTTTCAACAAGACAATAAGGACGGCTGGTTGACGACGGCGGCGAACCGCCCCTCGATGCTTGAGAATCTGGCGTCGGTGCTGTCGGCGGAGCCGGAGCGGTTTCGAAGTGAACGGCTGCTGCATGAATTTCGTACGTTTGTCCGTGACGCGGACGGGCGTCCGTCGGCGACGTCCGGAGCACATGACGATTGCGTGATCGCGATGGCAATCGCCTGGGCGGTGCGAATGGCGGAGTCGGGACAGCGAGCAAAGAACCGGACCGAATTCAGCTCCCTGGAAAAGTGAACATTCGCGCTGTAGTGGCCGTCACAGGCAGAAAACCGCGAAAACGATAATTTGGTGGTGGGGCGGAGTCATGTCGCCACCAGGTCCATGCCAACGACTGCCGTGCAACATGTAAAGAGGATGCGGGGTGGGGCGCAGAGTCATCTGATGCGCTGCGACGACGGTCATTATTATGTGGTGAAGTTCCGCAATAATCCGCAACATGAGCGGGTGCTGGCGAATGAATTCCTGGCAACGCGATTGGCGGAACGAGTGGGCTTGCCAGTGCCGGTGGCTGAGGTGGTCGAGGTGCCGCCATGGCTCGTGGAGCATACGGCGGAGTTGACGATTGTGCTCGGGAATCGTGCGATCCAAGTCGAGGCAGGGCTCCAGTTTGGTTCGCGATTTGTCGTGAGTCCGGTTGAGGGCCAGGTGTTCGACTACCTGCCTCCGGAGATGTTGGACCGGGTGCGGAACCTTAGTACATTTACAGGAATTCTCGCGCTCGATAAGTGGACTTGCAATGCCGACGGCAGGCAAGCGGCATTCTGGCGCAAAATGCGGGAAAAAAAATATTCGGCCGCGTTCATCGATCAGGGCTACTGCTTTAACGCTGGAGAATGGACGTTCCCGGATTTTCCGCTCCGCGGGGTTTATCCCCGAAACGAAGTGTATGCGCGGGTGAATGGATGGGAGTCGTTTGAGCCCTGGCTGTCGCGGATTGAAAAGATCGATGAAGACGCGATTTGGCGGGTCGCCGGAGAAATCCCTCCGGCTTGGTATGGCGGGTCATGGGACGAACTGGAAACACTGGTGCGTGGACTGATCGAGCGAAAGACGATTGTGCGGGAATTGATTCTGGCGTTTCGAGGTTCACCGCGAAGACCGTTTCCGGAATGGATGGAAACCAGCTGTTAGTGCCGACTCTCCATGGCTGACAAGAGACAACTCGAGCTTCATCTGCTGCGATTCTTGCCGCATTCGTTGCGGGACGATTTCGTGACAGTCGGCGTGTTGCTCGTGGAAAGCGATGGCGGCTTCGCCGATGTGCAGTTCACCCGCGATTGGAAAATGTTGCAGTGCGTCGCTCCGGACGTTGAGCCCGAATGGTTCGAGTTGGTAGAAAAAGAGATTCGCGCCAGGCTCGGTAATCTGCACCGCCGCGACGATCTCATGCAGTTGATCAGCGAGCGATTCGGGACGACGATCGATGTCGGGCCAACGAAGGCTGTGTTGACCGAAGATCCGGCGAAAGAGATGGAAGTGCTCGCTGGGATGTACCTCGTTCCGATGGGACGAGGTGAGCGCTCACAGCAACGTTCGGGACGCGGCGCGATCGTGAGCATAATGAGCGAGGCTTTCCGTGCGGCCGGTGTGCTGGAGCTGATGCAGCAAAACATCGATGTAGTGAACTACACAGGCCAGGGTGATCCCTTTCGAATCGACTTTGGATATCGACTCGGAAATACGGTGAAGATGTTCCATGCGGTTTCGCTTGCTGCGAACGTGGATCAGGCGCTGGCTTTGGCGTACCGCTATTCGCGAGTCGAAAGCGGGATGCGGCGGGAACAACTTCAGGCTTCGTTGACCGCGGTCGTCGACTACGAACTCGAACTGCAAGAAGAAAAGATGCGCTTTGCGATTGGGATGCTGGAGCAGAGTTCGGTACGGATACGGCCGGCGGGCGAGATGCCAGAGATCGCAAGCGAAGCGCGGCGTGAGCTGCGGGCGTGATGTTGCAAGAGTCCTGAACTTCAGAAAAGTGAAAGAACCGACTCGGCACAGTGAAAGCTGTGCCGTTTTGTTTTGGCAGCAAACTCCGCGACACCATCGTCCCGCGACATCATCGTAAAGAGGAGATCATGAACATTCTAGAAAGCGTTCGCGGCGCCACGCGCCGGGTGGGTGGCGTATCTTCTTCTTTTTCCCTGCCATCACGCTTGCGCGAGTTTGCCACGAATCTGTTTGCCGGGCGCAGTGGGCGGCGGACGGCGGGAGCGGGGTCGAACCTGGCCCCGTTTTCTACGCCTAATTTCTCGCGGGCGGGGATGCCCGGAGGTGGATCGCGGACTGGATCCACTCCGCCGAACAATCTCGTGCCGAAGCCGACGCCGGCAAATCTGCGGCGGTTCGCGGAGACGCCGGTGGCGCGGCGCGCGATCAACGTAATCAAAGATCGGATCGTCGGTATGCGCTGGCGCATTCAGCCCCGGCGGGGGCGCGTTCTCGAACAGATTCCGAACGGGGCACAACGGATCCAGACACTGACGGAAAACTTTGAGGCTCCGAATCCTGACGACTCCTTCCGCTCTTTAATTGAACAGGTACTCGAAGATGTGATCGTCGGCGGATTTGGTGCAATCGAGCTTGACTTAGTCGACGGATGGACTCCGGAGTCCACTGTTAGTCTTCCACTTACTATGTGGCCGGTCGATGGGGCAACGATTCGCATCATGGCGAACTGGGATGGACGCCCTGATTCGCCGCGATACGCTCAGACGACCGGCCTGTATGGGGCAGATGGCCTGATCGTGCTGAACGATGACGAGTTGAGTTATATCCGGCTCAATCCTCGGACGCACACGCCGTTTGGGTTGGGACGCGTCGAGGTGGCTTTTGAAACCATCAATGCTTTTCTGGGTGCGCATCGCTACGCGGGGCGGCTCGCTTCGAATTCTGTGGTGCAGTATGCGCTTTGGCTGCAGGGTCTGACGCCGGCGCATCATGAGCGGCTCATCCGATGGTGGCAGGACGAGATTGAAGGCACGGGCCGGGTGCCGATCATGTCAGCGGAGTCGAAGCCCGAGGTGTTGCGATTTGCCGCGGGAACGGATGCGGACCTGCGTTTGGGATGGCAGGAATTTCTGATGCGGATCATCGCCGACGCGTTCGATCTGCCGGCACAGTTTTTGGGCTTGGAGCAAGACGTCAACCGGTCGACCGCGGCAGAGATGAGCGAGATGGCGTTCCGCTCGGCGATTGTTCCGACCGCGCGACTGCTCGCTGAGTATCTGACTCGCGACGCAATTGGCAAGAGACTGGGATGGACAGACCTGGAATTTGTATTCACCGATGTCGACGCCGAGGATGAAATGGAACAGGCGCAGATCGACGAGATACTGCTGCGCAGCGGCGTGGTCACAGTGAATGAAGTCAGGCGAGCGAGAGGTCTGGCGGAAATCCTCTGAAGCGGGGGCGCAGGCATCCGGTGTCGAGAAATAGACGGCGCTCTTTGCTCCTCCTGAGAACCGACACTAACACCTGAGACCTAGACCTTTCAAACCAAGCACAGTTCCTAGGAGATCACAGATGGGTTTGTCACTGGAGTCGATGGCGATTGAGATGCCAGCCGTGCACGGACATCCGAACCGGGCGGCGTTTCGGGGAGTGTTGACGATCGTCGATGTTGCGTCTGACAAATCACCGTCGGGCGCGCGAGGGCATCGAGTGCTATTGACCCGGCGCGCGGCGGAAGCTGCGATTCCGTCGTTGATGGGGATGGGATTGGATTATTCGCCAACCTTCGATCGACACGACGCGCGGCGAAAGATCGGCGTGATCACACGAGCTGAAATTGTCGGGCGTGCCATTGAAGTCGGCGGATTTCTCTACGCTCGGGATTTTCCGGAGATTGTCGCGGAGATCGGAAAACCGGAGCGGAGGGGATCGCTTTCGGCAGCGCATCCGGGTGCTGCGAGCCGCACATCAGCGTCCGGACTCGGGATGTCGTATGAGATAGCCGATGCACTGGTCGAAGATATTACCGCGTCGATCTGGGTGCTGAATCGCGTGACGTTCACCGGAGCAGCCGTGTTACGGCGCGATAAGGCGGCGTATGGCTCGACCTGGATCGAATTGGGGAAATGAAGACAACTGCTCTTAGCCACGGGTACGCAATGAAAAACGGAAGCGACAAGGGTTTTACCTTCTTCCATAACCAGAGAGGAAATCGAGATGAATGAGGAAATAGTGCAACAGATGATCGCGGCAGCCGAAAAGCTGGCATCGGCTACGGAATCATTGGATCGTGTGCTGGGAAAACTGGATGCGCAGCAAGAAATGCTGAACGCGAAGGTGGACCGGATCGTGGCAGCGGTCGAAGAGAGCGTTACGCAAACAACCGAGCGTCGCCAATCGGAGTCGTCCGGAAGCGAACTACAGCAGCGTGTAGTCGAGCTCGAGAAGTCGAACGCCGATCTGAAGGCACAGGCATCGCGAATGGCGCGGAAGACTCTGTCGCCAGTGGTCTCGGCGCTGATCGGGAAAAACGAGATCGAAGGCGAGCGGCTCGATCCGGCGGTGCTTAACAAGACTCTGGCGGCTCTCAGCGTAGAACAGCGGATCGCCGTCAAGGCGGAATTGGCCCGAGCAGGGATGATCGAGTAAATCGACGCAACGGCCTTTCGGTGAAGAGTGGTTCGTGGATGGGACGCGACTTAGATCGCGTCCTTTTTATTTGGCACCGACTTTTAACAAATCAATTGAGGAGACGACATGAAGGCGAATTTTCTGGATTTGCACGCGGCTGCTGATTTCCTGGGGCCGGGCGCGGTTGAAGTTGAACGCTATCAGACCGAAATCACCGACATCGTGCGGCGGCGCGGAGTGTTCGGCCAACGGATCAAGCAGGTGCCGGCCACCGGACATCCTTCGCGATTCTTCGAAGAGACTGCAATTCCCTCGCCAACAGCGGCGCAGGCCTTTGTCGATCCGCGAAACATCGCACCGGTGTTGCAGACACCGACGCGTGTGGAGCGCAGCGTTCCGCTGAAGGCCCTCGTCTCGCAGATCAACTACAACCTGTTCGACATGGAAGTGGGGACCCAGCAGAGCCAGTTCGCTTATCTGCAAGCGAAGGATCTGACTGATTCCGTCGTCGGCGTTTTGCGCACGCATGATGTTGCGCTGTGGAATGGCAACGACACGTCGCTGTCGACTCCCACGACGGCACAATATTTCGGAGCCATCGGACAGATCGAAGCTGGCGGCAACACCACGACGATCGGCACCACGGCCAGCATCGTCGACGGGCTGAAGAGCACCATCGCTCAGATGGTCTCGAGTTCGTCTTACGACGCGCGGCCGACGGCTATCTATGCCAATCCGGTGCTGCTCGACCTGATCGATCGCGAGATGAAAGCGGAGTTCAACGTTGTGCTCTCGACGATGCAGATCACGGGTGGACTCACGGTGAAGGCCCTGAGCACGCAGGCGGGCGACTTGCCTCTGATTCCAGAGTGGGCTGTTCCTTACACGGGCACGCCCGGAAGCGGCACGGCGGTGCTGCCAGCTTACATCGTGACCGAAGACATGATCGAGTATCACTGGCTGACAGATCCGAATCCGCGTGTGTTCGCACTCGGATTGCCCAGCACTCTGGCGACGCAGAGCGTGGTCGTGAAGTTCGGCGCCATCGTCGTCAAGGGCGCGAACTATGCGCACTACGAAGTGAAAGTGAACCGGTAGTCAGCACTCTGAGTGCTCACTCATCGCGGGAATCGTGATGAGTGGGCACTCGCTTTTCATTGTCACGAGAACGGAAAAACAACCATGAACTATTTGCAACCGTCGGAATACGAGCTATACGGACTGGAATCGACCACTGCTTTGGCATGGGTAACCGCGGCGTCGGCGATGATCGATGCACATTGCCGGCGGACCACACTGGCGACGAATCAATATACGGAAAGGGTGCGGACCGAAAACGGACAGCGCCCGGTACGGCTCACGTATCTGCCATTGAATCCGGTTGCACCTGCGACTTCGCCAATTGTCTCAGCCCAGGCTCGCTACGCGACGCCGCGGCGAGGCCAGCCGGAATTCGACGCGATGGTGTGGGATGCAGCGATCGCGTTCGGAATTCCCGGCACATGGGTAGCCCTGGACATCACGACACTCGACGTTTTTCTCGAGACGGGAGAAGTGACCCTCCCCATAAACATCATGGGCTGGACGTTTACCGAACTGGAGTTTGTGTATACGGCAGGATTGGACACGTTTCCCGATGTCGTCAAGATCGCGTGCGCGCAGTTAGTCAAGAACGCACAGGCTACTCCGGCACTGAATGTGAAGAAAAACGTGACCCCCGACAGAATGCAACTGATGTATTTCTCGGATTCTCTGTTGGACGAAACGGTGCAATCGCTGCTCGCGCCCTATGTGGCGCAGAAGGTGGGGTAGCCATGACGGGGATCTCTGGAACGGCAGCGGCTCGCGCAGCGGATGCCATGTTGCAAACCATGGGCGGCACAGAAGTGATTTTGCTGTTTCCCGCGACCGGCCTGCCCGGTGACGGAGGGTCGGAACTCGGCCTGGTCGATCCAGGAGTGGTACAAGCTCCGATTTCTCCGGTGATTGTCCGCGAGTTGACGACGGACACCAACGGTCCACGACGTCGCATCGAGTTGCTGGCGGGGCAAACATCTTTGGCCGAACAAGTAAGTCAGCGCAATGTAGCGTCGGCGGAGGTGTTATTCGAAACTGCCCTGGGCCTCATCTACTGCGGCGAGGTCTTCCACATACAAGGGGTCGTCGTCGAGCGGCTGGGCGGGGTCACTTATCTCTACCGAGTCGCGGCGGTTTCATAACTTTCCGGCCGCGACCTAACACGACCCACTTAGTAGCGACCCATAGGAGAACTTTCACAGGAGAACTATGCAAGCGGCGAAAGACAGCTTTTATATGGCGCTGCGGGCGCGATTAGCGGCGCTGAATCCGGCGCGGACGATGGTAATCGACGGAGTAACTGTGCCGGCGATCGTGGTCTGTGAAAACCTGGAGCCGCGATTTATCGAGGCACAGCCCCAGGCTTTCTATCTCGATTTCGGCGACATCCTGATCGCTGAGAGCAGCCGTCCGATGTTGGGAGTCGATTGTCATATCTGGTATGCAAGCGAAGGCAGCGGCGGAACCGGAGTGGATCGAGGGCGTGTGCTGGCCGAAATGGACACCGAGCTCGTCAGAATCTGCGACCCGCCGCACACGGAGATGCTCGATTACAGCCAGAATCCGGCGGCGGATTTAGGTTCGGGGATTTTCTGGACAGCTCCAGAGATGGGCAACGCGCCGGGAGATGTCGAGATCCAAAAGCTGCAGTGGAGCGCCGGCGCTGGGCGCATACAGCGCTATGCCCAGGTACGGATCTATTTCTTTCTGCCCGAGGTGGAAGCATGACGCGGGCTGGATTGCGGCCGATTGCGCGACAAACACGAGCCTATTTCGCAGCCGTCGACAGAGTGAATGGGCCGATGGCAACTTTCGATCCGTCGAAAGACGGCGGATTTCAACTCGATGCGCCGCCCGCGCCGTGGATCGACCTGGGTTGGATTGAGAATTTTCAGCGTACGACAACCTCGCAGATCGAGCCTTTGACGGGCGGAGCCGTGGGCGCAGTATCCGGACAGGCCCGGCACGCGTTGGGTGCACGGGTTGATTTCGAGTTTCGCGACTGGGGAAAATTGCAGATGGCCCTGGCGGGAGGCGCCGAACACATGAACGTGCTGGCGACTGACCCGAGCGCTTCGCGCGCGGGGTCGGGTGGGATTCCGCTTGCTGCCGTTCCCCTGCTAGCAGGTTCGACCGCTGAAGAGTTGGTGGTGGGGACAGGCGCCGTCGCGGGTTTCGAGGCTGGCCAACTCATCGCCTGTGACTTGGATTACGCGCAACAGGTCGGGTACGTTGGAACCGGCATCGCGGGTGCGTATGTGAAGAACCCAGTTGATGTGCGGCAGGATATCAATTATGTCCGGCGAGTTACTTTTAACGTTGGTTGTATCGCGCAAGTTACTGCGGCGTCACTTGTGCTTACACAGTCGCTTCCGGGAGGAATACCGGCAGCCGGCGCTTCCGTACAGCAAGTGATGGCTTTTGTTGATCGAGAAGGTGGCGCGTTCCTGCAACAGTGGTCGGGATTGTTTGTGGCCGAAGACGAGTCGGGTGGACGCGTTTGTTTTTTCTATCCCATCCTGAGCCCTTGCACGGTCAAACCGGAGTGGGTCAGGGAGAGTCTGGTTGAAATCAAGAAGCCGCTCGGAGAACTCGCTCTGCAGGCTTCGTTCACAGCATTACCCACCTTGGACGGCAACGATGGCGCGCTCGTTCTTTGCTATCGCAGTTATTTTCCAGCGACCAGCGCCGCGGTTTACTGAGTATCTCTGATTGAACACTGCCCTGAGATAGTCAACCGGATGCTAGCCCAACCTCAATGGAGCTTTTCGAATCTCGATGAAATTGACGATCGACAATCTCGACGGCCTCGGAGCCCAAGACTATACAGCGTTCGTGGATTCGAGCAAGAGCCCGAGCCTGGTGCGTAAGTTGAATGCGCCGGCGAAATTGACGGTCGGCCTGGTCGCGCAAAGCGCCACGATCCCCGTGCCGGTCGTAAGTGCTCGCGTGATGCTGACTCTCGATAACGGCAACAATTGTTTCACGGGATATGTCGTTGATACTCCAACTTATCAGTACCAGGGCTGGGCTGAGCGTGGCGCAACGTATCGGTACGAAGTCGTCGCCCTGAGTGACGTAATGCTACTAGATCAGAAAGCCCCTCTCCCGCACCCTCCGTTTGTTGACCGTAGCGCCGGTGATGCGTTCGCGCAACTGACGGTGGAAGCGCTACCGGGATGGTTTGACCTCACCGGAGTTCAGGCCGGGGATCCGATCCCGTATTACGGCGTTGATCCAGCGAAAAAGTGGACGGCAGCGGCGGCGGAGATTGCGCTCGCCGCGCGCTGTGCCTATCGAGACGACGACAGCGAGCTCTTCTTCACTCCGCTCGGCACGAACGTCTACGCACTGTCTGAAAGTGACGCGTCATTTTCTCCGGGCGATCTCCAACTTCAGAGTGTGAATCGGCTGATCAACGATTTGACGATTCTTGGCCCACTGGAGCCGAGCGCGCACGTCACAGACTACTTCGTGGGCGACGGAGTCACGACTAAGTTCTACATGTCACAAAAGCCTTTCACGCGAAGCAGCCAGATCGCGCTCTATAACCGCACGATCCTCGATGAGATTTATACGGAGTTAGATCCGACTCACTGGACGGCAACCGATCCGCTCGGCGTGATTACCGTCAGCAACGGACAGTTACAAGTCGCGGGAGGAACGGGAATCGATGGACAGACACTCCTCGATTTCATTGAACAAATCGAGCTGGGGGGCGCAACGGTTCTAGAGCATGGCGACGTCGTGTTCAATGCGGTGTCAGACGGCGTGATTGGCGGACTGTACGCTGGAGCGATTTCGATCGCCGGCTGCCTGGCGGGCTTTCGTATTACTCCCACAGGATCCAATTGCAGCATACAAGCGCTCGTCGCAGGATCTCTTACCGGCACAGTTCTCTCTACCCAACCTGGGCATCATTACGTATTCACTACACAGCTTTATCCGACGGAAGTGTATCGGACGCAGCAGGTGTTTCACTCTTCCCTTCACGTGAGCGGGTCGCCCCGTGGCGGCGCGCCTGTCGCTTGCGATGTACGGATTGTCCTGGAAGTCCAGGATATTGACCCCACTAATCCCGCGACGCAGGTCGCGGCTGCCACAGTTCTCTTCGATGGTGTCATCGCGAACGCGCCCGGGTTCTGCACCTATGCGCTGATCAACGCCGGCCACATTCAGTGTTCGCTCGCATTCACATACATACGGCTGCCTGTCGATGCGCTCGTGCGCGGTACTCCGTTTGGGGGGAATCCAGTCACGATCCTTGCGGGATCACTTCTTGATGGAGCTGCGTGCCAGATTTCCACCACACCCTACTTGCAGTTTTATCCTGAATACATCCCGGCTCCGAATGAATTGATCCAGGTGAGTTACCGCGGCCAGGGCCATGCTGCGGCGCGGGTCAGAAACTCCTCGAGTATTGCCGCTCACCGGCGTGTCGGGGACGATGGCGTGCGCGGCAGCGTGCGAGAGATTGGGGTTCCCACTCCTCGGACCTCGGCCGATTGTGAAATCGCAGCGCTCGCTCTACTCGATGACGCATTGCAGGGCTGGGCTGGAGAGTATCAGGTCTGGAGCCAATTCCTTCCGGGCGGAGCCACAGATATTTTCCCCGGTGACGGATTAGCTGTGAATGTGCCGTCGCGAATAGCGGTGTTTACGGCGATTGTGCGCGAGGTAGACATTCTGATCCTGGACATCGCCGGCGAAAACAGCCGGTATACTCTGCGCTTCGTCGATGCGGGCGATCCATCACTTGACTTCGAATTTGTGACGGCTCTGGTGAAGCAGAAGCAGGCGCTGATCCCTATCGATGTCACCGAAGTTGGAAATGCCTATCTCGCTGACCTCACGGATGCGCAAATCACAAATGTGACATCGACGACAGTAACCATCGATGTGGGATTCACTCCCGTCGCTGGCGGCGGAATTGAAGTGAGGTACTCAGACTCGGGTTGGGGAATTGGTTACAACGGCAATCTGATCGGCCGTTTCACGAGTAGCAGTTTCACTCTCACCCGTTACTCTCGGTCGCAGACTTATTTCTTAAGGAGTTATGACGGCAGCGGCCCACCGAAGTATTCGCGGTTTTCGGCGGATCTGCATGTTGACTATCCACTATGAGCAATGCCAACGGGGAGATGGGGCCAAGACAGCGTTTGCAAGAAGGGTCGAGCGGTCGACAGGGCGGCGACTTCCAGGATACCGTGCTCGAAAAGTTAGCGCGGTTGGAAGCGAAGGTCGACGTGATCTTTGGGAACGGGCAGCCCGGTCGCATGAAATTCGCCGAGGATCGTTTGGTAGCGCTGGAAAAGAACGACCTTCGGCGAACCGTTTATGACCGCCTCATAACAGCAGGGATCACATTCGCGATCAGCGGGCTCATCGCATGGCATGACCACCTGGGGCTGAAATAGAGCCACCGAGAACTAGTTGGCGAGAAGAGGGCAGCATGGTTTTCAAGCACCCGAATGTTCACCGGGAATCCGTGGAGTACGCCGAGACGCAGAAATTACACCTTGTTTCGGTGTATTCGAACCCTTACCGCTGGCAACGGCGACGGGAAAGCTTCCACGATTTTCGGCTGCACATGGAAGCGAGTCCCAATGTTTCCCTCCACGTGGTCGAGGTCGCGTTTGGAGACCGTCCGCATGAAGTGACGAGCTCTGACAATCCACTCGACTTGCAATTGCGAACCGACTCCAGCCTATGGATTAAGGAATGCGCCATCAACGAAGGGGTGCGGCGGTTCCCGATCGGTTGGCAATATGGCGGCTACGTCGATGGCGACTTCCATTTCACCCGGCATGATTGGGCGCTGGAATCGATCCACATGTTACAGCACCATAGCTTTGTCCAGTTATTCAGCACTTATAGTGACTTGACTGGAGAGACGGCAACGAGCTATCTCGGACATCGTCCCTATCGCATGAGTACGAGCTTTGCCTGGAATTATATTCACCAAAACGAATTTCTGAGTTCGCGGGTGGCACGGTGCCGTGGAATGCACGGTGGAATTGACAGTTACTATGCTCCTCTTCATCCATCGAAGACGTTCCCGTTCGGCCACGCTCCGGGAGCGACCGGCGGCGCCTGGGCCTGGCGACGGGACGCCTTCGATATGGTGGGTGGGATGTTAGATACATGCATTCTGGGCAGTGCGGACTGGCATCAGGCTTTTGGGCTCGTACAGGCAACGAATGTCGCGGCGGAAATGAGGCGCTGCACACAACCTTATGTGGAAACGGTGCTTAACTGGCAGGCGCGGGCTGCAAAACTGAACCAGATTGAAGGGAGGTCCCCGATCGGATGCATCGACAACTTCGCGACGCACTCGTTTCACGGTAGCAAGTCGCTGCGCGCTTACGGCGAACGATGGGGGATCTTGCGGAAGTGGGACTTCAATCCTGCGACAGACATCGCCAGAGACTGCCAGGGATTGTGGCGCTGGACGGGAAACAAACCAGGCCTCCGGGATGATGTGGCTCGATATTTCATCGAGCGCTCGGAGGACGGTCCACTGCTGCTCGGCGAAACGCCGCTCGTCTGAAGTCAACTTCTGAAATCAGCCTCGGAAGTTAGCCGATGATGTTAGCCGACTTCTTCGCTCCAGTTTTCCAGGCTCTTCTTCACGACGACCATGAACTGGTCGGCCAGCGCGCCGTCGATGATGCGATGGTCGTAACCGAGCGTCAGGTGCACTACGGAACGAATCGCGATTGAGTCCGCTCCGTCTTTGTCGGTCATCACCATGGGTTGCTTGGTGATGCCGCCGACGCCCATGATGGCCACGTTCGGCTGATTGATGATGGGCAATCCGAATACGGCACCGAATTGGCCAGGGTTGGTGATGGTGAAGGTCGCCCCCTCGACATCGGTCGGCATCAGTTTCTTCGACCGCGCCCTTTCGCCCAGATCGGTGATGCCACGTTGCAGTCCGAGGAAGTTGAGCTCGTCCGAGTTCTTGAGAACGGGAACGATGAGGCCCCAGTCGAGCGCGACGGCGATTCCGGCATTGACGTGCTTGTGGTAGCGGACACTGTCGCCCTCGAGTGAAGCATTGACGATCGGGTACTGCTGCAGAGCAATGATCGCTGCACGCACAAAAAATGGCATGAACGTGAGCCGGGCCCCATGGCGCTGCTCGAAACCGCTCTTGAGTTTGTTGCGCAGGTTGACGATATGCGTCATGTCCACTTCGAACATGCAGTGGACGTGAGCGCTGGTGCGGCGCGATTCGATCATGCGCTGCGCGATGATCTTGCGCATTTGAGACATTGGGACGAGGTCGCCGGGCACGGAACTCGGGGCAGCGGCTGGGGCCGGGCGCGTGGCGGGCGCGGGCGGAGCTGACGAGCGGCGCTCGACGAAATCGAGGACGTCTTGCTTTGTCACTCGACCACCTGTGCCGGTGCCACTCAATTTGGCTAGATCCACGCTGTGTTCACGGGCCAGTTTGCGGACGAGTGGTGACGAACGAACGTCGGAGTCGTCCTCGTCGTCAGAGGTGGTGGAAGCGAAACTGGAAGCGGGACTGGGAACGCTGGCGGCGACGGGAGCGGGGGGAACCGAAACTTCTTTCTTGGCAGGAGCGGCAGTCGAAGGCGCGGGAGGCGCGGCCTTGGCGGGAGCAGCCGCGCCGTTGCCGTCTCCAATCACGCCGACAATGGTGTTGACCTGAACCGTGTTGCCTTCTGAGACCTTGATTTCCTGGAGGATTCCGCTGGCGGGAGCCGGGATTTCCGCGTCGACCTTGTCCGTGGAAATCTCGAAAAGGGGCTCGTCGCGCTGGATTTTGTCACCGGGCTTCTTCAGCCATTTGGTGATGGTTCCTTCGAAAATCGATTCGCCCATCTGGGGCATGACTACGTCAGTCGGCATAGTTCCCTTTCCGTGAAGCCCGGCACAAACGCGGGGACGAACAACTACACATTATAGCGAAGCTGGAACTGAGCGCGTGCACGGAGGTGCGCCTGCCGCGCACCGCTTTTCAGCTCGCTGGCTTAACGAAGCTGCGATCTCTTTGAGAGTGACGGGAACGACGGGGGAGTAACGGGTAATGAAGCAATTTGTAGCGGTCATATTTTGTTCGTTGTCCGCATTTGGGCAAGCGGCGTATAGCGGTGCCGGACGGAGTTCGGGGGCCACGGGATTCTATGCGTCAGGGAACAGCAGTTGCGCGGCGCCCAACTTTTGCGCCTACGCGGGAGCGGACCTGATCCCTTGGGGCACGGTGCCAAATTTCGGCGCGCTGATAAACAACAACGCCACGGCCAGCGACAGTTCGTATCTCGGGCACACGAATTTCGACGGTACGACGTTCGGTAACTCGGCACTGCTGAGCCCGATCACGCGGCTGACGGATTCAGTGAGTGCGCAGGGGAAGACCAATGTCAATTTCACGGCAGGCATGGGCGGATCTGGCGTCTTCACACTGACGAACACGAATACAAGCCTGGTGCGCATCGACCAGAACTCTCTTGGACTCGTCTGCCGGTTCTACACCAGTGGCACGAATAAAGGACACTGCGCTGCGCCACCGAGTGGCTGGGGAGGAACCGTGCCGGCTTCGGGAATCTTCATCACCACGGGCCAGCTATCTGGCGGAACTTGCACGAGTAACTGCCCGGTCAACGACTTTGGAGCCAATAGCTTTTCACTGACCGATCCGACCGTCCTTTATACATTCGGTAATGACGCCTACGATATTTCGACCGCGACCACCGTCACTCCTTACACCATCAATGCTTCAACCGGTGTCTATAGCGTCGGATCTCCGCTGGTCGATTTTCAATATGGCTTGCCGCTCGGCTCGAACGCACCGCCGTGGCAGGCAAACACCAGCTATCCCTACGGGACTTACGTGACGCACGCGTTAATGGCGAGTGAGATGGCCGACGGCACCGGCGTCTGGACGCAAAACACCGCTTATAACCTGGGTGACATTGTGGTTAGCGGTGGCTCCGGCGCGGGTAACTGTATGTATCGGGTAATCGTCGCGGGAACTTCGCTCGCGACCGGCTCTGGTCCGGCGTTTGTAACGACTCCACCGTGCAAGAACGACATCATCAAAGAAGCTGCGCCATCGACCGTGCAATGGCGCGGTACGAATAGCACGGCGCAGTTCGTTTATCAGAACACGGGCGCCGCAGGAACGTCCGCCGCCTCAGCTTTTCAGTGGGTCGCCACCCCCACGACTCTCGCGAACGACGGGTCGATGAGTTCGGGATCTGCCGTTTTAACTTCGCCAAGCAACCCGTTCACGAACGCTCAAGTCGGGCAGACGATTTCAGTCGTTGGAGCGGGAAACAGCGCCGGCACTGCTCCGCTCTACAGCACGATCCTCAGTTACCAAAATTCGGGACAGGTCACGCTCACCATTCCGGCAGCCGCTTCGGTTTCGGGGACAGCCACGGTCGCTTTGACTGGCCATCCCGACCTGATGTCGTCGTCTGTCGGGGATACCCACGGGATTGTGTGGACGAACGTGGGCACAAGTTATTCGATAACCGCGGGGAATCAACTCTGGCAGGCGACGGGAGGCATTAGTCGAGATACCGCTTATGGTGGCTATGCCTCTCAGTATGGGATTGCGATTTCAACTAACTCCTATGGGTTCGCGCCTACTTACTCCAAGTACACGGCGGACCAGGGGTCAGGCAATTGGGCACTCGAGTATGACCATCCCACGAACGTCTATCACCTGTTGAATACTCTCACTGGAATTTGGACAGACTGGTCCTGCTCGGGAGGATCGGGCTACAACTGTGCGGGCGGGACCGTGTCCGGTTCGACGGTCGGAACAGTGCAGGCGATCTCAAACCCGCTGGGCACCGGCCAGAGCTGCCCGTTCTTCGTCCACAACGAGAAGATGAGCAGCAACGGCCTTTACATCGTGATTGTGAGCCAGGCCGATGTGTACGCGGCCTGCGCTTCGTTGCAAAACTTCCTGCTGTGGCAAACGTCACCTTCCGGGTTCAATTCCGTTTCCTCCTTACAGTTCACATTCGCCGGGATGAATCACTGGGCAATTGGCACCAACAAGATGGTTGCGTTTAATAGCTCCGGATGGGGCCACACTGCCGGTGTTTTCATCGGTGTGTACAACGCCAATAATGCGCAGGGTAACAACGGCACGGGGACGGGCTACGCGCCGCCTTTTAGTGTCTATCTCAACCCGTTGGCCAGCCAATCGACAGCGCAAACCGTGCCTCCGGGTTGCTACGTCACTGTCGGGTCCACCATCCAGAACCCGGATTGCAATTTGTCGGAGATTCTCGATTCTCATCTTAGCTGGGTAGGCGATCCAGGTTCGGACACTTACCCGGTATGCGGGACATCTTTCAACTATGCCACGCTCGGTCCGGCCTTCAATGCGTGGCAGAACATGGAAACCTGTTACCAAACCTATCCCACTTATCCGACGGGCTACGCGCCACCGGCGTCTTACACGCTGCCGTCGGCGAGCGTCGGCAACGTCTGGCAATTTACCCACACCTTCGCGACCGGGACGAGCGCAACTTTCTCCACGCAATTCCAGATCAGCGAATATTCTCAGGACGCCAACTGGTTGTTCTGGTCAAGCGATTGGAACTGCCAGAACGGATCGACGACCGGAAACGCGCCAACCGTCTATCCGGGGAGTGGAACCTATGTCGACATGCTTGCCGTCACCGCGGTTCCCGCGAGCCCGACGAGCGTATGCGGACTTCCCTGGGCCGCGTCGACCACCTACGTTGTCGGAAACATGATCAACCCGATCGAGGGTACAACCGGCACCGGCGCGGTGGACGATGTGTTTCAGGCGATTTACGCAGGGGGACCGACGGGCAGCACACAACCCGGGCCGGCGATTCCGAATTCGTATTTCAGCACTGCGACGACCCCGACGAGTTCATCGCCCGGCAGTACGATCTGCGACAGCGCTTCGGGCGCGTCCCTGAATCCGTCGCTTCCTTATTCGACGAGTTGCCCATCGGGCACGGTTTGGCAAGACATCGGGCCGCAGACGCAGCGCGGCGATGTCTTCGCCGTTAATCTCGGCAACCAGCATTAAATCGGCATTCCAAAATCAGGCACCCCATGAAAATCTCAGAGCACTTCACACTCGGGGAACTTACCTTCTCCGACGTGGCCGTTCGCCGAGGTCTGGACAACACTCCCAGCCTCGCCATCATGAGAAATCTCGCGCGAGTCGCTGCGGTCATGGAAGAAATCCGAACCCTGCTTGGTTGCCGGCCCATCGTTGTGCACAGCGGCTATCGATCGCTGGATGTGAACCACGCCGTGGGTGGCGTTTCGACCAGCGCTCATTGCCAGGGCCTCGCTTGCGATTTTGTTTGTCCTGCGTTTGGAACGCCAGCCGTTGTCTCGTTGGAGGTCGTCAAGTCCGATGTCGAATACGACCAACTGATTCTCGAGTATGGATGGGTACATCTAGGCTTGGCGGCGGCGGGCTCAACACCGCGCCACGAAGCGCTGACAAAGCGTTCGCAAGCTGCGCCCTATGAGGTCGGAATTCGGATCGATGCCTGACGCGCCGGTAAACTCGCCGCGCCGCCCACCAGACGAAGCAAATCATTCAATCAGGAGGTAATACCTTGAACAAATTCTCTGTCTATCTACCTACGGCTTTGCTATTGCTTACTTCGCTCGCGAATGCGGCCACACCAGCTGTCGCGGCTTTCTGGATGAACCACGCGACTGCGGCCGCCATTTTGGCGCCCTTGGCCGTAATCGTGGCTCACTGGCTGCCATCGCCGGCGGCAGGCTCTAACTCGAAGTAACTCACGATCTGAAGTGACTCACGATCTAACAAATCATTGGGGGAAATCATTCATGCAAAAACTTCTTGTAGTTGTTCTGTCTCTTGCCATGCTGTGCACGGGGTGCTCGGCCGCTTGGGTCGCGACGCTCGATTCCATTCTGGCAGCGGCTGCGCCCGCACTGATCAATATTCTGCAAATCGTCGCGGTCGCGAACGGTGAGCCGGTGAATGCCACGCTCGCGGCCAAGATCAACACCGACGTCGCCGATATCAAGACGCTGGCGACTGACTTCGCCAAGCTTTCGTCGGGATCCGGGTCCGGCGTATGCCAGCAATTGCAGGCAGCGGTGAGTACATATCAGACAGACCAGCAATTGGTGCTGCAAATAGCGCGGGTCGCCGATCCGAACACACAGACGAAGATCACGCTGCTTACTGGCCTGGTGGCTGGGACGGTAGAGGCGATTACGGCCGTGATTCCATCGTGCCAGACGAGCGCCGCGACCATGAAGGGTACGACCCGTTTCGACATCTCGAATTTTGCCGCTGCCTACAACGGCATCTTGCTGGCACCCACCGGCAACGCGGCTGTCGATAAGTTGACTCCGAAACTGATAATTCATCGGCACTCACAATTCGTACGATTGACAACCTTCGGACGATTACAGTGATCGTCCGCAAGTTCGGCGCACTGCGCGATCTTCACGATGTAAGGGATCGCAAGTATCGGGCGTCGCAGCGGCCTGCGCCGCTCCCGCAACACGTAGATCTGCGCGAGTGGGGTGGACCAATCAAAGATCAGGGAAACGAGGGCAGTTGCACTGGGCATGCTTTCTCGTCGGCGCGCGAGTGGATCGCGCGCAAGTATGACTGCTCGTCGCCGATCCTCAGTCCGCAATTTCTTTACGTCGAGGAACTGATCGCGTCTAAATCGTTTCCCCACGATGCCGGAGCCATGCCGCGGAGCGGGTGTCAGGTTTTGACTGCAAAAGGATGCTGTGAAGCATCGCTTTATCCCTACGTCGCAGGACGGTTCACACGACCCACAGCGGAACAGTCGCAGAACGCGCTGCGATACAAAACGGGGGCTTATCACCGAATCGAAAATCTGGAAGATTTTCTCCGGTGCCTGGCCGACCCCACGCCGTGGCCGGTAACGATTGGGTTCTCCGTCTACGAGTCATTCATGACGCAGCGGGTGGCGGAGACCGGCATCATGCCGGTTCCGAAGGCAGACGAAGAGCCGCAAGGCGGTCACGAAGTGCTGGCTCTCGGTTACAGCCTCGCGACCCACAGCGCCCTCATGCAAAACAGCTGGGGCGACGGCTGGGGACAACGGGGATATTTTTGGATGCCGTTTGAGGTGGTCGCATCGGGCGCCACCGATTTGTGGATGGTGCACACTGGCGCCGCGTGGAATCCTACTTCCTGATGCCCGACAGTAAAGCCGGGGATGATTTGGCGTCATAACGATTCCTCGCCGCTTGAATTTGTTCCCGATTTTCTTGTGCCCACTGGGCGAGAGTTTGAATCGGCTTGCGCAGAGTGCGTCCGAGGTCCGTCAATTCGTATTCGACTCGCGGAGGCACCGTGGGATAAACGGTGCGCGTCACGAGTCCGTCGCGCTCCAGGCCTTTGAGCGTCAAAGTCAACATGCGTTGCGAGATTCCTTCGATGGCGCGGCGCAGATCGCTGAAGCGCTTGGGACCGCCCGCCAGCAATTGGACGATCAGCACACTCCATTTGTCGCCCACACGATTCAACACTTCGCGGACGGCGAGGCACGCGGTGGGAACATGTTTGTGACTCGGTGACATCGATGTGCCTTCTTGCGTTCTCTCTTGCCTAGCTTTAGTGTATTGCTGGTTACCTAATTATACCTGACCACAAATAGGAACCTAGCGAGGCAGAAAACCCATGAGCGGAACTCACAGCACACACCCGGCCGGCGAACTCGCCGGCGACGCCCTCGACCAGCTTTTTCGCCAGGCTCGAACTCACTCCGCATGGCTTCCCAGGCGCGTGCCGGTGGAGAAACTGCGTGAGGCCTACGCTCTCGCGCGTTTTGGGCCGACCAGCGCAAATTCCAGTCCTGCGCGATTTGTATTTCTCGAAAGCGAAGCGGCGAAGGCACGCCTGCTGCCGGCGCTCGCTCCACAGAATGTGGAAAAGACCAAGGCAGCGCCGGTAACGGCCATTGTCGCCTGGGATGTCGATTTCTTCGACCAACTCCCGAAGCTGTTTCCCCATTTTGATATGCGGCCGCTCTTTGCGGGCAATGAGGCCCTGGCCGAGGAAACGGCATTCCGCAACAGCGCGCTGCAAGGAGGCTATTTCATTCTCGCGGCTCGCGCCGTGGGCCTTGACTGCGGCCCGATGTCGGGGTTCGATAAGGCGAAGGTGAATGCTGAATTTTTTCCCGACGGCAAATGGAAAGTCAACTTCCTCTGCAACCTGGGTTACGGCGATCACAGCAAGCTCTTCCCGCGCAATCCGCGACTGGAGTTCGATGAAGCTTGCCGGGTTTTGTAAGACTCGGCGGCGAAGGAGATGCGGCAAAGCCGCGTCTCTCCCAGCTATTTTTTCTCGTTCTTCTTTTCGACTTTCGCCCAGGTATCTTTCAGGGCCACGGTGCGGTTAAAAATGAGATGGCCCGGTTTCGAATCCGGATCCACGCAGAAATACCCAAGCCGTTCGAACTGATAGCGACTCTCAACCGGAGCATTCGCCAGCGACGGTTCGAGCTTCGCCTGCGCGATGACTTCGAGCGAATTCGGATTCAGGTTCGCCGTGAACTCCTGGCCTTCCTCAACCTGATTCGGATCTTCTTTGGTGAAGAGCTTGTCGTAGATTCGAACCTCAGCATCGACGGCGTGCGCGGCCGACACCCAATGAATCGTTGACTTCACCTTGCGTCCGTCGGGAGCATTGCCACCACGCGTGGCCGGATCATAAGTGCAGTGAACCTCAACCACTTCTCCGCGATCGTTCTTAACCACCGACTTCGCAGTGATGAAATAACCGTAGCGCAGCCGCACTTCGCGCCCCGGTGACAGGCGGTAATACTGCTTCGGCGGATCTTCGCGAAAGTCATCCTGTTCGATGTAGAGCACTTTCGAAAACGGCACTTTCCGTTTTCCCGCGCTCTCATCTTCAGGATTGTTCACCGCTTCGACTTCTTCTACCTGACCTTCCGGATAGTTATCGATGACGACTTTCAGCGGGCGCAGCACGGCCATCACGCGCGGAGCGTGCCTGTTGAGGTCTTCGCGGACGAAGTGCTCGAGCATTGCAAGTTCGAGCGTGCCATTCGTTTTTGACACACCAATCGCCGCGCAGAAATTGCGGATCGCTTCGGGCGTGTAACCGCGACGGCGAATGCCGGAGAGCGTAGGCATGCGCGGATCGTCCCATCCCGTCACATATTTGCCCTGCACCAGTTGCAGCAGCTTGCGCTTGCTGAGCAGCGTGTAGGTGAGGCCGAGACGATCGAACTCCATTTGCTGCGACGGAAATATTCCGAGTTGCTCGATGAACCAGTTATAAAGCGGGCGGTGATCCTCGAATTCGAGCGTGCAGACGGAGTGCGTCACGTGTTCGATCGAATCCGATTGCCCATGCGCGAAGTCGTACATGGGATAAATAAGCCACTTGCCTCCGGTGCGATGATGTTCGGCGCGCAGAATGCGGTATAACACTGGATCGCGGAGATTTAGATTCCGCGACGCCATGTCGATTTTTGCGCGCAACACGCGTGAACCGTCGGGAAATTCGCCATTGCGCATGCGCTCGAAGAGATCGAGGTTTTCTTTCGCCGAGCGGTCGCGATACGGACTGTCTTTGCCGGGTTCGGTCAGCGTGCCGCGATATTTGCGGATTTCTTCCGCACTCAGGTCGTCGACATAAGCCTTGCCGCTATTGATCAGCTTGATCGCCCACTCATAAAGCTGATCGAAGTAGTCCGAAGCGTAATGCAGTCCATCCCATTCGAATCCCAGCCAGTGGACGTCTTTCTTGATCGAGTCGACATACTCCTGCTCTTCTTTTTCGGGATTGGTATCGTCGAAGCGCAGGTTGGTCTTGCCGCCGAATTCGTCAGCCAGTCCAAAGTTCAGGCAAATGGATTTCGCGTGGCCGATGTGCAGGTAGCCATTCGGCTCGGGGGGGAAACGAGTCTGAATGACGGCGTCGCCGAATTTTTTCGTCTTGAGATCTTCGATGACGGCGTCACGGATAAAGTTCGACGGGCGAGGCTCGGCAGGCGAGGCTCCAGCGGCTTCGTTTGAGGTAGATGGATTTGCAACACTCATGCTGTCTTTATTTTATATGGGAAGCGAGAGTTCGCGTCGATTCATGGCTTCCAGACGTTGCGCAGCGCCGAATGAAAGAAGACAAAAGAATCTGCATGATAATCTGCGTCTAGTAGCAAGTTCCGTCTCATGGCAAATTGTGTTCAATGCGGCCGGCAACTCCCGGGCCTTGACCTTTGGCAAGAAGCTTTGCCAGTGGTGCGTGCAGCACGAAGCTGCGCAACGCGGCGAGGACTCGCCCGTGCAGCGCATCGAACCGGCGCCGTGGACGCGAAGCCAATTCCAGTTCGATGCCAGTGACGCAGGCGATACTCGCCATCAACGTAATGGTGTTTGTTGCCATGGCCCTGGCCGGCGCGTCGATCATTGCGCCCAATTCGGCTGACCTACTGCGCTTCGGAGCGAACTTCGGCCCCTACACAATGTCTGGCCAATGGTGGCGACTGTTGACTTGTGTGTTCGTGCACATTGGCATCATCCATATTGCACTCAATATGTGGTGCCTCTGGGGATTGGGGCGCCTGGCGGAGTCGATTTACGACCATTGGACTTACGCCGGCGTCTATCTGATCACAGGCGTCTCGGCAAGCGTCGGCAGCCTGCTTTGGGATCCCGCGCGCCTAAGCGCTGGAGCCTCCGGTGCAATCTTTGGAATTGCCGGAGCGCTGATTTCGTCGCTGTATCTCGGCGAATTCAACATTCCGAAAACATCGGTGTCGGCGATGTTGCAGAGCGTCGTGAGATTCGCTGGCATCAACCTCGTATTTGGAGCCATGGCCGGCCACACCGACAATGCCGCACACGTTGGCGGTCTGGTTTCAGGGCTGATTCTTGGAGCGCTCATCGCGAAGGTCGCACCGAACAAGGATGATTTCCCGCGTCGCGCTAGCGTTCTTTTGATCGGACTCGCATTGGCCTTCGGTGGCGCGGCATGGCTACAACGATCGCATGGATATATCGTTCACGCTGCCAATGGGCAGAAATTGCTCGCCGAAAAGAAAACCGACCAGGCGATCGCGGAGCTCCAGACATCCATCCGCCAGCGGCCTGAATATGTGGAAGGACATTACGAACTGGCGCGCGCTTATTGGATCAAGGGCGACTTACCGAGTGCCCAACGCGAGCTCAAGCGCGTAATTGAACTCGATCCGAGCAACGAGAGGCCGTATTTTTCCCTCGGCATGTCCTACCTCGATCAAAATCGTCCCCAGGAAGCGCGCGCCAGCTTCATGCAACTCCTCAAGCTGAATCCCAGCAGCGCCGACGTGCACTTTGGCTTGGGTGTGACTTCGGCGAGCGAACACAACTACTCCGATGCGCTCGAGCAATACAAACTCACATTGAAGCTTGACCCAAGCTACGATGGCGTTTATCAGGAGATGGGCCTCGCGCAGGCCAAGCTTAAGCTTTACGACGATGCGATGGCATCTTTCCTGCGGCAAAAGAAGGACGGAGACAATCCCGACAACGAGGCTGCTCTCGCCGGCGTGTACGAAGCGAAAGGCATGCATGGTGAAGCTGAACAAGCCCGCCAGCTGGCCACGCAGCTTCACGATCAAAACCCAAACCGAAATTAGGAAGTCAAAATTAAACCCCCAACTTTTGACGGGCCTGCTCGATGCGTTTAAGCGTCGTCTCCCGCCCCAACACCACGAGCGTCTCAAATAAAGGCGGCGCGTTCTTACGTCCGCACACGGCGACTCGTATGGGCTGAAACATTTGGCCCGCCTTTACTCCCAACTCCTGAGCGGCAGCGCGGAGGCTCTGGTCCAGCGGGTCGTGTTGGAATTCGGTGGTTGCCAGTACATTTTGTGCCCGATTCAATACCTTGAGCGACATCGCGGCATCGCCCTTTTGTGGAACGAGCTCTGCCGGGTCGTACGGTGGCAGCTGATCAACAAAGAAAAAGTCGGCCGCAGTCAAGACGTCACGCAGAAGCTTGATGCGCTCGTGAATGAGCGGAGTGATGGCGCGCATTTTCTCGGACGGAACTGAAAATCCAGCCGCGTGGACAATCGGCAGAAGTCGTCTGGTCAATTCGTCAACCGACAATCCACGAATATGTTCTGCATTGAGCCAGAGAGCTTTCGGATCGAAGGTTTCGTCCGGGGTCGCTGCCGGCTCTTTGAAATTCACGACCGCGTTGGCGCGGTTGATGCCTTCGAGCGAAAAAGCGTCGACGAGTTCCTGACGGGTCAGATTTTCCCGATTGTCTTTTGGCGACCAGCCCAGCAGACAAAGAAAATTTATGAAGGCTTCGGGCAGAAATCCCGCGTCGCGATACGTAGTGACGCTGACGACCGGTCCATGACGACGTTTGGAGAGCTTCGATCCATCGGGCGCGACCAACAATGGAAGATGCCCAAACTGCGGCGGCTTCGCCCCGGCTCCTTCAAAAATGAGCACATGCTTGTAGGTGTTCGAAAGATGGTCCTGGCCGCGGATGATGTGGCTGATGCGGAGATCGATGTCGTCGGCACACGAGGCCAGGTGATAAGTGGGCATGCCGTCGGACCGTAGAAGCGCAAAGTCCTCGATATCGTCGGCTGCCTTGATCTGTTCGCCATAAACTGCATCGTGAAAGCGGACCTGCTCGCCCGTGCCCCGCGGAACGCGGAACCGCAAAGCAAAAGTCTCCCCGGCTGCGGCCCGGCGGTCACTTTCAGCGCGCGGCATTTCGCGCATCCCTGCGTTGAAGAGCCACGTTTGCCCAGCACTTGATTTCTCGCTGTCTCCGGTATGGGCCGGCGTGAAATCACGGTACGCGAGACCTTTTTGAAAGATTGCGTCCGCGATCTCGCGGTGCAGCGTCAGACGTTCCGATTGTTTGTATTCTTCGTCCCAGCCGAGATCGAGCCAGCGTAGCCCCTCAAAAATGGAGTTCACGGACGCGTCGGTGTTCCGCTCTACGTCGGTATCGTCAAGGCGCAAGACGACCGTGCCGCCGTTGTGGCGCGCGTAAAGCCAGTTGAAGATAAATGTCCGGGCACTGCCAACGTGCAGAAATCCGGTGGGGGACGGCGCGAATCGAACACGAAGCATAACTTTTGAGTATAGCGGGATTGCAGTTCAGGCTCTAGCGAGGCAAGCCGCCTGATCGAGAGCGATTCAGGGTCGGTTACCTGATGGTTACCAAGGTAATGTTCCGTCTGAAGATCGCGCTGGCGGCAGCGCATCTTATAAGAAGATACTCGTGAAAACGCCGTGCCCAGGGCGGAACCTGCCGGAAGACACCTGTTGTTTCGATCTGTCTGATATGACAGGATTAGGCGAGATTCAAGGCCGTAGACGCAGCTTTTCCAGCCCGGCCACAACTTGAGAGTGCTGAGGAGCGTTTAGAGGATGAATAGTGTTGCCACAGGTCTGGTTCTGATTCCAGGGGCTGTGGCGCTCCTCGTCTTCCTCGTCTTCTGGTACCTCTATGAGCAGAATCGGCACTCCTATTTTCGCGCCTGGTTGCTGGCCTGGGCCGCTTACACGCTGCACTATGCACTCCGGGCGGTCGAGCATTTTGTCGGCATGTCGGCAGTGTTGTTTTTACTGAGCTCGCTCCTGCTGGTAGCGATGGCGCTCTGCATCTTTGTCTCGACGCGCCTGATGAAAGAACCGTTTGAGCTGAAGTGGTATGACGTCACTCTGGCAGTGATCGGGTCGCTGCTGGTGTATTTCAGCTTCCGGTCGCACATGGCGAGCGGGGTTTTCACGGAGAGAGCGGCCCCTCTGCCGATCTATTTGCAGCTCGAAATCGGACTGGCGGCAACCCTGTTCTATTGCTCGTTTCATTTTTACCGCTATGCGTTTCGCCGGAGTTCTATCGCTTTCCGCACCCTGGCGTTTGCGCTGGCCCTTTGGGCCGCTCTCATGGGCGCAGGGCAGATGCGCCAGCCTTTTCTCGATGTCGTGGGCCAGCTTGGAGGCTTCCTCGGGCCGATTCCGCAGATGCTTTTGGCCATCGCGATGGTGATGGTTCTGTTTGAGAACGAGCGCAACGCGGTCCAGGAAAATGCGCTCACGTTTTCTACGCTCGACGTTGATCCGCGGCGATTGCTCTCGGCATCTGACCTCGTTCCAAGATTGCAGACGTTTGTCGACAGGCTGGTAGCGCCGCTGCCTTCGCGGCGCGCCGTCTTTTTCGTTTCGCAGCAGTGGCGCGGCACTTTGCCCTCAGTGCAAAAGGGATTCTCTGCGGAATTCCTGGAGAAACTCCAGAAAACGCAGGCTGGCGATTACATATCCGAACTCGCCTTCCGGCGTGGCGGCGTGGCCACTTTCCGCAGCATTGCCGATCTCGAAGAGCCGCTGCCGGCGCTTTCGGGAGGAAAATTTGAAGCCTGCAAGCAGCTGCTGCTAGCCGAGGGGATCGCCGATTTAATGGCGGTGAGCCTGCAGACACGGGAACATAATTTCGGCGTTCTCATTTTTCCGCACGCCGAGCGGCGGATGTTCGGCTCATCGAACTTGCGCTTGTTGATCGGGCTGGCGCTCCAGATCGCGCTCACCCTGGAAAACTACGTCGTCATGCACGCGGCCCAGCGGCGAACAAAAGAATATGAGCTGCTCACCGAGATCGGGCAGGCCATCAGTTCTCACCTCAATCAGGACGAGGTGTTGCGCACAGTGCAGGTCGAACTTGGCCAGATTTTCGATACCAGCAACTTCTACATCGCGTTTCAGGAAGAAGATGAAATTCACTTCGAGCTCGAGATTGAAGGCGGATTCATTCTTCCGCGCCGCTCACGCAAACTGAGCAATGGATTGACTGAATACATCATCCGCACTGGGCAGCCGATGTTGATCGAGACTAATCTCGAACAGACTCGCGCGAAACTCGGCCTCGATTTCCTGCCTCCGAAGCCGGCACGTTCGTTCTGCGGCGTCCCCATTTTTCTCGGCGGCAAGGCGGTCGGCGTGATGGCCGCGATGAGCACCGAGCGCGAAGCGCAATTCCAGTCGCGCGATCTCGAAGTCATGCGAACCGCCGCCGGCCAACTTGGCGTCGCCATCGAGAATGCGCGCCTGTTCACCGAAGAGCAGCGCCGCGCGCGGCATCTCGCCTTCCTCAACAATATTTCGAAGATGGCGATCTCAAGCGACGACGCCGAGCGGATGATGGCCGACATCGTGCGCGAAATCCAGAAGAATTTCCGTTACGACCACATCGGCATCGGCATCATGGATTACGCCACCAAGGACATCGAGATCAAAGCCGAGGCAGGGAGCACATCGCAAACGCTCGGCCGGCGCATTCCAGTCGGCAGCGGCGTTCTGGGCAAGGTCGCGCGCACCGGTGTCAGTGCCCTGGTGCAAAATGCCGGTCCCGGACAACTCACCGGCGTTCTGCCCGAATCTCGCGCTGTGCTTTGCCTGCCGATCAGTTATGGAGAGACGCTGCTCGGCGTGCTCAACATCGAGAGCCGCGATGAGAACGCGTTCGCGCCGCAGGATGTTCTGATCCTGAACACGCTTGCCGATCTCCTGGCGACTGCGTTGCACAACTCTTTCGTGTTCCGCAAATTGCAACAGCAATCGATCACCGACGGTTTGACCGGCATTAAGACGAGACGATTCTTCTGGGAGGCGCTCAGTTCCGAGTGGAAGCGCGCCTCCCGTTCCGGACGTCCCTTCTCAGTCGTGCTCATCGACTTGGACAAATTCAAAGAGGTCAATGACTCTTACGGCCATCTTGAAGGCGACCTGGTGCTGGCTCGCGTAGGGCGGCTGCTCGAACAGAAGTGCCGCCAGTCAAACGTGGTCGCCCGCTACGGCGGAGACGAATTCATTATTCTCATGCCTGAAACCGGGATCGAGCAGTCGCAAGTGTTAGCCGAGAGACTGCGACTGTGGCTGGCGACCGACCCTATGCTCGAAGAGCACCACATCACCGGCAGCTTTGGCGTGGCCAGCTTCCCGGTGCACGGATTTTCCATGGAGGATCTGATTCGCGTCGCCGATGCTGGCATGTATGTGGCGAAGCACGCCGGAGGCAACCAGGTTTCAACGTCCGATGTATTTGGCGAAGGCTCTGCGGTCCAGCGTCAGCTGGTCTCCGGCTACATTGAAGGTTTTCTACAGCGCGAGCACAATGGCCCTGAACACCTCGAAGAATTGGTAAATACGCTCCGCAAGCTGTGCGAAAACCAGGAAGACGCCGATCACAAGGCCATCAAAGAGGCGGTCGAAGCTTTGTCGCGCGCGGCCGAACTCCGGCAGCACAATGCCGCGGGACACGGCGAACAATGCGCGCACTACGCTGGCGTCATCGCGCGTGGTCTCAATCTCCCGTCTAAGGAAATAGAAGATCTCACGTTCGCAGCTCGCGTGCATGACGTGGGCAAGTTGTTTATCGCGGAACGAATTCTTAATAAAGCGAGCGCGCTCACCGAGAGCGAGACTGCGGCAATGAAGACCCACACGCTTGTCGGATCAGAAGTCTTGCGGGCGATTCCGGAAGTCGAGCGCGTCGCTCAGGCCGTCGAGTCGCATCACGAGGCCGTGGATGGTAGTGGCTATCCTCTGGGATTAAAGGGGGAAAATATTCCGCTCTACGGCCGCATCATCGCTGTCGCGGATGCGTTCGTAAATATGACCAGTGAACGCTCCCTGGCTCCGTCAAAGACCGACGAACAAGCGATTTCGGAGTTGGCCAAACAGAGCGGCACTCGCTTCGATGGTATGATCGTCCGCCTCTTTGCGCGCTTGCTCAAGATGGAAAAGGCAACGAGCCTGGGCGGAACTTCGTAAGAAAAGCCGTTACTTCCAGGAATTCGATTTCTCCAGCACCCCGACCAGCTTCATAGTTCGTTGGTAATCCGACGCTTGCCGGGGCCAGAGTACAACGAGATCAGGAATAATCCCATCGATCTCGTTAGAGCCATCCGCACGTAGTCGAACGCAGTCCGGCATTTTTACCGCGGCGTGAGAATTCTTCAATTCCGTAGGAATGCCGCCGTTGGTATAGCCGCACCCCGCTCCTCCGGTCGTTTCCCCGACGATCGTCGCCGCATGGTTATCCTGCAGAAGCGCGGCGAGGTATTCGGCCGACGACCAGGTATCGCGATCTACGAGAACGTAAAGAGGCAGCCGGCGCGGGTTCTCTGAATATGCGTAGCGCAAGGGATGAAATAAGGTTGTTTTGGATTCGAGGGAATTGTAGCTCCCGGGTTTTGCATAGTCGACTATCCCGGAAACGAACAACCGGTCTCTCACCAGCATCGCGCAGCGGAGTTTTCCGGTATCCCAGACCTCAATCGGATCACACGACTCTTTGGACTCCTGAATCACGCCCTTTAGCTTGTGCGCTACATCTTCGAGAAGAGTTCGGTCGCCCGCACTTTTCTTGATGTCAGTTTCGACATCGTCGAGCTGCTGCTGCAGATTCTCAGTCCAATGTGGATGTTTGAGAAACGCCATCTTTGCGGCACGTAATGGCACGGAGCTTAGCTCTCTCACAACTGGGTCGACCCAATCGGAACCACCCCCGTTGTGGGTGATATCAATAAGCAATGCCGTGGCACCCGCCGTTCGCAGTGCATCCGCCCGTCTCGAGAGTGCTACCGTTAGAGCGTTGGCTGTCTCGATCTCGACCTTGTTGGCGCAACTCTCGTCACACGCAGCGCGATCTGATAGATGGAGTGCATTCACAGTTGTTTCGCACATCTCCGGATACGCGTGCTCCGTGAGAAGCCCGATGCGAATTGTGCCGATTGCTTTGCCATTGGCTAAACGGAGCAACCCTCCCGGAAAAATGGCAGAGTCTTCGCCCTTGATGGTGGCAAATCCAGGGTAGGTTGAAAAATCCAATCCAGGTTTGAGACGAGCGTTGTAGCCCAACTTCTGGCAGAGACTCGGAGCACCCTGCTCAGATAAGTTCGCACTCCGCACCTCTGGTGTAGCCCATTGGATATCGAAGTGTCCGTCACCAAAGCTGGCGACGAATTTCTCAAGCGAACGCTGAGCGTCTCGTTGGTCTTTCGCATTGCGCAGTTTTGTTTCCGTCTCCTTGCGCAGCGTGGGGAGATCCATTCGACGCTCTTGCACAGCAAATTCGAGATCTGCGTAGTGAGCCGACATCTCCGATTGAAGTTGGCGGAAATCTTCGAGCCACGGTGCAGGGTCAAAACTAACCGTCGGTTTCTCGTTTGTAATGCTCGCGGCAGCGAGTAAGGACACCGCGACAAGAACGAGCAGAATCAGCGTTAGCCTCATATTGAGCTTATCCGACCCCTTCCGCTTGGGCACTGGCGTTTACCTCGGAAAGCGCGCCTAATCTTCGGTCGTGACAAGCGTCGAATCCTTCGGCAGGTAACTCTTCCGCCGAAACCAATCTTCCATCGCCTCCCGTAGCTGATCAACCGGAACCTTGGCCCCGATCTCCATGCACCCGTCGGTCACCGGCAAGGTGTCGTCAAACACGGTCGCGTTCGTGAAATTGCGCATGCTGAAATTGTCGAGCCATTTCAATGGACAAGGCTGGAGCTGTCCATCGTGCTGGTATTCCACGCGGATTTTCCGGACGAACATGGCTTGATTTAAGCACAGGCTAGGTCAGAAATAAGAGGCCAGATTGCAGAGGTTAAACGTCAAACCCTTGGGTACTAAACTCTGCAATCTTACCTCTAACCTCTGACCTTACTTGACCTTCTGCAATCTCTTCTCGAGATCGTCGACTTCCTGCTTCAGCCCCGCCGGGAGATGGCTGCCGAACCTGGCAAAGTGTTCGCGGATCAATGGTACTTCCTCCAGCCAGCCCTCGACGTCGACGCTCAGCAACTTGGCCACGTTCGCTTGGGGCAGATCCAGACCGCTCGTGTCAAGATCCGCAGGCTCGGGGAGCCTGCCAATCGGCGTCTCCACCGCGTGCGCCTTGCCCTCGCAGCGTTCAAAGATCCACTTCAGCACGCGGCTGTTCTCACCATATCCAGGCCACAGGAATTTTCCCTGTTCGTTGGTCCGAAACCAGTTTACATAGAAAATCTTCGGCAGATTGGCCCCCGGCGTCGCGCCAATCTTCAAATAGTGCGCGAAATAATCGCCCATGTGATAGCCGCAGAAGGGAAGCATCGCCATCGGGTCACGCCGGAGCTGCCCGACTTTGCCAGCCGCAGCCGCCGTGGTTTCGCTGCTGGCGGTTGCCCCGAGAAACGTCCCATGCTGCCAGTTGAAAGACTCCGTCACCAGAGGCACGACACCGGGCCGGCGTCCGCCGAAAAGAATGGCATCAATGGGCACACCTTTAGGATCTTCCCACTCCGGCGCGATCACCGGATTCTGGCTCGCCGGCGCCGTAAAGCGCGCATTCGGATGCGCGGCTCTTCGATCCGACGTCGGTGTCCACGGACGCCGCAGCCAGTCGATCAATTCGGCTGGCTTCTCCGAAGTCATCTGTTCCCACCAAATGTCGCCGTCGGGAGTCATTGCGCAATTTGTAAAAATGGAATTCTTGGTGGCCGTGAGCATGGCATTCCGATTGGATTTCATGCTGGTACCCGGAGCCACGCCGAAGAAACCGTATTCGGGGTTGATGGCGTATAAGCGGCCGTCGGCACCGAACTTCATCCAGGCGATATCATCGCCAATGGTCTCGACCTTCCAACCCGGAATCGTCGGTATCAACATCGCAAGATTCGTCTTGCCACAAGCGGACGGAAATGCTCCGGTCAGATACTTGACCACCCCTGCTGGGCTCGTCATCTTGAGGATGAGCATGTGCTCTGCCATCCATCCCTCGTCCCGCGCTTGCACCGAAGCGATGCGCAGCGCGTGACACTTCTTGCCGAGCAGAGCGTTGCCGCCGTAGCCCGAGCCATACGACCAAATCTCGCGCGTCTCCGGGAAATGACAAATGTATTTGTCGACCGAATTGTTGGGCCAAGTCGAATCTGCCTGAGTCGCAGATAGCGGAGAGCCCACCGAGTGCAGGCCGCGCACAAAAGCTCCGTCGGCTCCAAGAACATCCAGCACTCGAGCCCCAACCCGAGCCATGATGTGCATGCTGGCTACTACGTAGGCGGAATCCGTGATCTCGACGCCCACATTCGCAATCGGCGATCCGATTGGGCCCATGCTGTAAGGAATGACATACATCACGCGCCCGGTCATCGCGCCCGCAAACAGGCCCCGCAATTTCTCCTTCATCTTCGAAGGTTCTTCCCAGTTATTCGTGGGCCCGGCTTCTTCCTGGGTCCGCGCGCAGATAAAGGTTCGATCTTCGACCCTGGCCACATCCGCCGGACTCGACCGCACCAGAACAGAATTGGGCCGCTTGAGCTCGGATAAACGGATCGCCGCTCCCGTCATCACCATCAGTTGCAGCATCGCGTCATATTCTTCGTGCGAGCCGTCGCACCAATGAATCCGATCCGGCTTGCAGAGCTGAGCGGCTTCTTCTACCCATGCGGCGAGACGCGCGTGCCGGACCGGCGATTTCTTTTCAGTAATAGTTTCCATATCGGATATGAGGCTGGACATAGGGAATCTCCTGGACAACAACCCGCACGATCCCAGAGTGCTCTGTGAAAATGGCATTCGCAGGCAGACCACGCGAGGGTGTGCGAGAACATCTGCCCATGCCACTTAGGGCCAGACATCTATTGTCCCTCATTTCGAGGGCTATTTCCAACTAGGATGTGGCAACGACAGGGGGTTCGACCTGGGAAACGACTCCGGCGAGATGTTTGAGGGTCTCATCGACGGTAAGCGCATACATCTCCCGGCCAAGGCCTTCACCAGATTCCAAAGCCGTTTTCAAATAGTGTCCGGCGATTTCTTTGGCCAGTGAATCGGTGATGAACTTTCCGGCGCGCTTCTTATACTCGACCCATGCCGGATGCGGCAGAGCTACCCACACGGGACGCCCGTCGACCAGAAACTTGATATCCACGGCATCGGCATGACGGGTCGCAAGGGCCACGATGAGGGCTTGATAAATGCAGTGGACCTGCTTCTTGGTCCAACGGTCGGTGGCGACGAAATCGGTGTACATAAAGAGAGCCGAAACAACTGCTTATTAATATATCGTCGCGCAGAATACGTGGCAAACCAACTGGGCTGCCGCGTTTAACTTGATTCCTTTACTTCGTCGTCGGGGGTCGCTTCCCTGAAACCGGAATCAAGTGGTCCTGATCGAGGAATTCCATGGGCCCATGATCGGAGTGCGCATTCGGCACCGGACGATCCTCCTCGCCGCTCATCACTTCCGTCTCCAGCGCCGGAGCCAGCTGGCCCGCAGCCGTCGTGTAGATCGCCTCGTGGAAAAGAGATCCTGTTTTCGCCTGCGCCAGCGCAAACACTGGAAACGCCTTCCCGCCGCCAAACCCCACGGAAATGTAATCCGCGACCATCGTCCCCGAGAACGTCTCCGGCAACCACGTCAACTGCATCGGACCAGCCAGCGTCTCAGCCGTTGTCCACTTCGCGCCGCCGGTCGTGGACTGAATGAATCCAACCGACAACGAGCAGTTATTCCCACAATTTGATACCGGATAGAAATAGTAGGCCAGCGCGAGACGCGCGGTCGATCCCTTCGTCCCCGGCGCAATCGCGAGTCCAGTGATGAAGTGGTCCACCGTGCTTGTCACCGCATCGATCGGCACGCGCTTCACCGCTGTCCAAGTCGTCCCGGTTGCCGACGTGCTATAGACAATGTCATTCGACGAGCAGTTGGTGCGGAAGCGGCAATCCGGCCACATCACATAGATCTTCCCGCCTGCGTCGATTCCCGACGAAATCAGTCCGGCGCTGCGAAGGCTCCCGGCTTCTGCGTGACTGATGTCAGCCGCCACATTCACTGCCTTGGACCAACTCTTGCCGCCATTGCTCGAATTGAATGCGATCACGTCACCGTTGAATCCGAGGATGGGGACGATGACTTTGCCACCCGGCTTCACCACCGGTACGCCGCCGATACCGAAGTCCTGCCCCGCCGTCGTCATCGCCGCACCCCAGGTTTGGCCGCCATCGGTCGACGTGCTCATCATTATCTCGTCGCCGTTCGAGGTGTTGTCCCATTCCGAGTAGCAGTGCCCGTAATAATGGCTGGTCGGAGTGTCGTCGCATACGATCCAATTTTTGTCCGCTGATGCCGACCCCGTGACCGTGACCGGGTTCCCCCATGTAATTCCGTCCGTCGACCGGCTCACTGCCACCGAGGTGTTGGCGCCGATTGGCAGCGTAGAGATCAACCAGACAGCATGCAGGGCGTCATACGCCACAGCGGCGTCGCTCGCCGCCGAGTTCGTTCCGCCCTCATAAATCGTGATCCCCGGCAGATAGCCGTGAGTCCATGTCGAGCCCCCGTTGGTCGAAGTCGCGAAGCCGATGTCCGCGCCGCCTCCGCTCGAGATTCGAGCCACCTGAAAAGCAGTCACTATGGTCGAGCCATAGGTGAACGCGCCCGGTTCCACTTCGGTCTCGTGTTGGCTCGGAGTGTCGGTGAATGTATCGTCGCTGAGCTGGGTGAGACTGACTTGTGCTTCAGCCTGAGCGAAAGCGGCAAACACCAAGCCCGCCGCGAAGATCACGCGGCGCGCTGACTGAGACGCGAATAGAGACAAGAAATCGCCAGAGAGAGATTTGTGCCGGGAAGCGCCCATTACGATCAGACCTCGGACAGGATTTGGTTGAAGATTGAAAGCGGGTGTAAACGGGCGCCCCAAGCCAGTTTCGGTTAGGATCTGCTCAAGGTGGCGACCCGACTACTATGGGCGAGAGTAGACGCGCTGGACAGCCCTGTCAACACTCATTCGGAGCCCTCATTCGGAAGCGCTGCTCCTGGCCGGACTTTACAAAAGTGCAAACTGGCCGCTAGCCTATACTTATGCCCCTGTCCGTAAAAGAACGCGTTGGCAAGTTGCGGGAAGAAATTGCAGAGATCAGTGAAGCAAACCGCCAATACCTGCAAGGCGGCAAGAAGCTGATCGGAGCCTCCGATCAGGAACGCCGTATCCAGAGGTTGCAGGAGATCATGGACGAGCTGATGTCGCTCACCGAATGGAAGAAAACTTAGCGCTCGCCGAAACCGGTTCTCCCGCTAATTCGACGACTGCACCTGCATATCTTCGGTAATCCAAAGCTGCGCTGGAGCGCCTTTCGTTGTGCGAGTCGCCGTCACCCGAAAAGTCCCGCCTGGGGTTTCGATGTCGTAAACGTAAGGCGGCCGCTCACCTTTGATCGCGATGTAGTTCCCTGAAGTCAGTTCGTCGAGCGTCCCATACTTCCCGGTTTGCGAGAGATATCCGCGCTCGGCATTCGCGATCACGATCAAATCATTCTTCACCCCTGTGAGCAGCGCGATCTCGGCAGGATCGCCACTGCCCACGCCGGGGCCCAGAGTCTTGGTTTGCAGCGAGTAGATGTACATCCCAATCGCCAACGTGATGACCGTCCCCAAAAAGCCAAACGCACGCATCATAAATTCGCCCCATCAGAAGCGATCGAACACGCCCCTCTGACGTTAATTGCACCGCGAATCAAGACCGCCTGCAAGTAACCAGAGTGTAGGTGCGGAAATTGTGGTTGTTTGACGCGGAACTAGCAAACTTCGAAGTGGTGGCCCCGGAGGGGCTCGAACCCCCAACCCTCAGTTCCGAAGACTGATGCTCTATCCAATTGAGCTACAGGGCCGTATCGCTTCAATACTATCAAGATGTCGTGGAAACATTGTAGTGGTTCCTGTAGAGCGCGTTGTACCATGAAAACGATCCCTGAAAACGTCCCGCGAAAACGCGCCCGAGACCCGCATGTCGACCGTCCCTAATCCCGTAACCCACGCCAGTGCGCGCCTGCTCGAATTTGAGACCTTGCGCGGCCTGCTGGCCGGTTACGCCTCTTCGCCGCTCGGTCAGCGCCGTATCGCCGAGTTGCTCCCTTCGCTCGACCGCGACTGGATCGAGACGCAGCAACAGCTCACCACCGAGATTCGCGAATACCGCCGCGTCGGTGGACGTTTCGAATTTGCCGGCCTCCCCGAAGTCGGCGAGCTGATTGAAGAGTCCCGCATCATCGGAGCCGCGCTCGAGACCACCGAGATACGCGACATTGTTCTCGTCGCCGACCGCGCGTCCGAATGGCGCGAAATTGTCCGCCAGGCCCCTGCCGCTATGCGGAGTGACTGGATCGCCGTAAGAACACTTTCCGACGGCATCGCCGACTTCAGCGCCTTTCTGCGCGTGTTCCGCAACAAGATCCTCCCCGACGGCACGCTCGATGATCGCGCTTCGCCCGAACTCAGCCGCGTTCGCCGCGAAATCGAAAAACAAAAACGTCAAATCCAGGAATCGCTCCGCGGCCATCTGAGAAAGCTCGCCGAAGGTGGCACGGTACAAGACGAACTGATCACCATCCGCGGCGAGCGCTTCGTAATTCCGGTCAAAGTAGAGCAGAAACGCCGCGTCCAGGGAGTGGTCCACGGTGCCAGTTCCAGTGGACAAACCGTCTTCGTAGAGCCGCTCGAGACCATCGAGCAAAATAACGAATTGGTTCGCCTGCTCGACGACGAACTGGCCGAGATCCACAGAATCCTCTTGGAGATGACACGCCAGATCGGCGACAACGCCGAGTCCATCGAAGCCGCAGCCGATGTTCTAGCGGAGTTGGAACTCCAATTCGCCAAAGCCCGCTTCGCCGAAGACTACAGTTGCGTTGCCGTATCTCTTTCTGCTGAAGGAACGGGCATTGGGGCAGAGGGCTCGTGTGGGGACGGGCGTCCTCGCCCGTCCAAGCCGAGCACAGCTCGGCTCCTCTTGCATCGCGCCCGCCATCCATTACTCGAGCGCAACCTGAAACTAAAGCACGCCGAGATAATCCCGATCACCGTTGAGCTCGAGGGCACTCACCGTCAGCTCGTCATCACCGGCCCCAACACCGGCGGCAAAACCGTCTCCCTTAAAACGCTGGGCCTGCTCGCTCTCATGGCTCAATCTGGAATCCCCGTGCCGGCCGATCGCGCCGACATGCCCGTCTTCGATTCCATCCTCGCCGACATCGGGGACTACCAATCGATTGAGCAAAATTTGTCAACTTTCTCCGCCCACGTCACGAACATCGACTTCATTTCGCGCACCGCGACTGCGAATTCTCTAGTGTTGCTCGACGAATTAGGCTCCGCCACCGATCCCGAAGAAGGCGCGGCTCTCGCCGTTGCCATCGCCGAGTACTTCCGCCTGGTCGGATGCATGAGTGTCATCTCCACCCACCACACCTCGCTGAAAGTTTACGGAGCGAACACGGAAGGGGTCGTCAACGCCTCCGTGGGCTTCGACGAAAATAGTTTGCAGCCAACCTACGAGTTAAAAATCGGGGTTCCCGGAGCTTCGGCCGGAATCAACATCGCGCAACGCCTTGGCCTCAATCCTGCCATCATCGATTCCGCCCGTTCACGCCTCGGCTCGCAAACCCAGGACGTCGGCCGCTTTTTAGACCGGCTCCACGCGCAACTGCGCGATCTGGAAGCCGAGCGAGCGCGAATGTCGGCCCGCGAACAAGAACTCGACCACGAAAAATCTCGCTTAGCCAGTGACGGCCGCAAAGAGCAGCAGACAAAAGTCCGCGAGATGGAAGCGAAGCTCGAAACTCTTTTTCGCGATTTCGAATATCACGCCCGCGAAGCCGTGAATGCTGTGCAGGACCGCGCCGCCGCGCAGAAGTTATCCAAAGATGCCGAACGTCGCATCGCCAAAATGCGCCGCGAATTTCGCGAACAATTCGATTCCACCGTGGTCGCCCACTCGACCGGGGCCGATCGCGGCGACCCCAACGCCCAGCCGAGTCTCGTCAAGCACGTCTCGGAAGGCGACACCGTCAAACTCAAATCCATGGGCCGCCCCGCCGTCATCAAAAAGAAGATCGGCGAAAATCACTTCGATGTCGAAATCGGCTCGATGAAGATGCGCGTTCCCCGCGAAGACATCGCAGAGGTGCTTGCCAAGGTCGCCGGAGTGCAAGGACCCACGCAAACGCCCGTGGAAGCCGCTCGCTCCCGCGGCATCACCGTCAAGTTGCAAAACGAAACCAGCGATCTGAACACGCCCACCGAAATCAACGTCATCGGCCGCACTGTCGACGAGGCCACAAGCGAAGTGGAAAGATTTGTGGACCACGCGTTTCTCGCCGGTATGCCGCGCGTGAGAATCGTCCACGGCAGCGGCATGGGCATCCTGCGAAAAGCGCTGCGTCAATACTTGCAGAAGCACCCGCACGTGGAGTCCGTGACCGAACCCCCAGCCAACGAAGGCGGAGGCGGCGCAACGGTGGTGGAGTTGCGGGTCTAGCCATCTTGCCGCAACTCGTGTGGCGGCAATCCTAACGCGCAACTGTTACTCATATGTGACAGACGACGGTCGCCAAAACTCGCCTTGTATCGGGAGGGTTCACACTGTCTTAACAATTCCTCCGTATAGTTCCCCCTTTATTTCGCAGGGTTCGGTTGGCACGAGTCCTGCCATCCACAGGGGGATTTTTATGGCCACTGCTACTGCTGCGCCGGTATTGCACGAAAAATTCAACCGCAGTCCCGGAGCAATCGGAATGATTGGCTTTGGGGTGGTGCTTCTCGTGGGAGTGATTTATTCGGCATACCACCTCCTCTCCGATCTCTCCGTCGAGCACAGCTCCGCGACGGCATACGTACTACTCGGCATCGCCCTGTTCGTGGCCCTCGGATTTGAGTTCGTCAACGGATTCCACGACACGGCCAATGCCGTCGCGACCGTCATCTACACGCACTCGCTAGAGCCGCATATCGCGGTCGTCTGGTCCGGTTTCTGGAACTTCCTTGGCGTACTGACATCAAGTGGCCTGGTCGCCTTCGGCATCATCTCATTGCTGCCGGTAGAGCTGATCCTTCAGGTCGGCAGCAAAGCCGGCTTCGCCATGGTGTTCGCGCTGCTGGTCGCTGCGATCATCTGGAATCTCGGGACGTGGTATTTCGGCCTGCCCGCTTCGAGTTCGCACACGCTGATCGGTTCGATCATCGGCGTTGGTATCGCCAATCAACTGATGTCGCCGAAAACCGGCACCAGCGGCGTGGATTGGGCCCAAGCCACCAATATCGGCAAGTCGCTATTGCTGTCGCCACTCGTCGGATTTGTGTGCGCCTTTCTGCTTCTCTACCTGATGAAGGCCGTCATCAAGAATCGCGCACTTTACGAAGCGCCCGTCGGAACCGAACCTCCGCCGTTCTGGATTCGTAGTCTCCTGCTGCTGACCTGCACTGGCGTCAGTTTCGCGCACGGCTCAAACGACGGACAAAAAGGCATGGGACTCATCATGCTGATTCTCGTAGGCACTGTGCCCACTGCCTATGCTCTGAACCATGCGATTACGCGCAAAGACTCTGACGATTTCATTGCCGTGTCGCAACAAGCCGCCGGCATTCTATCCAAATACGTCAGCCCGAATGCGGTCATCGGTGACGAGCGCGACGAAGTCACCGATTACATTCGCACCAAGCAATTCACTCCCAACACCATGCTCGCCCTGCGCCAGCTGGTGAGCGGCATCGGCAACGAGACCGTGCTGTTCGGAGAGTTGGGAAAAGTTCCGAACGATCGCGTCCGCAACTTCCGCAACGACATGTATATCGCAAGCGAGGCCCTTCGCCTGATGAAGAAGAACGCACAAGGTGGTCTCAGCGCGACCGACTGGAAGGGGATGGACAATTACAAGAAGCACGTCGATAAAGCGACGCGCTTTATTCCGGGATGGGTCAAGGTCGCGGTTGCCATGGCGCTCGGATTAGGCACCATGGTGGGATGGAAGCGGATCGTGGTCACGGTCGGTGAAAAGATCGGTAAAGACCATCTCACCTATGGCCAGGGTGCAGCCGCGGAAATCACAGCGATGTTCACGATCGGAGCCGCCGACTGGTTCGGCTTACCTGTCAGTACCACGCACGTTCTCTCGTCAGGCATAGCCGGAACCATGGCCGCGAACCATTCAGGGCTGCAATGGGCAACGGTTCGGAACCTTGCGATGGCGTGGGTGCTCACTCTGCCAGCTTCGATGGTGTTGGCGGGATTTCTGTTCTGGGGCTTCCGCCACATCTTCTAGTCGTCCCTCAGATGGTAAAGTTTGAGGCTGCCCCATCTTTTGCGCGTTCTGAGCGCGAAAGGTGGGTGCGGCCGCAAGCATGAACACCGCTCAGATTTCACTTCTTCTCGATCCTTTCCTCGAGCAGCCACTCTCTCAACTCCTGCTCGAGCAAATATCGATATACATCGATCTATTGCTCCGCTGGAATGCCCGCATCAATCTGACCGCCATAAGAAAAGAAGACGAGATCGTAACCCGCCACTTCGGCGAGTCTTTTGTTCTGGCCCGGCACGTATTTCCGGCCGACGTGGATCGCTCCTCATCATCATCATCAGCGCACGTGGTCGACATCGGTTCCGGCGCTGGATTCCCAGGACTTCCTCTAAAATTCTGGGCCCCGGAGATCCAACTCACGCTCATCGAGTCGAATCACAAGAAAGCCGCGTTCCTCCGCGAAGTGGCCCGCGAACTTACATTGACCAACGTCAATGTAATCACGGACCGGGCCGAATCGATCGCCGGGCGCGACGACTATCGGGCGGAAGTCGTGACGCTCCGAGCCGTTGAAGACTTCGTGACGGCGCTTCCTGTCGCTGCGAAGTTCTTGGCCACCCATGGAACGCTCGCTTTGCTAATCGGAGCCGCACAGGTTCCTGCGCTGGACACGCTAACTGGAATCCAGTGGCGCGAACCGATCCCCATCCCCGAATCACGCTCGAGGGTGTTGTCGATTGGAGAACATCGGTGAAAGTGGGAGGGAAATTGGACGCCCGGGGTACGGGAAAGACTCCGCACGATATAGATCGAGCTGCAAACTGGGTAAAGTGGGAAACATGTCCCGTACGATCTCATAATGAGACTGGCTAACGGCGTGTTTCACGCGAAACACTTGGGTGTGGCGGACTCTCTGGCGCCTAGTCAGCGAGGGGGATGTTTCACATGAAACACTAACGAAGACGCAGCGGCAGGCGCATTTCACTTGTTTCACGTGAAACAGTACTCAAGTTGCACAATATTCAGGCATTGATTTCGTAGACGCGTTCTCATATTCTGGCCCGCACCAGCAGAAAGCAAAATCATGGGACGTGTCATCGCAGTTGCCAACCAGAAGGGTGGCGTCGGCAAGACGACGACTGCCATCAATCTCGCAGCATCCTTAGCCGCGGCCGAGGTCAATACCCTGCTCATCGATTGCGATCCGCAGTCGAACTCCAGCAGCGGACTTGGCCTGGTCAAGAATCCCGACCGCATCAGCATCTACGACGTCATCATGGGAGTCGCTTCCGCCGAAGAAGCGTTGCAGCTCACGGCGCTCGAACAGCTGTGGCTGATTCCTTCGAGCAAAAATCTGATCGGCGCGAACATTGAGCTGGTCAACACCGAGCGGCGTGAATATCGCCTTCGCGACGCACTCGCCAGTTTGCTGGAGCGTTTTGAATTTATTGTGCTCGATTGCCCTCCCGCGCTCGACTTGCTCACTCTGAACGCGTTGGTTGCCGCCGACGGAGTTCTGATTCCGATGCAGGCGGAGTACTTTGCCCTTGAGGGCGTGTCGGAGCTGCTCGATACTATCGAGCGCATTCGCGTCGAGCTGAATCCGAAACTGAGCGTGGACGGAGTGGTGCTGACCATGTTTGACGAGCGGACGAACCTGGCACAGCAGGTAGCCGAAGAGTTGAAAAAATATTTCGGCGATCGCCTCTGTACGACCACCATTCCACGGAACATACGATTAGCGGAAGCCCCAAGCCATGGGCAGCCGGCATTGGTCTATGACGTGCGATCGCGCGGGGCAGAGAGCTATATACGACTGGCGAAAGAGATCCTGGACCGCCAGGCACGCGTGGTCAGCGGATCGGGAGAAGCAGCTTAACATCGATGAATGTGAATATTTATATTCATCGATATAACGGGAGGATTGATGACATCGTCGAATGCGGCGGTCGACACTAAGATCGGTGAGAAGCTCGCGGAGAAGCGCCGCGCCCTGGGGCGAGGTCTCGAGTCGCTGCTGCCAAGGCCTCGCCCCGTGGCTCCGACCCCTCCACTCAGTTCGCCGAAGGATGGGCCAGCCTATGTCGGATCGCCGTCCGCTGCCGCTGCCGCGATTCCAGAAATGCGCGCTGAGGCTTCCTCCGCTGGTGGCGAGTCGGTGTCACGCCTCCCGCTCAGTCAGATCGACGACAACCCGTACCAGACACGGACTGTGTTCGATCAAGATGCTTTACAGGAACTCTCGCGGTCAATCCAGGTGCAGGGTGTGTTGCAGCCGATCGTGGTGCGTCCGGGAAAAGACGGGCGCTTCGATCTGATCCTGGGCGAGCGGCGTTTGCGCGCGTCGAGGATGGCGGGCCTCGAGACGATCCCAGTGATCGTAAAGCGCGTTTCCGACCAGCAAGCGGCCGAGATGACGCTGGTCGAGAACCTGCAGCGCGCCGACCTGAATTGTGTCGAGCAGGCCCACGCCTTCTCCCACCTGAGCACGCAATTCCGCCTGACGCAGGAAGAGATCGGCAAGCGCGTCGGAGTATCACGCGAACAGGTGTCGAATTACATACGGCTACTGAGCCTGCCGCCCGATGTAGTTCTGGCGCTCCAGAAGGGAACCTTGCAGTACAGCCACGCTAGAACCCTGCTGCGGTTGCGGGACAACACCGAGATAGAGCGAGTCGCGAAGCGGGTGATCGACGAAAAAATGTCAGTGGCGAAACTCGAGGAACTCGTCTCAGCCATAGAAATGCCGCGAGGACTCGACAACGCGCATGGAGATGGACGGGCCCGCCCAATGGACCCCAACGTGAAGGCGGCACAGCGGTCGCTCGAAACAGTATTGGGAGTGAAAGTGCGGATTCGCGATAGGAAAGGGAAAGGGAAGATCGTGATCGAGTACTCCACTCTAGAGGATTTTGATCGAGTGGTGGAAATGCTGGAGGGAAAAAGCAAGCGCTGAAGCGTGGAGGGAGACCTTGGTCGCGGAGGAATCTGCGAAGTACAAAGTGGGACCACGCCCCGTTATTATTCTCAAGAGCTAGTTGATCTTCTCGCTATGCGCTCACAGCAAATGCGATAAGTGGGAGCGACGGTCCGGGGCCCTCCCTTTACCGTTCGTTCCCGGATCGAGAACCAACTGAGTAATAAGTGGAAAAAAAACTGAGGTCTCTCCGCGACCGCTTCGGGACAACGTGTACACAACAATAAGCTGGGAGTAAAAGCAAAAGGCCCGAGGCCTACGCCCCGGGCCTTCATGTTCCTATCCTACGCTCGACCCCCACTCGGTCAGTGCGTCGCCACCATCGTCTCCGCCAGTTTATGCAGCCCATCTCCGTTCACCACTCGCGTATAAAACATATGGCCGCCGGGGAAGCTCTGCACTTGCACTCGAGTGGGGTCCCCCATCAGCGGCATCTGATCGACACTCAGAATCGAGCCCATGAACGGGCACGAGAGATCATTCCACCCATGCACGATCAAGACGCGCAGCTTCGGATCCGCTGCCACGGCCTCTCGCAGATCCCCGACCGCGCCCTTGCGCAGATCTTCTCTGTTGCGGTCCCATTGCCGGTTCACGTCATAAGAAAGAGCTTCGTAGCGCGCATCGTTCTTCCACCCAACTGTCCGCGTAATGAAGTCGACCATCGCGGTGGTCGTCGGCGCGATGATGCTCTCCAGAATCGGATCGCCGCTCTCCTGTGTTGGCGCATAAGGGAACGGATCAGGCGCGGTCACATTCGAGTCGTAAACGCTACCGAGTCGCCCTTGTCCGCGATGCACTTCGCGCAGATAAGCGCCGATATCGAGACGCCCGCCTGAGAACTTCACAAACGTCGGATCAAGGCCCGTCATCTCCGTCACGTGCGCAATCATCGCGTCGGTCGCGGTTGTATCGCTGCGTCCTTTTAACAGTGCCGCCGCATAGTCTCCGCGAGTGTAAGCGATCACCTGCTGCATCGCGGCCGGCGTCAGTTTGCCTTCGGCCTCCAGATGCGCGGCTGTAATCGAGGGCAGCGTAACCAACCACGGAATGGGAGACAGGTTGCCGTCACCCTCCTCTGGATTCAAGTACGGGCTGACCAGCACCACGCCGTTCATCGCCACGCCGAGCCTGGATTGCAGATAATGCGTAATCCTCGGCCCGCGATATCCGCCATAGCTTTCGCCCACGAGATACTTCTTGTCGAGCAGGCGGTCGTTCTGCACCAGCCACTTGTAGATCACCAGCGACAGGTACTCGATGTCCGGAGTCGGACCGTAGAAAAGCTTCTTCGTTTCCGCTTCGTCGACCAGCGAGCGAGAAAATCCTGTACCGATCGGGTCGATGAACACCATGTCGGTAAAGTCGAGCCACGTACCGGGATTGTCCGTCAAAGTCGCCGGGTCAGAAGGCGAATCACCCTCGTTGGCGAAGGTGATGTGCTTCGGCCCGATCGCGCCCAGGTTCAAATACACCGACGAAGCTCCCGGGCCACCGTTCAGAGCGAAGGTAACCGGACGGTGAGAGCCTTCGCTCTTTCCTTTATCTTTATCTTTGGCATCTTTCGGCTCATCGACGGTGTAGGCCGTATACATCACGACGCCGGTCGGCTTGTCTTCTTTGCCCTTGAGCGTGATCGTGCCCACGGTCGCGGTGTAGTGGATGGTTTTGCCATTCACGGTGATCGTCTGCGGAGCAGACTTATCCGCTGGCAGCGGATTCTTCATTGGCTCGCCGGGCTTCGGTGCGGAGGCACCGTCGGTCGGCGGCGTTGCGGGTTTATCGCCGCTTTGAGCGAACGCGGGAAGAGAGGACAGCATCAGTACGAGAGCGAATAGGCGCAGAGTCATGCCGAATATATTACGCGAAATAGGGCGCTGGTCACTTCCGGGCCAAAGCAATCCGTCCCGCGCAATCTGCCACTCGGCCCAGATCTCGCGCAACATGGCCGAATGATCCTGTCCGCCCGTTGCCTCGTGTTGCCTCAGAACGCGGTGGGCAACGGTCTTCCGCATGGAACCTTTCTGGTAACAAGTGGGAGCTAACGGCCTCCAGTGACGTCTAGGATGGCTCCGGTGACGTAGCTAGCCTCATTTGAAAGCAACCAGAGGATGGCATTGGCCACTTCTTCAGGTTGGCCGCCGCGCTGCATGGGGACCTGGCTCTTTACTCTCTCGATACGGTTCGGCTCGCCACCCTGCGCATGAATGTCGGTGTAGACAAAGCCGGGGCGGACGGCATTGACACGAATCTTCTCTTCCGCCACCTCTTTAGCCAATCCCAGGGTAAAGGTATCGATCGCGCCTTTTGTGGCGGCGTAGTCGATGTATTCGTTCGGAGAACCAAAGCGCGAGGCGCCGGAAGAAACATTGACAATGGAGCCGCCTTGGCCCCCATGACGCCTCGACATGCGGCGAACGGCTTCGCGGGCGCAAAGAAAGCTCCCGAAGACGTTCGTGGCGAAGACGCGTTGGAGTCGCGTTGCATCCATGTTTTCGAGACGCGATTGAAGTTCTACGGTGCCAGCATTGTTAACCAACGCTGCCAGCGGGCCCAGTTGCCCGACCGCTTCTTCGAAGAGACGAACTACATCGGATTCATCGCTAACGTCGGCTCGGACGGCGACAGCTTTGCCCCCTTGTTGCTCAATGCTTTTGACTACTTCTTCGGCGGCCTCGCGGTTGCGGTGATAGTTGACACAGACTTGGTATCCGCGTGCGGCCGCGAGGCGAGCGGTCGCGGCTCCGATGCCGCGGCTGGCGCCGGTGACAATTAACAGCCGGGGAGTATTGGCGACGGTCATCTTTCTCTTTCCCTCGGGCTTCCCTCAGCGGCGAAAACCTCTCCCGGCTTCGTTCACACTCTCCAGTAATCGGGACGCCAGGTCTGGATTGATTTCTTGATGTCGGCGGCGGTTAGCTTTTCGTTCAGAACCCGGGTGGCCAAAGCAGGGAGTTCAGTGTCGGAGGCGAAACGAAGCGCGATCAGTTGCGACTCGGTGAATTCCGGAATGCGACCGCGAAGGGATGGATCAATCAGAGTTGCCAGGCGCAGTCTTTCTTCGAGGCGAATCACTCGGTCCTGCACTTTCAGCGAATACATCCGAACCTTGAAGGCGAGCACCAGCATGGCGACCGCAACGACCACGAGAGCCGCGGAATGCCAACTCGGGCGAAGGAAAAGATGAACGATGGCGGCCAGCACCAGAAGCGAGAAGACGGGCAGAATGAAAAAATGGAACCACGGGTCGTAGCGCGAGTGACTTGAGAGGGTCTGCGGAGGATTTTCGGGCATGAGGGCTCCTTTGAAATCGGACCTATCATCGCATGTTTTGAGTTCTCGGCTGGGCCTCGGCTACTCGTCGAGCAAGGCGCGGATTTTTCGGGCGAGCGATTCCAGTGTGAACGGTTTTTGCAGGACCGCGGCACTGTCGTCCGGTAGATCGGCGTCCCATGTGGCGTGGTCGGGATAGCCGGACATGAAGAGCACCTTTACTTGCCCCCGTTCCTGAGCCAGACGCTTGGCCAGTTCTTGTCCTCCGACATTCGGCATCACCACATCGGTGAGCAACAAGTGAATCGGATTCTTGTATTCGGCTGCGACCTGGAGACCTTCATTGCCGTCGGCGGCATCGAGCACGGTGTAGCCTTTCTGGCGAAGGTATTCGCGCGCGAGTTCGCGAATTCCTTCCTGGTCTTCCACTAGAAGAATGGTTTCGGTGCCCGAAATGGCGGACGCGGAAACTTTTCTGGCGGCCGATTCTGCGACAGCTTCTCCGGTTGGAGTTTCCACTTGCGGAAAATACAGATCGAAACTCGTGCCCTTCCCGGGCTCGCTCTTGGAAGTAATCCAGCCGCCGGTCTGCTTGACCACTCCATAAACGATGGCCAGGCCGAGGCCGGTTCCCTGGCCGGGTTTTTTCGTCGTGAAGAAAGGTTCGAACATGCGAGCCTGAATCTCGTGGCGCATTCCGATGCCGGTGTCGCTCACCTCGAGAACAACGTACTGGCCGGGAGGAATGGGAGCGTGGCTTCCGGCAAGCGTCTGCTGGAGTTCGGCGTTTCTTGTCCTGATGGTGAGACGCCCGCCGTCAGCCATAGCGTCGCGGGCGTTGACGGCCAGGTTCAGGATGACCTGCTCGATCTGCCCGGGATCAGCTTTGACGCGATTTAATTTGGTGCCGGGTTCGATCTGCAAGTCGATGCTCGCCGGTATCAAACGGTCGAGCATCTTCGCGACTTCCGTAAGCACGGTATTCAAGTCCAGTGGCCGCAGCTGCAAAACCTGCCGCCGGCTAAATGCCAGAAGCTGCTGTGTAAGAGCGGTGGCGCGCGCTACGGCCCGGTCGATTTCGACGGCATCTTTGAGCGCAGGCTCGGCAAACGTGGCGTCGGTCGCATTCAGGCGCCCGCGAAGCCGTTCGTTGTGGGCCTGAATCACCATCAGAAGATTATTGAAGTCGTGGGCGACTCCACCGGCCAACTGACCGACCGCCTCGAGTTTTTGCGAATGGCGGAGCTGTTCTTCCAGACGCTTGTGCTCCGTGATGTCATAGAGCACACCCTGCATTAGGAACGCATGCCCGGGAACGGCGTGCAACATGACGCCTTCGTCGCGGAACCACAGGATGCGCCCATCGCGGGCGAACATCCGGTACTCGGCGTGGAAAAGATCGTGTGTCTCTTCAAAGCGCTTCTCGGCCGCGAAGGTATGTTCCCGATCCTCGGGATGGATGTGCTGTATCCAGTTTCGCGAGTCGGCCAGCCACTCTCCCGGTGAATAGCCGAGGATGGACTTGATTTGTGGGCTGACGTAGTGCCAGGGACCACTCGCGCCGAGTTCGGCTATATAAGTGATCGCCGGCAGGCGCTCCACGAGCGTGCGATAACGATCTTCGGCTGCGCGGAGTTGGATCTTGTCGCGGTCTCGTTCAATGGCCAGAGCGACGAGTTGGGTGGCGTGGGCGATCAGGTGCAAATGTTGCGCGTCGGGAGTGCGCGGCTCGCGATAGTAGATGGCGAAGGTTCCGAGCATTTTGCCATCTTGCGAAGAAATCGGTGTGGACCAGCAGGCGCGCAGGTTGTGGCGGAGCGCTAGCTCACGATAGTCGGCCCAGAGAGGATCAGCAGCGATATCGGAAACAACTACCGGCTGCTTGCGATAAACAGCCGTCCCGCATGATCCCGCGCTTGGCCCGATCTTGACGCCGTTAATACTCTGGTTGTAGTCGGCTGGAAGACTGGGGCCCGCAGCATGGAGAAGCGTGATGCCGTCGGCATCCAGCAGCAGGACCGAGCAGACCATGCCGGGATAATGCTGTTCGATGTCGGTGCACAATGCATCCAGCGTCGCCGCCAGCGGATTCTGTCCCATGATCAGAGCCAGAATGCGGTCATCTAGCAAAGAGAGAGACTGCGAGGCGACCGGCTGGTCAGCGCCTGACGCTTTTTGAACTCCTGTAGACATGACGGCTGGATAACATCTTCCTTTGCTCTGAAGATGACCCCAAGTAACGTTGGTAACTACTATACCGCTAAGTCTACTTCCCGATGCAGAAGCTGCTGAAAATCAGATTGAGGATGTCGTCGGTCGTGGTGACGCCGGTGATCTCGTCGAGGGGACGCAGGGCTGCGTAGAGATCGAGGAGCAACATCTCGTGCGGAACGCGAGAGGCGACAGCCGCGGTTGCAGCATCGAGCCCGGCTTGGGCGTCGCGGACTAATTTCTCGTGGCGGACACTGGTTAGAAACCCGGACTCCTGCTGGGTGGTGTTTTCTCCCGCAACCTGCTGGAGGATTGCCGCTCGCAGCGCGGGAATACCTTCGCCAGTCAGAGCAGAGGTTTGAATTGTGGGCGGCGCCAGGGTTGTCGAGCTGCGCTCGGCTGGACGGGGCGAAGCCCCGTCACCACACGAGTCGATCAGATCGGATTTGTTCTCCACGACGATGGCTTTACGGCCTTGGATCTGACTCAGTAACTTCTCGTCTTCTTCATTTCGCGTCTGAGTTTTGTCGATGACGATCAAGACGAGGTCGGCATCGGCGAGTGCTTCCATCGACTTCCTGATACCAATGCTCTCAGCTTCGTCGAGCGCCTTGCGAATGCCGGCGGTGTCCACCAGTTCGACAGGAATTCCGCCGATCGCAACCGTTTCGCTGACCAGGTCGCGCGTGGTGCCGGGCTGGGCGGTGACAATGGCGCGCTCGCGCTCCACGAGGCGATTAAAGAGGCTCGACTTGCCGACGTTAGGGCGGCCAACGATGGCCAGGGTCAGCCCGTCATGCACCAGCTTTCCGTAAGCGAATGTCTCGGCTAATTCTTCGAGCGGAGCTTTGACCTCGGCGATGCACTTCAGAATCGTCGCGTCTGGCGCCACCGAGATGTCATCTTCGGCGAAGTCAATGCCGGCCTCGAGCAGCGCGATCAGATCAACCAGTTTCTTCTTGATCGGCTTCAGCCGATTGGAGAGTGCGCCCTCCATTTGCTGCGCCGCGACTTTCGCTTGAAACATCGTCTGCGAATCGATCAGGTCGCGGACCGCTTCGGCCTGCGTGAGATCGAGGCGGCCATTGAGGAAGGCGCGCATGGTGAATTCTCCGGGCTCGGCGAGGCGCGCGCCGGCGGCGAGGGAAAGTTCAACGATGTGACGCAGGACCACGGGAGATCCGTGGGCGGAGATTTCCACGACGTCATCCGTGGTGTAGGAATGGGGCTTGGCGAAGTAGAGCACCACGACTTCGTCGATGCGCGCGGAGCTTGGTTGCGTTTGAACAGGCGACGCGCCGACCGCCGCATCGGCCGGTTCAACTAGGCCTTCGACCAGATCACAAAGGATAGCCCGACCCGGTTCCAACTTGCGACTCTTGCGCAGCATCCCGTCGGCGATGGCTCTGGATTCAGGGCCGGCTAAACGAACCACCCCGATGCCACCGCGGCCGGGCGGAGTGGCAATGGCTACGATTGTGTCGTCGAGATTCATCGAGGTGGTGCCGAGAGGGCAGTGCCGACTTGAGTATGGCAGAAGTCCGTTGCCGCGTAAGCATTCTCGAATCCCGCGACAAAAATGCTGCCCGACCACCGTTTGCCGCATAGAGTGCGCGTCATTTATACTTACGGTTTGCCTTTAGCCAGTCGATTCAATCAGAAAGCAAGGGATTTTCAATGCCGAAACGTACATTTCAGCCCAACAAGCGCAAGCGCTCCAAAAAGCATGGGTTCCGCACCCGCATGAAGACCAAAAACGGGGCTGCCGTGCTGTCGCGCCGCCGGGCCAAGGGACGCAAGCGTGTAGCCGTGAAGCCAGGTTTCCGCGACTAGCCTCCCCGCAAACAACAGACGACCAAGGTTGTCATTATCAATAACAATAACTGTGCAGGAAATGAGCTGGTGAGCGCCGAGGCTCCGAACCCTCGCATAGGGCAGTCCGCGGTGATGAGATTTCCACGCACGGCGCGGCTGCTGAAACATTCCGACTTTGAGCGCGTATACAAACAAGGGCGGCGGCACTTTTCCTCGCACATGACCGTCTTTTATTTGCGGCAGGCAGACGGCGTTTCGCCGCAGGAGATTTCTCCCGAGAGAACGGCGCGCGTCGGGTTCACGGTTGGCAAGGTACTCGGCGGCGCGGTGGTCCGCAACCGGATCAAACGCCGGATGCGTGATGCGGTGCGGCAGAGGCGGGCAATACTAATGACGGGTGCCAATGGGATGGATGTTGATATCGTGATCAATCCCAAAAAGTCGGTACTGAGTCTCGACTTCGCCGTTGTGCTTGACGAAGTTGAGCGGGCGTTCGAGACGATTGCAAGAAAGTTGGTAACAAAATGAAATCGGCCGCGCTTTGGGTGTTGCGATTTTACAAGCGCTGGATTTCGCCTTCGTTCCCGCCTTCGTGCCGATACGTGCCGACTTGCTCGGAGTACGCGATGGAAGCGGTTGAGCGCTATGGCGCGCTGCGCGGCGGAATGTTGGCAGCGTGGCGACTGTTGCGATGCCATCCGTTCGCCGCTGGCGGATTGGATCCAGTACCAACCGAGCATTCGAGAGCGGTTGTCCCGACGTGCGATCAACGTGTAATTCATAATGACTGAAGAAATGATGAGCTACTGATTTGGCAGAATTTAATAGTCCTCAACAAGAACCCGGGATGGAGCGCAAGCTGTTGTTGGTATTTGCGCTGACCTTCCTGGTCATCATGCTGTTCCAGCCGTTGATGAAGAAGTTTGGCCCGCAGCCCCCGGCGAAACAGGAGAGCGCTGCCGATCGCGGGACTGGACAGCCAGGGGTCGGCTGTCCCTACGCAGAACTCATCGCAGAACTTGGCGCAGGTTAAGCAGACCGATCTCCCTCCGGGCATAATGGTGGCGCAGGAATCGAGCCCGTTGCAGGCGACCAGCGAGCGGGAGACAGTGATTGAGAATGACGTCTACCGGATCGTGTTCACCAATCGCGGCGCGCGGGTGAAGTCGTGGGTCCTGAAGAAATACACCGACGATAAAGGCGGACAGCTTGAGTTGGTGAACGCGACGGCGGCAGAGAAATATGGGTATCCGCTGACATTGTGGTCGTATGACGAGGCGTTGCGGGACAAGCTGAACTCGGCGCTGTACGTCGGATCGCACTTCGCAACTAGGACCGATACCGCCGGCGCCTCTCCCCTCGGTGCGAGCTACACCGCTCCCACGGAAGTCGTCTTCGGATATTCCGACGCCGATCTCTCGGTGCGGAAGACCTATAGTTTTGATCGCAGCAGCTATGTAGTGGGGGTGAAGACCGCGGTCACTCAGAAGGGTGCGCCTGTTGCGGCGTTTCCCATGTGGCCGGCGGGTTTCGGCGCGGACCTGAGCGGCGCGCAATATTCGATTGGCCAGGTTGTCTATCAATACGACAACAAAGTCGAGCGGCTGGCCATCAAGAAGATCAGCGGCGGCGGAACGATTCAGGGCCCGCTTCACTGGGCCGGAATCTCGGACCAATATTTCGCAGCCGTCTTCGTCCCGCAGGATCCGAAGAATGCGGCAATGGTGACGCTGCGCAACGCGATTGAAATTCCGCACAGCTTATCCGACAAAGACGACAAGCGCATTGACAAGGTGGACGTGCTCGGCGCAGCCGTTGGCAACCTGAGGGGTCCGAGCGACGCTCGGCTGTATGTTGGCCCGAAAGCGTTGCCGAATCTGGAGTCGGTGCCCGTACCCGGCATCACCGGAGCCGAGCCCGATCTGCGCGCGATCATCGACTTTGGCTGGCTCGGGATTATCGCGCGGCCCGCTGTTTTTGTGGCTGAAGTGGATGTACACCCACATCGTCGCGAACTGGGGCTGGGCAATCCTGTTGCAGACGCTGGTAATCAATCTGGCGCTGCTGCCGTTGCGGCTTTCGCAGATGAAGTCGATGCTGAAGATGCAGCGCGTCGCCCCGCAGATCAAGGCGATCCAGGAAAAATACAAAAAATACAGCTTTGCGTGACCCGAAGAAGGCCGAGATGAACGACAGAAATTTCGGCGCTTGTATAAACAAGAAGGCGTGAATCCGGTTGGTGGATGTTTGCCGCTGGTGATCCAGATGCCGTTTCTGTTCGCGTACTACCGCATGCTGAACGTCGCCATGGATTTGCGTCATGCGCCATGGCTGTGGGTTCACGACCTCTCGTCGCCCGATCCGCGTTACATCCTGCCGATTGCGATCGTCGTCACCATGTTCTTCATGCAGCGGATGACTCCGCAGGCAGGCATGGATCCGGCGCAGCAGAAGATGATGAATATTATGATGCCCGCCATGCTGGGATACATGAGCTTTACGCTGCCGGCTGGTCTCGGTTTGTACTGGGCCATGGGGCAGATCATCGGTATCGTGCAGCAAGCGGCGATGAATCGCACGTTCGCTCGGCCGCGAGATGCGGGAGATGATGGCGAAGCGCGCACGAAAGAAGGAAAAATAGCTATCAGCTTTCAGCCATCAGCTGTCAGTTGCACCCGCTATTTTTATCGATTTTCGGGATCGCGGAAGCGATACCCTAATAAGAATCTTCGAACCGAAATTTTGGTTCTACGCTCTTGGCTTCTACTGATGGCTGAGAGCTGACAGCTGAGAGCTGACCTATGCCAATTACCGACAAAGTTGCTGCTGCCAAACAAATTGGAGAATTCCTGCAGGCCGTCATTTCCAATGGCGGCTTCAAACTGAAGTACCGGATCACGGTCGATCCACCGATCGCGGAGAATCGCGAGTGGGAGCATCCGGAAATTCTGGTGGAGTTTGCCGGCCCGGATTCAGCTCTGCTGCTCGAGCGCAGCGGAGAGCTGCTGCGCGCCTTTGAACTGCTGGGGTCGGAGATTTTGCATTTGCAGGGCAACGAGCACGAGAAGATCTGGTTCGACTGCAAGAATTTCCGGGCCATGCGAATCGACGAGCTGCAAACAGCCGCCCGCGTGGCGGCGGAACAAGTGCGCCGCACGAGCGAGCCTTACCGGTTCGGTCCCATGTCGTCGCGCGAGCGCCGGATTGTCCATCTCGCCTTGCGCGAGGAAAAAGATTTGCGCACCGAAAGCGACGGCGAAGGCGGCCGGCGATCAGTGGTGGTGTACCCCGGTGATTACAAGACCACGCGCTCCGGTATCGGCGCGAGCGCCGCGATTTCGTGAGCGCCGACGATCGCTTCGCGAGCAAGAATGAAATCAGATTGCACACTTCGCGCGGCAGTTAGTTTCTCGACACTTGACAAGGCTGAGAAATCGCGGTTGAATCCGCGCTCACGCTTAAATTTTTTGTTGCTGCAAGCAACCGACGGCGCGATTTTTTTTGTGCTAGTATGCCGTTCGGTTCTTAATAAATTTCTCAGTCAACCTGTACGCAAAACTGCACTGTCTCAGTAAGCGGCGAAATCATATTTTAAGATTGCTTTTTTCCCGGACGTAATTACGCCGGCGCTATCGTCATTCTGGTAAAAAATGTCTCTCACTAGCTCCGCCATCATCCCGAATCCCTGGGCGCGAATCCTCGACGCGCTGGAAAAGAAAATCAACCGCCACTCCTACGACACATGGTTCAAGCCGACGCGCTACAGCCACGCCAGCAACGGAGTTCTCTTCGTCCGCATTCCGACAGCCGAGTTCCGTCACGTAGGCGACAAGTACGCCGACCTGATTCAGGAAGCCGTCGACAATCTCGGCCTCGGATACGAAGATGTGAAGTTCGTTACTGCCGAGGATGATCCCTCGAACACTCCGATCCGTCATGACGGCGGGCTCTCGGCTCGCGGGTCAGGCGCTGGTTCGGGCCCCGTGGCCAGCCAGCAGTCGACGCCGGGACTGCATCCATCGCAAGGCCGCTTCGATTGGGACAGCGCTGCGCAACTCAATCCGCGCTACACCTTCGACGCCTTCGTGATCGGCAGCGGCAACCAGTTTGCCCATGCCGCTTGCCAGGCCGTCGCCGAGCGTCCGTCGAAAGCCTACAACCCGCTGTTCCTCTATGGCGGCGTCGGCATGGGCAAGACGCACCTGATGCAGGCCATCGGCCACGAGATCAAGCGCAGAACGCCCCAGGCGGCGATCTGCTATGTCTCGAGCGAAAAGTTCACCAACGAGATGATCAACTCGTTGCGCTACGACAAGATGATCAGCTTCCGCGATAAGTTCCGGACGATGGACGTCCTGCTGATCGACGACATTCAGTTCCTGGCGCAGAAAGAGCGTACGCAGGAAGAATTTTTCCACACCTTCAACGCTCTGCACGAATCGATGAAGCAAATCGTGATCGCCAGCGACCGCCCTCCGAAAGAACTGGCGGAATTCGAAGATCGTTTGCGCAGCCGCTTCGAGTGGGGGCTGATCGCCGACATCCAGCCACCCGATCTCGAGACGAAGGTTGCCATCCTGCAAAAGAAAGCGGAGCAGGAACGGGTAACGCTCCCGACCGACGTGGCGCTCTTCATCGCGCAAAATATTCGTTCGAACGTCCGCGAGCTTGAGGGCGCTCTGATTCGCCTGGTGGCTCATTCCTCGCTGATCGGCGCAGAGATCACGCTGCCCTACACGCAGCAGGTGCTCAAAAATTTCATCGACTCGCAGGCCCGCAAGGTGACGATCGAGTCGATCCAGAAGGCAGTGGCTGAGCAATTCGGGCTGCGACTGGTGGAGATTAAAGCCAAGAACAATTCACGCTCGATCGTCTATCCGCGCCAGATTGCCATGTATTTGGCCAAGCATCTTACCGAAGCTTCGCTGCCCGAAATCGGGCGCCAGTTTGGCGGTAAGCACCACACGACCGTGCTGCATTCCGTCGACAAGATTGAAGAGGTTCGCAAGGGCGACAAGGATTTGAACAGGTTGCTCAATAAACTGACCGAGCAATTAGGCGCATAGTTTTTGGCTTTACAGTTGGGTTCCACCGGCTTTTCCACTTTGTGGACGTTTCTTTCGCTCGACTGCCTGTGCGGCGGTTGTGGAAACTGTGGGAGACGAGACGGCAAGTCGGAAGCGGTCCGCGGAATACTCGGTCGTCCGGCGCCACGGAGAGCGATTCTCCACACGAAGGGCTGATCGGGAAGTGATTGAGCGGCAGGCGTCTGGACCTGATTTCCACTTCTCCTACGCACCTACGGTTACTACTGGTTTTATTGCTTTTGTATTTGATATAAGAAGAGAACAGAAGTAGAGAGTTGGGAGACCCAATATGCCGGTGGAAGTCGCCCCTGCCGTCGCCACAACATCAACCACCATGGAAATCACAGTCAGCAAATTCGAGCTTCTTCGCGAACTGACAGCTACGCAGGGTGTGGTGGAGCGCAAGACCACCATTCCAATTCTCTCCAATTATCTTTTCGAGGCCGCTGGCGACAAACTGTCGCTGACCGCGACCGACCTCGATCTCAGTCTGCGTACCTCCTGTAACGCCAAGGTCAAAAAAGAAGGCGCATGCACGATCCCAGCGCGCAAACTTCATGACTACGTGAAACTCCTGCCCGACGCCGATATCACCATCAAACTGCTTGAGAATCACTGGGTCAGCATTCGCTGCGGCCGCTCCAACACAAAAATGGTTGGAATGGCGAAATCGAATTTCCCCGGACTGCCCGTGTTTCCGGCGGCGGGTGCGATTAAGATTCCGGCCGCTGTTTTGCGATCGATGATTTCGAAGACCGGCTTTGCGATTGCGAGCGAAGAATCGCGCTATACGCTAAACGGCGCCTTGATGGTGCTGAAGCCGGAGTCGATCACCATGGTGGCGACCGATGGCCATCGCCTGGCGCACGTGGAGCGCGCTGGCGAGAAGTTTGAAGGCGTTTCCGGTGAGATGAAGACGCTGATTCCCAAAAAAGCGATGGACGAGCTGAAGTCGCTGCTTGATTCGGATATCGAGACCATCGACTTCGCCAAAGACGAATCCACGCTCTTCTTCCGCGTTGGGCCGCGTCTGCTTACTTCGCGCCAACTTACGGGGCAGTTCCCGAACTACGAGGCAGTCCTGCCAAAGGACATCACCAAGTCGATCGCGCTCAAGGGAGACGAGCTGGGCTCCGCAATAGCCCGCGTGGCGCAGTTTGCCGACGAACGGTCCCGTGCCGTGCGCCTGCGCCTGGAGAAGGGCGAACTGAAGCTTTCCGCATCGTCCACCGAGACCGGCGAATCAGAGGATTCGATCGAAGTGGTCTATGACGGCGAGCCCATGGCGATCGGATTTAACGCGCAATATCTGATGGACTTCATCAAGGCCACCGGCTCAGGCGACGTGAAACTCGAGCTCAAAGATGCACAGTCCGCCGGCCAGCTACGTCCCGCGGAAGGCGAGGACTATAAGTACCGGTATATCGTGATGCCGATGCGGATCTGAGGCGGCCCTGATTTAAGTGGCTGCAATCTGAAATGAAAATGGCGCTGGCTGTGCAGATACTTAGCTACGTTAGTGACCATCAACCGGGATGGATCGAGGTTAAGCTTGTCGATGCAGGTGGCAAGAGTCACATTTTCATAGACAAAGTGCCCATCTTTACTTGCGCCGATCTTGACGCAATGACCAAATATCCTCAGCCCGGAGAGATCTGCTGCGAAGCGTTATTTGAATCAAGAGACCCTCAGGGACGAGTCTTGATTACGATAGAAACTCGTGACGGCGTCGAATCGACAGAGGGGTTATCGCGGTTCGTCGTTGCTGCAGAACAGGTCTCAGACCGCACATAAAACCACCTTGGGCGAATATGGCAGGAGTGTGAAGAAACGGCCAGCCTGGCGCTGCCTTTCAGGTCATGTCTGCCCACTAAACCGTAAATGCTCTGTTTCCGTCCGGTCCGTTTGCACCTTGACCCAAGGCCACGAACAATTTAGAGTTTCGCCGATTGCAATTAGGAGGAAACCTCATGTTATCCGGCTTTAAGCAATTCATTTTGCGTGGCAATGTGGTCGATCTGGCAGTAGGCGTGGTGATCGGCGCGGCGTTTGGTACTGTCGTCACGGCTTTGGTGAAGGACCTCATCAATCCCATTATCGCGTTGGTCGTGGGCAAGCCAGACTTTACCGGAATCTCTTTCTCGATTCGGGGCACGGTATTTCCGATCGGTGATTTCATCACCGCAGCGGTCAGCTTTCTGCTGGTTGCGGCGGCGGTTTATTTCTTCGTCGTGACTCCCATCAATGCGCTGATCGCGCGGACGCGGAAAGCCCCTGTGCCGGCCGATCCGACCACCAAGAAGTGTCCGGAATGCCTTAGTGAGATTCCAATCGACGCCCGCCGCTGCAGCCACTGCGCACAGCCGGTGATGGGCAAGGCGGCCTAAGAGCTAGGTTAAGAGGTGAGAGGTCAGATTGCAGAGGTTTCAAACCCGAGGCTTCTAACCTCTGCAATCTGACCTCTCACCTCTGACCTGCTACTGCCTCCGACCTGGCTTGGCGAAATCCAGCAATTTCCTGTAAAATCAAGCTTTGGCAACAGGCCTGGAAGGATTTAAGAGTTATGGCACAGATTTGTGAAATCTGCGGCAAGGGGCCGCAGTTCGGCAATACCATCAGTCACGCTCACAACGTGAGCAAGCGGCGCTGGAACGTCAATCTCCGTCCGGTTCACGCCAAAGTCGGAGCGGCGACCAAACGCATGCGCGTCTGCACTTCGTGCCTACGCAGCGGCAAAGTCGTCAAGGCCTAGGTCACAGCGCAGCATTCCACGAGAAATCAAGGCCCGCAGGGGTAAACTCCGGCGGGCTTTTGTTTGCCGACTTGACGCTACTCCACCGCCACCAGCCGGACGTCGAAAATCAGAGTTGAGTTGGGCGGAATGACCGAATCGTAGCCCTTCTCTCCGTAGGCCAGGTCCGGCGGAATGCGCAGTTGGCGCTTGCCTCCTACCTTCATGCCAACGATGCCTTCGTCCCAGCCCTTGATAACCTGAGATTGCCCCAGCGTGAAGTCGAACGGACGCCCGGTGCCGACCGAGCTGTCAAACTTCTTGCCGGTCGTCAGCCAGCCCGTGTAGTCGACTTTTACATGCTGCCCAGTCGCGGCCTCGGCGCCGGTACCGACCTTAATGTCCCAGTATTGGAGGCCGCTCGCAGTCTTGGTACCCTCCCCGGTGACTTTCGTTGGTCCGCTGGCCATGGGCCGGGGCAGGTGCTTTCTTGGCCGGAGCCGTTTGGGCGAAAGCCAATGACAGAGCAATGACAGTTACGGCAAGGATGGCACCGGCGACGAGGACTAAAGTTTTCATTTTCCCCTTCTTATTCCCAGCTCGAGTTCAGTTTTCCACAGCACTTCATGCCAGCGCGATCACATCGATTTCCACGAGAACATCTTTCGGAAGCCGCGCCACCTCCACGGTCGAGCGCGCCGGCGGCTCCTGTTTGAAATAGCGGCCGTAGACTTCATTCATAGCGGCGAAGTCTCCCATGTTTTTGAGGAAGACGGTGCAGCGCACGACCTTTTCCAGCGTGCTGCCGGAAGCCTTTAAGATCGCAGCCAGGTTCTTGAGCACGCGGTCAGTCTGCGCGCTCACATCGCCGGCGATGACTTGCTGCGTGGCCGGATCAATCGCTACTTGTCCCGAGGTGAAGATGAGGCCCTGGGCGCGAATGGCTTGTGAATAGGGGCCGATGGCCTGTGGAGCATCGGCAGTGGCGATGACTTCGCGCATGGTTCCTCCTGCAAGACCGCGGTTGTGCGCAATCGATGTCCAAGAGTGATCGAATTCTGATCGAATACTGAATTAAGACTGATTAACGCAGATTGCAGCCTGCGAAGTCAAACAATCAAAGCGTCAATCAGAACAGCGAACTCTGCCTGCGATTCGGCGTGATACCGAAATGCTCGTAGGCCAGCTGGGTCGCCACGCGTCCTCGCGGCGTCCGATTTAGAAAGCCGATCTGGATCAGAAATGGTTCATAGATTTCTTCGATGGCATCGGGCTCTTCGGCCAGAGCCGCACCGAGAGTATTCAATCCCACCGGGCCGCCCTGGTACTTTTCGATAATGGTCAACAGCAGTTTGCGGTCGACTTCATCGAACCCGTGCTTATCCACTTCCAACATGCTGAGCGCGGATTGCGCCGTGGGCAAGTCGATCAACCCCGCGGCCCGCACCTGCGCATAATCGCGCACACGACGCAACAGCCGGTTGGCGATGCGCGGCGTTCCACGAGCACGGCTCGCGATTTCGATGGCTCCAGGGCGATCGATCTTCACGCCAAGAATCTCTGCCGAGCGTTCCACAATCACGCGGAGGTCCTCATGCGTGTAAAACTCCAGCCGCAACAGCAACCCAAAGCGCGAGCGCAGCGGAGCCGAGAGTAGTCCAGCGCGCGTCGTAGCGCCGATGAAGGTAAACGGCTTCACATCCATGGTGTGCGTCCGCGCGGAGGGACCCTGGCCGATCATGATGTCGAGCTTGTAGTCTTCGAGTGCGGAATAAAGGATCTCTTCGAGCGCCGGTTGCAGCCGATGGACTTCGTCGATGAACAACACCTGCCGGTCGCGCAGATTCGTAAGGATCGCAGTCAGGTCACCTTTGATCTGCAGAGTCGGCCCGGAAGTCTGCTGGAAAGCCGCACCGAGTTCGTTCGCGATGATGTTGGCCAGTGTCGTCTTTCCGAGTCCGGGTGGTCCGTAGAGCAGAACGTGATCGAGAGCCTCGCCACGAGACTTGGCCGCCTGTATTGCGACGTCCAGATTCTCTTTCACCTTATTCTGGCCGATAAATTCCTGCAGGCGCTGGGGACGAAGCTTGAGTTCGAAAGAGGAATCATCCTCGACCGGAGCGGCCGAGACGAGGCGATCTTTAAGTGCGAGTGCGGGATTGTCTTTGCTGAGGGGCACTGAAGGCGATGGTAAAGCGAAAAAGCAAATCAGGCAATTCTGCTTTTTAGTGTGACTGAAGCAACGATTCGCAACTTGACGTGATTACTCGGCGATTCTCCGAATCGGACCAAAGCTCAGCATAGGAGACCGCCTTCTTGCAATCGTCTTGTGCTTCGGGCAGCCGTTGTCCGGAACGAGCTATCTGGGCGAGTGCGAAATAGCCAAGAGCGAGGTGCCGACCATACGCCGTCTTTGGCTCCGGCCGGCTCACATCTTTAATGCGTGTTTCATAGGTTTCAAGAGAATCACGGTATAAAGGTTCAGCGTCGTTCAGACGTCCGATGCGGATATACAGATAACCAAGGCTCTGTTGGGCACCAGCAACTTCGGCTTCGTCGGGCCGCTGATGTTTCTCGTGAAGAGCAAGCGACACTTTGTAGAGACTCTCGGCAGCTTCGAAATTGTCTTCTTTGAACTTAACGTTTGCCAGCTGCGTTAAAACGTCACAGAGTTCTAGCCACTTCTGCGGGCCGCGCTCTTCGGCGGCGGAACGCGCAATGAGAAACTTTGATTCCGCCAGCGAAAGATCGCCTTTATCGAAGGCTTCTTGTCCGGCCCTCTGGTTCGAAAAAAACACGTCCTGGAATTTTTTCTCACGAATCAAATCATTTACGTCGACATGCTCCGGAATGGTTACTTCAACTTCGGTCTGAACTTTTGTTGGTCGTCCGTCAACCTCGAACGGCTTGTATTTCCACTTTTGTATAGCGATGAGCGCAGAGGGCGCTAGGATCGGATGACCTGAAACCAGTTTCACGGTGGTGACGTTTCCCGATTCATCGATAATAATTTCAGCTCGCACCTTGCCCGCAATGGACGCGGTCCTTGCCAATTGTGGGTAGTCGGGTTGCACGAGGGTGATCAGGTTGTTTTTGGCGACAGCGGCGGTGACGCTAGGCAGCGTGCTCCAACTCGTCTCCTGGCCAAACGCAAATGAACTCAAAGCAAAAACGCAAACGAACACTCCAGTAATTACCCGCATATCCAAACCGTAAGCGTTCAACTTTCACAATCGAAAATTGTCGAATTCAACTACTCCCCAATCACTCCCAGCCTTACTCCCTTCAAACGCCCGGCGTCGAACCAGGCTACTTTCTGCCCGAACCATGTCTTCGTCCCGTTCAGTTTGTATTTCTTGACTGCGGCCGGGAAGTCGCGCCCCGCGAGCAGATAGGCGACGGGGCTCTCGCCAAATTTCGCGAGGTGCTCGGAGAGCCATCCTCCCCCGGTTGGAGCGGCCAGAATCACAGGCTCTCCAGGAAAGTAGGCGAGTTTGCCAAAGTCTTTCTGCGTTTCAGTGAGAGGCTCCGCCCAGCCGTATGCCTTGCGGAACATCGCAATCGCGGCGTCGAGGTTGTCGACGCCGAGAACCACGTTCTCCACGCCGCTCACCGGCGATCCCTGCACGCTCGCCGACACCTGGACGCGCCAGGCTCGCGGCGTCTCGTCTTCAATAATGAACGGGAGCGTGGCCCCAGGAGTCGATGAACCAACGAATGCGGTTGTCCATTCAACGCTCATTCCGTCGGGTCGTTTACGGCTGCCGCGTTCCGGAGCCCTGACGGCTATCCCAGCCTTTTTCAAGCGATCGACTTCCTGCAACAGAACGTTGCTTCCCACTGCCCACGCGCAGGTGACCGCATCCTCCGCCATGAACTTCGGCCATTCCGACCCGGCTCCCCCGGCCGGTTTTATCGGGGCAATAAGCTCGATGTAAGTCGCGTCATCGAACCCGATGATGGCCATCTGAGTGACACCGTTACCGTGCGGACCGCCAAGATCCGGCGTCAAGCCAACATCCGTAAAGAGTTGGCGCAGCGTGTCCAGGTTCGACCCGCAGACCGACACGTGGTCGAGTTCCAGCGTCGTGCTCTTGTTGTCCTGGGCCATCGCTGTCTGAGAAATCAATATGCAAACAATTGCTGCGACAGACAAGCGGCCACAGATGGGGGAAGTCCGCTTGGGCATCCGTGCCTCCTTAGAGCAAGAGATAAGACTAAGAAAGTGGAATGGTACGCTAGATTGTGCGTTCAGGGAACGATTTCCTGTGCCCGAGTACTGCTCGCCTGGTGCCAGCGCCTATTCCTCTTCTTCTTTGACCTCACCCCGCTCCGCTTTCGCTTTCTCGATGATCTTGTCCTGCAACTGCGGCGGCACAGTGTCGTAGTGGTGCATCTCCATGCCGAAACTGCCGCGACCTTGTGTCATGGAAGTCAGATCGGCGCCATAGGTCAGCATCTCGGCCATGGGAACTTCGGCTTTTACGATAGTGTTGCCAGCTTTGTTGTCCATGCCCTGAATACGCCCACGGCGGCTGTTGAGATCGCCCATGATGGTGCCGGCGAATTCATCCGGAATCGTGATCTCCACGTGCATCACCGGCTCGAGCAGGGTTGGCTTGGCCGCTTCCATCGCTTTGCGAAAGGCGATGCGCCCGGCCATCTGGAATGACAGATCGTTCGAATCAACGTCGTGGTACGAGCCGTCGTAGAGGATGGCTCGGAAGTTCACCACGGGATAGCCAGCGAGATACCCGCGGGCCGCCGCGTCCTTAATTCCTTTTTCTACGGCTGGGATAAAGTTCTTCGGGATCGCTCCGCCGAAAATATCGTTGACGAATTCGAATTCAGCTTCGGCATTGCGTGGCAGCGGTTCCACCTTGATCTTGCAATCGCCATATTGACCGTGTCCGCCAGTCTGCTTCTTGTGCCGCCCCTGGACGTCAGCTTTTCCGCGAATGGTTTCTCGATACGGAACCTTCGGCGCCTTAAGCACAACTTCGGCGTGGTACCGCTTCTTCATCTTCGAAACCACGACTTCTATGTGCTGCTGTCCAGTGCCCGCAATTAGAAATTCCTTGGTTTGCGGATCGCGGAAGAATCGCAGCATGGCGTCCTCTTCCATCAGTTTGTGCAGGCCGACTCCAAGCTTGTCTTCGTCGGCCCGGCTTTTCGGCTCGATCGCAAACGTGATGGCAGGCTCTGGCAGCTGCACCATCGGATAACGGATGGGCGATGACTTGTCGCCGAGCGTGTCTCCAGTAAGAGTTTCGCGCAGCTTTGCGACCGCTCCGATGTCGCCCGCATGCAGCTCCGGAATCGGAAGCGCTTGCTTCCCCTGCACCAGGGAGATGTGAGCGAACTTCTCCTGCGTGTTGCGGTTGTAATTCTGCAGCGAAGCGTCGTTCTTCAGCACTCCAGAAAAAACCTTGAAATAAGAAATCCGGCCGGCGAATGCGTCCGACACGGTTTTGAAAACAAACACGGAAGCCGGCTCATTGTCAGTGCCTTTACGGACGGCCGGTTCACCGTTGCCGCCGGAGGGTTGCCCAGTGATGGCGTGATGTTCGCTCGCGGCAGGCGTGTAGTCGACGATGAAATCCATCAGTTCGTCGACGCCGACGTTGCCCAGACCGGAAGTGAAGAGAACCGGGAACAGCTTGTCTTCGCGAATCGCTTCGTGCAGCGCCGGAACCAGATCCTCTTCGGGGATGGTTCCTTTCTCGAAAAATTCTTCCATCAGTTCGTCTTTGCCTTCGGCGACGAGTTCCACTAATTTTTCGTGCGCTTCTTTAGCGGCGTCCGCCAGACTCGCAGGAATCGGTCCCTCTTTACCCTTGCCGTTTCCGCCGAGGTCATAGGTGTAGGCCTTCATGCGGACCAGATCGATGATGCCGCTGAAGCTCTTCTCGCTCCCGATCGGTAGCTGGAGCGGAGTGACGGCGCGGCCGAAAGCATTGGTCAGGGATTCGAGAACGCGGTTGGCGTCGGCGCGGTCGCGGTCCATGCGGTTGACGACGATCATCCGCGGAAGATCGATGTCCTGGCAATAATTCCAAACGCGCTGCGTCACCACCTCGACGCCAGCCACGCCGTCAACCACGACCAGCGCAGCATCAACCACGGGCAGCACCATCTTGGCCTCGTGCACAAACATGTTGAAGCCGGGAGTGTCGAGGAGGTTGATCTTAACCTTGTCCAGGTCGGTCTTGCCCCACTCGACACACGCGAGGCCGGTCGAAATCGACATTTTGCGGGCGATTTCTTCTTCGTCGTAGTCGGTTGTGGCGGAGCCATCGTCAACGCGCCCAAGGCGCGGCGCAGCTCCCGCAGTGTAGAGCATGGCGGATACTAGAGTGGTTTTGCCGGCATGACCATGGCCGACCAGGGCCAGGTTGCGGAGGTGGGCTCCTTCGTAAACCTTCACGGGTTGTCTCCTTCCGCAGGCTTACAGGAAGGGTGATGAGGCCCGGAATGAGGATTGAGTACAGGCTACAGGTCAGCCCAACAACGCCTGCGAAACTCCCGATGCTAACACAGGGGGTGGGGCGGTTCAAAGGAAGGGGTAGGCGCCCTGAAGGCTTAGCTAGTCGCAGACGCGCCTACGCGAATTAGGGTTTCAATCGGGACAAGTGGTCACTTTTGTACACCATGAAATTCTAACGGTCACCGTTAGAATTTCATGGTATCGATTTGTTACCGACCAGAAGCAAAAGCGCGTCGGCCTACAACTTCGCGCTCTTCTCCGCAATCAGCTTTTTGACCTTCTCCACAAACTCCGTCGCGCCCATATCTTCGGTCTTTTCTTTGCCCCGAGTACGGACGTTAACTTTGCTCGCTTCCGCCTCTTTATCTCCGACCACCAACAGGAACGGCACTTTCTGCATTGCGTGCTCGCGAATCTTCGCATTCATCTTTTCGTTGCGGGCATCGACTTCGACACGCACGCCGGCCGCCCGCAGCTGCGCAGCGATTTTGTCTGCGTATTCGACATGCCGCTCGGCGATCGGAATCATGAGCCACCTGCACCGGCGAGAGCCAGACTGGAAACGCTCCAGCATAGTGTTCAATCAGCACGCCGAAGAAGCGTTCTACCGATCCGTAGAGTGCGCGGTGGACCATCAGCGGCTGCTTGCGGCTGCCGTCTTCGGCCACGTATTCGAGATCGAAGCGCTGCGGCAGATTGAAATCGAATTGCACAGTTGAAAGCTGCCACAGGCGTCCGATGGCGTCGACCAGTTTGATGTCGATCTTCGGGCCATAGAACGCTGCTTCGCCGGGGATGGTTTTGTATTCGATATTCAGCTTCTTCAGCGCATTCTCCAGCGAGCGGTTCGCGAGGTTCCACTGATCTTCGCTGCCGAGAAAGCTTTTCTTGTCGTTCGGATCCCAGGTGGAAAGCTCGGTCTGGAACTGGTCGAAGCCATACGCCTTCAACACCGCCAGCGCAAACTCCAGGCATCCGACAATCTCGTTTTCAATCTGGTCCGGAGTGCAGAAGATATGCGCGTCGTCCTGAGTGAAGCCGCGGACGCGCAACAGTCCGTGCATCACTCCCGAACGCTCATACCGATAGACCGTGCCCAGTTCGCCCAACCGCACCGGCAGATCGCGATACGACTTCAGCGAATCTTTGTAGATCAGGATATGGCCGGGGCAATTCATGGGCTTGAGGCGGTACTCGGCATCGTCAAGCTCCATGGCGTCGAACATATTGTTCGAGTAATAGCCCTCGTGTCCTGAGGTGAAAAACAGCTGCCGGCGCGCCACATGCGGCGTGACCACGAGCGAATAGCCGCGCCGCAGGTACTCCTCGCGCATCCAGTCTTCCATCTCTTTGCGGATAATCCCGCCCTTCGGATGCCAGAAAATCAGTCCCGGCCCAGCCAGTTCCTGAATCGAAAACAAGTCGAGCTGTTTTCCCAGCACGCGATGGTCGCGCTTCTTCGCTTCTTCGAGACCATTCAGGTACGCGTCCAGATCCTTCTTCGAAAAAAACGATGTGCCGTAGATGCGTTGCAGTTGTGGATTCTTCTCGTCCCCAAGCCAGTAAGCGCCGGCGATGTTGAACAGCTTGAACGCCTTGATTTTTCCCGTCGAAGGTATATGCGGACCACGGCAAAAATCGAGAAACTTGCCCGTCTTGTAGATCGAAATCTTTTCATCGGGCTTGGTGAATTGCTCGATGAAGTGGCACTTCATAAAGTCGCCTTCACTCTTGAATCTCTGCAATCCCTCCGTCCGCTCTACAAATTCGCGCGCGTAGGGTAGGTTTTGCTGAGCCAGTTCCTGCATCTTTTTCTCGATTTTCTCGAGATCCTCAGGAGTGAACGGAGTGGGCCGATAAAAGTCATAAAAGAACCCGTTCTCGGTCGCTGGCCCGTGGCCGAGTTTGGTCTCGGGAAAAAGTTCGAGCACAGCGGCAGCCAGCAAATGCGCGGACGAATGCCGGTAGACCTCGAGCGACTCGGGATCCTTCTCGGTAAGAATGCGCAGCTCAGTGTCGTTGTCGAGCGGGCGGGTGAGGTCGATCAAGTTACCGTTCGCTTTGGCAGCGAGAGCCGCGTCCGCCAGACGCGGGCTGATGGACCTGGCCACATCGAGAGCCGTGGTCCCTTTCGGAACATCTTTGGTGCTGCCATCGGGCAGCTTCACTTGAATGCTGTCGGACATAAGATGAGGCCTTGTATTCTCTTGAATCTCTTGAGTTTAAAGGAGTGGGTAGGGCGGGTCAAACGCGTTGGGTGCGATCAGGTCTGATCGAGCGAAATACGAAGAAAGCCGTCCGAAACTTTGGTTTCGTACGCTGAAAGCAACGAGTGCATTTACCCGCGTCTGTTATGTAGCTTGGTAGTAGAGGCCGAAATAAATGAAGCGAAGCAACGCTATTTCGGCCCCACACCGAGGGAAAAAATAGAATGTTCAATGGCGAGTGCACTGGCATTACCCGAAAAATCATTTGGCCCTGTTCGCTTTTGATCGGTTGCAGTTTGATCGCCGCTCGCTCCGTTGCTCAAGTGCCGGGAGTCACCGAAACCGCGGTGAAGATCGGTTCCTGTTCCGCTCTTGACGGCCCGGCTCGCCAGTTGGGGCTACAGACAGTTCTCGGGGCCACCGCCTACTTCGACTACGTCAACGATCACGGCGGAGTCAACGGGCGCAGGATCACTCTTTCTTCTTTCGACGACGGTTACGATCCAGAAAAAGCGGCCAACTGTTTCGGATTGTTGAAGCGCGAGAATGTTTTTGCCAGCGGCTTTTTTGTTGGAACGCCAACAGCCATGAAATACGTGCCCATGGCCGAGGCCGACCACCTGCCCGTCGTCGGATTGTTTACGGGGGCGCAGTTTCTCTATGAGCCGGTGAAGCGCGATGTTCTCAATCTCCGCGCGTCCTATAACGACGAGACGCGCGAGCAGGTCGACAATCTGTGGAAGGCCGGCGCACGCCGGATCGCCGTGATCTATCAGGATGACGGCTTCGGTAAAGCGATCCTCGACGGCGTCAAACTTGCGCTGACCAAGCACAACGAGACAACGGTGGCGACCGGTTCTTTTGCCCGCAACACGCTCGATGTGGCCCACGCCATCGAAACAGTACGGGCCGCGAAGCCAGACGCTGTCATCCTTGCCAGTCCGTATGCTCCGGCCGCCGAAATCGTAAAGCATGCGCATGGGCAAGGCTGGCATCCACTGTTTCTAGCTGTCTCGTTTATTGGCACAGAGGCTTTCATTACTGCCGCTGGAAAGGAAGCGGAAGGCGTCGTTATCACACAAGTTGTGCCTACATATGACGACACCGAGTTGTCCGCTGTGAGACTCTATCGCGAGTGTCTCGCGAAATATATGTCCGGAACCCAGCCGAGCTTCGTGAGTTTCGAAGCCTTCGTGAATGCGATGGTGATCGCCGAGGGACTGAAACGGGCCGGGAAAAATCCGACGCGCGACAAATTCATCGAGGGCATAGAGTCACTCAACAATTTCGATATTGGGCTCGGGTCGCAGGCGCTGCTTGAGTTCAGCGCGCACCACCACAAGGGACTCGGCCACGTCTATCCTACGGTTGTTCGCGGCGGGAAGCCGGAAGTATTCAGCGAGTGGGAAACGGTGCTGGCGCGCAAATAATGGGAACTCACGCGGCCGCTAGCTACTGCGAGGCGCAGCTTGTAGCGCTTCAATTGCAGACTTGACCAGGGCCGACACTCTCTCTGTGTCTTGCAGCGTCAATCCCACGGTCGAGATCGGTTCTCCCACCCTCATCTCCAGCGGCTGGCACCGGATGTGGTACGTGTTCATCGGCAGCAGGTCAAAAGTATCGACCAGCGCGATGGGAACAATGTCGGCCTGCGCCTTGATCGCGAGAAAAAATGCTCCCGGCAGAAAGGGCTGAATCTTTCCGTCGCGCGTTCGCCCACCCTCAGGGAAAATGACCAGCGGCATCCCGCCGCGCAAGCTCCTCAGCGCGGACTTGATGGCTCCAATCGAAGCCGCTGGATTCTGCTGATTGATGCAAACCTGCCCGGAGCGCCGTAGATGCCAGCCAACAAAAGGATAGGCCAGCAGTTCGCTCTTGAAGATTATGCGAAATTGAAACGGCAGGTGAACGTAAAGAATCGGAATGTCGAGCGCCGAGGCGTGCGTGACTGCATAAACTCGAGCCTTAGTATTGTCGAATGTATGGCCGAACCCGCCCGCGCCCGTGATCGTCACCGGCGACAACGTCGTCTTCATCACCATCCACGACCACAGGCGCGCGAACTTGTGCTGAATCCGCCCGTTACGGTCGAAAAACGAACACGCCAACGAAATCGTACCCAAAATCAGCGTATACGCCCAAATCAGGGGACTCAAAATGAAGTACGAGCGCAACCGGCTGGGCCAGCCATGATGTTTGGCGCCGCTCGATGCTGGCCGCTGGCCATCCCACCGGGAACCGGGCTCTCCTGGCCGTCCAGACGAGCGCACCATGTCCGATTCTTTTTCCGGCTCAACGGTGGTGGCGATCTTGTTCAAGATTCTGTCCTGGCGGCTCTGTCTAGTTTAGATGTTTAGATGCGGACGTCGAGTATTCGCATCGCCTCTCCAACCACGTAAATGGATCCAGTAATGACGACGAGCCCGGCTCGTCCAGCCGCTGCCCGCGCCCGTTCCAACGCCATCGCGAGATCCGCAGCCGTCTCGATCTCTGTTCCAGCCGACGCGCGCGCCGCCGCCAGCCGAATTTCATCCGCGCTCGCCGCGCGCGGGTTATTGGCGTGGGTCACGATGACATGCGTGGCAATCGGAAACAGAATCTCGGTCATTTCCTGCACCGCTTTGTCGCGCATTACTCCAAACACGAGCGTGATCTCCCGGGTGTCCCGATAAACCGCGGAGAGAGTCGACCGCAGCGCCCAGGCCCCAGCCGGATTATGCGCCACATCGAGCACGTACTCGGGATTTTCTCCCGCCCCTTGAATCACCTCGAACCGTCCGGGCCAGCGCGTCCCGCGGATCCCTTGCGCGATGGTCTCGGGCGTTATCTGAGTCAGTCCCTGCCCGCGCAGTTCCACCGCCGCCGCAATCGCGAGAGCGACGTTGCGTAATTGATGGCGCCCGACCAGCGGCGACTCGACCATGATCTCTGCGCCCAGTACCTCGAGCGGATATCTTTGCAACTGGCCGCCGCTCGCCGCCCACTGTCCGCTGCCCGGCGAAACCGGCGGCACATACGGGACAGCATTTACCGCCGTCGCGCCTGCGTCGAGAATCGCATTTCCAATCACGTCGTTCGCATCGGGCAATTGCGGCAACGTGACCACTGTCCCGCCAGGGCGAATAATGCCGGCTTTCTCGCCGGTAATTTGGCGGATCGTGTCGCCGAGATAATTCTGATGGTCGAGCGAGATGTCGGTGATGATGCTGAGGCGCGGTTCGACGACGTTCGTAGCATCAAGACGCCCGCCCATGCCGACTTCCAGCACCACGATGTCGGGCCGGCTGCGAGCAAAATACTCGAAGGCCATCGCAGTCAACATTTCGAAAAAGCTCGGATGCCAGGGAAGATCGCCCTCCGACACCAGCCGCTCGGTGGTACGGTCGACGACGTCGTGTACCATCGCGAATTCGTCGTCGGTGATGGCTTCGCCGTTGAGGCGAATCCGCTCGTTGATGCGGACCAGATGCGGCGAAGTGTATAGCCCCGTCCTCAGCCCTGAAGCCTGCAGGATTGCGGCAAGCGTCCCAGCCGTCGAGCCCTTGCCGTTTGTTCCTGCAACCAGCACGGCGGGAAAGCGATTTTCGGGATTTCCCAATGCCCCGAGCAACCGCCGCATGTGCGCCAGGTCGAACTTGTGCGAGGGCGTCTGCGCCAACTCGTGGCCCAACGCGTACATCTCGGCGACTGCGGTTTCGTAGGACAAGGGCAGCTCTCAGCCTTCCTCGATCAACTACCAGTTTCAACCTTTCACCCCGATGCGATCCAGAAAACCGCACTCAGGGTGTCAAACCATGCACCGAGCAGGGAATTGCGGAGCCTGACAGGAGCGGAATTCAGCGCCGGTGCCGGCATCCCGACGACCCCCACGCCGAGGACGCAATGCCGAGGACGCAATGTCCCGGAGGGACAACCGACAATAGCCCGGCGCTTCGGTGCCGGGTCAGAGCACGGCCAGAAGGAGCAAGCCCCGGAGGGGCGAATGAACCTCCATGACGTACTGGCACCATCGCGACTCGCTCCGCCGAGAGCTGACAGGCGCCCCTACGCTGCCTTCACCATAAAATCCAGCGCTCGCGCTATGTAGGGTTTCAGATCTTTGCGATGGACCACGGCATCGAGCATTCCGTGCTCGAGAAGAAATTCGCTGCGTTGAAAACCCGGCGGCAGCTTTTGCCGGATCGTCTGCTCAATCACGCGCGGTCCGGCAAAACCGATCAGCGCGCCAGGCTCGGCGATGTTGAGATCACCGAGCATGGCAAACGATGCGGTCACGCCCCCGGTAGTCGGATCGGTCAAAACGGAAATGTAGGGAACGCGCGCCGCGTCCAATCGCGCCAGGGCGGCCGAGATTTTCGCCAGTTGCATCAGGCTGATCACGCCTTCCATCATGCGGGCGCCCCCCGAAGCCGAAATAATCACAATCGGCGTGCGTGTCTTCTGCGCTTTCTCGATGGCGCGCGTGATCGCTTCGCCGACGACCGCTCCCATGCTGCCGCCGATGAAGGAGTACTCCATCGCGCTTACAATCACTGGCCGCCCGTTCAATTTTCCCGCCGCGTTGAGGATGGCGTCTTTGAGTCCCGTGTCGGCCTTGGCCTGCTTGAGGCGCGAGGAATAGGCTTTCAGGTCCACGAACTTCAATGGGTCGGTCGAGACGAAATTGCTGTCGAAGACTTCATATTCGTTGTCGTCGAGCAGCTGAGCCAGCCGTGTGCGGGCGTCGATGCGGAAATGCTTGTCGCATTTGGGGCAGACGTTGAAGTTGTCTTCGAGGTCTTTCTTCCAGATGATCTGGCGACAGCCGTCACACTTCACCCACAGCCCCTCCGTGCGGACTTTCTTCTCGCCAGAAGTGTCGAGCTCACCGGATTGTCGTTTAAACCAAGTCATAAGAAGCAGTTCTCAGTTTCCAGTTCTCAGTAAGACCCAGAGGCGCGCCTTTACTGAGAACTGAGAACTGGCAACTGAGAACTAGTACTCGATTCCCCTCTGGGCCATCACGCCCTTTTCATAAGCGTGCTTGATCTGGCGCATTTCAGTGACGGTGTCGGCAATCTCGACGATGGCCGGGTGGGCGTTCCTTCCCGTCAGGATCACATGGACCATTTCTGGTTTCCGCTTCAGTGATTCCGCCACTTTTGCCGCGTCCAGCATACCGTAGGTGATGGCGTAATTGATCTCATCGAGCACCACCAGATCCCATTCCTCCGATTGAATCGCCTTCTCGGCCTCGGCCCAGGCCTCTTCGACCATTCGGACGTCTTCAGGATCGGGTTTTTCGGCGCCCACTTTGACAAAGCCGCGGCCCATCTGTTTCATCACGAACTTATCGCCAAAAACTTTGACCGCGTCGAGTTCTCCGTAGTGCCACGAACCCTTCAGGAACTGCAGCATCAGGACCCGCATCCCCTGGCCCACCGCCCGTAGCGCCGTTCCCATGGCGGCAGTGGTCTTCCCTTTACCAGGACCGGTATTCACGATGATCAAGCCACGGCGCAGGTCCGGCATAGGGCGGAATTCACTATTGTACGCGGGCGGGAATATCAGTGCCACAATCGCCACGAGCGCCAGAAGTGACAAAAGAAGTGGAAGAGGAAGAGCAGCCCTTCAGGGCTGCGTAAGCCTACTGAAATCTGCCCGGGCTTTAGCCCTCGTGGTAGTTTTCCGGCGCCGAGCAGCCCCAACCCCTTTTCTCCTTGACCTTATACCAAGGTACAACCCTGACACTCGTCTAAGCTGCGCAACGCCATCCCGGTTCAAAACAGAAGAGGAGTCACAATGTCCTCGGCAACCCAGCAAAATTCTCGAAGTAACTCTCGCGCAGCCAGCCTGTGGATCGTAGCCCTTGTGCTACTGGCTGCTCTTTCTCTCTTTGCCATGTGGCGCAGCATGGGCCGCGCCATGCAGATGAAAGCCGAAACCACGTCCAGCTCTTCGTTCGCGCAACTCAAAGCGGGAGACGAGGTGAAGCTTGTGCTTGAAATCACAGCCGTGACCGCATCCTCCAGCCTCGAGGGCAATCGACTCGAGAAGCAAACCGAAACCGTCTACCGCCGAACCGGCCAAACAGCCAGGGTCGCCTACGATGCCGCGACCCCCATCGTGATGGGCAAACCGCCCGACGTCCACGCGGGAGCGGTAGTCCACATCACTGCCAAGATGGGCAGCGATCAGGCGCTGCACGCCACCCAGATCGTCATCCTCACCGGATACGTTCAAGTACAGGATCAGGCGCAGGATAAAGATAAGGCGCAATAAGCCATGCGACGGTTCCTGCTTGTGAGCGCGACGGGGTGGATCGCGGTCTTGGCCTTGGGTGTCGAGATAGCGCTGCCCTATCTCTTTCGAAGTCAGTCATCGAGTTCGTCGTTGCGGCAGAAGATGTGGCCGCATTATTGGCTGGCTTACGGTCTCGCAATTCTGGTGCTGGTGCACTCGTCCTTCGTCATGGGTCCGGCAATGCGCCGAGGAGATCTGGTCGGCATCTGGGCCGCAACCTTCGCCTTGGGATTAATCCTGCTGCAACTCGGCCTCGGATTAGCGATGCAGAGCGGCAGTCCCTTCCCAGCGCCAACTTCGCCAGTGGCATTTCCGCACCATGCTCGCAATCGTCGCCCTACTGATTATTCATCTGTGGAGAAACGGTTAAGAAAGAAACGACTAATAAGAAGAGAAACGCCCAAGACTGCAAAATCACGCGAGACCCGCATTACACGGCCCTTCGTTCCACCCTGTTAGAATCGTAGTGTCTTCATGGAAGCCTCCCGCATCAGAAATTTTGCGATTATTGCGCATATTGACCACGGAAAATCCACGCTTGCCGACCGGCTGCTGGAGCTCACCGGGTCGCTCGCCATGCGCGAAATGCAGGAGCAGGTCCTCGACTCCATGGACCTGGAGCGCGAGCGCGGCATCACCATCAAAGCCCACGCCGTGCGCATGCTCTACCCAGCTCAGGACGGCCAGATTTACCAGCTCAACCTGATCGATACGCCTGGTCACGTCGACTTTTCTTACGAAGTTTCGCGCTCGCTGGCCGCCTGCGAAGGAGCCTTGCTGGTCGTCGATGCCTCCCAGGGAGTCGAAGCGCAGACGCTTGCCAACTCTTATCTCGCCATCAATCACGGGCTCGAAATCATCCCCGTGATCAATAAGATTGACCTCCAGAGCGCCGACATCCCGCGCACCAAGGAAATGATCGAGAGCGCGGTGGGCCTCGACGCCTCCGACGCGCTGCTCATCAGCGCGAAAACGGGCCTGGGCGTCCCCGATGTTCTTGAAGCGATCGTGAAGCGTGTTCCGCCACCAAAAGGCTCGCCCACCCGGCATTTGCAAGCCTTGCTTTTCGATTCGTGGTTCGACCCGTATCGCGGAGTCGTCGTCCTCACGCGCGTCTTCGAGGGCACACTGCGCCTCGGACAAAAGATACGCATGTGGTCAACCGGCCAGGTTTTTCAAGTCGAGGCGCTCGGCGTGCTCACGCCGAAACCGCTCGTCGTCGATGAACTAGTCGCTGGCGAAGTGGGATTCGTCATCGCCAACATCAAAGATGTTGCCAACACAAAGATCGGCGACACCATCACCGACGACGACCGCCCCTCAATCGAGCCCTTGCCCGGCTTCGAAGAAATCAAGCCCATGGTTTTCGCCGGCCTCTACACCGTCGATGCGCACGAACATACGCAATTGCGCGAGGCGCTCGAAAAACTCAAGCTCAACGATTCGTCGTTTTTCTTCGAGCCTGAGAGTTCCGTGGCGCTCGGATTCGGCTTCCGCTGCGGTTTTCTCGGCCTCCTGCACATGGAGATCATCCAGGAGCGCCTCGAGCGCGAATACAATCTCGACCTGATCACGACCGCCCCTGGCGTCCGCTACCAGATCACAAAGACGGATGGCCAGGTCATCGAAGTCGACAATCCGTCGCGCTGGCCCGATGTCAGCGAAATCGCCAAGGTCGAAGAGCCGGTGATCCTCGCTGTGATCTTGACCAACGAAGAATATGTCGGCGGCATCCTGAAGCTAGTCGAAGAAAAGCGCGGCAAACAGAAGAGTTTCGAATACGTCAGCTCGTCGCGCGTCATGCTGCAATACGAATTGCCGCTCAACGAAATTGTGCTCGATTTCTATGACCGCTTGAAGTCGGTTTCTCGCGGCTACGCTTCGCTCGACTATCACCTCTCCGGCAACTGGACGTCGCCGATGGCGAAGCTCGACATCATGGTTGCCGGCGAGCCGGTCGACGCGCTCTCCACCATCATCCATCGTGACTTTGCCTACGACCGCGGTCGGTTGCTGGCAGCCAAGATGAAAGAACTGATTCCGCGCCAGATGTTTGAAGTCGCCATTCAGGCCGCGATCGGCGCCAAGATCATCGCTCGCGAAACCGTCCCCGCAATCCGCAAAAACGTCATCGCCAAGTGCTACGGCGGCGACATTTCCCGCAAGCGCAAGCTGCTCGAAAAGCAAAAAGAAGGCAAGAAGCGCATGAAGCGCATCGGCCGCGTAGACATCCCCCAGGAAGCATTCCTGGCCGTGCTGAAGGTCGGCGAAGGCAGCAGCTAGCGCCTTGCCCTCACTCCCACTGAGCCATGACCTCAAATTTCGCGACTTTTTTGTCGGGGAATAACAATTCATAAACCATCACAAATTCGTAGCTGGTCTTGTGCTTCTCTTCCACGAGTCTGGCTTTGTAGTCCCCGAGCGCCAGAAGCCATCCGCTCGCGCTACCTTGTAGTTCGTAATTTTTTCCGTCAATGACAGCGTTCAACTTTAGCGCGCCGTGCCTCGATGCTCGACGAACTGCACGTGGACGTTCACGGTGTAGTCAGCCGGGTTGGGATCGTTTCCTGCCCAAGCTAGGGTCCCAGCCAGCAAAACAGCCAATACCAATACGATCTTCTTCACAATTCCTCCGTTTCGCATGCGGCAAAAGCGTATTTACCATAGCAAAAAAGCTCGCCCCTCCGAGATCCACCAGCCAATTCGGCGGCGCTCCCGGCAGGCCTCAACCGCTCTGGATGCCGCCTATATCCCTTCGTGCAGATGTGCAAATCTCAGATTGTGTGACGAAAGTACTGATTCGTAAGACTTTCCGCCACCTCTGCGCGAAATGCTCGTTAACCAACTTAGAAACATAGCTTTAGAGAGCCGGGTCGGATGGCGGAATGTCTCTCCTGCGTAGTCGATCCGGAGGAAACAAAAGGCCCGTCCAAGCCATCCACACATTTTTCCACAGGCCAAAGGTGTCCTCGGGTCGGTTTTTTGGGTCAGGGCGTCCCTACGGAGACCGATTGTGGTTCCTTGAGAAGCCGTCTTACTCGCCCGGTTCGGCGTTCCCTTCAAGCATGTTGGCAAAGCGCGTCGAATTATGCAGAAACGCCAGGTTGAACTTGCCGATCGGCCCGTTGCGCTGCTTGGCGATGATAATTTCCGCCCGGCCCTTGAGGTCGGGGTCGTCCTGCTTGTAGATCTCTTCGCGGAAGATAAACATCACCAGATCCGCGTCCTGCTCGATCGACCCCGATTCGCGGAGATCGGAAAGCTGCGGCCGGTGATCCCCTCCCCGGCTCTCCGGAGCGCGGCTTAGCTGCGACAACGCCACCACCGGAACCTGCAGCTCTTTCGCGATCGCCTTCAGCCCCCGCGAAATCGACGACACTTCCTGCGTACGATTTTCAAACCGCTTGCTTCCGCCCGACATCAACTGAAGATAATCGACGACCAGCAGATCGAGGCGCCCTTGTGACTGTTTCAGCCGCCGCGCCTTCGCCCGCATCTCGCTCAGAGAAATCCCCGGCGTGTCGTCGATAAAAATCGGAGCATTCGAAAGCTCCTCCATCGCCCGCACGATCTTCTTCATATCGTCGCCCCAGAGCGACCCGGTCCGCATCTTGTGCGCGTCGACAATCGCGCGCGAACAAAGCAGCCTTTGCAGCAGCGCCTCACTCGACATTTCGAGCGAGAAAACTCCCACCACTTTGCCGTCGTCGATCGACGCGTTCTCGGCGATATTCATGGCGAAAGATGTCTTGCCCATCGAAGGCCGCGCCGCAACGATGACCAGGTCCGATTTCTGGAAGCCGCTCGTCATCTCGTCGAGATCGGTATAGTGCGTCGCGAGGCCGGTGATGCGCTGTCCGCGTTGCAGCAGTGCATCGACCGAGCCAAACGAGTTGCGGACAATCTCCTTGATCCCCTGAAAGCCCTTGCCAATGCGCTTCTCCGAGAGCGCGAAGACCGCAGCCTCGGCATCGTTGAGAATTTCGTCCGCCGGGTCGGACTGTTCGCTGGCCTTGGCAATCGCCGTGTTGGCCACGCCAATCAGTCCACGCAAAATCGCCTTGTCGCGAACAATTCTGACGTAATGCTCAATCGATGGCCGGTCGGGCACTCCATCGAGCAATCCTGAGATGTAGCCGACATCCCCGACCGCCTGAAGGTCTTTTTTCTGGTCCAGCTCTTCGACCAGCGTGATGATGTCGATGGGCCGCGACGATTCGGCCAGTTCCATCATCCGCGAATAAATTCGCCGGTGCGAATCGATGGAAAAATCTTCCGGCCGCAAGTGCTCCGCCGCGTCGTTGAAGGCGTGATTGTCGAGCAGCACGGCGCCGAGGATCGAGCGCTCCGCGTCAATATTCGACGGCATCCGTCCAATGCTGGTTTCGAGTGTGGCCACGATGTTTAATTGAGTGCGTTGCATCGTAACTCGCTTGGGGGCTGTGGAAGTATGCGTATCGCGTCGGAAAAAGCGTCCGAAATTAAATTTTTCGGAAACACAATCGAAGTGGGCCGTTCCGATCAATCAGCCCAGCATGGCAAATGAGTATGCCATAAGGCGAACAAAAAGCAAATTAACTGCCGAGGTGCCCTCCGAGACGCCCGTCCATCAAGGCGTTTGCTTGATCGATGCACGGAGGGATGCACTAAATGTTCTTGACCTTTCTTCCCACCAGGGCTAGAGTCCGTCCCAATGTTTTTCCCATTCTTTCCTCACTCGAGGATAGAAGTGTTAGTGGGGCTTACGCCACGCTCCTAAACGCTGTTCAGTTCGCGGCGAGCACGGGACCGGAATTTCCCAGGACCGTGTTCTAAGCAGAACCCAACCTCGCGCCTTCGCAACGCAACTTCGACTAAAGCCCAAAGTGTCTCTATCCCCCGTATCGAGGTGCAATATGAAGCCGTGCAACATGATCTACAACGTGAAGCGTTCCAAACTCTCCCCCCTCGTCGTTTGTCTCTGCCTGGTTTTCCTCACAACTCCAAAACTTCACCCGCAAAATGATCCCGGTCCCCGTTCAGGTCCCGCGGCAGCCGGAAGTTTCTACCCAACCCTGAGCGCAAACGAACAGGCGTTCTTCAGCCAGGCGCAACAGCGTTTCCAGGAAATCGATTCCGTCTCCGGCGCCATCCCGGGCGAAAACGGATCCGGTCTCGGTCCAACCTTCAACGGCAACAGCTGCGCCCAATGCCACGCGCAACCGACCATCGGCGGCAGCAGTCCCGGCCTCGCCAGTCCACAGAACGCGATTCAGAATCCCCAGGTTTTACTCTCCACACTGGACGGTGCAATCAACGCCGTCCCATCGTTCATCACGCCCGCGGGCCCGGTTCGCGAGGCGCGCTTCATCAAAAATTCGAACGGCACTCTCGATGGCGGAGTACACGCCCTCTACACCATCGCCGGCCGTTCCGATGCCCCTGGCTGCAATCTGGCGCAGCCGGATTTCGCCACTGCTCTTGGCGCCAACAACGTAATCTTCCGCATCCCCACCCCCCTGTTTGGCTTGGGATTAGTGGAAGCCACGCCCGATTCCGTATTGCAAGCGAATCTCGCGGCCACTCAATCCGCCAGAGCCGCTCTCAAGATTGGTGGAGTCTTTAACACCAGCGGAAACGACGGCACCATTACCCGTTTCGGCTGGAAGGCCCAGAACAAATCCGTGCTGTTGTTTGCCGGTGAGGCCTACAACGTCGAGCAGGGCGTATCGAACGAACTGTTCCCGAACGAACGCGGCGCGGTAACCGGTTGCGTGTTCAACGGCTCGCCCGAGGATGCCACCAATATCCTGAATGGCAACCCCGCCAGCGGTAACTTCGGCACCATGATCGGGACAGCATCCGAAATGTCGTCTGACCTCGTGAACTTCGCCGTGTTCGCTCGTCTATCGGCGCCCCCCACTCCGGCGCCGCCGACGTCATCAACCCTGAACGGAGCAAGCCTGTTCAACTCCATCGGCTGTGCTCTCTGTCACTCTCCAACGCTCACGACCGGAGCGTCGCCCTACACCGGCATGTCCAACGTGACCTACAACCCTTATTCCGACTTCGCCCTGCACAATATGGGCACGGGCCTGTCGGATGGCATTGAACAAGGCGCTGCCACTGCCAAACAATTCCGCACCGCTCCGCTGTGGGGATTGGGCCAACGCCTCTACTTCCTCCACGACGGCCGCACCACCGATCTGATCCAGGCAATCCATTCTCACAGCAGCACCGGATCGGAAGCCAGCGCCGTCGTTCGCAAGTTCAGCACCTTGAAAGCTTCGGACGTTCAAGACCTGCTGAATTTCCTGCGGTCGCTGTAACGAATCTCGGCCCGCGATCACGGACGGGGGTACTCCACATTTCGCGCTTTTCGAAAGGTGGGGTTCCCCGTTCCCTCAGACAATCTAGCTCGCCGCCATTGAATTCTCCTTGACATAGCATCCAAACCGCCCAAACTTGAAACAAAGGCACAAGCTGCTTTCTTCGAGCAATCGATCGATGACAATTTAAGGACGATCGAGAAATTGGCGACTAAGCCTTTATTATTGAATATTTTACCTATAAGGTCTTTCGATTGAAGATTTTGCCAGGTACCCCTCAGTCAAGTCCAATGATTTGAATACTTTGAAAAAAGGGGGGCGAGGGGGGGGTACCCCCCCACCCGGTGTGAAAATTCAAACGGAATAGCCGCCCCCGTCGTCCAATAGCAGAGGCCAGAGAACTTGAGGCTAAGATGTTCCCGACTGTTGGGGGTCCCTCGGAGCAATGAAGCAATGGAGCAAACAAATCCTTCGGTTCAAGTCGAGAAGCTGCAAACCTGCTGCTGCGTAGTCGGGGGTGGGCCTGCCGGGATGATGGCCGGGTATCTTCTTGCTCGCGCCGGAGTCGAGGTCGTGGTACTCGAGAAGCACGCGGACTTCCTCCGCGATTTTCGCGGCGACACCATTCATCCTTCGACCTTGGAACTGATGTACGAACTGGGCGTTCTCGACGAGTTCCTGCGCCGTCCGCATCAGGAAATGTCTCAGGTCGGAGCCCAGATCGAAGATGTCAGCGTGCAGATTGCTGATTTCTCGCACCTGCCCACGCACTGTAAATTCATCGCTTTGATGCCGCAGTGGGATTTTCTGAACTTCATCGCCGAGAAAGCGAAGGCATACCCGCAATTTCATTTGTGCATGGAGTCCGAAGTCGTCGACCTCATCGAAGAGAATGGCCGCATCGTAGGCGTTCGAGCTAATACCAAACAAGGGAGCCTCGAAGTGCGCGCCAGTTTGGTTCTCGGTACAGACGGACGGCGTTCGATCATGCGCGAGAAAGCTGGACTCGAGGTCATCGATCTCGGAGCGCCGATTGACGTTCTCTGGATGCGCCTCAGTCGCGACCTAAACGACAGCAGCGCCGCACTGGGTCGAATCCGTGGCGGCAAGATCCTGGTGACGCTGAATCGTGGAGACTACTGGCAGTGTGCCTACGTGATTGCGAAGGGCGGAGCGGAAGCGATCCGACAACAAGGCTTGCCTTCCTTTCGCGAAGCGATAGCGAGCGTCGCGCCTTTCCTGCGCGAGCGGACAGCAGAGTTGAAGAATTGGGACGACGTCAAGTTGCTCACAGTGGCCGTCGATCATTTGCGCCAGTGGTGGAGAAGCGGTCTTTTGTGCCTCGGAGATTCCGCACACGCGATGTCCCCGGTCGGCGGAGTCGGCATCAACCTCGCGATTCAGGACGCCGTCGCAGCCGCGAACATCCTGGTGCCATCGTTGCTAGGCGGAACAGTTGGCGAGGACGATTTGCGCTCGGTGCAAGCGCGGCGAGAATTTCCCACGCGCATGACCCAACGCTTGCAGGTATTCGCGCACAAAAATTTGCTTGCGCCAACGCTGGGCAGCACGGCGCCGATACGGAGTCTGCCGTTGCTGATCAGACTCCTGCAGCGATATCCGGTTCTGCGACGGATTCCAGCGCGCGTACTCGGCCTGGGATTCCGCCCGGAACATGTCCGCACGCCCGAGAGGAAGTCCGAGGCTGGCGTGCGATACTGAAATTGATGCCGCTGCCGGATCTCAGTCCTCGAATCGCAAACGATCCAAAATCAGTGGTCATTCATTTGACCACCGGCACGGGCTTGGAAATTGAGTGGAAAGACGGACACAAGTCCGTCTTCACGTTTCCATTTTTGCGCGAAGCCTGTCCCTGCGCGCTTTGCGAAGACGAACGCGGAAAATCCGGACGCAAACCAGGTGAACCAGCCAAACTCGCGCCAGGCGCTCTCCCGATGTTCAAGCCGATCGTGAAAGCGCTCGCGGCCGAAGCCGTGGGGAAATATGCGCTAAAGTTCTCTTTCAGCGATAAGCATGAACTCGGAATCTTTTCGTGGTTCTATCTGCGGGAAGTTTGCCCTTGCGAAGAATGCACAGCTGCGCGCGCGTAACGTGAAACTTGTCATCCTGACGCGGAGTGCAGTCGAAGGAGAAGGGTCCGCTTTTGCCAGCACTATCTCCAAACTTTCGCGTTCGCCTCGCCGAACCGCGTGACGTTCCACTGCTGCAGGAACTCATTGCCGCATCCGTCCGTGGCTTGCAATTAGCCGATTATTCTGCAGAGCAACTGGAGAGCGCGCTGCGAACCGTCTACGGTGTCGACACCCAGCTGATCGCGGACGGAACCTACTTCGCCGTCGAAGAAACGGAAACCACCAATGAGCGGCTCTTGGTTGGTTGCGGTGGATGGAGCAAACGCAAAACGCTCTATGGCGGAGATCAATACGCGCGCCGCGAAGATTCATTGCTCAATCCGGCCGACGATGCAGCGAAGATTCGCGCATTCTTTGTACATCCCGATTGGGCACGGCGAGGGATCGGAAGCTTAATTCTGGATGCTTGCGAGCTAGCTGCGGAAGCGGCAGGATTTCGCCGGCTCGAAATGGGAGCGACGCTGACAGGCGTTCCCTTTTACCGCGTGAAAGGATATGTGGAGCTCGAGACCACCGAAGTGCCGCTCGAGAATGGCTTAACGCTTCGGATCGTCCGAATGGAAAAAGTCCGAACGGGAGAAGAGAGGATGCGAAAAGACGGATAAGCCATCTCGACCTTCCGACGCAATCGCCCTGAGAGTAACGCTACTTGCCTGCGAGCTTCTTGGCGATCTCTTCGACAATCTTCGGACGAAGATCAGCCATCACACTGTCCACGATGCTGGCAATCGAAGCCGCGTCGCTGGCCGTGCCAGAAGCCGAGCCATCAGCTGCCGCTGCGGCTGCCATCGCCTTCGGAGCTTCGTTCGCCGCTTCGGTCTTCGCTGCTTCCACTGCATCCACGTTCGAGCCAGCCCCAGCAGGGGCTGTCCGAATCTGCCGCCAAGTCGATTTCCCGTCTTTTGCCATGGCTTCATCTCCCCCAGAATCTGAACTTGAATCCTGACCCTCTGCTTCCACGACCGCGTGCGCTGATGCAGTTGCCACTCCGGCGGATTCGACCGCCTGTGTCGTGGCTTCAACCGCCGCGGTTTCGGACTTGTCGTTCGCGTTCGCGGCTTCCCGATTCGTGCTGATCGCATCGGCGAACGTCGCCGAGGCTGATTCTTCCGCTGGTTCTGCTTGGTTCTTATCCGCCGCGACGAGTGGTTCACTATGCGCAGAGACTGCCGCATCGATCGCCGCACTTGCTGCACTGGAAGCGGCACCAGCGCTAACGCTGGCTACTTTCTCCGCTTCTGCCAAGCGGTTCTCGACCGCAGCAGCGATGGCTGAAACTCCAGTGATTCCCGTGCGCTGGCCCTCGTCGCCTCGTGTGGTGCCAGGCACAGCCGCGGGTGTTGTTGCAAACGTGCGGAACATTTCGTCCTCAAGCGAGAGCGCCGCTTCTTCCGGGCTTAACGCCACAGCTTCGGCTATCCACCGTGGACCTGCCGCTGCGTTGCGCGCCGCTTCTTCCGCAAGCAACTGACCAGCCGCGACCAGAGTCCCGTGTGACGGGATCGTAGTTACATCCGCGCCGCCCGTTGCCGGCGTCAGCAGGCGCAAGGCTTCGGCCAACTCCTCCTCGCTCGGTGCGGGTTCCTCCGCTCTCGGTGTTTCCTGTTCAGACTTGGGAGACTCGGGCTCGGGACTCTTTGCCTCGGCTGCTTCCACGGTCGGAGCGCTGTCTTTGACCGCCTCGAGTTTCTGATCTTCTTCCGGTTTCGCTTCCGGCTTCGCTTCTTCTTGCGCCGCGACTGCCACGGGTTCCGATTTGGCGACCACTTCAGTCAGCGGCGTTTCAACGACTGGGGCGATCACTTCTGTTTCAGGCTTAGTGTCAGCCTTCGCTTCCGCTACGGGCTCAGTCGTCAGCGCCACATGCGGCTCCGCGACTGGCTCCTCGATCGCGACCGCTGAGACTTGCGGCGCATCGGTTCTCTCGAGAGGCACGGCTTCTTGCGGTGCCGCGGCACTGACGGCGACTGCCACCGGCGTTTCCGCAATCGCTTCGATAACCGCTGGAGCAGCGATGGCCACAACGGGCTGCACAGGTGGTTCGACAGTGGGAACTTCAATTGCACTCGCGGACGGACCTTGAACTTGGATTTGGACTTCTGCCGAAGATGTGGAACTCGGGACCGGAGTCACTGCGAACTCTGTAATCGCTGCGGGAGCCTCGACTTGCTTTGCCGGCTCTTTTGGTGTTTCCGCGACTGGAACCTCGACCTCAGTGGGAGCCTTGGCGATCTCTGGCGCTGGAGTCTCTGGCGTTGGAGTCTCAACTGGTCCGACCTTCTCGGCCACAGGCGCAATGTTCTCGGCCGCTGGAATCGGGCCGTCGAGTTTCGCCGCCAGCGCGCTCAGCGCGTCTAACTCGTCGGGCGTAATGTCGCGCGGAATATCCGGAACCAAGCCAGGTTCCTGCCCGGGAGGGGCAGGAGGTTTCACCGTGATCGCGGGACCCGGGCCAGATTTGCCACCCTTTCCTTTACGGTAATTGCGGAAGGTCGCTTCAGGAACGATCTCTTCTGGCTCCGGCTCGGGTTCTTCCTTCTTTTTCTTGGAGGGGAAGCGGAGCCGGCTCTTCCAGCCAGTGTCCGCGTCGTCGGAGCTTTCCGTCTTTCTGCCGCCATCTCCAGCAAAACGCTCGACACCAGAAACCGAGTTACTGAAACGCGACCCATCAGACATGGGCACCATGCGATCTTCCAGACGCGTGATGGCGGTCAGTAATTCGCTGGCTTCGAAGGGCTTTACGATATGAGCGTCGGCGCGGACTCGGCGAGCTTCTTCTGGTTTGAACGGCTCCAGCTTGCCCACTGTCAGCAACACCGGAATGTGCCCGGTTTCCGCCGCGTCCTTCAGCCTCTGGCAGACTTCCAGCCCGCTATAGCCGGGCATATACACATCGAGCACGATGAGATCGGGTTTTACTTCTGAAATCCGCTTGAGGGCGGCGGAGCCGTTATTGACCGTGAAGACGTCGTACCCGGCGTCGGCCAGGATTTTTCGCCCCATATTCTGGGCTGTCACACTGTCATCTGCGAGTAATATTTTCCGCGCCAAGCGTCGCCCTTCGCACAAAAAGGAGAGATAACGCGAAACTACCTTGTCCCTTAGGCTAAGTCAACGATTCCCGCAGAGGTAACTGGTTACGACCGTTCCTAGCCCGTTGGGGAATGGACTCTTGGACGGATCGCGATGTCGGCTGGTAACCTCGGGCGACCAGAAAGCAAACCGGGACGGCCGCGCGGCCGTCCCGGCGCAAGGCTCAAAACGGGTTCAGCTTGGCCACACCTTTTTTCTTTTTCTTTTTGCTCGAGGAAATATCGGCCATTTCCTCGGTTTTTGCCGCCGCAGCCGAGGGAGCAGCGCTCGGCGCACCGTTACTACTATCCAGTTGGTTCGTCTGCTGCAGCGGCGGCAGAGCGTTCGGATCCGGATCGACGTTGGGCTTTAATTCGTTAGGATCGGCGACAGCCGCTTTGGCGTCGGTTGCCGCGGGGTCAGTTGGTGTGGCCGCACTCTCCGATGCTGGCGCAGGTCCAGCGTCGGGAGTCTGAGGGGTATCGGACCGGGGCGCTGCCTCGCTCGGTGTGAGCGCACCCTTCGTGGTCTCGGCGGCTACTCTGCCGTCTCCGCCGCCGATCGAATTGGCCACTCTTCGCATTTCGTCAGTTGCTGTTACCGGCGTAGTATCCACCATCGTTGGTTCGCCGACATGGGCTGCCGAGGCAACACTCGGATGCCTCTCAAAACCATTCAACATGGTCGACATTGTGCCTGCCTGATGCCGGCTGGCGACTTCTTTCTTATTCTGCTCGAGCATGGCGCGAGTTGGCCGCGGGACCGTCTGATGCAGCGCCTCTAACCGCTCCTTCGCATCCACGGCGCGATCCATCGCCGGATAGCGCTGAATGATTCGGTCATAAGCGCTGGCCGCTTCCTTGGTGAGTCCTTCGATCGCTCTACCTTTGTTAACCTCGTTCATGCGCGCGTTATTTCGGATGACGTTAATCTCGCCCTCGTAAGATTGGCCCAACAGAAACAAGGCCTCGTCCGCGCCGCTATAAAGCGGGTAGCGATCGACCAGTGTCTTCAGACGGGCGATGGCCGCGGGATACGCCAGCCGCAAATAATAGAAGCGTCCGATACCAAACTCGCGCTCTGCCAGGACTTCCTGCACTTCGCGCAACCGCTGTTTCGCCTCTGGTACAAGCTTGCTGTCGGGATACTCCTGAATCAGCGCCCGGTATTCCTCTTCCGCGCGCATGGCGTGGGTATAGTCACGGTCGGGCTTTTCCATTTCTTGATAGTGGATGTTCGCTACCTTCAACTGCGCCTCGGCTGCCTCAGGCATGTTGGGGAAGAAAGTGCGGAAATCCTTGTACTCGATCTCGGCCTGCTGCATCGCGGTCGTGCCACCCTCGGCGTACCACGAATCCGCGACTGCCAGCTTGGCGCGAGCAATGAATTCGGAATCCGGATAGGTGTTGATCAGCGTCTGCAGGGTCATGCGCGCTACATCGAAGCGGTTGTGCTTCATGGCGTCCATGGCGCGGTCAAACAGCACTTTGTCGGGCTGCTTCGAGCCGACGTTTGCCAGTGGGTTCACCGATTTCTTGTTGGTGCAAGCCACTGTCAGTGCCAGCAGCAGCGCGAGAAATACGACCGTAGAATTTCGACGCATAGTTAACGAAGACCTCTTACGTGGAACTGAGCTCTACACCCTCTGCAAACTTGCGCTCCGGGCTGCTTCGAGCAGCGCCTCGGCATTTAATTTCGCATCGCCTTTACCGAACACGGCGTTGCCCGCTACCAGAATCTCGGCCCCGGCGCGGACGACATCCGTCACCGTGTCCAGGCCAACTCCACCATCTACTTCGATGCGGAATTGATATCCGCGTTCGGCCCTAATTTCGGCCAACTGGCGCATCTTATGCAGAGTCGAAGGGATAAACTTCTGCGCCCCAAAGCCCGGATTCACGCTCATGACCAGCACATAATCGACAATGTCGAGCACTTCGCGGAGCGTCTCCACGGGAGTCGCGGGATTGATCACGACTCCAGCCCTGCAATTGTGCTGCTTGATCAGATTCAGCGTGCGATTCAGGTGACGGCATACTTCCTGATGCACCGAAATCCAGTCCGCCCCGGCTTCGGCGAAGTCGGGAATGAACTGGTCAGGGTTCTCAATCATCAGATGACAGTCGAGCGGAAGCCGGGTTGCCCGCCGCAAAGATTTCACCACTGGAGGCCCGACGGTCAAGTTCGGTACAAAATGGCCATCCATGACATCAACATGGACGACACTTGCGCCCCCGGCAGTCGCACGCTCGACCTGGTCCGCGAGGTGGGCAAAATCCGCCGCAAGAATGGAGGGTGCGAGTTCGATGAGCTGCCCGATCAAATCAGGGTCCAGGACGTAGGGTCAGAAGCTGTGGAAATTTTAGCACGGTGGAGGGAGGGCAACGTCCCAGTGCTATAACTTTGCCGTTCGATTGCTATCCTGCCTTGACGCCCTATTCCTTTGACGATACCGCGCAACCAGCGCACAATTCTTCCCAAGGAGTAGCTAGATGAATAGGCTCGTCCGGCATTGGATGGTGTTCGTACTCGCTTGGGGGTCGAGTTACTCAGTTCTAGGACAAAATCTGCCCGGAGTTCCCGCAGTCGATGTTTCCAACCCAAATCGTGCCCTCGATCTCAAGGCGGACGACGTTTGCGCGATCGACTTCAAGAACATCCACATGTTCGGTGCAAACGCGAACCTGACCGCGAACCTGAAGGATGGCAGATACAAGCGCCAATCTGGCTCGAAGTATGAATCCGCCAGACTCAACGATGTTTTCTGCGTGAAGCGCGAAGATGGCGAACGACGCGCCCTGGTGATCACTAAATGGGTTGCCTGCATCGATTTTTGCGCGAGTATAGGCATCGCACAGCTATTCGAGCTTCGCCTAGGCCAGCCTGTGATAACACAACAGTTCGTCTTTGACGCTCATGCCGAGGGGACAAGCGCGACATTCAACGAGAGGGCGTTCACTTTAACAGTTACCGGGCGAAGTGACGACGGAAGCCCAGCCTGCTGTGCGCGAAACCTCGACGTCGTCACATATCAATGGCAGGGAAGCGAATTTAAACAGGCGAGCTATGAACGTGTCCCGGTGCCCGAGTCGCCGGTGCTGATTACACTGCAGTACGACAGATTTCGAAGTAGCAGCGGTTTCAGTACGTGCCTGGTCGTCTTCCGTGATGGGCGGTTTGAGATGGGACAAGCTTTAACAGATCCGAATTCTGGGATACCTAAATTCTTTGAGGACTCGCTGCCAGACGGCAGTATCGAGGCACTCCATGCGATCCTTGGATCCCAGCAACTCGAAGAGCTCGCAACGGTTGAAACGCCTCCAGTCGGAATCAGCGAAGGCGAAATGCTAACTGCAAACATTTATCGCAAGCAAGGAAAGCAGAGTATTCACTTCACTGCAGTGGAGGCCCCAAAGGGACCGGCTCCTAGCTCTTTTCCAGCAACCCTAGATCCGCTAGTTCAATGGATTCAGGCGACAACCAAAGATATCAAGCAGCGTAAACTACCACCCCTCAAGAACGTTAAGTCGTCGGGCGGCTGCTGGCCCGAGGAAAACCAAAAACACTGAACTTCGCTGAAAGCGACGTCGATCGGTTGCCCGATCACCCCTTTCGCCCCGCTCCACGTTCAGGATTGGGGACCGAAACAAATGCCACGATTGAATTAACGAGCTTTAGTATCGTGTGCTCTGGAACGGAATCGGAATGGCCATGCAGCCTCGCAGCGCGGAACAACAGAATGCCCCCACCTCCGGCACTCTAGGCGTAACCCTCGGGTGGATTGCCGCCTGGGCTTGGACCATCCTCGCGGGCGGTGGGGGGGTATGGCTTATGTGGACAAAAGGTCCACTGCCACTAACAAATGGTTGGTTCGCGCTGTTCTCGGGCCTTGCAGCCTGTCCGTTCACGGCGTGGCTTTTGAAAAGATACGCGGGCATCACGGTCTCAGGTTGGGTCCGAATTGCCGTCGCCGCATTTTTCTTTGTTGCTGGGAAAATTGCTCTACGAATAGGGAGTTGACCTGACGCCAATCTAGACTCTCGAGCGAGAGCTGTTCTCTTTATTCCGCTGACGCCAATGCCTTGCGCGTCTTTATCACTTCCTCCAACATCGCGTACTTCAGTTTCTCAATTCCCTCACCGGTCACAGCTGAAATCGGATACAGCTTCAGCTTCTTCTTCGTCGCCCACGCCTTCAACTTTTTCAGCTTCTCAGGATTTGCCACATCGATTTTCGAAGCGACCATCAGCATTGGCTTCTTTTCGAGACCGGCGCCAAAACTGGCCAGCTCGCCGAGAATCACATTGACGTCTGCCACAACATCGGGCCGTCCACTCCCGTCAGAAACGTCGACCAGATGCACCAGCAATCGCGTGCGTTCGATGTGACGCAGGAATTGGGTGCCCAGTCCGGCTCCTGTGTGTGCTCCCTCGATCAATCCAGGAATGTCGGCGACCACGAAGCTTTCCTCTTTTCCTTTCTCGCCGGCGAGCACCACGCCCAGATTCGGCTCGATGGTGGTGAAAGGATAATCGGCTATCTTTGGTCGAGCGGCTGAGATGCGCGAGATCAAGGTCGATTTACCCGCATTCGGATACCCCACCAGGCCGACGTCGGCAAGCAATTTCAACTCGAGGCGGAAATTCCGTTCTTCGCCCAAACGCCCTTCTTCGTGTTCGCGCGGCGCCTGGTGTGTTGAGGTAGCGAACTGCGCGTTGCCACGTCCGCCGCGTCCGCCGCGAGCGATGACAACCCGTTCGTTCGGCTCCGAAAAGTCGTATACCTGCTCGCCTGTGTCTTCGTCGTAAACGATCGTGCCTACTGGCACTTTCAGGACAATTCCCTCGCCGTCGCGGCCAGTTTTCTTCGAGCCTTCGCCGTGCCGTCCGCGCTCTGCTTTGTATTCGGGATTAAAACGGAAATGCACGAGCGTATTGTGGCTCTCACTCGATTCCATCACGATATCGCCACCCGTGCCCCCATCGCCGCCCGAAGGTCCGCCGCGGGGAATGAATTTCTCGCGCCGGAAGGCCATACAGCCGTTTCCACCGTCGCCGGCTTTTACTCGAATTTTAGCCTCATCGATAAACATACTTAAGAGTCAACCATTTTCTGCCGATCTATAACGGACGGCAACTCGTCTGAGCCGCCTCACAGATGGCTGCGCCTACAACATCGAACTCCGGTGAGATCGCGACGCCGCGCTCGGACTGGCTTGCAGTTCTGCGCGATACAACCACGGAAGTCTTCTCGATCATGGTAGGCGCTTCCGTCGTTGACGCGGACGCTGCCGATTGTCCCGTTATCGCCCATGTGACCGGAGTGATCGGGATCACGGGCGACGTGAGGGCAATTTTCACTCTGCGTTGCAGTGACCAATCCGCCACCAAAGTTGCCTCACAAATGCTGGGAGTGTCGACGGAAGAAGCAGCCGCGCAAAAATGCGACGCCATCGGCGAGATCTGCAACATGGTTGCCGGCCATTTCAAACTCAAAATCGGATACGGAGGCGGATGCGAGTTGACCGTCCCCTCCGTTATTATCGGCCGCGACTACCGGGTTTATTCGCGGGCGGCCGAGGAACGTCTGGAATTTGCGGTGATGTACGAAGGGGAGCCCCTGTGGCTGGCTCTGGACATTCGCAAGTAGGCCCGCACCGGTGGGCTCGCACCAGGCAGGAGTGCGAAGGATTCCCTACTCTGCTTCGATCGCCACGGGCTCGACCATCACGAATTTTCCCATCGATCCCTTGTCGAGGAACTTGATGCGTCCCGTGATCTTGGCGAAAAGCGTGTCGTCCTTGCCGCGCCCAACGTTGAGCCCAGGTTTGACCCGCGTTCCACGCTGACGGACGATGATCGTGCCGCCGGGGACCAGTTGTCCGCCAAAAGCTTTGAAGCCGAGCCGCTGCGCGTTCGAGTCGCGACCGTTTCGTGAAGTACCCTGTCCTTTTTTATGCGCCATAAAATCAGTATCCAGTTCTCAGTGGCCAGTTGCCACGGATTTTCAATTTCCAAACCACTCCCTACTTCTTTTTCTTCTTCGCTGTCTTTTTTGGCGCCGCTTTCTTAGCGTGCGCATGTGCGGCGTGCTTCTTCACCGCTTTTTTCCCCGGACGCTTCGAAGTCTTCACTTCGTCATGACCCTCGTGCTCGCCAGTTTCGTGCGCCTTCTTGACCTTCTTTTCTTTCTTCGGAAGCTCAGGCGCTTTGAACGATTGCCCGTCAAAAGCAATCTCGGTGATGCGGACGGCGGAGTAGTTCTGCCGGTGTCCGCGCAGCTTCTTGTATTGCTTCTTGCGCTTGTAGTGGAATACGAGAATCTTCTCGCCGCGTCCCTGCTCGACAACCTCACCGGTCACAACCGCTCCCGACCCGGCCGGCAACACACTGCCCGCTTCCGCCGAAACTGCCAGCACGTCGGCGAACTGGACTCGCCCGTCCTGGTCGTCCTGCGTTTCCACACGGATCACGTCGCCCGGGGCGACGCGATACTGCTTTCCACCTGCGCGGATCACCGCGTACATAGAATCTCCTTAAAGTCGCATAGGGACAGCCGTCCTCAGCCGTCCAGCCAGGCTTAGGCCCAGCGAATCGCTAGTATGCTTGCTGTTTTTCCCGCAACGGCTTGTGACCGGAAACGCGGCGCGGTCCCAGAACGGGTCCGCAAGTACAGGCAAACTCAACTAGTCTATCGTGCGCTGTGGAAATCGGTCAAACGGAAGATTGCCTGCGTCATGTTCGATTCGTGGCAGCGGGAATCATCAGTCTTGAGACGACTCCACTTGCCAGCGCCAACGCCGCACACATCACCATGACAATCCGATACCCAAGGACAAACGCCTGCCGGATGGCGCCCTCGATGGCAATCTCGGTGGCGGCATTGAGGCCCGCTGGTACGGGCAAGCCGGCCAGCTTGGTTTGGTCCGCCCGAAGAGCTCGCGAAACCCCAGGCGCGAGAGAAAAGTGTGCGAGTTCAAAATTGAGATGGGAACCAAAAGCCTTCACGATTACGACCCCGAAGACTGCAATCGCAAGTACTCCGGCAATGCGTGCGACTGCATTGTTGACTCCAGAAGCCGCGCCAGCCTCATTTACGCTCACCGAATTCATGACCGTGGTGGTGAGAGGAGCTATGGTGAAGGCCATGCCAAGTCCCAAGACAACAAGCGCCGGTAACAGTTCTTTCCAGTAGCTAAACCCAATTGAGGGCACCGCGAGCAGAGCAAAGCCCAACGCGACGACGAAGGGTCCGATTACGAGTGGCCGCCTGGCACCGTAGCGTGCGACCAGCCCTCCCGACCAGCGGGAAAGAAAAAATATGATCAAAATCAAAGGGACAGTGGCCGCACCAGCAGCGGTGGGCGAATATTTCTGGACCTGAATCAGGTTCAGCGGCAAGAGGAAAAACACGGTTCCCATTGCTGCATATAACAGAAATGTGAGTAGATTTGCGCCCGAGAAGCTGCGCGATCGAAACAAGGCGAGCGAGAGCATTGGAAATTTGGAGTTGGCTTCGATGAACACGAACGCCACGAGACAAGCCACGCCGCCAAGCAAACTGACTAGGACAGCCGGATTTCGCCACCCGAGGTTAACCGACTCGATAGGGGCGAAAATCACCGCACCGAGTCCGATGGTCGCAGCGGCCGCTCCCGGCCAATCGATGGGGCCAGCGTTGACGGAACGACCCTCCGGAATCCGCAGCCTTGAGATCGCGATGACAACGATTGCCAGCGGCAGATTGATGAAGAACACCCACCGCCAGGAGGCATGTTCTACGAGCCAGCCGCCAAGAACCGGGCCCGCGGCCGTGGTAATGGCGGTAAATCCCGACCACGTCCCGATCGCCTGGCCGCGACTGTTCTCGTCGAAACATGAGCTGATAATCGCAAGGCTCCCCGGCACCAGGAGAGCGGCTCCCACACCCTGAATGCTTCTGGCGACGATGAGCCAGTCAATGTTCGAAGCAGCGCCGCAGCCCGCAGAGGCGAGAGCAAAAATGGCGACGCCGATCTCGAAGATGAGGCGCCGACCAAACCGGTCTCCGAGCGAACCCCCAACCAGAATCAACGCCCCCAGAAACAGTCCGTACGACTCGACAATCCATTGCACGTCCACAACCGTGGTTTGGAAATTGGCCTGGATGGCTGGCAATGCGACGTTAACAACTGTGCTATCGATGAAAGCCAAGCTGGAACCGAGAATGGTTGCGATCAGAACCCACAGTCTGGCGTCTGGCAGACAGGAGTTCGTAACGATCTCTCGCCGAATCAAGGCTTCATCGCAGGGCGTTCTCATACGTTCTCATTGAAGCTTTTCACTGAACCGCGGATGCTTCCCACGGGACCAAGAGTTTCGACGATGAATAAGCTCGGTCAGAATGTCTTGTCCGAATCGAGAAGGATGGTCACCGGCCCTTCATTCACCAGTTCCACTTGCATCGTCTCCTGAAACCGCCCGGTCTCGCATCGCAGCCCGGAAGTGCGAATCTTCCCCACAAAATATTCATAGAGTTCACGGGCCTCCGCGGGAGGAGCGGCTGCGTCGAATGACGGGCGTTTGCCTCGGCGCACATCGCCATAGAGCGTGAATTGTGAGACCACCAGTACCGCGCCCCCGACCTCCGCAATCGACAGGTTCATCTTGCCGGCTGCGTCTTCGAAAATGCGCAGGCCGATGATTTTTTCGATGAGATAGTCCGCCTTGGTGCGCGTGTCCCCGGTTCCTACTCCAAGCAGTACCAGAAGGCCCAAGCCGATTTCGCCGGTAACCTCGCTGTCGCCTTCGCCGTTCACTGTGACTTTGGCGCGGCTTACACGCTGCACGACGGCGCGCACTTAGCGCCCGGCCCCGCCCAGCATCGATTCCTGTCCTACCAGCGCCTGCCAGCGCCCGTCGCGATAGATGTAGACATCCGTGAACCGGACGCGAGCAACGACCTTACCGGAAGGATCCGTGAGCGTGGCCAGGCCGCGCGTGAAGCCGAGATTGCCCTCGACGTACGCGCGCATCTCCGAAAGCTGGTTCGTGCCCGGCTTTTTGTTTGGGATGCGCTCGAGCGTCTGGCTGCGAGTATGCAACGAGCCGTCAACATCGGCATCCTCAAACTCGTCCGCCAGGAGGCAAGCGACGGCAACGGAGTCCTTGCGATTCAACGCGGCAGCCCAGACCTGTTCGGCTTCGATCAGAGCCGCTTCGGTTTTGGGCTGATTCTTGGGGCAGTCCGCCGCGAAAGCAGACACAACAACGAAAGACAAAATGACAACCAGACCGATAATTTTCACGGCCAAATCGTGACACGAGTTCGGCAGAATGAGCAAGCGCCCCAGTCCCTATGGGGCAAAATTGTTTTCACGTTGACCCTTTCCTCCGAGGCTCCTACAATCCGTGGTTCTCGCAAAACCGCACCTTCTCGCTGGAGTTCAAAACATGCGATTGCTGTGTCCAAAGACACTCGCTCTACATTGCGCTTGGTTAACGATGACGTTGGCGGCCTCCGGTCAGTCCGTGCCAGCCATCCACAATGACGTTGTGATCAAAAATGCAACCGTGATGACCGTAACGCACGGCAACATTAAGAACGGATCGGTCTACATTAAGGACGGCAAGATCGCCGCCGTCGGCGCAACCGTGAATGCCCCTGCCAGCGCGACGGTCATCGACGCGCAGGGAAAATACCTGACCCCCGGCATCATCGATTCGCATTCTCACATTGCGCTCGACGATGACGTCAACGAGGCGACGAGCCCTGTAACGCCGCACATGATGATGAAGGATGCCTTCGACTATCAGGACAAGGCCATCTACCGAGCGCTGGCCGGTGGCGTAACCACGTCGCTGCTGCTGCATGGATCGGCCAACATGATTGGCGGGCAGGCCGTCGTCATCAAGCATAAGTACGGCGATTCCCGCGATGCTCTGCTCTTTCCGAATGCGCCACGATCCATAAAGTTTGCTAGCGGCGAGAATCCGAAGCGCGTGTATGGCGACCGCAACCAGTTGCCTTCGACCCGCATGGGTAACTTTGCGGTGCAGCGCGAAGCGCTCGTTCAGGCGCAGGACTACATGCGCGAATGGGATGCATATAACGAGAAGGTCAAGCGTGGCGATAAAGAAGCAAAAGACGCGACTCCGCCCAAACGCGACTTGAAGCTCGAGGCGCTCGCAGACGTTCTGCGCGGCAAGCTTTACGTGCAGATCCACTGCTATCGCGCCGACGAAATGCTGACCGAGATCGCGATGGCAAAGGAATTTGGCTACAAGCTTCGCGCTTTCCATCACGCGCTCGAAGCCTACAAAATCGCCGACCAGCTCGCGGCAGCCGACGTGGGCATTGCTACATTCGCTGATTGGTGGGGCTACAAGCAGGAGGCGTGGGACGCGATCCCGTGGAATGCTGTGATGGCGATGCGCAAGGGCGTGAAGGTTGCGATCAAGAGCGACTCCGAGGACTACACCCGCCGCCTCAATCAGGAAGCGGCCAAGACCATGCGTTATGGTGGCGCGACAGAAGAGGAAGCGTTGAAGATGATCACGATCAATCCAGCCTGGATCATCGGCATTGACGATCGCGTCGGCTCGGTCGACGTCGGCAAAGATGCCGACCTTGTTATTTGGGACGGTTACCCGCTGTCGACCACCGGTGTTCCAGAAAAAGTTCTGATCGACGGCGATGTCTACTTCGATCGCTCGCGGCCGGGCCTGGGAACGACGCACTACAAGGAGGGAGAGTGATGCAGCGAGCATTCCGTATTCATTCACTACTTAGGATTGTGTGGAGCGGGCGCCCCCGCCCGCTGCTTTTGATGTTGCCTTTGACTTTGCTCGTGTCCTTGACCGCCGTCGCGCAAGACAAGCCCATCGCCCTCAAAGGCGGCAAAATCCTTACCGTCACCCATGGCACAATCGAAAACGGTGTGGTCGTTATGCAAGGCGGGAAAATCACCGCCGTCGGCGCCGCGAGTTCCGTCAACGTGCCGGGCGATGCACAAGTGATCGACGTTAGCGGAATGACCGTTTATCCCGGCCTGATCGATTCAGAAACCAATCTCGGTCTCACGGAAATCTCCGCCGAAAATATGACCAACGACCTCGTTGAAATGAGCGACGAGATCATGCCCCACATGCATACCGCCGAAGCTTTTCACGCCGAGTCGGCTTTGATCCCGGTGGCGCGCCTGAACGGGATCACGAACGCCGTCGTCGCTCCGGAAAGCTCGGACACTTTGCCCGGCCAGGATTCTTTCATTCAACTGGCGGGCGCGAACGCCACCGAAATGCTGCTGATCCGTGACAATGCGATGGCGCTGAATTTCACCGGCGATGAGCGTCGCAACAAGGGCGGATTTGACAAGCACAAATTCCCGTCGACGCGCATGGGGCTGGCAGCGCAACTGCGACAGGCATTTCTCGACGCGCAGGATTACAAGGCGAAGTCGGAGATTACGATCGCAGAAAATCAGATGCCGTTCGCGATAAGAAGCCCGAACCGCTAGCCCCCAAGCGCGATCTTAAGCTGGAAGCTCTGCTCCCGTATCTCGACGGAAAAAAGACAATCGTGCTCGCGGCCGAGAGTCCGAGCGATCTTCAAACCGCCGTCAGCTTGGCCAACGAGTTCAAGCTAAAGTTCGTGCTGAACCACATCAGCCATTCGCAACCCGTGCTCGACTACGTGGCCAGTCTCAAAGTGCCAGTCATTGTGGGACCGATCTACGAGGCTCCAAAAGATGACGAGCGCTATGACACTGTCTATAGTCTTCCCGCGCAGCTTTACAAGCGCGGAGTGAAAGTCGTGTTCGCGTCGTACTCGGCGCACAACGTGCGTAACCTGCCCGATGCGGCCGGATACGCCGTCGCCTTCGGTCTCCCCTACGATGAGGCACTCAAAGCCGTCACCATCAATGCCGCCGAAGTCTGGGGTGTTGCCGACCAGCTCGGATCGCTCGATGTCGGCAAGACCGCGAACGTCGTGGTTGCGAACGGAGATCCGCTTGACGTCAAGACGGACGTGAAACGTGTCTTCATTCAGGGTCGTGCGATTCCGATGACCAGCCGGCAAACGCAACTGAGGGACGAGTACTCGAAGTAGAGGTGCGAGGTCCGATTGCGGGGGTTAACCCTTGGGAGAGATAACGGGAGAGTCCACCTCTGCAATCTGACCTCAAACCGCTGACCTGCGTGGTTTGACCCCGCTCCCCAATGCCAGTTAGGATTCTTGAGTGATTTGAACGCAGATTGGTTCTCTTCCCGCACTTCCTTTGCATAGTTTTCCGATCCCTTTTAGACTACTGGTTCCGACTTCACGGAACGCGATGAGCAAGGTAGGGTCGTAAATCGGGAAACGCAGGCCCGCGAATCGGGACCCGCGATCACCAGACTCTAGAGATCGAGATTAAGAAACTCAGATTCAGAAACCCAGACTTGGAAACGAGGAGAAACAATGGCAGCCGTTGATGAAAAAGTGAAACAGATTATTGTCGAGCAGTTGGGTGTGGATGAAGGCGAAGTTACCCCCAGCGCTTCATTCGTGGACGACCTGGGCGCCGATTCGCTCGACACCGTCGAGCTCGTGATGGCCTTCGAAGAGGCCTTCGATATCGAAATTCCCGACGAGGACGCGGAGAAGATTCGCACCGTCTCCGACGCCGTCGACTACATCGGCAAACACGCGAAGGCGGGCAAGTAATTTGGCGAGACGAGTCGTCATTACCGGGATCGGCCTGATCTGCGCCGTGGGGAATACCACCGACGCAGTCTGGCAGGCCCTATTGGCGGGTAAGAGTGGAGTGAGCCGCATTACCGGGTTCGATGTTTCCGCCTATGCTTGCCAGATCGCCGCCGAAGTCCGCAATTTCGATCCCTTCCAGTTCATCGAAAAAAAAGAAGTAAAGAAGATGGGCCGGTTCATCCACTTCGCGATCGCCGCCGCCGACGAAGCGATGAAGATGTCCCAACTTCAGGTCACGCCTGAAAACGCCGAGAACGTAGGAGTCCACATCGGCTCGGGCATCGGCGGATTCGACGTGATCGAACGCGAGCACACGGCCCTGATGGAGGGCGGCCCGCGGAAGATCTCGCCGTTCTTCATTCCCGCCGCCATCGTCAACCTCGCCGCCGGGCACGTCTCGATGCGCTTCGGAGCCAAAGGTCCTAACGAAGCGACGGCCACTGCCTGCACAACGAGCGCCCACTCGATCGGTGATTCCTTCCGCATTATTCAGCATGGCGATGCCGATGTGATGATCGCCGGAGGCTCCGAAGCGGCCATCACTCCGATGGGCGTCGGCGGATTCGCCGCGATGCGTGCGCTTTCCACGCGCAATGACGATCCCGCTCGCGCCAGTCGTCCGTGGGACAAGGACCGCGACGGATTCGTCATGGGCGAAGGCGCCGGCATCATGGTCTTGGAAGAACTGGAGCATGCTCGCCGTCGCGGCGCTCCCATCCTGGCGGAAATCGTTGGCTACGGTATGTCCGCCGACGCCTATCACATGACACAACCCGCGCCCGAGCACGAAGGCGGATTTCGCGTCATGCGTAACGCCCTCCGCGACGCAAAGCTCGATGCGAGCGTGGTCGGCTACCTCAACGCTCACGGCACGTCGACTCCGATTGGGGACACGCTAGAAGCCCATGCCATCCGAAACTTGTTTGGCAAGAAAGTTCCGGTGAGTTCGACCAAGTCGATGACCGGACATTTGCTAGGCGGAGCGGGCGGACTCGAGGCTGGGGTAACGGTATTGGCGCTGCGCGATCAGATTCTGCCGCCGACGATCAACCTCGAGAGTCAGGACCCTGACACGGACGGCATGGACTTCGTTCCCGGTGCAGCCCGCAAAACGAAATTCGATTACGCCATGTCGAACTCGTTCGGCTTCGGCGGAACGAATGGAGCACTGCTGTTCCGGCGTTGGAGCGAGTGAAATTGCAGAGGTCAGAGGTCAGATTGCAGAGGTAAAACCCTTGGCGGTGCGGACCGAACTGACGAAGATTGAGACGAGTTCGTTTGCCTCTTTGACAAGGTCGTGCCATTTCCCAGCGGGAAAGACGTCTCCTTCTTGAAGGAGTTCCAGCCAGAAGTCTGTCTCGTCTGCCTCTTCCAAGACAATCCCGAGCTTTGCTGCAAATTCAGCGCGCGATCTCCCACGGCACGCCGTTCGATAGTTCGCACTGATCGATGTGCTGGAGCGCAGAAGCTGGCGACCAAGTATCCGTGCCTCTTCGGTTCGAGGTAATGAACGATAGAGGCGGAGAACTCGCAGGGCAAAATTCTTGGTACGGAGCTCCAGGGCCTCTGAGTCGCGTTTCACGCCGACCTCGCGAGGCCATTCTATTTACTGGTTCAAGCCCTGGCAGTGACAACGCTCACATCGAGAATGTAAGGTTTTCACCTCTGCAATCTGACCTCTAACCTCTAACCTCTAACCTAACCACTTCAATCCTTCTTCATTGCATCAATCATTACGTACAGCTCCTTCGTGTCGGTTACTTCCACGTAGGGCTTGCCACCACGCTTGCTGCTGACGATATAAATTGTGGGCGTGTGGTCGATGTGCAGACCGACGCCTATATCCTTGTCAGCGCGTACCAGACCCGCCAATTTCCCATCGGGATCGACCACGAACGGCAACCCGATCTTGTGTTCGGCGGCAAACTTGTCGGCGAATCCGCGGAAGTTCTGGGGATTAATTTCCATCTGGTGCTCGAACACCGTCGCCCGAAATTCATTTCCGATGTCTTTCGAATGCGTATCGAAATATCGGGCCATCACGGCGGCGTCAAACGACCAGTTGTGCATCGGCAGCGGGAAATCATGCTGCACCAGCGGAATCTTATAGGTCCGCGAAGCCATCGCCAGCAACGGTGCGTCTCGGCCGCACATGGGACATTGCAGGTCCTCGAAAACAACCAGCGCAAGTTGTGCTCCCTTTGGCGGACGCAAAACCTCCGGTACTTCCTGCGCGAAAAGTGGAAGAGCCAGGCACAACAAAATCAGGATCGGTAGCGGTCGCTGAATCTTCATAGTTTTTATTTGGATGCGTATCGAACTTCGAATATTCCTATGGTAGCGAATTCGCCCGGTTCGCGCACCTGAACCGTCTAACCGAGGTAATCGTGCAGCGCAATCCACGATCCCACACCCAAATTTGTGATGTTTCTTTTTCGCCGTTTCAAGAGAAGTTCTGAAATAATCAGGCGCCTGGAGAAAGTCTGATGAAACCATTGAGATTGTTTGTTCTGTTTTGTCTTCTCGGCAGTGCGGCACCGACAATACTCCTAGCTCAAACAGGTCGCGCCGATTCCACCGCGCCTGCCGTTACGGCTGTCGGCACTAACGATTCGAAGGCGTCCGAGCCCGCAACGGCCAGCCCTACGCAGTCGAAGATTGTCGAGTACGCACCTCCTCCGGCGGAATACGCACGCGCCAAGGCTTATTCACGGTCTACCTATCGCCATTTCTTCGTCAATGCGTTTTACGGCTTGCTGATCTTGTTGCTCGTATTGCGATGGCGTGTTTCGGCAGCGTTCCGCAATCTAGCAGAACGCATTTCCGCGAATCGCGGTCTGCAGTGGATCATCTTCTCGCCCTTAATCCTGCTGACGATTGCCATCCTTGGCATTCCCGCGGACATCTGGGATCAGTCGTTATCCCGTGCCTATGGTTTGTCTGTCCAAACCTGGGGAGCGTGGACCCGCGACTGGGTTGTGAGCCAGATCATCAGTGCGATTGTGGGGACAATCCTGGTCGGGATCCTCTATTTCGTGATCCGGCGCAGCCCACGCCGCTGGTGGTTCTACTTCTGGCTCGCCTCCATTCCGGTCGTCGCGGCGATTTTGTTTCTGCAACCCTTGGTCGTCGATCCGCTGTTTTACAAGTTCACGCCGCTGCAGAACGAACACGCCGCCCTGGTCGTCCGAGATGCAGAAAGTCATCCAGCGCGGCGGAATGGAAATCCCTAGCGACCGCATGTTCCTGATGAACGCGAGTTCGAAAACCACCGGCCTGAATGCCTACGTCACCGGGTTTGGTGCTTCGAAGCGCGTCGTGGTTTGGGACAACACGATCGCTAAAGCCACCGTCCCCGAAACGCTTTTTGTTTTCGGGCATGAGATGGGGCACTACGTTTTGCTCCACATCCCCAAGGAAATCACCATTTTTGCCGTGATTCTGCTGGTTCTCTTGTACATCGGTTATCGCCTGTCGAACTGGATGCTGTCACGGTTCGGTACGCAGTGGGGTGTTCGCGATCTTCAGGACTGGGCATCGCTTCCCGCGCTGATTTTCGTGATCACACTGTTGGCGTTTTTCGCCACCCCGGTGTTTAACGCGGTGAGCCGCCACTTCGAGCACGAAGCTGACCGCTATGGCCTCGAAGTGATCCACGGAATTGTGGCCGATCCGAATCAGGTTGCCGCCCACTATTTTGAAAAGAGCGGCGAGAAAAATCTGTCTGATCCTGATCCGAGCCCGTTTATCAAAGCATGGTTCTTCGATCACCCTACGCGGCCGGAGCGCGTGCACTTCGTTGCCACGTATGATCCGTGGTCGAACGGCAAGACACCTGAGTATGTGAAGTAGAGTCGGAGCCCGCGAAGAGAGCGTTACTTGAGGTCGCTGTCGACGTCCATATTGTAGAAGTAATACAGTCGCAGCCCGAAATTACACTTTTCGTCGCGGATCGGCACCTGGCACTGCGCGACGAATTCGCGCGGCAGCGGCGGCAAAGGGTTCGACGCCGTAATACTCGCCCAAGCTGCGCGGTCCAGGCCAATGTCGCCGGAAGATGTGTGGCGCGCCATGGCGGCGACTCGTCCATCTTTCAAAATCACGAACTCGATGGAGAGTTTCCCCTGCTTGCGGATCGGAGGATAGACCGACTCCGGCATCAGGTTGTACCAGTTCGATTTCACTTCCTGTAAGACGCGCGTGATATAGGGCCCGAAATCGACGCCCATCGTATCCGTCAGGATTTCAGCCTGGTCGAGCGCTTTGACCCCGCCTCGTCCCTGGCTCAGTCCATAATCGCCCGCGCTTCCAGAACCATAGTGTCCTCGGCTCTCGGCTGCGGCGCGGGCTGCCTGTTCGATCGCCGACCCCGCTGTCATGGACGTATTAAAGTTTGGCGTAGGCCTGGTCTGCGGAGGTGTTTGCAGACGCGGCGTCTGGTCGCTTGGCGGCGGCTGCGCAAAACCCTGCGGAGAGTTGTCCTGCGGCGGCGGAGGCGGCTGATTCTGCGCTACCTGATTTTGTGGTGGCTGGCCTTGGGCCAGCGGCGCCTTCACGTTCGCGCCCGGCTGCCCCGGATGCGCACTCTGCAGGATTTTCTTGAGGTCTTCACGATTCACCTGAGGCGCCTTGCTGGTAGCGATTCGGTCTTTATCCGAAAGGACCTTAGCGTCGGGACGCCGCGTCAACTTCTGTTCGTCGGGCGGCAATTCCAGAAACGTCGCGTCTTTCTGCCGGTCAGCGTCCGTGCGGATCGCGAGATCCATCGTTTTGTGCGGCAACAGCATCATCAACTTTTCGCTGTTCCACAAAAGAATGATCACGAACAAATGCAGAATGACCGACAGCCAAAGCGCTTCGCGCTTGCGCGCGCGCGAAAGATCGTCCTGCAACTGAATGAGAAGGTGCGGAACATCGTCGGGATTGAATCCGCGATAGGCCGTCTCCCAGTGCTGGGCTTCGAAAAGATCGCGTTGCTCCGCCTGATCGGGCGGAGGCACAAGAGGATCGCGCGACGGAATTTGGGTGACTGGCATCCGGCAGAGACTATTAAGCTTAGAGCCGCGGGCAGTCCCCTGGGTTGCGTAGAATTACGCGCAAAACTCAAACGTAAAGTTACGTAAATTAAGGGGTTGCGACCGCCACTTCCATTGTCGCATTTTTTATACTGAGCGCGTGAGTACCTGAGTAATGGTGCGCTTTTCGCGGAGTATGACCGGCGGCGGCCAGATCACCAATTGTGTGCGCTCGGCATCAGAAGACTTGTATTCCTTCGCGAATTCCTGATTCCTAACGTTCTTTTGTCCAAAACCTGCTTGGAGATTCGATCCATGTTGCGCGAAGGAATATCAGTTCGTTTTCCAAACCGCCGGGTAGTCGCGTTTGCGATCGAAATCGCCCTGTTGAGTAGCACTCATCTGGCGCGGGCGCAACGGGGCGGCGGCGCCCACGTAGACAAGCCTTCCATATGTTTGTACGACTGCACAAACATTCAAGGGCGCAGTTCGCAAGACGATCTCAAAACCTTTCATCGAGCCATGGCATTACAGGCCACCGACGAGCAACGAGCCGCTTTCGCCAAGGTCATGCAACACACTCAGGCAGCCATCGATCAAGAGCAAGCTTTTCTCCAGGCGCTGCGGAAAACGCCAGCTTCTGCTCTGCTGACGGAGCGCTCCGCTATTGATCAGGCAGTTGAACAAGCCAGAGCCAGCAATCAGAATTTTCTTGAATCCCTGTCTTCATTGCAAAAATCCGGTTTGAAGGAAAACACGAAGAAGTTAGAACAGGCAGATGCGGACCTGGACAAGGAAATAAAGGCCCTTGATCAAGTCGTGCTGGCTCCGAAGTCAGAGAACGAACAGGTTTCGGTTGCGGCTACGGCTCTTGGAACGGCGCTGGCCGGTTTCCAAACGGAGCAGTTTGCGCTCGGAGGAGAGATGAGCATCGCTCTTTCCCCTCCCAGCCAGGATGTCGCATTCACCCTTCCAGCGACGACAAATTCGTTCGATGTCGACGGCCAGAGTGTCTCGTTCAAGACGGCGGGAGTTGTGACGCGGACTGCGACGTCGAGCACGGACGGCAGCAGTCTTTTCAGCCTTAAGTTCACCGTTGATCTTTCCGACTTGCAACAAAACATCACCCGAGTCGTACGGGCGAACGCTTCTCAGCCTCCACTCTGCGAAGAACGTATCGAGATTCGCGACGCCACCCTCACTCCGCTGGCGCCCGCCAGCGTGGTGGTGGTGCGCTTACACTACGAGCGCTGGGTCTGCGGACCGGGCCGGGGGAGCGGCCCAACCGAAGTGGCTGCCGCCGACGGAGCTATTGAGATCAAACTGACTCCCGCGATCGAGGCCAACAGTGGATTGCGCCTTAACCACGAAATCAGCCATGTTGAGGGCGAAGGCTTCCTCAAAAATCTGCTGCGCTCCGGCGATCTCGGAATTACGCTGAGCGATCAGGTTGCATTGTCATTGCTGTCGATTCTGCAGAAGGAAGCCGATGCAGAGGCTGCTCTGCCCGCCGTTGCCCGGCCGCTGGCGACCATCCAGACCGCACAATTTCAGGATCTGGGTGCCGATCAGATGGCTTTCGTCGAATCCGGCCAGATCCAATTTTCTGACGAACAGGCAAAACAGTTCGCCAGTCAACTGAAGCAACCGTTGTCGGCACAGGGAACAACGCAACACTGAGTCGGCTCGGCGTGCTTTGCAAAGAGGCGTTTTGTAAAGTTTCGCAAAGATTTGTAGGAATACTGTTCTCTGCGCAACCTTCGTCCCACAATTCTGTTCCTACTCATAGCCACATCGTCTTCAAAGGAGATCCATGGTTAAACAACGCTTTCTCATTCTTGTCGCAGCCGGAATCATGACGCTCGCTGCAACCTTCGCTGCCGCGCAGGATAACCAACCGGCACCACCCTCTAACGATCAACAGTCCTCAATGGGTGGAGGCAATGGTCGCCGGCATCACGGTCCGCCCGATCCCGCCGAGCGCACTCGGGAACTGACAAAAAAACTCAAACTTACTTCGGACCAGCAAACGAAAGTCCAGGCGGTCCTTCAATCCCAACAAACCCAAATGGAAACTCTGCGACAGGACAGTTCTCTTTCGCAGCAGGATCGGCGCGCGAAGATGATGGACATCCACCAATCCAGCGACACCCAGATTCGCGGATTGCTCGATTCGACCCAGCAGCCAAAATGGGACGAGATGCAGGCCAAACGCGAACAGTGGATGCAGAAGGGTAAACAAGGCGGGGTTGAAGACGGTGACCAAAAGAGCCCACCACCACAACAGTAGTTGTTTTGCCGAAGGGGGTTCGAAGGGACGGACACATGTCCGTCCCTTTGTTTCTAGCTGACGCGGATGCGTCCTAGCGTGCCGGTCAATCTCAGCGAGGATTGCTAGCGCGAGCTCCAGCGCCCTGCGCCCATCTTCCAGCGAAACCGCCGGCCGAGAACGATCGCGCACAGAGTGAAGAAAAGCCTTGATCTCGGCGAGCAGCGGTTCTTCTGCGGTGATTGCCGGTTTCGCCATCGCGATCTGTGGATTGACGGTTGGCTTTGCACCCGGGGCTGGCCGCATCGCCGACCGAAAACACCAGAACGTCCTGACGTCCGTAATCGATCGAGATGTATTGCCCCGCCTGAAAGAAACGCACCTTGCGGACGCGCTCTGTCGAAACGCGGCTAGCGGTGAAATTCGCAACGCAGCCCGATTCAAACTCTACGCGTACATTCGCGATATCGACTTTGCCGGAAAGTATCGGCAACCCCACTGCGCGGATTTCTTTCACCGCCGACTTCGCAAACGTCAGCACAATGTCGAGATCGTGGATCATCAGATCGAGCACTACATCCACATCGAGAGCTCGCGGAGAAAACACGCTCAGCCGATGGACTTCGAAAAACATCGGTCGATTGATCAGCGGCATCGTGGCCCGCACAGCCGGATTGAATCGCTCCAGATGACCGACTTGCGCTACTCGCTTGTGCTCGCTGGCGACGTGAACCAGTTCGTCAGCCTCGGAAAGCGTCGCAGCCAGAGGCTTTTCGATCAACACGTCGACGCCCGATTCCATCAAATTGCGCGCAACCTCCAGATGCAAAACCGTAGGCACGGCAACGGACGCGGCCTGCACTTCGCTGTGCGTCGTCAACATCTGTTCGATCGAACCAAACGCCTTGCAGTGGAACTCCTCCGCCACAGCGTCAGCCCGCGCAGTATCGGGATCGACGACTCCTACCAGCCGCACGCTGCCAGCCTGCTGCAACTGGTGATAGACGCGCGCATGGTTTCGCCCGAAGGCGCCCACTCCGATGACGGCGACGTTGATGGGGGAGTCAGTACTCAGAGGGAAGCTCCGGCGCGAGAAACAACAAGCTATTGTCGCAGTTTAAGAGCTGCGCGGGAAAGCGCAAACGAAGAAAGAAGTAACGGAGGCGGTTCATGCCCAGTCACATCTTCTTAAGTAGTGCGATCTGGCCGGCATGGTACAACTCGTGCTGCACGACGCCATGAAGCATGTAATAGAAGGTGTAATGGTCGCCTTCTTTGCCCGGTACCAGCGTATAGAGCTGTGCGTCCGGAAAGGCAGCGACCGCCGCAAGCAATTCTTCGTGGACGCGCCGCGATTTTGCCACGGCGGCATCCCAAGCCGCCTGGCTGTGATCGGGAATGGGCGGAAAATTCTCAGCGTCCGAAAGAGCCACCGCTGTGCCGGACATGCGCCGCAGTACCGCGCCATCCCAGGCAGCAATATGCAGCACCAGCTCCCAAATCGAGTGCGCCCCTTTTACGGAATGCCGCGCGGCTTGCTCCGGAGTAACGTTCTTCAGGATTTCGAGGACGGAGTCGCCGTGCCACGCCTCACCATCGAAGGCGCGGCGCAGCTGGTCGGCAATGCGAGCGGATTCCGACATTGAGCACCTCGCTGATAATTCATTCACGACAATTTATTCAGCGCAAACTGCGACGCCGGCATCAGAGGCGGCGCGGGTGACGGCCTCGCCATCGAGCAAGAGACAGCGCCCCGCGTCCACCGCCAGGCAGCTCGCCCCCGCACGCGCCATGGTTTCGATCGTCCTTACTCCAATCACGGGGACATCGAAGCGCATATCTTGGGCAGGCTTTGCGATCTTGACGACGGTGAGGGCGCGGTCGAGTGTCGAGGCCGCGCCGTCAACTTCGAGCGACCGCATCAATTCCCCGGCACGCTCGATGGTGGCATCGGTACCTTCCATGGCCTCAACCGCGACGCAGGCGGCCTCGGCGATCACTACAGTCTGTCCGATGTCGTACTCGGCCAATCGCCGCCCCACCGCGCGGCCGTATTCGATGTTCTTTTTTTCTTGCGCGCTCGGAGCTCTCTTGCTGAGTACGCCTGGTCTCGCGAGCAGTGGTTCCAGAAGCGCAGTCGAGTTCTCGAGGACGATGCCCTCATCCGCCAGCACCTTTGCCACCGCGCCGAGCAGAGAGTCCGTATTGCGTGTCCCAAGCGAGAGCAGCAACTTTGCCAGCCGCCAATCCGGCTTGATCGCGGAGAAAATTTGCTTGTGTTTAACTTGTCCCGCCATCACCGCGCGAGTGACGCCTTCGGCTTTGAAAGTATCGATGAGCTTCGACAGTTCGCCGAGCGAGAGCCAGTGAACGGCGGCAGCGCCGCGAGACTCAATCTCCGGCGACGCTTCTTCTTTAATCGCCGCGACAACAACTTCGTGGCCCTGAGCACGCGCCGCATCCAGCACGAGGAAAGGGAATTTGCCGTTGCCGGCAATGAGGCCGAGTTTTTTCCCTTCGGCCACTACTTAATGACTCCCCGCTCTGAGGATTCTATAAATTCAATCAGCATTTGAACGTCATCGCCGAGATCGGACTCAGACTTCAATTTCTCGAGCGCCTGCGACGTGTTCAGCTTCGACGCCAGCAGCACCTTATACGCATGATGCAGTTTCTTGATGCGTTCTTTCGAAAACCCGCGCCGTTCAAGGCCGATCGCATTCAACCCATAAGCCTGCGTGCCACGTTCGGCCGAAGTCTTAGAAAAAGGCAACACGTCGCGTGTGATCGTACTGCCTCCGCCGATGATGGAGTGCGAACCGATCCGCACGAAGTGATGCACCGGGCACAGAGCGCCAACGTTCGCCCAATCTCCTACCGTTACGTGGCCGCCCAGCGTCGCTGCGTTGGCCATGATGATGTGGCTGCCAATCTGGCAATCGTGCGCGATGTGGGTATACGCCATGATCAGGTTGTGATCGCCAACCCGCGTGCATCCGCCGCCTTTCATCGTGCCGCGGTTGATGGTGACGTACTCCCGAATTTCGTTGTGGTCGCCGATCTCGAGCCGTGTGGGTTCGCCCGCGTAGGTGAGGTCCTGAGGCGCCATGCCGATCGATGCGAACGGAAAAAAGCTGTTGTCGGTGCCGATCTTCGTTGGCCCCTCGATCGCCACATGCGAAGCCAGATGGCAGCCCTGGCCGAGTTCCACCTCGGAACCAATCACACAATAGGGGCCAATTTTGCACGAGGGGTGGATCTTGCTATTCGGATCGACGATCGCCGTGGAATGAATCGACATGAGAAAACAAGTGGAGAGTGTTTGGTGGTTAGTGCGGGAAGCTCGCGTGGTTTTACTAACCACCAGCCACTGCCCACTAACCACCGTTTTATTCTTCCTGCGCCTCCGCGCTTCCTGCGTCGATATGTCGCGGCACCAGGCGGCAAGTCACGGTTGCTTCGGCTGCTACTTTGCCGTCCACGTAGGCTTTGCCCTCGAGGCGCGCGGCGGTGATTCGCCATGCCTTCACCGCGACTTCAATGCGGAGCTGATCTCCGGGAACCACCGGACGCCGGAAGCGGGCTTTCTCGATTCCGGTAAAGACCATCAGCATCTCGTCGCGATTCGGAACTTCAGTCAACAGCAACAACCCGCCCGCCTGCGCGATCGCCTCCACAATCAGGACGCCCGGGCATGATCGGCTTGTCCGGGAAGTGTCCCTGAAAAAAAGGTTCGGTGATGGTCACGTTTTTGAGCGCGACGATGCTCTTCATCCGTTCCAGATCGATGACCCGGTCAATCAGGAGAAAAGGATAGCGATGCGGCAGGATCTTGAGAATGTCGCCGATGTCCATGCTCGACCGCGTCGGCTCGACTTCTGCCGTAGAGTGATTCGCTTCAGTCATACCAGTCAGTCATACTATGTTGATTCAAGCTTTCTCATTCAAACTCCAACTCCTAAGCCGAAGATTATACTGTAGCGCACGCTCCGATGAAGCCGGGTGTCCGGTCTCACGAAAGGAACTGCTTAGGCATGCAAATCTATCGTTTGCGCAATGTTGGTATTTCGATTCTCATCTGGATCGTTACGGGTCTGGTTTCTCCGAGCGCTCTTTTGTGGTCGCAGGCGCCGCCCGCGTCGAAGTCCGCTGCGCCCGCCCTGCCGGCGGATATCCCCGCCGCTGCCGAGCGTTATTCGTTGTTGCTGATGGGCACTCTCGCCGGACAGGAAGCCGCCTGGACTGCCGCTGACGATACTGTTCACATTTTCTTTCAGTTCAACGACCGCGGCCGCGGCCCCAAGACTACCAGCATCCTCAAGCTCGACTCGAATGGCATCCCCGTCTCCGAGTCCATCACCGGCAACGACTACCTGAAGTCTCCGGTCGACGGAACATTATTCGCTCGATGCCGGCACGGCGCGCTGGAAGAACACCGCCGAACAAGGCGAAAAGAAAATCTCGGCCCCCGCCTACTATTCTGCAATCAACGGAGGCCCGTCCGAGATCGCACTCCTCGCCCACGCCGCTCTGAGGAATGGAGGCAAAATAGCCCTCCTCCCCGAAGGCGAAGCCCGCGTCGAGAAGAAGTCCGAACTGGACGTCGAAGCGGCCGGACACAAAAAGCACGTCGCCCTCTACGCCGTCACCGGACTCGATTTCTCCCCCACGTACTTCTGGCTCGAGTCCAGGTCGGGCGGCGAAGACAAATTTTTCGCCAGTGTCGACGAATGGGGGTCCCTCGTCCCTGAAGGCTGGGAATCCGCCGTCAAGCCGCTACTCGCCGCGCAAGATCAAGTCAAACAATCGCGTTCGGCAGAACTCGCGTCGAAACTCGCACATGGCAGGGGCAACATTTTGTTCGAGAACGCAAATCTCTTCGACGCTGAGAGCGGCAAGACCGTCCCCAAACAAGACGTTTGGATTCGCGCCAATCGCATTACGAAGGTTGCGCCGTCTGAGGGAGGAAGTCATCGAATCTACTCCATTGATGGACCCCGTATCATCGACGCCACCAACAAAACTCTTCTCCCCGGCCTCTGGGACATGCACGCCCACGTCGGCGATAACGACGGCCTGCTCAACCTCGCCGCCGGAGTCACCACCGTCCGCGATCTCGCCAACGATACCGATTCGCTGCTCGCCCGCCGCCAGCGCATCATTGACGGCAAAGAAATTGGTACCCGCATCGTGCTTGCTGGCATCATCGACGGCAACGACGCCTTCCATGGTCCTACCAAAGTCCTCGTCTCGACCGAGGCTGAAGCCCGCGCCGCCGTCGACAACTATAAAAAGCTCGGCTATGTGCAGATCAAGATCTACAGCTCCGTTCCTCCTGCGCTCGTGCCCATAATCATCGATGAAGCCCACAAAAACGGAATGCGCGTTAGCGGACACATTCCCGCCAACATGATCGCCTCGCAATGCGTCGAGGACGGCTATGACGAAATCCAGCACATGAATTTCCTGGTGCTGAATTTCTTCCCCGACGTGAAGAACACAAACACCATCGCGCGCCTCACCAAGCCCGGCGAACTCTCCGCCTCGCTCGACCTAAACTCGCCGCAAGTCCAGTCGTTCGTCAAGCTGCTGCAAGACCACCACACCACACTTGACCTGACCATGACCGTGTTCGAAGATCAATACCGCCTTCCTCCCGGACAAATCCCCTTCGGCTTCCGTCCGGTCGCCAATCGTTTGCCTGCTCAGGTCCGCCGCGGCCTGCTCACGGCCGCCATGACGCCGCCCGCCGGCATGGAAGAAACCTACAAAAAGTCCTTCGCCAAGATGCTCGAATTCGAAGGTCTGCTTTACCGCTCCGGCCTCTCCATCGAAGATGGCACCGACAACATGGCTGGATTCGCCTTGCACCGCGAGCTCGAAATCGACGTGGAAGCCGGCATCCCCGCGAACGTGGTTTTGCAAAACGCCACGCTCAACGCGGCCAAAATTATGAATATGGATAAGGACCTGGGATCGATCGCTCCCGGTAAACTTGCAGACTTGGTCTTGATTGATGGCGATCCCACCAAAAACATCAGCGACATCCGAAAGACCGCACTGGTGGTAAAAGACGGCGTGATCTACAAACCCGCGGAACTCTACACCGAGTTGGGAGTAACTCCCTGACCTTCGCGGCCGGATGGTCAACTCCCGTCATACCCATACACCCCATCGCCCGCCGCTCCGGCAAAAGGTCGATCCCTTTTGCGCGCCGCTCCGGCCTTCCCTTGGCTAAACCCGCATTCGGCATTGTCGATGATCAACTCAGGGCCATTCAACGCCTGGCCCTGAGCTATGAATTTGCCCGACGCCCAGCCAACGGATCCGCAAGTCGCCACCGAAGAGCGGCGTCGTCACCCTCGCCATACCGTCCAGGTCCAGATAGAGATTCATCCCGAAGACACGGATGTCCCGATGCGCCTTGAGACCACGGACCTGAGCAGAGGCGGTTGCTACGTCCAGATGATGATGCCCTTCGCAGTCGGCGTGAGGGTGCGAGCCACTCTTTGGCTCGGGGATCGTCCTGCTGTGATTCACGGGCAGGTCGTCACCTGCCACGCGCAGTATGGCAACGGCGTGAGGTTTGTCGAGTTCGAAGGCCAGTCTCAACAACTTCTGGATCGCTACCTAGCCGCCGTCACTAGCTGAGGGACTTTGACTCGGTTGCCGCGGGGAATAGAGGAATACGGGGAATGTCTGTCCCCGTATTCACCCCGTATTCACCCACAACGCCAACTTTCGGAAACCGATTGCGCGGACAATTCGACAGTGTTCGCTGCCGCACATACCAATGGTTGCTAACGTACAGTGTTCGTTGTATGGTTCTACTCGCCCAAATTGGTTACGTTTCTGCAACCTCTTGTTGCCGCCTTCCGCATCAGGCTTCAGCCTGATTCGTTCTTGACCCCGCCGAGAGGAGTCGGGAGGCGCGCATGCCGGGTATTTTGATCGTTGATGACAACTCCAGCATCCGGAGATTACTTCGATTCTGGATTGGTCAAACCAGGGAGTGGTACGTATGCGGCGAGGCTGAGAACGGCAAGATCGCCGTTGAGAAAGTGAAACGTCTACGCCCCGATGCGGTGATCCTGGATCTGCAGATGCCCGTGATGAATGGTCTTGAAGCAGCAAAGGAAATCAAGCACTTGGCTCCCGAGACCGCCATGGTGATGTTCACGATGCACGCCAGCGATCAGTTGTTGAAAGATGCGCAGGCAGTCGGGATTCAAGATGTGCTCTCCAAGTCTGAAGACGTTGGGGAAAATCTACTCGAAATGCTTCGGCGGATAACGAAGCCAGCTGGAGAAGCGATAAATCGAGCTAAACTGAACGCGTGAAATACCGCGCTATAAACCCCAAGGTTTAGCCGAGGATCATCCGACGGATTTCGCTGCTCCCAAAAGCGCTGTGATCGCAAGAAAACGGATGGAGTTCGTAGACCAGGGCTCTGCGTCCTATCCCGCCCATCGTTTGACCCTTCTTTTCTTGCGCCTGTAAGATCAAAAGTCCAGTTCTCAACTCTGACGAAACGCGCTGGCCATGAATTTTTGGTCGCGGATTAGCAAAAGTGCCCCTTTTGGGGTGTGTTTCCTGAAGTTGAGTGCTGACTGCCGACTTCCCACATGCCGCGCGAATTACCAAAAGCTTACGAACCGGGCGCGATCGAAACGCGCTGGGCCGAGTATTGGGTCCAGGAAAAGCTGTTTCACGTCGAAACGCCGCAACCTGGTGACTCTCGTCCTGTCTTCACGTTGCTCCTGCCCCCGCCAAATGTGACGGGGCGGCTGCACATGGGGCACATGCTCAACCAGACCCAGATGGACATCATCGTGCGCTGGCATCGCATGCGTGGATTTGTGTCGCTTTGGCTTCCCGGAACCGATCACGCCGGCATCGCCACGCAAATGATGGTCGAGCGTCAGCTTCTAAAAGAAGGCAAGAAGCGACGCGAAATGGGCCGCGAGAAATTTATCGAGCGCGTCTGGGAATGGAAGCGCGAGTATGGCGGCGCGATCCTCGACCAGATGAAGCGTCTCGGCGCGTCGGTCGATTGGGGCCGCGAATATTTCACCATGGACGACAACCTGTCGCACGCGGTGAAGGAAGTCTTCGTCCGGCTGTACGAAGATGGTCTGATCTATCGCGGAAAATACATCGTGAACTGGTGCTCAGACTGTGGCACAGCGATCTCTGATCTCGAAGTGAGGCACGAAGATGTTCCGGGCAAGCTCTACGAGATCCGCTACCCGGTGGTTGGCAGCAGCGAGTTCATCACGGTCGCGACCACGCGCCCAGAGACGATGCTCGGAGACACCGCTATCGCCGTGAATCCGAGCGACGAGCGCTACCTGCACCTCCATGGCAAACGAGTTCTGCTGCCACTGATGAATCGCGAAATTCCGATCATCGCGGACGAGCTGGCGCAGCCTGAATTTGGAACCGGCGCGGTGAAGGTGACGCCAGCGCACGATCCAAATGACTTTGAGGCTGGCCTGCGACACAATCTGCCGCAGATCGAAGTGATCGACGAGCATTCGAAGATGAATGCCAACGCCGGTCCGCTGTACGAGGGAATGCCTCGCGAAATGGCCCGTGCGGCCGTAGTACGAGATTTGTTTGACCAAGGATTCTTGGTCGCGGAAAAGGACTACACGATTGCTCTCGGCAAATGCGACCGTTCTGGAACGATCGTCGAGCCGCGCTTGTCGACGCAATGGTTTATCAAGATCGCGCCGCTAGCCAAGCGCGCCATTGAAGTCGTCGATAAGGGATACATTCGCTTTACGCCGGAAAATTACGGCCAGATTTACTTGAACTGGATGAACAATATCCACGACTGGTGCATCTCGCGGCAGTTGTGGTGGGGGCACCGCATCCCCGCGTGGTATTGCAAGAACGATGACTGCAAGAATGTCGTTGTGGCGCGCGAGGCGCCGACGGTATGCAAATGCGGCGGCACAAAACTCGAGCAGGATACAGACGTACTCGATACCTGGTTTTCGTCGGGCCTGTTGCCGTTCACGACGTTAGGCTGGCCGCAGGCGACGCGCGACCTCGACGTGTTCTATCCCAATTCGCTGATGATTACGGGCTTTGACATCCTGTTTTTCTGGGTGGCACGGATGATCATGCTCGGCTGCTGGTTCATGATGCCGCCACACAAGCCGGGCTCGAACAAAGCAGGACCGAACATCAGTGCGGGATCGGAAGATGACACACTGCGCGCCAGCGTTCCCTTTCGCAAGGTCTACATTCACGCGCTGGTCCGCGATGCCGACCGGCAAAAAATGTCGAAGACGAAGGGCAACGTGCTCGATCCGATTCAGGTGATTGAGCAATATGGGACCGATGCGACGCGCTTTACGCTGGCCGCGATGGCCGCGCCCGGCACGGATATTGCGTTCAGCGAGAGCCGCACGGCGGGATATCGGAATTTTGCCAACAAGATATGGAACGCCGCGCGGTTCATGTTCATGAATGTGGACCGGATTGATCCGGGCCTTGGTACCCGTCTGCGCGAGAGAGATATCAGTCCATACACGCGCCTCGACGGGTTCAAAGATCAGACCCTTGAAGACCGCTGGATATTTTCTTTATTCAATCGCGTGACCAAAGACGTCAACGAAGCGCTCGAAGCTTATCGGTTCGATGATGCTGCGAATCGCATCTACGATTTTTTCTGGGGAGAGTTCTGTGACTGGTACATCGAACTCATTAAGCCACGCCTGTTGGCCGAAGACAATAAAGAGGAGGCAGCTAAAGCGTGTGCGAATTTAGTGACAATATTCGAAGCGTCACTACGATTGTTACATCCCGTTATGCCATTCATCACGGAAGAGATATGGCAGAAGATCTATGATGACAAACCGCCCACGAAGTCCATCGCACTGGCAGCTTATCCTCAGGCGGACGAGATGCAGGTCGACATTGCGGCGGAAGTAGCCATCGCGAGACGGCTGGATCAGGATATTGCGGTTCGGGATATGTTGATTCTGCAAGACCTGATCGTTAACGTGCGTAATCTGCGGGCGGAATTGAAGGTCGAACCGAAGGAGGCAGTTCCGGTCCAGGTTTTTGCTCCAGATGCCGCTATTCAAGCTCTGTTCAAGAGTAAAGCGAACGCAGCCCAGCGGCTGGCTGGAGCGCAATCCATTACTTTCGTCGACTACCCACTCTCGAACTTGCCGGCGGTGCGGAGCACGTCGCGATTTGATGTGCATGTGATCTACGAAAAAAAGGTCGACGTAGCCGCGGAATGCGAGCGCCTGAAAAAAGAGTTGGAAAAGATCGAGAAAGAAATAGCGAACGGCCAGCGGCAGCTTTCGAACGACCAATTCCTGGCAAAGGCTCCGGCCAAGGTTGTGGAAGGGATCAAGGCACGCGCCGACGAATTGAAAGTTCTGCGTGAGAAGGCCGTCGCGCAAATGAAAGAACTTGCCTGCTCGTAGTACTTTAGGACTGTCACCGTCGTCCGAGTGCGAACTGGCCAAACTGGCGGCGGGCCGCTGACAATTGCTTTATGGACTGGAATTCACGACGTATCACGGCGATCATCGAGAACGCGCTGAACGAAGATCGCGCGACCAGCGATGCCACGAGCTACGCGGTCATCGGTCCAAACCAGCGCGCCTCGGCGACGATTATCGCCAAACAAGAATGCATCCTCGCCGGCCTCGGCTGTATCCCTCGAATTCTCGACGTCTATGCCGCGCTCGATGGTGCGGTGACTTCGCATTACGAGGTGACCAGTCATCCGTCAATCTTTGACGGCATCCGCCTGAATGCAGGGCAGCCGATCGCAGTCATCCAGCATAACGCGCGCGTGATTTTGTCGTGTGAGCGCGTGATCCTGAATTTTCTGCAGCGCATGGCCGGCATCGCAACCACCACTCGCAAGTTTGTCGATGCCGTCGAAGGCACGCGTGCGCGGATCCTCGACACGCGCAAGACGGCGCCGGGGCTGCGCGTGATTGACAAGCACGCAGTGCGCTGCGGGGGAGGCCAAAATCACCGGCTCGATCTTTCCGACGGCGTTCTCATCAAGGGCAATCACATCGTGCTGGCAGGAGGCGCCATTCCGGCGCTGGAACGGGCGGTCCGCAACCGCCGCGGACGTCAGCCGATCGAAATCGAAGTGCGTTCACTCGAAGAATTGCAGCAGGCCCTCGATCATGGAGCGGAAGCGATTTTGCTCGACAACGTGAGCGTCGACACGGTGCGCAAAGCGGTCGAGATTTGTTCGCGCCAGTCGCGCCGCATTCCGCTCGAGTATGCAGGCGGAATTAACCTCGAAAATGTGCGCGCCTACGCGGAGACAGGCGTAGATTTTATTTCGGTAGGAGCACTGACCCAGTCGGCACCCGCCGTGGACATGAGTCTGCGCGTAACGCCGGCGTGAGAACGAAGGTCAGAGGTCAGATTGTAGAGCTTAAAACTCTTGAAGTCCTAAACCTCTGCAATCTGCCCTCTAACCTCTGACCTAGCTATAATCCTCTCATCTCCGCCTCCACCAAAACCCGGCTCCCCTCAGTGCATAAGGCCACGGACGTTCGCCTGGGCCGTATCGTTCGTCTGCTGATGAGCAACGCCACCGTCGTCGCCAGTGGCACGAAAATTGCCGAAGAGATCGGCACCAGCCGCTCCGAGGTCTGGCGACTGATTCAGCAACTGCGCGACCTGGGTGTAGATGTCGCCGGACACCCGGCCACGGGCTATCAACTGCGCGCGGTTCCAGATTTACTTTTGCCCGAGATGGTTGCCCCTTCATTGAAGGGCACGATCTTTGGCAGTTGGTCAGGCGCCAAACACATCCACCACTATTACAAGATTGGCTCGACGAATTCCGAGGCCATGCGAGCCGCCTCCGAGGGAGAGCCCGAAGGCAGCGTCTTTCTCGCCGAAGAACAATTAGCTGGCCGCGGCCGCGGCGCGCACTCCTGGCACTCGGCGCGATCGTCAGGGATCTATTGCTCCGTGATTCTGCGTCCGGCGATGCCGCCTTCGGACGCGCTCATTTTTTCGCTGGCCGCCGGGTTGGCGGTACGCGCCGCTGTGGCCGAGATTGCGCCGCAACTGCACGCCGATCTGAAATGGCCGAACGACCTGTTGCTCGCCGGCAAAAAATTCTGCGGCATTCTCGCTGAGATGAACGCCGAGGCCACGCGTGTACGTCATCTCGTGGTCGGCATTGGAATCAACGTCAACCAGGTGAAGTTTCCAGCCGAGTTGCGCGAAATCGCAACTTCTTTGCGAATCGAGACTGGAACGGAGTGGTCGCGAGTTGAGCTTCTCTCCGCCCTGCTAAAATCACTCGATCGGGAATATCGCAATCTGGTCGAAAATGCGGGGGCGCGCGCAGCAATCCTGCGCCGGTTCGAGGAAAGTTCCTCGTCGGTGCGCGGCAGGAATGTGCGCATCGAGGGAAACGACAGTCTTTCAGGAATCACCGAAGGGCTCGATGAACGCGGGTTTTTGCGCGTGCGGACACCCGAAGGTTTGACGACAGTGGTGAGCGGGACGGTCAAGGTAATCGGTGATTAGCAATGAACACCAATCACTGACTAAGAAATTTTCTATGCTGCTAGTGATCGATGTAGGCAACACCAACACGGTGCTCGGCGTTTTCGACCGCGTGGCTCATCGCCCCGGCGAGGACGTGACGGTTGACCCTGCGCGCTACGAAAAGCTGGTGGCAAACTGGCGCGTTGGTTCGCACATGAACCGCACCGTTGACGAATACGGCGTAATCTTCCGCAACCTCTTCTCCATGGACAGCCTGGAAGTCTCCGCCGTCCACGGCATCGTGATCTCGTCGGTAGTGCCGCCGCTCGATTCGGTGTTGCGGCAAGTGTGCGAACGCTATTTCAATACCAAGCCGCTGTTCATCGAACCCGGCGTTAAAACCGGCATGCAGGTTCTCTACGACAACCCTGCGGAAGTTGGCGCCGACCGCATCGTCAACGGTGTCGCTGCATTTGAGAAATACGGTGGGCCATGCGTGATTGTGGATTTCGGCACGGCCACAACTTTCGATTGCATCTCAAAGAAGGGCGAATACATGGGCGGCGTCATTTGTCCCGGGATCGGAATTTCCGCCGACGCGCTCTTTCAGCGCACAGCGCGCTTGCCGCGCGTGGAGATTCGTAAGCCGGCCCGAGTGATTGGATCGAATACGGTTGGCAGCTTGCAGTCCGGGCTCTACTACGGCTATCTCGGCCTGGTCGACGGCATCCTGGAACGGCTGGTCGATGAGATGGGTGAAGAAACGCGAGTGATCGCGACTGGCGGCCTCGGATCTCTGCTAGGCACAGCGTCCCATTTCATCAAGGATGTCGATGAATTTCTGACGCTCGAAGGCTTGCGCATCATTTGGGACCGCAACCAGTCCTTCCGCCGTGAAGCGACACCGAAGCCAGCGAAGACTCACGCGTCGCCGACGGTCAAATCTCTGGACGCCGATACAAAGCCGTGGCCTTCGCCGAAGTCCCCCAAAACGCGCTGAGCGCAATTCGCACCGAGTGAATTCGCATTGAACCATCACGTAGGATCTCGTGGAAAATTATTTCAATTACTTCACCGAAATCGAAGAGCACTTTCAGCGGCGACGCGGTGGAATCCTGCTCCTCTCGACCCTCGATTGGGCCCTGATCGAAACTTGGAAAAACGCGAGCGTGCCGCTGGAGGCCGTGCTCCGAGGGGTTGACGATGCCTTCGATAAATATGACCAACGCCCCTCGAAGTCGAAAAAAGTAAATAGTCTGGCCTACTGTTCGCAGGCCGTCCTGGCCGCGGCCGAAGATATGAAGGAAGCCGCCATCGGTGCGAGCAATAGTTCGAGCGATGGTCCGACCGATAGTGCGAAAAACGACGAGAAAAGTCCGCGCGAGCCGGGGTTTGAGTCAGCGCAGATTGCTTCATTCTTGCGCGAAAATGCGGCCAGGCTCGAAAAAGCAACGCTGCCCGAGCGCGCAGGATTCGCGCCGGGCCAGTTGGCACGCGAAGAGGCAAAGGCGCTGCGTGCGATCGCCGACGAAATCGCAGGCTCCGGCAAACTTCCGCGCCTGGAAGATTTAGAACGCCGGCTAACAGTATTGGAGGAAAAACTGTTCGCCGTGCTGATGGCCGCGACAACAGATGACGATTTGGTTGCCGTTCGGGCCGATGCCGACCGCGACATCGCTCCGTATCGCCGCAAGATGACGTCTGCCCAGGTCGAGCAACTGCACAAGCAGTACGTGCACAAGCGGCTGCTGGAGCGCTGTGGCGTGCCGCGCCTGAGTCTCTTCTATATGCATTGATCTATACACATTGAGAACCGTTGCGCTCCGCCGCAGGTTTGTGGAAGGCTACACTTACTACTTGCTTCTCTCCATCGAAAAACTGATCTACGGTGGCGAAGGTCTGGCACGGACGCCCGCCGGCGCCGATGGCCGCTCGACGACCGTACTTGTGCCTTTCGTGTTGCCCGGAGAGCGGATCGAAGCCGACGTTCGTCAAGAAAAGCCCGGATTCTCACGGGGCTCGCTGACACAACTGATCGAATCATCGCCCGAACGCATCCCGCCGCGCTGCCCATACTTCCAGCAATGTGGCGGCTGCCACTACCAGCACATCCCCTACTCAACGCCAACTGGAATTCAAGTCCGAGATTCTGCGCGAGACGTTGCGGCGCATTGCCAAAATCGAACTTAAAGATGACATTCGCCTGCACGCTTCCCCCGCCTGGAACTATCGCAATCGCACGCGGATGCAGGTGCGAACCGCTCCCGAGTTTGCCCTCGGCTATTTCAAAGTCGCGTCGCATCAAGTTCTGGCCGTGCAACGAGTGCCCGATCAGTTCGCCCCTCATCAATCGAGTGATGGCGCGCCTGCTGGAACTCCAGGGATCGAATTGTCCGCACTCCATCGAAGAACTCGAGCTCTTTGCGAACGCGGGCGATGACACCCTGCTGGCGTGGGCTTTCTGTGCTCGCGAGTCGGATACAAAAGAGTTGTTACGCTGGGCTGAACAGCTTCAGGGCGCGGTCAAGGAAATCACCGGCGTCACGTTTTTCGCTTCGCGCCGGCGAAACGAGGACGAAGCAGCCCCCGCAGACTCGCGAGCGCTCGCGCACTCGGGCGCAAAACATATCGTCTATCGCACCGCAAATCACGACTATCAAGTCAGCGCCGGAGCTTTCTTCCAGGTGAATCGTCACCTGATCGACGAGATGGTTTCGGTTGTCACCGGAAATGCGGCCGGGGAACTCGCCCTCGATCTCTATGCTGGAGTCGGCCTGTTTTCATCGGCTCTGGCTCCCAACTTTCATCACATTTTTGGTGTAGAGATATCACAGACATCTCACGCCGACTTTCGGCAGAATGTTCCTGCGAACGTGAAAGCGGTCGGTGCGCGAACTGAGGACTACCTTAGCAAAGACTACCTGGGCAGCCGGCCCGTGCGAAAGCGTCCTGACTTGGTCGTCCTGGACCCTCCACGCACTGGCGCCGGCAAACCGGTAATCCGTTCCCTGGTGGACCTCGGAGCGCCCCGCGTCCGATATGTTTCGTGTGATCCGGCGACACTGGCAAGGGACCTCGCCCCCCTTCTGGCGGCCGGTTATCACATCGAAGAAGCTCACTTATTCGATCTCTTTCCCGAGACGTTTCACATCGAATCGGTGATGCTGCTGGAGCGCTGACCGCTTTCACCTCGCCCAGTTCCTCCTGGAAGACGAGTGCGTGTGTTCCGAGGGCCCGGTGCAGCCCACACAGCCGGGCCCCGCTCGTCCTTTTTCCCGAATCGCGAATTCTCAGCACGGAGGCACCGAGGCGCGGAGAAAAGCGGAGGGTCTTTCTTTGTTTAAAGCAGCCGGAAAGCCACCGAGACAACCTCTGTTCTGGGCGGCCATGGCCTTTGCGCTCGGCCTGTGGATGGGCGTGCGCGCCTGGCGTCCACCCTCGTGGTGGGCAATCGCGATCGTCGCCTTCGTCGCTGGCCGCGTGTTGGTTTCTATCCCGGCGGGCATGGGCGGCGAAAGTGCTTTCGCTTGGGACCTGGTTTCTGTTGGGTGCTTTTCTGATCCAAGTTCGCGGTGCACCTGCGAGCGATCCTCGAATCCTTGAGCTGTCAGATGGCCGCGACGTCTTGCTCACCGGACATATCATCAAACAGGGGTATGCCCAAAACGCCTACGAAGGTTCACTTCGCCAGTCCATCGACGTGGAGACAGAAACGATTGCCAGTCAGGGCCGAAGCTGGCCGGTGCGATCAGGTGTCCGTCTCACCATTCACGAAAAAGTGAAAGAAAAAGATGAAGATCGCACCGCCATCTCATCCGCGGAACGGTTGAACGATCATGGCCCCATGACTCGATCGCCTGACGCTCTGAGCCTGACCTATGGATCGCGAGTTCTTATCCGCGCCAAACTCCATCCTCCACGTAACTATCGCAACCCGGGAGCGTTCGACTACGAAGGCTACCTTCGCGATAACGGTATCAGTGTTCTCGGCTCAGCCGACGCGAAAGACATTGAATTGCTTCCCGGCTTTTCCGGCAGCCGCATCCAACTCTGGAGAACGCGGGTTCACTCCAGCATTGTCGCGAAAATTCATCGACTATGGCCTGCGTCACAGGCGTCGCTGATGGACGCCATGGTTCTTGGCGAGGAATCGTTTCTTCGCAACGCGACTCGCACGGAATACCAGCGCTCGGGTACATATCACGTTCTCGTAGTTTCCGGGATGAACCTTAGCATCCTGGCGGTCGCGATTTTCTGGACGTTGCGCCAGTTCCGTGTCGATCCCGCAGTGGCCGCCATTACGACGGTCGTGGTTACTTTTGCCTACGCGTTCGTTGTCGGAGTGGGTCCTCCCGTGTGGCGGGCCGCGCTCATGTTGTCGATCTATCTCGGTGCTCGTCTGCTCTATCGCGAACGCAATATGATGAACGCGATTGGCGCAGCGGCGCTCGGCGTGCTAATCGTCGATCCGCTTGCATTGTTCGGCGCGAGCTTTCAGCTGACGTTTGTCGCGGTCTTCATCATCGCGGGCATTGGTACGCCGATCTTGGAGCGCACCACCTTGCCTTATGCGCGCGGCCTGCGACTCCTGCGAGTCGCCAGCTACGACTTGCACGTCGCACCAGAAGTCGCACAATTCCGAATCGATCTGCGATTAATCGGTGGCCGGCTCGGAAAATTCCTGGGCAATCGTCTTGGCCTCGCGTTGCCTGCGACGGCGATGCGCGTCGCCATCGGCCTTAGCGAATTGATTTTCATCTCTGCGCTGATGCAGGCCGGGCTGGCCGTACTCATGGCGTATCACTTTCACCGCGCGACCACCATGGGAATGCCGGCGAATCTGGCGGTGATTCCGTTGACCCAGGTGCTAATGCCAGCCGCGGCGGCAGCGATTGGCTTGGGATACATTTCGACAACTCTCGCCAAGCCCGCGGTTTGGATCTCAGGCTGGGCACTTGAGGGAATTGCCGGAACCGTGCACCGGCTCGGTGGAGCACAGGTGGCCGGCGGACGCATAGCTGACCTTCGCGTGGCTATGCCCACGCCCACGATGATCCTACTGGCGACTGCTACGCTGATTCTTACGATGCTCGCGGTTCGGCGGGCGCGCCTCGCCGCATTCGCGTCACTGATCGTGCTCTTCGGAGTCGCATTCTGGATCGCTTTCATCCCTTCACGCCCTCGCCTTCACCCCGGCGTGATGGAGATGACCGCAATCGACGTCGGACAAGGTGATTCCATATTGCTTGTCACACCCGACCATCACGCCATGCTGATCGATGCCGGAGGTCTGCCGCAGTGGATGCACTCCGATTTCGATCTCGGCGAGGAAGTCGTCTCTTCTTATCTATGGAATCGAGGCATTGATCGTCTCGACCTCGTCGCCATCACGCACCCTCATGCTGATCACATGGGCGGCATGCCCGCAGTTATTGCAAATTTTCATCCGAAAGAACTTTGGTTGAGCATCGATTATCCGGTGGGCGAGTTAGCGTCAATTGTTAAGCAAGCGCAGACGGCACAAATGCAAATCTCCGTAAAAAAAGATGGCGACGAGTTCGACTACGGCGGAGCGCATTTTCGCGTGCTCGCCCCCGGACGCGATCAGGTGACGGGATCCATGCGTCCGAACGACGATTGTCTGGTATTTACGGCTACCTACGGCGCCAGCACCGCCTTGCTCGAAGGCGACGCGGAACGCGCGACGGAAAGGCGCGTCGTGGAGGCGCACCCCGAAGCGATGTTGTTGAAGGTCGCGCATCACGGAAGCGCCAGTGGAACATCCGCCGATCTGCTCTCAACCATTCATGCGAGCTACGCGGTCATTTCCGTGGGTTCGAGAAATGGATATGGACATCCCCGCCGCGAAGTGCTGGAGCGATTAGAGCACGCTCGAGTAAAAACCTACCGGACCGACGAGGAAGGAGCCGTCAGCTTCTTTCTGGATGGCAAGTCCGTAACGCCAGACGTTGCGCTTCTCCACTGAATCAAAGCTGGGCCACTCACCCGTTGATCTCCGCGGTCTCGTCGTCGATCGGCGGCAGCCGGCGGTACTCTTCGATAATTGTCTCGGCTTCAGGCGCATCTTCTTCGCGGACAAGAATCACCGTTCCGCCGACACCGGGGAAAGCATCCTGCACGGCATCGATGGATTTCAAGTCCGACTCGATCCCGGCCGATAGAAGCAATCCCTGTACAACGATGGCTTCGTTCTCCTGCTCGGTATCGAAGATCTTGACCAGCTTTTCGTTGGGCTCGGGTTGGGCGTTGTTAGATTCCGGCATGGCGACCTCCATGGAACTGTCAAACAATGGAACTGTCAGACAACAGATTACGGCAGTCACCACGAGTCTGTCTTGCGAGAACAAAAGTGCGGGCGCCGAAGGTAGCTTGATTCCTCGCGGGAAGCTGTCACAATGGCGAAAGAAGGTGCGACGCTGGGATCAGGGTCGACGTCTATCGTGAGCGAGGGCAGCATGGAACTTCAAAGGGCAGAGCAGCCGGGCTCGGAGCATCATGAACATATGGACGAGGCCCGACGGCTTCGGCGATTGCAGATGATGATGAGCATGGTGATGTCCGTGATCAGTCAGGATCCGGATCTGACGCTGGAAGAGGCGGCGGAGATCTCTGCAAACGCCCGCCGCGCCGCGCTGAATCTGTTCCCCGACAAAGAGCTTGCCTACGACATCCTCTACCGGCCGCGCCTCCAGCGCTTGATGAATGAGCGTTTCCGTCTGCAATAGAGGTTAGTGAGAGCCCCGCTCGACGGTCGTTTCAGGGCCGGCACCATTCTTACCAGTTTGGTCCGGACCCCGCTTTCATCGTTTAACAGTGACCCGCGCCGGGATATTCTTTCTCCACAAGTTCCCACAACATTTACTGAGGTCTTCCGTTCATGAGAAAGCCGGTCCTCTTCGTGTCGCTTGCGGTTCTATTTTTGTCCGTCGTGGCGCTTGCGCAGGATCCCACTAAGGTCGAACCCACGCACTACAAGCTTGCCTTTGAGAACGAATATGTTCAGGTTGTAAACGTCCACTACGGTCCTCATGAGAAGTCCAATCTGCACGCGCACATGGGAGGCGTCGTCGTGGTTCTTACCGCTGGGCACCTGCGCTTCACCGACGAAAACGGCAAGACCCAGGAAGTCTACGCCAAGCCGGGCGAACCGAGGTGGTTTCCGCCCTTTAAGCACAAAGTCGAGAACCTTGGAGATACTGCCTACACTGCCATTTATATCGGGATCAAATCCAAGCATCTCAACGCCGAGGCGGCGCTGAAAACCGAGCCATCGGAAATGGATGAACAGACGAGGAAACTCGTAGCCGAAGCTCTTCTCGCCGCAGCGAAGTAACGCCACTCTCGACTCCCCGGCCTCTTTCTGCGGCAAGCCGCGGGCAATCCGAGTCGTGGGCATACAATGAAACGTCTCGCCCGTCGCAAACTGCGAGCGCGAACATCCCGTCCATATGGAGGATCTGCCGCTATGGGACGTGCAGCTTGTCTGCTGCTGCCGTTGTCTCTGTGGTTGTTGCTGTCGTTGGAACTCGCTGCGCAGGTCTCCGCTCCGGCCCCAATAAGCACCTTTGCCACGAAGCCTTTGAACTGGAAGCAGGTGATCGCGGGCGAGTTGACCGGAGGTTCGCCTGCGGAAATTAAGCTGTCGCCGTGTCCCGTTGGAATCGATACAACGAGCGGAGCTGGTTATCAGGTTTACATCGTAGGCAGCGGAAATAGCGAGGCTGTCAATGTGATTTCCGGAAATTGCGCTTTCGGAGCGCCTTCCGGAAAGATCGTCGTCACGCCGTTCCATTCCTACCCAGCGGGAGCCAGCGTCAGTTCCGCCTCTTCCGGCCTTCAGGAGATGGTGAACGCAGCCTGCGGCGTCGACCGGGTCCTGTGGAAGAATAGCCAGTGCAATGTCACAATTCCGCCGAACGGTCCCGGATATCCTCACTCGGTCAACAACTACGATGTCTTTGGCACCATCTATCTCCACTCGAACCAATCCATCTTGAGTGGGTATGGCGTTTCATTGAACTGTCTTGGCCGTGGTGCCTGCTTACAAGTCGGCGATCTGAAGAACTCCAACGCAGTTACCAACAACACCGTATCTGGTCTGAGCTTTCGTTCACCGGTGAATCTCGCGGGCAGTCCCGCATTCGCCGGAGTCGCAATCACGCAGACGCAACGCGCATCTCATCTCGTTACTATTACCACTGCAACCCCGCACGGTTTTCGCGTCGGAGATATGGTGACTATCCTTTTCACCGATAGTCCCAGCTACTGGGGCGATGCGATTGTCGCCGCAGTACCAAGTCCGACTTCGTTTCAGTATGCTCATCTCGACTCCGACATCGCGGCGCAGGCAACTCCAGGCGTGGTAGCGCTGGCTTACGTCGCGATACTGGACAACGCGATGAATACCCATTTCGTCGATATTTCCTACGACAAACCGGGTGAGCTCGGGAAATTCAACAACTTCTTCGACTTATGGGACGACGAGAACGTCACCATCGACCATTTCAACAATCAGGCCATATCGTTAAACAACAATATCAACTGGACTGGCTCGTTTGTATTCTCTGCCGGCAACCAGAACATACAGATCGCTCCGGTGATTACTCTCCGCGATTCGACGATCACTGCCAATTACTCCGATGGAGTAACTGTCTATAACTCGAACGGAGTGTATATCGAGAATACTGTGCTGCAAGCGACTGGCCCGTGGCAAGTCTATTCGTCGAATTCGACCGGCAACTATCAGGGAGCTTACCTCCAGAACGTTTACGCCGAGAGCTCCGTGGAAGCGAATCCTCTAACTCCGCCAAGGTCGCCATTCCCAGGTCTCGGAATCGCAGGCCTGATTGCGGGACCGTCGAGCGCCGCTGCCAGTTTCCAGATCACCGGAGGCGGAGGCGTCGGAGGAAGTTCTCCCGGCGGTGGGCATGGTCCGAATCCTTATTCTTACTTCATCGTGGCCCGCGACGAAACGGTTCGCTCGCAAACCGCTCCGATGCAAGTGCTCAATTGGCAGTCTACGGGAAGCGATTCCATTCCTGTACGCTGGCCGAGAGTGGCTAACGGAGCGGATGCGATTACCTATGACGTGATCCGCATGAAGACTCAGACCAGCGTTGGCTCGATCTATCCCTACTCTGGCGGTTGTCCCGGCGGAACTGGCGGAACCTGTGGATACGTTGCAAAGGGACTCACGCAGGCCGAAGCTTGTTCCGGCAGTCTGGTATGCAGTTACACCGACAACGGATCGTCTTCCACTCAGGCATACGCGATCGGCGGCGCGAATTACAGCGGCGCTCTTTCCTTTTGGCCGGGATCGATTGTGTCGGTCAATAGGAGCATCATGGTGGACCACGAACAGTCTGGCGTAGGCGTTGGACTCGCTGGCAACCCGCTTGAGATTGCTCGTCAGTGTACGAACTACGGCACAACTTCTCCTGGTGGTTACACGTCTTGTCTGTCGAGTATCACTTCCATCAACAATGGAGTCCCGAATCAGACTGCGACGATCCTGACTGACGGTCCCGAAGCAGCAGGAGGACAATCGTTGGCCAAGGGGCGGTTGAATTTCTCGACCACTCCTTTTGCGAGTCTTGCCGCACATCACATCATCACTCTGGTCGATTCGCAACCGGCGCTGACGCAAGCGACCTGGGGATATCGTCCTCCGGCGAGCGCAAACGACACCTGGATTGGCACCGATGTCAGCCGCGAAGCGCGCCTCGACGCTGGGCAGCTAGCGTTTGGATCTCCTGTGTCGATCACGAACTACATCGCGCAGTCCGGCGATGGCGTGCACGCGAACTGGCTGGAGCGTCTCACGGCGAAGCAAAAGATTTTTGCAGTACCAGTCAAAATCAGTGAAGGCAGCAGTTTCACGCTGGGCGATGGCTCTCCGCTGTCGCAGATGAAAATTTACAGCGTTAAGAACTTAGCTGCGAGTCCGGTACCTGCGCAGAGTTGCGTGGATGTGGTCCACGAAGTGAAAGACCTCTCGAAATCAGATCAGATCACGAGCATTACTCCACCGGCGAAACTGGGCAATCTGTCACTAAATGCCTATGCTTCGGAAGACGGCTCGATTACTTTGCATTTCTGCAACCCGAGTAAGAACGAAGCGACAACGCCATCGGGCGCATACTCGTTTCTGGCTGTGCACTGAGCGGGAATCACGGTGTGAACCCTGGTCGTCCCTCGCGAACGAGTCGCGAAAAATCAGGGGACTTATCGGCGGCGCGAGCGGCATCGTTGATGTGCGCCTTCTGCTTGAGTTCGGCGAAGGGCAGATTGCCCGCGAGATCTCCTCGCTCGTACATCATCTCGTCCGCTTTTCCGTTGAGCACAATGCGCCAATCCCAGCGAATCGCTTTTCCCGCGTGCGCCGCGTTGACGTGGTCGGCAATGTTGGTGGTGCAGTTGTTGGTGAGCGCGTTGTACCAAACAGGGTGTTCGCGCATGATATTGGCTTGTTTCAAATAGTCGAGAAAAATGACTCGCGCTTGTTCCGGCGTGGCTCGCGTGTGATAGAGATAAACCTCTTCTCCCTTGCGATAATTCGTTCGCAGCCGGACCACGTCGCGTTCGTCGGCTATGGTGTAGATCAACTCGTAATAGCGAAAGAAACCCTTGATCGCGGAATATTCTTTTCCGACCGCCTTCCGCGTCTCGACCGACATCGCCACATGACCCTGATCGCCAAAATCAAAACTTACGATGGGATGCATGATCCAGGGCGAGCCCCAATACGTAATAAAAACGTCGATGCCGCGGAGTTGCGACAGGTTGACCGTTTTGGTTTCCCAATGGGGCGTGTAATCGGTCTCGGTGCGGTAATCGCAGTCGCGAAAATTGTGGATCGTGATCTGATCGCCCTGGACATCGGCCCAAGCCGTCTCAGCGACATCCGGCTGCCAGTTGCGATCATTCGACGGCCGCAGCGACAACCACCACCCGAGCACGCAAGCGAACGCCATCGTAGCCACGGCAAGCCCGCGCCAAAACCTTCGCCGGCGTGGAACAAAAAGCACCGTGACGACGAAGACCCCGTACCCGAGTGCAACTGGAATGCGCCAGCGAACCAGAGGAAAGTCGAAATACAACGCGGCTGTCGCCCATACTGTGAGCAAGATCATCGTGATCAAGGCCAGTCCGCGTTTAAGCATAGGATTTCGGGCTCCAGTCTACTCCGGCTGTCCTCAAACCGATTGGTGCGCGTTCATTGAAAGAGGTACCCCCCTCCCCCCTCGGTATATTGGAATCATAGACTTAGGTCATGTAGGCCGTCCAAAATCTTCATCGCAAAGGACTTACAGGTAAAATATTCAGGAATAAGGAGTTAGCTTCGCGATCCGCTGTCAGAGGTACCCCCTCCCCCTGCCGGTATATTGGAATCACAGACTTAGGTCCTGCATGCCGTCCAAAATCTTCATCGCAAAGGACTTACAGGTAAAATATTCAGGAATAAGGAGTTAGCTTTGCGATTCTGCTGTTATCTGAGTTTTCAAAGATCGGAACTCGCCGGGCAACTTAGCCTCAGCCTTAGAGAATTGTCGCGTCATTACAAGCTTATGTCGACCCCGTTTTTCACCGAGAGATTGCCGATGGCAAGATTTGCCGGAAATCCGCACAGTTAGAAGCAGAGAGCCGAAACGGTTCAGACCCCGAGGCAGGTACAAATGTCGGTCCCGCAGGGACAAGTCCCAAGATTGCGGCGACGGTGAATTTGGGGTTCGATGCTACGATGCGGACCTCATGCGAATCCTCCGATGGTTGTCACTTGTTGTGATTGCCTTTTGTATCTCGTCCGTCGCCGTTGCCCAAGCTCAGACGGAAACCAAGGCCGAAGTAAAGACTGCCGGAATGACCGACGAAGACCGCGAGCACTTACTCGTGCATTTTCAAATGACCGGACAAATGCTGGCCGAGCAGGTGCAGGGGCTTTCTTTGGCTCAGCTTGAGTACAAGGCTTCGCCTGATCGGTGGAGCATTCGGGAATGCGTTTCGCATCTGGCGGTGGCCGAGCCTGACTATTGGCGCGAGCTGATGGCTGCGGTCAAAGCCGCGCCCGACATGAAAACCGCGAACATGAAAGGCAAAGAGTCGTCGGATAGCGACGCCGATATCATGTGGTATGGCATCGATCGGGTGGTGCACACGAAAACTGGTGGCGGGCACGAGAAAGTGGATACCTATAAGGACCTGGGAGAAGCCATGGCAAAATTCCAGGCGCTCCGCGCGACCATGATCGACTACATCAAAACTACGCACGACGACCTGCGCGCGCACAGCTTCGGGAACAGAGAGCCAATCGACAGTTGGCAATGGATGCTCGAAATCTCCACGCATGCCGAGCGGCATATTCAGCAGATTCGCGAGATTAAGGCCGGCCCTAATTTTCCGAAAAGGTGACGCGAGCGGAACTTCGGCGGCTATGGCCGCAAACCATTTTGCAATCGCGAATCGCCCACACGCGACTCTCGCTCGCCTTGACGGGATAGGAGGTAGAGCGTTCTGAAAATAACCCTGTTACCGACTAGTAAACCAATACGGGATGCAGTAACGGGTGTGCGAAACGGGAACGGAAACCGCGCGGGGTAACCAGGGTCAATGAGTGAAATCGCTGATTTCGTCAGTTGGCGTGGTGCTTGGCTTTTAGGTCATCGCACCGATCAAGGACAGCAATCGGAAGCAGAAGATCGCCCTCCCGTAGTGCTCCAATCGGAGCCATCTCTGTCAGACGTTTGTCCGCAATCCACATCCCGACTTGATCGGGAGGCGGAACCAAGTTTATTTCCGACATTGGAACCGGCGATTTGCCCTCACAAGGCAAATACTCACCCGCATAAACCGTGGTTCCATCAGGCAGTACGAGTCGGCAGTAGTTAGCCGGACGCGACGAGGGTGTATCGCACGCAAACCACCACCCGTGATGCCATGAAATTGGCAATGCCGGGCCATCAATCCAGATGGCGTTCTGCGGTATCTCTTTCGGACGTCGAGGTGGAAAGACCTTCGTATCCAGCCAAGCTATGCCGCCTGCGAACCAAAATAGTGGGAAGGCAACAACCATCGCGGCGAGTCCAAGAATTATCTTTGAGAAAACACTGAGGCGATCCATTGCGATTGCATGCATTCTACGCCTAGCTCGTACTCAGTTGACGTAACATCGTCATTTCATTAATTAACCTTGGGTCGAGACAAATTTTCAGACTGTTTTATACTGCGACCATGCCCGGCGGCAGACGATTTATTCCTCCTCGTAGCTGGTCGACGCTTCTATTAGAGGTGGTGCTGTGCGTGCTCCTAGTTGTCCTCGTCGGAGCTTTGTTGTTTCAGTGCTGGCATCGGTAGTTGGCGAAAAATCGCGATTACACTCATTGACCCGGTTCTGAGTGTCGTCGGGGGAGAGCCCTCCTAGGACGATTCGGGGGATGTCATGGCCCATCGGAACACCATCCCGTCGCTCGCCTTGACCCCTCCTCAACTCCGCTACTAAACTCCCGACTGGGGTATCCCTAATGCGCAAATTGATTTGTTAGTTAATGAGATTTCACGCCAACGACCTTGGGAGCACGCTCGAGCGAATTGGTCTCGACAAATTGAGTGCAGCGAGTGTCCGATGCTCTTGGAGTTAGCAGCCGCACCGTGATGTCCAGCTTTTCCATTTCCATGCCGGCAGTCTGAGGCCCCGCTGACAGCGGGACGTTTTCTACGATGTCGAGCGCCTCGGCTACAGTCTGAAACGGAACCCCGTCATCGGCCATAAGATGAAGCGTACGTTCATCTCGCACCCGGTAAATCTCTGACAAACGACCTGCCAGACCGTTCCAATCTTCGTGCTCAGCGTTAAGAAAGAGTTCGCCCGCCGCAGTTATGTGCAGAAGGGTGGTTCGGTCGTTAGCATGGTTGTCGCTGCAATTTGGGGCGAGCTCGAGGCCAAAGCCAGTTGCCTCTCGCGGAGCAAAATACACGGTAGATCCCAGAACGAGAACCGCCAAACAGGGCGCTGCAATCAGGGCGAATCCCGGGAGTTGAGAGAACCGCTTTGTTAACGCGAACCTGCGGGCACCCCGGCGGTATCGGCGTATTTGTGCGGGCGTGTCGCTAGGCGCTTCGCTCTCAAGCGAGTCTATTCGTGTGCGAAGATAGTTATAGAAACATGTTGCTGGAATAGCAACAAGTATCCCCGCCGCGGTTGTGACATGTGCTGCTGCTACTCTCGATGAGATCATCGCCAGTGCGGCATGCTTCTCCATGCCGATGCCTCCGAATGCGCCAAGAATGCCAACGCATGTACCCCCAAGTCCGAGATACGGAGCGATCGAAGCAATTGATCTGAGGCTGCCTACTTCGATACTCAGGTCGGCGAGTTTCGCTTGTCCTCGACCGTCGGTGTCAATCCCATACTGACTTCGATGTAAGTGGTAATCGTAAGATACCCGGAGGACGACAACAAAGCTGTAGACGAGCAGGAGCGCAAGCACCAAGACATCGGCGCGCGCAGTCCAATTCATCCAGCGCCACAGGTAGGTGATGCTCCACTCACACCCGTACGATTGCCAGTAATTAGGACAGACGACGGGCATAAGGGAGAAGTGTACTTCCTCGGTTGGAACGTTCATAACCAAAGACACCGCATGGGGGATTCAGGTTCCAATTGTTGAAATCGGCCTGATTGCAACAGCTATCACCGCCGTTTGCGCTGATTTCGGAGTAGTATCCGCGCAAGGGGTTCGGAGGTACTCAGATGGAAAGTGTGGTCCAGAATGCAAATCGCCTGATTGCAAACGCCTCGTCGGCTTCAGCTTGGCGAATGGTTTTTCTGCTCTCTTTCATGTTGATGCTTGGCCCGGTATATCTGCATTCTCAATGCCCTGATAACGGGCAAACGAAAGTCATAAAGCCCAACGAAGGCACTGGGTATTACTTTAACGTGTTTATGGGCGAGAGTAGTTTCCGCTATTTCCTTGATGGCAAAACTTTTTCCTTCAACGACAAAGACGATCCTGGCAAGACCATCATATTCGTCGACGATATGGCTTACGAATCAATCGTGAAGGATAAGGACTGGGATGAAATCAAGAAGTACCTTAAAGGTTCGAAGGACGAAGACATTCTTCGTGCCGAGGCAAAGCAACACCAAGAGCACTTCAAAAGTCTCGCCCCTTCGATCGTGATCACGGATTTTGGAATCTCTCCCGGGGAGAAGAATCCCGATGGCAGTGAAGGCCGTGCATTCTATCTTTGGAAAAAGGAAGACCCTAAGGTGAAGGACGGCGCAACACAATATTTATGTTCGACGGTGGTCAAGAACGGAATCGTCGTTTTATCCATCATGCTCATCAAGCCTACGGTTAAGGAAGAGGATGTATTTCGTCAGCTTCGGGAATACACGTCACATTTCGCTACGTTGTCAGGCGAAAAATGTACGCAAGTGCTGGCCATGCCGACCGCGCCCTAACATCTCGAGAGCATTTGGTTCACTAACTGTTGAAACATCCCCATTACACTCATTGACCCGGTTCTGAGTGTCGTCGGGGGAGAGCCCTCCTAGGACGATTCGGGGGATGTCATGGCCCATCGGAACACCATCCCGTCGCTCGCCTTGACCCCTCCTCAACTCCGCTACTAAACTCCCGACTGGGGTATCCCTTATGCGCAAATTGATTTGGATTCTGTGTATTGCCACGGCATTTTCGGGCGCGGCGTTGGCCGATGACGATCATCATCATGAAGGCATGAGTCTGGACCAGCTGGGGACCGTGCATTTTCCGGTGTCTTGCACTCCGGAGGCGCAGAAAACATTCGAGAAGGGTGTCGCGCTGATGCATTCTTTCTGGTACGAAGAGTCGGACAAGGCATTCGACGAGGCGGCAAAGCAGGATCCGAAATGCGCGATGGCGTATTGGGGCGAGGCGATGAGTTTGTGGCATCAGCTCTGGAATCGTCCGGATGCGCCCACGATCAAGCATGCCTCGGCGGAGTTGAAGAAGGCGAATAAGGCGAAGGCTCCTACGGAACGCGAACGCGATTACATCGCGGCGGCCGAAGCGTTTTACTCCAACAGCAAGAAGATGGACCATGAAGCGCGGGCGCGAGCTTACTCGGCGGCGATGGAGAAGGTGTATCAGAAGTATCCGGAGGATCACGAGGCAGCGGCGTTTTATGCGCTCTCGCTGCTGGCTTCGGAGCCGGACAACGACACGACGTTCGACAACCGCAAGAAGGCGGGAGCGATTCTCGAGAAGTTGTTTGCGACGGAGCCGAATCATCCGGGGATTGCGCATTATTTGATCCACACGTATGACAAGCCGCAACTGGCGGAACTTGGGTTGCCGGCGGCGCGACGGTATGCGGCGATTGCTCCGTCAGCTCCGCATGCGGTGCATATGCCGTCGCATATTTTTGCGCGCGTTGGAGACTGGCCGGATTCGATCAAGTCGAACCTGGCGTCGATTGCCGCGACGCGGAAGGCGACGGAGATGCATATGGGCGGCGAAGCGCATCAGTTTCACGCCATGGACTTTTTGATCTATGCCTATTTGCAGAGCGGGCGCGAGGCGGACGCAGCGAAGGTGATTGAAGAAGTGAAGGCGATGCCGCCGGTGGATATGGGCAGCATGGGATATGACATGCAGGCCTTTGCGATGTCGAAGTTTCCGGCGATGTATGCGCTGGAACTGCATCGCTGGTCAGACACGGCGTCGTTAACCGTGGTCGACAAGGCCGATGCCGCCGATCGCGCCTATACGTATTGGGCCAAGGCGATCGGCAGCGTGCGCACCGGAGATCTGGCGGGCGCGAAGAAGGACCTGGCGGAGATCGATGCCATCCACAAGGATTATGTGGCGAAGAAAAAGACCTATGCCGCCGAGGGGACGGAGATGCTTTACGAAGAAGCATCAGCGTGGGTGCTGCACGGCGAGGGTAAGGATGACGAGGCGACGGCGGCGTTGCGCAAGGTTGCCGATCATGAGGATGCGGTCGGCGAAGAGCAGACTTCAATGCCGGCGCGTGAAATGCTGGCCGATATGTTGCTCGAGATGAAGCGTCCGGATGCGGCGTTGGCGGAATACAAGGGAGATTTGCGGTTTAATCCGAAGCGGTTTAACGGGCTCTATGGAGCGGCACAGGCGGCGGAGATCGCAGGACAGGCTTCGCAGGCGACGGAATATTACGCGGTGCTGGTGAAAACTTGTGAAGGATCGACGTCGGTGCGTCCGGAGCTGGCAAAAGCGAAGCAGGCGGTGGTGGCGCTCAAGTAGACACGAGGCTAAAGCAGGCTGCGGGAAAAGTGTGTTCCCGGCGCAGCAATCCCACAGCGGCTAGAAGCCGCAATTGATTTGGCGGCAGTTACGGCACGAGTGGAAGAGGCTGCGGAAAAACTCGGTTCCGGGCGAGCGCCGCTCCCTCAGCGGCTGAAGCCGCATTCAAAATAGAGCAGTATCGCAGCGGTAAACCGCTGCGCCACCCAAAAGCAAGTGCAACTCCGAGTTTTTCCGCAGCCTCTGGAACTCGTGCCCTTCCCAAAACCCGTGCGTATCGGAGTTTTTGCGCAAGCTGTAAAGCCCTCTTGTTTCGGCATGGTCGCGCGGCCATGAGGGCCACTCTTCCACTTTATTTCCACCGTTATTTTTCGATGCGCTGGAGGCGGAACAGCAGGGTGCCCCACCCCAGCTTGACGCGCATTTGGACGGGCGTGTGATTTCCGTCTTCCGAATACCACACCCACACTTTTCCTTTTGACTTCAGCGATCCCGAGGTGGCTTCGACGGTCACCATCACGGTGGGAAAAGTTCCGGCAGGGACTTTGATTTGCTCCCGCTTTTCTACGGCGGCGTGGACGATGGTCGTCTTGCCGTCATTGATGGGGAACTCATAGCTCGCGTTGAGCGACAGCGGCAGCGACTGCAGGTAATAAAATCCTGCGATGAGATCGGTGGAACAACTGGGTAGATCGTTTTCGACTTGCTTGGTCTCGCCAGTTTTAAGATTGCGTTCGTCGAGCTTGCTTTTCTTGTTCGCGTAGTCGAAGTGGATTGTCGTCTCGCGCTTGTGGTTACCTTCTTCGCTGTGCTTGAAGATCGAGAGCGAGCAGAAGGTGCGCGGATCGAAATGCGATTCGAAGTGGTCGTGGACGGGAAAGATGACGTTGACGGCTCCGGTGGATTCGGCGACGGCTGAAACTTTGCGCTCGCTTCCGGAGACTTCCATTTTCACGGTGGCGGTGCCCGCCGTGATCAGGTGCCATTCTGCCGAGTAGACATAACCTTTGCCATCGGGGAAGGGATAGTTGGGACGGGGCGGCGCGATCTCCGCGCGAGCGGCGCCGATGGTTGCCGTTGGCGGCTGCCGCGCGGTCGCTAGCGTCGCCGCGAATAGCAGGAACAGAGTGAGGAAAGCTGAGTGGCGGACCGCAATTCTGCCAATACTCGCGTTTCCTGACGCCGGGCCCGTCACCATAAGTAACGGCAGACTACCACACCCGCTTGGCCACGAGCTTAAGGATGAGGATGGCAATAACGACGGTGCATCCGATGCTGGCTTCGTATTCACGGTGCTTCCAGTAACGCGTCGCAGAGTAGGCACTCTGCTGATCTCCGTATCGAGAAAGGCGCGGAAACATGCGCGGAACCTGACGGGCATATTCGTCGTAGGCCGGGAAGGTCTGACGCAGGTAGCGTTCTTCTCCAGCGATCACCGGGATATAAATCACGGCGAACATCAGGAGCATGAGGACGACGATCCACCAGCTGCGCGCGGCGATGGCGAAACCAGCGGCCATGATCAGGGAGCCGAGGTACAAGGGGTTGCGCGTGTAGGCGTAAGGGCCGCTCGTGGTGAGCTGTTTGTCTTTTTGCACGTGTCCGGCGGCGAGGCCGCGCAAAAGAAGGCCGGGGATCATCACGAGGGCGCCAATGATGATCGAGAGTCCGGTTGGACGCGCCAGCCAGATGAAAACGAGCGCGAAGATAAATCCCATCGGGATGCGGATGCGGCGGGCCACGCGCGACCAGGTGCTGACGGTTGAGAGCGCGTCAGCGGGCGAGGCTTTTGGCACGGATTGCGGAAGGTCGGTCACTTTTATTCTGCGAGCTTTGATTCTGCAATCTTTGATTCTGCAATCTGGGATTCTGCGATCTGGTTTCGCAGCAATTTGCGCGCTGCGGCTACGACTTCTTCCGCGGTGATTTCTAAGAGGCCCTGCTCGGGTTCGCGACGCCGCGAGTGGTCGGTGATGCTGCCTGCATTTCTGAGGACTATCGATCGCGTTCCGAACGGGCCGTTGCGCGCCGGGTCTGTTGGACCGAAGATCGCGACCACTGGAACATTAAGGGCAGCCGCCATATGCAGTGGTCCGGTATCTCCTCCGATAAAGAGGCGGGCGCGTCGCGTGAGGGCGATCAATTCAGAAATTGAGCATGAAACTTTTCGAGCCGCGCCGGCGCTGGCATTTTCTACGGCCCCGGCCAGGTCTTCTTCTCCCGGACCATAGTTTACAAGGGAACGTATTCCTTCTTTTCCTAATTCCGTGGCGACTTTTCCGTAGCGCTCCGGCGGCCAGCGCTTGGCTCCCCAGCCCGCGCCGGGATTGAGAATCGCGAAGGCCTGCGCGTCGGCGACGAGGCTGGCGATTCTTCGCTCCGCGTCGGGGTCCACGGGAAACTCGACCTGAGGAATCGGTATCGGTTTCCCGACAACGGCTTCGGATAACGCCATCGCCTGTTCGACAACATGAGCGCCTGTCGGATGAATTTTGTGGGTGTAGAACATGCTCGCCGCACCCTCGCGCGGATGCGCACTTCCAAAAATGACCGGCGCGCCCGACCAGTAGGACAAGACTGCGGAACGAATCGCTCCCTGAAAATCAACGACGGCGTCGTAGTCGAATTTCCGAAGTTCGCGGAGGCTCGCCGCGATCCCATGCCACGTGTTCGGTGAAAACGGTGCGCGACGCCATTCCTTGGTGGTGACGGTATGTATGCGATCGACCAGAGGACGTTGCGGCGAGTGTTGCGACGAGCGAGGGCCCGAGCGCGGATATCCGGGCGCGCAGAGCAGTTCGGTCCAGCGCTCCTCGACGAGCCATCCCAGAGTCGCGTCGGGAAAAGCCTGGCGCAGCGCGGCTGCGGCTGGCAGGGTGTGGATGATGTCTCCCATGGCGCTGAGGCGGACGATGAGCACGCTGGCGGGTCGCGGAGTGGCGGGGAAGGTAGTCATAGATATGCGCGAGGTTACGGGCGGCGTTATGCGCGACTCATGCGCGATGCCTCACTCGCGCTTGCTCGCGCGCGTTCGAGAAATGATTTCCGTGGCAGAGTGATCCTTGGGATCGCCGACGATGACGACGCGGCCTCCGCAGGACTCGACTTCATCGCGCTCGGGGACGCTTTCGGTTGTATAGTCCGTGCCCTTGGCGTGAAAATCGGGGCGAATCTCGCGAACGAGTGCGCGCACATCTTTTTCTGGAAAGACTACGACTGCATCCACGTCGGCGAGCGACGCCAGAATCTCAGCGCGCTCCTCGGCCGGCATTACGGGTCGGCCTTCGCCCTTCAGGGCGCGAACAGAATCATCGGCGTTGATCGCGACAATCAGTTTGCCGCCGAGATCGTGCGCGGCATGCAAATAGCGGACATGGCCCACGTGCAGAATGTCGAAGCAGCCGTTGGCGAGGGTGACGCGATTGCCTGCGCGCCGCCAGTCAGCAACGAGTTGCGGCAGGCGGTCGCGCGAGATGAGTTTCGATGGAGTCGATGGGCTCAAATTGATACGAACCGATCTGCGATCAGTACAGTTAGTGGTCGCGCGCAACGGGCGCAGCTTTGTCCAATGCTTCGAGCAATTCCTGTTGGCTGACAGTCGCGGTGCCGCGTTTCATAACAACGATTCCGCCTGCGTAGTTGGCGAGATACGCCGCCTCTTCGGAAGTTGCGCCTGCGGCCAGCGCGGCAGTAAAGGTGGCGATCACGGTGTCGCCGGCGCCAGTCACGTCGGTGACTTCATCGCCGCCGTAGACGGGGATATCCACCGGCTTGTGGCGGCGCGGGAAAACGACCATGCCGTCTTTGCCGCGCGTAATCAGGAGCGACTCCAGATTCATCTCGCCGACAATCTGGTCACCGGCGGCGACCAGACGCTCCCAGTCATTGCCAACGCGGATGCCGAGGATGGCTTCGACCTCAGACTCGTTGGGCGTGGCGGCGGTGACGCCGGAAAATTCGAGCATGCGATGACGCGAATCAAGCGTTACCGGAACTCTGTCGATTCCGCGCTTTTCTCGAATCACATTCAGCAGAGCTGGCGTGGCCGCGCCGTATCCGTAGTCAGAAACGAGCAGCGCATCCGATGCGCGCGCATATTCACGAGCAGCAAGAACGATCTCGCGGCGCAGATGGGAATTGGGACCTTCGGCTGGCTCGCGATCGAGGCGGACGACCTGTTGTCCGGCGGTGTGTGCGAATCCGGCGAGGATGCGCGTCTTGGTCACGGTCGTATAGTTCTTTTCCTTGAAGACTCCACTGACGGGAATACGCTTGTGGCGGAATGCGCGCAGCAGGGTCTTTCCCGCTTCATCGTCGCCCACGACCCCCACGGGAAGAACATTCACGCCGAGATCGGCAAGATTGTAGATCGCGTTGGCGCCGCCGCCGGGAACCACTTTGCGGTCGCGATGCTTCAAGATGAGCACGGGAGCTTCGCGAGAGACACGTGAAATCTCGCCGAAGACAAATTCGTCGGCCACCAGGTCGGCGAGGACGGTCACGGTGAGCTTGGGAAAAGATTCGACGATCTTCCGCAGGCGGTCGTTTTCTTTAATGTGCTTTGTCATTCAAACCTAGCTGATCGAGCGCAACCAAAGATTTTCTCACGAGCGGGGCATTCGGTTCTCAATTCTCGCCAGGATTGCATCCACAACGGCAGAAGCGTCTTCGATGGTAACTGTTAACGTGGCAACGACAAAAGGGCGGAGATCGGCTTGCAGCGGGCCCAGATTAACGGCATCTTTTTCCGTTGTCAGAAAGCCATCGCCGTTCCGGTCACCGGCTGCCCCGATCAGAGTTCGAATGTCGGCACTGTTATACGCGTGGTGGTCGCGGAAGGCGATCTCAGCGACGGGCACGATTCCCGCGGCGCGAACCTGGGCGAAGAACTGTTCGGGACGCGCAATGCCGCAGAAAACGACCGGCGCGGCAAGCGAGGTTGGGAGAACAAGCTCGCGGTCGGTCCGCCAGATCGTCTTGTCGCGAAGGGCTGGATGATCGGCAGCCAAACCGCGCGGCAACACGACAGCGTCGGCGCGTGCGAGTGAAGAAAATGGCTCGCGCAGACGCCCCGATGGCAACAGGTTGTCGACGAAATCGCGATCGGTGAGCAGAACGATGTCAAAATCGCGAGCCAGGGAGCGATGTTGAAATCCATCGTCGAGGATGTGCAACTGCGAAGAGGATTTTCGTTCGGCGGTCAGTCCGGCGCGATAACGGCTTTCGCCAACGATCACCGGAACGCCCAGCCGCCGCGCGATCAATAGCGGCTCGTCGCCGAAAGTTTCGGCTCCGCCCTTTGGATCGACTACCAGAACGCCGCGCGTGTTGCGGCCGTATCCACGGGAGAGCACGTCGAAGGGAACGCCCCGTGCCTTCAATTGTTCGCCGAGCGCGATTACGAACGGAGTCTTTCCTGCGCCACCGACCGACAAATTTCCTACGCTGATGACGGGCCTGTCGAGATGCCGCGAAGGGAGCGTGCCGCGATCGAACATCGTGTTTCGCAGTGCGGTCGCGGCTCCGTAAAGTCCGGTGAGCGGGTTCATGCGGGGTCAGAGTTCGTACTCGAAGGAGTTGTGGACGGACCACTCATCAATTTCGCTAACGCAGCGACTGTTCTGTCGGTGGCGCCGCGCTGCGACTCGAGGGCGGCCAGCGCGTTGCGGCCAAGTTTGCTGCGTTCTGCGCTATTTCCGACCAGTTCCATGAAAACCAGCGGCAACTCGGATAGTCCAACGATGCGAACGGCGTTGCGGCTTGCGAAGAAATTTACAACATCGCGGAAGTTTTCGTAGTGGTTTCCGGTGACGATCGGAACACCGTAGAGAGCAGGTTCAAGAATGTTGTGTCCGCCGCGCGGAACCAGACTGCCGCCGACAAACGCCACGGTGGCGAGCGAGTAGAGCGCAGCCAGCTCTCCGATGCTGTCGACTAGAAAGACGCCGCCGGCGAGCGGTTCGCCGGTCCAAAGCGAGCGCCGCCACATGGGGAAGCCGAGTTTTTCGACCAGGTCGGCGACCTCCGGAAAGCGCTCGGGATGACGTGGAGCAAGGATCATCACGGCCTTCGGACGATCGACGAGAATGTTGCGAAAGGTCGAGAGCAACGATCCTTCTTCGCTTTCAAGAGTGCTGCCGCAAACGAGAATGGGATCGGCACCCGAGCGAAGAAAGGCGTCGCGAAGGCTGGTCACGATCTCGGGCGACGGTGGCGGCAGCACGTCGAATTTCAAGTTGCCGGCGACTGCGATTCTTGATTCTGCTGCGCCGATTTCGACGAGGCGCTTGCGGTCCTCTTCGGTCTGGGCGAGAAAACAGTCGACGTTGCCAAGAGAATTCTCCAACAATCTTGGAAGCCAATAGCGGAACCTTTTGTAGCCAGGCAGCGAGCGATCAGAGATGCGGCAGTTGATGACCGCGATGCGAGCGCCACTTTTCTTAGCCAGACGCAGAAAGTTTGGCCAGAATTCTGTTTCGGCAACGACCACAAGTTCAGGCCGCAGAGCGTTGAGGTAAGGGCGCACGGCGAAGGCAAAGTCGATGGGAAAATAGAACACGTTCTCGGCGCCGAAGCGCTGTGCCGCAAGTTTCTGACCGGCGCTGGTCGTGGTGGAAATCAGGACGCGATGGTCCGGAAATTTCTGACGCAACGCAGCGATGACCGCGCTCGAAGCGATGACCTCGCCAACGGAGACGGCGTGGACCCAGATGGTCGGTCTGTTATTTTGATTGCCATCGGCGCCTCGCGCGAGTTCTGGGCGGACGCCGCCGAACCTCTGACGCAGGCCAGCCCGATACTTGCCATGGCGCATCATTTGCACCACCCAGTAGGGAAGCGTCAGCAGCAGAGAGAAAGCGAGCAGCGCGCTGTAGAGCAAATACATGAAGGAAGTCCCATTCTAAATGGAGAACAGAATCGATTTGCTACTGAACACGGACAGCGCGGCTTGAAGCGGTGGCATCCTATAATTCACGTATGGAGAATGCAGGATCGGTACGGCTGGCGCGCGTAGGGTCAATCCGCGGCGCGCGCTTTTCGGCCGTCGTGATGTTTTTGCTGGTTGCGTGTTTTCGCGCTGAGGCAGGCAAAGAGTTTGTCATGCCGACCGCGCAACCCGCCCGCAACTATCCGGCTCGCGATGAGCATCCGATGGATAAAGTCACAGTCGCAGTCGATCCTTATGACGTGGAGGATAAGGCCTCGATTTTCAGCGTCAACTACCGCAACAACGGATACCTGCCTGTCTTCCTCGTCATCACGAACGATGGCGACGAGCCGGTCTCACTGGTCGACATGAAGCCGGAGCTGAATACCAAAGACCGGAGCAAACTTTATCCCGGAACGATGGACGATCTGGCGCGGCGGCTGTCGCATCCATCGCGCAATGACCGGCAGCCGACCCTGCCGATTCCGCTGCCGAAGAAAGAAACCAAAGGCGGAATATCGCGCAAGGCTTGGGAGGAAATCGATCAGGCGCAATTCGGCGCAAAAGCAGTCGAGCCGCACTCGACAGTGTCGGGATTTTTATTTTTCGACGTGTCGGGCATTTCGAATCCATTGGCTGGCGCCACTTTCTACCTGACGGGTACGCGCGACAACAAGGGCGCCGAGTTGATCTATTTTGAAGTTCCGATGGAAAAATATCTGAGCGCGCCGCAAGTGAAGCGGCCGTAGCCGCCCCTTCCGCGCCAGCTATAATCTCTTGCTATGGCAACTCCTGCAGCTATTTCCGAGGATCTTCTCGCGAAATATGAGCCCGTCATCGGGCTCGAAGTTCACGTACAGCTGCTGACTGTGTCGAAGATCTTCTGCTCGTGCTCGACTCGCTTTGGTGATCCTCCGAATACGAATGTGTGTCCGGTTTGCCTGGGGCTTCCGGGTGCTTTGCCCGTGCTGAACAGGAAGGCCGTGGAATTCGCTACGCTGGCGGCGATGGCTTTGCAGTGCCGCGTCAACGAAGTTTCTATCTTCGCGCGGAAGAATTATTTCTATCCCGATCTGCCGAAGGGATACCAGATCTCGCAGTATGACAGGCCGCTGGCGGAGTTTGGGTTTATCGACATCGATGTAAGCGGTGGCAAGAAAAAGATCGGGGTTACGAGACTGCATCTCGAAGAAGATGCCGGTAAGAGCCTTCATGAAGGCTTTGCCGATGCCGCGACGAAGACGGCGATCGATCTCAACCGAACCGGCGTGCCCCTGGCGGAGATTGTCAGCGAGCCGGACATGCGATCGCCTGAGGAAGCGTACGAATATCTGACGCGGCTCAAGGAAATCATTCTTTACACCGGAGTCAGCGATTGCAACATGGAAGAAGGGTCGCTGCGGTGCGATGCGAATATCAGCGTGCGGCCGCGCGGGCAGAAGGAATTTGGCACGAAGACGGAAATTAAGAACGTCAACTCGTTTCGTTTTGTGAAGCAGGCGCTGGAGTACGAAATCGAGCGCCACATCGGCATTCTCGAAGACCACGGCAAGATCACGCAAGAGACACGCCTCTACGATTCGCATGAAGGCCGTACCTACAGCATGCGCTCGAAAGAGCAGGCGCACGATTACCGCTATTTCCCCGAGCCTGACCTGCTTCCGCTGGTGGTGGATGAGAAGTGGCAGTCAGCGATCCGCGCAACTTTGCCGGAGCTTCCCGAGGCGCGGCGCGCGCGAATGATTAAGGAGTATGGGATTTCCGCCGGCGATGCGCATACGCTGACGCTCACACGGGAGATGGCAGATCAATTCGAGTCGGCGGCGCGGACGGCGAAAAATCCGAAGCGCGTCGCCAATCTGGTGCAGAGCGAACTGCTGGGACGATTGAAGGCTCGCGGGCTCGAGCTTGAGCAGTCGCCGATTTCAATGGCGGGAGTGACGGCGTCGGCCGATTTGGTTGAGTCGGGGGCGATCTCGGGCAAAATGCTGAAAGATCTTTATGATTTGAGTTTTGAACGCGGGCAGGATTTTCCCGCGGTGTATGAAGCGGAAGGGCGTCCGGAGCAGTCGCGCGACACTTCGGCTTTGGAGAAGCTGGCGGATGAAGTGATCGCGGCGAATCCTAAGCAGGTGGAGCAATATCGCGCCGGGAAGAAGACGATGATCGGGTTCTTCGTCGGACAATTGATGAAGGCTTCGAAGGGACAGGCGAATCCGCAGCTGGTGAATGAAGTTTTGACGAAGAAGCTGGAAGGGTAGCCCCGTTGGATTCCTCGAGCTACTTCGCAGCTCCCAAATCTTTCAGGACCCTTTCAGCGTAGTAGTTGGTGACTTTCGAATCGTCGCGCAGGGTTTCGTAATACGCGGCTTTCAATAACTGTTCACGACGATCGCGCAGTTGCTGGCGAATGGCCTGCTGCACTCTTGGATCGTTCAAATCCCGCTGGCCCGCCGGCTCTTTCGCGATCAGTTTCACGATCATGTAAGCGTAGGGCTGGTGATTGGTGGGATTGATCATGGGAATTATGGGCGTGTATTGGCCAGGCTTCAGCTTCAGGACCGCATCGCGCGTGGCCGCATCGGCGCTTTTGAGCGCGGACTCGGGAGCCATCCCCAAATCTCCGCCGTTGTTGCTGGTCTCGGGATCCTCGGAATAATTCATCGCCATGGTCGCGAAGTCGTCGCCGCTATCGAGATGATTCATGATCATCTCGACTTTCTTGCGCGCCTCGGCGTCGTTTTGCGCCTTGCTGTTTTGCAGGTTGTGCACCTGGCCGGTGGCCATTCCAGAGACCATGATTTTGGCCAGGTGGTATTGCGCTTCGATCAGGTTGAACTCGGCTTTGTGCTCGTTGTAATAGCTGGAGACATCCTGATCGGTGATGTTGATGCGCGAAGTGATTTCTTTGTTCAGAACTTTATCGCGTGTGAGCGAGCGGCGCAGGTCGCGCTTGAAATCGTCGAGCGATATTTTCTTGTCCTGCAGCCGCTTGTTGAATTCCTCGGCGGTATAGGGGGACTTGATTTCGTTCAGTTTGCGATCTACTTCTTCATCGGTCGCCAGCAGTCCCAGTTTTTCAGCGCGCTGCATGAGGATTTCGGTCTCGACCAGTTCGTTCAGAATGCTCAGCCGCAGGCTCACGGCCTGTTCGCCCGCTGGTTGCTGATCGGAACCCGCCGTCTGGTTGGCGTAATACTTGTCGACTTCGGTGCGATAGATTTTTCGGCCGTTCACCGCGGCCATGAGATCGCCGCCGCTGCTGTTTCCTTTGCAAGCCGACAACGCAATCAGCAGAAACGCAACGGCCACGACGAGGGCCACGCGCCTAATGCAGTCTCGATTCTTCAATGTGTTCCCCTCCGCCACAACGGCGAGCGTATCGCGAATCGGCCAATAGTCACGCAAGCCGTATAAAGACCGATCATTTCGAAGACGCAGCCGGAGGCGCCTTTGCTTCGGCTCCGTCCGGTTTGTGCTCTGGAGGCGCGACTCCAGCATCCTTCAACGCCTGATCGAGTGCGAGCCGCACGTCTTCGGGCGGCACTGCTCCATCCAGTTTTTGGCCATTCACGAACATGGTGGGAGTTGCGTCCACCCCAAGGCCATCGCCTTCGTGCATGGAAGCGCGAACGGCTTTTTCGTCCTGAGCTTTCACGCAGGCCTGCAATTTCGGAACGTCCAGATTATGCTTTTGGGCTTGCAGAGTGGCCAACTTGTCGAGTTCCGCGTTCTGGCCGTCGCGTCCTTTTTGGCTGCTCACATCCTGCTGGTTGCCGTGCAGATAATCGGCGTAATCCCAATACGCATCGCCGCTTTGCGCCGACAAACAGTTCGCGTTCACTGCTGCGTGCACCGCCCAGGGATGAATCTCTTCCAAGGGATAATCCTTATAAATGAAAAGAACGCGATCGCCGTATTCCTTGAAAAGGCCGGGGAAAAGCGTCTCGTGCATGCGCGAGCAGAAAGGGCATTCGAAATCGTCGTAGTTGACGACCGTTACTTTTGCGTCTTTGTTACCGCGCGTGGGACGCCCGCTGACGTCAATTTTCTTCATGACGGCAGCGTAGGGATCTTCAGTCAGGTCCAGTTTCGTCATGCGGACCAGGGTTTTATGGTCGCGCGAAAGGAGGAAGTCAAAATCCTGCTTCTTGTTCGCGCTGGCGAAGGTGATCGTCAGTCCGTCGTAGTTCGCGAAATCGCTGGCATGGAGCGGACCGATAATCACCTTTACGTCGGGCGGGAGCGAATAATGGGCGCGGACCTGGCGTTCGACGAGCCGCGTGAGATCGGAGTTGGGGGGTTGGGCTGAGCAGCCCAGGCAAATCAGCAATAGAACCAGGAACGCGCGCCGCACCATCATCAATCGAATCCACCTGAGCATCTGCAAACGACTGATTATCTCACGAGGAACGATCGGGTTAAGGGGCGATCGGGCCCCTGGGTTTGCGAAGTTCGCATGCCTGCCGGTGTGCCGGCGATCGCTTTTCCTATCGTCCTTGAGCGCGGAGCAACTGTTCGGCAGTCAGCAATTGATTCATCGATCCGGAGCGGAAACCTTCCAGGTCGAGCGTTACGAACTTGAATCCCAGGCCTTTGAACAACGTGGTGAACTCGCGAGCCATCTCGGCCGTCATCGCGCGCGGTAGCTCTTCAGGCGCGATCTCGATGCGGACAATCTCGCCGTGGTGGCGCACGCGGAATTGCCGAAATCCCATTGCGCGCAGCGCGTCTTCTCCGCGCTCGATCACGCGGAGCGCTTCGGGAGTGACTTCGCGTCCGTATTCCATGCGCGAAGAAAGACAGGCGGAGGCTGGCTTGTCCCACACTTGCAGGTTTGCCTGCCGTGCCAGTTCCCGGATTTCCGCCTTCGTCAGGCCGGCATCGAGCAGCGGAGCGAGAACGTGGTGCTGGCGTGCGGCCTGCTGGCCGGGGCGAAAATCTCCGGTATCGTCGGCGTTGACTCCATAGGCAATGGCGTCGAACTTGTGAGTTTCCAGATAGCGATCGAGGACATTAAATAGCTCGTCCTTGCAGTGGAAGCAGCGCATGGCATCGTTGCGCTTGTAGGCGGGATTTTCCAGTTCCTGAGTTTCAACGACTTCGATCGGGATCGAATTTTCGCGGGCAAAGACCAGCGCGTCTTCGAGGTGAGTGCGCGCCAGGCTGGCGGAGTCGGCGATGACTGCGAGCATTTGATCGCCGAGAACCTGATGCGCTTTCCAGGCAAGAAACGCGGAGTCTACGCCCCCGGAGTAGGCGACGATCAGGCGGCCATGGCTCGCGAGGATTTCGCCGAGCTTTTGCGACTTGTGATCGAGGGTGGACAGAGTATTCACAGGTTTCAGGTCTCAGGTTTCAGGTTTCAGGTTTCAGGTTTCAGGTTTCAGGTTTCAGGTTTCAGGTCTCAGGTTTCAGGTCTCAGGTCTCAGGTCTCAGGTCTCAGGTCTCAGGTCTCAGGTCTCAGGTCTCAGAAAAGCCTTTGATGCATCCCTGAGAAACGAGGACTCAGCCATGCTACTACCAGCTCCGCCTGCTTGCTAATACAGACGTTCCTGCCGCCGCAAATTGCCGAACGACCCGATATTTGCCAGCGTGAACGAAAAGCGATACTGGTTTTCGTTGCGCACCGAACCGAGCGCAAAGCGCCGGTATTCGACGCTTACGCCGCAACAGTCCCAGGTGTAACTAGTTTGGGCCGAGGCATACTGAAGCGATCCGAGATTAGCGTCAAACCCCACACTGCCGGCGGCGCTCAAGCCGCGCTTGTTGAGTTGGCCATAGCCAAAGAGCAGGCGAAATTGATGAAATTCGTTCTGGTTGGCCACGGTTTGCGTCGTTCCGACCGGGGAGTCGATTACTCGCAGGAATGCGTCGCCACCGCCAATGGTAAACGGGCCGTAATGGTAATTGACCAGGGCCATGCTGGAATTGATGCGGCCGGCCTTAAAGTCATAATCCAAATCCCATTCCGTATTGGTGTGCGGGCTGGTTTCAACGCGAAGACGGGAAATGAGAGGAGCGAAGCGGCGCTCGGAATTCAGAAAAGCGATGCCGGTGAAATCGGCCGTGGTGGCAAAAACCTCTCGCTGTCCAGCGTTCTGGCTGTTCAGTGTATTTCCAAATGTAGGATCGAAAAAGTATTTCTGGCCAATTTCCCAGCTCAAGACTTCCCGCGGTCCCGTGGCGCAGACGGGAGCGTCGGGGTTGGGAGGCAATTCCCAGGGAACCGCGCCGACTTGCGGGGCACCTCCAATCGTGAGCGCGCCCATGTCGGGGATGTCGCAATCCTTGACGTTTGGATTGGTGTGCTTGGCGTAAACGCGGTTCACCACCGAATACTCGATCTCGTTGGTGTTGGTCAGAGTATCGGCGGCATCGAAACGCAAAATATCGGCGAAGTTATTAACGCCGGTAACGTAGTCGTAGCGAATGCGCGGTTCGATGACGTGCTTCCATTTCCGCCCGAGCCAGGGATGGTCGAAGACCTTCGATAAGGCCGGCGGACGGATCTCGACGGATGTCTCCAGGGACTTGCGGTTAAGAACGTCGTCGATTGCGACCAGCGACACTGTAGGGTTGCCCTCTTCCGTGTAGAACGTATCACGCAAAGTCAGTTCGGGGCGAAATGACCATCCCTGCCACTGCAGCGGCATCGAAAGCGATGGAGCCAGATCGAACCTGCCGACCAGAAAGGCGGTCCGGAAGCCGTTCTGCGTAGAGTCGGCCGACTCGCGGCGTTGCAGGCCTTCGGCTGCGCTCTCGAACGACCAATACAACGGCGTCTTTCCCAATTGCCGTTCCTCGCCGGAAATGAACACGCTCGGCGTATGCAGTATGCGGACCAGTTCAGTCTGCGTAAGCGTGGTGCAGATTGTTTCCGTCGCAGGGTTGCAGACGTCGAAGTTCTGGTAGCGCTCGGCCAGGGCATTGAAATGAAAACCGTTGGTGGTGTTGGAAAGAAAAATTTGCGAACGGACTTCCGAATCAATTGCCTGCGTGTAAACGTCGGTGAAGGCGATGCGAAACACGAACGAACTCAAATAATCGACATTGGCCACGCCGCGAAAGGTTCCGAACTGACGCTCGGCCTGGAAACGCGCATCCTCGCCGCCCTGATCCTGCGGTGGAAATCCGATGCCGCGGTCGGCAATGCCAACATAATTGAAGAAGATGTAAGAAGTGTCGCTTGGGCGGGCGCGGAATTCGGCGCGTTCGAGGAATCCGCGTTTGGAATAGTACTCGGCGCCGAGCATGAGGTCGCTGCTGCGGTTCAAAGCCAGATACACGGACTCGCCGGCTATGTATCCCTTGGTGGAGGAAGTGCCGAAGCTTGGAATCATGAATCCGCTCTTGCGCTCCCGCTGTACCGGAACACTGACATAGGGGAAATAAAATACCGGCATGCCCATCAGCTGGAAATCGCTGTTGTAAATTTTCGCCGTGCTGTCAACATCCACCGAAATACGTTTCGCGTTGAACAACCACTTTGGATGCGGCAACTCGCAGGTAGTCACGGTTCCCTGGCGGACGAGATAGCGATCGGGGCCCTGCTTCTCAACGACCTTCCCGGTGAAGGCGAAGGGGTTGGAGGTGGTCAGCACGTAGCGCGATTTACGCAACTGCATGCCCACGGTTCCGACGACGCTGAAAAAGGTTCCAACCTGGGTACGGATGTTGTAGGTGCCGTGGCTTGCTTCGACATGTTCGTCATAAGGGCCGCCGTCGAGCACAACATGGCCCTCCAGTTCCGTGTCTCCGGTGTCGGCGTTGTAGGTGGCCTGATCGGTGTGGAGAATGTAGTCGCGATAGTCGATTTCGACGGCGCCGCGGAGATGATAGATGGATCCGTCCTTTTCCTGTTGCACGGCACGGATCGTAACCGGTAGTTCTTCGGCCCTGGTGGAGGCAGACGTCGGGGTTGGACCGGGGGTTGAAGCAGGGGGCAGCGTCTGGCTGGTTACTATCCTCGCGGCGAGAAGCAGATGACAGACAAGGGCGGCCGTGATAAAGATTCGAGAGCGGGTGATCATTCTAGGGTGATCATGAACTAGCGCGATCATTAAGCGGTCGATCTGCAAGCGCGCGTGCGCTCCGCAAGCCGGTCTGCCAACGAGAATGAACAGACCTTAGCACGCGAGCGGCAGACGAAGCAAAGTTAGGCATTTGTAGTCTTCGAACTTGTGCCCGGCGCTGGCTCTGGCTGTTGGCATTCTTCGCGACTGATCGAATTCGACGACTCAGGCATGCGCCGGATGGCAAAATTCGGCCCAGTGCCCATTGGACCGATGACGACAGGATCGACAAATCACGCGACCCATGAGACTCCGGGCTTCGTTGCTCCAGGATTAGAGGGACAGCTTTATCCCGGCTCGGGAGTTCAACCGGGGCCGAGCGAAACTTTAGAAGAGAAGTAGAAGTAGAAGTGGTTGCGCCGGAACAGACTTCTGGGACGGATACCGATTCCTGGCGGGTCGAGGTCGCAGCGAAGCTGGAACGCTATCGCAACCGGCGTAAACCACGGACTCCTCGTTATCCCTCATTACTTTTACCTTTTGATGCGCCCGCGAGCTGGTCGTGCTCGAACGCGCTGGGCGGATCGGCTGCGGTCGAGACGGCGCCGAAGGCGAACTTAGATTTTGAGCGTCAGTCTGCGGATCTGGTAGACGGAGTCGACCCAGAACGAGAAATTTCGGACCGAACTGCGAGCCGACGCTCCCCGTCGTCGTCATCGTCATCTGCCGAGCAGTTTCTTGAGCAGTCGGCGAAGGTCATCGAGTTTCCACGCTCGGCGGCGATCCCGGTTTTTCATCCGAGCGATTTAGCTGATCCGGTTTTCGATCACGATCGTCCGCGTATTGTCGAAGCTCCGGAGATTCTGCCACCGCCGCCGGCACTCGGTGGGATGCTGCTCGAGCCTTCGAAGCAAGAGGCAGATCGGCGGGTCGCGGACTCTCCTGCTCTTGAGGCTTCTGCATCCATCATGCGCCGCGCTGGTGCGGTGTTGGTCGATGGTCTGATCCAAGCGGTGGGCATTGGCGTTTTTGCCGCCATGTTTGTTCGCTTAAATCCGACCCTCAATCCAGGATTAAATTTTCGATTCAATCTTCGTTTGGACCCTGGGTTGAACGCTGGGTTGAACTCTGGGCGCGACACGCTGCTGCTTGCAGCGATACTGGTCTCGGCTGCGATTTTCCTCTGGATGGCCTATGAGTTTCTGTTTGTCGTCTATACCGGATCGACTCCGGGACTGCGGACGGCAAAGTTGCGATTGGCGCGATTTGACGGCTCACCGCTCTGCCGTCGTCAGCGCCGGTGGCGCGTGCTGGCATCTTTTCTGGCCGCATTTTCCGCCGGGCTCGGCTATCTCTGGTGTTTCGTCGACCAGGATGGATTATGCTGGCACGACCGCATTACCCGCACCTATGTTCGGACGGCGGATGAAGCGGCCCTGGGCCGCCCAGCAGCCATGAACCAGCAACCATGACCCCGTAACGATGACTCCGAAACTATGAAAAAGAATGCCTGGAGAGCGGTGATCGAGGTCGGTTTCATCATCTTCCTGTTCTATACCAATCTTCTGATGGGGGAGTACGAGCGCTCGGGGATCGGCCAGCAGAGAGGGTTGACCTGGGCAATCGAAGATGTCTTCACCGTTCGCAATTTCGAAATTGCGATGATCGCCGCGCTCATTGGATATGTTCTGGTCGAGTTTTTGCGAAAGAAGTTCTAAGAAAGACGTTCTAAGGAAGTCAGACCAGGTTTTCCAGGGCATTCCGCAGGTCCTTAAAGCGAAATTCGTAACCACTGGCAGTGAGCTTCGCGGGCTCGACTCGGACGCTCGAGAGCAACAATTCGTGAGCGGCCATCTCTCCGAAAGCCAGTTTCAGGGCAAACTCGGGAACCGGGAAAAACGCCGGGCGTCCGAGGACCGACGCCAGGATTTTAGTGAACTCGACATTTCGCACGGGGTTCGGCCCGACAAGGTTCACCGGGCCAACGAGCGATTCGGTGCTTATTGCATGATGAATGGATCCAACGATGTCATCGATGTGAATCCAGCTTAGCCATTGCCGGCCCGATCCGATCCTGCCGCCGAGACCCAAGCGAAACGGAGGCAGCATTTTCTCGAGCGCCCCGCCCTTTTCAGACAGCACAAGTCCAATCCGGATGTTCACTGTGCGAATGCCTGCGTCGGTCGCGACGCGGCTTGCGTCCTCCCATTCGCGGCAAACTTCAGACAGAAATCCTTGTCCCGGCGGGCTCTGTTCATTCAAGGCTTCATCGCCGCGATCCCCGTAGAATCCGACCGCCGAAGCGCAGATGAATACCCGAGGCTTCTCCGCAGTCTGGCCAAGGGCCGTCGCCAGGTTCCGTGTTCCCAGCACCCGACTTTCGCGGATCGCCTTTTTCTTGGTTGGACTCCAGCGTCCGACGACGCTTTCCCCAGCCAAATGAACAACCGCATCGAATCCCGACACGGTTTCTGGTGAGTCCGGGGCGAACGGGTTCCACGAAATCTCGTCGGTATTCTTAGAGGTGTTCTTCGAGTCTCCGCGTACCATCCGCACAGTTTCGGCTCCCTGGGTCGCGAAACTCGCCAAAAGTGCAGAGCCAATGGGGCCGGAAGCCCCAGTAATCAAGATTCGTGCCACGCGACACCCCCGACCATCTCCGTACTCTACCAGCGCGTAAGCCCCGGGCGTCTCGGGGATGAATTAGCGCCCCTGAGTTAAAATCGTTCATGGCGACGTTGCGTCAACAGATTGCGACCAACGTGCTCACGGTGACACGCTTCCGCGAGCTGATGAAAAAGCTCCGCGAGAACCGTCCCAACGACGACCTCGACCTGGTCAAGAAAGCCTACGAATTTTCACAAAAGCATCACTCGGGGCAATCGCGCGCTTCCGGCGAGCCGTATCTGGTGCATCCGCTGGAAGTCGGCAACGTCCTCGCCGACATGAAGATGGACTCCGTTTCCATTGCCGCGGGCCTGCTCCACGATTCCGTGGAAGACACATCGGTGACCACCGTCGAAATCCGCCAGGAATTCGGCGAACAGGTGGCTCACATCGTCGAAGGCGTAACCAAGATCAGCAAAATTGACTTCTCCACAAAAGAAGAAGCGCAGGCCGAAAACCTGCGGAAGATGATGCTGGCGATGGTGGACGATATCCGGGTCGTCCTGATCAAACTGGCCGATCGCCTGCATAATATGCGGACGCTCGAGCACTTGGCTCCCGAGCGCCAGCAAAAGATCGCAAAAGAGACGCTCGAAATCTATGCTCCCATCGCGCATCGGCTGGGCATGGGCAAAATCCGAGGCGAATTAGAAGACCTGGGATTTAAGTACCTCGACCCGATTGCGCACGAGCAAGTTCGGGTAGCCGTAGAGGCGCGGCGCAAGGCGGGCGAAGCCTTCATGAATCGCGTCGAAGGCGTGTTGCGCGACGGACTGAAAGAAGCGGGGATAACAGGACGCGTCGAGAGCCGCATCAAGCGGCTCTACAGCATCCACAAAAAGCTAATCCGCCAGCGCATCAGCGTCGATCAGGTGTACGACCTCTACGCCATGCGCGTGATCACTAACTCCGTACAGGATTGTTACGCTGTTCTCGGCATTATCCACAACCTCTGGCGTCCCGTACCCGGCCGCATCAAAGATTTCATCGCCATGCCGCGCCCGAATTTATACCAGTCACTGCACACATCAGTGATTACCGAGACGGGCGAGACTTTTGAGATCCAGATTCGTACGGAAGAAATGCACAAGATGTGCGAAGAAGGGATCGCGGCTCATTGGAAATATAAAGACGGCCCCGTTTCTGCCGAAGACGAGCAGCGCCTGGCATGGCTGCGACAGGTGGTCGAGTGGCAGCGTGATGTTTCCGATCCCAACGAATTTCTCTCGACGCTGAAAGTGGATCTCTATCCGGAAGAGGTTTACACCTTTACCCCCAAAGGCAAGGTCCTGGTGCTGCCGCGGGAGTCGACGCCGATCGATTTCGCCTATTCGATCCACACCGAGGTCGGACACAGTTGCACAGGGGCGAAGGTCAACGGACGCATGGTGCCGCTGCGACACAAACTCCATTCGGGCGACATCGTCGAAGTCATCACGCAGCCGGGACACAAGCCCAGCCGCGACTGGCTGGCCATCGTCAAGTCGTCGCGTGCGCGCAACAAGATCAAGCACTGGCTCAATGTTCACCAGCGCGAGCGTGCCATCGAAATCGGCAAGAAGCTAGTCGAAAAAGAAGGGCGCAAATACAGAATCTCGCTGAAAGACATTAAAGACGCCGACTGGCAGCGTGTTGCCGGCGAATACGGACTCGGCCGCTATGACGACCTCATGGCAGGCATCGGCTATGGCAAATATTCCGCGCGGCAGGTGCTGGCGAAATTTGCCCCTGCCGGCACGCAACCGATGACGGATGCGGAGGAGCAAAACGCCGCGACTGGATTCACAAGCGTAGTGAGGCGTGTTTTTGGGGGAGACAGCAACGCCATCGTAGTTCGCGGCTCCGGCGATCTGCTCGTCTATCGTGCCCGCTGTTGTAACCCGATCCGCGGCGAGGCCATCGTCGGCTATGTCACCCGCGGCAAGGGAGTGGCCGTTCACTCCGTCAATTGTCCGAACGTGACGAATCTGCTTTACGAGCCCGACCGTCGCATCGACGTCCTCTGGGCTGGAGACAAAGATGGCCAGCCGGTTTCTTATCCAGTGAAGCTCACTCTTCTCTGCGACGACCGTTGGGGGATGCTCAAACAAATCACCTCCGTCATCAGCGACACCCAAACCAACATCCGCAGCATGGAATCCCGCAGCGAGAACGGGCAAGCCTGCGTCGATGTGGTGCTGGAGATTGCCGACCTCAAACACCTCCAGAAGATCATGGACGGAGTGCGGCAGATTCCGGGAGTGCATGACGTGCAGAGGTTGCAGAAGATCTAGGTCGTGAAGATCTGGCGCGAAATCGCGGCATGCGTTAGGCTGTTTCCCTGCTAAAAAGCAAAAACTACCAAGACCTTCAAGGAGACGGGGAATGAAAAATATTATCCGGGCCTCAGTCGTACTTCTTTTGTTGAGCGCATTTGGCTGGGCCGCAGACGATGTGGTCAGCGCGGTGCATGGAACGGTCACCAAAGTGGATGCCTCCACCAAGACGGTGGTTGTGAAGTCCAAAGACGGTACCGAACACACATTCAAGTTTGTTGACAAGACGACCGTCCACGGCGTGAAATCCGCTGGCGATGCAACGGCGATGGGGGCCAAAGACAGCTTCCACGGAGTCAAGGAAGGTTCGGACGTGGTCGTCCACTACACCGTGAAGGGAACCGAGAAGACGGCGGTCGAGGTCGATGACGTTGGCAAAGACGGCATCAAGGCTGTCGACGGTACCATCACGCACATCGATCGTGGCGCCAAGACGGTGGCCGTCAAAACCGCAGACGGAACTGAGGAAACATTCAAGCTGTCAGGTCATGCGGCGGACGATGCCGGCAAGGACATCGCCAAGGGGAGCGAGAAGACGACGAAAGTTACGGTCTATTACACCGAAGAAGCTGGCAAGAAAACTGCCCACTTCTTTGAGAAGCTCTAGACGTTCGACTCAGCGGACACCCCTCATACGTGTTCCTCGCGTATGAGTGGTTTTACTCTCCCAGCCAATCCGCATAGGGTTTCATCGACTCGACGTGATCGAAGACGATCTTCATTGCACCTGTGATGGGGATGGCCAGCACCAATCCGACCGCCCCCCAGACGGCTCCCCAAAATAGCAACGCGATCGTGACTGCGAGGGGATTGATCTTCAAGCGGCTACCGAGAAGCTTGGGATAGAGAACGTTCAGCGCAAACAAGTGCAGGGCGATCACGCACAAGACCACAACCACGAGGCCTCCGGCCTCGAGTTGTCCCAGGCCGACCAGGATCGGCGGCAACATCGCGAGCACGATTCCGAGGTAGGGAACCAGGCTAAGGAAGCCGCTAAGAAACCCGACGAAGTAAAAAAACGGGACGTGCAAAAGTCCGAAAATCGCCACGCTCACCGCGGAAATCATCAGTCCGATCAGCAGATTGCCGACAATGAAACTCTGGAGCATCTTGCCGATCAAGCCGAGCGTGACGAATGCAGTATGCCGATGATGAAGTGGAAATAGCATCACCGTCGCCGAACGGGCATGGCTCTGCCACGTCAGGAGAAAATAGGCCAGGAACGGGACGAACGATGCGGCGAGGACGATGTCGGTCAGCGTCCCTGCTCCGTGGGTAAGCACCTCGGACCAACTCTGTACCTGGCGCACCGGCACGACGTTGGTGGCTTCAGGAGCGCCGACGACTTCTCCCGTTTTTTCCAACTTCTCCGCGTCTTGCTGAAAGGGTTGGAGGATGGAACGAATCTTCTGCGAATATTTCGGGACATTGTCGGCGAAGATGATGGCCTGGTTGTAGGACGAGACCGTGATGCCATAGAGGACCATCAACATAGCAACCATGGTGATCAGGGACGCGGTGGCCCGCGGCAGGTGCAGATATTCCAGCGCCTGCACCACCGGAGAAAGCATAAAACTGAGCAGGATGGCAAAGAAAAGCACAGCCAATACCGATTCGCCGTAGTAAGCGAACATTACGATCAGGGCCATGCCGAGCAGGTTTAGCGACCAGTGATGCGTGCGCAGTGTTTCTGAGGTTTCCATTGGACGATCGGCGCTGCGCTGGCCAGTATATATCGGAGCGTTCCTCATTCCTCGAAACTATTCCGCGATAACTTTTCGCATGCGACGGCTGCGACACCGATTGGAAATTGAAACGAAATCGCGACAAGAGTCACTACCTGTTTAGCGACGCTGCGCCCATCCGGTGTCGCCAATTCTAGATTTTCCCCACTAGCTCGATTGGCCTGCCCCGCAGCCCGCTCCTGACGGAACACGCGCTTTGCGTGATCCAAAACGGCCACCATTTTTATCGCGACCGGCTAGCCGGCCACAGGAGAATCCACCATGGCGTCAACCGCAATCACCATCAAAGGCAACGTCGCAAACATCTCACAGCCGGACGCACAGCGCCTCGCTGCTTTTGTGTTGCGCTGCAATCACATCGTTATCAGTTCCGCGGTTCAGGCGGACGGCAGCTTTCGTTTGTCTCTGCCGCGCGCCACTGTGCAGGAACAAAGTGCGTACGGGCTGACACTCGTAGTAGCGCCGGCCACCGCGGGCGCACATCTCGATCATCTCCCAAGTGTTTCCAGAATCGCTCTCAGCCGCAAGGATCTCGAAAAAAGCGAAAAGGAATATCAGGTTGCCGCGATCACCATTCCCGCGGAAGTCCTGAAGTTATGGTGGACGTGGTGCCGCTGGTATTGCGTGAGTGGGACGGTGGTAGGTCCCGACGGCTGCGCAGTTCCGGGCGCCGACGTGACCGTGTACTCCGTGACCTACACCGGTTCGGGGTATGCAAAGGTTCCGAGGGCGACTGTAACGACCGGCGCCAACGGCACGTTCACCGCCTGTTTTGAATGGTGCTCCTGCCTCTTCTGCTTCCCGTGCTGGCCCTGCTACCCGCTGTGGTGGTTCTGCTGGCCGTGGTGGTGGGAGTGGGACATGCTTCACGTCATCGAGGCTTTGGAAAAGTTGCCGGTCCCAGGGCGCGGTCAAGTGGAGACTCTTTCCAATCAGGCGACCCTGTTGCGGCCAGACGGAAAAGCGTTGGTACGCGGCCAGGGTTTTGGCCTCAACCAAGGCAACATTGCACCCGACGCCAACCGTACGGCGCTCATCAAGAGTAAGCTGTCCAATCCCCGCATTCGCGAACTGTTCCCGTGGTGGTGGTGGTGCTGTGACGATCCCAACATCGTTTTCAGCGTCGTTGAAGACGGAACAGTCATTCTCAACGAGAATCCTGCGATCGATACGCGCTGGTGCTTTGAAGACGGCAGCAATGTGACGCTGGTCGGTAATTCCGAGAGCATCACGTTCTGCTCTCCTCATTGCCTGCCCGAATCGGGTTTCGTCTGGACCAACGTTGGCCTCAACGTTGACGTCGACAACATCAACCAGGGCTACGCTACGGTTCCTGCATGGACTGCCGCCAATCCTGACTTCCAGGATCTGGTCTTTGCCGGTGGTTTGGACATCTTCGGCGCGTTTGCTCCGAGTTCCAACGTGTCCTTCTACCAGATACTGGTTGGTCAGTGGGGTGGAGATCCTGCTCGCGGTGGCAGCGCACCGGGGCCCGGCTCACTCCTGCTGGCCGACCTCTACCGGACAGCCCTTGTCGAGGACGCCACGCACACCATCATTACTTATCCCTCGGTGAAAATGGGGCCCTTCACGCAAGGTGGTGTAACTGGTCTGTATGCCACCGAGCAGGCCAGGGCAGCGGGACTTCCAGCGGCTGGATTGCCACCGATTCCGATACCGCCCGGCGGCGCCGTAATCGGCTGGGCCGATCAGGGGATGATGATCTCTACCTCTTCTGAGAACCTGGTCGGAGGAGGACCCAGCGGTGCGGTCGACCTGACCGTCGTCGGGTATGACGCGACGGCCACCAATGTTGCGTTGGTGCCCGATAGTCCGCTCACGCTGACCATCGACAACACCCTGCTCTCGTCGGATGCGATCTCGATTGCAGCCTTTACCGCCGATGGCAACCCGGCGCCTTTGAGCGGAACCGGCCAATGTCCGTCCTATGATGTGGGTCCGGGCGGATACGTTCAAATCAGCGTCTCCGTTTCGGACAACATGGGCCATTTGTTCGAATACTACGTAGACGCCGAATACGGTTCGGGAAGCGCGGTTGCGGTCGCTCCTCCGGGGGTGCGCGGCTATGTGTCGAACCCGCTGGTTTCTTCGGCTACGGTAACTCCACCTCCCGCTTGTGGCGGCGATCCGAACTACAGTTGCAAATCCTGGGTGGGCGGGACGGAAGTCATGTACTTCCCGAACACTCCGGGTGGTCTGGCCTGGACTCCGCCGTTTGGGCCGGGAAATGAACCGCCGGACTGCTGTTATGAGTTCCGTATCCGGCTCGGGAGGAGGTCGACGGATGGCACCACTCTGCCGACGCTAGGGGACGGACAATTCCAGACCGTCGGTTTGAAGTTCTCCAGCTAAAGCGAACCTCACTAATTGAGGGGACACGGGCAAACTACTCGTGTCCCTTGTTTATTTACTTTCATCAGTGGGTGGTCGGGAGAACGACCAAAGTCATGCAGTTTTACTGGCTCACACTCGGAATTCTCGCAGTCTGGCGAGTCAGTTATCTGCTCGTCTCCGAAGCCGGTCCCTGGAACCTGCTGGCGCGAATCCGGCAACGAGCCGAGCGAGCATTTCACACGGACCTGGTGAATTGCCTCTACTGTCTGAGCGTTTGGATTGCCGCGCCCTTTGCATTCATTCTCGGTGACTCCTGGAAGCACCGACTCCTGCTTTGGCCGGCGCTTTCAGCGGGAGCCATCATCGTGGATAGTGTCGTGCACCACGATACGGCCCCGCCGCTTTACTACGAAGATCGGGAAGAGGTCGGGATCACGAAGAGCAGGAAAGACTGAAGCACCAGGAGGGCCAGCATGTGTTGCGGCAGGAACAATAACCGCGTTCAGTACGGTGCTCCGAATCACCTTACAGCGGCGTCGGCGTCGGTAAATGTGGGACTGCAGTCCGGTTCCACGTTTCAATATGTCGGCCGGACAGCTCTTACCGTGGTCGGTCCGGTCAGTGGTGCGCGTTACCGGTTCGAGCGCCCGGGATCGCAAGTCCGCGTCGATCCGCGCGACCGTTCAGCCCTTCTGCGTGTGCCGGCACTCAGGCCGGTGGGGTGACACTGGCTGCCCGCTGTTGCGTCCCTGCCGGATGTCGATTGACGAAGGAGCAGTGGTCAGTGATCATCGATGGGTGAAAGATGATCGATGGGTGGACCCGGAAGAGAACAGCGGCAACTTCGAAGCTCCGGAGGACGCGGTTAGCCGTGCCTCGACCCAATCCGCGTCGACCCAGCCCGCCCGCATTCTCGCCCTCGACGTTGGCTCGAAGAGAATTGGCGTAGCCATTACCGATCCGCTCGGCATCACCGCGCAGGGACTGGACACAATCCAACGCCAGAACAAGCGCCGCGACTTCGAAGCTCTGGCGCAAGTGCTCGAAAAATATGCCGTCCGCGAGATTGTGGTTGGACTTCCCCTGCGCTTAAGTGGAGCGGAGGGGACGCAGTCGGAAAAGATGCGTCGTTTTGCCGACGATCTGCACGCTCATTTTGGATTGACCGTCCATCTCTGGGACGAACGCTGGACTTCAACCGAAGCCAATCGACTGCTGCGCGAAACCGATCTATCGATTAAGAAGCGAGGACAGGCGGTGGATCGGATGGCGGCGATTTTGATTCTTCAATCCTGGATGGGGGCCCATCCAGGGCGCTAGCCTGGACGTTACGAGGCCAGGTCGCTGATCTCCGGGAAGCGGAGATTACATTTTGTCAGCGCTTTAGTGAGCGCCTGTTCGATCAGCTCTTCTTTGCAGTCGCGCGAGATGGCGATTTCGCTGACCAGCAGATAGCGGGCGCGCTCCAGCATCTTCTTTTCGCGGAACGAAAGCGACTTTTCCTGTCCCAGGATCAGCAGACTCTTCAGGACCGCGGCCACGTCGGTGAGCGAACCGGTCCGCATGCGGTCGGAATTCTCTTTGAAGCGGTCTTTCCAGTCGGCGGCGTTGATGCATTCGCCAGTCGACAGGTAATCGACGATTTTTTGCACTTCGCCGTTCCGAACGACCGGACGCATCCCTACGCTGCCGACATTGGCAAAAGGCACCATCACCTTCAAACTGCTGGCTGGAATCTTGAGAACGAAGAACTTCTCGACCGTGGTTCCCAACGTTCGGCTGCTGATTTGTTCAATGATGCCGACGCCGTGGTTGGGGTACACGACCTTATCGCCGATGTGGAAAACGTGGTCGCCGTTCATCAGGAGGGCCCTCGCCCGAGGGAGCTGGAAACTTCTCTTAGTCTAGCCGAGGGCCGAGCCGAAGGCAATCGAGAAGGGTGCCTCCGGGGTCTTGCGCCTGGGTCTCGACGTAAGTCGTTTGCGGGTTAGCAGGTTGCCCGCCGACTTGGTTGTGAATTATCGCCCGAGCGCGTGTTTACGGGCCAAATGAAGGTCTATAATAGCCGAGCGATGACGGAAGAAATCAAAAAGAAGCTTCGAGACGAATTGAATGCGCTCGAGCACGAGTTGGCCTTCGACATCCCCAGAGAACTCAAGAAAGCAGTCGCCCTGGGCGATCTGAGCGAGAACGCCGAGTATCACACCGCCAAGCAGCGTCAGGAGTACCTGAAGGCGCGGGTGCGGCAACTCGGCCAGCGCCTCGCCGACCTGTCACTGGTCAACATGAACAACATCCCGAAGGACAAAGTGGGCCTGGGTTCGATGGTCACGATTTTCGACAGCACCAAGAATGAAGAGATGCAATATGAGTTGGTTGCCAGCGAACAGTCCGATGTGGCCAATGGCAAAATTTCGACGACCTCGCCGATCGGGCGCGCCCTGCTAAATAAGAAAGTTGGAGACACGGCAACCGTCGTGACGCCGGGCGGCAGCCGCGAGATGGAAATCCTGAAGCTCTCGACCATGCACGATCTGGCCGAAGCCAAAGTGGATACGGAGCGCGACTCCAAATGACAAGGACGTGGACCAGCGGCGTGGGTCGCGCCTGCGGAGTTTTGCTCGACGCCATCGTCCGCCTGCTCGCTCTGTCGCGCATCAACCCCAACATCCTGACTTTGATGGGACTGGTGGTTAACACCTACGCCGCGTTTTTGTTCGGCTATGCGAATGGCGACAACCAGCGGCGCATGTTCTTCTATGCCGGACTGGTTATTATTGGATCCGGATTCTTCGATCTCGTCGATGGCCGCGTGGCGCGCGCTTCGAATCAAGTGACCCGCTTCGGAGGCTTCTTCGATTCCATCGTCGACCGCTACAGTGACGCGTCGCTCTTCCTGGGACTGATAGTTTTCTACGCTCGCGGCAGCCGGTTCTTCTACATTGTCCTGGCCGCCCTGGCCATGATCAGCGCCATCATGGTGAGCTACGCGCGCGCCCGCGCCGAGTCGCTGATTGGCACCTGCAAGGTTGGTTTCATGGAACGCCCCGAACGCCTGGTGCTACTAATCATTGGTGCGCTATTTAACGTCATGGCGCCTGTGCTGTGGGTGATCGCCGTGCTTTCCACTCTGACCGTGATTCACCGCGTGATTTACACGTGGCAACGGACGACAGAGATGGACGCTCCGGCGCGAGCCGCCTAGGCCAGTCTCAGCCGCCATTCATTATCCGCCATTCGTGACAATCGCATCCGCCACGCGCGCCATTTCCACCGCGGCACGCACGTCATGAGTCCGTATGATGTGCGCGCCCTTCAGGATCAAAGCGGTCTCGGCGGCCAGGGTCCCGCAGAGTCGTTCGGTGACTTCGGCGTCTTTTCCATCGCGGGCCAGCGTTCGTCCAATGAAAGACTTGCGCGAAACTCCCGCCAGCAACGGGAATCCCATCTGCTGTAACTCGCCGAAATGCGCCAGGAGCGGATAATTTTCGTCAAAACGCTTGCCGAATCCGAATCCCGGATCGAGCACCAACCGGTCGCGCTTGATTCCCGCGAGCGTCGCCGCTTCGGCCCACTGCCGCAGGTCGCGCTTCACGATCAGCACGGGATCGCCAATCGGGGGCAACGCCTTCCACTCGTCGGGACGCCCGCGCGTGTGCATCAGGACGGCTCCGACTTTGAGTTCGGCGAGCGTCTTTGCCATCTTTGGATCCCAGCGGAATCCGCTCACGTCGTTCACAATCTCGGCGCCGAGTTCGACCGCGGCGCGGGCCACGCCGGCTTTGTAGGTATCGACACTCACCACTGCGGTTGGCCGCCGCCGCTTCAAGTCACGTATGACGGGCAAAACGCGGCGTCGTTCTTCTTCTTCGGAGACGGGCTCGGTCGTCCCAGGCCGTGTTGACTCGCCGCCGACGTCGATGATGGCCGCGCCCTCGTCGAGCAGTTGCTCAGCCCGCGCGACAGCCTTCTCGGCGTCAATGTAGAGTCCTCCGTCTGAGAATGAGTCGGGCGTCACGTTCACCACACCCATGATCAGAGTGCGCCGGCCCAGCTCGAGGACGCGAGAGCCGACGCTCCATTGAAAGATCGCGCGCATTGTCGCCGCTATTCTAGAACGAGCCCGGCCAGGCGCGTCGCGCTTACTGCAAGATTCCCATCTTCTTCCCGACCCGGCCCAGCACTTCGAGCGCCTGCTGCAATTCATCTTTTGTGTGCGTCGCCGTCATGATCGTGCGCACACGGGCTTTGCCTTCGGGGACGGTTGGGAACGCAATGCCGGTCCCGAGCACGCCTTCTTTGAAGAGTTCGCGGGAGAAATCCATGGTCAGGCGGCCGTCGCCGATGATGATGGGAGTGATCGGGGTTTCGCTCGCGGGAGTGGTTTGGCCTCCGATGTTGAAGCCGAGCAGGCCGAGTTCTTTTTTCCAGAATCGGGTGTTGGCCCAGAGCTGCTCCATCCACTGCGGCTCGGTTTCGAGCACGTCGAAAGCGGCGATGCAGGTTGCGGCGACCGACGGCGGATGCGATGTCGAAAACAGAAAGGGCCGCGCGCGATGATAGAGAAAGTCGATCAGATCGCGCGTGCCGCAGACGTATCCACCGAGAGCGCCGATGGCTTTCGAGAGTGTGCCTACCTGAATATCGACGCGGCCGTGCACGGAAAAATGATCGATGGTGCCGCGCCCCTGGCGGCCGAGGACGCCGGAGGAGTGCGCGTCGTCGACCATCATGATCGCGCCATATTTCTCGGCCGCTTCGCACAGGCCGGGGAGCGGACCGATGTCGCCGTCCATCGAGAAGACGCCGTCCGAGATCAGCAGCTTTTTCCCCGGCTGGTTCTTGACGCTGGCGAGTTGCTCTTCGGCGTGGGCAACGTCCTTGTGGCGGAAGACGAGAATCTTCGCCCTGGAAAGGCGGCAGCCGTCGATGATCGAGGCGTGATTCAGTTCGTCGGAGATGATGAAGTCGTCTTTGCCGAGAAATGATGAAACCGTTCCCGCGTTCGCCGTAAATCCCGATTGGAAGACCACGCAGGCCTCGACATTCTTGAAGCGCGCGATTTTTTCTTCCAGTTCCATGTGAATCTTCATCGTGCCCGCAATGGTGCGCACGGCGCCGGAGCCGACGCCGTATTTGCGCGTGGCTTCTAGCGCAGCCTCGCGCAGCTTGGGATGCGTCGTAAAGCCGAGATAATTGTTCGAGGCGAGATTAATGACGCGCTTGCCATCGAAGGTGCAAAGCGGCGCCTGCTCATCGTCAAGCACGCGCAGATTGAAGTGCGTGCCTTTGGCTCTGAGGTCGTCGAGTTGGTCACTCAGGAAGGCGAGCGGATTAGTGCGGGTGGCAGTGGCTGTCATGGAAACCTCGAAGCTTCTTCACCTTGGACTCACACGGCAAAACCAGAATTTAGTTTACAACTCGTCCGGGAAAGGCTGCGCTGGATCAAGCAGCGTACACCCAAAGTCGCGCGCATCCCTGTTAGCATTTCCCCAAACCTGGAGGGAGCCTCTCTGATTTTCCTGCGGACTTTACTACTGATCCTAATCAGTGTTTACGTCCTGATATTGATCGTCGCAATCTTCACTTCCGAACAACTGATCTTCCAGCCGCAGCCACCGGGGTATCGTGATAGCGCTGCTATTTTGAAGCTGACGAGTTCTGACGGCGCGAAGATTTCTGCGACCTATCTGCCGAACCCCGCCGCGATATTTACCGTTCTGTTCAGCCACGGCAATGCTGAAGACATTGGGTACGACGCTTCCCTGCTTCAGCAGATCCGGGATTCCGGGTTTTCAGTGCTGGCCTACGATTACCAAGGCTACGGCACAAGCGAGGGTAAGCCCACCGAGCGGCATGCCTACGACGACGAAGATGCCGCGTACAACTATCTGGTGCAAACCATGCACGTCCAGCCGAGCAGAATCATATTGTTCGGTCGGTCGGTTGGTACCGGTCCAGCCACTGACCTAGCGCCTCGCCGCCCTGTTGCAGGACTTATATTGCAGAGTCCGTTCTTAAGTGCGTTTCGAGTGATGACCCGAGTCTCAGTTTTCCCTTTTGATCGATTCAACAATCTCGGGGAAATCAAGAACGTACATTGTCCCGTCCTGATCATTCATGGAACGCAGGACAGAGTAATCAATATCGCGCACGGCAAAGAGCTTTTCGCTGCGGCGAATGAGCCCAAGCGGGCTCTTTGGGTGGAAGGGGCAAATCACAACGATGTAGAGTTTGTCGCAGGGGATCGGTACACTACCTCGCTGCGGGCGTTCGCGGATTTCATTCAACAGTACCAATCCGCTGGATTGCAACAGCACTGATCGTCTGATTCAGGCGTCGTGCTTCTTCGGCTGTCCCAACGCCGCGATCGTCCCCTTGGTTGCGCTGAGATAGTCGGCGGGCGCGATCAGAATCTGCAAGCCGCGCATCCCCGCCGAAATTGAAATTGTGTCAAACAGTTCAATCGTCTCGTCCACATACACCGGGAAATCGCGCTTGGCGGCGAGCGCGGTCACTCCGCCACGGATGTAGCCGGTGAGGGCTCGCAATTCTTTTACCGGGACGAGATGAATCTTGCGCTCTCCCGCTGCGGTCGCCAGCGCCTTCAAGTTTAGTTCCTGATCGCCGGGGATCACGGCCATCACTGCGTCGCGGTCGCCTTTTCCTTCCGGTCGCGCGACCAGCGTCTTGAAAACCTGCTCCCGCGGAAGACCGATCTTGGCCGCAACAGTTTCCGCGGCGAGGTCGTTGGGATCGACCTCGTACTCACGCAGCTCGTAGTGGATCCCCAACTGATCAAGCAGGCGAGCCGCGTTCGTCTTGGGAGGGGATTTCGCCACAAGGAATTGAATTCTAAATACTTTGGAAAATCAGACCTTTGTTTTCAAAGACCTGGCGAATAGAGCACTCCAAGTCTTTGATTCTAAAAGACCGAAGGAATGGGGTCCTCAAAAGGTGTATCCTCTTTTCCGAGGAAACTAATCGTGCGTCTTCTCTTACATTGGATTCTAAGTGCGATCGCAGTTTGGATCGTCGCTTACTTTGTGCCGGGCATCGCAGTGAGTGGGGTGAAAGCGGCTCTGATCGCGGCTCTTGTTATCGGTCTTATCAATGCGACCCTCGGACTGTTCTTGAAAATCGTCACCTTCCCGCTGACGATTGTGACACTGGGCCTGTTCTGGTTCGTGATCAATGCGCTGATGCTGGAGCTGGCTGCATATTTGGTACCGGGATTCTACGTGAGAGGCTTCGTGCCTGCATTGATTGGTGCAGTCATGTTGAGCCTGGTGAGTTCGGTGCTGCAATGGATCTTCATGCCGAGCAAGAAGCCCAGCTAGGCTTACGGCAAACTGCGAGATCCCTCGCTTCGCTCGGGATGACAATCCTTATACTGCGCGCAGAGCAGAAAAGACTTGCTGCACCTGACGTTCGGTTGCTTCCAGCGATCCTGAGTTATCGATCACAAAGTCTGCGGCTTTGATCTTCTCCTCATCCGGAAGCTGCGCGGCCATGCGGCGAGTCACTTCGGCGCGCGCAGCATCTTCTGAGATCCCCAAACGGTGGGCGAAGCGCTGAATGCGCTGTTCGGGAAGACACGTCACGACGATCAGATGATCGAAGCGACCTTCGCTGCCCGATTCGAGGATCAGAGCGGCTTCGACAATGGCAATGGCGTTCGGATCGCGCTTGCCGATTCCCTCCATCCACTGGTTCTCATGCTCAACCACGGCAGGATGGACGATCTCGTTCAGTTCCTTGACCCGAGGCGAAGCGCCTCCAAACGCAGCTTCCGCCAGCCGAGGACGATTGATGGTTCCGTCAGGATTCAGGATTTCGCGTCCGAAGTGCCCGACAACTGCCGCGTACACTGGACGTCTGGGCTGCATGAGTTCGTGGGCGACCAGGTCGGCCTGAACGAGGTGCGCTCCGAGCCTGACAAACATCTCACCGACGGAAGTTTTGCCGGTCGCAATGCCGCCAGTGAGTCCGAGCTTGAGCATAAGGCAGAGGTTGGATTGTAGAGGTCAGAGGTCAGAATGCAGAGGTCAAAACCGCCGCGGATTGGATTTTACTTCTGCAATCTGACCTCTAACCTCTGACCTCAATCTACTTCTTCCCGCGCCGGAGTATTGCGGCCTTCACCGTGTTGGCCATCAGCATGGCGATGGTCAGTGGTCCAACGCCTCCCGGAACCGGCGTAATCGCACCCGCAACCTCAGCCACCTCGGGATGAACATCGCCTACCAAAGTCGATCCCTTGGCTGCGAAAGTCTCTTCGCGCTTCTTGTTGCCGGCGAACAGGCGATCGAATTCCGCCCGGTCCGTGACCTTGTTGATGCCGACGTCGATTACCGTCGCTCCGGGCTTCACGAAGTCGCGCGTGACCATGCCGGCGCGTCCAATGGCCGCGACCAGGATGTCGGCGCGTCGACAAACCTCGGGAAGATCGCGGGTCTTCGAGTGGCAGACGGTGACCGTCGCATTCTGATTGAGTAGAAGCATGGCGACGGGTTTGCCGACAATATCGCTGCGGCCGACGACCACGGCTTCCTGCCCCGTAACCGGAATCGCGCTGCGCTTCAGGACTTCCATGACTCCAGCCGGAGTGCAGGGCACGAGTCCCGGACGTTGCGTAGAGAGATAACCCACGTTCATGGGGTGAAATCCGTCTACGTCTTTTGCGGGATCGACCGCGAGCAGCACTTTCTTGGCGTCGATGTGGGCAGGCAACGGCAACTGCACAAGGATGCCGTCGATTTCGTCACGGCGGTTGAGATCGGCGATCAGCGCCAGCAGTTCATCCGTGGTCACGGTTTCGGCAGGTGTGTGTTGTTCGCTGTATAGGCCGACTTCGAGCGAGCTTTTCACTTTGCCGCGGACGTAGACTTCCGACGCGGGATTGTGTCCGACCAGCACGACGGCGAGACCGGGACGAACACCGGATGTTGCCAGATCCCTCACCTGCGCGGCAACTTCAGAGCGAATTTCCGCGGCTATTTTTGTCCCGTCCAGAATCCTTGCAGCCATCGCACCTCGCTCGATTTTGTCGTCAGTCCGAAGGCAGTAGTCGGAAGACAGTTTTGAAAGGCGATTCTATCGCATCGCCGCGCCCGGTCCTCGCGATACGTCTCCGCGTTACAATAGTCGCCTATGATCCCGCAGGATTTACTGGATATCCTGGTGTGCCCGGTTTGCTTGAAACCGGTGATTCCGGCGACGAACGGACTCAGCCTGAAATGCGGTGTCTGCCGCCGGGTTTACCCGATTCAGGACGAAATCCCCATCATGCTCGTCGATTCCGCGACGATCGACCCAGCCTGATTTTAGGGTGCGACGTTTGGCGCAAGGCGGTTTCGGTCCGCGTATCGCGACAAAGTTCGGTTTCCTCCCAAGGCGAAACGACAATTAGTGTCAATCCGGCAACGTGTCGGACCGTTATGTGTCTTGCCAGTCTGCCGATGATATCCCCGCAACCTTTTGCAAAATATCGGGTTCTAACATCCGTAAGGGCTAGAAAGCCGTACTTTACGGTGTACCAAAGTTACGGCAATGCGATTGCATGTATCAAAGCATGTTGCCGATGAATCCAATTGAGCAACGGTAGGGAGGTCGAAGTGAGAATGGCGATGAAAGAGCGATTTACGGTGACCGAACTCTGCGCCCTGCGAAACGACCTGATTCAGGGCGGGATGGTGGACTCGCGCGAAGCGGCAGAATTGCTGCAAGTATTTTTGGCGGGTCGCGGCTACGGCGTATCCCAAACGGATGCCATCGACGCTGCCGGGCGTGTGGAAATGGCCGGCTGCTCTCTGCCTGTCCTCGAGCGTGAATTGGAAGGGCTCGCGCTGGTTATGTAATTTTGTGTAATTTTTCTGGCAGCACGCTTCATACATACTTGAAAACGACGTTCACGAGAAACTGATCTAGCTCAACTCAGCGATTGACAGTTTTCTCAGTACGAAGTGCCGGGCACAATCGCCCGGCCTTTTGTATTTTTGGGACAATCGACGACAGACGACAGAGGCGATTTCCACGGCCTCAGCGGCGGCATCAGGCATCAGTCATCAATCGTCAATCCACGATTACTTTGGTCGCTCCACTATCCGGCTCTTACCCCTGGCGCAGTTCTCGCGGACAATGACTTGAGGAGCGCGATGAATCGATCCACCAAAATCGGCGTTGTGTTTCTGTGCCTGTTCGCGCTGCCGTTTGCGCTCGGTGGACTCTTCGCCATCTCGCAAGCCATACGGATGATGGCATCGGGGGCGCCAAATTCGTCGGCCTGGTCCCTGGTATTTTTCGGCGTCGGTTTTCAGCGCCATTGGCTTTGGCTTGATGTCGCTCGCGATCTTTGGTTCGCGGCGAGTACAGCGCCAGCAACGGCTCGAGGTTGAACACCCAACCGAACCTTGGCTGTGGCGCGAAGACTGGGCGCAGGGGCGCGCCAACAGCACAACGCGCAACAACACGATTGCGGCTTGGGTGTTCGCGGTGTTTTGGAACATGGTTTCCATGCCGGTCGGTTTCCTCGTCGTGTCGGGAGCGTCAAAGCAAAAGGGACCGGTTGTATATATCGTGTTGTTGTTCCCCGTGATTGGTGTCTTTCTGATCGTGCGCGCGATCCGGCAGACGATTGCGCTGTTTGAATTCGGCAAGACCTATTTCGAGATGTCAACGGTGCCGGGCGTGATAGGGCGCGATTTGACAGGACAGATCGAGGCACGGTTCCCGCATTCTCCGGATCATGGTGTTCATCTTCGGCTCACATGTGTGCACCGAGTCACGAACAACTCGGGCAATTCCTCGACAACCATGGAGAGCATCCTTCATCGCGATGAGGCCGAAGTTTCTCCGGGACAGATGTGTCCTGGACCCTTCGGGACAACGATCCCGGTTTCATTCCGGATTCCGCTCGGGGCGCACCCGACTCTGAAGGTGAACTCGCGCGATGAGTTTGCCTGGGTGCTCGAAGCCCTTGCCGACGTGCCGGGAGTGAATTATCACGATATTTTTGAGGTTCCGGTGTTCCGCACCCAGCAGACCCCGACGCAGGCGGAAGTCTCGAGCTTTGCGGCGCCCGCACCGGCGCCGGCCGCTCTGCGGCCTGACGTGGCGACAGTCCAAGTGCGGCAGAATGCATCGGGCACCGAGTTCTATTTCCCCGCTGCGCGCAACCTGTCATTCGCGGCTACGACAACAGCATTCATGCTGATGTTCGGGACGATTACCTACTTCCTGATCCATCGTGCACCCTTCATCTTCCCGCTGGCCTTTGGATTCTTTTCGCTGCTGTTGTTCTTCATCACTGCCCGGTTGTGGCTTGGGACCACGCGCGTTGTGATCGGCGGCAGTGGACTGACATTGCAATCGGGACTTCTCGGAGTTGGCCCAACGCGCCAGATCGCGCTCTCGGATATTGACTCCATCAGCAGTCGAATCACCGCGCAACAGGGAGGAGCTACTGGCACTCCTTATTACGACATCGAACTCAAGTTGCGCAATGGAAAGAAACTGACGCTAGGGCGTTGCCTCAGCAACCGGCACGAGGTCGATTGGCTGGAGAGCGAGATGCAGCGACTGACCAGTGGTCAGCAAAGAAGTATGTCCGCGGGCATGAATTGAGGATGGGCTACAGATTCTCAATCGCTGCCTGAAGCGCTCGCGCAATTTCCTCGGGTGCAGTTTCGGGGGCGAATTGAATCGGCTTTCCAATCTGCACTTGAATTTTTCCCGAGGGCGCGAATCTCCTTCCAGATTTCTTGACTTCAAACAGGCCGTCGATCCTCATTGGAAGGATCGGAATGCGCAGATTGTTAGCGAGCAGGCCGATGCCGCTACGGAACGGAGCCAGACTGCCGTCGGTTGAGTGCTTGCCTTCGGGAAACACGAGCACGCTGTAGCCGCGATCGACGGCTTCTCCGGCGTAGGCAAAGCTCTTGCGGAATCCAGACTGGCTCGGGAGCGGAAAGAGGTTCAGCAGCGCGACGCCAAGTGCCCAAAGCGTGCGGTCGTAGATCCGCCTGAACCACGCTCGCTCCTGGCTCGGAGAGCGCAATATTTCGAGGGCTTCACCCCGCGTGGCGATCGCCAAACGGTTACGGATGCGCGCGGGGAGCGCCGCCTGAATGAAGCCGAAGTCGATATTGGCAATGTGGTTCGAGATGACGAGAACGGGCCCGCGAAGGCCGCGCAAATTTTCCCGGCCATTGATCTGAGGCCAGGCCAGCAGAAATACGGCTGGCCGCGCCAGTAAATACTGTGCGGCCAGACGCAGCCACGTAATGGGCCAGTGGAGGGTCCAGCGAGGATAGTGAAATTCGCTCCGTTCTCCGCGAGAGCTGCTCAGCAGTTTTTCCAGATCGCCGACGGTCGTGGCATTAGCGAAACTCGTTTCGCTCAGATCGACCTGGTAGCGGTCTTCAAGGGCGCTGAACAGTTCCACGCGATCGAGCGAACTCAGGCCCAGTCCGCCTTCGAGATTTGAGTCGCTGATGAGACTCGTAGAGGGGCGTCCAGTAATTCTGGTCATTAATTCCAATAGCGGACTCGCCGACTCGGATGGGACTTGTCCGAGAAGACTGGCTTGCACTGCCTCGCGAATGGCGTTGCGGCGCGGTTTCTGGGTAGAGCTACGTGGAAAATCTTCGTCGGGCCAGACGAACCACATGGACATTCGCTGAAATTCAGCCAGGGTTTGGTTGGCGCGCTGGACGACGGCTTTCGCGTCGTCGTTTGGGTCAACGGTTGAGTCAACGTTTGAGTCAACGCTACGATTTCGCAGAATCAGCACGGCGCAGGGCTCGGCGTTTCCTCCGCGATCAAGCCCGACCACGATGCAGTCTTTCACCTCCTCCTGCTGGCGCAATGCGGCTTCGAGATCTCCGGGATAGATGTTCATGCCGGCGGGCGTGACGATCACTTCTTTCTTCCTGCCTTTGAAATAAAGATTGCCCTCGGCGTCGAGTGCTCCCAGGTCGCCGGTGCGATACCAGCCGGCATCTTCGGAATGTTCGGAATGGGCAAGCGGCTCGAGTTCACGCCCGTTCCAGTAGCCGCTGGCAATGCCAGTGCCACGCACCAGGATCTCGCCGTCGTCGGCGAGCTTTATCTCGCGGCCGGGCAGAACCTTGCCGATCGATCCGCGACTGGTGTGGAAAGGATGGTTCAAGCTGATCAGCGATGTGGTTTCGGTCAAGCCGTATCCCTGGATGACGGCGTATCCGAGGCGGTGCCAGAACTCTTCGGTCTCACGGTCGAGGGCAGCGCCGCCGCTGATCATGGCCCAGAATTTCCAACCAAATTGACGGCGGATGTCGCGGAAGGTCCACCAGCGACGGAGGAAGTGCTGGCTCTTGGCGGCTTCATAACTCGCCGAAAACTTTGCATGGCCGTCGCCCGAAATCGTGTCGAGATCGCGTTCAATCTTCTGCTTCAGGGATTCGATCATGCGCGGCACGGCCACCAGCACAGAAATGCGTTCCCGCTTGATCGTCGCTGTGATTTCAGTCGGGTTGAATGTGTTCTCGAAGACGACAGTGCCGCCGAGTAAGGGCGGAAGAAAGATTCCCAGAAATTGGCCGAAGACATGACTCAGCGGAACAGACTGAGGAAGCGAATCGGGTGCACAAGTCGTTCATACTTTAGATATTTCCCGATCTCGATTTCGATTGGCGCGAGGTTGCCGACCACATTCGCGTGGGTGAGCACGACTCCCTTTGGCTCGGCTGTCGTGCCGGAAGTAAAAACGATTTCGAGCGGATCCGAAGGGTCAATTGAAACTGGACGAAAGCGCTCGGGCGAATGTTTCGCGATCGTCGTCGACAGATTGTCGGGATCGACGGATTCGCAGCCGTCGATTTCGCCCAATACCGCGGCGCGCTCGCGCGGACACAGCACCAATCTGGTCCGCACCTGCGCGCTGATACGCCGCGCGAAATCCGGGCTCGCGGCATCGTCGATGGGGACGGCGATGACTCCGCTGAGCGCGCACCCGAGAAATGCGGCAACCCACTCGGCGGAGTTCGGACTCCACAGCAGAACAGCATCGCCTTTCACGACGTTGCGTGCCTGAAGTTCGCGGGCGAACTGATAGGCTACTGCGGCGACGCGCCGGTAGGTCCAACGCTCGCGGCGATATCCTCGCGGAAACACGTAGGCGCACTCGTCGCCCCAGCGCTCGAAATCGTCCAGAGTATCCAGCAGGCTTGCCCGCACACCCTGTTTAGTAGCACAATTCCGAGGACTTGAGTGGCCTGAACTGTTACAGGACAGAAACTGTACGGGTCGCGGCTTCCCGGAGTTCATGATCGACTTGTCAGAGTACCGCTCAAAGTACCGCGCGCTCCTTGCGATCGGATTCGCATTGTGTTCGCTGATCGGGTGCCAGGGACCGACGGCTTCGAACAGCGGAGGCCAGGCCCCGGCGGCAACCACTTATGGAATCGAAAATCGCACGGCCGCGCTCGTTGGGCCAACTCGTGACCTTAGCCAGGATGAGCGCGCCGGCGGCCACATCCTGCGCAAGCACGTCGGGCAGACCGAGCAGCAACTGCGCGAACGATTGGCGCGCGAAGAGAATATAACCGGCGCTTCGACCTACACCGACCGTGCCACGGCAGAGCAAGCGGTGGGCGCGGCGATTGCGCAATCGCGGGACCGCATCCAGCGCTGGCTCGACCGCTCTGGTAGACATCCCAACCTGGTGCTTGATTACGACAGTGAGGCTCCGATCGGGCGCACCATGAATCGCGGCGAGAACCAATCGCGTCCTTGCGCGCATGCCCTGGTTGTGCTGAAATACGCCGGACCGAATAACTACTATGTTCTGACCTCGTATCCGGAATGCCGCTGAGGAACCGCCCATGAACCCGAAACCAGAGATCACCACCGCTAACTTCCCTGAGCTCCACACCTTTCTGCGGGGTTACTTTCACGAGGATGTTGCCGACGAGTATGGAACTGTGCCCGAAGCGGCCGATCAATTTTGCGAAGATGCCGATAGCGACGAGCGGATTCCGGTAGCGCAGCAGTGGCAGCAAATCGTGGACATCACCGGGGCGCAACCTGCCGCGCTGAATGCGGCGCTGAAGAAGCTCGGTAGCGCGGTCCGGTTGAATGAAGAAGAAATTCCGCAGGTGTCAGCGATCTTTGCGCGATGCCTGGCAGTGAAACCGCACCGGCGAGTGGCGAACGAGTAGAGCAGGTCTCAGGTCTTAGGTGGCAGGTCTCAGGAAAAACGTAGGGGCGCAGATCCTGGGCCCGAGGTTCGACATCTGCCTTATTTCGGTTCCCTGCCCACCCCTAGTGAGTCGGCTACGCGGTTGATGTAGTTGAACCACGACGCGATTAGCGTGATCTGCAATATCGCTTGATCGTTGAAGCCCGCAGCCCTTAACTTTTCGTGATCATCTTTCCAGACCTTGGTTGCGTCTTTGGTCAATTTCACAACGTAGTCGACCATCACACGCTCCTCCGGAGTGATGGGAGCGGTCGTGTAATCGCGTTCCAGCGCTTCGACTAATTCTTTGTCCAGTGTGACGCGACGCAGAAACTCTGCGTGAGACTCGATTCAATAGACGCAGCGGTTCGTCACAGAAACCATCGTCGCGATCATCTCGTGCTGTCGCCGCTTGAGCGGCAGGTCGGGAGACATCAATGCGCCGAAGGTGGAGAAGGCGTGGTAGAGCGCTTGCGGAATCAACGAGTGCGAGGCGACGATATCGGAGCCGCCACCTTCGGCAGGATGGACTGGAACGGCGTACTCCTGGGGATAGAGCGGTTTCTGCCCTTCCATCGCTTGTTTTAATTCGTCGTCACCTTCGGTGAAGGGAATGGTGCGTATCCAAGTCATGTTCTTGAGCTGACCTCAACGGCGATCTCTACGATATTAATGTCCCAATACCCTACACGCGAAATAACGCCGTTGCCAATAGTGTGAAAACGCTAGCGCTGCATATCTGTGCCGGGTGCTGGTAGCATTGCGTTTGACGGAGCAATATGCGGGAGGGCATTGGATGCCGCAGGACAACTCAAAAAATTCTCTGACCATTACTGACAACCGAACCGGGCAGAGCTATACCGTTCCCGTAGAGAACGGAACCATTCGCGCGATGGATCTGCGCAAGATCAAGACCGGGCCCGACGATTTCGGACTCATGACTTACGATCCCGCCTTCATGAACACGGCATCCTGCAAAAGCGCGATCACCTACATCGATGGCGATAAAGGAATTTTGCGCTACCGCGGTTACCCCATCGACGTTCTGGCAGAAAACTGCACTTATCTCGAAGTTGCCTACCTGCTCTTGTTCGGCGAGTTGCCAAATTCAAGTCAACTGAAGAGCTGGATTTTCGACATCACCCATCACACCATGCTGCACGAGACCAGCAAGAAATTCATGGAGGGCTTTCGCTACAACGCACACCCCATGACGATGCTGGTGAGCACGGTGGCGGCGTTGGCGACGGTGTATCCCGACTCGAAGCATATCGAAGACCCCGAGAACCGGTTGTTGCAGATCAAACGGTTGATCGGCAAGATGCCGTCGATCGCGGCCATGTCCTATCGCCACATTGTCGGGTTTCCCTACATTTATCCCGACAACGACCTCAGCTATACCGAAAATTTCATGAACATGTTGTGGAAGATGGTCGAGCCGAAGTATGTTGCGAATCCCGTGTTGGCCAGGGCGCTCGACATTCTTTTTATCCTGCACGCCGACCACGAGCAGAACTGCAGCACGAACGCCATGCGCGCCGTGGGCAGCTCTCATGCCGATCCCTATCTGGCGACAGCTTCGGCGGCGGCGGCGCTTTCCGGCCCGCTGCATGGCGGAGCGAATGAAGAAGTGCTGCACATGCTTGACGAAATTGGCTCGAAAGACCACGTCCCGGCCTACATCAAGAAAATCAAAGAAGGCAAAGGAAAGCTGATGGGGTTCGGGCACCGAGTCTATAAGAACTATGATCCGCGGGCCAAGATTATCAAGCGGACCGCCGATAGCGTGTTTGAGGTCACCGGACGGAACGCCAAACTTGAAATCGCTCTGGAGTTGGAGCGAATCGCACTTGAAGATGATTATTTCGTCTCGCGCAAGCTCTACCCGAACGTCGATTTTTACTCGGGCATCATGTATCAGGCGATGGGGTTCAAGCCGGAGATGTTTACGGTTCTGTTTGCGATTCCGCGGACGATCGGGTGGCTAACGCAATGGCAGGAGATGCTGACTGATCCGGAGCAGAAAATCGCGCGGCCGCGGCAGATTTGGATTGGGCATGACACGCGGGAGTTTGTGCCGATGGAAAAGCGATAAAGCGATAGGGATGGCGTGTTTTTTGGGATTTGGTTTTCCATCCCATCGGAGAGTAGTTCGGCACGACCTTGGCACAACGATGATTAGCCGCCGGCGATGGCCCCAATTACGATAAACGGCTCCTTTCCGGACGCGACGGCAGCCGGCAATGGAGTGTCGGGCGGGTTCAGGGAGAGATCTTCTTCGCAGGCGAAAAAGCGCAAAAAGGGGCGGCGCTCTTGCGTGACATGGTCGCGGATGGCGCCTCGCAACATCGGGTAACGAGCTTCGAGCGCGTCAAGAACGGCGCGTTGCGTGGCGGGGCCCACGACTTCGAGTTCCAGTTCGTTCCCCACGTGGGCGAGCGTGCGGAGATGCTGTGGGAGTATGACTCGGATCATATTCTTCTGCCGAAAGGGTAAAAATCACTCCAGCGTCTGCACCTCGACCGAAAGCACGGCTGGAAGGTCCCGAACAATGGGATTCCAACTGTCTCCGGCGTCAGCCGAGGCATACACCTGTCCGCCCGTTGTCCCGAAATAGACACCGCATTTGTCGAGTGAATCGACGGCCATGGCGTCGCGCAACACGTTTACGTAGCAGTTACTTTGCGGCAGGCCTTTGATCAGCGGCTCCCATTCGTTTCCGCCGCTGCGGCTGCGGAAGACGCGCAGCTTGCCGTCTGGAGGAAAATGCTCACCGTCACTCTTGATGGGGACGACGTAGATCGTCTCCGGCTCGTGGGTGTGCACGTCGATCACGAATCCAAAGTCCGTTGGGAGGTTGCCGCTGACTTCTGTCCAGTTGTCGCCCGCATCGTCAGAGCGCATGACGTCCCAATGCTTTTGCATAAAAAGGACGCCGGGACGTTTCGGGTTCATGGCGATGTGATGTACGCAATGGCCGACTTCGGCTCGCGGATTCGGGATGTACTGCGAATAGAGGCCATTGTTGATTGGTTTCCATGTCGCGCCAGCGTCGTCGGTGCGAAATGCGCCAGCCGCCGAGATTGCGATGAACATGCGTTGCGGATTGCTCGGATCGAGAATGATGGTATGCAGGCACATACCGCCGGCACCCGGCTGCCACTTGGGTCCTGTGCCGTGTCCGCGCAGGCCCGGCAACTCCTCCCAGTTCTCGCCGCCGTCAGTGGAGCGGAAGATAGCAGCGTCTTCGACGCCGGCATACACGGTGTTGGGGTCAGTGAGCGACGGCTCCAGATGCCAGACGCGCTTGAATTCCCAGGGATGCTGCGTGCCGTCGTACCACTGGTGAGTGGTCAATGGATTGGCAGAGGCGTCGTAGACGAACTTGTTGCTGGCCGCTTTCGGCGGCCCGGCCGCGGCGGGCTCTCCGGGAGGAGTTCCGGGCTGGTGCCAGGTTTTGCCGCCATCGTCGGAGCGCTGGATAATCTGGCCAAACCATCCGCTGGTCTGGGAGGCATAGATCCGATCGGGATCGGCGGGCGAGCCTTTCAGGTGATACATTTCCCAGCCCGCGAAGTGTGGACCGCTGATGTCCCACTGTTCGCGCTTGCCGTCTGAGGTTAGGATGAATGCGCCTTTGCGTGTGCCGACGAGTACTCGAACCTGGCTCATGCGTTCTCCGCGGTGCTCTTAGTTTGTTAGACGGTTTGTTAGACGCAAAATACCAAAATTAGTGATACCCGCGGCCCACGTTATTCTCCGCGATGAGCACGCTTCAGGCCTTCGATGTCGATCTTGACCATCTTCATCATGGCTTGGAAGACTCGTTGCGCTTTGACCGGGTCTTTGTCTTGCATAAGCTCCATGAGGGTGTTGGGAATGATCTGCCAGCACACGCCATACCGGTCTGTGAGCCAACCACACTGGATTTCTTTCCCACCAGCGGAGAGCTTGTCCCATAGCGCATCAACCTCGGCCTGGGTCTCGCAGTTTACATAAAACGATATGGCAGGCGTAAAGGTATAGGCCGGGCCGCCGTTGAGCGCGGTGAATTTCTGCCCCTCAAGCTGAAACCCGACGACCATGACCGTCCCCTTGGGTCCGGGTCCAGCGTCTCCGTAGCGGGTAATGGCCTCGATTTTCGAATTCTTGAAAATCGAGACGTAGAAATTCGCGGCTTCTTCGGCTTTGCCGTCGAACCACAGGAACGGGGTTATTTTTTGCATGAACTATCTCCGATCGATTTGCCAGGCGGCCTCGGCCTCGGGTCGATCACGAAAAGTTTATCGCAGGAAAGGCGGATCATGGGCGTCAGGGAACAAACCGGTGTTGCACGTGGGGCGGGAAGTAAACGAGGCGTAGGTGTTTTCGGTTCCCGATCCGAAACCGTGGCGCTAAACCGGACGTACACCTCCTTTAGGTAACCCCCGGTAATCGTTGGTAACCATCGTCGGAGAGGTACTCGGCCTTACAATTACCTTACTCTGCGGACTGTGTTGCGCGAACAGTATTGGTTTGCGGGGTTTCGCCGGGAGATCTTCCGGCGAGGATCGTACCCGTCGGGACGCTGTCGGAAATCGCAGGTGTTCCTTAGGAAAAAGGCTGGAGTCCGCACTCTATGGCGTTTGGTTTCGGCTTTAACAAACAGAAGGTTCTCAGCGCCGCGGAGAAGTTTGTCCAGCAGGGCAAGCTGCAGAACGCCATTGCTGAGTACGACAAAATCCTAAAGCACGACGCCAACGATCTCACCGTCAACAACACCATTGGCGATCTCTACGCACGGCTCGGCGACAACGCCAAAGCCATCGAATGCTTCAAGGTGGTGGGCGATGCCTATGCGGCCCAGGGTTTCACCGTCAAGGGCATCGCGATGTACAAAAAGATCACGAAGCTCAGCCCGAGCGTCGACGGATCTCTGAAACTGGCGGAACTCTACACCCAGCAGGGCTTGTTCAACGACGCCCGTGCTCAATATCTGCAAGTCGCCGAAGACTTCATGAAGAACGGCGACTTAGACCAGGCGGTGCGCCTTTTCCAGAAGGTCCTTGAGATGGACCCGGAAAATGTGCCGATGCGGGTCAAACTGGCCGAGGTTTACATCCGGCTGGGGAAAAAGAAAGAAGCGTGGGAGATTTTCAGCGCCGCCGCGGAAGCTTTGCGGGCGCGTGGTTCGCTGGCGGCTGCCGAAGACATTCTGAAGCGGATGCTGACGCTCGACCCCGGCAACGGCTACGTACTGCTGTTGCGCGGCAAGGCTGCTCTCGAAAGCGATGACCCGAAGGCGGCCATCGGTTATCTCGAGAAAGCCGCCGACATCGATTCTCATCCGGACGGCCTCCGCGATCTGCTGAAGGCCTACCTGCAAACCGGAAATACGGCGAAGGCCGGACCGATCGCAGAGAAACTGCTCTCGGTACACAACGATCCCGACGGTTTGTTTTTGCTGGCGGAGGCCTGTAGCCGGCTCGGTCAGCATCATGAAGCGCTCGACATTTATACCCGGCACGCCGATCGGCTGCTGGGCACAGACTCATCGAAACTGCTGTCGAGCCTGCATTCCATGATCTCGCAGGTGCGCGATGACTCGGGCGGACTCGACGCCCTGCTGCTGTTATTGAACAAGGCCGGCGAAAGCACCCACGTCAACGAAGTCACGGAGTTGTTGGCGCATTCCTCCGTCAAAGACGGGAACCTCGAGCGCGCGCGCGATTTGTATCAGATGCTCGCGACGACCGAGCCGCAAAATCAGCTGCACATGCAGAACTATCAGCAGGTGATGCAGCGGATCAACGAAGCCTCGCCGTCGACCGGAATTACGGCCGAAGAAGGCGCGGTGATCGTCGAGGAATTGGAAGCAACGGCGCCAGTCATCGACCAGTCTTATCCGGACGCGATCGCGATCGCAGTGCGATCAGCCGTTACCGATGCGGACTTATTCCTCTCTTACAATTTGCCCGACAAGGCGATCGTGCCGTTGCTTGGAGCACTGCCGCAAGCGCCGCGCGATGCGCGCCTGAATCAGCGACTGGCGGCGTTGCACACTCGCTATCAACGTTTTACCGAAGCTGCCGTCTGCTGCCGCACCTTGGAAAGCGTCTACCATGACGCGGGGTTTCCCGATGAGGCGGCGCGTTACGGAGAACTAGCCGAGCGCTACGAACAGAGCGCGGCGACGACGCAACCGATTTTGCCGGCAGCGACCAAAACTCCAGCCGCTGCGCCGACCGCTGGTTCGACGATAGCAGCGAAACCTGCGGCGAAACCTGCAGGCCGAGCCGCTGCCGCCGCGGCGCCTTGGCCGACTGCAACTCCCACGCATCCCGCTCAGGAAGCCACGCCTGCCGGTGGCATGGAATTTGGCATGGTGGATTTGAGCGAGCCGGCATCAGCGCCCGGAGGCGCTTCGTCCGCTGTCGCCTCAGATCTGACTTCTGAGCTTACTTCGCATCACTCCGGACATGACTCCGGAAGCGCTTCCATGGAGGCATCTTCCGAAGTTTCGGCTGAAGCTACGGCCGAGGCTTCTGACGCCGGAGACCTCTCTTCGGAATGGGAGAGCTCGCTTTCTGTCGATGAATCAGCTCCGGCCGCTGAAGCTGCGGAGGAGATTGAGATCAACGCCGATGCCGAAGCCGATGCATCGAGCAATCCCGAAATTGCCGAGACGGTCGAAGAAGTTCGCTTTTATCTCGAACATTTCATGACCGACCAGGCTCGCGCCGGGCTTGAGAAGCTCGAGTTGCTGACGACCGATTCCCGCATTCTTGATCCCTTGCGAACCGCGCTTGCGTCTGGTGGCACACCGATCTCCGAGCCGGAAGCCGATCTCCCCGAAATCAATGCCGATGCCGATTCCGATGAGCCCGTGGAGTATGGGCTCGAGATGGCGGCCCAGAACGATCCGGGAAATGGGGCGGCGGCCGAGCTGTTGGCCGGGTATGACGAGCCGACGCCGCACGAATCCGAAGACGCAATCAACATTGACACTGACACTGACATTGCAGAACCGGCACAGGAGGTAGCGCCCGCGCCTGCCAAGCCGGCCCGCCGTGAAACGGCGCGCCCTGAGCCAAAATTCAGCCAGCCAAAGGTCAGTCAGCCAAAAGTCAAAGAGCCCATTCAGCCAAAGATCACGGAACCAGTTCACGCCGAACCCGTCCATGCTGCGGCGGCGCACGCAGAGCCGACCGAACTGACTTCGTTCGTGGCTGACCTGGAAGCGTCGCTTGGCGATTCGTTCCCGGAAGCACCTCCACTCGCAAGCCAAACGCCTGCGGCCCAGCCGAGCACGAAGCCACTTGCTGGTTGGCCGACGGCCCCTGCCCCAAAGAAGCCGGCTGCGGCGGCACCTCCCGCGCCTCCAGCACGTATTGAGACTCCGGTTGCGCCGCCAGCACCTGCGATTGCAGCGTCAACATCAGGACACGCCGCGGCAGCTGCTCCTGCCATGACCTACAGCCCCACTCCTGTGCGTCCCCTGGGATCGGCTGCCCAAACCGCAAGCCCTTCCGACAGCGTCGACCTTTCAGAAATGTTTGGCGAGTTGAAGCAGGAACTTGAAGAGGATGTGAAGGCGGGCGACGAAGATCCGGAAACGCACTACAACCTCGGGGTCGCTTTCCGCGAAATGGGTCTGCTCGATGAAGCAATCGCCGAACTGCAAAAAGTTTGCACCTCGATCGAACGCGGCGTTCCATTCTCACAACCCGTCCAGACCTACACCTGGCTGGCGCAGTGCTTTCTGGACAAAGGAGTTCCGCAAGCGGCGATTCGGTGGTACGAAAAAGCTCTCAGCATTCCGGGGCTCGACGACGAAGCGAAGCTGGCGATCAACTACGAACTCGGATCGGCTTGCGAAACGGCCCAGGACAAGCCTGCGGCGCTTCGCCACTTCACCACCGTTTACGGGGCCAACATCGATTATCGCGACGTCGCCGAGCGCATTCAGGCCCTGAAGTCGTAGAATGCACAGGTGGGTTTGAAAGTTTGCTCGGGAAGCGACTCGATCCTTTGCCGCCACACGTTCCTACCCGCACAGTCCTATTACACAGGCCTCACGCACAAACGACGCGCTGAATGATCTCCGATCCCAAGCTGCCATTTGCCGATGACTCCACTGGTGTCAGAGAAGGAACCGGAGAACTCAAATCTCCGAGCGCCTTGCCGTTCGCGCCCCCAGCCGGAGCCGTGCCAGCGACTTCTCGTCGGCCTTCGGCGGCGCGCTTGTGGCTCAGGCGCATTGGAGTACTGTTGTTCGTGTTTCTGTGCGCGACGCTCGGCGTGATGCTCGTGATTCTGCCCTGGCGCCCCGAGTGGTCAGAAAACCCATTGCTAATCCACTACCCGCTGCTGCACGCGCTGATGGCTAGCGGATTTACACGCGGTCTCGCGACTGGACTCGGAGTGTTGAACGTTTGGATCGGATTTTGGGAGGCGGTTCAGTATAGAGAGGATTGAACCTGGTCGTTAGTCGCTGGTCGTCTGTCGTTGGTCGTTGGCTAACCCAATAGTCGGCCAACCCATCGAATACGGACACGACTGCAGACCATCGACTCGCGACCAACGACGATTTTATGTCTGACGACAAACTCAAATCCGCGCCGCTCGCCTATCAGAACGAGCCATTTCTCAACAGTCCGGACGGCAGAATTTTGCGCCTGTTATCGGAATACAGCGAACCGCTGTCACGCTTCCGGCGGGAGCAGATTCAGGACACGGTAGTATTCTTTGGCTCGGCTCGTATTCCGAGCCGCGACACGGCCGCGCACCGGCTTGCAGAAGCTCAGGCGAACGCGGCTTCCGCTTCCGGGGCGCAGCAGGCGAAAGATCTGAAGCGCGCTGAAGCCGCAGTCAATATGGCTCGCTATTACGAAGATGCGCGCCGGCTTGCTCATCTGCTGACCGACTGGTCGAGCCAGATTCCGGCCAAGCGCCATCGCTTTGTCGTCACCACCGGAGGCGGCCCTGGCATCATGGAAGCGGCCAACCTTGGGGCACACGAAGCGGGCGGAAAGACCATCGGGCTCAATATCAATCTGCCGTTCGAGCAGAATCCGAATCCCTATATCACGCCGTCGCTCAATTTCGAGTTCCATTACTTTTTCATGCGGAAGTTCTGGTTCGCGTATCTGGCGAAAGCGCTGGTGATTTTTCCTGGAGGTTTCGGGACACTCGACGAGTTTTTTGAAATTGTCACCCTGGCCCAGACAGAGAAGCTGGCCAAGAAAATGATCATTGTCATTTATGGCAGCGACTACTGGAAGAAGATCGTCAATTTCGAAGCGATGGTCGATGCCGGCGTAATCGCGGCCACGGACCTGGATCTCTTCAAGATGTTCGACTCGCCGGAAGAGAGCTTCGAATTCCTGAAAGAAGGGCTGACGAAGTATCACCTCGCTCCGCAGCAGGCAAAGCGAACCGGCGAAGCGGCGGTCCCCGAAATCGCGAAGACCCGTCCCTGACTCGTGTGGCGAGGGTGCCGCTCCACACCGATTTCCGTACCACTGTCAGAAATTGGAACCCGCGGCACCCCGACTCCGTATAGACTGCTACGGTTCGGTATTCCCGGAGAACAAACCAACGATGATCTCGCGAAGATTCCTTGCAACAGCGATCTGTTGCCTTATTCTTTTCTGCGCAGTGTTTCTGGTAACTCCCGCCTTGGCTCAGCCGGCGGGCGAACGAGATGCCGTCGGTGATTCAGGTGCCGGCGGAAGCGCAGGCCGGCCCTCATTTCGATGCCACGGCCGCCACCAACGCGTATCTGGCGCAGATTCCTGCCGACAAGACCGCGCGCTCCGACGCCTATTTCGAGGGCGGGTACTGGTTGATTCTCTGGGACTTTCTCTACGGAGTCGTAGTCGCGCTGCTGCTGCTGAATCTGCGATGGTCGGCCGGCATGCGCGACCTGGCCGAGCGAGTGACGCGCTTCTGGCCGGTGCACACGTTCGTCTATTGGCTGCAATACATCGTTCTCACCACGCATTCTTACTTTTCCGCTGACGGTTTACGAAGGCTATTTTCGCGAGCACAAATATGGCCTGGCCACGCAGACCTTCGGTCCCTGGATGGTCGATCAACTGAAAGGGCTGGGCGTGGGAGCTGGTGCTGGGTGGCTTGCTGGTGGTGCTGCTGTTTTTCATCGTCCGTCGTGCTGCCGCGAACCTGGTACATCTGGGGGGCAATTGTGACCACTCTGTTCACGGCTTTCGTTGGGATGATCGCGCCCGTTTTCCTCGTTCCCATCTTCAATAAGGTCACGCGCCTCGACGACCCCAAGGTAGTCGCACCCATCCTGAGCATGGCGCGGGCGAACGGAATCCCAGCAAAGGACGTGTACAAAATCGACGCCTCGCGACAGTCGACACGAATGAGCGCCAACGTCAGTGGTCTCGGCAACGACGATGCGCATCACTCTCAACGACAACCTGCTGCGGCGCGGCTCACCGGAAGAAATTCAGGCGGTGATGGGGCACGAGATGGGGCACTACGTCCTGAATCATGTCTACAAGTTCATCATGTGTTCGGTCATAGAGTTCGTGATCTTCTTCGTGTACTTGCGCTGGGGACTGGAGTGGACGCTGAAACGGTGGGGTGAGAAGTGGCAGATACGAGGTCTGACTGACCCTGCAGTCGTTCCGCTCGTGCTTCTGCTGGCTTTGATTTTTGGGTTCGTCTTTACTCCCATCGACAATACATTTACGCGCACGCAGGAATACGAAGCCGATATGTACGGCCTGAACACGAGCCGGCAGCCCGACGGATTTGCGCAAGCGGCGATCCATCTCGGCGAGTATCGCAAGATGAGCCCTGGACCGGTCGAGGAGTGGATATTCTTCGATCACCCGAGCGGACACAATCGCATCTACGCCGCGATGCGGTGGAAAGCGGAAAACCTGAAGCTGTTCACGCCGTCGGCTCCGACCACGGAGGGCTCGGCCGCAGTTGCGCCAGCGGCTGCCGTCGACAAGAAATGATCGCTGCCGTAGTAGGCTGACAGCTGAATGGCCAACCGCTGCCTGCTGTACTACATCACCGACCGCACCCAGTTTCGCGGGGATGAAACCCAGCGCCGCCGCGCTCTGCTAACAAAGATCGCCGACGCGGCTCGTACGGGGGTTGACTATATCCAGCTGCGTGAAAAGGATTTGAGCGGGCGACAGCTGGAGACACTGGCGCGGCAAGCAGTGGCGTTGGTCCGCGAGGTCTCTGGGCGGACGCGCCTTCTCGTTAATTCGCGCGTCGACGTCGCGCTTGCGACTGGGGCCGACGGGGTTCACTTGCGAGAGGAAGATGTCGCGCCCGATGACGTACGTCGAGCCCGGGGAGCGGCGGCGAATTCCGGTCGTCAAGCCCAGCCCCCGGATCATTTTCTGATTGGTGTTTCCTGCCACAATGTTAGCGATGCGAAACGCGCGGAGTCGGAAGGCGCCGACTTCGCAGTCTTCGCTCCGATATTCGGAAAAAGCGGTGTTCCAGGAACGAATCCCGCCGGTCTGGTTGCGTTAGAGGAGGCCTGTCGGGCGAAAATTCCAGTGCTTGCTCTCGGCGGCATCACGCTGAAAAATGCGGCCGCATGCTTGAGCGTGGGCGCGGCCGGCGTCGCGGGAATTCGTCTGTTTCAGGAAAACAAGATTGATGATGTCGTGCGGGCTCTGGGCGCGTCCGTCGTAAAATAGCAAGCGAAGCTCTTGATTGAAGGACCCGATGCCCGACCTTGCAACCCACTATCTCGAGGAAATCAAGCGTCAGTTTCGCGGCCACAAGCGTATGGGCGAAGCGGCCATGGCTCAGCTTGCAGACGCCGACTTTTTCGTCGCGCTTGATCCGGAATCGAATTCCGTTGCCGCCCTGGTGAAACACATCGCTGGCAATGCGCGTTCGCGCTTCACGGAATTTCTCACGAGCGACGGCGAGAAGCCAGACCGTTTTCGCGATCGCGAATTTGAAATCTCGGCCAGCACGACCCGTGCAGAGGTAATGCGATGGTGGGAAGAGGGATGGTCGCATATATTCTCGGCGCTCGATTCGCTGACGCCCGAAGACGTACAGCGCACCGTGACGATCCGGCATGAGCCGCATACTGTGATGCAGGCGCTCAACCGCGCCGTCGCCCACTACGCGCAGCACGTCGGACAGACCGTGTTTCTTGCGAAACACCTTCGCTCAGCGCAATGGCAGACGCTTAGCATTCCGCGAGGCAAATCCGAAGAGTACAAAGTCGCCACGCCGAAGACGCCCAGGTCCGCCTGATTGACTTCGAGTTGGGAGCACAGTACATGAAAATCGCATTCGTCATCACTTTGTGGCTGGCCTTAGGTTGCTTACTCAAGGCGCAACAACCGGGTCTGCAAGCTGATACCAACTCTCCCGCCGAAGCTGAGATTAAGAGTCTGGAACAGAAGCTCGCGGATCTGATCGTACAAAGCAACTGGGATGAATATGCGAAGCATCTCGCGTCCGGCTATGTGCATACGCGTGACAGCGGACAACTCGAAAGCAAAGAGGAATCGCTCGGTGGTCTGCGTGACGCAAAACGTAAAATCATTGTGATGGAGATGGAGCCATCGACCGCCGCTTTCCGCGTCTATGGCGACACGGCGGTGGCGAATGCGGAATACACGATCACGATTCGCGATTCAGGGCAGGTCAAGAGCCGGCGCACCCGTCAGACTGATGTCTTTGTAAGGCGCGACGGACAGTGGTGGTTGATCGCTGGGCAGAACTCGACCATTGGCAAGTAGCCCATTTGGCCGACGGCCGCGCCGAGCGCGGTGTAGAATAACCCGTTTGCTCTTCTAATTCCGCAATCATAAAGGGGGCTTTCATGCCCAGCACCATGCTCGCGGTGGTCAAGGCGGAAGCCGCGCCGGGCGCGGAAGTCCGCGAAGTCAAGATTCCCGCTTACGGCCCCAACGACGTCCTGGTCAAAGTCAAGGTTGCCTCCATCTGCGGTACCGACCTCCATATTTACGAGTGGGACCGCTGGGCGCAGGGACGCATTCATCCACCGCTGATACCGGGACACGAGTTTTGTGGCGAGGTGGTCGCGTTCGGCTCCGAGGTAACGAGCGTGAAGGAGGGAGATTTCGTATCGGCGGAAATGCACGTCGCCTGCGGTAAGTGCCTCCAGTGCCGGACCGGCGAAGCGCATATTTGCCAGAACGTGAAGATCATCGGAGTCGATTCCGATGGGGCGTTTGCGGAATACGTCGTCATCCCCGAGTCGAATATCTGGAAGCTCGATCCAGCCATCCCCCAGGAGTATGCGTCGATTCTCGATCCCCTCGGCAACGCAGTGCACACCGTGCTGGCCGGAGAAATTGCGGCCAAGACTGTCGCCGTAACCGGGTGCGGGCCTATCGGACTATTCTCGATCGCGGTGGCGCGAGCCGTGGGCGCGACCACAATTTTCGCCCTCGAGGTCAACGAGCACCGGCGTAAGTTAGCGGCGAAGATGCATGCAGACTACGTGCTCGATCCGACCAAGGACAATGTGCGCGCCTTTGTCGCCGAGAAAACCGGCGGTCTTGGCGTGGATGTGGTATTGGAAATGGCCGGCCATCCCGATGCGATTCGGATCGCTTTCGATATCATTCGCCGCGGCGGACGCATGTCGCTGCTTGGACTCACTTCGAAACCCATCCCACTCAATTTCTCGGAAGACATTATTTTCAAGGGCATCACCATCCAGGGCATCAACGGACGCCGCATGTACCAGACCTGGTACCAGATGGCGGCTCTGCTCAAGAGTGGAAGGCTCGACCTTCACCCCGTCATCACAGACCGCATCTCAATGAAGGATTTTTCCAAGGCGATGGCGCGGCTAAAAACCGGTGAGGCAAGCAAAATATTGGTGTACCCAAACGGAGTGAAATAGCTCTTTTCGCCGGTCGTACCACCGCCCACTGCGTATCGACCCGTGCTAACTGGCCCGCGCTGGAACCGGCTTCGATCCTTTAAACGCATAAAAAACGATATAGAGATAACAGATGATCGGAATCACGAAGGCGTGGTGAATTCCGACGCGATCGGCAGCCGCGCCGAATATATACGGAATGATGGCGCCGCCGACAATGGCCATGACCAGCAGCCCGGAGCCATCGCCCGTCAGCGGGCCAAGTTCGGCAATGCCCAACGTAAAGATGCTGGGGAACATGATGGAGTTAAAAAGGCCGACTAGAATGACGCTCCACATCGCGAGTTGGCCAAAACTCAGACTCGAAGTCGCGACGAGAGCGCTAGCCACCAGAGCGCAGACCCCGAGCAGCGTGCCCGTTTTCGCGGAGACACTTCCTCCGCGAACCGCGGCTATGATTGCAAACATCGCAGCCAGTATTGCGACCAGGGCGAACAAAGGTCCGGCCGAGATGAGAACGGCTCCAAGTTGCCAGAGCACGGCTCCCGCACCGGTGTGACTACCCGGGACGACCCTTCCCCTGAGCCAATACGAAACGAGGGCCATCAAAGCGCCAGCGACGGATGCGACAGCCATGGGAACGGTTCTTGCTCCACGCAACAAAGCTGAGCCGATGAATCGTCCGACCATGGCGCTGCCCCAGTACAGGGCGACAAAGCCCGCAGCAACTCTTTGAGTCAGCCCGCCGATTTCAGGCTGGTTGAAGTAATTCACCATGAAGCTCCCGATGGATACCTCGGCGCCAACGTAGGCGAAGATGGCGATCGCGCCGAAAACAAGATTCGGATGTCTCCAGATGGAGTCGCCCAACTTTTCGCCGATGCGGTGCTGCGCATGCTCAATTTTCGGCAATTTAAAACTGCCGATTGCGATGGCGAGAATGACCAAGGCGATACCCAAGCCGACATATGGTGTCTTGACGGTCGCTGCCTCATGTACACGGTATGCCTGTAGGGCATCGGGCGCCAACGCGCGTATTTGATCGATGGTCCTAGGAGCAGCGCTAAGAATGAGCAGGCCGCCAAAAAAAGGCGCAAGAAAAGTTCCGAGTGAATTGAAGGCTTGTGTCAGGTTGAGCCGGCTCGATGCGGTCTCGGGAGCACCAAGAACGCTGACGTACGGATTCGCCGCCACTTGGAGGCACGTGATTCCAGCCGCCAGAACAATCAGGGCGCCCAGGAATAGATTAAAAGAGGGCGCACTCGCCGCGGGCACAAAAAGAAACGCGCCGAGTCCCATGGTGAGCAGGCCTACGACCATCGAACGCTGATAGCCGATCCAGTCGACAATCTTCGCGGAGGGAATCGAGAATAGAAAATACGCTCCGAAGAACGCAAACTGAACCAGACTTGCCTGCCGGTAGCTTAGATCGAAAATCGATTTCAGGTGCGGGATCAGAATGTCATTCAAGCAAGTAAGAAAGCCCCACATGAAGAAGAGAGTTGTGACTACCGATAGGGCTGCGCGATGAGTAGAGGGCGGGGCTTGGGTTGCGGTGCCTGCTTGAGTTGGGGTACTGACGCCTGGCTGCATTGGCCTCCGTATCTTCGACGCTTTCCGTCAAAAAGCCGTCTGGCGAGTCTATCGCCGGCCAAGGATATCACCGCGACCCCTAAAATAGTACGGCTATCTAGCGAAGAAAATCGGTCATCCCGTCGAGAAAACCGTTACCGCATTTCAGTTCTCAACGGTGTGATTACGTCGACTAGGCGAGAGAAGGGTCAACCCGCATTTTGTTTCGTCGGATTATCATCGAGAAGTGAAACGATCCGACTTCTGGCACACCTCGGCGTGGAAGTGGGGGCTCGCTCTCCTGCTGCTGGCCTGTTCCGCCGTGTTGCTGGTTTGGAAGCCAGCTATACGCCCGGTAAAAGTGGAGTTATTGCCGTTCACGGATTCACCACCAGAGTGGAATGGTTCTTACCCTTACCTGACAATCTCCGCCGCCGATCTTGAGTCGGATCACCCCACTTTCAAGAGTTCCGTTGCGCTGGTCAAACCGACGGTTCGCCGCGATTTGCCTGTCAACGAATTTCAAGTCGATCTGCATTCTGGAATGTTTGTTCTCCGCCAGACTGACTTCTTCATTCCCGACATTATTCCGTTGTCGTTGACGCGAACCTATCGGCCTTGGGACTCGCAAGTCCGGGCCTTCGGTCCGGGGACAAATCATCCTTACGACATTTGCCCGACTGGCACAAGATTCCCGTATACCTACATGGACTTGAATTTGGAGGATGGTCGGCAGATCCATTTTTCCCGTATTTCCAAGGGCACCGGATATGCGGATGCGGTCTTCCGCCACAGCGATACGTCTTCCGAGTTCTATGGGGCACGAATTGCCTGGAATGGCGACGGCTGGACTCTGAACTTTCGCGACGGCCGCCGCTTTCTCTTCCCCGAGGCGTACAACGGAAAGACCTTTGCGCAAGGCGCTCCTTACGACATGCAGGAGGCTGACGGTCATCATATTCAGTTGAAACGGGATAAGAAACGAAATTTGCAGGAACTGATTTCTCCCTCAGGCCACACGATCAGTTTCAAGTATGACCAAGCAGACCGAATCATGGAGGCAGCGGACGATGCAGGCAACGTCCGGAAATATTCGTACGATTCCAGCGGATATTTGGCGACCGTGTCGGATGCATCACATCCGTTATATCGGTTTGAGTACAAGCTTTATCATTATCCGACCTACGATTGGTATCTTATGACTGCCGTTATCGACGGCAGAGGTAGAGTGCTGCTGCAGAACATCTACAAAGATAGTGATGGGGGCATGATTTCGGAGCAGCGGCTGTCGAACGGCGACGTATATAGGTACCGATATGTGCTTGTAAAGAACGTTGTCGTAGAGACCGTCGTGGATGATCCTTCCGGTAGAAGAAAGTTCTTTTTCCAGTGAGTCTTGAGAATAAAGCGACGAGAAGCAGCGGATTCTCGAAAAAGGAGTCGCCCTGAGGCCGGCTGGGTAACTGGCGAAAAATCGTTCTTAATAATCACACCGCGGTACGACAGGCCATCTCCATGAGAGAAACCTCCGTTGTTAGCGTCGCGATCATCGTAATTATTGCGGCGCTGACCCTATCGCTGAGCAGCGTTGCCATGGCGGCCACCCCGTTTTCGTCAACCGTAGTCTTCAGTGAAGCTGGATTTCCCGCCGCCGACACGGCGGGGCCGCCGTCGCAATTGTCGTCGCTCTTGCCCGGCGCGCGGATTGCTCCTTCGGCACAGCTCGGGGCTCTGCTCGGCGATCCGGCAATGCGGTTGCTGGTGATGCCTTACGGTTCGGCGTTTCCGGAGGGATCATGGGCGGACATTTTTGCATTCGTGAATCGAGGTGGAAACCTATTGGTGTTGGGCGGCCGGCCATTCACTTGTTCCGCCTATCACGATGCCTCGGGATGGAAGCTCCGTGACTACAGCGTGCGATTCTCACGAGCCCTGATGATTGATCAATACCTGGCGACTCCCGGTTCCGATGGACTCAAGTTTCAGACGAATTCCGAGTTGACGTTGAAGCTACCCGCATTTAGCTGGACGCGCGGGTTCAGTCCGGTCATTCGTCTCAGCGCAGTCGATCTCTATCATCGTGGAGGGGCTGCCGGTTCGATTGATGCGCGCCTGGATGCGCTGGCTTGGGGTGTGAAGGATGGCCACAAGCTGTCGGCGCCGGCCATCGCCATCGATCATCTTCGAAATGGTTTTGGAGGAGGCCGCTGGGTATTTCTGAATGCTGAAGTTGCGCCGGATTTCTACAATGGCAAGACATCGACCGAGTTGGTGCGATTGTTAGCCGAACTTGCGCTCGCTGGCAGCGAGGAATTTAACGTCCATCCGGTCTTCCCGCTCTACTATCCAGGCGAACCGATTCAACTGCAAGTCGACTGGCACTCGGCGACGCCTTCCGGTCAGCCTCTCACGGTTAAGATCACGAGCTTCCCGCAAGATCAGTTGTCCGCTCGATCGGAAGTTTTGGGTGCTATTCCTTCCGATCAAGCTTTGTTTCTGCCGGCTCCAAAATCACCGGGTCTGTACACAATCGAAGCACAACTCCTGGAGGGCGCCAAGGTGCGGGCGATTTATCACTCCGGATTCTGGGTGCGCGACCCGGCCTTCTTGCGCACGGGCCCGCGCATGACCGTGAACAAGGATTTCTTCGAGCTCGACGGCCAGCCCCTTGCCGTCGTCGGTACAACCTACATGTCGCGTGAATTCCAGCGGCTCTATTTTGCGCGCCCGAATGTTTACGTGTGGGATCAGGATCTCGCGCAGATTCATTCCGCCGGATTGAACATGATTCGCACCGGATGGTGGACAGGGTGGGACAAGATTTGCGACGAGAATGGTCAACCGTACGAAAGCACGCTGCGGACGCTCGAAGCGTATCTGATGACCGCGCGCAGGAACGGCCTGCCGGTGCAATTCAATTTCTTCGCATTCTTGCCCGACGTCCTCGGAGGCGCAAATCCGTACCTCGATCCGGAGGCGGTGCGGCGGCAGAAGACACTAATCACTGCCGTCGTCGAGCGTTTCCACGATGTTCCGTGGCTGGCATGGGATTTGATCAACGAGCCGAGCATTTCTCAGCATCTCTGGACTATGCGGCCCAACGGCGATCCGATCGAACTCGAGAAATGGAATGAGTGGGTCAATCGGCGTTATCCAGATCGCGCGGCTCTCGCCGCTGCGTGGAATCTCCCTGCAAGCGAAGTGCAGGGTACGGTCGCGTTGCCGGAGGATATCGAGTTTACCCAGCGCGGCATGTATGTCGGGCACAACTCGCTGAAAGTGTACGACTACTTTCTCTTCGCGCAGGATGTCTTTTCGAATTGGGTACACACGATGCGTGATGCGATTCGCGCGACCGGATCGCAACAGCTAGTCACCGTTGGCCAGGACGAAGGCGGCATTCAAGATCGGCCCTCGCCCGCGTATTGGGGAGAGTTCGTGGACTTCACTACCAATCATTCGTGGTGGCTCAACGATTATCTTCTGTGGGATTCGCTGCTGGCGAAGCAACCGGGTCAGGCGATGCTCATCCAGGAAACGGGACTGCAGCGTGAATTGAATCTCGACGAGATCACTCGCCGCACGCCTGAGAGCGAGTCTGCGCTCCTCGAACGCAAAATTGCTACATCGTTCATTCAAGGCTCCGGCGCGATTGAGTGGCTATGGAACACAAACTCCTACATGACCGAGAGCAACGAGACGCCGATTGGCGCAGTGTTGCCTGACGAAACTGAGAAGCCTGAAGCCGCGCTGCTCCGCGCTTATGCCGATTTCGGCAAAGCGCTCAGTCCGCATCTGCGCGACCCTCAGCCACCCTCTATTGCAATCGTCACTTCGCAAGCGATGCAATTTTCTGTCCTTGGAGAATTCCAAATCGAGGCGCAGCAGAAGGCGGTGCGCGCCCTCGCCTACGACGACCACTTCACTGCGTATGCCATCGCAGAGAATCAGATCGAGAAACTCGGGACGCCGAAGCTAGCGATTCTGCCGTCGGCACAGGCCTTATCTGAAAAAGCATGGCGTAAGCTGTTGCGGTACGCAAGTGATGGCGGCAATCTATTAATCACAGGCTCCGTCGAACTGGACGAACATTGGCAGCGCAGCGACCGTGCTGCCGATCTGAAGCTGGCCGCGCAGATCGAGCCACTCACATACCACAATGCCAGTTTGCAGATCGGCAATCGTGAGCTGCCGATCTCGTTCGATGCGCAGGAACAAACATGGCTTAGTGCGCTACGCTTCAACGATGGCAGCACACTGAAGGAAATGTCCTATGGCAAGGGCCGGATTTTCTGGGCTGCGTATCCGGTGGAACTCGCGGAAGGAAGCGAGGCTGCGGCGGGTTTGTACGCGTATGTCGCGGGCCAGGTCGGCATTGAATCGGCGTTCGAACTGCGGTCCGCGATTTCGCCGGGTGTCTTGATCTATCCTACGGTTCTGGACGATTCGGTCATGTATGTGATGGTCTCGGATGCGGCGGAAGATTCCAAGATCGATCTACGCGACAAACTCACCGGTGTGACGCTCAACTTCCTGCTTCCGGCTCAGCATGCGGCGATCGCGGTGATCGGGAAGCGCGAGAAGAGTGTCGTCGCCAAGTACGGCTTCTAGACGGCTGCCCAAAGATGTTTCAGTGGAACAGAGCAAGGTCGACCGCATTTCCCATCGCCTCGTGTCCGGCCGGTCCTGGGTGCAAATGGTCGCCACTGTCACACTTTGTCGCCATGCGGGCCGGACTTGCAGGATCGCGCAGCGCCGCGTCGAAATCAATGACTCCGTCGAACGCGCCCGAGGTTCGAATCCATTGGTTAACGGCGACGCGCTTTGTCTCTCCCTGAGCGGTCCAGGCGCCAAAACCCTGATAGGGAAGAATGGTTGCGCCGAAAATTGGGAGGCCCCTCGCATGCGTGCGGGCGATGATCTGTTTGTATCCCGCAATGATTTCTTCGGCGGTCACTGGAGTTCGGCTCAGACACGGATTCGGTTCCATCGTCTTCGTGTCGGGCTGGCCAATGTCGTTCGTGCCCTCGAACAAAATCACTGCGACGACCCCTGACTGAGCCAGAACATCGCGTCCCAAACGAGCAAGGGCGTTTTGTCCCCAGCAGGGCGAAGTGGTAAGCACACGATTGCCTGCGATGCCTGCGTTGAGAACAGCAAAGTCTGCGTGGGAGGCAAGCAAGCGGCGGGCGAGATGGTCGGTCCAACGCCCGTTCGCGTCGAGTTGCGAGGCTGCGCCATCGGTGATTGAGTCTCCGAGGGCCACGATGGCTCCCTTAGCGCTGGCGGTTGCCTGCACCTCGACAGCGCTTAGGAAATACCACGACGTCGTGTTTTTTGCACCGGCCGAATCCGAAAATCCGCTCCCGGCTTCATCCGCGGAAAAATTTCCGGCGCCAGAAACATAATTCGTCTGGAGTGCAAGCCAGTGACCCGTTGCTGGCCCGGTGTCTCCAGCGGTGAACAAGCTGATTGTGAGATTCTGCTCTGGTCCCACGCTGAGATTAACCGGATCGCTCAAGACTTCCGCCCCCTCTGGAATCGCGATCGATCGGCTTCCTCCAAAGGTTACCTCGTGATTCGAATGCGGAACCAAGGATGCCCCGTTCTGTTGCAGTCCGACCGCGACGGCATCAAAGCGGATCGCACGTGGTCCAAACGTATTAGATAGCCGTATGCGAACCGCGGAACCTCCAATCGAGGTGTGAACAACTTCACGAATGGTTTGATTTGAGAAAATCGTCGGATGATCGCTCGCCGCATTCGATGTGGTCCAAGTCGTAATCCAGCGCGCGGGACCAGGCTGAGCCTGCGCTAGCGAGTGGAAAGACAAAGACAAAGATAAAGATAAGCATGCAGCAGCCAGGGCCAGACGAGAAATCGAGTGCCGCAAAACCATTGCAACGTGTCTCATCGTTTTCGACTGGGTTTCCAACTGGCTCTCCGACTCTTGATTGCCGGCTACCGCAGCGACGCTTTCCCGGTTGACTCACGCACCACCAGCGTCGGTTCAATCGCGATTTCGGGTGATTGCCACTCTTCGTTTTCGATCAATCGAACCAAGGTTTCGGCTGCCATCTGTCCCATCTTGCCGAGCGGTTGCTGCACCGTCGTCAGGCTGGGCGAATGAAATTCAGCCCACGGAATATCGTCGAAACCTACCACAGAAATATCGTGCGGAATTCGCAACCCCGTCTCCTGAATAGCGCGAATCGCACCGATTGCCGAGATATCGTTGTAGGCGAAAAGCGCCGTGAACGGTTTCTTGCCCGCCAACAATTCTTTTGCGTAGGGATACCCAAGCTGAGGGGACGGATCGTCAACTTCGAGCCTGACGATCAAATCGGGATCCATTTCCAAGCCCAGTTCCTGTGCCACTTTGCAAACCGCACTCCAGCGATATTCCGAATCGGAACTCCAGGGCTGACCTTTCATGAAAGCGATCTTGCGATGGCCCAGAGCCAGGAGATGCTCCAAAGCAACTCGCGCACCCCGCTCTTGATCGAGGACAATATTCGTGACCCCCTTCATGACGCTGTGTCCGGCCACGGAAACAGTCGGCAGCGGCAACGGTTCTTGCAGGCTCGTGTCCACGGTGATGAATCCCTCCACGCCGCGCTCCAGCAGAAGCTGGGAGTGGTTGTGCAGCATGGCCGCGTCGTGCCGATGAATGACGGTCAGGAAGAAATAATTGTGCTCTCGGAGAAAACTCTCAACTCCGCTGATTACCATCGACCCGTAAGCATCGCCGATCTCCTCGATGATGAGTCCAACGGTATAGGTGCGTTTCTTGCGCAGAGAACGCGCCAGGAAATTGGGGCGGTAATTCAGTTGCTGCGCTGCCGCGTGAATACGCAAGCGCGTGTGCTCCGGAATCGCCCGTGCCGAAGGCGCGCTGTTCAGCACAGCAGAAACCGTGCCGGGCGCCAGGCCTACATGCAGTGCCACTTCGCGCAGCGTGATTTTTCCGGGTTGGCTTAGAGGAGAGTCCTTCTTTTTTGCCATTGCGTCGAGATGACCACCCACGATAGATCCCCACCGATTACCGCGGGATCGCACCAACCGAAGCACGGCACGATTCCAGCCGAGAAAGCATATCAGGTATGGGACAAATAGCCGGTTAGTTTTTGTTTCACATCCGGCCACTCCGCAGCCACGATGGAATAGCGCGCCGAATCGCGTGCGATGAAGTCCGCGGCCATGCGGTGGGAACGAAGGATCCCCTCAAATCTTCCGCCGATCCGTTCGAGCGCAGCGCGCGAACGCAGGTTGCGCGCATCCGCGTGGAAGCAGACGCGCAGCATCCCCCAGCTTTCGAAAGCATGGGTCAACATCAGGAGCTTGGATTCGGTGTTGGCCGGTGTGCGGATCGCGGAGCGCCCGAGCCACGTGTAGCCGATCTCACAAGCATCCGCCGCGGAGCGGGCATGCCGGGTGTGGTTTTTCGGCCAAGCCCAGCGCTCCATCAGGAAATAGCGGGTTGACCCGATGACGACGCCGTCATCCTGACGAACAATTGCATAGGGCACTGCGGTGCCATCTTTTTGCCAAAGCAGTGAGGTGTCGACGTATTGCGTGGCTTCGAGTTTATTTCCCGGAACCGGACTCCACTGATAAAGGGAGCGGTCAGCGGCTGCAGCGGCGACCAGGCCGTCGACGTGGCGGTGATCGAGCGGCTCCAGACGAACGTGACGTCCTTGCAGGACGATAGCCTCGGTCATTTTATTTCTCTCGAATTATTTCTCTCGAATCGATTCCGCAAAATTATACCAGCCGACTCTTCACAGATGTTCTGATCTGCTCTACAATATCGATTTAGTTAAACACGTGCCAGATTCGCCTATCCCATCCGCCCATGACGCCGGAGGCTCCAATGCGGTTCCGTCTTGCCAAGTTTGCGTTTTTTTCCCTCATCACCTGCTGCGCGCTCTCCCAAGTCTGGGGTGGAGACGCGATTCCCAAAATCGCATGGAGCCGTGGTATTGGCGTGCCGCTGGCGAATCCCGGAACGCGCAAGCCGAACCTCACCGACCTGATTGACGACGGATTCTGGCAGGGCGCACCGGTAGGTGGTTTTGGCTCCGGGACATTTTCGCGCTCCTATCGTGGCGACTTCTCCCGCTGGCACATCAAGGCTGGCATTCATAAATATGCGGCTGTTGACGCGAACCAGTTCGCAATTTACGAAAAATCTGAAGGAGCCTCCGAGGGTGTTGCCCAGGTTCTGCTCGCCGGTCATCCAAAAGATCACGTGCTTAACTCGTGGAAATGGGACTATCCCGTCGGAGCCGGCACCTACTCAGCGCTCTATCCCAAGTCTTGGTACGACTACCGCTGGGATAAATTGCCGGCACACGTTGTGTTGGAACAGTTTTCGCCAGTCCTTCCGGGCAACTACCGCGAGAGCAGTTATCCCGTCGCGGTTTACCGTTGGCACGCCGACAATCCGACTGACAAACCGGTGATTGTGTCCGTGATGTTGTCGTGGGCGAACATGGTTGGATGGTTTCGCTATCCCTCACACGACTTTCAAGGACAGGGGATGAGCTCGGGTAATTACAATAGCGTTGTTTCGACGCCGCTCGGAACTGCTCGAACCATGAAATCGATTGTCTTTGATCGCATTCGTCCCGGCGATGTTCGTGACGACTGGGATGGCCAGTTCGCGATCTCGTCGATCGAGTCACCGGGCGTTGAGATTACGTATCAGAATTCATTCCTCCCCGATGGCGGCGGAGAGCAAGTCTGGACTCCGTTCTCGAAAGACGGGCGTCTCGCCAACGACGATTTCAAATGGACCAGTAGCGGAGAGACTCTGGCTGGCGCGATCGCCGTTCGTTTCACCCTGCAACCCGGGGAGAAGCGCGTCATCCCCATGGTTGTGTCGTGGGATCTTCCTGTGATGGAGTTCGGCACTGGACGCCAATGGTACCGGCGCTACACCGACTTTTTTGGCACGTCTGGAAAGAACGCGGTAAAAATCGCCGCCGAAGGCCTGACCCACGCCTCGGAGTGGAGCGACGCGATCGATGCATGGCAGGCTCCTTACATCAATGACGAATCGAAGCCCGCATGGTATCGCGCCGAGCTTTTTAATGAGCTCTACACGCTGGCAGACGGCGGCTCGTTTTGGGGGCGTCCCGTCGGCGCCGATCCTAAGTCTCCACCGGCGTTTTCGTTTATGGAGTGCTACGACTATCCCTACTACTCCACGCTCGACGTTCGCTTCTACGGCTCGATGCCGCTGGTGAAGTTTTGGCCTGACCTCGATAAACAAGAGATGCGAACCTTTGCCGAAACCGTTCTTCGCAATGAGCCCGAAAAACTGATGTGGATCTGGAAATCGGAGCAAGACAAGAAGCCCACGTTTCGCACGCGCAAGAGCGTTGGAGCGGTTCCTCACGATCTAGGCGCGCCAGAAGAAGACCCGATTTTCAAAGTCAACCAATTCAGCTGGCAGAACACCGACGACTGGAAAGACCTCAATACGAAATTTGTCCTGATGATCTACCGCGACTACGTTTTTACCGGACGCACGGACACGCAATTCCTCCGCGACACCTGGCCTTCGGTGCAGCTCGCGCTCGACTATCTCCGCAAATATGATCGCAACGGCGACGGCATTCCCGAAAACGACGGCTACCCCGACCAGACCTATGACGTCTGGGTGGTCCGCGGTGAAAGCGCCTACTGTGGCGGACTCTGGCTCGCCGCACTGCGTGCTGCGGAAGAAATTGCCAAGACTTTGAATGATCCAACCGCGCAAGCGAAGTATCACGAGCTTTTTGTTCGAAGCCAGGCTAGCTACATCAAGAAACTATGGAACGGAGAATATTTCCGTTACGACACGGGCAGCGATTACCGCGACAACATCCAAGCCGACCAGCTTGCCGGACAGTGGTACGCGCACATCACCGGCCTGGGCGATCTGGTCCCGATGGACATGCAACGCAAGGCACTGAAGAAGATTTTCGACTTCAACGTCATGAAATTCGGAAAAGGAGAGATGGGCGCAGTCAACGGCATGGCCACCGACGGCACCATCATCACGACCAACGAACAGGTGCAGGAAGTCTGGACCGGCACGACCTTCAGCGTAGCCGCACTGATGCTGGCCGATGGCCTCAAAGACGAAGGCTATCACACCGCTTGGGGCGTGTATCACATCGTATACGAGACCAAGGGATATTGGTTCCGGACGCCGGAGGCCTACGAGGTCGACGGCAATTTCCGCGCATCGATGTATATGCGCCCCGCGGCGATTTGGGCGATGGAGATGACCGAGCCACCAGCAAGCGCAGGCGCGACAGCGGGAACCGCAGCAAAGTAAATAGCCTAGCATAGCCGCAGTCGGCCGTCCGCTGTCCTGCGGTGTGCCAGAAAATAGCGGGAATGTAGTAAAACAATAATCACCGGAGAGGTGGTAGAGCGGTTGAATACACCGGTCTTGAAAACCGGCATACCTGAAAGGGTATCGGGGGTTCGAATCCCTCCCTCTCCGCCAGTATTTTAAATCCTACTTTCGAGCCAGTGATGCCTCGCTCGGAGCTTCGTCACACCAGCGCCTTAATTCAGGCGCGACCCGCGAACTCTCGCGTTTCGGTCGAGACCTTAACTTTCTCGCCTTCTTTAATAAAAAGCGGAACGCGAATTTCTACGCCAGTCTCCAACGTTGCTGGCTTGGTCACACTGCCACCGGAAGAGTCCCCGCGAGCGCCCGGCTCAGTTTGAGCAACCACTAGTTCCACGTGAGTTGGCATCTGCAATCCGATGGGGTTGCCATTGTATTTGTGGACCTGGATGACAAGCCCTTCTGCCAGAAAGTCGCGAGCGTCTCCAATCATCTCCGTCGAAAGGGTGAGTGTTTCGAAACTCTCCTGGTCCATAAAATAGAAACCATCTCCATCGCTGTAGAGGAAGGATGCGGGGACCATATCCAGATCCGGCTCCTTGAACTTATCGCTCGCCTTGAACGTCTTATCAAAGACTGCACGCGTGAGGAGATTACGCATTTTCAGGCGCACCAATGTCTGGGCTCCCCTGGCTGTTGGGGTGGATACCTCCGCCTCCAGGCAGTGGAACGGAGTGTTTTCAAACTCAAAGAACATTTTGCGCTTTATGTTGATTGCGTCGATCAGGGCGGCCATGAGTTCCTCGAAAATATCCCGATTTTAACCCGTTAACACTTCATCGAGTAACTGGCCCACCGCTCGCTGGGCTTCGAGAATGGAATAGCGGTGGTCCATCGCTCCGGCCAGATCGGTGTTGGCGAAGGCGATGCGGCCGAAGGGGGCGGCGCGCAGGACTTCCCGTGGCGCCGGGCGGCCATCACGCCCGAAGAAAAATCCTGGTTGGGGACTGAGATAAGCGTGTCCCCAGCGGTTCAGAATGATTCCCGCAATATCGCGCTGGGCGTCGAAGCCGGGAAACATCTCGGTGAATTGCTCGCGGATTTGTCGTTCGTAGTCGCGGAACGGCGTGCCTAACATTTCGGCGCGGCCGAGATTGCCTTGTTCTTCGGTGGGACGGCCAGGGTAGGGGTAGAGCACCTTCACGGAAAGAACGATCGGCGAATCGGGATTGATGAAGGGATCTCCGACGCCGGTGAGGGCCTGTTTGCAAACTTCCATGTAGTTGCCGAAACCATCGAACCAGCGGCAACCGCTCATTCTCATCTGGTACATGAAACGCCAGTTTCTGACCGCGATGTTAGCCATCATGCAGGGAGAACGATAAAACTGGGCGTAAGCCTCCCGATGGGTGTCGGGAAGGTCTCTCACGATGTGCTTTGTGGTCCAACTTCCTCCCGCCATGACGGCTGCGCGGGCTCTGATTTTGTATAACCGTCCATCTTTGAGATAAACAACACTTACAGATTCCGCCTTGCTCGGATCGCCGTCGTGCTGCACAGCAATTGCCGTTGACGACAGGCGAATGCGCGCGCCGGTTTTTGAGTTCGGGCTGTCGAGCGTTGAGAAGTCGACTGTATTTCTTGTGACGTCTTCGACTGTGCCGAAGCCACCAATCGCGCCGGGGATAAGGCTCTTCAGCAGCAGGCGCGCAATCGTCGTATTGCCGCCAGGAAACATCTGGTCTCCGCCACCGGCATCTTCGGGCAAAGGGTGCAGCATTTCGAATGCGTAGTCCGAGTATGCTGACAAGGCGTCGGGACCGAGACCGGCACCTCCGCCTTCGACTGGAGAAAGAAACGTACGGACAGTCTCGCGGCTGAGGCCGAAGCGCTCCATGTAGTGCTGTTCCAGGGTGATGGAATCGAGGTAGCGCGAAGCCGGGTCGCCCTCGATTCTTGGACGAACGAATTTGTCGCCCGCAAGCGGCGTGCCCTTGAGCCAGCGCAGCCACTCGGTCCTCTGTTGATCGGATATCGGAGCGGGTCCCAGATTTTTTCCCAGCGGATCGATCACCCACGTGCCATCCCGGTGAGCGAACTTCCGCGAGAACCAGAAACCGTATTTTCCTTTCTCGAGGCCGGCCGCCTCGTAGGGAGTTCGCGAAAGGGGAAGCTCAGGGTCTGGTCCCGACCACTTCTGATATTCAAGTTTGGGCGCGGTGAGGCCGATCGATCCGTAAAAGCGCGTGAGAAAACTGTTCGGATACTGGATCTGATAGATTGCGGAGCCTTGATGCGCGATCAAGCGTTTGCCATCCACAAGGAACTCGTTCTGTTTCGCTTCGCCCCCGAAGATGGGATGGTTCTCTAAGACCAGAGACTTTGAGGAACGGCCGTCGCGTTGCGTTTGCCGTTGGAAAAAGAGAGCGGCGGCGAGTCCGCTGATTCCTCCGCCGATGATGACGCAATCGTAGGTTTCGCCCGTGTCGATTACATCCTTCGGAAGTGGGTCGTAAATCGCATCGCGAATCGTGTGCCCAGCCTGTAGGACTGCAAGCGTGTTACCGTTCGACTGACTGTATTCGCCGATCCCACCGTATCCGGTGAAGTCGTCGTTGTTCCGGTCCTTGTCCTTGTCGCCGGTCTTCTGCGCGAGCAGTTCGGCGGGGGTCGAGGATCCGAGCAACGCAGCGCCGGAGGCGAGCATCATCGATCCGACGAAATCGCGACGCGTGATGGAGCTATTCATGCCTAGAGCTGCGTCGCCGGACGGACGTCTGGAATCACCCACTTGCGGTATCTCCTCTGCTTACTCTGGTGAGCGCGGAATCGTGTATAGCAGTACTCGATTCTGACGCACTTCTTGCACGATGGAGACGAACTTTCGAGCGAGAGTTGTTATTTCCAGCATTTTGCCCGACTCCAGGGCGGAGGCGGATATCAATTCCCCTCCAATGCCTAAGGCCTCAGCTCCGGCGCGGATGAACTCCGCGGCAGTATCTAAGTTGACGCCACCGGTCGGGATCATTGGGACTTGCGGCAGCGGTCCTTTAAGAGCTCTGATATATTTCGCACCACCTACGTTTCCACAGGGGAAGATTTTTACCATGTCGCTGCCTGCGTTCCATGCGGCGATGACTTCGGTTGGGGTGAGTGCTCCAGCAATCATCAGAATTTGCTTACTCACTGCAAATTCGACGGTCGGTAAATCAAAACCCGGGCTTACCAGAAACTCGGCTCCCGCATCGAGGCAACGTTGCGCGGATTTCGCATCGAGGACGGTACCTGCCCCGATCAAAAGCTCATTGCCCGATCGCTTTGCTAGTTCGGCAATCACATCGAGAGCGTTGGGCACGGTCATCGTTACTTCGACGACTGGAATTCCACCGGCCGCCACAGATTCGACAGCCATCAATGCGCGCTCGGAAGTCGAGGCGCGAATGACCGGAATGATTCCGATTTCAACGATCCGTCTGCGAATTTCTTCTTTGGTCATTTCGATCCTGGCTCAAATCCTCTAACGTTCGATTCGCGCGCCGGCGCCGCGCATCGCTTGTTCTACTTCTTTCAGAGTCACCATAGTCGTGTCGCCGGGAGTTGTCATTGCCAACGCTCCATGAGCAGCGCCGCAATCAACAGCCCATTGCGCATTGCGTCCACTCAGGAAACCGTAGATCAGCCCCGACGCAAAGGAATCACCTCCGCCGACGCGGTCAAGAATCTCCAGATTTTCACGCTGAAGGGCCTGATAGAACGATCCTCGGTGCCAGCAGATCGCTCCCCAATCGTTGATGGTGGCGGTCTTTGCTTTGCGGAGGGTAGTGGCAATCACGGAAAAAGAAAATTCTTTGGTCACTGCTTCGATCATTCGCTGGAATGCCTGCGCCTCTACGTTTGAAATATTTTCATCAAGGCCGGGAACTTCGAAGCCGAGGGCGGCGGTGAAGTCTTCTTCGTTGCCGATCATGACATCGACAAACGGTGCCAGACGGCGGTTCACTTCCTGTGCGCGCTTCTTCCCGCCGATCCCTCTCCAGAGCGAGTCGCGATAATTCAGATCATAGGAAATGATCGTGCCGTTCTTGCGGGCGATTTCCATCGCTTCGAGAGCGACGTCGGGAGTGCTGTCGGACAGCGCGGCAAAAATGCCTCCCGTATGAAACCATCGCACGCCGTGACGACCGAAGATTCCGTTCCAGTCGATCTGCCCCGGCTTGAGTTGGGAGACGGCAGTGTGGCCGCGATCGGAGCAACCTAGCGCCGGGCGGATGCCAAATCCGCGCTCAGTAAAGTTCAGACCATTCCGTACGCTGCGACCAACGCCATCGTACTCGACCCAGCGGATCAGCGACTGGTCGACGCCACCCTGATACACGAGGTCCTGCAGAAGACGTCCGATCGGATTGTCGGCGACGGCCGTCACGATCGCCGTGTCGAGACCAAAGCAGCGCTTCAATCCGCGAGCAACGTTGTACTCGCCTCCACCTTCAGAGACCTCGAATTGGCGAGTCGTCCAGATACGCCGGTCGCCGGGATCGAAACGCAGCATCACTTCGCCCAGAGCGACCATATCCCAGCGGCATTTTTCTTTTGGCTTGATCGTCATCTCCATAAAGTATTACCAAGACTACTAGACGGCCGAAACTGGCTCCAGTCGTGGGCTCAAAGTCTGAATTACTGTCAGCGCAACGAGGTAAATGAAGCCGGCGAAAATAAAGATCGGAACGTAGCTGTGAGTCTCCTGGAGCAGGAAACCGGTGAAAGTTGCAATGAGGCTTCCGCCGATCGCACCGCCGAAAGTGCCAAGACCGACGACCGAAGCAACGATGTTTCGCGGGAACATATCGGATGCGAGGGTCAAGAGATTCGCCGACCACCCCTGGTGCGCAGCGACTGCGAGACTGATCACAGCGACAGCGCCCCACAGGCTTTGAATCCGCGCCAGCAACACGACTGGAGTTACAGCGACAGCACACACGAGCATCGCGGTCTTGCGTGCACGGTTCGCAGTGAACCCCGCTTTCATTAGCCGGGCCGCGAGCCAGCCACCGAAGATACTCCCCACGGTCGCCGAATTGTAGATGATTATCAGGGGCAAGCCGAGCTTGGCCAACGGCACACCGTGAGCGGAGTAAAGATATTTCGGCAGCCAGAACAAAAAGAACCACCAGATCGGGTCGGTCATGAACTTGCCGAGGACAAACGTCCAAGTCTGGCGATAAGCCAGCAAACGCGCCCACGAGATTTTTGCGACGGGCTCGGCCGGGTCACTGGTGATATATTCCAATTCCTTCGATGTGAGGTGGGGGTCTTCCTGTGGCCTGCGATAGGTCGTGAGCCAGGCGACGATCCAGATCGCGCTGAATATTCCCGTGAAAAGGAACGCGTAGGGCCAACCAAGGTGGAGCGCAATCCAGGGAACAACCAGAGGAGCAATCGTTGCACCAGCGTTGGTGCCGGAATTGAAAATTCCCGTGGCGAGCGCGCGCTCTTTCTTCGGGAACCACTCGGCCACAGTCTTGATTGCTGCGGGGAAGTTTCCGGACTCTCCGAACCCGAGCGCAAAGCGAACGACGCCAAAGCCAAAGGCGCTGCGCACCAGAGCATGAGAAACGGCCGCTACGCTCCAAATTGCCAGGGATAGCGCATATCCGAGGCGCGTGCCGATTCGATCGATCAGGCCGCCCATGATCAGCAGGCCGAGGGCGTATGCGATCAGGAACGCAGTGCCGATGGAAGCATACTGCGACTCGCTCCACCCATACCTGCTTTGCAGCATCGGAGCCAAGAGTCCGAGCACCTGGCGATCAGTGTAGTTAATCGTAGTAGCGAAAAACAGAAGCGCGCAGATAACCCAGCGGCGACGGCCCATGCCCCCGGCGAGCTGCTGCGGCGACGAACTTGTGCTGAGAGTCGAGACGAAGGCCTCCTGTTCCGCCAAAAATTTGCTCTATTGATTGACTCCGCTAGCCAGGTAACCGCCATCTACGACCAGGAGGTGGCCGGTGACGAAGCTGGCTGCGTCCGATGCCAGAAAGATGGCAGCTCCGACTAATTCTTCAATCTTTCCAAAGCGGTGCATGGGAGTCCGCATGAGGATCTCTTGTCCCCGAGCGGTACCATCTAATAGCGCCTGGTTGAGCTGGGTTCGGAAGACTCCCGGGACGATCGCATTGACCGAGACACCGTGTTGGGCCCACTCGATCGCCAATGATTTAGTAAGAGAAGCCACCGCAGCTTTACTTGCTCCATAGGCGGATACTCCTGTCCATGCGGCGAACGTCGACAACGATGCAATGTTGATGATGCGTCCGCTTTTCCGTTCGATCATGTGGCGTCCGAAGACCTGGCATGCGCGGAGGGTCCCGTTGAGGTTGGTGTCGATTACGCTGTTCCAGTCTTCTTCGTTGACGTCGAGAACCGGGCCGCGCTTGGTGATGCCGGCGCAATTGACCAGGATGTCGGCGGCGCCAAATTCTGCGCTGACGGCGGCGCGTAGCCCTTCCAGACTCTTTCGGTCGGAGACGTCACAGGGAATCGCGAGCGTGCGCCGTCCCATCTTTCGAATCGCACAAGCGGCACTCTCAACGAGATCTTGCCTGCGGCCGGATGGCACGACGTTGGCTCCGGCCTCAGCCAATCCCATGGCCAGGGCGAGACCGATTCCAGATGTTCCTCCGATAACGACGGCGGTCTTTGATGCGAGATCGAGTGCAGGATGTGGCATGAACGGCGTCAGTGCTCCGTTAATCGATTTTTACGCCCCACGATATTAGCAGGGCGCAACCGATGTTTCCGACGGCAAACTGCGAGCGCAAATCGCCCTGTGTTTATACTTCCCGAGGTAGTTGCAGCCTTAACAGGAAGCCAGAGGTTTGCGTAAATGAAAATCGTGGACGCAAAAGTAATCGTCTGTTCGCCTGGGAGAAACTTCGTCACGCTGAAAATTGTCGCCGATGATGGAAGCTATGGGCTGGGCGACGCCACCTTGAACGGACGCGAACTCGCGGTGGCCTCCTATCTTTCCGACCACGTCGTGCCATTGCTGATTGGCCGCGATGCGAGACGAATCGAAGACACGTGGCAGTATCTCTACAAAGGCGCATATTGGCGTCGCGGTCCAGTGACAATGACTGCCATCAGTGCCGTCGACACCGCTCTATGGGACTTGAAAGCGAAGAGCCTGAACATTCCGCTCTATCAGTTGCTGGGCGGAGCCTCGCGCGAGTCAGTCATGGTGTATGGACACGCTAGCGGCGCCGACACCGACAAGACGATCGAGGCCGTCGCCCATTATTTGAAGCTTGGGTACAAAGCGATTCGGGCGCAATCGGGGATTCCAGGACTAGAAGGCACATACGGCGTGGGCCGGAGTGCGGGGACGTATGAGCCGGCGGAACCGGGCCTGCCGCCTGAGAACCGGTGGTCCTCCGAGCATTACCTGAATTTCGTGCCGCAACTATTCGCGGCTCTGCGAAAGGAGTTCGGTCCAGATGTTCACCTGCTTCATGACGCGCATCACCGATTGACGCCGATTGAAGCCGCTCGACTTGGCAAGGAACTCGAGCCGTCTCACCTCTTCTGGCTCGAGGATCCGATTCCCGCTGAGTTACAGGAGAGATTCCGAATCATTCGTCGTCACACGACGACGCCATTGGCCGTCGGGGAGGTGTTCAACAGCATCTACGACTGCGAATTGCTCATCCGGGAACAATTGATCGATTACATCCGCACGACCGTTGTCCACACTGGGGGGATCACGCATCTACGGAAAATCGCGAATCTAGCGGAGATGTATCAGGTGCGGACGGGTTCTCACGGGGCAACCGACCTGAGTCCGATTTGCATGGCGGCGGCTCTTCATTTCGACCTCAGTGTTCACAACTTCGGCATCCAGGAATACATGCCACACACGGCTGAGACCGACAAAGTTTTCCCTCATACTTATTCGTTTAGTAATGGAATGATGCATCCCGGAGACGCACCTGGGCTCGGCGTCGATATCGACGAGACGTTGGCAGCCCGCCATCCGTATCAACGTGCCTATCTACCCGTCAATCGCAAGCTGGACGGGACGATGCACGACTGGTAGAGAAGAATTTCTTCGGACGTCACGATCGACCAACGGCGCTTGCCTTATACCCAGGTATAGGGTTCACAATGGTTCATGCATATCGGAGAGCTGGCGGCCAAGGCGACGGTGAATGTCCAGACGATTCGGTTTTACGAGCGCGAAGGTTTGTTGCCAGTCCCATCGCGCAATCAATCCGGATATCGATGTTACGGGCCCATTGACCTCGAACGCGTCACATTCATCAAGCGAAACCAGGAATTGGGGTTCACACTGGGAGAGATCGCGCAGCTTCTCGACCTGCACCGGGTAGTCGCCGCGATGCCGCTCCCTCTCCGCCGTAAACCGAGCGAACTACAGGGGATCATCGCTCTCGGCCACGAGCGACTGGAGGCTATCAATGACAAGATCCGGTCTCTCGGCACCATCCAGCGCCGCCTTACCTCGTTGTTGAAGGAACTCGAATCGGCTGCGGTTGCCACTTGCCCAGCGTCAATGTCACTGTCTCTACAGATGGGTTCGCGTCAACGGAAACGACACAAGCCTTGACGCTTTGCCTCAGGGCCCGCCAATCGCGGGAACTCCTTGCTGCAATTGATATCTAGTAGTTAAATAAGGCCGACCGTTTGTCGGACTGAGGAGATGCCTTTCCTCTGAAGGGGTTCCCGTGTCGGAAGTATCTCCCAGCCAAGTCACCGAACTGCTCGCGCAATGGACACGTGGCGACAAAGACGCGCCGCAAGTGCTGTTGCCACTCGTGTATGGCGAACTGCGCCGGCTGGCGCGATATCACCTAGGGGCCGAGCGTTCCGACCATACCCTGCAAAGCACGGCGCTGGTTCATGAGGCGTATTTGCGTCTGGTGAAGCCCGGGGCGGGGTCGGTGCAGATTGAAAGCCGGCGACATTTTTTTGCTGTCGCCTCGCGGCTTATGCGCGAAATTCTCGTGGACTACGCTCGCAACCGCGGGGCGGCAAAGCGTGACGGCGGCGAAAAGCTGACCCTTGACGAAGCGTCGGAACTTACCGAGCTCAAGGGTCTAGAGAAAGGTGTAGACCTGCTGGCGCTTGACGATGCGCTCAACGAGTTGGCAAAGCTGAGTCCTCGACAGAGCCGCATCGTGGAGTTGAAGTTCTTTGGTGGGCTATCGGTTGAAGAAATCGGGCAAGTCGTCAATGTCTCCCGCGCCACCGTGGAGCGGGACTGGTCGGTCGCGCGAGCGTGGCTATATCGGGCGATCAGCGGGACTGCGAGCGATGGATCCTGAGCGATGGGAGCATGTCAGTAACATTCTGGATGCCGCTCTGCGCATGCCCGCGGAAGAACGCTCAGCCTACCTTTTTGAGATCTCGGCCAGCGACCCCGATCTCTATCGCGAAGTGATCTCTCTTCTGGAGTCGAACGAACGGGCCGGCAGCAGATTTCTAGGAACTCCGGAAGAGACGAGCTCTGCCCACACCGAAACGAGCCGCCGAAAGACGAAGGTCGGTCGTCGCCTCGGGCCTTACCAGATCGTCGAGCTGATTGGCGTCGGCGGCATGGGCGAAGTGTACCGGGCAGTGCGCGCTGACGATCAATATCAGAAGCAAGTTGCCCTGAAACTTGTCCGGGGAGGCCAGGACTCGTCTTTTGTCATCAATCGATTCAAGAACGAGCGGCAGATCCTGGCTAGCCTCGACCATCCGAACATTGCCCGGTTGCTTGATGGAGGAACGACAGACGAGGGCGTCCCCTATTTTGTAATGGAGTTGATCGAGGGCAAAACGATCGACCGCTACTGCAACGATCAGGAACTCGGAACGGCGCAGCGGCTGAAACTGTTCTTGCAAGTGTGTTCCGCGGTTCAGCTCGCGCACCAACGGCTGATCGTGCACCGGGACCTGAAGCCGGGAAACATTCTGGTCACAGCCGATGGAGTGCCTCGACTGCTTGATTTTGGGATCGCGAAACTTCTCGATCCTGGCAGCGGGCCGGACACAGCCGAGCCAACGCTGACCCTGACGCAGTTTCGAGCGTTCACGCCCGGCTATGCCAGCCCTGAACAAATCAAGGGCGAGACGATCACGACTACGAGTGACGTTTATTCGCTTGGTGTAGTGCTCTACGAACTGCTGACCGGACGCAGTCCTTACGGAAGTGCAACGCGGACGCCGCACCAGATCGCGCAAGCCGTATGTGAACTGGAGCCGGAGAAGCCGAGCACGGCGATTCGCAAGACACCAGACAACATGCGGAGTTCCGCCAAGGGAAGCTTGCCGTTACCGGGAGGCGCGGACCCAAACCGGCTCAGCCGGCGCCTGAAAGGCGATCTCGACAACATCGTACTGATGGCACTGCGCAAGGAACCGGAGCGCCGTTACGGTTCGGTAGACCAATTGGCGCAGGACCTTCGACGGCACATGGACAACCTTCCGGTCGCGGCCCGCCAGGATACGGCGACCTATCGTGCTTCGAAGTTTATTGCTCGCAATAAGACCGCGGTCGCGGCGACGATTGTATTCGCGGTTCTGCTACTGGGGGCGTTGCTGGTCACGATACGCGAGGCACGGATCGCCCGGCAGCAAGCGGAGATTGCTCGCGAGCAACGCGCGCGTGCGGAGCGCCGCTTTAACGACGTCCGCAAACTCGCGAATTCCCTGATGTTCGAGGTGCATGATTCAATCAAAAGTCTGCCGGGGGCGACCGCGGTGCGAAAACTCCTGGTGACAAGGGCGCTGGAGTATCTGGACAGCTTGTCACGCGAGGCCAATGGCGACCCTTCGCTGCAACGAGAATTGGCCGCCGCCTATGACCGAGTGGGTGATGTTCTCGGCGATAGCGGCGCGGCGAACCTCGGAGATTTCGCGGGCGCCTCACAAAGCTATGCCAAGGCGGTGGCTATTCGAGAGTCACTGGCGAGCGCAAATCCGAGTGATATTGGGATCCAGACGGAGTTGGCGGACGACTACTTTCGAGTGGCCGGCGTCTTGCAGAGTACCGGTGATTTCGACGGCGCGCTGAAGATGTTGCAGCGAGCGGCGCCATTTATGCAAAAAATCACTGCCGGGGACAGCGATCCGCAACTGCAAGACAGGGTTGCCGGCCTCTACTATTTTACGGGCGCAGCCCTCGAAAAAAGCGGTCGTTTTGAGGACGCGCTACAGAGTTACAGAACGGGAGCGTCGATCCGAGAGCCGATCGCAAACGATCCGAACGCCAAGCCGCGGGTGAGGGCTCACTCAGCCGCGGACTACAACGGTATTGCAAAGATGGAGGCGGCGACCGGCCAGGCCGATGAGGCCGTCGCGAGTGCGGCCAAAGCGCTCACTATTATGAAGGCCGTGTCTGAAGCCAGTCCGGGGAACGCGACCTTTCGCGAGTGGCTCGGCGAAGGCTACATCATTTCGGGCGATGTGCAACTGAACAAAGGGAACATGGAACAGGCACTCGAGTTCCATCGGCGCGCACGGGAGATCTTCACCGAGCTGTGCAAGGCGGATGCCAGCAATCAACTAGCCGCCGGGAACCTTGCCTTCAGCGAGCTTAGTGTCGGAGAAGTTTTGGTGCTTCAGGGCAGGACCAAAGAAGGACTACAGAATTTTCAGGCCGCGCTCGGGACCATTCAACGTGTCGGGAAACCCAAGAGCTTGTGGGATTCAACGTTGTTCAGTACGACTTATTCGTATCTCGGAATGGCACATGTGGCGTTGGCCGAACACGCCTCTCGCCCCGATGAAAGAACGCGACAATGGCGGGAGGCGCGGTCCTGGTATCAGAAGGCAATGGATGTCTGGAGCGACCAAGCGACGCGGGGAGGGCTAGACGCGCTCGGCCACAACCAACCTGCCAGCATCAGCCAGCAATTGGCAAAATGCGACGCTCATTTGCCGATGCCGAAGGCCCAAGTCCGCGCCAAACCCTGAGGAGCCACGATAAAGCCCCGATGCTCCGAAAAGAAGTCTAAGGCGGCCGCGGCGCGGCAGCCCTTTCCCCGTGGGCCACCGCGTCGGACCACTATGCCTCTATATGTACATGCGTAATAGGGGACGAATTCCCCTCACACCATCAGAAAAATTGTTTTGCTTTGGTCGCCAAAAATTCGATTGCTGCATCCAGACCGCAATTTCTGCGGCTATTACCAGTATTGCGATATCGCCGTCTCCACTTGTTGCTCGATTTCAGCGATTGCAATTGGGGCGATTTTCGCCTCGCGGAGTTGCCGGTTGAGTTCCTCCAGGCGGGTTTGTTTGAATCGCGTCCATTCGCCGATGCGTGCTTTTATCTGCTGGCTTGACTCCCGATAGACAGCGATCGCCTGTGAAGGCGCCGGACGGTCTCCGCCTTCGACCACCCGCAACGCCGATGCCAGAGCGGCATAGGCATCCTGTAACCCCAGACTTTGGTCGCTGCCGTGATTTTTATTCGTGAGTATATTGCCGATCGCGGCCTGCATCTCGGCCAGCGCCGACCTCAATCCTTCGTTGTGCGCGCCCGTTTTTTGTTGAAGATCAGAGAGTTGTTTCTGAACCGAGGCAATCTCGGCCACCGCACGCCGTGCCTCGACGGTCTCGCTGAACATCTGTTGGCCCAGTTGAAACTGTCCGCTAAGCACATCGGTGGTGGCAGGCGAGCGTGGGTCCATGACTACTTTCAGAAACTGCTCTTGCGTCTTCCCGTCGACGGTCAGCCGGATCAAGTAGTTCCCCGGCACGGTTTTCGGGCCGCTCGGACTGCGGTAGTCGGAATCCTCGTCCTCGCTTGGGCCGCCTGAACTGCCCCAGACCAAATTCCATACGAAGCGATGCATTCCGGCGGTTTTTTGGATGGCCTCGGGCTTCGGGAACCAACGTTCCGCGACAGGAAGGGGCGGGTGTTTTGTGACGGTGGGATCGGCACTGGAAAACTTTCGGACCAGTTTTTGCTGCGCATCGAAGACTTCCAGTCGAACGGTGCTCGCCGCCGCAGGCAGGAAATAATCGATCATCGCGCCATTTGGAGGATTCTCCGCTGTTGGTTCTTCGGGCGGGATCGGAGTCCCCGAAAAGGAGTCGTTGTCGACACGGACCGCGGTCGATGGACGGTAAAGCCACGGTCCGCCCGCCTTCTTTGCTTCGACCGATTGGCGAAGCGGGGCGATGTTGTCGAGGATCCAGAAGGACCGGCCGAAGGTCGCGGCCACCAGGTCGTCGCCGTGGATGGTGAGATCGCGAACGGAACTTACCGGCAGGTTCAACTGGACCGACTGCCAATGATCGCCACTATCGAAGGAAACGTAAACTCCAAATTCGGTTCCGGCGAAGAGGAGACCTTTGGTGTTCGGGTCTTCGCGAACCGAACGCACGAATGCCGGCGCGGCGAGGCCGGTTGTGATCAATTGCCAGGTTGCTCCATAGTCGCGCGTGCGGTAGAGATACGGCGTCTGATCGTCGAGGCGTGCGCGGTCCACGGCAACGTAGGCGGCGCCGGGATCGAAGTGGGACGCCTCGATCATCGAGATTTTGCTCCAATCGCTCACGTTTGGCGGAGTTACGTCGACCCAATTCTTACCGCCATCGACGGTCATGTGGATTAATCCCGAGTCGCTTCCAGCCCAGATCAGATCTCGATTGAGCGGAGAGGGCGCGAGAGCGAATACGACGCCATATCCGGCGCCTTTAGCGGTCTCGAGTGTGGGCGGATTGTGGTTTGCATTCTGTGCGTCTTGTTTTGCGCCCGTAAGGTCGGGGCTGATTTTCTCCCAATGCAGACCGCCATCGACGGTCTTCATCACGAACTGTGTGCCGAGGTAAAGCGTCGCCGGGTCCGCCGGAGAGAGCGCCAGCACGGGCGTCCACGGGGCGCGATACTTGCGCTCGTTGATCGCACCTTCAAACGCGATTGCCGGCCATGGAGTAATGTCCTGGCTCAGGCCGGTGCGTTTATTGAAACGCACGATAGGGCCGTAGGTTCCGCTCAGGTAAATGATGTCTGCGTTCTTCGGATCAATGACCAAGTAGCCGCTTTCGCTGGGTCCGGCGGTGAACCAATCTCGCGGGGTGATCTGATCGTGATCGGTACGGCTGAAAACCGCGGCCGCACCGCTATCCTGCTGTGCGCCGTACACCGCGTAGGGAAACTGGTTGTCGGTGGTGACGTGGTAGAACTGGGCCGTCGACTGGTTGTACCAACTGCTCCAGGTCTTGCCGCGATTCAGGCTTATTGTCGTACCCTGGTCGGTGCCGAGCACCATGCTGGCCGAATCTTTCGGATCAATCCAGAGTTCGTGATAGTCGTCTCCCCCCGGAGCGCCCCGCAGCACGGAAATTGTTTTTCCGCCATCTTCCGATCGATAGAGAGCAACGTTCGGCATGTAGATGATGTCAGGGTTGTTCGGATCGACGGTTAGCCGATTGAAGTACCAGGCGCGGCTTGTGAGGCGCGGATCGGAGTTGGCCAGAGACCAGGTGTTGCCTCGATCGTCGGAGCGATAGAGGCCGGAAGTCTTCGGTTGCGCTTTCCCAGTCTCGGGATCTCTCGCTTCGATCAACGCATAGGCACGCTGGCCGTCTGTGGATACAGCGACACCAACACGCCCCCAGTCGGCCAGGGGCAGGCCGTTTCCGGCAAGGTGCGTCCAGGTTTTGCCCGAATCCTGTGAGCGATAGATCCCACTTCCGGGCCGCTCGCTTGGCTCGTAGGAACTCCACGGCATGCGGCGCACGTGCCACGCGGCAGCAAACAGAAGCTGCGGTTCGGCGGAAGACATTGCGAGGTCGGAAATGCCAATCTCGGGGCCGAGGTCGAGGACTCGCGTCCAGTGGGCTCCTCCGTCGATGGACTTATAAACGCCGCGTTCGGGATTCGAAGCGTAGACATGGCCGAGCGCGCCGACGTAAACGATATTCGGATCCTTCGGGTCGATCACGATTTTGCTGATCTGGCGCGTGTCTTCGAGGCCGACATGGGACCAGGTTGCGCCTGCGTCAGTGGATTTATAAACGCCGTTACCGGAGGAAAGGTCTTCGCGAATGTCGGACTCGCCGGTCCCGGCGTAGATAATCCTGGAGTCAGATGGCGCTGCGGCGAGAGCGCCAATCGAGCCGACGTTCTGGCTGTCGAAGATCGGGGTCCAAGTCACGCCGGCGTCAATCGTTTTCCAAATGCCTCCATTGACTGCGCCAAAATAAAATGTCGACGAGTCGCCGGGCACACCGGCCACGGCCACGGCCCGCCCGCCGCGGAACGGACCGATCAAGCGCCACTTGAGCCCGTTAATCATTTCGGCGGGAACCGTCTGTGCCAGGGCTGCGGCAGAGAACGATAAGAGCAAGAGAAGACACGATATGTAGACACGGCGGCGCAAACGCAACCCAAATTTGTGCAAGTTGACTGACCCCTCGTCCGATACAGATGGATATTCAGTGTAGTAGATGAGGCCTCGCCTGCGAAGCGATGCGAAATATCAGGTTATTTTTGAGTAGTGGTTTTGAGCGGTGGTACCATCTACCTGCTTCAGCGAATTTGCCAGTTAATATCACGGCTATGATTCGATCGTCCCGGTCCGTCGCTTCGCCTCGTGTCGTCTCGATTGCGGACTTACGCACCATCGCCAAGCGCCGCGTGCCCAGTGCCGTCTTTGATTATCTGGACGGAGGGGCCGAAGGCGAAGTCACGCTGCGCGAGAATTGTCGAGTATATGAAGACATCACTTTTCGTCCGCGCCATGCCGTCGCGTTTGACGAATGCCCGTTGGGCACGCGAGTTCTCGGCTTTGATCTTGCGCTTCCTTTTTTGCTGGCTCCGGTTGGTTACAGCCGGCTCATGCATCCGGTAGGTGAAGTAGGCGCGGCGCGGGCCGCCGGAAATGCGGGTACGGGCTACATTCTCTCAACCATCTCGGGACACAAACTGGAAAACGTGAAGTCCGCTTCGACTGGACCAGTTTTCTACCAGTTGTATTTGATGGGTGGTCGTGGAGCCGCTGAGGCGTCGATTGAACGCGCGCGTGTCGCCGGATTTTCTGCGCTCGTGGTCACGATCGATACGGCTGTCTCGGGAATTCGCGAACGCGATTTCCGCAACGGGATGAAAGAACTGGTGAGCGGCGGCCCTTTTGAAAAGTTGCCGTATCTTCCGCAGATCCTGTCGCGGCCGGGGTGGCTTGCAAGCTTCTTGCTCGACGGGGGATTGCCCGCACTTCCAAACGTCGTTGTGCCCGGTAAGGGCCCGATGCCACTGCTGGATGTCGCTGCCGCACTGGCGGCTTCGACGGTGACCTGGAGTGATCTGAAATGGATTCGCGAATTGTGGCGGGGGCCAATCGTGGTGAAGGGCGTCCTCACCGGAGACGATGGGTGCCGCGCGGTGGATGAAGGCGCGGCGGCGATTTCGGTTTCAAATCATGGCGGGCGACAACTCGACTGTGTTCAGTCCTCGTTGCGCGCGTTGCCCGAAGTGGTGAAGGCCGTGGGCACCAGGACCGAGGTCCTGATGGATGGGGGGATTCGCCGCGGCACCGATATCGTGAAGGCGCTTTGTCTGGGCGCACGGGCGGTGCTCTGCGGACGCGCCTATGCGTATGGTCTCGCCGCGGCCGGAGAAGCCGGAGTCAACCGTGCAATCGAAATCCTGCGCACCGACCTTGACCGGACATTGAGGTTGGTCGGCTGCCCGTCCGTCGGCCAACTCGATCGGTCGTATGTGAACGTTCCGCCAAGCTGGGACGCCAACTGAATCCTCACGAGAGATCGGATGCTCTACACGAGGTTGAGTCGCGATGAGGTAGAATCGCGCGGGGAGTTACGCTTGTGCTTCGTCGCGAATTTAGTCTGGGTGTTCTGAAAATTTCTGCTTCCGCGGTCCTCGCGCCGCGACTCTTTGGGCGCGCCTTAAGCTTTGCCGGTGACACCCCCCCTGCCATTGGCATTCTTTATAAGAACGCCATCGTCATCGACTCCCTTTGTGGCCCGTTCGTGGACATGGATACTCCGGCCACTCCCGAGATGCTCCGTTCTCTGCGGGAGTCGGGGATCACCGCGATCAACTTCACCATCTCGGAGCCGACCTTCGAAGGCACGATCAACAACGTCGGTGTCGTCGAGATGCTGGTTGAGCAACATCCAGATTTCTTTTTGATTGTGCGGAAACATTCCGATATCGCCCGCGCGAAGCGCGAAAATAAAATTGGGATCATGCCCGGGTTTCAGTACACGGCGTTCCTCGAAGAAAACCCAGACCGCATCGAAACCTTCCGCCAGTTGGGCGTGCGCATCATGCAGCTCACGTACAACAACCGCAGCATCTTTGGCGATGGCTGCCTCGAGCCTGGCAACGCCGGCTTGAGCAAGGCGGGTATCGCCGCCGTCAAGAAGATGAACGAGCTTGGCGTTGCGGTCGACCTGAGTCACAGCGGGTATCGCACGACCTCCGACGGCATCGCTGAATCGAAGAAGCCGGTGCTGATCTCACATGCGGGATGCGCCGCCGTTTACGCCCATCCTCGAAATAAGCCGGACGGGATTCTGAAGGCGCTCGCCGATCGTGGCGGATATTTCGGCGTCTATCTCATGCCTTATCTCGTCGCGTCGCCCACAATCCCTACCCGCGAGCATGTACTTGATCACGTCGTGCACGCGATCAACGTATGTGGCGCCGATCATGTTGGCATCGGATCGGATGGGAACATCCAGAAGACGGTGTTGACAGCCGAACAGAAAGCAAATTTCGATCAAGACATCGCACGCCGAAAAAAGCTCGGTATCGGGGCGCCGGGTGAGGATCGGTATCCCTATGTGCCCGATCTCAACGGGCCCGATCACATGGAAGTGATCGCCACGGAACTTGCCAAACGCGGCCAGCCTTCCGCGGTGATCGAAAAAGTGCTGGGTGCGAACTTTCAACGGGTGATTGGCGAAATCTGGGGAACGGATTAAACATTCCCTCTTAGACATTCCCTCTTAAACATCCCTGTAATGTTAAGCGCGGCGGGTCGGAGACACCCGCCGCGAAGCCGCCGGGGACGGCGGCCCATATCAGGACATTTCTACGACTCGTTGCAGTCTGGGCTGGCCTTCAAGTTTCGTCACGCCCGGGTCTTCCGCGCCGAGCAAGCGAGCGGCGATCCGCAGCGCATCCATCTCTTTGCGGATCTTCATCAGCTCTTGCTCTTTCGCTCGCAATACATCGTACGGGTTTTTCATTGGGGGAGGGCCTCGCTCGCCATCAGATTTGATTCGTCTGTCAAGAAACACAGTAGTCGAGCCCGCCGAAGCTTGGAAGATGCAAGAAGTACATCGAAGACGGGAATCAACCCTGTGTTCACAGAGGCTAACTGGCCGCTGACCGGTTACTAGAGAGTTAATGTCCCAGATGGTAGGGATGGCGCTTGAGAATGGTGAAGGCGCGATACAGTTGCTCGACAAGAATGATGCGCGCAAGTTCATGCGGCAGGGTCATTTTTCCAAGAGACAGCGTGAACCCAGCCTGGCGGCGCGCCTCTTCACTGAAGCCATCGCTGCCGCCGATCGCGAACAACAATGGTGTCGCATTCAACTGTTCGCGCTCCAGAAATTTGGCCAGTTCTTCGGACGAAAGTTGCTTGCCTCGAGAATCGAGTAGCACCAGTTTATAGCGTTCTTTTTTGCTGGTTTGGCGGTCGCCACTCGCGAGCGCCAGGATGGCGGCCTCGTCTTTCAGCGCCAGGCCCGCGATCTCGGCATAGTGTGAGATGCGTTTCAAATATTCGTCGGTCAGCGACTGAATCGCTGGCTCTTTCGTCTTCCCGACCCATGCCACTTTAATCTTCACGGGTTATGTGCGCGGAACACTTCAGGCGCTTTTCTTGCGCGGTTTCTTCGGTGCCGTCGAGGATGTCTTTGCCACGGCGGATTTGGTCGCTGCTTGCCGCGCTTTCGGTTTTGCCAGCAGTTCCGTCGGCTCCAGGCGCTTGGCCGACTTCCACAGGCGTTCCAGATCATAGAACTGGCGCGCCTTTTCAGAGAAGATATGGACCACGAAGTCCACGTAGTCGAGCAGCACCCACTCTGCCTGCTTGTAGCCCTCGGAATGCGTCACGCGCAAACCCAAGTCTTCCAGCCGCTCATCGACGGCGTCGGCAATGGCCTGGATCTGGCGGGGATTGGTGCCGCTGCACATCACAAAATAATCGGTGAAGGCTCCAGAGTCTTTCTCCAGTTCGAGAACGGTTACATCTTCAGCTTGTTTATCCTGGCAGGCGCGGATGGCTTCGTTTACCTGGAGTTGAAGGTCATTCTTTTTCGTCATACGGGCTATTTGATTGTACCCCGACCCGCGCTTCGATATAGACCATGCTTGCGTATGTAATCACCCACCCGCGGATCGAGCCAGCGGGCCAAGGGCTTGCCTTTGGCCGCAGCTTCACGAATCGTAGTCGCGGCGACGTTCTGATGGACGCCTTCGAGCAAGTGCAGCGTGACTCCCGGCAGTACTAGATCTCCGGCGGCCGGCTGTTTGTGAAAGGGACGAGTCACGGCGGCGGGAGGCCGCAAATTCTCGGGCAGAGATTCGGCGACGTCGCGCAACGAGTAACCGGGGCGGCTGGCCACGACGAAGTCGCACTCCGCCAGAAGAGCGTGTGCCTCATGCCATTTCGCAATGTCGCGGAAGGCATCGATTCCGATGAGGAAGAAAATACGATCCGCTTTCTTGACAGTCTGTTTCAGACGCCGAACTGTATCGATCGAGTAGTTGGCTGCTGGCGGCAACTGATTTGTGACAAATTCGGGCGCCTCCAGCAGCGATGGCAAGAATGATTTTTCGTCCTGCGTCCCGAGCGAGACCATGGCATAACGATGAATAAACGGCGTGAGCGCCTGTTTTTGTTTATGCGGTGGGAGATTGGCGGGAACGAACAGTACCTGGCGTAGCGCGTAACGATCCGCAGCAGCTTTGGCGAGCGCCAAGTGTCCGCGATGGATGGGGTCGAAGCTGCCGCCGAAAAGGCCGATATTCATTCCCAGAGCACCCTGAAAATTTGGTCTGGCTGAAGAGCGTTGTGACTCGCTAGTTTCGTCGCTGCCGCCCGATGTTGCAAGTCATTCTGTTGCGAAAAGATGTTGCAATGCGAGGGGCCCCTTGCCGGGAAACTCGCGTCATCGCCCGGTCTGTTGCACGACTATGTTCCCCTTCCGCAATTTTGTCCCTGTGCGTTTTGCGTAAACCATCCTATGAGATTAGGCTGTGGTCACGGCGTTTGCTTCTTTTCGATGTACCTCCCCAGGTTGTCCTGGTAGGTGTGTCCTGGTTGGTGTACCTCTGGCCACTGTTCCGCGGGAAAGCCGCGGTGGACTGGCGTAACTCGCCATGCGCGTACCTGACGCATAGCATCTACTTATGCGAATGAAACTCCCCCTCATCCGCAGCTTGGCCATCGCTCCGGCGCGCGCTCCTATCCTGCGCTACGGAGTGGCACTGCTCAGCACTGTCCTCGCTCTGATCCCCACTTTGTTCTTCTCCGACATCGCGGAGAGCCGACTGGTCGTGTTCGCCGTCGCGGTCATGGTCAGTGCTTGGTATGGGGGATGGAAGCCGGGACTGGCGGCGACAACGTTTGCGCTTACCGTCAGTGCTTACTACTCATTCGCCGGAGAGCTGACGCCGAGCGAGTATCGCAGGGCGATTGCCCATCTGGCGTTGTTCTTTGCCGTGGCCTTGCTGATCTGCTGGTTCAATGCGGCCCTTCGGGCGACCCAGGAAAGTCTGCGGAGGTCGGAGAGTAACTTCCGCTCGTTGGTGATGAATGCTCCCTACGGTATTTGCCGCTGCGACGCTCTCGGCATTCTTCAAGACGCAAACCCGGCACTGGTGACCATGTTCGGCTATTCGAGCGCCGACGAGCTCACGGGGCGGCACCTCGGAAGTCTCTACGCCGACGCCCAGCAGTGGTTTCAAACTGCCGACTATTTTCATGCGCGGAAAGAATTCAACGACTTGACTACGGAGTGCGTCCGCCGCGATGGCTCCTCCATCGTGGCCCGCATTTCTGGACGGTCGATCCCAAACGGCAAGTCGGGCGGCACGTTTGAGATATTCATCGAAGATGTGACCGAAACGCGGACGCTGGAGATGCAGCTCCGGCAGGCGCAGAAAATGGAAGCGATTGGGCGCCTCGCTGGCGGCATTGCCCACGACTTCAACAACCTGTTGATGGTGATCTCCGGTTATTCCGAATTTCTGCTGGAGCGCCTGGGCCCTGATCCGCGGTTGCGTGGGCCGGCGCAGGAGATCTCCAACGCCACGCAGCGCGCGACTTCACTCACGCGGCAATTGCTCGCCTTCAGCCGCAAGCAGATGCTTGCGCCAAAAATTCTCGACCTCAATGAGGTCGTCGCCGAGAACCTGAAGATGCTGACCCGCATGATCGGCGAGGATATCGACCTCGTGATGGTCCCCGGCTCCAGTCTCGGTGCGCTACGAGCCGATCCGGGTCAAATCGACCAGGTGATCATGAATCTGGCGGTGAACGCTCGCGATGCCATGCCCCAAGGCGGCAAGCTCACCATCGAGACCTCCAACATAATGCTGGACGAGGCCTTTGCCCGCACCCATTCGCCGCTGACCGCCGGCGAATACATCATGCTGGCGATTAGCGACACCGGCGTGGGAATGGATGGCGAGACGCAGTCGCGGATCTTCGAGCCTTTCTTCACCACGAAAGGTGCCAAGGGGACAGGCTTAGGACTTTCTACGGTCTACGGAATTGTGAAACAGAGCGGTGGATTTATTTTCGTCGACAGTCAGCCGCAGCGCGGGACGGCGTTCCGCGCCTACTTCCCGCGCGTCGATGGTCGCGAAGACACTGCTACTGTGCTGGACGCTCTGAGTCTGCCACGGGTGGGTCGCGGACAAGAGACCATCCTGCTGGTCGAAGACGAGGTCAACCTTCTTCGCCTGGCGAGGCAGTACCTGGAAACGCAAGGGTACAAAATCCTCGAAGCCGCCGACGGAGCGGCAGCCTTGCAGATCGTCGATGGCTACACTGGCACCATCGATCTGTTGCTCACCGACGTCATCATGCCCGGAATGAACGGCCGCGAACTGGCTGCGCAAATCGCCAAGCTGATCCCGGACCTCCGGGTACTTTATATGTCGGGCTACACCGAGAATGCCGTTGGTCATGACGGCACGCTTGATGCCGGCATCAACCTGCTGCAAAAACCGTTCAGCCTTCCGGTCCTGAAGGACCGGGTCCGCGAGGTGCTGGATTCCGAGCCTGTCCCCATGGAGGTCGCTATGTCATACCGCACCGGCACAAGTCTGGGAGAAAAGAAAGTTCCGCCATTTCGCGCGCGCCGGTTCAATTTACAGCTCCCTTTGCGCTATCGCCCGCTTGGGGAGAAAAGCTGGCGCCCGGGGACGACTGAGAACATCAGCCGCTCCGGGTTATTGTTCCAGGCGGAAGAGTTGCTCCATCTAAATGCGCAATTGGAGATCAGTCTGGTTTTGCCGCCCGAGATTGCGGGCCTCCCGGCCACGGAGGTGATCTGCAGGGGAGAAGTGGTTCGTTCGGTCGAGGCGTCGAGCCAAGACGTCCATCCCGCGCTGGCGGCGAAGATTTTGCAGTACCACTTCCAGCACGGCGCTCACGTGGGCGAAGCGTAAGAGTCAAGAGCAAGAGCGCGATCGTTGAGGCAATCGTTCCTACGCGGTCGTTATCTCCTGTGGGTTACCTTCGGTACCGTTAACAACCTTGGACAACGCCTTCGCCGACTGTTACATTGCGGCGAGTAGGTTTGCGTCGGTTCAGCGAGGGTATTGATGTCCCTGGTCGTGAAACTCGAAGACGATCTCGGCGAGCGCAGCGAGTGGGTCATGTTGCACGGCGTGATCCCTACGAACGGTGACGCGGACTTCCTCCTGCTGAGCGGCATCGATCCTTTCGGCAAGACCGTTTTCAACCACCTGCAAATGGAGTCTTTTCTAAAGGAATGGGAGCGCGCGAAGGACCGCGTCCGGGATGACTCTCAAAAAGCGGCTTGGCAAAAAGTCAAGGAAATGGCAGAAACCTGTCGCAGTGACCGCGATTTATATCTGCGCTTCGTCGGCAACTAATTTAGTGTTCGGGTAGATTCGCCAGCAAGAATCCGATCACGTTCTCACCCATAATCTTCCGAATGTCCTGCTCGGAATAACCCGCCGCCTGCATCGCTTCGGTGATTTTGACGACACCCGTCGTGTCAAACGGGGCCGTGATGGCTCCGTCAAAATCTGAGCCGAGAGCTACGTGATCGACCCCCACGCGGTCGGAAACATAGCGCATCGCCCTCACGATCGCCTCCGCGTCGGTGCCGCAAGTCGCCGTGTCCCAATAACCGATGCCAATCAGGCCGCCTTTGGCCGCGATTGCTTTAATCTGCTCGTCGCTGAGGTTGCGGTTGTTGTTGCAGGTGCCTTTCACTCCAGTGTGAGACACAACCACCGGACGAGTAGCGATCGACAGCACATCCTCAATCGTCGCTGGAGACGCGTGGGCGAGATCAATAATCATGTGCCGCGCTTCCATTTGCTGCACCCACTCGCGGCCTTTGTCGGTCAGGCCCGTCTTGTGGACACCAGCCGACGACCCACCAATATCGTTATCGAAGAAATGGCTGGGCGACATCATTCGGTATCCGGCGCGGTAGAGGACATCGAGATTTTCGAGCTTGCCGTCGAGTGCGTGCGCGCCTTCGATCGAAAGCAGGCCAGCCGTGAGTCGGCCGTTGCGCTGGCGGCGTTCCAGATACGCGGAAAGATCGCCTGCATTCTCGATGACCACAAATCCGCCGACCGATCCTTTGGCGAATTGATGCAAACGCCGCGCCTGATAAAGCGCCCGCTCGGTCAGACTGTTCCATGTCGCGGGTGGCCAGCGACCGACCAGAGCCAGCCAGAAAATGTCGTCGCTTTTGTCTTCGTTGCTCTCGATGTTTAACCCGTGCGGACTCTTGGTCGGCAGCGAAAACACCTGCAAGGCAACATTGCCGTCGGCGAGGCGCGGGATGTCGACTTGGCCGTAGGTTCCGCGGTCTAGCAGATCGCGGCCCCAGAGGAGCGAATCGGCGTGCAGATCGGCGATTGTGAGTTGCTTATGGAGAGCCCAGGCGGCGGCCGATGCAGTGTAGGGCGGTCGCTTCACCAGTTTGTTCTGGTACTGCTCTACAATCCTCGGGATTTCCGTGAAGCACGCGGCCACAATGAAGATGAGCAGAGCGATTTGGACCAAACGTCGAAGCATGAAGAAATCCTCAACTCACTTTGATAAGGCGCTGAGCGCCTGACGGAATAGAGTATCGAAACTCAGGACACTGTTGCCGCCGCGCGTGGCCAACAGGGCCTTGTCTGCTGCGGCGCGCTGATAGCCAAGGTTTACCAGAGCTGAAATAACGTCTTCTTCCACGGGGCTCACCGGAGCGGCGGCCATTTCGGATGCCCCTGCCGTTGGTGGGAGCTTATCGCGCAACTCCAGCACCATACGTTCCGCGGTCTTCTTGCCGATTCCTGGAATGCGAGTGAGCCTGGCGAGATCGCCGCTGCGAATCGCCCCTGTCATCTCATCGACGGGCATGCCACTCAAGATAGTGATGGCCAGCTTTGGACCAATCCCGCTTACGGTCAGCAGTTTCTCGAAAAGATTCTTCTCCGCCGGACGCAGAAATCCATACAAGTTCAGCGCGTCTTCGCGGACGTGGGTGTGGATGTGGAGCGCTACTTCTGCGCCAAGCGGCGGCAACTCCGAGAACGTGGGTATGCTGATGGCCACGTCGTAGCCGACGCCATGCGTTTCAACGATCGCCTGGTTTGGCCGTTTCACGAGGAGAGTTCCGCGAAGATGCGCAATCATTTTGGGAGTATTGTACGGCAGCAGAATAAAAATACATTTTTCCTTCCCTTTCCACAGGAAGTTTTCCTGGTCCACAGTTTTTACACAGTGGTGGAGTAGATTGCCGTTGCGTTCGCGTTTTGATTACCGCACAGTGCTTGCAGTCAAAGCGTGAGATGTTCTGGATCTGTTCTGACAAAGGTTCAGCGTTGCCGGTGATTTCTCGAGAGTGAGTCATCGGGGGAAATTCGGTGCATGTCCAGTGTGCCGGTGCCCGGGCCTAGCGGCCTCCTAAGCCGTCCTTCTTTCGAGAAGGACGGAAAGCGCGGAATCGCAACCCTGAGGCGCAAGCCCAGGTGCAGCATCGAACGCAAAGTGCTCTTCGGAGCGCAGTTGCGCGATGGTTTTCGTTCGTGCGCGAAAGCGCCAGGCGAAAGCGACGGTCAGAACATTCGCGATAACAATGCGGCTTGGGTGGCTGGCCCGGGCCGCATTTGTTTTGTCTGCCTAAGCCTTTCGGCGCAGGGTGTAAGATCGTCCCAGGGAACGGGCAGTGACGATGGCAACTTCAAGACTTGAATCGGACACGGCAGCTTACTTCGCGGGCATGAGCGAAGACGAAGCCAGCAAAGAACGCGAACTCGAGGCTGCGCTGTGCGATGCCCCAAGACCTGACGTGGATGCGCAAGACTAGCTAAGCTGGATTCAACGTCCTAGAAACGCCCTGATCGGCCGCTTCAGTTTGTTCGCGTCATCCCCGAATGGGCGGAGAGCCATCACGTCTGCGGGGTAGTACGTAATCATCTGCGTTCTCGCTTACAACGTCCCAGAGGTTTTCCAACTGCTGCCGCACAGACGCAAGAGTTAGCTGGTTTCTGAACCAATTGCGATGCCGGAACTCCTTTTCTTTGCTGGACTCGCCATATGCGTTCTTGAGCGCGGTGAACGCCAATTTGCAGTGACGCCTGATAACTGCTTTGTACGCGTGAGTCTCGGGCTCAACATACCAGCTAGGGCTAGAAAATCGCTCCAGAGCGAGATCGAAATCCTGTCCTTGATGCCCGTAGGCCTGCCGCATTGAATCTCCGACGGCAAAAAAGACCATCCATCTCCGTTCCAACGCCTCCGAAATCGCAGCGCCACCCTCCTGCTTCCAGAAGTCCTTTACGTATTCGCAGACAAACCAAATTCCGGCGAGCCTACTAAACTGAATCTCCGTTAATGCCGGCAGAAGTTCCGTCCCGTTCCCGTAGATCTTGAGATAACCACCATCCTTGGACACGTCAAACAAGTACTGGGAGCCGCCGAACATGTCATCAGGCCCGAACAGGAAGGAGTGCGTCGTTTTGGTGAACTCCTCCATTGCAATTGAAATCCGGTTCTGCTCCCTCTCGCCCGTTCGCTTATTTCTATATCGAAATTTCTTGCCCCCGCGAGCCGGCAGTTTGTCGAACTTCGCAGCCACGTCGAGTTGGACCTTGTCATTGCTTCGGAAATCAGCCACCTTGATGGCGTTTTGAGTGTTGTTGAACTTCGTAATGCTGTAAAGGAAATCTGGCTCGACCTCCTTCGGCCTCGCCTCAGTGACTCTTATTAGGACTCTCACGTCGCGGACGGCGTTCGAATCGTCAGCATGTGCCTTTTGAAGAGATCGGACCGTTTGGGCTCCATTTATGATTGAAAAGTCCTCGCAAACGAGCGTTCGACTCGCAAGATCTTCCACGATGCGTGACGACAGCGCCGAAATCCCGTTGTTGTAAAAAAAGAAATCATCCGGAGCATTAGTAGCGGTCGCCTTGATGCCCCTGTTCGTCAGGTTGTCGCCGATGTAGTTCCTAATATTTAACGAGAATATGCTTGATCGATGTGCTCTGAAGATCTCAGCAATCTGGCTCCCATCGATTCTTCCGACATAGGATATCCGACCGAGGCCGTCCTCGAAACGCAGCCACGGCGACTGCTCTTCATTTTGAGAAAACAAGACCCGCGCACGTGCTGAGGATTCCTCCCTTACGCTCAGCGCATCGCGAAGACTGATGTTGAGAGCCTGTTCATCCAAGAGTTCCAGACTGACACGATCAGGCAAGTCTTGGATGTCTTTTACAGGATGGATGCCGGCGCTTGCTTGGTTAAGAGAATTCTGTGCCGGCTGCGCGAGGGTTATGTAGTGAAGGAGGAATGAGTCACGGTCCCAATCGATTTCGGCACGGGCCTCCTTCAGCTTCTGATTCATTTTGAATTTCTTGGGTCCAGCGAAAAGCCTTCCCAGCACTGAACAAAACGAATCGAAGCTCTCGGGTTCCTCTGATCGCTTTTTCCCTGTTTTCTTGTGTCCACTGAATTTCGCCTGCAATATCAGAACGGTGTCGCCTTCACGGGACAGGAAGTCAACCCCGCAGTCGTCTGAACCGTCGACGACGCAAGCAGCCAGTTCCTCCTCCGTGGTAGGTATTAGCCCCGGATTAACAGAGCGAATCACCTTCTCGGCGTAAAACCTCGCCATGCACTTCGACCGGTCAACGTCGCTCAAGTTGTCGAATTTCAGCCCCAATTCTGATCCGACGTAATCCCTGAAATGGTCGCGAAACAGTTCTTTCATTCGATCCTCGATGGGCCTTTCTCTAGGAACAGACAAAGGGATCTTACAATGAACTCAAGTTGATGCTCCACCATCCGCGCTTAACTGGAAAGCAGAGCCGAGTTTTCCTCCCGGGTCAACGGATAACCTCTAATCTTCCACACTTTTCCCACAGCGATGGCGCCTTTCCCTATTTCCCCCAGCCTCTTCAAGCCTCATAATCACAGCGGGCAAGTGTGCGCCCCCAATGACTCCGAACTCGTCCGACAACTTCAAAGAGACGCTCAAGCAGCAGGTGGACATCGTCCGCATCGTCGGCGACTACGTCAAGCTGAAGAAGGCCGGGGCGCAGAACTTCTCCGGGCTATGCCCGTTTCATGCCGAGAAGACGCCGTCGTTCTCCGTGCATGCTTCGCGGCAGTTCTTTCACTGTTTTGGCTGTGGGCAGTCGGGAGATGTCTTCACCTTCGTACAGAAGGTCGAGAACATCTCTTTCCCAGAGGCCGTTCGGTTGATCGCACAAAAGCAGGGCGTGCCGATGCCGAAGGTTACGTTCTCCAGCCCAGCCGAGGCGCGCGACGCTCAGGTTCGAATGGCGCTGCTCGACGTTCACGTGCGGGCGGCGACGTTTTTTCAGGAATGCCTGCGACGGCCGGAAGGTGCGAATGCCCGCGAGTATCTGAAGACTCGTGGCCTGGATGCAGAGACCATCGAGCGTTTTCGGATCGGCTATGCACCCGACTCAGGGTTTCTCTTGCGAGACGCCCTGCGGCGCGAGTTCGATGAGAATTTGCTGCGCGAAAGCGGCCTGTTTTCGTGGAAGGAAGGCTCTCAGCCGCCAGCTGTCAGCCGTCAGCCACAGCAGGTCTTTCGCTCCGCTCAGGATGAAAAGAACGGCGGAACTGAGATCCAAGAACTGGGAGCCGAGGGCTCTAAGCCAGATGCTAGGAGCCAGAAGCTAGAAGCTGTTTCCGCTATCTACTCCAAGTTCCGCAACCGCGTGATGTTCCCCATCGCGAACGACCAAGGCAAGGTAATTGCCTTCACCGGCCGCACCTTGTCGACCGATGACAAGGCCGGACCCAAGTATTTGAATTCTCCGGAGACCGCGATTTACTCGAAGTCCCGCGTGCTCTTCAACCTGGACAACGCGAAAGAGGCGATTCGCAAGCTCGAATACTCCATCCTCGTCGAGGGTCAGATGGATTGCATTTCCGTCTACGCCGCCGGGTTTCACAACGTGATTGCCAGCTCTGGCACGGCGTTTACCGAGATACAGGCGAAGCTGCTGGGGCGCTTCTCAAAGCAGGTTGTCGTCAATTTCGATCCCGATACCGCCGGAGCCCGTGCTACCGAACGAACACTGGGGTTGCTGGTCGAAGAAGAATTCATCATTAAGGTGTTGACACTGCCGAGTGGATTCGATCCCGACCTCTTTATCCGTCGCAATGGCAAAGCCGCTTATGGCGCGGCGCTCAATCATTCGCAGAAATATTTTGACTATCTGATTGACCGGGCTCGGGCACAGTTTCCGGCGAAGAACCCGGAGAACAAGGTCAAAGCCGTCAATCACCTCTTGCCGCACATTCAGCGAGTGCCAAGCCGGATCGTCCGCGACGAACTGGCGCTCGAAATATCACAGAAGCTAGGGATCGATTCCGCGGTCCTGCGGCAGGAATTGAAACATGCGGCGACCAACCGCTCGGCGACCGAAGTGAAAGCTTCGCCGGAAGCACAAATCACGGGGGCGGAACGCGTACTGATTCGGGCGCTGGCATCGATCACGCAAATGCAGCCCGGCCAGACCCGAACCACGGCCCGCGAAGGGACGGACGAGGAATTCGATCCGGCGCGGCAGGCACACTTTGCGTTGCAATCTGAACACTTGTATGAAGGGCTAGCCGCGCAGTCGCTGATGGAGTGTCTGCTCCAGGGTGGGGCTGAAACTGCCGACGTAATGCAGCTCCCAAAGAACGAGGAAGACCGGCGACTGCTGGCGTCAATCCTGATGCACGAGGAGGAAGACCTCACGCCCGAGACGGTTGAGGGCGCGGTCAGGGCACTGCGGAGGATATATTTGCGCCGGCGGCAGGAAGAAGTTCAGCAGGCATTCCAGCGTCCCGGCATCTCGACCGAGGAAAAACACGCACTTTTGCAGGAAAAAGTGCGCTTAAAGCGGGCTTTGATGGACCCCGGGTTGGGAGAAAAAGCCAGCTGATCTTCCCCTGATCTCGCTGAATTTGAGGGCAAAAGCTTGGAACGAAATACCGCCTCGCGCCATCTAAAGAATTAGCGGAAAAAGGGTTAACTCGGTTCGAGCGATTCAGGCGTGCTATACTTCTGAAGTCTGTGCGCATCGCGCACAACTCCGTAATAACTCCCACCGCTGAGAAGGTTGGCGTTCGCGCGGCTTGGCGAACGTCTCGAGGATAATCTGGTTTGGCACTTGATGACAAGTACGACGACATAAAAAAGCTGATCGACGCAGGCAAAGAGAAGGGATATCTGACCTATGATCAGGTCAACGACCTTATCCCGCACGATGTGCACTCTCCTGAAGACCTGGAAGATCTGCTAACCACGATCGGAACCCAAGGAATCGACGTTCTCGAAAGCTCGAAAGGGCCGACGACCGATCTGGAAAAAAAATTCGAGGAAGTAGAAGAAGGTTCTGACGACGTCGAACTCGACCTCACTCCAGGAGCTCTGGAAAAAACCAATGATCCCGTCCGCATGTATCTGCGCGAGATGGGCACAGTGCCTTTGCTTACCCGCGAAGGCGAAGTCGAAATCGCTAAGAGGATCGAGCGCGGCCAAAACCGCGTTTTGAAAGCGCTTTCGCGCTCCCCGATCGTCATTCGTGAACTGCTCGCCCTGGGCGAGGACCTCGAGAAAGGCGTCCGCTCTATCAAAGAGCTGGTCACCTTCGACGAAGAGGAAATCACGGAAGAGATTGTCGAGAAGCGCCTGAAAGCATTTCTCGACAAGATCCACGCGCTCGACAAGCTCTACAAGAAAGTGGCTCCGCTGCAGGAAAAGCTGCTGGCGGTGAATCAGAAGAAGCGTCCGCGCGATCATCGGCGATATCGCTTTCAGCTGGCGCACGCGATCGTTCGAACTTCGATCGCAGTCCGCAAGCTCGGCTTCACCAACAACGAACGCAAGCGTCTGATCGACCGCGTGAACCGTACGGTCGACGGCATGCGCTCGCTCGACCGGCAGATCCAGAATCTGGAGAAGCGGGCCGAGGCGACACGCAGCGAAGAACAAAAGAAAGAATACAAAAAGCAGTCGCGCACCGTCCGCGGAGAGCTCGAAAAGCTTGAAGTGGAAGCCGGCCTGTTGTTCCAGGAACTCAAGCGCACGCAGCGCGAGATCATTCAGGGCGACATGGACGCGGAGCACGCCAAGCGCGAGCTCATCGAAGCGAACTTGCGCCTCGTGGTCTCGATTGCGAAGAAATACACCAATCGTGGCTTGCAGTTCCTCGACCTGATTCAGGAAGGCAACATCGGCCTGATGAAGGCAGTCGACAAATTCGAATACCGCCGCGGGTATAAGTTTTCAACTTATGCCACGTGGTGGATTCGGCAGGCAATTACTCGTGCAATTGCTGATCAGGCGCGTACGATTCGTATCCCGGTCCACATGATCGAAACGATCAACAAGCTGATCCGCACCTCGCGGCAGTTGGTGCAGGAACTGGGACGCGAACCTACTTCGGAAGAAATCGCCAAGCGGATGGATATTCCGGTGGCGAAAGTCCGCAAGGTCTTGAAGATTGCACAGGAGCCGATCTCCCTCGAAACGCCGATTGGCGAAGAGGAAGATTCGCACCTGGGCGACTTCATCGAAGACCGCGCGGTAGTTTCACCGGCCGAGGCGGTAATCAACGTCAACCTCAAGGACCAGACTTCGCAGGTGCTGCGCACGCTGACACCGCGCGAAGAGAAGGTCATCAAGATGCGCTTCGGCCTCGAAGACGGCTCGGAGCACACGCTCGAAGAAGTCGGTCAGTCGTTCGCAGTCACGCGCGAACGTATCCGGCAAATTGAGGCCAAGGCACTGAGAAAACTGCGGCATCCATCGCGTTCGCGGAAACTGCGGGCGTTTATGGACGGAGTCAGAGACTAAGTCATAGGTCAGATCGCAGAAGTGGGGCGCGAGTGATCGCGCCCCCTTTTTTGTTGTGGCGGCCAATGTGATCCGGCCGCGAACGAGTAGTTTAGGATATCTCTTGTTCTGGGGGGACAAGTTGAGCGTGAGTTCAACATCCACTGTTGAAGCGCAACGCCGCCTCACGTATTTCACCGAGCGCCGTGATGCCATCGTCTCGACCATCCGCGAATTGGTGGAGATCGAATCTCCAAGCGACAACAAGCAAGCTGTGGATCGCGTGGCGGAAGCTGTTGCGGAGAAATTCTCCCGCCTCGGTGGGGAAATACGATTCCATCGGGCCAAGGATTTCGGCAACCACCTGCAAGTAAACTTCGGAGGCCGCGCGGCCAAGCCAGTCCTGTTGCTGGGGCATTACGATACGGTGTATCCGCTGGGGACCCTGGCGTCCATGCCGTGCGCAGTAGTTCGTGACAAACTTACCGGGCCAGGCGTGCTCGATATGAAATCGGGCATCGCGCTCATGCTGCATGCGGTTGCCGGTCTGCAGCAGTGGCACGGTTCGTCGGCTGATAACACCCGAGATGCCTTGCCGCGGCCGGTCACCGTCTTTCTTGTTTCCGACGAAGAGATTGGCAGCGACTCGTCCCGCGCCATCACAGAGGCGCTGGCGAAACGGGCCGCGGCGGTGCTGGTGCTTGAGCCGGCTTACGGACGGCACGGCGCGGTGAAGACTGCGCGCAAAGGCGTTGGCGAATATCTCGTCAAGGTCACCGGTAAGGCTTCTCACGCAGGTCTGGATTTTGAAAAAGGAGTCAACGCGATTTGCGAACTGGCTCGGCAGATCGAGAAGATCGCAGGATTCACTGATTTGAAAAAAGCGCTAACGGTCAATGTTGGAATCGTCACCGGCGGGTCGCGAACGAACGTAGTTCCAGCAGAAGCTACGGCGCAGGTCGATGTTCGTATCGCTCGCTTGAAAGACGCCGCGGGGATCGACAAAAAGATGCGGAGCTTGCGCTCGTTCAATCGCAAATGCAAGATCGAAGTGAGCGGAGGTATTAACCGTCCGCCGATGGAGCGGAGCGCTGGAGTGGCGGGGTTGTACTCGCAGGCTGCGGCGATCGCGCGCGAACTCGGATGGAAACTTGGAGAAGCGGCGGTGGGCGGCGGGTCGGACGGGAACTTTACCGCGGGCCTCGGGATTCCGACTCTCGACGGCCTAGGCGGGGTTGGTGACGGGGCGCATGCTACCCACGAGCACATCCTCGTTTCAGAGCTGCCGAGGCGCGCCGCGCTCTTGGCCGGTCTGATCGAATCTGTCTGAAAAGGCTGAAAAGGCACAGTTTAGTGCTGCCCGGTGACGGCATTCACAGGTTCCTGTGACGCGCGGCACAGGCAGCTTTGACCGGAGGGTGCAGACTGACCTAGAATTCGATTTACGAACGGGGCTGCCCGGCCCGATTCGAGGGCAGTCATCGTTTTGTTGGCCATTGTTTGTTGGTCATTGGAGGTTTCCATGGGTGAGGGACTGTTTCAGCCGCTGCACATTCTATTGATCATCGGCATCGCGCTGCTGCTTTTTGGGCCGAGCAAGTTTGCCGATTTGGGCAAGGGTCTCGGCGAAGGCATCCGCAATTTCAAGAGTTCAATGAAAGAGCCGGAAGATAAAGGCAAAGAGCCGCCCAAGCCGTCGGCGTAGAGTTTTTCGATGTAGTTCTCAGTTCCCGTTCTCGGTTCTCAGTAAGACATCACGAACCGCGGGGTTTCTGAGAACTGAGAACCGAGAACTGGGAAGTGATTGCAAGCAGCATTCGGTACACCAGCGCCACCGGCAATCCCACGACATTGCCGTAATCCCCGTCGATACGAGGAATCCATCGGGACGCGATACCCTGAATCGCATAGGCTCCGGCTTTGTCCATGGGCTCGCCGGTGGCGACGTAATCGGCAATTTCCTGAGCTGAGATCCCGGACATCGTTACCAGCGTAGTTTCGCTCGACACCGACGTCTGATCACCTAAAACTAAGCACACTCCTGTAATTACTTCATGGTTGTGTCCGGAAAGTAGCCGTAACATTCGCGCCGCATCGGCAGGATCGTGTGGCTTGCCGAGGATCTGATCGTCGATGACGACGATGGTGTCGGCTCCAAGCACGCAGTCTTGTGGTCGCAGCGCTGCCACCGCTTGCGCCTTTTCTCGCGCCAGCCGCTCGGCGAAGGCTTGTGGGATTTCTCCAGGCAGAGGATTTTCAGGGATGTTCGCGGGCTGGACTTCAAAAGCGATGCCGGCATTACGGAGAAGCTCCTGGCGGCGCGGCGAGGCGGAGGCGAGGACCAGCACGACGCAATCGAAAGTGGTCATCGGCCGAAGTGCTGATCGGTTCGAGGCTGCGAAGCGAACTCGGCAGATTGAGAAGGCTGATCAAAAGCGAGATCGGGGTTTTTATCCGCGAATCGTCGCAGATCGAGGTATCGTTTCCAACTCCTGCACGCCACGAGAGGAACCAAGAACCATCCGACAGGGATGAACAGCAATCCCTGCCACCAATCGGAATCCTGATCGCGGCCGCGATCGATGGCAAAAAACATTCCAAGCACCATCACGAGGATGCCGGGAGCGCAAAGATAGAGCGTTCTCCTGAGTTGCAGCCAGGCGGCGAAGCGGGCACGAATTTGTGCATCGGTCTTGCCATGGGCCCTGGCGAAGCGATCTCGCAAAGTGAGGAAAAGCGCCGCCAATGCCACGACGGCGACGAGTGCCGCAACAGCAATGATCAGGAATGCAGAGTCACTCACGGGGTTTTATTCCAGTGCTTCAGGCTCAATCGAAATATTCTTCTCGCCCGCGGAGCGCTTCTCCCAGTATTTCTTGACCCAGGCTTCGTAGCTCTTGCCGGCGGCGGTGTCGCGGCCGCTGAATGCGATGGCCGCGATTTTGGAGTAGGGGATCGAGGGGCGCTCGGTGCTCGTGGCCAGGATCAGGCGAACCACTGAATTCTCTAAGCTCGGGCCGATGCGACGGTCAAAGAGATAGCCGGTGATTTCCGCCCCGCTTTTTTGAGTGATCGTCACATCGCCGCGATAGTCGAAGGCTTTTTCGATTACGGCTCGGATATCGGCTTCGGTGGCGAGTTGCGGAATCCATCCTTGAAGATTTTCGCGCTCAAATCCGGGGACTACCTCCAGTTCGTCGCTGGGTCTTGGCGTTGTAGCTGTGGCCTGCCCGCTATGGGGCATGGCTTGATCGTGCCCGTGTTCTCGGCCGCTCATACGTGCGCTTCTTCGGACGGCTGAGCCGCAGCCTCGCCCATCGGACCCTCGATTTGCACGAGCGGATTGTACGAGTGCACCGGATGCACTTCGCGATCGAGATCAGCCAGCGCGCCCTTGTCGGGATAGAGCGAGAAAGTGGCCTTGACGGTGTCGGCGAAGCCGCGGAGCGATCCGAACGTATCGTTCACGGAGCTAGGTTCGTAGCCGCAATGCACCATGCAATTCGCGCATTGCGGATTCCCCGACTCGGTGCCGTAACTCGACCACTCCGTCGTTTCCATCAACTCCTTGTAGGATTCGGCGTAGCCGTCCTGGAGCAGGTAGCACGGCTTCTGCCACCCAAAAATGTTGTACGTCGGCATGCCCCAGGGCGTGCACTGGTAATTGCGCTTGCCCATCAGATATTCGAGGAACAGAGGCGATTGATTGAACCGCCAGCTCTTCTTGCGGTTCGAAAGCATGGTGCGGAACAGGCGGCGCGTGCGGGCACGTCCCATGAAGTGCTTCTGGTCGGGAGCCTTGTCGTAGGAATAGCCGGGCGAGACCATCATGCTCTCGACCCCGACTTCCATCATCTCGTCGAAGAACGTGCGCACGCTGTTGGGATCGGCGCCATCGAACAGAGTCGTATTCGTGGTCACGCGGAACCCAGCGTCGATGGCGGCGCGGATCCCTTCGAGCGCCAGGTCGAATCCGCCTTCGCGGCACACGGAGAAATCGTGGTGTTCTTTTTGCCCGTCCACGTGCACCGAGAAGCTCAGATATTTGCTCGGCTTAAAGAGATGTAGTTTCTCTTTCAACAGAAGGGCATTGGTGCAGAGGTAGATATATTTCTTGCGCGCCACCAGGCCTTCGACAATTTGGTCGATCTGGGGATGCATCAGCGGTTCGCCGCCGGGGATTGATACCATCGGCGCTCCGCACTCGTCGACCGCTTTGAAACATTGTTCCGGTGTGAGGTCGGTTTTCAGGATGTGGGCCGGGTACTGGATCTTGCCGCATCCGGCGCAAGCCAGGTTGCAGCGGAACAAAGGCTCAAGCATCAGCACGAGCGGGTAGCGCTTGCGTCCGGCCATTTTCTGGCGCAGAACGTACGAGGCTACGGTCCACATCTGGGACACGGGAACTGCCATTACCCCTCCACGAAAATGTCCTTCAAAGACTGTCCTAAAAAGACTGTCCCTCTATGATACCGGATTCGATGGGGCGTGATAAGGCGAGTTTAGGTCCCTGGGCCGCGGTTACCCTCGGCAGTTTCCTTGTGGGCCCATTCTGTTGCAATCTGTAGCCAGCATCTACACTAAAACGCGTGCGTGTTCTGATTACATTGTTTCTGGTCGCGGTTCTGGCGGTTGCAGGCTTCGCCGCCTGGATGGTGTATCGACCCGTCGCGCCGTCGGGTCAGACGTTTGTCCTTTTGCATTCCGGCAATTCGACTCGACGGATTGCCGCCGAGCTGAAAAAGGCGGGTATCATTCACAGCGAATTAGCCTTCCGGATGTGGCATGTCACGCATCCCAAGCCTTCTCTCAAAGCGGGGGAATATCTTTTTGAGCGCGAGGCCAGCCTGCCCCAGGTTTATGACCGGATTGCGCGTGGCGACATTTATTTCCACGAGGTCACGATTCCCGAGGGATACACGATGTTCGACATCGCCAAGGCAATGGAAGACGCGGGTCTCGGCTCGGCGGCGGATTTTCTGCACGTTGCCGAGACGCAGACGCAGCTGATTTCCGATCTCGCTCCTGAGGCCAAGTCGCTGGAGGGGTATCTTTTCCCGAACACCTACCAGTTCACGCGCACTCAAAGCCTGGAGGAGATGGCGGCGACCATGGTGCGCCAGTTCCGGCAGGTGGCGCAGCAGATTGGCCTTAGCTCGGAGCTGCACGAGACCGTAACCATGGCATCGATTGTAGAAAAAGAGACGGCTGCTCCGGAGGAACGCCCGCGGGTCGCTAGCGTCTACTACAACCGGTTGGCACGACGGATCGCGCTCGACGCCGATCCCAGTGTCATCTACGCCGAACTGCTGGCGGGAACGTACACCGGCGCGCTCCATCATGCCGACCTCTCGGTGAACTCCCCTTACAACACGTATCGTTTTCCGGGTCTTCCGCCGGGACCCATTAGCAATCCGGGGAAAAGTGCGCTCGAGGCGGCCATGCATCCTGACAACACAAACTACCTGTATTTTGTTAGCGATGGCAACGGACACCACCGCTTCGCCCGGAGCCTTGAAGAGCACAACCAGAATGTGACGGCCTATCGTCATGCGCTCCACCTCCGCTAAGCATTTGAACCCCCCACTGCCTTATACTAATCAGATAACCATGACGCAAAAGACTCGCAGGATCATCACATAAGAATGGATCGCCCCCATTTGCGCCGCTTTCTTTTTGTACTTCTTTTAGTGGCAAGCTTTCCGCTCGGCGGCTGTCTGTTTCGTACCCGTTTGGTGGATCGACACCTCTCCGACCGCCCGTTGAAAACTTCGACTCAGGAAGCTCTGATCGACTACGTCAACACCCAGGCGAGCAAGATCTCGTCGATGCAGGCGACGGTCGACATCGACGCCTCAGCTGGGGATGCGAAAAACGGACGCGTCACCGACTACAAAGAGATTCGCGGCTATGTGCTGGTACGCCAACCGGCGATGCTGCGCATGAAAGGCCTTTTGCCGCTGGTGCGGAACACGGCCTTCGACATGGTGAGCGATGGACAGGAATTCAAGCTCTGGATTCCAACGAAAAACAAGTTTGTTGTGGGACCGAGCAGCTCTAGCAGCGAAAACTATCAGCCCGATAAAAGGCTGGAGAATATGCGTCCGCAATATGTCCATGACGCGCTGTTGATCCCGAGTGTAGGTAAGGACGAGATTGCGGTGCTGGAAAACGGCTACGAGACGGTACTAGATTCGAAAAAGCACCGGGTCGAGCAGCCAAACTACGAATTGGCGATCATCCGTCAAGGCCCGCAAGGCTGGTATTTGGCGAGGAGAATCTATTTCAGCCGGACCAACCTGCTGCCCTACCGGCAACGGATTTATGACCAACAGGGCAACGTTGAGACTGACGCCCAATACCTGGACTACAAAGACTTCACTGGCACCACCTTTCCGAATACGATTGAAATCGAACGACCGCGCGAGGATTACGACATCGCTTTGCACATGCTCAAAGTCGAGATCAACAAGACCCTAACCGACGATCAGTTCGTTCTTGACCAGCCTGCGGGTGCCGAGGTGGTTCACCTCGATCACAACAATTCCAGCGTTGCGAAGGTTCCAGACCCGCGAGGTAAGTAATTTCGGGATATTAAACACATGATGAATCGCATGATCGTCGGGAATCTGGTGCATCGGCCGCTGCGCTCGCTGATCAGCGTGGTGGCGGTGGCGCTTGAGGTTACCTTGATCCTGCTGATCGTCGGGCTTTGCCTCGGCATGTTGCAGGATGGCCGCACACGGACCGCAGGCATTGGGGCGGACATATTGCTGCTGCCGCCCGGGTCTTCGTTCATTGCCGGGCTGTCGGGTGCACCAATACCGGTAAAAATCGGGGGCGTGCTGGAGAAGTTGCCCCATGTCAGACGGGTAGCTCCGGTGATCCAGCAATTCTCTTCGGCGGGGTCGCTTGAGATCATTACCGGAATCGACTTGCCTAGCTACGAGAGCATGTCGTCCGGCTTCCGCTATTTGGAAGGCGGTCCATTTCGGGGACCGAACGATGTTCTGGTCGACGATCTCTTCGCCCAGTCGAAACACGTAAAAGTCGGAGACTCAATCGATATCCTGAACAATAAATTTCGAATTTCCGGGATCGTCGAGCGCGGCAAAGGCGGTCGTAAATTCATTCCACTCAGCACGATGCAGGAGCTGGTCGGCGCAAAGGATAAAGCCTCGGTCTTTTACCTTAAGCTCGACGATCCGAATAACACCGAAGCTGTGATCGACGAAATCAGAAACGTCGAAGGCCTGGAGCGTTACGGTGCCTACTCGATGGCCTCGTATCTCGCCATGATGACGACTAACAACTATCCTGGGTTGGCGACCTTTATCAAGGTCGTGGTTGGCATTTCCGTGATCATCGGATTCATTGTGATTTTCCAGGCCATGTACACAGCGGTGATGGAGCGGACTCGCGAAATTGGTATTTTGAAGTCGATGGGGGCATCAAAGGTCTACATCGTGAATGTGGTGCTGCGGGAGACAGCTCTGCTGGCGATCGGCGGCATCGTGCTCGGCATTGTGGTGAGTATGGCCGCCCGAGCCGGCCTGGCGCATAAATTTCCCCTGGTTCCGGTCGTGGTGGACGGTGGTTGGATCGTCCGGGCAACCCTGATCGCCATCGCCGGCGCTATTGCCGGCGCACTGTATCCGGCCCTGAAGGCGGCGCAGAAGGATCCCATCGACGCGCTTGCCTACGAGTAAGGGAAGGCCCTCATTTTTTTGGCAAGGACGCACCGGATTTCGCTTTTAATTCGCTGGCAAAATTCCCGTCTTTTCATCCTCAATAATTTCCCTCGCAAAACCGTTAAGAATGCAGGATACTGCCCCTGAAACTGCCGTGCTATAATCACGCGCCATTGCGCTAAAGCGGCGCAGTTTCACAGCCAGTTGTCTTAATTCCCCAGGCCCGGTGCGCGAGCGCGTGCGGGGACCGCAAATACGCAGGAGGAGATATGCGCTTCAATGATCCGACTCTTTATGGTCGGGACGACGAGACGGATGAGTACAGCGACAGCGGCGCCTACGGCGAATCGCTGGAAGAGGATTTGGAAGAAGAGGAAGAGGAAGAAGAACCTGTTCTGGTAGAAGAAGAAGACGAGATTGCGGTGCCGCCGGTAAGGACGCCACCAGCTCCTACGGCCCCGTCAGGCGGCGCCCCGAGCGCACCTCCGAAGAAGAAGGCGCCGGCCAAGAAAGCGCCGGCGAAAAAGAAAGCTCCGGCTAAGAAAAAGGCAGCGAAGAAACCAAAGAAAGCTGCTAAGAAGCCAGCCAAGAAAAAAGCGGCGAAAAAGGCTTCAAAGAAAAAAGCCAGGAAGGCCCCCGCGAAAAAGAAAGCCAAGAAGCGCCGTCGCTGAAGATTGCGCTCAGCAAACGGTGACTGAACAAACGGTAATGAAGAGTGGCGGAAGTCCGGCTTGCCGGCTCCCGCCATTATTTTTACTTGGATTCGTTCAGTATGGCTTCAGCTTCGATTTCCAGGAGCATGTCTGGAGATACCAGAGCTGTGATCGCCATCATCGTACTTGCCGGCCGGATGTCGCTGAAAAACTGTCCGTGGGCTCTTCCTACCTCTTCCCAGTCCGCGATGTTCGTTAGAAATATGCGGGTACGGACGACATCCTGCATCGAACCGCCAGCCCGCTGCAGCGCGCTTTGGATATTGTTGAGCGCCTGAATCGCCTGTGCATAGGCATCTCCCCGGCCGACGATCTTGCCCTCCGCGTCAGTGGCGGTTGTGCCCGCAACATGAATGTAAGGGCCGACACGAACCGCACGAGAGTAACCAACGATCGGTTCCCAGGGTGTTCCGCTGGAAATGTTGTTTCGCTCCACTCTGCCTCCATATTTCTCGACTGCTGTCTACATAGATTCCTTTAACTAAAGTTTCGATCCACACCATGAGGAAATTGGCAGCCGTTTCCTTTGCCTGCCAACAGTTAGGTGCCAAACGCCGCACCCGGCACGGGCGTCTAACTAAGAGGGTGGCACGAAGGTGACTTGTGGGGAGCACACGATTCGGGGTATCTAACTCGCAAGAGGTCTTGTTCCGATAGGAATAAGAGGCACGCTTTGGGAAGGAAGTGGGGCCATGGAAATTTCGGAGTCACATCCGCTACAGCAATTGTTCGTTGAACTGGTCGGGCGTCACTATGCTGAAGAAATCGGAATTCGCGATCCGCAAATTGTGAGCTATGTCGCACACTTGCTGTCGGAGTTTTGCGATGCTGAGCAGTTGCTGAAGATCAGGAACGGAGCAGGAAAACCATTGAACGATGTTGGGGAGATGCTGATCGAGTCGGATCCGATCTATGGGCCCGCGCCATCGTTCGACCGCGAACGGCAGGTTCGTAAACACATCGGCGACTTTACTCTGTTCTACGCCGGCATGTTTCCGGAGAGTATTAATCACTATCGGTTGCGCCGCCAGCGTGTGGAGAATTTTGTCGATTGGGTCAAAGCCGGGAAAGAGAGCTACTATGTCGTCTCGAAATTCGAACACTTCGAATATGCCAAGGTTGCTCCGTTGTTCGCGCAACTCTCGCGGAACTTTGAGCAGTGCGTGTATGGGCTGAATCTGGTCAAAAACGAGCTCGAAGTGATGCAGCACCCGATTGCGAGGATGAACAACGAATTGATTATGTAACGATTGCAGTGGTTAGATTGCAGTGGTCAGATCGAAGCGGCCAGATCGTCAGTGATCAGATCATAGAGGTTTGACCGGAAATTCCGAACGCCGAGGTTTTTGCTTTTGCAATCTGCCCTCTGCCCTCTGCCCTCCCACGAATCTTCTCCCGGCAAGCTCGAATTTCCCTTCCAGCACGATCCTGATTGCCTCCGAATAAGCCAGGTGCTCCTGCTCGAGAATGCGCCCGGCCAGCGAATGCTCGTCGTCGGATTCGAGCACCGTAACGGTCTTCTGCACAATGATGGCGCCGTGATCGAGTTCCTGATCGACAAAATGGACGGTACAACCGGTGACCTTCACACCGTAGGCGAAGGCTTGCTCTTGCGCTTCCAATCCGGGGAAACTCGGCAGCAGTGAGGGATGAATATTCAGAATGCGATGCGGGAACTGCTCGACAAACCAGGGCGAGAGAAGGCGCATGTAGCCCGCCAAGCAGACGAGATCAACTTTGTGCTCGATCAGGGAGGCCACAACATCGCGGTCGTGCTCCTCGCGTGGCCGGCCTTTTGACGGGATGACCAGGGCGTTGAGGCCGCGCTGCCGAGCAGTGTCGACGCCCGGAGCATCGGCACGATTTGAAATCACGACAGCAATTCGGGCGTCAGGTATCCTCCCTGCCGCGATGCTATCGGCAATCGCCACAAAGTTAGATCCGCGCCCAGAGAGGAGGATGCCGAGGTTTTTCATCAGAACAATATTATTCACCACGGAGACCGGAGGGGCGCAGAAAATCGAGGGCTCTAGCTGAAAACTACTTTGCGATCGCCTTTGACGATGCGCCCGACACTGTAGAACTTCTCCCCGGCGCGCTCAAGCAGCGTCTGCGCTTTTTTGAATTTCTTTGCGGGAACCACGATCAACATACCGAGTCCCATATTAAAGGTGCGCAGCATTTCTTCGTCGGCGACGTTGCCGAGAGTCTGCAAATGCTCAAAGATCGGCAGAACGGGCCAGGTGCCGCGTTCTATGATCGCGGAGGTGCCTTTGGGCAGCACCCGCGGCAGATTTTCTGTGATGCCGCCTCCCGTGACATGGGCCAGCGCCGCGACGCACTCTCCCGCGATCAACTTTCGAATGATCGACCAGTAGCTGCGATGGGTGCGCATGAGTTCGTTGCCGACTTTATTCTTCATCTCGCTCACAAAAGTTTCGAGCGAGTAGCCCGCGACATCGAACAGCAGCTTGCGTGCCAGAGAGTAGCCATTGGTGTGCAGGCCGTTCGAAGGCAAACCAAGAACGCAGTCGCCGATTTGCACGTCTTTGCCGGTGATGACCTTGTCACGTTCGACGACACCAACGATGAATCCGGCAAGATCGTACTCGCCATCGGGATAAAACCCCGGCATCTCAGCGGTCTCGCCGCCGATCAACGCGCACCCGTTGTGCTTGCATGCCTCGGCGAGTCCACCGACGACTTTTTCGGCAATCTCCGGCTCCAGTTTGCCTGAAGCCAGGTAATCCATGAAAAACAGCGGGGCGGCGCCCTGTACCGCGATATCGTTCACACAATGATTCACCAGGTCACCGCCGACCGTGTGATGCATTTTCATGTCGAAGGCCACTTTTAGCTTCGTGCCTACACCGTCGACACTGGAAACCAGAACGGGATCCAGATATTTCTTGTCGACCGAAAACAAACCGCCGAAGCCGCCAATTTCGCTCAACACTCCCTTGGTGAAGGTCTTGTGCGCGAGATACTTGATGCGCTGCTTGGTGCGATTGCCACGATCAATGTTTACGCCAGCATCGGCATAAGTGATCGACTCGCTCCTGGGGTTGGGGTTTTGGGCCACTTTTTTCAGTCCGTCACTGCCTGGTGGAGAACTCTGGTGCGCCACCGCGTCGGAGGAAGTATTTCAGGGCGCAACAGATTCTAGCACGTCTGCAGTGAGGCTCGGTGCGCGGGTTATCAAGAGCGCGCAAAGAAAAACCCCGACCAAAGCCGGGGCAGAAATGCGAAGACAGAAGCGAATTTATTTCGCGTCGCCTTTCTTCATCTCGTCCTTCTTCGCGTCGTCTTTCTTTGCCGGCTTGGCAGCTTTCTTGGCCGGTTTTGCCTTGGCGTCCTTCTTATCCATGGGCTTGTCCATCTTATCCATGGGTTTGCATGCCGGCTTGTCCTGACTGAAGGCAAACGACGACATCGAGACCGAGAGGGCAAGGGCGAACATCAACGCAAGCACTTTCTTCATTTTTGGAATCTCCTTCGAGTGTTATGCACGCACGAATACCCGGATACGGTAAGACGATTGTTCCGGGCCAGCGGAATTGTAGTCGCTGGATCAGTCTTTTCCAAGCGCAATTACGAGCCTGCTCTTATAATGCTGGTCCGTCTATTTACACAATGGAGACACGATGAAAGTTCTTGCCACTCTTCTTTTTGCCATTCTCACAAGTTTGTTTGGGGCAGCGCAGCAAGATCAAACTCCAGTCGCGGCGCCGGAAAACGCTTCGTCAGCCTCGAAGCCCGCTGTTCCGAAAAAAGATAAGGCCAAGAAAGAGCCAGCCGTGTCGGGCGCCTCGAGCTCAGACAAAACAACCGACAGCGCGAAGCCGGCCGAGACGCCGAAAGCCGACAGCGAAGCGACTGACAAAGATAAAGACGAGCATTACGACGTAGCCGAAGTGCCGCCCGTCGTCACACACCACCAGATCACCTTGAATGGCAAGACGCTCAGCTACACCGCGACGACCGGCCGGCTTCCCTTAAAACGCCCCGACGGCAAGATCGAAGGAGCAGATGTTTTTTGTTGCCTACACGCTTGACGGACAGGAAGCCTCGCAAGCGCCCGCTGACGTTCGCGTTCAATGGCGGCCCCGGCTCATCGTCAGTATGGCTGCATATGGGCGCGCTCGGGCCGAAGCGAGTCGTGATGCAGTCGAACGGCTTCATGCCGGCCGCTCCGTATCATCTGGAGGACAATCCCGACACTCCGCTAGACCGCACTGACATCGTCATGGTCGACGCTATGGCGACCGGATATTCGCGAGCTGCGACGGTGGAGCTGACCAAGAAATATATGGGGTTGAAGGGCGATGTGCAGGCTTTCGGCGAGTTCATCCGCCTCTACATTTCCCGCTACGAACGTTGGAGTTCTCCGCTGTTCCTGCTGGGCGAAAGCTACGGCACTACGCGGGCCGCTGGCATCGCCGGATACCTGGCCGATCACGGCATCGCGTTCAACGGGGTGACTCTGCTATCGATGGCCGTGGACTTCCAGACGCTCGTGTGGAATCAGTCGAACGACATGCCCTATTTCCTGCTGGTCCCGACCTACAACATGATCGCCGGGTACCATCACAAACTATCCGCCGATCTCACGCAAGACATGGCGAAGACCCGCGAAGAAGCCGTCCGCTGGTCGATGAATGATTACGCAATCGCTCTCGGCAAGGGCGATTCACTGACTCGGGAAGAGCACCAGAAAATTGTCGAGCAACTGTCGCGTTATACCGGGCTGCGTCCGGAAGTGATCGAAGCGCACAATCTACGGATTGACGTTCCGACTTTCACCAACGAGTTGCTGCTCGACCAGAAGAATGTCGTTGGGCGACTCGATGGCCGTTTCAGTGGCCCAAACCCAGACGAAAATCGCGACTACGATCCGACAGAATCCGCGATCCTTCCGCCCTACACCTCAGCCTTCAACAATTATCTGCGCACCGAACTTAATTACAGGATCGACATGCCCTACCGGGTCTTCGCTTATGACGAACCAGTCTTTCAGAAGTGGGAGTGGGAAAACGCCGAGCGCGGATTTCCCAGCACCGTCGGCGGCTTGCGTTCGGCGATGATCAAGAATCCGTATATGAAGGTTCTGGTGATGGAGGGTTACTACGATCTCGCCACGCCGTTCGCCGCTGCCAACTGGACGATGGATCATCTCAACCTGGATGCGGCGTTTCGAAAGAATATTTCGTACGCCACTTTCAGTTCGGGGCACATGGTCTATCTCGATCGCGCCGAGCACGACAAGATGAAAAGCAGTCTGGTCGACTTCATGGAGAAATGCCTGCCGAAATAGTTCGTGGGTGAAAGTCGTCCATGCGCGCCGCCGTCATCTTCGGGCTGGGAACCTCGCCAGCGGGCTTAAAACCATTTCAAGGTGGTTCTCCGACCGAGTGGCTCCAGGGGTTGCCCGCGTCTTCGAACGATGCCGATGCCATCTTGATTTTCGGCGGCGATGGCACGATTCATCGCCATTTGCCCGCGCTCGTGCGGCTCGGACTTCCCGTAATGATCGTCCCTGCTGGCAGCGGCAACGATTTTGCCCGTGCGTTAAAGCTGGGATCATGGCGAAACTCATTGCGTGCGTGGCGAGCTTTCGTAGCAGGAAAGACGCAACCGCAGGCGGTGGATCTTGGAGTTATCGTCCCGTCGGCTTCGCCTGAACGGCGGCATTATTTCTGCGGAGTGGCCGGATGCGGTTTGGATTCCGCTGCTGCCCGTCGGGCCAACCAGATGCCGCGCTGGCTCCGCGGACATGGCGGCTATGCGCTGGCGGTTTTGCCACTGCTGCTCAAACTTCCGGCGATATCCATCCGGCTTACCGAAACCAACGGTTTAGATCAGATATCGACCGAAAGACTCACCCTGTTAGCCGCATTCGCAAACACCCAGTTCTATGGCGATGGCATGCGTATCGCGCCGCAGGCGGATTTCACCGACGGCAAGCTGGATGTCTGTCGCATTTCGACGATGAATCCATTCGAGCTATTGTCTATGTTTCCCACAGTGTATTTCGGCCGGCATTTGCTCTCGCCGAGGATTGCGTACTCGAAAGCAGAGCGGGTCATGATAGATGCCGACCCGGTGACTGAGATCTACGCCGACGGAGAGTTTGTATGTGAAACCCCGGCTGAGATCTCGATTGCATCCGGCTCGCTCAAGGTCATTTGCCCACAGGTTCTACATTCCCAGGCTTAGTGAACTCGTCCGTACTTTGCATCGAGTGCGAGATTCAGTTCGAGCACGTTCACTCGCGCTTCACCGAGAAGCCCCCATTGCCGGTTCGTAGAATTCTCCCGCACCAGTTCCGCGACTTCCTTTTCTGAAATCTTTCTCTCGGCTGCCACCCGCCGAATCTGAAATTGGGCTGCCGCCGGCGTGATATCTGGATCAAGTCCGGATCCGGAGGTGGTCACGAGATCGACAGGGATCGGCGTGCCGGGATTCTCGGCTTGTAATTTGCCCGTGTCTCCATTCACGCGGGCGATCAACTGCGCGTTGGTTGGGCCAAGGTTAGAGCCGCCAGAAGCGCTGGCATCATAACCTGTCGCTCCCGCGCTCGATGGCCGGGAGCGGAAGTAGCCGGGCCCGGAAAACGGTTGTCCAATCAGATGCGAGCCAACGAGCGTCCCGTCCTTCGCATAAATCAGTTGACCGTTCGCTTTTTTTGGGAAGATTACTTGCGCGAGTCCCGTGACCAGCAAGGGGTAGACGAGTCCGAGCAGGACCGTGGTCGCGATCGTCATCAGTAAAGCCGTGATTAGATTCTTCTTCATTTTCTCTGTCCCGATCGTCCCTAGACGAGCCTGATTCCCGTGATCAACATGTCGATCACCTTGATGCCGAGGAATGGGACGATCAATCCCCCGACTCCGTACAGCAACAAGTTGCGCCGCAACAACGATTCGGCGCTCATCGCCGTATACGCGACTCCTCGGAGCGCGAGCGGAATCAGGGCGACGATGATGAGCGCATTAAAAATGACGGCGGAAAGCACCGCAGACTGCGGTGTTTGCAGGCGCATGATGTTCAGTGCATTGAGCACAGGGAAGGTTCCGGCAAACATAGCTGGGATGATCGCGAAATACTTTGCTACGTCGTTGGCGATCGAGAAAGTGGTGAGAGCTCCTCGCGTCATCAATAACTGTTTGCCGATGGCGACGACTTCAATGAGCTTGGTGGGATTCGAATCGAGATCCACCATGTTTCCGGCTTCTTTCGCGGCTTGCGTGCCGGTATTCATGGCTACGCCCACGTCGGCTTGCGCGAGTGCCGGAGCGTCATTTGTGCCATCGCCAGTCATGGCTACGAGTTTGCCCGCAGCCTGTTCACGGCGAATCAGATCCATTTTGTCCTTCGGAGTCGCTTCGGCCAGAAAATCGTCGACGCCAGCCTCGCGCGCGATTGCCGCGGCGGTGAGCGGATTGTCGCCGGTTATCATGACGGTCTTGATCCCCATGGCGCGAAGTTGGTTGAAGCGCTCGCGCATGCCGCCCTTGACGATGTCCTTCAGATAAATCACTCCGAGCGCACGCCGATTCTCTGCGACCACCAGGGGCGTGCCGCCGGAGCGCGCGATCTGTTCGACGCTCGCCTGAATCTCTTTTGGTAGCGAGGTGCCGAATTGATTCAAGTATTTGATAATCGCGTCGACTGAACCCTTACGTATCTCGCGGCCGTCGAGATTCACACCCGACATGCGCGTCTGCGCGGTAAATGGGACAAAAACGGCTTCGTGGGAAGAAAGTTCGCGACCGCGCAGGTTGTACTTTTCTTTTGCCAGGATGACGATTGACCGCCCCTCGGGCGTCTCGTCGGCGAGCGATGACAGTTGCGCAGCATCGGCCATCTCTGCTGCTGTGATTCCCGGAGCGGCGATGAACTCCGCTGCCTGGCGGTTGCCCAGCGTGATCGTTCCAGTTTTGTCGAGCAGCAGCGTGTTGACGTCGCCAGCCGCTTCCACGGCGCGTCCTGACATCGCCAGCACGTTGTGCTGAACGAGGCGATCCATGCCGGCGATGCCGATTGCGGAGAGCAGGCCACCGATCGTGGTCGGAATCAGGCAGACCAGCAACGACACGAGGACGAATACGGTTTGCGGCGAACCGGAGTAAATCGCGAAGGGCTGTAGAGTGACGACCGCGAGCAAAAAGATGATCGTCAAACCCGCCAGCAAAATGTTGAGCGCAATTTCGTTTGGAGTCTTCTGCCGTTCAGCACCCTCGACGAGGGCGATCATTCGATCGAGAAAAGTTTCCCCGGGGTTTGAGGTGATGCGGATTTTGATGAGATCGGAAAGTACGCGCGTGCCTCCGGTAACGGCTGAGCGGTCGCCTCCCGCTTCTCGGATCACTGGCGCCGATTCCCCGGTGATCGCTGATTCGTCTACCGACGCCACGCCTTCGATGATTTCGCCGTCGCCTGGGACAAGGTCGCCGGCCGCAGCCATCACAATGTCGCCAGAACGCAGCTTCGAGCTGGCTACGGTTTCCGTTGTGCCGCTGGGCAAAAGCCGTTTGGCCTCAGTTTCGGAGCGAGCTTTTCGCAACGTGTCGGCTTGCGCCTTGCCGCGCCCCTCGGCCATGGCCTCGGCGAAATTCGCGAACAGGACGGTGAACCAAAGCCAGAGCGTGATCTGAAGATTGAAAGCGAAGCTGGTTTTGTCGCGTAACAAGAGAGCCGTTGTGACGACGCTGCCGACCTCGACTACGAACATCACGGGGTTCTTCATCATCGTTCGCGGATCGAGCTTGACGATGGCGTCGACCAGCGCCCTCTGGATGATCTTGAGGTCCCACAAACTCTTACTCTTCTTGCCCGACATGCTGTCCGACATTATTTCGCCCCTGGAATCGGCCTCTGAAAATCGCGCCTTTTAGAAAGTTTTCCCTGCCATCATCTGCAGATGTTCGAGTATGGGTCCCAGGCTAAGTGCCGGGAAGAATGTCAGTGCGCCGACGATCACAATCACCGATACCAGCAGAATCGAAAACAACGGAGTCGTGACGGGGAAGGTTCCGGCCGACTCGGGCACGATCTTCTTCTTTGCCAGGTTGCCCGCAATCGCGAGCATCGGGATGATCATGAAGAACCGCCCGACGAGCATGGTGATCGCACCCGCGGTGTTGTACCAGAGCGTGTTGCCATTCAATCCGGCGAAGGCGGAACCGTTGTTGCCAGCCATCGATGTGAACGCGTAAAGAATCTCAGTCAGTCCGTGCGGACCGGCGTTGCTGATGCTTGAAGTCCCAAAGCCCTCGACCGATGAAATGCCCGTCAGCGCAAGTATGATCAGCGGGAAAACCAGCGTGACGAGCATTGCCATTTTCACGTCGTAGGCCTCGATCTTCTTGCCGAGATATTCCGGGGTTCGACCGACCATAAGCCCTGCAATGAAAACCGCCAGCACTACATAAATCAGAATGCCGTACAGGCCAGCGCCCACGCCGCCGAAGACAGTCTCGCTGAGCATGATGTTGACCAGCGGGACCAACCCGCCAAGTGGAGTGTACGAATCGTGCACACCGTTGATGGCGCCGCAGCTCGCATCGGTTGTGATGGTGGCGAAGAGCGCGGAGTCGGCAATGCCGAACCGGACCTCTTTGCCTTCCATGTTGCCGCCCGGTTGGAGTGCGCTGGCGCTCTGGTCGACTCCATGCAGCAGAGGATTTCCTCTCGCCTCGGCCCAGTAGGCGGCCGTGACTCCGCACAGGAACAGCGCCGCCATGGCTGCCCACACCGCCCAGCCGTGACGAGGAGATTTCGTCATTCGTCCAAGCGTGTAGGTGAGCCCGGCGGGGATCGCGAAAATCGACAGCATCTGCAGAAAATTGCTGAGCGGTGTTGGATTCTCAAACGGATGCGAACTGTTGCCGTTAAAAAATCCGCCGCCATTTGTGCCCAGCATCTTGATCGCTTCCTGCGAAGCCACCGGACCCTGCGCGATGGTCTGGGTAGAGATGCTGTCCATAACGGCCTTGCCATCCGCGCCTACCATGGGCTTGCCGTCAGCGCCAATCTTCTGGACCTGTTGTGCTTCGACCAGCCTTGCAGTGTCGTAGGGTCTGAAGTTTTGCACCACTCCTTGCGAGACCAGAATCAACGCATAAACGATGCACGCTGGCAGCAGCACCCACAGGGTGGAGCGGGTCATATCGACCCAGAAGTTTCCGACGGTATCTTTTTCGGTGCGCGCAATGCCGCGAATGAACACCACCGCCAGCGCGATGCCGACCGCGGCAGAGGCGAAGTTGTGATAGGCGAGGCCCGCCATTTGGGTGAGGTAGCTCATCGTGGACTCACCCGAGTAATTCTGCCAATTGGTATTGGTGGTGAACGACGCGGCAGTATTGAAAGCCAAGGTCTGCCCGACAGCAGCAAGCTTCTGCGGATTCAAAGGCAGAACATTCTGCAGGCGTTCGATCAGATAAAGCGCCAGCATTGAAATGCCACTGAAGAGCAACATCGACACGGCATATTCGGTCCAGCGCATTTCGTGTTTTTCGTCGACGCCGGTCACACGATAAAGCAGACGCTCAACTGGCCTGGCAACGGGGTCGAGAAACGTGCGCTCGCCGCTGAACACTTTGGCCATGAACACGCCCAGGGGCTTGGTGATCGCGAGAATCAGGGCGAGAAACGCCCCGATCTGCAGCCAGCCATTGCTTGTCATTTCAGAAATTCTCCGGTTTCAGCAGAGCGTAGAGCAGGTAAACCATTAACCCTGCGCTTACGATCAACATGATGATCGACTCAACATTCATGATTTTCCTCAGCGAATTCGATCACAGAATTTGACATAACCAAGCGACAGCACGAAAAATGCGATCGCCACCACGACGAAAATCAAATCGAGCACATGAACTCCTTACGCGGCAGAATGGAAACGTTCTGTCTTTTTGTCTTTTCCCGACCGAACTTCGCGCCGTGCCTTACTCCCTCGTTTCATCTCCCGGAGCGCGAATCGACTCTCCCTCAACACGGCCAACAAGAACCGCAGGAGGAAAGCCTCGCACAGCGCAAGCAACGTTAGGAACAGAACGAGCATTTTGGCGCGCTACGGTGTCAGCAAGCTCCAATTAGACCGGCCCAGCCGTAAAGGCGCGCTAAGCGGTTCGTAAAAAAGTCATAAGGATTACGCCCTTTCTTTGCGGCCGTGGATTCACGGCCTCAGCTAATCGGATTCGAAAGGGCGTAAACAGCGCATAAATTCGAAATAAGGGAAACCTAAATCTGTGGAGTTCCGAGCGGAGTCGAATGGAAATTACTTGCCAGGTTCGAAGCGGTAGCCTACCCAGGGATCGGTGACAATGTAGCGAGGTGAATTCGGTGAGGGCTCGATCTTTTTGCGGAGTTGAGCCACGAACACTCGCAGGTATTCAACCTGCTCGGTATTGTCGCCGCCCCAGACGGCTCCCAGCAAGGCGCGATGTGTGACGACTTTTCCAGCGTGGCGCGCAAAATACACCAGCAGATCGAATTCTTTTGGGGTGAGGTGGACAGTGCGGTTCTTCACACAAACGCTGCGTGCCCCAGGATCGATCTTGAAATCGCCCGCCTCAATCGGTAGCAATTCCGATGCCTCCACGGGAGCGCGGCGCAGGTTCGCCCTGACGCGTGCCAGAAGTTCTTCCATTCCAAAAGGCTTGGTGATGTAGTCATCCGCACCGGCGTCAAGCGCCTGGACTTTCGTCCGCTCCTCGCCGCGTACTGAGAGCACAATGATCGGGACTTGTGACTTGGCCCGCAGCCGGCGGCACAATTCGAGTCCATCCATATTTGGCATCGATAGGTCGGTGATGACCAAATCCGGTGTCCAGTCTTTCATGATTTCGAGCGCAGTCTCACCGTCGTTGGCCACGCGAATGTCGTATCCGTGACTGGATAGAGTAGTTCGCAGCACCCGCGTGATCTGCGACTCGTCGTCGACGACAAGAATGTGTTTATGTTCCGACATCTGTTCTCAGCTCTCAGTTGTCCTTCTGAGCCTCTGTTATCCCGGTTCCTGCGTCACGATGTGGACATCAACGGCTGGGGCATCACGCAGGAACTGATGGATGGCCGAAAGATAAAAATATCGTTTCCAGCCCCGCGTCGCCGAGCGCCCAAATACGACTTGCGTGATGTGTTTTTCGTTGACGAATTCAGCGACCGCTTCGGCGACGCTCTTGCCTTTTAACCGCACAATCATCGCGCCGACATTTTCCGCGAAGCGGATGTTTGCCGCCAACGTTCGTTGATCCGCCTCGCTCGAGTCTTGTCCAAGATCGGTGTAAACCACAAAGAGTTCGGCGTTCATCGCTTGACTCATACGCGCACCACGGGCGATCAGGTATTGTGCTGCCGGGTTGGAACTGATGCAGACCGCGATGCGTTCGCGGATCGTAACCGCTCCGCGCTCTTGGCCGTCGTCGCCGCGATGTTGCTCAAGACTTTGATCGACTTGCTGCGCCACCTGCCGTAAAGCCAATTCGCGCAGTGCGATCAGGTTGGTCTCGCGAAAAAAATTGTCCAGGGCCCGTCCGACTCGCTCCTGCGGATACACGTCGCCGCGACGCATACGATTCTGCAATGCCTCGGGAGTCAAATCGATCATCACGACTTCATTGACCTTTTGCAGCACCCAGTCCGGCACGGTTTCACGCACGTGAATTCCAGTGACTCCCTGCACCGTCGGCGTCACACTTTCCAGATGCTGAATGTTCATCGTCGACAAAACGTCGATCCCGGCATCGAGCAACTCAAGCACATCTTCGTAGCGCTTGCGATGTTTACTGCCTTCGATGTTGGTGTGCGCCAGTTCGTCGATCAGCGCGACGCAAGGCTTCCGCGCGAGGATTGCATCCACGTCCATCTCCTCGAAGACCGCTCCCTTGTACTCGATTTCCTTGCGCGGCACTACTTCCAGATTCCCAACGAGTTCGCCGACGCCTTTTCGTCCGTGAGTTTCGACCACTCCGATCACGACATCTTCTCCGCGAGCGTGCCGCCGAATCGCTTCATTCAACATCGTGTATGTCTTGCCGACGCCCGGAGCATATCCAAGGAAAAGCTTGAACTTGCCGCCCTTCTTCTCGGGCGAGCATTCCTCCAGCCATTGGTCGGGAGTCTTGGGCATGGCGATTATTGTCATGGAGAAAAAGAAAGGGTGCAAGGTTAACAGCCGCGTTCAACGTGGAAATCCCGATCGCCTTGCTACAATCGCCTCGTGACGGCCTCCGCCAGATCCGCGTATGGATACGTGACGGCCGCGTTCTCGGTCGCCGTGACAACCTTCGCCGGCTATCGCTGGCTGCATCTCAACCCGACCACGATGGCGCTGCTATTCCTGCTTGGAGTGCTCGGGATCTCTGCCACGTGGGGACTCCAGCAGTCGGTGTTCATGTCGGTAATTGCGACTCTGGCCTTCAATTATTTTTTTCTTCCACCGGTGGGGACCTTCACGATCACCGATCCGCAGAACTGGATCGCGCTCTTCGCTTTCCTAGCGACCGCAGTCACCGCCAGCGAACTCTCGGAGCGCGCCCGGCGCGGGGCTCGTTCGGCCATCGAGCGCCGACAGGAACTGGAACGCCTTTATGCCTTCAGCCAATTGCTGCTATCGAGCGACAGCCCGCCGGAGTTATTGAACGTGATCCCGCGCTATATCGTGGAGTCATTCGGCGTTCGTTCCGCGGCCATATCTCTTTCGAGCCGCACCGACGTTTATCGTTCCGGACCCAATATCGACGGACTGGAAGCAAATGTTCTGCAATTGATCTGCCTGCGCGGCGAACCACGCATCGAGGCTGCAAACCAGTTAGCGTTTATGCCGCTGCGGATGGGGATGCGAGTGGTGGGATGCTTGGGCGTCGCCGGATCCGAGTTGTCGCGGCAGACCTTGGAGGCTATCGGCAGCTTGGTGGCCATCTCGATCGAGCGCGCCGGCGCCGTCGAAAAACTCAGTCGCGCCGAGGCTGCGCGCGAAAGCGAACAGTTGCGTTCGGTCCTGCTGGATTCCGTGACCCACGAATTTCGGACTCCGCTCACCGCCATCAAAGCCTCGGTGACATCGCTGCTCGGCAGCCCGAAGGGACCGGGCAGTGGTTCCGGGAGTGACTCGTCAGGTCACTCGGACGAGGAGAGGCACGAACTGCTAACGATTATCAACGAGGAGAGCGACCGCCTGAACAGGTTGATCGGAGAAGCAGCCGAGATGGCACAGCTCGATGCCAACAAAGTTGAGTTTCGCTTCGAACCCTCACCGATCGCTCCCGTGATCTCGGACGCGCGCGACGAGTTGAAGCAACTGCTAGTGCAGCATCCGGTGGAAATCCGAATTCCTTCCGACCTGCCAACTGCGCGCATGGACTCGCCGCACATCAAGGAAGTGCTGGTACACCTGATTGAAAATGCCGCGAAATATTCGCCGGCCGGCGCTCCCATCCGCATCACCGCGGAAGCGAAGGACAAAGACCTCACCGTCAGCGTTGCCGATCGCGGCCCGGGGATCGACGATTTTGAGCAATCCCTCGTATTTGAAAAGTTTTATCGCGGGCGCAACCAGCGCGTGCAAGTCCACGGAACGGGCATGGGCCTGGCGATCTGTAAAGCGATCGTCGAAGCCCATGGCGGGAGGCTTGGCGTCACCAGCCAGTTGGGGCACGGGTCGGTCTTCTACTTCAGTTTGCCGCTGGGATAACAGTTAGAGATGACAGTCAAAGGGTCTCACGCGGCCGAGAAAGACTTGGTGGGCCCACTAGGATTTGAACCTAGAACCAACAGATTATGAGTCTGCTGCTCTAACCGTTGAGCTATGGGCCCTTGCTTCCAATATCTTACACATTCGCGGACATCGCGCGCCGCCGGCTTCAGTCGCAGTGACTGACTCGAGATCACAAGCGAGATCCTCTACCAACAGAGCATTACCATCGTTATGCCTCATCGCTATAGAGCAGCATCGTGCCCTGCGCCGGGCAGATATCATCGGGTGAGGAGTTGTGCGCCGCGCCTATGAAAAAGTTGCGATTTCTGCTCTCTCTGACGAACGACGACAACGACTATCAGATCGAGCAGACCTCCGCCGCCAAGGAGGCCGCCCGTAAGCTGGGCGTTGACCTCGAGATCGTCTACGCCGGTAACGAAGGTGTTGTGCAGAGCCAGCAACTACTGGCGGGGATTCAATCCACAAGTGCTCCGCGCCCCGATGCCATCATGTTCGAGCCGGCTGGATCGACCGCTCATCCGCAAGTGGCTCGTGCCGCGGCTGCCGCTGGGATTGGGGTGGTGCTGCTGAATCGCGACGACCGCTACATTGGAGAACTCCGCCGTCAATTCAACGTTCCGGCTTTTGCCATTACCTCAAACCACGAAGAGATTGGACGCATCCAGGGACAGCAACTCAACGCCTTGCTACCTGCAGGTGGAGTTGTTCTTTACATTCAGGGTCCGGCAGAGAGCGCGGCAGCGAAACAGCGCTACACCGGGATGCTGGAAACGAAATCCGAGGGGCTGCAGCTCCGCGTCCTCAAGGCGCAGTGGACCGAAGCCAGTGCTTACAAACAAGTAAGTTCCTGGCTCAAGCTTTCCACGTCTCGCCAGGCTCAGGTCGCGGCCGTCTGTGCGCAAGACGATTCCATGGCCATCGGAGCCCGCAAAGCGGTGGAAGAATGCAACGAGAAACAATGGCAGAAGATGCCGTTCTTAGGATGCGATGGATTGCCGAAGACCGGGCAGGAATGGGTGCGGAACAAAATATTGACCGCCACGATTTCTATTCCACCCAACTCTGACATCGCAATCGAGATGATGTGCCGTTCGATTGCGACTGGAACCTTGCCCCTGGAGCGCACCTTCACCGTCGCCAAGTCCTTCCCAGCACTCGAGGCTCTGACGCAGTCGACACGAGCCCGCGCCGCATCGAAGTAGGCAAAGACAGTATTTCTCCGATGTCAGGACTGATGCTTTCGCGCGTTTGTGCTGGCCGTAATTTTGCGTTTTAGTGGGCGGCGGGTGGCACCGTCTGCGTTGCCGTAGCGATCACGGGTGTTGGGCTGTTATTGACCAGATCCTTCAATTCCTTGCTGGGCTTGAAAAAGGGTATTTTCTTCGCCGGGACTTCTACGCGATCGCCCGTTTTGGGATTGCGGCCGACGCGAGGCTTACGCTGACGGGTGCGGAAACTGCCAAAGCCGCGGATTTCAATCTTGTCGCCGACGCGCAGCGAGCGGACCACGCTGTCAAAGATCGTGTCCACAATCACTTCGCTATCTTTGCGGGTCAATTCTGCCAGCCGTGAAACTTCTTCGATCAGGTCAGCTTTCGTCATAGCTTAAATGCTCCCTTTGGGGTGCCGTTCCTTATAACCTTCTCAAATTTAAGGGGTTCTGTGCAAGTAGAGAAGCGGGCACCTTTTCCGGGCGAGCGGACGGGGGCAACCCTGAGGATCACTTCCGTCCCAAGTCGCCGAGGCTACTTCCACAAATAGTAAAACCCAACCTGCTGCTCCAGCAGTTTTTCCCGGGTGGGTAAATAGTCGGAAACATCCCCAAAGAGAAGATCCAGTCCCGACCGCCGTTCTTTGGGAGGGTAAACGAGCGTCGGCTCGCCGGAGATGTTGACCGCGCGTGCCGTATCCTTAACCGCGCCTTCGAAGTCGGTAACCTGATCGACCATCTTCATCGACAGAGCCTGCTCGCCAGTCCAGACCTTGCCGTTCGCAATCGCGCGAATATCAGCCTCTTTCACATGCCTGCCATCGGCCACGGCCTGAATAAACTGAGTGTGCATGTTGTCGATCAGTGCTTGCATGTATTCGCGTTCGGCTGGAGTCATTTCGCGCGTCGGGCTGCCGGTGTCTTTGAATTCTCCCGCCTTCATGGTGATGGCGTTGAGTTTCGCCCAGCGCAGCAGTTCACCGTAGTTCACCCACTCGGCGATCACGCCAATCGACCCCACGATGCTGCCTTTGTCGGCATAAATCTTGTTGGTGGCCGATGCCACGTAATACGCGCCGCTTGCCCCCACGGTTTCAATCGAGGCCACGATCCGTTTCTTCTTTTCGTCGCGGATGCGTTTAACTTCGCGATAGATCTCCTCGGATGCGGCCACGCCGCCTCCGGGAGAGTTCACATGAATAATGATGGCTTTGATCGAATCGTCATCAGCAAACTTCTTGAGCTGGGGAACGATCTGTTTGGGAGAGAAAATGACGCCGTCAAGATCGACTACGGCAATCTTGGAGCCGAAGCCGGTGAACGATTCGTCGTCCCGGCCCGCAAAACTTAGGTAGACCAGGCTAAACACGGCCACCACGAACAGCGTAAATAACCCGCCGCCGAGTAGAACCCACAACCAAACCCGCGAACGACCTTCAGCCATAATCAGAGAGTTTAGCACCGAAGGGTTCAAGTCATAACGGGGTAGCGAATCTTGCTGGGCTCGAAGTCCGTTCAATTTTGGAGTCGCATTGGGCGAAACTTTAGTCGTCCGCTCTTATTTCACATCGAAGTTCTTCGGATCGACACCCATATTGTTCGCGATGGCGAGATCCTTAAGTCCCAGTCAGACAGCGTCGTGCGTCCATTTGCAGCTCCATCGAGAACTGGATGTCGTCGTGCGTCGGCAAGGCGTAACTGCCATCCATTGTCTTGAAATCGCTGAATTTTTCTGGCAGCCGGCTAGCGCGTCTGCACCGCTGCCAAGAGTGGCTCGCAGCCGTCCCTTGTCCCTGCCGATCGTGATCGACGACACTCTGCAATCGGCAAAGCGCTACTCAGTCAAGATCGCGTTTCTCCACGTGACGTGGCGATAGTCTGCGGGTCGAAATAGAGGTGAATGATCTCCAAATCAGAGTTCTCTTCTGTGGGGACGATAGACGAAAAGTTGGTAAAACTCCTTGCCGTCCGCTTTCTTTAGCCCATCAAAAGTTAGTTTGGCTTTCGTTCATTGAGGTCTAGAAGAGGCCATGCCGTTGACAGTACGCCGCCAAGGAGACCTTCCTCAGACCTCGGTCCTGACGTCTTCGAATTCTGCTCTACGAGCTTGGACCAAGCGCGTGAACGCGACTGCCGGGAAGTGCCGATCGTGCCGCCAGTGATGCTTATCGCCAACGTGGACCCGAACGAAGTGCCCGCCAGTCGATGGATCGTGCTCCTGAGGCTTCACCGACGCGATCGAGTATGCTTTGCAGTCGTAAACTCCGCGAGAGCAGGCAGAATACTGGAGTGCGTCCAGTCATCATTCTTATCACCGATGGGGACGATACCGCTAGCAAAGCCACTTTAAATGCTGCCGAAGAAGCTGCGATTCGAGCTGAGGCGGCGATTTTTGCCTTGGACGCAAACTCCATTTATGAGAAACATCCGAAAGGTCGGCCGATTCTGGAGAGACTGACTCGTGAAACAGGGGGAGTCGTCTTATCCGCGCGCGAGGACGCCGATTTGAAGGCCTCTTTCAGCACGATAGAAAAAATCTTGCGCAGTCAGTATGCTCTCGGCTATCCACCTCCCGATCTGGAAACCAACGGAAGATTTCGTCCGATCGAAGTGACGTCCGTTAAACAGGGCCTGCGTATTCATGTTCGAAGAGGCTACTATGCCCCCAGTCGATAGCCGAGACGCCGTCTATATTTGCAGCCGAATTGAATGTACCTGACCTACACTCGTCTCTCCCATGCGCGATCCGGTCGAACTCGAAGTCTTCAAGAACCTCTACCATTCCATCGCTGAAGAAATGGGAGCGACGCTACGCCGCACTTCGTTCTCTCCCAACATCAAGGAGCGCCGCGACTACTCGTGTGCGGTTTTTGACGCCAAAGGTCGTGTGATAGCCATGGGCGACCACATGCCGGTGCATCTGGGGTCGATGCCCATGTCGGTGGCTGCGGCTGTTGAGCAATGCGCGCTGGATCCGGGTGATGTCGTCATGCTTAACGACCCGTTCCGCGGCGGAACGCATCTTCCCGATATCACGATGGTCATGCCCGTTTACATTGGCGGGTCAAAGAGCGGCCGGCCGGCTCACACGAAAGTCCCCCATTTTTATGTCGCTTCGCGCGCCCACCACTCTGATGTTGGCGGCACTTATCCCGGGTCCATGGGTCCGTGCCGCGAAATCTACCAAGAGGGACTTCGAATTCCGCCAGTCAAGATTATGCGCGGCGGAAAGATCGTTGCCGATGTGCTGGCCTTGTTGCTCAGCAACGTCCGGACGCCTGAGGAGCGTGAAGGCGATCTCGGCGCTCAGATCGCGGCCTGCCAGACGGGTGCCGAGCGACTTCGCGAAATTTGCCTACGCTACGGAATTGCTCGCGCTCAAAGAGCCGCCGCCGATCTGATCGCTTATTCCGAAAAGATGATGCGCGCTTTTCTACGTACGGTCCCGCCCGGCCGCTACCAGGCCGAGGACTTCCTCGACGACGACGGGGTAGAAAGCAAGCCGGTACGTATCGTCGTAACTGTCACGGTGCCTCGAATCAAGTCAGACCAATTGACGGTTGACTTCTCCGGCAGCGATTCGCAAGTCCAAGGCGCAATCAATGCTGTCGAAGCGATCACTGATTCCGCATGCTTCTACGTTTTTCGCTGTCTGCTGCGGGACGACGTGCCGGCTACGTCCGGCTTGATGCGCCCGATTCGCGTGATTGCCCCTCCGGGAACCGTGGTCAACGCCCAGCCTCCGGCTGCCGTCGCCGGCGGGAACGTCGAGACTTCGCAGCGAATTGTCGACGTGCTACTGAGGGCGCTGGCGCAGGCGATTCCCGAACGCATTCCCGCTGCGGCTTCGGGCACGATGAATAACCTCACGATTGGAGGCATCGATCTTCGATTCGCAGACGCCGTTCTAGCAGACTACGGCCCAAAACATCGTCGTAGCGGCGAACCATTCGCCTATTACGAAACCATCGCCGGAGGTATGGGTGCGCGTCCCACTAAGAACGGAGTTTCCGGCGTCCACACGCACATGACCAATTCTCTGAACACTCCTGCGGAGGCTCTTGAATACGCCTATCCGGTGCGTTTGCGCCAGTATTCCCTGCGCCCCGGGAGTGGCGGCGAAGGATTTCACAGTGGTGGGGATGGAATCGTGCGCGATATCGAAGTCTTGACCGACGCTCAGGTCACTCTGTTGGCGGATCGTCGTTCCCGCGGGCCGTACGGTTTAGCCGATGGGTGTGACGGATCTGCGGGTCGTACCACAATTATCCGGAATGACAGGTCCGAAGAAATTCTTCCCGGCAAGACGAGCGTTCGGCTCAGTTCCGGAGAGAGAGTTCGCATCGAGTCCCCTGGAGGTGGGGGCTGGGGAAAACCAATACGCCGGACCGCACGACGCGACCAATCCCGATAGGTTCACAGCGGCAAAAGGCCTTTTTCGCTAGAATTCAAAGGGGCAATATCGAACGGGGTTAACTCGATGAGACTAGCACGGCCTTTTATCTTCGCCATTATTCTGGCGTCGGCCTTTTTCTACTTCACGACCTATCGCAGTGGACGACTCCATCCCCCCAGCTGGATCAGCCGTCCGCAGCACGTCGAGATCACCGAAGCTGCGATCAATGAAGCGCTCGACGCCGAAGAGCAGAACAACATTAGCGTCTACCGCAAGAACATCGCGTCTGTCGTCAATATCACTTCGCGCGTGATGACCTTTGATTTCTTCTACGGCCTCGTCCCGCAAGAAGGCCAGGGTTCGGGCTTTGTCTTCGATAAAGAGGGACACATCCTCACGAACTACCATGTCATCGCCGACGCCCGTCAGGTCGAAGTCACACTCCACAACCGGAAAAAATATAAGGCCACCATCGTCGGCACCGACAAGTCGCATGACCTGGCCATCGTCCAGATCAAGGCTCCCGACTTGGTTCCGATGACGTTGGGAGACTCCACGAATCTGCAGGTGGGCCAGAAAGTCTATGCCATCGGGAATCCGTTTGGCTTGGCGGGAACGCTCACGCGCGGCATCGTTAGTTCCATCCGCCAAGTGCAGGAGCCAGACGGTCTCGTTATTGACGAAGCGATTCAGACCGACGCCGCCATCAATCCCGGCAACTCGGGGGGCCCGCTGCTCAACTGGCACGGCGAAGTGATTGGCATTAACACGATGATCGCGTCGAGCGTAGGACAGAGCGCAGGCATCGGCTTCGCGATTCCGATTAACACAGCCAAGGCCGTGGTTAACGATCTGGTCACGCTCGGGCGCGTGCGCCGTCCCGCGCTCGGTGTTCGTACGATCCCGATTGATGCCGAAATTGCCGAGTACCTCGGCCTGGCCGCCGACTACGGGCTTCTCATCGTACAGGCTGTGCCGGGAGGTTCAGCTGACCGCGCCGGATTGCGCGGCGGCACCGATCGCGCCTACCTCGGCAACACCCCGATTCAGATTGGTGGAGATTTGATCGTCGCCATCGACGGAGAAAAAATCGATAGCCAGCAAGCCTTGGCCCAGATGATGAATCGCCATCGTGCCGGAGATACGGTGAAGGTGACAATCTTCCGTGGGAAGAAGAAGTTGGAAGTCTCGGTGGCGCTCGGGGAGGCCCGGGATCAGGTATAGCCGACGCTTGTGTGAGCGGGTCTTCCCGCCCACGTATTGCCGCTTCTAGAACGGTTTCAGGCAACCATCCTTTATATGCCCGAGATCGAAAATGGAACTTACCTGCGGAATTGCTCATCGCTGACCTGCTCCATCCAGTCGACGACTTTGCCATCTTTCTTTTCCTGAACGGCGATGTGCGTCATGGACGTCGCCGGGCTGGCTCCATGCCAATGCTTCTCGCCGGGTGAAAACCAGACCACGTCTCCCGGATGAATTTCTTCGACCGGTCCATCTTCACGTTGAGCCCAGCCGCAGCCAGCCGTTACGATAAGAGTCTGGCCAAGGGGATGCGTATGCCATGCCGTCCGCGCGCCCGGTTCAAAGGTAACGCTCGCCATTTGAACAAACGCCGGATCGGGCGCCTGGAAAAGTGGATCGATCCGAACCGTGCCAGTGAACCAATCCGACGGACCCTTCGCGGAAGCTTGCGAGCCGACTCTCTTGATCTCCATATCCTGACTCCCCTCACTCGACTTCTTTGTGATGCATCTCGGCGATGTGTCTAAAGGCCCGTCATCTTCTCGATCGCCTCTGGGTACCGTGCTCCTTCGATCTTGATTTGTGCCGCGGCGCTTTCGATTTCCCGAAGATCGCCGGATGTAAGTTCAACTGCGGCCGCCCCGTTGTTCTCTTCGAGGCGGTCTAGCTTGGTTGTCCCCGGAATCGGAACAATCCACGGCTTCTGCGCAAGCAGCCATGCGAGGGCTATTTGAGCAGGGGTTGCCTTCTTCTTTTGCGCGATCGTGCCGAGCAAATCAACCAAAGCCTGGTTTGCCTTCAGGGCCTCCGGCGTAAAGCGCGGAAGTCTGCTCCGGAAGTCTGTGCTATCGAACGAAGTGCTTTCATTCATCTTCCCGGTGAGGAAGCCCTTGCCGAGCGGGCTATACGGAACGAAGCCGATCCCGAGTTCTTCCAGAGTCGGCAGCACTTCGGCTTCGGGGCCTCTCGTCCACAGCGAATATTCGCTCTGCACCGCAGTCACTGGCTGTACGGCATGAGCGCGCCGAATCGTCTTTGCCGCCGCTTCGGAGAGGCCGAAGTGCTTTACTTTGCCCTGCTGAATCAGATCCTTCACTGCTCCGGCCACGTCTTCAATGGGGACCGCAGGGTCAACACGATGCTGATAGAAGAGATCGATCGCATCAACTCTGAGCCGCTTGAGGGAACCTTCGGCGACCGCCTTGATCCGTTCAGGCGTGCTGTTGGGACCGGTGAATCCAGGACTTCCGTCGGGATTCAGATTGAATCCAAACTTGGTGGCGATTACCACTTTTCCACGAAACGGCGCGAGACCTTCGCCCACCAGTTCTTCGTTCGTGAACGGACCATAGACCTCAGCCGTGTCGAAAAATGTTATGCCGCTGTCCACAGCCGCGTGGAGCAGAGCAATCATCTCTTGCTTATCCTTGGGCGGACCATAAGAAAAGCTCATTCCCATGCACCCGAGCCCGAGAGCCGAGACTTCTAAGTTGCTTTTTCCAAGTTTGCGCTTTTGCATGACTTAATCCTTTCGACCATCTTTTCTTACGAATCGCGCCCGGCTACGATGCTGCCAGTGCGCGCTGATTTTCTCGCCAGCGAGCTGGCGGAATGCCTTCCCATGTGCGGAAAGCGCGCACGAAGGAATTGGCGTCTTCGTATCCGAGAAGATAGGCAGTTTCATTCAACTCGAGGACGGAGTTATTGAGATAACGACGCGCCAGCCGGTGACGAGCTTCCTCCAGAACGCGCTGGAAGTTGTATCCCGCGTCCTGCAAGCGTCGCTGAAGAGTGCGGGAACTGATGTGCAGCGCGTCGGCGATGTCTTCGATCGTAGGGCGCCGTCCCGTAAGTTTTTGCTGCACTGCCAACCGCACGCGCTCGACGAAGTTTTCATACTCGTCCCCGCCGCGGTTCTGTCGCTTCAATTCTTCCTCAAACTGCGGCGCCAGCATCCCTAAAAGCTCGTCGTTGCGGGTGACGAACGGCCTGTGGGCATCGGCGGCACGAAACACGATCGCGTTTCTCGAAGCTCCACAGACAACATCGCAGCCGAAGTGTCTCTCGATGGTTTTAACCGGCGCGCGAGGTTGTACGAACTCCACGCGGAGCGGCGTAAGTCGCGTACCGGTCCCGCTGCGACCGATTGAGAGCACCCAGGCGAAGCAACATTCAATCAGTGCCGGAGGCTCAACTTCATCGGCCAGCAGCCAGCGGAACTGAATGCTCCACTCTTCATCGTCCTTTTCCTGCAAAATCTCTTCCGGACACGTGAACTGCTTGTAGCGAGCCATTTGATTGATGGCCGCGGCGAAGTTTTCAGTTGAAAGAGCGGCCAGGCCGGCAGGGTGAAATCGTTCAATCTTCGTTTCGATGCCTAACAGCAGGCCAATCGCGGGGTTTGAGCTGACTTCCCCAATCGCATGCCACAAGGCAAAAAGCTCTTCGGTGCTCACGAGCACTCGAGGCTTGTTGGAAATTTCAAGCGGGAGCCCAGCTCTGCGCAGCACCGCAGAGACAGGGACTCCCAGTTCTTCCAACTTCACGAAAGTGCTGCCTGAGACACGAAAGTGTTTTGTCATCGGTTTTACTCCGACTTAAGAGAAGCCATGTCAATCGAAAAGCGGTACTTCACATCCGACTTCACCAGTCTTTCGTAAGCTTCGTTTACCTTCTGCATCGGGATGACTTCGACATCGGCGGTGATGTTGTGCTTTCCGCAGAAGTCGAGCATCTCCTGGGTTTCTGCGATGCCTCCGATGGGCGAACCAGAAAGGCTGCGGCGGCCCATGAGGAGACTGAACGCCGAAACGGCCAGAGGTTTTTCTGGAGCGCCGACCAGTGTGAGGGTCCCATCTCGGCGCAGCAGATTGAGATACGCGTTGATGTCGTGATAGGCAGAGACAGCGTCGAGAATGAAGTCGAAGCTGCCAGCGTGCTTCAGCATCTCGTCCGTGTTCTTCGAGATGACGACTTCATCCGCCCCGAGGCGAATCGCGTCGTCCTTCTTGTTCGGCGAAGTCGTGAAGACGACAACGTGGGTTCCGAGAGCATGCGCGAATTTCACTCCCATGTGGCCCAATCCACCGAGGCCAACAATGCCAACCTTCTTGCCCTTGGTGACATTCCAGTGCCGCATCGGCGAATAAGTTGTGATTCCAGCGCAAAGCAGCGGAGCGACTCCGGCGAGGTTAAGGTTCGAGGGGACGCGCAACACAAATTTCTGATCGACAACGATGCTGTCGGAGTAGCCACCGTAGGTCACTCCTCCCAGGTGCTTGTCGGGGAAGTTGTAGGTCAGGGTGAAATTCGGACAGAACTGTTCCATGCCCGCCTTGCACTCCGGGCAGGTGCCGTCTGAGTCCACCATGCAACCTACCGCAGCTAGGTCGCCGGGCTTGAACTTAGAAACAGCTGAGCCGACCTTGGTGACGCGGCCGACAATTTCGTGCCCAGGAACACACGGGTAGACGGTGGGCATCGCGCCGCTCCACTCGTTGCGGACCTGATGAAGATCGGAGTGGCAGATGCCACAAAACAGAATCTCCAGTTGCACATCCTGGTCGGTTGGATCGCGCCGCGCGATCGTAGCGGATGCTAGCGGCGATGTAGCACCGGTTGCGGAGTAGGCTTTTGCTTTGTACATACGATTAATCTAGATGCTCGAGAAGCCCAATGATATTCAAAACACGCCAATGTACATGCAAGATACGCCACGTCGCTAGCCGGGAGTGCGGACTCACATCCCTTCTAATCGGTTTGACTCTCCGCGACCGCGTGAACTAGCCTCATAGGTCGCCTCATGAGTTCGCCCCGATTCATGCGTATTCATCCCATTTGTCTGACTCTGAGTTGTCTCGGTGCCTTACTCGCTACAGCCGCAGGCGCACCATTTCGCCCCGAACACGCTCCGCATGCCATGGTGGCGAGCGTTCACGAGCTCGCCTCGCACGTCGGCGTTGAAATCATGCAGGCTGGCGGCAATGCCGTCGACGCTGCCGTCGCCACTGGTTTTGCCCTCGCTGTCGTGCATCCGCAAGCTGGAAATCTTGGCGGAGGCGGATTTCTTCTTCTCCGGAACGCCAGCGGCGAAACGCACTTCATCGACTTCCGCGAAAAGGCCCCAGCCGCCGCCACCGAGAATATGTTCCTCGACGCGCAGGGCAACGTCCTGCCGGAATCGAACCTTGATTCGAGCCTTGTCGGATATCGGTCGATTGGCGTTCCGGGCTCCGTTGCAGGCCTGGTTTACGCAGAGAAGAAGTACGGCAAGCTCTCGCTTGAGAAAGTCGTCGCGCCCGCCATCAAGCTTGCTCGCGAGGGCTTTCCGCTGTCCTACGAAGACACCCAAGACCTGAAGAGGGATAAATATCTGGCGCAGTTTCCAGAATCCAAACGTATTTTCTTGCGCGATGGGAACTACTACGAGCCTGGCGAAGTATTCAAGCAGCCTGAACTCGCGCGGACCCTCGAACGCATAGCCAAAAATCCCGACGATTTTTACCACGGAGCCTTGGCGCGCGAACTGGTGGCGGCTCTCCGCAAAGGCGGGGGCCTGGTCACGGCCGAAGACCTCGCTGCCTATGAAGTGAAGGAGCGCGAACCCATTCGCGGGTCGTATCGCGGATACGAGATCATCAGCGCGCCGCCGCCGTCATCCGGCGGAGTCGCACTCATCGAAATCCTCAATATCCTTGAGGGTTTCGACCTTGCCAAACTCGGCAATCGTTCGGCCGATACCATCCACTTCGAAGCTGAAGCGTTTCGCCGCGCGTTCTACGACCGCGCAGATTTTATGGGCGATCCCGACTTCACCGAAGTTCCAGTCGCGCAGCTGATCGACAAGAAATACGCCGCCGCCTGGCGCGATTCCATCGATCCGAAACACGCCAGCCTGAGCCAGGAACTGAAACGCCCCGCTTTTGACAACCTGGAGCGCGTCGCAGCGGCGCGTACCGCAGCCATTCGCGAACCGGAAGACACGACGCACTATTCCGTGGTCGACGCCGATGGCAACGCGGTTGCCGTGACCTATACGCTGAATCACCTTTTCGGTTCCCGTGTCACGGCTGAAGGGTTGGGCTTTCTGCTGAACGATGAAATGGACGACTTCACCGCGAAGCAGGGAGTGCCCAATACCTATGGACTGATCCAAGGTCCGGCGAACGTCGTCGGTCCCGGCAAGCGCCCGCTGTCGGCGATGACCCCGACCATTGTTCTAAGGAAAGACGGATCAAAAGAAAGCAAGCTCTTCCTGGTCCTCGGCTCGCCGGGCGGTCCCACCATCATCACGACTGTCGCCAACGTGCTGATCGGAGTGGTCGATTTCTCGCTCGATATTGCCGAAGCGGTCAATGCACCAAGGTTTCACAATCAGTGGCTTCCAGATCGAATTCTCGTGGAGGACCGCCTCTCTCCCGATACAATGAATGTTCTCGCTTCCAAGGGGCACAAGCTGAAAGTGGAGCATTTCTGGGGTGACGGCGAGTGCATCATGATCGACCCGGCGACTGGTGAGCGCCTTGGCTCGAGCGACGCACGTAATAATGGGAAGGCGGTAGGTTACTGATGCAACGGGCGGTATCGACATACGTCTATGTAAAAGAACGGCTCCATCCGGGCCTGCTTGACGAATTGGTCAAGGCGGGCGCCCAGTCGATCGAAATTTTCGCCGCCCGCCAGCATTTCGACTACGCCAACCGCAAGCAGCATGTACGAGAAATTGCCGACTGGTTCAAGTCCACCGGCATTCCCCTGAATTCCATCCACGCGCCGCTCTACTCCGATTACGAATGGGGCCGCGCCGGGTCGCCGCCCGTCAATATTTCATCGACCGATCGCGCTGGGCGCATCGATGCCATGGATGAGATTAAACGCGCCCTCGAAGTCGCAGAGCATATCCCGTTCCGTTTTCTCGTGCAGCACATCGGCAATCCGAATGACGCTTTTGACGAGAAAAAGTTTGAAGCTGCGATGACTTCCGTCGAACACTTGCGGGCCTTTGCGAAACCGCTTGGGGTAAGAGTGCTGGTGGAGAATATTCCAAACGAACTCTCGACTCCCGATCGCCTCGTCGAGTTCATCAAAACCATGCACTTCGATGACATCGGAGTCTGTTTCGATTGCGGCCATGCCCACATGATGGGCGGGATTCCCGAGGCGTTTGGGATACTGAAGAGCCACATCTGCTCGACGCACGTGCATGACAACAACGCCGATAAAGATACTCACCTGTGGCCGGGCAACGGATCCATTGACTGGAAGCAAACCATGGAGTTGCTACGCACCGCTCCGCAGAAGCCGCCCCTGCTGCTCGAGATCGACGGTGAAGAAAAGAAAAACCCGAGCGAAGAAGTGAGCGCCACGTTTCAGAAGCTGGAAAACGAGTAAAAGCAGTTCAGACCTCTCAACCGAGACGCAAATCCTCTTTCTATGTCCTCACCCATCAGCACGATTGCAGAAATCGGCAAACATGAAGGCCAGTCCGTCACCATTCGCGGATGGCTCTACAACCTGCGCGAAAGCGGCAAACTCCTTTTCCCGCAATTCCGCGATGGCTCCGGCGTCATTCAGGGAGTCGTCCCTAAGAATGCAGTTCCGCCCGAAGTTTTCGACGCGATCAAAGGGCTCACACAGGAATCGAGCGTTGTCGTCGAGGGTAAGGTTCGCGCCGATAAGCGCGCTCCCGGCGGATACGAACTTGACGTCGCGAACGTCCAGGTCGTGCAGCGCGTCTCGGAATCCGATCCGTATCCGATCACGCCCAAAGAGCATGGCGTCGACTTTTTGATGGAGCACCGTCATCTCTGGCTGCGTTCGCTGCGCCAGGCGGCGATTCTGCGAGTCCGCGCCGAAATCATTCGCGCCGCCCGCGATTTTTTCGACAGCAACGGATTCACGCTCACCGATCCGCCGATCCTGACGCCCGCCGCTTGCGAGGGAACTTCGACGCTGTTTCCGGTCGACTACTTCGAAGAGCAGGCTTATCTGACGCAGTCGGGCCAGCTCTACATCGAAGCCACAGCGATGGCGCTCGGCAAGGTGTATTCGTTCGGCCCAACTTTTCGCGCGGAAAAATCAAAAACCCGCCGCCACCTTACCGAATTCTGGATGGTCGAACCCGAGATCGCCTACGCCACTCTCGACGATCTCATGGAACTCGCCGAAGGCCTGCTGACATTTTTGGTGAAGCGATGTTTGGAGCGCCGCCGCCCCGACCTCACCACCATCGGCCGCGACCTCGCGCCGCTCGAAAAAATCGACACACCTTTCCCGCGCATCACCTATGACGAAGCCGTCCTGAAATTGCAGGAAGGTCACGCCCTAGGCAAACTCGAAAACAAGTTCGAGTGGGGCGGAGACCTCGGCTCGCCCGACGAAACTTATCTTTCGTCACTCTACGATCGCCCCGTGATGGTGCATCGCTACCCGGCAACCGTGAAAGCGTTTTACATGGAGCCTGATCCCGTGCGCCCCGACCTGGCCCTGTGTGTCGATGTGTTGGCCCCCGAAGGCTACGGCGAAATCATCGGTGGCTCACAACGCATGGCCTCTTACGACCTGCTGCTCAAGCGCATTCACGATCACAATCTGCCCGAAGAAGCTTTCAAGTGGTATCTTGATCTCCGCAAATACGGCAGCGTTCCGCACTCCGGCTTCGGCATGGGCATCGAGCGAGCAGTCGCTTGGATCTGCGGACTGGAGCATGTGCGCGAAACCATACCGTTCCCGCGCATGCTGCACCGCCTATATCCGTAACGATTGAAGCGAGCTGGAGGAATATGTGAACAAGCATTGGAGTGTTTTATTCCCCGCTATTTTGCTGGGAGCGTTGCCACTTCTAGCGCAGGATGACGCGGCAGTGGCGCGAACTGGGGCGGGATGCGGTCTGAGCGGTGAGATGTTCAACGTGCAGACGACGGATCAGAAACATCCGGTTGGGCAGCCGGAACAGGGCAAAGCACTGGTGTACTTTTTTGTGGATTTTGTTACGGCGCCTACGATGCGAGTCGGAGTCGATGGAAATTGGGTGGGAGCTAACGATGGGAAGTCGTATTTCTTTTTCCAGGTCAACCCGGGCGAACATAATGTCTGCGCGGAGTGGCAATCGGGAACCTTCAAGAAATCATCAGAGCGAGTCGGAGAAGCGATACATCTGACAGTCGAGGCCGGGAAAACATACTACCTGCGTCTGAACTTCAGCTACCAGCGCATGCACCTGGAGTTGTCGGATGAGGCAGAAGGACATTTCTTGATTGGTTCGTCATTGTTCGCGACGTCGCAGCCGAAAAAGAAGTAAACGAAATGGCTCTGCCGGGTGCCTCAGGTTCCGCGCTCCTCGAAACCCGGGATTCCACAACTCCCCCTCTTGAGCTTTTGAATTCCCCTGCGCCCTCGCCACCTTGGCGGTGAAAACGCATCCCTCAACTGTATGCTTGCAATTACTGCCTGCATTGCCTACAATAAATGCATGCAGTACACGATCCGAGACATTCCCGATGCGCTCGACAAAGCGCTGCGGCAGGCGGCCCGCCAACTGGGCAAGAGCCTGAACGAAGTCGCGATCGAAACCCTGGCTCGTGGCGCTGGTATCTCCGGAGACCGCACCCGCCAGCGCGATCTCGCGGACATCGCCGGAACCTGGCGCAAAGATCCCGCCTTTGATTCCGCGCTTGCCGCTCAGGACGCCGTCGATGAAGAGATGTGGCGGTGAAGCTCGCTCTCGATACCAACCGCTATACCGACCTTTGCCGGGGCAACACAACCGTCGTCGAGACCGTCGAACACGCCGACGAAGTCTGGCTGCCGTTCATCGTGCTCGGAGAATTGCGCGCCGGATTTTCTGTGGGCAGCCAGGGACCGCGCAACGAAGCCGTACTACGCCGTTTTCTTCTGAAACCCGGTGTCGGTGTCCTCTTTGCCGACGAGCAGACCGCTCATCACTACGCTGCCGTTTACAGGCAGTTGCGCAAGCAAGGCACTCCCATCCCGACCAACGATATGTGGATCGCGGCCCTCGTCCTGCAACATTCGCTTGTCCTGCTCGCTCGTGATGCCCATTTTGATGCCCTTGCTCAGCTCACGCGCCTTTAAGGACAATCGCGCTTTGTTTGAGCGGAACACTTGCCGCCGCCCCGATGGAGCGCTTCTTAGCGCCTCGGTGGTAAAACTATATAGTTATGCCTGTGCGAACCACGCCGTTCAGCAGCATCACTCCACGCCAGATCCGCGTCATCGGTGTCCCTCTTGACCTTGGCCAATCGCGACGCGGCGTCGACATGGGGCCGTCGGCGGTCCGGGTTGCCGGACTCGAAGCCCGTCTCGAAGCCATCGGACACATTGTCGAAGATGCCGGCAACATCGCCGTGGCGATCCCCGAACAGAAAAAAGAAGGCGCGGCAAATTCGAAGTATCTCAAGGAAATCACCGCCACCTGCAAGACCAGCGCCGATCTGGTGATGAAAACGCTCGAAGACGGCAAGGTTCCTCTGGTGATCGGTGGCGATCATTCGGTTGCGGCGGGCACAGTTTCGGGCGTAGCCAAATTCTTTCGCCGCAAGAATCAGAAGATCGGGTTGCTCTGGATCGACGCGCACACCGATATGAACACTCCCGATTCCTCTCCGAGCGGCAATGTCCACGGGATGCCCCTCGCTGCGCTCATGGGGCTCGGACCCGCCGAACTCGGCAACATCTACGAATTTTCTCCAAAGGTCGATCCTGAAAATTGTGTCCTCATCGGCATTCGCGATGTCGATAATTTTGAAAAGGAAAACATTCGCAAAGCCGGAGTCCAGGTATTCACCATGCGCGATATTGACGAGCGCGGCATGAGAGCGGTTATGGAAGATGCGCTCGCGCTGGCCGGACGTGGCACTGCCGGCTATCATGTGTCACTCGATATGGACTGGATCGATCCTGAAGATGCCCCAGGAGTGGGCACGCCGGTGTGGGGAGGCGCGACCTATCGCGAAGCCCACCTAGCGATGGAAATCATCTCCGACCACGGACGCATGACGAGTTTTGAGATTGTCGAAGTGAATCCAGTGATCGACGAACACAACCAGACGGCTGACTTGGCGGTTGAATTAGCACTGTCGGCGTTTGGGAAGAAGATTCTTTAGCCTGGTCGAAGGGACCTATTCCACGTCCGATACTTTGCCGTTCAAAAACGTGACTTTGATGTCCTTATAGACGTACATCATCTTGGCACCGAGATTGACGATCTTCTCCGGATTGCCAAGTGCGGCTTTGACCTGCTCCGGAGTCTGGCCTTTCTCAATCTGCTGCGGCTCAGGCGCGGGCGCTGCCTGTTGCCCGCCGCCTTGATTGTTGTTGTTGCCCTGCTGGTTATTTCCGTTCTGCTGGCCACTCTGATCCTGACCGCCTTGATTCTGATCTCCTTGGCCACCTTGCTGCGAATCATCTCCCGAGTCGATGGAGAGGACCTGTCCGATCGTATCTACGATTTGCGACACTCCGGTGCTTTGCAGGCTTCCGCTTGGAAATTGGAAAATCACTTCAGACTTGAAAAACGAGGGCTGCTCAGCGCCATTGCAGGAATCACATTCCACAATCTGAAACACGACTCTGTCCTTATCGAGACTGACGTCGATTTTCAGAGGATACACCTTGTCGCCGACCTGCATCAAGCGCGACATCTGCTTCATCATCACCGGGCACATGCCCGTGGGACCCTTGAGATTGCCGTCTTGAAACTTTGCTGCGCAAGGAGCCATCGCTTGCGGAGGCACACCGAGCAGTCCGCCCTTCTGGACGCTAAGGACGGTGCCAGGGCTGGTCACCGTGATACCGGTCGGTCCAAAGCCTATTTTGACCAGCTTGTACTGCGCTTTGATTTGCTCCTGAAGTGAAGGAGCATTCTGTGCGGACACTCCTGGACACAAAACAAACCCGCAAATGATGAGAACGAGACCAGAAATGAACAGTCTGGCGCCGGACGTGAGACGCATGTCGTTCCTCCTGCCAGACGGCTTACTGTACGTCTGAAACTTTTCCGTTTAGAAATGTGACTTTAATATCTTTGTAGACGTAGATCTGCTTCGCGCCAAGATTCACGATTTTGTCGGGCACGCCGATCGCCGCTTTGACCTGGTCGGGAGTCTGACCCTTCTCAATCTGCTGCGGTTCTGGAGGCGGGCTTTGCTGTGCCTGTCCTCCACCGTTACCTCCGTTGCCACCACCACCATTCCCACCGCCTCCGCCCTGGTCGCCGGCCTGATCGTTCCCGTTGCCATTGCCATTCCCGCCGTTGTTGCCCTGATCGCCGCCGCCGCTGTCATCCGTTGCCAGCAGGCCGGCAATCGTATCTTCGACATTCGATGGGTTCGCCGTGGCCAGCGTTCCGTGCGGGAACTGGAAAACGACGTCGGCTTTGAAGAACGTTTTGGGATCGACATTATTACAGGAATCGCAATCGACAATTCCGACAACAACCTGGTCTTTCGGTAGATTGACGAAGACCTTCGAGGGATAGACTTTTACGTTCGCCTGGAAAAACTGGGTTGTGGGCGCTTGCCTGCCTAGTTTTCCCAAGCCAAAGCCAAGCGCCTTTTGCCCCAGGGGATTTGGGGAATGCACAGCGCCATTTTCGTAATGGGTCGCAAAGATATTTGTGTCTGTATAAGCCGTGCCGAGGATTCCGCCCTTTTTGACGACGAGTATGGTGCCTTCCTCAACGACGGCGGCGCCGCTCGAGTCGGTTCCCATTTTTACCAGTTTGTATTGGGCGTTCAGCTGATCCTGCAGCGAAACCTGCGCCATTAGGCACGGCGTGATTCCGACGATCAATGCTAGAACCAAAACGCTGATTTCAATTTTCCGACGCATCGCAAACTTCCTCCTGTGAAGCTGCTGTTCCATCCCACAATGAGCTGGAGCGTTCTTGATAAGGTTCTCTCTTTGGTGCTGGTAGGAACTAGAACGAGGAGCGTCGCCTAATCGGCGGCGCTCCTCGCATCATTAGGTTACTGGTTACTCAGTGCGTCAGTTGTTCGACTGCTTGGCTTCCGCTTCCGCCGCGTCGGCGTCTTTCTGCTGTTGCTGCAGATCGCTGCTAACGCTCGTGTCGGGTTGCGGTGCCGGGACTTCGCCCTGCGTCGTTTTCGTGTCGGGAGCTGCCGGCAAACCGTTCTTGCCTTGCTTATCGGCGAGTTCCTTCAGCCCGGCGTCCATCTGGACCCGCAGTTCGTTGTGCATCTCCTGCAGATCGTCGACGGCCACGCCAACCGTGGCGCCAACGGCGCATTCATCTTTTTTGCTGCTCTTGACCACGGCGTCGACCATGTTGTCATCGTCTGGTTTATCCGTGGAACGGGAGATCACGTCGCCGGCCGTGAGTGAGCACTCGACGCCATCCGAGGTAGTCAGGTCTTCTTCGCTCGCGACGACGAAGATTTTAATCTTCGGATCGAGAGCCGGAGGCACCTGATCGCCGCCAGCCGCATCCTTCTGCCCGCTGGCCGCAGCGTCTTTTTCGGCTGCGATTTCGCTCTTCATCTGGTCGGCGATTTCCTGCTTCACTTCCGGAGACAATCCTGGTGCTCCGCTCTTGGCCGCCGGTGCCGCCGCACCCAGCATGTACTGTCCGTAGGCTGCTTCAAGATTCGCCGCAACCAACGGATCCGTGGACCACAACGAAGCGATCACGTCGCTGGTTTCCGGTCCAAGCTGTGGAGGTTGTAACCACCCGTTATTGTCTCCATCGTCCTGTTGCGCTGCGTAAGCAGCCTGCAGGCTCGCCGCGATGAAGAAGTCTGTCAGCCAAAATGCGGCTGTTGGATACACCGGATATGGCTGGTAATAAGCACCGTAGTATCCATACCACGGCGCTCCGCCCCAGCCCCAGCCGTAAGCAACCGGCGCTGGCCACGGATTGTAGGCCCATCCGTAATAGGCGGGACCGTAATAGTAGGCGGGAGCGTAACCATAATAAGTCCGTCCGCCCCAACCGTAGCCGCGATACCCGTAGGCGTAGTAGTGTCCGCCCCGATAGTAAGTCCGCTGGTAATAGGACCGCCCGCCGCGGTTGTAGTAGGCGCGCTGGCTGTATCCGCCGTGCCTTCCGTAGCTGACGACGCGCCGGCCGTTGTGCATACTCTCAACTCGGCGTCCGCCGCGCATCCCGTGATTGATGTTCATCCCGTGAGTTTGGACCGAGCGGACCTGGCCATTCTTGCGAAAGGTCGCGCTTCCGCCGTTCTTCATCGAAACTGTCTTTGTTCCCGCAGGCTGGCGGCGATTCCCTGCGCCCGCGCCGCCACGATTGTTGGCGCTGTTATTGCCGCCGCGGTTATTGCTGCCGCGATTATTCGCGTTGCTGGCGCCACCTCGGTTGTTGGTATTGGCGCCGCCGCGATTGTTGGTGTTAGCTCCACCACGATTGTTGGTGTTGGTTCCACCACGGTTGTTCGCGTTGTTCGTTCCCGCGCGGTTGCTTGAATTTGCTCCGGGGCCACGGTTATTTGCGCCAGCCGTTCCGGGTCGATTCTGGCTTGCTCCGCCGGGGCCTTGGTTGTTTGAGTTGGTTCCGCCCGGGCGGCTCGCATTATTGCCCGGCCGGCTGGCGTTCGATCCACCCGGGCCGCGATTGTTTGCCCCCGCACCCCCTGGACGCGACGCTGGCGCCGATGGGCGAGCCGGAGCGGAAGCATGGCTTGGAGCGGACGCGTGAGAGGGCGCTGACGGTTTGGATCCAGCTGAAGCCATCACAGTAAATGCGACAACGACGAACAATGCGGACCATTTCGGCAGGATGTTTCTTTCCCGTTTCCTTGAATTCATAGTTACTCCTGTGAGATACGAAGCTCTCCGCGAATCCACTGCAAAAATCTGTCCGCTTGGACTGAAGATCATCCAAGATGCAGCTCTGCTTGTGGAGTTCTCGACGAGAGCTTCTTTGGTCCGAGTGCCATAAGGGGAAGGGCCGGCACCGGCCTTTGAAGTCCGGATAATTTCACACCCGTTTCATTGCGGTGTCAAGACAGTCACTGCAAATTTACATTGTCAATCATTGCGATGGGCCAAGAGGTGGACCAAATTGAGACGAAATTTCCGCCTGCCACCCGTGTAATGGCGTCCGGCACCTCTGAACCAAAGCGGGGATTGACGGAAGACACACTGAGCGCCAGACTTAAATAGCATGGCCATCAAGAAGATTCGAGTCGGAGTCCTGTTTGGCGGGCGCAGCGGTGAGCACGAAGTATCGCTGTTGTCCGCAGCGTCAGTGATTGATGCAATCGACAAAGCGAGATATGAAGTTGTCCCCATCGGCATCACGAAAGACGGTCGTTGGCTTACCGCGGATCACGCCGAGAGGCTGTTGAAGGGAGACGCGGGCGACGGCGCGCAAGCCACCGGCGACAAGCCCGCTGCGGGCCGGCGATCCTGAGGCAACTCCGGGAGCGGCCGTGCTGGCCTCGGGCGCGTCGGTGGTGGTTCCTCCAGAGCCCGTGCGGCGCGACGCCGGACTGGCTCCGTTTCAAACGGACATCAAGACCGACGCTGGTTTGCGCCGTGCCTCCGATCGAGCCATCAATGTTGACGTCATTTTCCCGGTGCTCCACGGAACGTTCGGCGAGGACGGCACGATTCAGGGCCTCTTCGAACTGGCCGACATGGCCTACGTCGGCGCGGGCGTGCTCGGCTCGTCCGCGGGCATGGATAAAGACATCATGAAGTCTCTGTTTCGCGCCGCCGGATTGCCCATCGTTAAGCACGTGACCATCCTGCGCAGCCAGTTTGAGCGTGAGCCGAAAAAAGTAACGAAGTCGGTCGAGAACAGGCTGAAGTATCCCGTCTTTGTGAAACCGGCGAATCTCGGATCGTCGGTCGGGATCTCAAAGGCGCACGATCGCAAGGAACTCGGCCCAGCGATCTCCGAGGCGGCAAAGTTCGACCGCAAGATCGTGATCGAAGAGGGCGTTGGCGGAAAAAAGAACAAAGCTCGCGAACTGGAATGCGGCGTCCTCGGCAACGACGACCCGATCGCCTCGATCGTCGGCGAGATCATTCCCTGGAAAGAGTTCTACGACTACGACGCAAAATATCTGAGTGAAGGTTCCGAAGCCGTCATCCCCGCAAAGATCACGAAAGCCGAAATGAAGACCGCGCAGAAACTCGCAGTCGCGGCATTTCAAGCTGTCGATTGCACCGGCTTGGCTCGCGTAGATTTTCTAATGGACCCCAAATCCCGCAAGATGTATGTCAACGAGATCAATACCATGCCCGGGTTCACTGCAATCAGCATGTATCCGAAAATGTGGGCGGCTTCAGGAGTGGCATACCCCGACTTAATTGATCGGCTGATTCAGTTGGGGATTCAGCGGCACGAAGATAAGAAGCGGAATCAGTACAGCCGACGAGAAGATCCGACACTGGACGTCGGCCCTCGACATTTGATCTAGTACGGGTCAAAAATCCACCTTGACAGACCGCTCGGTCGGTACTAGGATTTTGTTGTGCTTGCTCTTCATCGAGCAAACTGGAATTTCATGCAGAGTGGCTGAGGGACGAGCCCTAGGACGCCACGGCAACCGGATCGGGATCATCTATCCTGATCGCAGGTGCCAACTCTCGCCCGGTAACGGGGACCATGAGATTCGGGTACGCGAAAATTTGATTCGCATTTTCCCGAGCCTCTTTTCCCATTCCGGAAAAGGGGTTTTGTGTAACTGGGGTATTTTTTCCCCGGCTCGTCCCGCAGTCACAGAAGGAAGTAGCATGATGGGGACGAGTACGTACGAACTCCGCTGCCGCGAATGCGGCAAGACCTGGGGCAACCAGCCGCGTCGATCTGCGAAGATTGTTTCTCGCCGCTCGAAGTCACCTACGATTACGATTCCATCCGTCCGCGCATTTCGCGCGAAGTGTTCGCCTCGCGCGCGCCCAACATGTGGCGCTATCGCGAGCTGTTGCCGCTGCCAGCGGGGTATCAGCCCTCCCTCCCAGTTGGTTATACCCCGCTGGTCAGCGCGCCGCGTCTCGGCAGAGAAGATCGGCTCGCGCCGGCTCTTGGTCAAGAACGACGCCGTCTGCCTGCCCACGCTGAGCTTTAAAGACCGCGTGGTCGCGGTCGCGCTGGCCAACGCCCGCAGCTTTCGGGTTCGATACCGTCGCCTGTTCCTCCACCGGGAATCTCGCGAATTCGGTCGCCGCGCAAGCCGCCCGCGAAGGCTTCAAGGCGTGGATCTTTATTCCCTCCGATCTCGAGCCGGCAAAAATTCTCGGCACGCAGGTTTTCGGCGCGGAGTTGGTGCGCATCAACGGCAGCTACGATCACGTGAATCGCCTGTGCTCGCAGATCGCCGACGAACATCGCTGGGGATTCGTGAACGTCAACCTTGCGTCCCTATTACGCCGAAGGATCGAAAACCGTCGGCTATGAAATCGCCGAGCAGTTGGGATGGCGCTTGCCCGATAACGTAGTGGTGCCGATGGCGGGCGGTTCGCTGATCACCAAGATTAAAAAGGCGTTCGACGAACTGATTCTTCTCGGGCTGGTCGATCCGAAGCCGGTGAAGTTCTTTGGCGCGCAAGCTACGCGGATGCTCTCCGATCTCGACCGCGATCAAGCAATACAGCACCGAGATCGAGCCGCAGCGCCCGAAGACGATCGCGCGGTCGCTGGCGATCGGCAATCCTGCCGACGGTCATTACGCGTTGAAGGCCATCACCAAGAGCGGTGGATGGTCCGAAGATGTTTCCGATCCCGAAGTGGTCAGCGGCATTCAGTTGCTGGCGGAGAGCGAAGGCATCTTCACCGAGACCGCGGGCGGAGTCACCGTTGGCACGGCGCGCAAGCTGATCCAGCAAGATCGCATCTTGCCCGATGAAACGACGGTGCTCTGCATCACCGGCAACGGACTGAAGACGACTGACGTGCTTGCAGACAAGTACCAGGCCGAGGCTCCGATTTCGCCAAAGCTGGCGGAGTTTGAAGCCTATCTCGCAACAAAAACGGGTGCACTGCCCGCAGCGTTAGCCGAGCCGGCAGTTGTAGGCCGCTAAATTAAAGTCGCTGGTCGGTGGTCGTAGTCTCGGCGATCAAAGCGATCGTGCCTGATGCCGGAACACCGATAGCTCACGGACGACCAACGACTAACGACTATCGACCAACGACGTACTTTCTCGAACTTCTGGCTCGGAGGTTTCATGAGTATCACAGTACAAATTCCAACCGCGCTGCGGCGCCTTACCTCGGGGACTCCGACGGTTATCTGCAAGGCCGCGAATCTCAGCGAACTATTCACGGAGTTGGATACACAATTCCCTGACCTCAAGCCTCACCTACGCGACCAGGCAGGAGAGACGCGACGCTTCCTGAATGTCTACGTAAACGAGGAAGACATCCGCTTCCTCGGCGGTGCGGCGTATTCGTTCCAGGACGGTGACGAAGTCCTACTCGTGCCGTCGATTGCGGGCGGCGCGGGGTAGACTCGCGGCAGGAAACGCCGACCTTGCCAGCCTCGCTCTAGCCACTCCACGCTTTTCGGTGCCCCTGTTTTTCTTCTGAAGTCCATAAAATATCTCTCCGCCCCATCCGTCTACAGATGGTAGATGGGTTTGCTCGAAGTGTGTTTTGCCGTCGCGTGAAGAGGAAAGATATGATAGTATCTAACTAACCGGTTAATTATATGAAATCGTCAGCCGTCAAGCGCGGTCCGGTGAGGAGGCAACGTTCCGGGAATCGAACGCATGCGGCCTCGCGCCCTTCCCCCTTCGGAACTCGCGGTCGCCCGGAGGAAAGCCGGGCGGCAATCTTAAAAGCCGCGGTCGCGGAATTCTCCGAACACGGCATCGCCGGGGCTCGTACCGACGCCATCGCGCTGGCGGCGCATGTCAACAAAGCTCTGCTTTATTACTACTTCAAAGACAAAGATGCGTTATACGAAGCGGTGCTCGATCACGTGTTCAGCGGAATGCGCGAGCGGCTCATGCCGGTGCTTGACAGTTCGGCGCCTCCCCGGCAAAAAATGCTCGAATATGTAGGGACGTACTTCGACTATATCGCTGCCAATCCCCAATTCCCGCGCGTGGTGCAGGCGGAATGGATGCGGTCCGGAGCGAAGGGGAGCGTGCACATGCGGCGGATCGCCAAGCGATACTTCCGCCCCATCTTCGGGAAGCTCGCTGGTGTCTTGCAGGCGGGCGTTGTAGCTGGAGAATTTCGGGATGTGAACCCGATGGATTTTGTCCCTTCCATTGCCGCGATCGTCGTGTTTTATTTCGGCGCCGCGCCAGTGATGAAAGCACTGATGAAAGTGGATCCGTTATCGCCTGATCGGATCCGCGAGCGCAGGGCGTTTGTGCTGGATTTCATTTCATCGGCGTTGTTTCGCTAATCACCGCCGACACGCAAGGTGACCGGGAACAAGTTCGCGACGGAGAGCCTCTAATGAGTGCACGAAATAAATTTTTGATTGTCCTATCGGTCATCCTAGTGATCGCGACAGGATATTACCTGTTCTCTACACCCGGGGGGAAAGATCTGGTGCTGGTCGGGACGGTCGACGCCAACCAGATTGTGGTGAGTCCCCAGATTCAAGGCCGGATTTCGAAGCTGCTCGTCGAAGAAGGGACGCAGGTGAAGGAAGGGGACTTGATCGCGATTCTTGATCCCTCGGAGTTGGAGGCTGAAGAGCGAGCTGCTGCGGCCACGATTCAGAACATGCGTTCGCAGGTCAGCGCGAATCAATACACATTGAAGTCGACGTCAGGGTCGACCTCAAGCGATGTGGCCAACTCGCAGGCGAAGTTGCAGTCCGCCCGGGCACAACTCGCTCAGGCCGAAGCCACGTTAACCAGGATCGAAAGCGACAGCCGTCGCACCATCGGGCTCGCGCAGGCAGGCGTGGCATCGGACCAGGACCGCGTGCAAGCCGAGATGAATTTGAAAGCGCAGCAAGCGAGCGTTGAGTCGTTAAAGGAACAGGTGACCGCGGCGCAAGCGGACCTTAACTCCGCAATGGCCCGTACCAATCAGGCAACTGCCGCCGAAAGCACAGTCGCATCGACGCGAGCGCAAGTGGATAACGCAGTTGCACAACTAAGACAGGCAGAAGTTCGCCTCGGTTACACAAAAATTTACGCGCCCGTGACCGGCACGATCCTTGTGCGCGCTGCACGCGAGGGCGAAGTGGTGAACGCAGGCCAGGCGATTGTTACCGTCGTTGATTTCAGCGACACCTGGGCGCTTGCGGCGATTCCCGAGACAGACTCCGATCACATTGGAATCGGCGATACGTTACGCGTCCGGTTGCCGGGCGGAACGCTCGTTCCGGGCAAAGTCTTCTACAAAGCTGCGGAAGCAGACTTCGCCACCCAGCGTGACGTGGGACGCCGGAAGCGCGATATCCGCACCATTGCTTTAAAAGTTCGTCTGGAGAATCCCAAGGGGGCCTACGTTCCGGGCATGACCGCAGAGGTGTTGGTATCGCCCGATCAGCTGAAAGGGACAGTCCAGGCAGCCGGTACGAAGTAATTGTGATGTGGAGTGGTGGAGATTCGAATGGACGCTACTAAGGCCAACGGCGCAGCTGTTTCCGTTTCGGAGTTCGATCGTCCCGGAGTGATCGGGGCCGGCGATCCTCAGGCCATCACCGTCGACCATGTCGTCAAGCGATACGGAACGTTCACGGCAGTAGACGATGTTTCATTTTCCGTGAAGGAAGGCGAAATCTTCGGGTTGCTCGGCCCGAACGGCGCAGGCAAGTCCACCTTGATCCGCATGATGACCACGCTGATTCCGATCACCGGCGGATTGGTGCACATCGAGGGGCATGATGTGGCTCGCGATCCGGATGCCGTCCGGCGAACGATTGGCGTGATTCCTCAAGCCCTGACGAGCGACCTGGATTTGACGGTCGAAGAAAATCTCAATATTTACGCCAAGCTCTATGATGTTCCGGCGAAGCGGCGCAAGGAAGCGATCGCGGAGTTGCTCGAGACCGTCGACCTGACTAAGTGGCGGGGGGCGCAAACAAAAACGCTCTCTGGCGGCATGCGGCGGCGCTTGGAGATCGCCCGGGGCCTGGTGCACAGTCCCAAGATTTTCTTCCTCGACGAGCCCACGACCGGCCTCGATCCAGTCTCACGCGTTGCCGTCTGGGAGATGCTGACCAATATCAAGGCCAGGCGCAAGCTGACCGTGCTGATCACAACCCACTACATGGACGAAGCCGACCGTTTGTGTAACCGGATCGCTATCGTCGATCACGGCAAACTGGTTGCGCTCGACACGCCCGAGGCATTGAAGGCGAGTGTACCCGGATCCAACGTGATCGAAGCTCACTTCGAACACCCTCCGAACGGCTGGGACGATTGGGAAGCACGGCTGCGTGGATTGCCGGGAGTGACTTCGGTCCAGAACGAAAGTGCGGGGATGTTCCGCGTGCTGACATCTAATGGCTCCGGCACGACGACTGACTTGGTGGAGATGGCGGTGGTCGCCGGCGTCGGGCTGAAAACTCTGACGGTGCAAAACACAACTCTCGACGATGTTTTTGTCCACTACACAGGGCGCCAGCTGCGCGACGAGCTGGTGAAAGCACATGCCTTCACCATGCCGCAGAGTCCGGGGTTGCGACCATGAATAGAATGATGGCGATTATCGAACGCGAAATGCGGAAGTTTTTCCGTTCACCTGCGCTGATGATGGCGTCAATGATTTTTCCGTTGGTGCAGTTGATTGTGCTGGGCAACGCTTTTGGCGGAAAGATCCGCGACGCGAAGATGGGCCTCGTCGACGAAGACCACGGCACACAGGCCATCCGGATTAAGGAAGCCTTCGACGCAATTCGAGCGAACGCCGGAACGTTTATCTCCGTTCCTTATGACAACGAAGTTCAGGCGCGCGAGGACGTGCGCAACGGCAAGATCCAGGGAGCCGTGATCATACCAGCGCAATACTCGAAGATGGTTTACGAAAAAAATCATCCGCGGATTGCCCTGATTGTCGACAACAGCGACAACTTCATGAGTTCGACCTTCGAAGACAAGATGGCCGAGGTCACCGATGCGTTAAACCAGCCCGACGTCTCTCCGAGGTTGCTGCAACAGACCGCACTCGAAACCGTCGAGCTGTATCCATATATCGAGTACATGAAATATCTTCTGCCGGGTTCGATCACGCTTGCGATGTTCGTGTCGGTGATGATTGGTGGTGGCATGTTGTACATCGACGACAAGGCCCGCGGCGTGCATGAGGGCTATCTCGTGACTCCAATCACCAAGGCGGAGTTGGTTTTTGGCCTGAACGGCGCAGGCGCGATCAAGGCCGTGATGACCGGGGTCGTAATCACGGTGGTCGGGTCGCTGCTGTCGGGTGTGGGGACGATCTTTAATCCAGGAACGATGTTGGGCCTGATCGTTTTGATCGTGCTGACCTCGGTCGCATTCAACACCATGATGTTTCTGATGATGGTGAGGATCGAAGACCCCCTCGTGCCGCGCGCCATATTCGGCATTCTGAATACGCTGCTGTTTTTCCCCAGCGGATCGATCTACCCCGTCGAGGCTTTTCCCACCTGGCTGCGTGTGATCGCAAAGGTAGACCCGTTCACATATGCCGTGCACGGATTTAAATCTCTTCTTCTGAAGGAGACGGGACTGGCGGCGATTGTTCCGGACATGATCTATCTGAGCATTTTTGCCGTCGTCACGCTGGCACTGGCGGTGCCCTTGTTTAAACGCACGTTGTAGTTAAGCAGACGTTGTAGCGCGCTCCCCACCAGGCAGCCGAAAGACTAAGTTTGTGGTTTGCGTTCGCGTCTTACCGCGAACGCCAGAGCGCACGCCTGCGCGCAAGGCCGAGCGCACCTCAAGCCGCAGCCAGATAAAACGTCCCACCCGGCTCAGGCGCACTTGATCGGGACTGAGTCTCGAAGTGTAACTTGCGGCAATGCTCGACATTTCGGCCAGGTCATTCATTGGCCCAAATTCCACGTCGCTTGGGCGTGACGTTTGGCGCATCGATTCCAGTTGGCGCGCAATCGCCTTCCGGCTTGATACACAAGGCTGAGTGCGGCAATCGAGAATTTTCTCGATGGCGTAAAGCGCGGCGTGATCGACACGCTCTCCGCAGGCGATATAAAGAGTCTTGGTCGCGATCGCATAGTTGAAGGGCAGCATCTGAAAAGCCTCGAGAATGGGAAGTGGAATATTGCCAACGGAAGACGCCGCGGATCGATCAGTGGATGGATCGATGGAAGAGACCACCGGGCATCCCCATTGCAGGGCCAGCGCGGTGGTGACTTCCTGCTCTGTAGCAAATCCCAATCGCTCGATCCAATCGCCGATCTTTCCATGACGGGCGCGATGCTGGGCTGCGAGGGCTGCTTGAACTTCGAGGTGAGTTAATTTTCCCCGAGCAACCATAAGCAATCCGAGTGGAATGCGGTTGGGCGGCAGTGGTGGAGACGAGAGAATTCGCAAACGAGAAAGTTGGCCAAGCAGCGCGATCTCCAGGCATTGAGGCTGGCAATAGAATGCGCCCTGCAGCAGGCTCCCGTTGGCGCGGTGCCGCAAGCTTTGCCACAGCGATCGCGTTCGACCGCAAGAAGTGAGCGAGCACGGCGGTTCTGCAGATTCGATTTGTCGGCGTTTGACCCATTGCGCGGGCCAACGGAGCGGCTTTAAGAAATTCGGCATGGATAGTTCTTCTCGGCTCGATTTTTCCCCACCCTCAATTCAAATCAAACTCGTGACACGCCGGGCGGCGGCGGGTCCACGACATTCGTGACTCGCAGTCCGTACTTGCCATCGACGATAACGACGTCTCCCTGAGCAATGAGCCGCCCGTCGAGCAATAGATCGACCGGGGAGTGGAGAGTGTTATCGAGTTCCACGACGACACCAGCGCTAAGGGCCAGCACATCACGCAGCAACATGCGGCGAGTTCCGAACCGCAGCTTGACGTCGAGCCCAACATCCATGAGGCGGCGATAGTTCGAGACCTGCACCGGATCGACGACGGGATCGACTGGAGGCTGTGGCGATGGTGGAGGCGACGGTGGAACCGACGACGGTGCGGAATGCGGCGTTGGGTTCGCGGCGACTGGAGGCACGATCCGCGGCCGGAGTTCCTCAGCCAGAGCGGAGCCGACCTTAATTTCGATGGTGACTTCAGCGCCCGCCTCGTCGCGTGTCAACAAGCAGACGACGGCCTCGGCAGACCAGGAGGGAGCAGGCGAAGCGGAGAGTTGCAGACGAACTTCGCCGCCAGCGGCTGCACCCACAGAAGTGGCCGTCAGGCCGGCGATTTGGCGCAGGAGTTCTTCGAGAGCTTCCTTACTTTCCGTGGCAACGGATTCGGTAGCGCTGGCGTCTGCGCCGCCGGCAGCGGCAGGCGGTTCAGGCTCGCCGAGAAATTTCCTCGCGAGTCGGATGGCGGATGCCGCCGGCAGCCGCAACGTCATTTCACCGCGGAGTGCGCCCGCGGCCACGACCGTGTACCAGACGTCGGTTTCGGCAGCGGGCAGAAGCTCAGGAGAAAGTTCGAAGGCCGCCGGCTGTCCCGACACTTGCGAGAGTACGCTCTGGAGGCAGTCTCTCCATGCTTCGCACCAACTCAGAAGTTCAGGTCGAAGCGCACGGCTGTCGGTATTTGGGTCACGAACGTCAGTCATCGGTCATTCTCGTGGAGCCTTTTTCCCCGGATTTCATTTCAAAAGGTCATGTTTCAGCGTTCCCCTCGCCCGGTTTTACGAGAGGGGCATCGATAGCGATCACGCGAGCGGCGCGCCGCGCGTTGACTCGGACCGGCATGGCTGAACAAAGGTGAACGTCCTCGACCGTCATAGCAGCCGTCGCGGAAGAGTCCCGGGCAAATGTAAGCAGATCGCCGGGGGCGAGGTTTGTAAGATCCTGCAGGGGCAACGGCAAGCCGGTGAGGGAAAGCTCCACCGGGAATAAGCAATTAAGCAGTCTCTTCTGAATCTGAAGGCGCGCGTCGATAGAGGTTCGAGGTCGCTGATAGCTGAAGTCTGCCGAAATTTTTCTGAGCAAAGCGTTCGACACCACTGCGGGCACGGCGAGATTCAGCGTTCCGCGAGTTTCCGACATCTTAATCTCGAAGCTGAGACAGAGATTTTTTTCCTCCGGTGGCATCAGACGCTGAGTCTGGAGAATTTGCTGGCGCTCTCCGAAATTGAAGGTGAGCGAAATCGCTTGCCAGCTGGTTTGCAGTTCGCGGCACATGATGCGAACCACGCTCTCGAGAACCTGCTCTTCGATTTCGGTGACGTCGCGCGACATTTCGCTGCTCTTGCCTTCGCCTCCAAGCATCACGTCGATAATGGGGAATGCGATGGCGAGATCCAGTTGGAGGACTGCAGTCGCGCCAGCCGGATCGAGGTCGATCGACGCAAGATAGGTCTTTTCCGGTACGCACTGCAGAAATTCACGATAGGTAAGGTGCTCTGCGGAGACGAGGCTGACATCGAAAACAATGCGCAGGTATCCGCCGATGGCGCTCGTGAGGTTGCGGGCAAACGCTTCATGCAGCAGATTGATCGCGCGTAATTGTTCGCGCCCGATCTGGCCCGCCTGGCGTACGTCCCACGGTTGAACAACAGGTCCCGTGGCGCCGGCGTCGGCGCTCCCGATACGTGCCGCCCGTACCATGTCATCGATTTCTTGCTGATTGAGTACCTTTTCCATCGCATCCTCTCTCGAAAGATTTGTTTCCGCACGGCTACGGAGAGCCTGCTGCTTTGGCGTTCGCGACCGGCGTGGTCAAGAAATTGAGGCGCGCACGCAATCGCACCATGGCCAGAGAGTGAATCTGCGACACTCGAGATTCGCCAATACCGAGCGCCGCTCCCACTTCCTTCATCGTGAGTTCTTCGTAGTAATAAAGCGCCAGAACTCTCTGTTCTTTTTCCGGCAGCTCCGAGATCGCTTGCTCGAGCAGATGTTTCATCTCCGAGCGCAGACATTGGAAAAAAGGAGTTTCCTCCGGTTTCGAGGGCACGAAATCGGTGAGGTCCTCTTCTTTGCCGTCACGGCGGGACTCGACGCGCAGACTGCCGAGTTCGAGGCCGTCGAGTTCGGCGAGCAGCGACTGCAGCTCCTGAAGGTTGATGCCCATTTCGTGGGCGATTTCATTTTCCGTGGGCGCGCGGCCGAGTTTGCCCGAAAGATCGGAATAAGTCGTGTCGACGAGGCGCCCTTTGCGTCTCAGTTCCCGCGGACTCCAATCCAGTTCGCGCAGGCTATCGAGGATGGCGCCCCGGATCCGGAACTTCGAATACGAACTGAATTGCACGTGCTTTGACTGATCGAATTTGTTGAGCGCGTCGATCAGTCCGAGAACACCCGCGTGGACCAGGTCTTCGAATGGAACGTGTCTCGGCAGGCGCTCGTGAATACGACGCGCAATGTAGCGGACCTGGGGGAGTTGTTCCATGAGGACGCGCTCGCGTTCGGCTTCGTTCTGAACGCTTTGATAGGCTTCGGCGGGATGTTTCGTCATTTTGAACTGGCCTCGCAACTCCGGTCATTAGTCGTAAGTCATTAGTCGTGGGTCGTTTGTTCGCTCGTCATTTGTTCGTGGTGCTGACTTTTTTCACTTCACAGTCCCGAGCGACTGCACGGAAACCATTGGGGGAATTTCCAGGGGAGAGAGCACTACCACTTTGGGGAGAAAGGGTTCGAGCAACCGCCGCAGGTGAAAGCGTGCGGGCGTGGAACAGAGCAGGATGGGAGCGGTCTGCGCGACCTGCTCTCCAGCCAACTGACGTAAGCCGTCGAGAATGCGCCGTACAAACGATGGCTGCAGCCCCGTCGCAGTGGCAGCCGGTGCCTGGGGATTAAACGCGCGTCCCAATTCTTCTTCAATGTTGTGATCGAGCGTAAGCACGCGCAGTCCGCCATCGTCAGAGAGCAACGGGCGCACGAGGGCTCGTCCCAGAGACTGGCGCGCCGCTTCGACCAGCATCACGGGGTGCTTGCTATTCGCCGATGCATCGAGCAGTGCCTCAAGCACGGTGGAGAGGTCGCGGATGGAAACCTGCTCGCGCAGTAGTTGCTGCAAGACCTTTTGCACTTCCCCGAGACTCAGAATCTTAGGGACTAATTCCTCGACCAGCTTGGGGTGGCTCTCACCGAGGCGGTCGAGCAGACGTTTCGTCTCCTGTCGCGTCAGCAATTCATAGGCGTGCTGTCGGATGACTTCGGCGAGGTGAGTCGAGAGCACGGAAGTCTGATCGACGACGGCATAGCCCGAAGTTAAAGCCTGAGATTCGAGAGCGCGTGCAATCCAGAGAGCGGCGACTCCGAAAGCTGGCTCGCGCGTCGGAGTTCCGGTCAGCGCGGGCGGGTTGAGTTCGGAGCTGATGGCGAGCACGCGATCTTCGAGCATCTCCCAACGTGCGATTTCAACCCCGCGCAGCGAGATGACGTATTCGCGTGGTTTGAGCCGGACGTTGTCGGTGATGTGAATCGGCGGAACAATAAATCCGAGTTGCACCGCCAGACTGCTGCGCAGCGCTTTCACGCGCGCCAGAAGCTGTCCACCCTGCTGGACGTCGACCAGATTAACGAGCGCGTAGCCGACTTCGAGCGCGAGTTCATCCAGCTTGAGCAGGTCCTCGATCGAGCCGGAATCACTCTTGCCTGCTTTTTTGTCTTTTCCGCCTGCTGGCAGCGCGCCCGGGTCGACGATTGGAGCCTCGATAACTTTGCCGTCTTTGTCTTTAAGTTGCGGCAGCCGCGCTGCGAGCAGCCCGATGACGCCGGCGATGGCGAGAAATGAAAATTTCGGCAGTCCGGGAATGCAAGCGAGAGCCACCATCACGCCGGCGGCGATCTGCAGGGAACGGCGACGCGACAGAAGTTGGGTTCCGAGATCGGCGGAGAGCGTCGCATTCGACGAAGCGCGAGTCACGACCATTCCTCCCGCCATCGAAACCAATAGCGACGGGATCATCGTGACCAGTCCATCGCCGACCGTGAGGACGGTGTAGGTCTTCAGGGCATCGCGAAAAGGAATGTCGAGTTGAAAAACTCCAATCAAAAAACCGGCGAGAATGTTGATGCCAGTGATCAGAATCGTGGCGATGGAGTCGCGTTGATTGAAACGAGCCGCGCCGTCCATGGCGCCGTAGAACTCCGCTTCGCGTGCGGTCTGTTCGCGACGGGCCCGCGCCTGATGTTCATCGATGAGTCCAGCATTGAGGTCGGCATCGATTGCCATCTGTTTGCCGGGGAGGGCGTCGAGAGTGAAGCGTGCAGTCACTTCTGCGGTGCGCACCGCGCCGTGGCTGACCACGATGTACTGAATCGCGATGAGCGCGATAAACAGAACGAATCCGACGACGTAGTTACCGCCAACCACGAATTGTCCAAACGCCTCGATGACGCGCCCCGCAGCTCCCGCGCCCTCATTGCCGTGCAGCAGAATGCGGCGGCTGGAGGCGAGATTCAGCGACAGTCGAAATAGGGTTAGAAGAAGCAGCAGGCTGGGGAATACTGAGAACTGTGCCGGACGCAGAATTTGAAGCGCAGAGAGTAGAACAAGCACCGATGCCGCAAAACTCGTCGCCAGCAACAGATCGAGCACGATCGAAGGCAGCGGCACCAGCATGACGAAAACCAGGCTGACCGCAGCGATGGGAACAATCCACTCGACGAACGGGTTGCGCGCGGGAAGAGCTGTGGTCGTGGCGGCGGCCATTTAGCGACGGCCTCCTCGCGCAGCCGCAGCTGCGAGCGCGCGGGCCTGCGCGCGATAAACCGCAGCCAGGATTTCGGCGAGTACGGTGTAAAGTTTCGCCGGCACGCTTTGTCCAACCTCAACCGTGCGATAGAGCGCATGGGCGAGTGGCAGATTTTCGACCATGGGAATGTTTTCCCAACGCGCGATTTCCTTGATCTGCGCAGCGAGCAAGTTGCGCCCCTTGGCAATCACGACGGGTGCGGGCATATCCGGCCGGTATTCGAGCGCCACGGCGTACTCCGTGGGATTCGTGATGACGACCGTCGCGCGCTTCGTGTCCTCGAGCATCCGCCGCCGGCGAACTTGCCGTTGCAGCCGCCGGATGCGGCCTTTGATGACGGGATTACCTTCCGATTCCTTGTATTCGTCCGCCAGTTCCTGGCGACTCATCTTCAACTCGCTCGAAAGATGCTGGCGCTCGAAGAAGTAATCGAGCACCGACCAGACCAGAAGCACGAGCGCAGATTTCCACGCCACTTCGAAGATGCGCTCGACGGCGAAACCGAGCATGCCGCGCGAAGAGAGCGATGGCAGCGCCATCAGCGCGACCCAGTCGCGGCGCAGACAGCCGCTTGCGATCCAGGCGACGGCCGTGGCCGGCAGCAGAGACTTGATCAGTCCACGCAGAGCGGTGATCGAAAAAAGCTGCTTCAGTTTGGCGGCCGGGCTGATGCGGGAAGCGCTCGGCATCAGCGAAGCTGGGGCAAAGACGAAACCGCCTTGCGCGAGTGCGGACGAGAGCGCAACCACCCACCCCATACCGAGCGCGGCAAGGGTCGCAACAAAGAGCCCAGGATGGCCCAATAGTGGAGGCAGCCCGTCCATGCGCAAGTTGCCCGAGACCGCGCTGTCGACGCAGTCACGGAAGAATCCGCGCCACGCCACAGGAAAAGTCGACATCAACGAAAACAGCACGAAGGTTGCGGCCATGCCGGAAGCTGCGCCGACCAGATCGCGGCTGCGCGCAACCTGTCCTTTTTCGCGCGCCTTTTGACGGCGTCTCGGAGTTGCTTGTTCGGTCTGATTCGATTCGGGCATGGCTCAGTGGCTCGTGATTCCCTGGTGATTGGTAATTCGCATTCGCTACTCGACGTCGGTTCAAACGTCCGTTCAAACGAAGAAAGCTAGTGAGTGAGCCGCAAGATCTTTTCTGAGGCTTCCAGGGCGCGGCCGAAGCGGGCCTCGAAAAAGCGCGGCCACATCGCCACTGCTCCAAACATCAGCGCCAGTCCCAAAATGTTCTTCAGCGAAATTCCGACAAACAAGACCGGCAATTGCGGCGATGCTTTGCCGATAAAGCCGAGTGCCACGTCGGCAAAGAGGCTCGCGACCAACACCGGCGCTGAAATCTGCAACCCGGAGACAAACATTCCGCCGGCAAACTGGAAAAGCGCGCCCACTGCCGGCCACCCCATGGAGAAGTGTCCGGGGGGCAGGTACTCGAAGCTGTGCCCAAGTTCGCGCAGCAGCCAGTGCGGCACGCCCAACTGAATAAAGAGCAGAAGAAGAGTCAGTTCGTAGAACGTGGCCAGCACGGCCGAGTCCGCCTGGCTATCGGGATTGACGACGCTCGCGAGGGCGTATCCCATTTGCACGCCGCAGACTTGTCCGGCAATCTGGCCAGCTTCGAAGATGAGTTGGAGCGTGAAGCCGAGAAGAAACCCGATCACGAATTCGCCGAGGAGCACGACGGCGAGCGCGGGCGCGACCAGAGCAACAGACGACGCAGGCACGAGCGGAACCATGAATAATGTGAGCAGGAAGGCGAGCCCAACCTTGATCCGCGCCGGGAGCGCGGCGCTGCCGACAAATGGAGCGACGACGAGCAGTCCGGAAACGCGGGCGCCTGCGATCATCCAGACGGCGACACTTCGTTCAATCGGCTCTCGTATCGACAATGGAATCGACATTTGCAACATAGTCAGGTCACTCTCAGGCACGCTGTTTTTCAGCGCACGGTTTTCAGCGCACAAACGGATGGAAGTCGGACCACAACCCGACCGTGAATAAAATCAGCTTTCGCAACATCCACGGAAAAAACAGGAAGGCCGCTGCCGCAACCGCGGCCAGACGCGGCACGGTCGATAGAGTCTGATCTTGCAACGACGTCAGCACCTGCGCGATGTTGACCAGCAAACTGATCAGCACCGCGATCAACAACAAAGGCGCGCCGAGCAGCAGCGAAACTTCGAGCGCGTTACGAAATAAACCGACGACTTGTTGGGTTCCCATACGCGCCTTTCAGTGTGAAACTCGTTCAGGAGAAACTCCTCATCAGAGAACCGATCAGCAGGTTCCAGCCATCCACGACAACGAACAGCAGAATCTTGAGTGGGGTCGAGATCACGACCGGAGGTAACTGCATCATTCCGACCGAGGTGGTGATGGCAGCCGTCACAAAATCAATCACGAGAAATGGAAGAAAGAGCGCCGCTCCGATCCGAAAGCCCGCCTGCAGTTCGCTCAGCAGGTAGGCTGGCGCCACAATGCGCATGCTGAGATCGTCCGGGCGCCCCGGGCGCGTTTCGTGGGCGAGCTCTACGAAAAGCGCCAGGTCTTTTTCGCGCGCGTACTTCAACATGAAGCGCCGCATCGGAACGATCGCTCGATCGAGCGCCACCATCGTTGAGATCTGTCCGCTGTCGAGCGGGACGACCGCGGTGTCGTAAATAGCGGCGCCGACCGGCTGCATTAGAAAAAATGTGAGGATGAGAGAGAGTCCGATCAGCGTCTGATTACTGGGCGTGGTCTGCGTCCCGAGCGCTTGGCGCAGAAAATGAAACACAACCAGCAACCGGACAAACGGTGTCATCGAAAGCACAATCGCTGGAATTAAAGTCAGCAGCGTGAGCAGAACGACGATATTCCAGGGAGCGGAGCTGCCGGGTGCTGCCGGCAAAAGGCTTTGCAAAGGTGAAGGAGGTGTGGCGCGGGTGCCCGCAAATAGCGGCGCGGAAGCAGCCAGAATCAACAACACGACAGCGGCGCGTGCTTTCGTTCGCAGCGAGAATTTGTCGCGACTCCGCATTACTCTCCTTCTCCGCCCTGACGGCAAAAACGGACGTGTGGGGCGCTCGCAGCGAACTGATCAGGCAACTGCGATAGCAAAGTGACGGAGGAAGGGCTCGATCCAATCAGGTAGCGGCGGCACTCAAACTCGACCACGCAGACGAAGCGACGATCGCCGAGCGAAACCGTCTCCCGGACCGTCAGCGCGTTCCGCTTCCTCGTTACGGTCACTCGGCTGGCGAGAAATCGTCCGCAGTCGCGGAGACGTTCGAAAACGATCGTCACAAAATGCCGCGTGGTCGCCGTGGTATGCGATTGAATCTGTTCCAACATATTTTCTCTGTCGTTCAAGCCATGTCGCTCAAGCCAGCTCCGTCAAGCGAGCGGCCAATCGGTTTTGCACCACTTCAAATTCGCTCCAGGCGATCAACTCGCCATTGACCCTCAGAGGAACGTCTTGCCCCACGGTCCAGCGGGTTGCAATCACCCGGCCGCGTGCAAGATGAACCAGGTCGGCCACCGTGAAGCTCGGCACAGAGATCTCGATACTGAGCAAGCAGGGCAAGGTTTCGACACGCGCCCATCGCTCAGTCACTGAACGCTCTGTTGCTGAACGATCGGTCATTGAACGATCAGTGACTGAACCGGCGACGGGATCCTCGAGCTTAGGTTGCGCGGCTGCGGCCATCGGATACACACTCTTTCATTCGAATTCAATCCGCCATTCGGATTGCAATCCACCGTTTTGCATCTGCATCGTTTACATCTGGACCAGGAACTCGGTGAAGTAGACATGCTGAACGTCGATCTGCGGCACGCGTTCCTGCAAAGCTTTCAGCAGGTCATCCTTGAGCTGGCGTTTCCCGTCACTGCTCAGCAGTTGCTCTGCCTGGGCCGTGGCCAGCACCGAGAGAATCGTGTCGCGTATCAGCGCCGTAGGGATCGCTTCGGCTTTGTTGCGCGGCAGTTCGCGCGCAAGTCCGAGCGAGATTCCTAACCGCAGGTAGCCATGCTGGCCGGCGCTGTTGAGATTGACGACAAAAGTTTCAAGCGCCAGCGTCGATTCCGCATCACCCGCGTTCGCGCCACCGACCGAAGCTTGGCTTCTCAACCAGACGAAAACGCCCGCTCCCGCTAATCCCAGGATGAGGATAAGCAGCGTCCCCAACCAGGCACGACTCTTCTTCGGTGCGAGCGCTGGCGTGACTTGCTCGTCGGCCATGTTCTGATTGTTTGCAAACAGGGTTCCGAGATCAGCTTTCGAACGACCCAAAGGTCAGGGTATGGAAAAGGGGTTGGATCCTTGGGCTTGCAAGCCGCAGCCGTAGGGAACAAAATTCGCACGGACGTGAAACGACATCTGGTGAGGACGTTCTCATGAGAACGGCTACGAAAACAGCTAAGGGCAGGCGCGCTGTAACCTGTCCGCCGTTCGGGCCAGCGCGTCTGCCTCAGCCTTTGACGCTTATTGTTTCAGCGCGATGGTATCTTGCGTGATCTGATCGAATGTGGTGACGACGCGCGCGTTCGCCTCGTAGCTTCTTTGCGCGATGATGAGGTTTGCAAATTCCGTCGCGATGTCAACGTTTGACTGTTCGAGCGCGCCTCCGGAAATGCTGCCAAGACCACCGGTCGTCGGTGCTCCGATGGTGGGCTGACCCGACGCAAGTGTCGGCGAGAAATCGTTGTTGCCGTTGCGCGAAAGTCCCTGCTCGTCGGCGAAACTGGCCAGCGCAATCTGTCCGAGAACGGCGGTTGTGCCATTGCTGAAGGATCCGGTGATGGTGCCGTCTCCCCCTATGTTGAAGCTCTGCAAGGTTCCGCTGCTCGCGCCATCCTGCTGGATAGAAGCCGTGCTGTCAGGCCCGGCCAACTGTGTCAGCAATCCCGCGCCAGCCGCATTGGTCAGGTGCCAGGTGAAAGACAGTTGGTTGGCGCCATCTGTGAAAGTTTGCTGCGTCGCGGGTGCGACCGCTGTCGGTGGAACGGCAATGACCGGGTTCGTAGCCGGAGTCAGGATATTGCCATTGCCGTCGAATGTGAGGGAGCCGGTGCCCAGCGAAACAGGTGCTGTAGCGCCGCTAACGTCTGCCGCCGGAATCGTAACGTCGTAAGTCCAGGCGTTGGTGCCCGTCTTGGTGTACGTAAAGGTCAGGTTGTGACTGCCGCCGAGAGAGTCGTAGATCGTCGTCTGGGTGGAATAGGTGTCTCCGACAGCTGCAGTTGCATCGAGATTCGAGGTCAGGCTTACATTGGCGGTGACCGTAGCTGGACTCACGGTCCCGGCTCCGAGAGCGAGCGAGGTGAGGCCTCCGCTGGTGTTGACTGCACCGTCGACGGCCGGGTACCCAAGAACCTGTTGACCGTCGGCTGTCTCCAGCAGGTTATCCGTGCCAACTTCGAAATCGCCGGCCCGGGTATAACTCTGTACGCCGCCTTGCTCCACAACGAAGAATCCATTGCCTGAAACGGCGACATCGGTCGAGACCCCAGTCGGAGTGATATTGCCCTCCGTGAAGTCCGAAGGTTTCGAGCTGACGGTAACTCCCGCTCCCTGTTGAATCGGGTCGCCAGCGCCATTCGTGCCGAAATTCTGGTAGAAGAGGTCGGCGAATTGGATCTGCTCGTCTTTGTATCCAATGGTATTGAGGTTGGCAAGGTTGTTGGCCGTGGTCGACAAAGCTTCGGAACTGGTGGTCAATCCGGAAAGAGGTATGGAGAACGATGGCATAGAGGCTCCTTAGTGAGAAACGGAATTGGTTGCGGATGAGGGTTTTGAACCGGCAACTGCAGCGGCAGCCGAAGGACTCGCGCTTGAGGGAGCACTGGTGTTATTCACCAGCGTCTGCATGAGCGATTCGATCTGCGTCAGTTCACCGAGCGAGTTGAATTGTGCAAGTTGAGCGACGAACGCGTTCGGATCGAGCGGATCAAGCGGACTCTGATTCTGGAGTTGCGTCGTCAGCAGTTGGAGAAACGTGTCGGTCAAGTCCAGTCCTGGATTGGTGGCCGCCGACGAAGTCGCAGAGGACGAGGGAGCTGTTGGCGATGCCGCAGCCGATTGGGCTGCGGGATGGAGCATTTGCGTGATCGATGCGTGCACGATTGACCTCCTAAACGTGAATGCTGAAGTGAGTTTCGGCGGACTTGACCGCGTGGTTGGCGATGGAAATTCCAACGGCAGCGGAATCCTCCACAGTTTCTTGTTCGTCCGGACCACGGGTAGTGAACGGCTGCGATCCCGGCGTTTCAGAAAAATGCTGGCGCGGTTGTCCCTGCTGAAACCCGGTTTCCGCCTGGACCCCCGATCGGCCGTGATCGAAGTCGACAGCGGTGAGATTGAGGTGATGCTGGTTGAGTCCGGATTCAAGACCCGGCACCTCGGCACTGAACCAGCGGCCCAGGTCGCGATCCGCGTGCACAGTCACCCCGACCTGGCTTTGCTCGAGCACAGTGTGAATCTCCACCGCGCCAAAGGCGTCGGTGCGAATGCCGACGTGCATCTGCGAGTTTGCTTGCCCATCAGCAGCGACGCCAAGAGCGATCCCAGCGGCCGGCGGAGGAGCGAACCCAGCGGGCGCCGAATCGAGCATCTGGTGACTCTGCGGCAAATTGGGCCGGGCTTCGGTTCCGGTTTGTGGATCGGAAGCGGGGGCTGGCGGCGCAGCAGTCAGCACTGTGGGGACGTCTTTGGCCGACGGGACGGGAACGCTCGTGCTAGCCACTGCCTTCGAAACAGAGCCGTTCGACGGAGTGGAGTTCAGCGACTGCCCACTCGCTGTTTGTCCATTCGGCGGTTTAGCACTTGATGGATTCGCATTCGATTCGATCGTCGAAGAGAGGTCCCGGTTCTCAGACGTCGTTCGAGAGCTGAAGGCGACTTCCGATTGGAATGGCGTTGCCGGTTTAGCGTTGTTGCGATCGTTGCCGTCTAGCGCGGCGGGATTCGTAGTTAGATTGTCATTTTCTTGCGACCCTCGACTTACATTCTCGTCAAAACTGGCCGTCAACGACCGGACTGCGGTTTGATTGACATCCCTCTCGCCGGCCTGCGCACTCTGACTTTCATTTCCCCCAAGATCGTTTGTCTTTGTCGCCGTCCCGGCAGCGTCAGAAGAATTCGATTTTGCGGTCGGAGTCTTAAGCGAGGGCACGCCCCTGCCCGTTACGTCGCTGCTGCGGGCCGCTTGCCCCGGCTCGGGCGTTGCTGTTTTGGTGGCTCCGAGCGTGAGGTTGCCCGGAGGGAGAGCCGCAAGATCTGCCATCGCCAACGGCACACTCGTAGCCGCCAGATTCTTCTCGCCGAGCGGAATTGATAAAGAAACGTCGTGGGCTCCGGGATTCGGAACGACGACCTGGTTCGTGCTTTTCGTCGTCGATGGCGCTGGTTGCACTGTCGATGCATTCGGCAGCGCATCTGGAAAAAACTGCGGCATAACCTGCGACTTAGCTTGCGAAGCAACCTGCGTCGCCGTCATCGAGGAGACCGTCTGCGCGGACGTAGCTGGCTGGGCCGATCCCGGCAGCGATTCCGGGGCTGGGGATTGCTCGGCTCCGCGAACGATCGTTAAGCCGGGAGGCAGCCGCGATGCACTACCACGAAACGCAGACGCTTCTGTCGCCACTGCCGGCGAATCCTGCACATTACTTGTTCGATCGGTAGTTATCGATGCTGGTGAAGAAATACTTGGGGATGCGGGCGTCGTCGGATTCCTTGTTCCAGAAACGGGTCCCGATGAAATAACGGTTGGCATGGTGGTGATCGAGTTCGCACCGAAGGCGTCGGCCGGAAATGTGGAGCGGATCGAGCCAGAGGGCTCTGAGGAAATACCCGAACGCGCCTCTGCCGTCAGGAGAGCGTTTGACTGCGCATCGGGTGGCGCCGGCGAAGTGGCGGGGGATATCGAATCGATGTCGATCGAGGGCGAGAAAGAGGGCGAGAAAGAGGACGAGAAATTTGTAAGTTTCGTGAAAAAAACTGGATTAACAGCCGCGCTGTCATTCGTCAGCGGGGAGTTGGAGGTCTCGGGTGCCTCGCTTCGAGCGGATCCACCAACGGATCGATCAAATAAGTCAGGGAAAATTCCAAAGTCACCTGACTGCGACGGATGTGAGAGTTTCCCTGGGTTAGGAGTGACCTGTGCTTCGATGACATCGCGTGACCCAACATGCGGCCCGGGCCCCGGCCATATTTTTCCGGGCAACGGCGGATTCGAGGACTGAACGGAAATGCCAGTTGCAGGGATGCCCGGGGTCTCTAACTGCGCCGAGAATCCCTCGGCGGCGAAACCAGGAGCAGATTGTTCTTCCCCGTTCCCCGGCGCTACCACATTCGTAGCTAGGAGCAGGGGAGTCGTAAACTGCGTCACCAGAGTGCTAGGTAACGGTGCCATTAAAGCTGAAGAAGCGGAAAGTAACGGCGAAGTTGAGGTTTTCGGACCAGACCACGCATCGTGGGGACCGTTGGTAGCAGAGTTTGCTCTGCTGTTCACCGATTTGAATTGCGTCGCGATTCCGGCCTTGAGGGTGAATCCAGTCAGGTTCTTAACGCCGACCTTTGTTCCGAGCCGAGAAATATCGGACGGAGAAGCTTCGGCCATAGCGTCGGCCACGGTACCGGACTTTGTGGTCGTACCTGCCGGATTCCGACCCTCGATTTGCGCCGACCCCAAAAGAGACGCGGCGAGCTTTGTGCCGAAACCTGGCCCCGCAGTGGTCGTCCCCGCTGACGTACGAAGCGTGCCGCCAGCTCCCGTCATCGCCACACTTGCCAGATTGAGGATCACATCGATCTGCATTGGAGCACCGCGAGATCTGTTGCACTCGGCGCGCCAATGAAGGTGGGAGGTGTAAATCTCCGTGAAGCGAGTGGAGTTGTTGCAGATTCAGATATTTGCGGCGTCAACCGACAATCAAACTAAACTCAAGTGAACCGACTGTGCGACAACCCGGAAAGGTTTGCCGCCTGCAACGCGGCAAGATTGGCTATCCCGATCATTATTGACTTCGATGCCAGCGCTGCAGCAGATAGGCAGCGTCGAGCTCCCGTTGCTCGCGGCGCCTTTGCTCTTCCTGGTATTCGCGATGTTGACGCGCACGCAGGGTTTCAAGAACCTCACGGGCGCGATAGGCCAGTCGATAGCCGCTGACTGCCTGTTGCCGCGCGGTCTCGAGCTTATGAACTTCCTCCTCAAGTTCCTCGCGATAACGATGCAGATTGTCACGCAAATACCGAAGCGAATTGGAGCTCGGCGCCACTTCTTCCTCCAGCGAGGTTCGTGGAATCAGACTGAGCTGAGCCGGCAAGAAATTCATCGAGTCGAGTCAACGCCTCTTGGGCGCGGACAACCTTCAGGCTCGCTTCCTGTAGCTGAAGCGTCCGTTGCCGTTCGATGCTTTGCCGCAAACGAAGCAACGGCGCGAGTGCAAAACGAAAGGGCATGTGGCGGTCACACAGGGAGTGCCATGAGCCGGCGAAGAGAATCATTCATCGCCATAACTTCGTGTGGCGATTGCAGAAGGAATTCGCGCAGCGCCGGCATCAGAGCGATGGCCCGGTCAAGGTCGGGATCGCTGTTCTTCTGATAAGCGCCGATGCGAATCAATTCTTCCGACGCTTTGTAGGTGGCGAATAGTCGGCGGATCAGATTCGTCTTCGCCAAATGCTCCTTCGAGATCACTGCCGGCATGATTCGGCTGATGCTGTCGAGAATCGAGATCGGTGGATAGTGACTCTGGGCGGCGAGGCTGCGATCGAGCATGACGTGCCCGTCGAGGAGTGCCCGCGCCGCGTCGACCAGGGGATCGTTTGCATCATCACCTTCCATCAGCACGGTGTAAAAGCCAGTGATGGTGCCCGAACCAAAAGAACCCGCGCGTTCGATCAGGCGCGCCAGCAGCGTGAAAACCGATGGCGTATAGCCTTTGGCGGTCGGGGGTTCGCCCGCCGCGAGTCCGATCTCGCGCTGCGCCATGGCGAGACGTGTCAGTGAATCGACGACGAGCAACACATGCTGTCCGCGAGCGCAGAAATATTCGGCGATCGTCGTGGCCGCAAGTCCGGCACGAATGCGGAGCAGCGGATCCTGATCGGACGTGGAGACGACCACCACCGAACGCCGGCGGCCTTCGACGCCGAGCGAATGGAGAAGCTCTCCCACTTCGCGGCCGCGCTCGCCGATTAGGCCGAGAACAGTGAGGTCCGCGGTGGTGTTGCGCGCCATCATACCGATGAGCGTGCTTTTGCCGACGCCACTCCCACCGAAGATGCCCACTCTCTGTCCGCGCCCGCAGGTGAGAAAGGCATCGATCGCGCGGATGCCGCAACCGAGTGGGTCACGGATCATCGTGCGTTCAAGTGCGAGCGGAGCCTCGCGATCGACAGAGTAGCGCTCGTGGCACGCGGGCGCGGGCAAACCATCGATCGGATTTCCCGCTCCGTCAAGCACCCGGCCGAGCAGTTCTTCGCTAAGCGGCAAGGATGGCCGTCGCCCCCAAACCACAACCTGATCGCCATACCGGATGCCCGAGGGTCGGCGCAGCGCCATCGAAAGGACGATGTGGCCCCGGAATCCGACAATTTCTCCGGGCCAATGACGGTTGTGCGAATCGATGATTTCGCATGCCTCGCCGACGGTGCAAAACGGACCTTCAGATTCAACCAGCTGTCCGACGACCTGGACGACGCGGCCACGCCAGCGCAGCGCCGACGTGTGTTCAAGGTGTGAAAAGTAGGCAGAGAGAATCGATGGGTTCACCCGCGTTTCTCCGGCGCAGAGATCGGTTCGGAGATTGGCGCAGCGATGGAAACGCGCGCGCCGTCGGGCCGCTCAGCGAGAAGATCCAATAATCCGGTTTCAATCTCCTTCAGTTGTGACTGCAATCCCACCACGGTCGACCCAAGCGAAGTCTCGACGCGGCATTCTCCAGGAGAAACCGATGCATCCTCGTGGACTTCCGGCGGCGGAACATCCTCTGCCCGGCAGGCAAAATAGTGCCGCCAATCGGGAGCTTCTTTCGGATTCACGTGCAGATCGACGCGAGTGCTGGTATCGAGTTTTTCGAGCGTGACGCGAACGATCCCTGCCAGCGCCTGCGGATCGATTTGCACTTCGCGATGCAGCACCTTGCGGGCGATGGCGAGGGCCAGTTCGACGACTTCGCCTTCGATGCGGCGGTAGTAATTCTGACGCTCCACCGCGAACTGCCGCAGGCTGTCGGCGATCTGCGCTCGATTTTGCGCGACCGCCGTGTCGAGTTCCGAACGTAATTGTTGCTGCACAGCCTGCCGTCCCTGCTCAAAGGCCTCCGCCAACTGTCTCCGGTTGCGCTCTTCGGCTGCTTGCGCGCCTGCCTGGGATTCGGCCCCGCCGCCTTCGCCGCGGGTCGCCGGCTCGACTTCGGCATAGGCGAATGGCGCAGCATCGGAGATGGGCTGCCGCTTGGGCGCGCTAGACGACATATTCTTCCTGCGACTCCGCGCTCAACACCAGCTTGCCCTCGGCTTCGAGGCGGCGCGCCACTTCCACGATGTCGTGTTGCGCCGCGTTGACGTCTTTGGCTCGTACCGCGCCCAGCACTTCCATGTCTTCCTTCAACATATCCACGGCGCGCGAAGACATCGATTTGAAGATCATGTTCTTGAGTTCTTCGGTCGCGCCGCGCAACGACAACGCCAGCGTCTTCTTGTCGAGCTGGCCCAGCAGCTCGCGGATGCCCGCCTCCGGAACCCCGAGAAGATCTTCAAACGTGAACATCAGGTTGCGTATACCAAGCGCCATTTTCGGATCGTCTTTTTCGATGTTCTCAAGGATGCCCTTGCTCGCGATTGGTTCGAGCTGGTTCAACAGATCGGCCGCGCCCTTGAATCCCGCATAGGCGCGGCGGCTTTGCTCCCCAACCGCCTCCAGGCGTTTGTTAAGAGCGAGTGAGACTTTCTCGGCCACCTCTGGCGAAAACTGGCGCAATTGCGCCAGACGCTTCACCGTCTCGGCACGGACTTCTTCCGGCAAACGCAGCAGGAGCGTCGAGGCCTGGCGCGCATGCAAGTGCGCCAGGATGAGGGCGATCGTCTGCGGATGCTCGGCTTCGAGAAATTTCGCGAGCTGTTGCGGATCAGCGTTCTGTAAGCTCTCCAGGTGGACGCCGGTCTGTTCGATCGCTTTCGAAACCTGCGCCAGCAACTGGCGGGCGCCGGCTTCACCAAACGCTTTTACCAGCAGTTTTTCCGCATAGTCCGCCCCGCCCTCAGCCAGGTAACTCTGCGTCAGGGTGAGCTGGTAGTACTCTTCGAGCACCGCGATCGCGGCCTCGGGTTTCACGTGTTCGAGCTCGACGATGCGTTGTGTCAAGCGCTGCAGGTCCGCCTCCGGCAGATTACGGTAGATATGACTCGCCGCCTCCTCGCCGAGCAACACCATGAGGATGGCGGCTTTCTGCAGACCGATACTGTATGCGGCTGTGGGCATGTCAACGAGGCGCTGCTACTTCGTCTTTGGATCTCGAATCCAGGTTTGCACCAACCGCCCGGCCCCAGCCGGATCGGCTTTGATCTTTTCTGCCAGCTCTTTCTTGATCAGCCCAGCCCGCTTGGCTTCGTCGCTGCCCTCCGGCAGTTCGATCCCTGCAATGACGCCGGCTGACGCGCCGGCCACGGCGGCGGCGCGGCCCGGCGCGAGCTGCGAGGGAATCTGCTTGAAAGCCGCGATCGCCTGCTTCTTCACCGGACGCAGCACCAACGCATAGACCACGAGAAACAGCAACGTGATTCCCACATAGCGCAACGCCCCCGCCCAGGGAACGATCAGCAGCCGCCATTTGTCCAGTTTGCCGGGAGGAGTCAGCACTTCAACCGGAGCAGTCTCGAACGATAAATTTTCGACGACCAATAGATCTCCACGCTGATCGTCGATCCCGACCGCGGCGCGAGCAAGTTTTTCGATGGCCGTCATTTCTTCTGGAGTACGCTTGCGCCGGACCGACGTCGTCTTTCCATTTTCCTGCTTGGTATCGGTCGCGTCGTCGATCAGCACCGACGCCGTCAGACGATGCACGCGTCCGGCAGGGTTCGTAACATGATGGATGTTCTTGCTGACCGCAAACGTCGAGCTGTCGGATTTCGAACTCTGGTTATCAAGCACCGAGGGAATCGGAGGAACGGCGGTTGTGCTGGCGGGAACGTTGCTGGCCACGCCCGGCACTCCCGCCGGATTCCCGCCACCCGCCAGTTCCTCGGAATGTTGTTGCGCGACGGTGGCTGCCGCTTTCGGATCGTAGATCTCGGAAGTATCTTCACTGCTGCTCAAATCGTAATCGACGTGCACACTGGCGCGGACGTGCTGCGCCCCCACCACCGGCTCAATCGCATGCACGGCCGCCGCCGCGAGTTCTTCGTCGGAATCGAAGGAGGCTCGCCCGGAGGGTCCGCGCCGCGCCATAAAAGGTGTTGCCGTGTCGGCATCGACAACCGTGACATTCTCCGGCCGCAATCCGTCCACCGCACTCGCGACCAACTGTGGGATCGCCTGCTGCGCCTCTCGTGACAATGTCCCGCCGTGAGTTTTGACGATAACTGCGGCCTTCGATTCGCGCTCCTGCTCGCTGAATAACGATTCGCGCGGCAAGACCAGATGCACCCGCACCGCTTCCACTTCGTTCAAGGTTTGCAGTGTCCGCTCCAGTTCGCCTTCAAGCGCGCGCTGGTAATTCACTTTTTCGCTGAAGTCCGATCCCGCCCAGTTCGGCGTGTCGAACAATTCGAACCCCAGACGGGCATTGCGAGGCAGTCCTTGTGCCGCGGTTTCCAGACGGGCGGCATCGAGCTTGTCGGAGGGGACCAGAACACTCGTGCCGTCCGGAGATATTTCATAGGGGATGCTTTTTGCCGCCAGCCGAGCGCCGAGCGCCTGCGCGTCCGGGGCCTTCAGCCCCGAGTAGAGGACGACGTTCTTGTGATCGAGCAGCGTGACGAACAACCACAACGTCAGTCCGACGGCGGCCGCGCCGCCAGCGAGCAGAGCCTTCTGCGACAGACTCAATCCGCGCAGAAATTCCTGAATTTGCTTGATGCTCTGCTCCAAAGTGCGGAACTCCCTGGGTGTCAGCCGTAAGCCATCAGCCGTATGCCATTAGCCGCGATCCATCAGCCGCGGGCGTTCTCTAAAACTGCATGTTCGAAATCGTCTGATACGCCTGCACGATTTTGTTGCGCACCTGCATCATCAGCTGAAAAGAAAGATCGGCTTTTTCGACAGCGATCATGGCGCTATGCAGGTCCGCGCCTCGTCCATTGAGCAGTTCGGCGACCTGCGTCGCAGCGTCTCCCTGTGCGCCCTCGACTTGCTCCATCGACTGCTGCAACGTCTCCAGAAAATTATTTCCGTCACCGCTGGTCGAGGATGGAACTGAGGCTGCGCCGATCTCGGCCGGCACAATGCGAATCGACGGAATTGAATTATTCATAAAACATTGTTCTCGTTATTCATAAAACGTTCTCGCTTTCATGCGGCACTCTCTCGCGGCCCGGAAGACTTTTGCCCGCTTTTATTGCAGCAGGTTGAGCGATTGTTGAATCATGCTCTTCGTCGCCTGCACCGCCGATGCGTTCAACTCATAACTCCGCACCGCACTGAGCAGATCCGTCATCTCTTCGATCGGGTCGACTTGTGGATACGCCACGTAGCCCGCTGGATTGGCGTCGGGATGTCCCGGCTCAAAGCGCATCACCGGCGGCCGCTGGTCCGGGACCACGGCGGCGACGCGTACCGCCGAAGTATTTTCCTGATGCATACCTGCCAAAGCCAGCGTGAATCGAGGCACGCGCTGCGCCTGAAACACGACCAACTGGCGGCGATACGGGCCACCCGCCGGAGTGCGTGTGGTCTGCACATTGGCCATATTGCTGGCCACCACCTCCGCTCTTTGTCGTTCCGCGCCGAGTGCCGACCCGCTGAGTTCGAGCATGCCAAATAAGTTCATGACGTGGTTCCTCCTCCGTTGATTGCGGTCGTAAGCCGATGAAATTCCGCCTTCAAAAACTGTGCCGCCACCTGGAAACGCAACTGGTTCTCGGCCAGGAGCAGAGACTCGCGTTCGACCGAAATGTTATTGCCATCGGGCCGCTCTAGTAGTCCGCGGATCTCTTGTGAGGCCGGAGCGAAAGGCTGTTCGTCGCCCGCCATCGCTTGTTCGATCTCCCCGGCGAAAGGGTGGACATCGCGGGTGCGGTACCCCGGCGTGTCGACATTGGCGAGGTTCGATGCAATCACCTGGTGCCGGAACGCACTGATGTCGAGGACGCGTTCGAGGCCACGCATCAGCGGAGTATCGATCATTGAGATTGACTTGGGCATGGATGCTCCTTGTTGCTGTGCTCATGGCTGCTGGCCTTGCCGAGTAGAATGCGTTGCGCCATTGTTTGTTGCATCAGTGTCTGGCGATAGTCAGTATGGGGCGGAAGCCCAAACTCGCGAACTTTGTTCCGCACCGTTCTGAGGCTCACGCCGAGCAACTCGGCCGCGCGTGCCCGGTTCCCGTGCGTCGACGCCAGAGTCATCGCAAAGAGTTCGCGCTCCATTTCGCCGAGCGAGAGTCCGGGTTTCCACTCCGGAGCCTGCGCCGTTCGAAGGGGTGAAGCCAGTTCTGGCGAGATCTTGTCCTTCGCCGCCAGCCCGAGGTTGTTTTTGCCATGGTCAAGAGCTTCCATTCCAATCTCTCCGCCGCGTGACAAAGCCACTGCCCGGCGGACAAAGTTCGCGAGCTCGCGCACGTTCCCTGGCCATCGGCGTTGTTCAAGACTTGCCAGCAGTTCGCGCGACAGGCGCGAGCGGCTTCCTGCCGTCGCGGAGTAGAGTTCCGCAAAATGTTCGGCAAGTTCGCAAATGTCACCGGCGCGTTCGCGCAGCGGCGGCAGCGAAATCGGAATCACATTCAGCCGGTAAAAGAGATCTGCGCGAAAGCAGCCCTCGGCAACCGCCGCTTCAAGCGGACGATTCGTCGTCGCAATTACGCGGATATCGACATGCACCGTCTGGTTCGATCCGAGACGGTCAAATTCGCGCTCCTGCAGCGCCCGCAACAATTTTGGTTGCAAGGGGAGAGGCATTTCTCCGACTTCGTCGAGTAGCAGAGTTCCGCCGTCGGCCGACTCGAACTTACCGGCCCGCGCACCCGATGCCCCGGTAAAGGCGCCGCGAGCATGCCCAAACAATTCGCTCTCGAGCAGCGCCTCCGGGAAGGCGGTGCAGTTGAGGGCGACAAAAGGCCCCGTCTTGCGCTGACTGATGCGGTGAATCATGCGCGCGATCAGTTCCTTGCCCGTGCCGCTCTCCGCCTCAATCAGAATGTCGGCGTCGGTGGCCGCTGCCTGACGTGCTTGATCGAGCGCCTTCTCCCAGAGCGGAGAGTGCCCAATCAACGTCTCCGTGTCTCTTTCGAACTCTTCGGCGCGACGCAAAACTCCCTCAACCGCCACCTCGAGTTGTTCGAAACACACTGGCTTCACGAGGTAGTCGCAAGCCCCATTGCGCATCGCCCGCACCGCGTCAGGGACGCAACCGTAAGCTGTCAACAGAATCACGGCCGTGTGCGCCGATGAAGTTTGCACTTCGCGCATCAGTGCAAAGCCATCGCGCCCCGGCATGCGTACATCGGTGATCACGAGCGAATGCAGCCCCTCGCGAAATTTCGTCAACGCTTCGCTGCCGTCGACCGCGACATCGACCCGCCATCCACGACCGAGGAATCGAGCTTCGAGCGCAGCCCGCATGCCGGCATCGTCATCGGCGATCAGCAACCGTCTTCGGGCAGGGGACGTTGATAATAGCCGCGTCATAGTCCCGCTCCATGCTCCGCTCCCGGTCCGCCAGCATGTCGCGCCCCCCGTGCGCTCACAAACTCGCGATCTCGCTCCGGCGGCACCGCAGCCGAACTCCCGGAAAAATGCCTCGTCCGGTTGTCGTCGGTTTCGGGCTCATGCCCTGACAAGTCAGGAGGCAATACCTCGCGCGTTGTGACCGCGCCCATGCGCTCCAGACGCGGGAGCCGCACCCGGAAGGTGGCACCATGGCCTGGGCGGCTCTGGGCGACGATTGAACCTCCGTGCTGTTCGGCGATGCGCCGGCAGACGGCGAGTCCGAGCCCGGAACTCCCTGGCCGGGTGCTGAATCCCGCATCGAAAATGCGCGGCAGGTCGCTTGGTGCGATGCCCGGACCAGTGTCACGCACGACAATTTCGATACCGCCAGCCAACGCACCTTCGCTGTCGAACTCTGTGGCCTTCGTACAAGCTGTCTTCCCAGCGCTCTTCGCGTGATCGATCGCGGCACAATCGATGCCGCGAATCGAGAGCCATCCCCCGCCCGGCATAAAGCGGAACGCGTTCAGCGCCAGATTGAGCAAGACCTGTTCCAGACGATGACGGTCGCCGTCGATCATGACCTCTTTAAGGCCATTGATCACCTGCAGTTCGACGCGTGCCTGCTTGGCGAGCGGCAGCAGGAAGTCATAGGACCAGTCAAGTAATTGACCGGCATGGATCGGCCCGAGCTCTGGTTCCGGTGTGTTGTGAAGATGCAGTACATTGTTGACCGTAGCGGAGAGCGTGCGCAGACCAGCCTGCACGTGTTCGATCCAGCCGCGGCTCTCGCCGACCAAATTTGACTCGGCTAAGAGTCCGGCAAAAAGTTCAAGACTGCCCAGTGGATTCCGTATCTCATGCGCGAGCAATGCCGACATTTCAACCAGTGCCTGCTGCCGGCGGAGATGCTCGCGTTCGTGTTCAAGTCTCTTCGCATCGCTGACGTCACGCAGAATAAAGACGGAAGTCGCGAGCGCGCTGTTTTGTTCAAGCCACGCGTGACGAACCGCTACCCACGCTGGTTTCGCTTGCCCATTCGCAAGCGACAATTCGAATTCTTCGTCCGTATGGCGAGCTTTTTCGAGAGCGATGCCGAGCATCGCCGGCAACCCATCCGTCGATTCAAAAGTTCCGCCCGCCAGGCGCGCCGCCTCTGGATTGAGAGTCGAAATTCGCTTCCCCGCCTCGACCACCAGCACTCCGCAGGGCAGGCTTTCAACGATGCGGCGCAGCTGCTCGCGAATGCGGCGGTTCTCTTCGAGGCTGATCGCGAGGTCGCGATTCGTGCTCTCCAGTTCGTGGCGTAAATGAGCTACCTGCCCGTTCAGTTGGCCATACGTGCGCTCGAGCGAACCCGCCGCTTCTGTGAATGATGCAAAGGCTCGCGCCAGCGGATGCTCCGGATCGCCGGCCGTTTCGCGCGGCGTTGGAGATGTTGACATGTAGATTACTTAGCAACAGCCGTGCCAGAGCGGCATAAATTGCCTTAGAACGTTCTTATTCCGTGTCCAGATGAGCATGTACGAGGAAGAGGAAGGTCGTCGACCACGGCGGGAGTGACCGCTGAGCGTGCCCCGCGCGCCGATCCGTCGTTCAGCAACAGATGTTCCGTGGAAATCAGCGGTCCATCTTCGGCGAGAATCAGCGCCCGTTCCATCACATTTTGCAGTTCGCGAATATTGCCCGGCCAGGAGTGCGCTTTCAACATATGAAGTGCGTGTGTCGACAGCTGTGGCGCAGAGGGGCGCGAACAGAGGCTTCCGAGAAAGTGCGCCGCGAGAGCCGCAACGTCTTCCGATCGTTCGCGTAACGGAGGAATCTCAATGGGAAAAGTGCAGAGGCGGTAATACAAATCCTCACGGAACTTTCCCTCTTTCACCAAAGACAGCAAATGGGCATTGGTGGCCGATACCACACGGGCATCCACGCGCACCACTTCAGAACTTCCGAGGCGCTGCAGTTCTTTCTGCTCCAGGAAGCGCAGCAGTTTGGGCTGAAGGCTCAGTGGCATCTCCCCGATCTCGTCCAAAAAAAGCGTTCCTCCCTGCGCCGCCTGAATTCTTCCCGCATAGGATTGCATCGCTCCCGTGAAAGCTCCGCGGGCATATCCAAACAACTCGGCTTCCAGCAGCGTCTCCGGAATGGCCGCGCAATTGACGACAGCAAATGTATGCCCGGCGCGAGGACTGAGTTGATGAAGCGCGCGGGCCACGACTTCCTTGCCGCTGCCCGTTGGGCCGGTGATCAGAACTGTAGTCTTGCGCGGTGCGAGCAAACGGATCAGGCGATAGACCGGTTGCATCACGCGCGATCGTCCAACCATTCCTGGCAGGGGAGACTCGGGAACGACATCCCCGGCAGCGGCCGAACCCCGCTTGTCCGCGCCCCAGCCACCCTCGATCCCACTCTCGGGCCACCGTTCGTTTGAGGTGGAAACGTCTTGCCTTGGGAAAGACGCTACCGCGGGCTGAGTTGCGCTTCGTTCGTTTGCCTTCTCGATCACGTTCTCGATCGCGCTATCGACGATGTTCGGCCCCGCGTCATTCTCGGCATCGAGCAACACAACTTCGATCTCGGGGAACCGCTGGCGTACAGTGTCGCTCAATTCCGTGGCATCGAGATCTGGCAGATGACGATCAAGAAAAAGTACTTGCCAGAAACCGCCTTCCAGTCGCGCCAGTGCATCGGCTCCCCCGCTCGCCTGCTCAAAGCGGCGTGAAGGAGAACGTAATTGGTCTAACACTCGCTGGCGCACGACCGGACTTGGGCTGGCCACAAGGACATGGTTGGCATAATTGGATGGAGTGGGTAGGCTCGTCATCACTCGATTGAATGCGGAGGGGATTAGAAACAGATTAAATGGAGATTAGAAGACTCTGCGCGAAGGAACCCATCGTGTGGCGATCCGTGTGCATTTTGCTTTACAAGCGAGAGGAATTTGGTATTGCCAGGCACTCTTTGCCGCGCCGATGTTGAGTCTCCATCGGTTCGCCTCCTGCTTTTCTACCTATTTTTCCACAAACACAAGCTCACCATTTTCCACTTTCAGGTCTTTGACGCCACTCGGTAGCTTCAACTGGTCGCGCTGCTCATTTAGTTTCTTTTGGAGCACCTCATTGACCAGCGACACCGGCACCGAGAGATCTCCTACTTTGATCTCAGTTGCATCGAACGTAGCGTAACCATCTTTCGAGCCAAGATGTCCCGCCAGGGTCAGGTATACGTCTTTGCCGGCGATCTGCGTGAGAAATTGTCCGCGCACAACGTCCCCGTCCATGGTGACCTGATAGTCCTTAACATTTGGGACTGCTCCAGGGAATTCCATGCCCGGGCCGGTCGGGGCTGCACTGCCGCCAGAAGTGTTAGATGAAGAGTTAGCCGGAGAACTCGTGCTCGAAGGAGTCACAGCCGCCGGCATGAGACCGGCAGCCTGCGCAAGCGCCGCCGACAATTCGTTGGAGTTGATGCGAACTTCGCTCTGCCCTTCTCCCGGCGCCTTCGGCTGAGCCAGTTGGTTTACCTTTTCTTGAAACGACTGCGCACTGGCCGCGGCCGCCGCGGGCGGCAACGCTGTCGCAACCGGCGCAGGTCGCTTCAACACCAGAATAAGTGTGAAAATCGATATCGCCAGGGTTGCGAAACTGATGATCCGCTGCACCTTCATGAACGCCTCCCCGCAGTAGCCGTACGCTTATATGGTACGCGCCCGGAAAGGCTCGTCTGAGATGACTTTGGTGTTGCGTCTACACCCCGCTTCGACGGTTACTCCACAATTGCCAGTACATCGCCTGCGTTCACGGCAGTCCCTGCCGTCGCTGAAAGCTTCTTTACGGTTCCTTTTTTGGGTGACTTGATTTCGTTCTGCATCTTCATCGCTTCGACCACGACGATTCCCTGTCCCGCCTCAACCTCTGACGTCTCCGCCACCAGCACTCGCACGATGCGGCCCGGCATGGGAGCCAGAATCTTGCCGCGGCCCTTTTTCGTCACCGGCCGCCTTCTGTCGCGATCGCAGCGAACGCGGATCGCGCAACTCGACCGCAAAACGCGTGCTGCCCACCCACATGTGAAGATCGGTCACCGCCTGCTCACGCTTGATTTCATAAGCGCGGCCGTCGACGATCAACGACAGAACGTCGCGGCGCGGAATCACCGCATCGATGTGCACCGGCTGGCCGTCCAGATGGCAGAGCCACTCTCCTGCCGCTTTTTCAAGCTGCAGCCGGTGGGATTTGCCTTCAACTACTACTTCGTAAACCATAGAAATCAATTCAGCGCAGCGCTTCGGCGCGCCCCTTCTGCTTCCATCTAGATGGAGCCGGCGCCGGCCCGGCGGCGTTGCCGTTCGCATTCCCATTAGCTTGCGATTCCGGATCGAGTACTGCAAACATGCCCGCCGCAATCGCTGCAATGGCTTCTGCGTTCGCTCCGGTTCGACCCTCAGCCTCATTCACGCTCATTCCAGCTTCGGATCTTTTCGCGAGCAGCCGATCCAGGAATCCCGTGTCGAGTTTGCCCGCCCGAAAATCGGCATCGTCCAAAATGCGCCGGAACAGCGAAATGTTGGTCTTGATGCCCGCCACGAAATATTCGTAGAGTGCTCTCTCCAGCCGCTGAATCGCTTGTTCGCCGATCGGCCCCGTATCCGATCAGCTTGGCGAGCAGAGGATCGTAATCCATCGGAACATTCCAACCTTCGTACATGCCGCTATCCCGACGAATCCCCGGCCCGGAAGGCTGAAGCAGTACTCTGATTTTGCCGGGGCTCGGGAAATAATTGTTATCAGGATCCTCAGCATAAATACGGCACTCGATGGCATGTCCGCGAACCTCCACCTCAGACTGCGAGAACGGCAATTTCTCGCCCGCCGCGATCTTGATCTGCAGATGAACCAGGTCGTGCCCGGTCGTCAGCTCGGTGACCGGATGCTCCACCTGCAACCGTGTATTCATCTCGAGGAAGTAGAAATTCTTTTCCCGATCAACCAGAAATTCGACCGTGCCGGCATTCGTGTAATCGGCGGCCTGCGCAACCCTGACGGCGACTTCGCCCATTCGTCGCCTCATCGCGGAATCGACAATCGGCGAAGGCGATTCCTCCATAACTTTCTGGTGACGGCGCTGGATCGAACACTCACGCTCGCCAAGCCACACGATATTGCCGTGCTCGTCCGCCAGAATCTGCATCTCGATGTGCCGCGGGTTGATGATCGCCTTCTCGATGTAGACTTCGCTATCGCCAAAAGAACGCTGCGCCTCGCTCGTTGCCGATTCGAGCGATGCCCGCAGTTCAGCGCGCGAATTCACCAGGCGCATGCCTTTGCCACCGCCGCCAGCGGCCGCCTTCAGCATTACGGGATAGCCGATGCGCTCAGCAACCTGTTCGCCCTCTTCGGCGGAAGCGAGGCCACGCGAAGTGCCCGGCACAAACGGGACGCCGGCTTTTTCCATCTCCTGACGCGCGCGTGTCTTCGATCCCATCCTTTCCATGGCGCGCGGAGTCGGCCCAATAAACTTCAAGCCCGCGTCTGCGCACGCCTGTGCAAACTTCGGGTTCTCGGAAAGAAATCCGTAGCCCGGATGGATCGCCTCGGCACCGGATCGCTTCGCTACGTCGAGAATCTTGTCGATACGAAGGTAAGACTCCGACGCAGGCGCTGGACCAATAGGATAGGCCTCGTCCGACTTGCGAACATGGAGTGCGGCTCGGTCAACATCCGAATAAACGGCGACGGTCGAGATGCCGAGTTCGCGGCAGGCGCGAATAATGCGCACCGCAATCTCTCCCCGATTGGCAATGAGAATTTTCTTGAACATCTTGAATCAGAACGTCGGCCCGACCGATTCGGGCCCGACTGATTTTACCTGTGGAGCTGCCCACCGTGCATGACGCAAATCACGATCCGGAGTGATTCTTTAGCCGCGATGCTTGAGCCCCGATTCTAGAACCTCGAAACATTCCACCAGAAAAACCAAAGGCCCCGGGCGTGATTCCCGAGGCCTCGTTCTATGCCAAATGTTCTGGGGTATCTGTTGAACGTTTCTTATTGCTTCTGATCCATGACGATGCCGCCTGGTCCAGCCTGCTTTTCGGCTTTCTGCTTCTTGACTGCCATGGTCTTGTCGACCCATTCGTCGGCGGTCTTCAGGTCAGCCGAGCGAGCCGCCGGATCGTCGCACTGTATATCGGCTCGTTCCCGATACATCAGGTTCAAGTAAGCCATCGCGTCGTCGTAATCAGGACGAAGCTGCAAGGCCTTGTTCAGGTTGTCGATACCTTCCTGGACGTTCGCCGTATTTTTCTCCTTCATCTCGGCGCAAACTTTCTTGTCCTTCGCCGGCAGCGAATCATCTGGCTTCATGCCCAATTTCGCGCGCTCTTCCTGACGAGGCACGTAGGTCTGGGTCCAATCGATCACGGCCACCGAGTAGTACGGCTCCGGATCGTTCGGATCAGCCTCGGACGCCTTCTTGTAATACTCCTTGGCCAAGGGGAACTTCTTTTGCTGCAAATAAAGGTAGGCGATGCCCTTGATGCTGTTGATGTTCTTCGGATCAACCTGCAGCACCTGCTTGTACTGATCGATCGCCTGCTCGGCGTTGTGATTGTTCTCGGGAGTATCCGCCCCTGGAATGTACTGCTGGGCATAAGCAGTCGCGAGATACAAGCGCGCGTTGATCAGTGTCGGGTCAAGAGCGACCGCCTGCTGGAAGTGATCGATCGCCTGTTCGAACTTCGAATTTTTATAAGCCTGCACACCCTTGTTGAGATGGTCGCGCGCCTTCAACTTGGCGCAGCCGGTGCTACAGATCATCACCAGTGCGGCGGCGAAAACCACCAGAAGCCGTTGAGTCGTTTTCATTGCTTTATGAATCTCCCTTGCCGGAGTGAAAAGAATTTGAAGAAGAAGACAACTCTGGCCTCGCCCGCCTGGACCGGCACAACGCCCGTCCAGCCACGAGCGAGAGAAGTTCTAACCACCCGCCTCGATTTTCGCCGTGATCAGTCCGACCTTGTCTACACCGGCTGAATGCGCGATGTCGATCACGTTGGCCACGTCGGCGAAAGGCACATTGTCATCGCCCTTCACAAACATGACCTTCTCGGCGCGCGTCTTGAAAATATCTTCCAACCGTCCCTGCAGAGTTTCCCAAGTCGCTTCGTCCTGATTGATCTTGAGTCCCGGTGGGTTGTTAGCGCCGTGGTCGATCAACTGCACCACAATCGTCCGGTCGGGCGTCGGCGGCGGTTGTTTCTGGTCTTTCGGCGGAGGCTGAGGGACGAGCGCGTCCAGGCCTTTCGGCGTCAAGGGCGTGATCACCATGAAAATGATCAACAGCACCAGCAGAACGTCAATCAACGGCGTGACGTTCATGTTCGCGTTCTGGCCCCCTTTGGAGCCAATTGCCATACCCATAATCGATCTCCTCTATTTCTACTGAAGAAACTCTAAGTCTCTACTGGCCGCCTGTGGGGGCTGGCGTGCTAACCGGCGGAGGAGCAAACCCGTTGTTCTTTTTCTGCTCGGTCAGCAGTCCAAGTTGATCCACGCCCGCTGCTCTCACATCGTCCACAACCTCGACCACCCAGCCAAACTTCGCGCGCGCATCCGCTTTCAAAAAGACGCGCTTGTCGGTGCGGTTCGCGAGTTTGTCTTTGATCTTTTGCGTCAGGTCGTCAGGATTGATGGGGTCAGTCCCGAAGAAAACTTTGTTATCGCGCGTGATCGCCACCTGCAACGCATCTTCTTTATCGGCGTCATGCATGTCGATCGGATTATTGACCTGCGCCATGTCCACTTGCTTGCCGTGTTGCAACATCGGCGTGACCACCATGAAGATGATCAACAGCACCAGCATCACGTCGACCATCGGCGTGACGTTGATGTCGGAGCTGACATTCGCTCCTTCGTTTCTCTTCGCTAATGCCATGGAATTCTGTCTCCTGCGTTTCTTGCCGTCCACCGGTTCACTGCTCGGGTGGAGAGCCGGCCGCAGCCTGCTCTCCACCTCCGCAACTCATGGGTAGCGACGAACCAAGTAGGTCGAAGTCGGAAGGCGCCAAGTCCCGAGACCTGACACCTAAAACCTGAGACCTGCTTTTAGGACCGGCGCATGCTCCGGCGCTTCAGGAAGTAGTCAATCAATTCGCTCGACGAGTTATCCATCTCGACGTCGAACGCTTCCACGCGACCGGTCAAATAGTTGAACATCATGACGGCCGGAATCGCCACGAACAGGCCGACTGCGGTGGTCACGAGCGCTTCGGAAATACCGCCGGCCACTGCCGCCAGACCGGTTGCCTTTTCCTTGGCGATGCCGTTAAAAGCGTTCAGAATGCCGACCACTGTTCCGAACAGTCCCACGAAGGGAGCCGTCGAACCAATCGTCGCCAGACCGCCCAATCCACGCTTCAATTCGGCGTGAACGATGGCTTCCGTGCGCTCCAGTGCGCGCTTCGAAGCTTCAATGGTTTCGCCGGGGATCTCGCCCGGGCTATCCTGGTGAGCCTTGAATTCCATCAAGCCAGCGGTGACAACCTTGGCCAGGTGGCTCTTCTTGTTGCGCTCAGCGACCTTGATCGCTTCATCAATCTTGCCTTCGCGCAGCGCTCCGGCAACTGCGGGAGCGAACGAGCGGGACTGATTGCGGGCGGCATTGAAAGCCATCCAGCGGTCGATCATCACGCCGATCGACCAGCCTGACATGATGAATAGAACGATAACCACGACCTTCGCCAGAATACCCATCTGCTTCCAGAGCGAAATCGGGTCCCAACCGACTGAGCCCTGATCCTGAAAGAGCCAAGCGGCGAAAAGATGGAAATTACACATTGCGGCTGTTGCTAGGTTCACTACCATGAGTTGCTTCTCCTCCTCGGAACTAGTTCAAACTCGTTTCAAAACGCGAGACTCAAGACCGTGGAGACGCAACCTACCCCGTCCCACTTCTCCGCACAGGCGCAATCGACCTGCCCTTCTGCGGAGAGACCAGTCCAAGACTCTTTGATGCCAAAAATCAAAAGATGCAGAAATCCAAAGTGGGCAGAATAGCCCTCAGGCGTCAAAAAGACAACCGCCGCCCCCGTTCTTGGCTCAACGTAGGACGGAGGAGAGCCCGCAAACTGCCACCAACGAAAATCGAAAGTCGGCGCGAATCCGCCGCGCCTCGCCGATCCCGGGAGTCTAACTTCCGGTCAAGCTGAAGTTCACGTCCACCTGTGTTTCCACTGCCACCGGTTCGCCGTTGAGAAGATACGGCTTATAGCGCCACTGCTTCACGGCTTCGATCGCCGCTGGCGCCAACATGGGGTGCCCGCTAATCAACTGCAGGTTCTGAATCGTGCCCTCTTTACTGATCTCCGCTTGCAGCAGAACATGCCCTTGAATCCGCGCCTGTTTTGCCAGCGGCGGGTAAGTCGGTTGTACTCTCCTGATCAAAAGTCCCGCGAATACGCCCGACGATACGCGAACGCGTTGTGGGGCCGCGACTTTCGGTACCGCGACTTGGGTCGAACTCAAAATGCTGCCCATCACGCCGCCCGCCGAGCCTCCCGGAACTCCGCCCGGGACTCCGCCGCTGACGCCACCCAGATCCGGCGGCGCTTCTTCTTCTTTAATCATCTGAATTTTTTGTGGAATCTTGGTCGGCGTGCGCAACTGGCCGTTGATCACTTCACTCTGTATCTTCACGACCTTGCGGAGCCGCAGCCGGCGGCGGTGGCGGAGGAGGAGGTGGCGGCGGGGCGACCAGAAAAGTCATCAACTGCGTTTTCGGGAGCGCATCGGTGTAAATCAGCGGAATCAGGATCAAAATCCCGATCAGGCCGAACTGCCCCAAAAACGAGATGATCGTTGTGCTTAACCGCTTGTCCTTGAGCTTGTTACCCGACTCAATCAGGCTATCTTCAAACATAGGCTTCTCCTACACCAGACCGTACGAGAATTTAGACACCGGCTGCATCCTGTTTGCTCCCGCTCGTTGGAGCATTTGCCTCTCGCTCCCCGCCTCTTCGGGCAGGTCAGCGATTTTACGCCAAATGGCCTATTTAGGCCTTAACTTTTTCCTTCGGTTGCGCCGGACCGCTGCCCGTCCGCAAAGGCATGGCAACCGGGCGTTTACCCTGTTCCCCTCGCCATTCCTGATAAGCCACCAGAATCGGGGCGGCAATCGCGATCGAGGAGTAGGTTCCGATCAGGATGCCGATCACCAGCGCGAAGCTGAAGCCGTGCAACACCTCGCCGCCGAAAAGAAACAGAGCAAGCACGGTAAGGAAAGTCAGGCCTGCTGTCAAGATAGTTCGGCTTAAAGTCTGATTAATACTTTTGTTGACGATATCCGCCAGCTTGTCCCGCCGCAGCAACTTGATATTTTCGCGGATCCGATCAAAAACAACGATCGTGTCGTTGTTGGAATATCCGATCAGCGTAAGGATCGCGGCGATCACCGTCAGAGAGATTTCCCAATTCAGAAGCGAGAAAGCGCCGACCGTGATCAAAGTGTCGTGGAACACGGTCAAAACCGCAGCCACGCCGTAGATCCATTCAAAGCGGAGGGCCAGGTAGATCAGCATCCCAGCCAGCGAATACAGGGTCGCGAGCAGCGCCTGTTTGCGCAACTGTTTGCCGACTTGCGGGCCGACAATCTCGACATTGCGGACGCCAAAATCAGAAGTGAAAAAGTTGTTCTGGAGCGAAGCGACCGCCGCCGGGTCCGCCACACTCTTCAGTTCGTCAATGGAGCTGAGCACCCCGCCCTTGGTCTTGTCACGATAGTCAACAATGGCCTGCGCGATGGCCGTATAGCGTGGGTTTGCATCGCTGCCAGTTCCTAAGTGGAGGGGGTCGGCTGTCAATAAGTCCTGCGCGATAGCGAGGGAACTGGAATTATTCAGATCTTGCTTGCCCGGAACCGCCTTGCTCTCGAGCGCCTGCTTGATCAGGTCCTTGCCCTTGCTGAGGTCCTGTTCGCTCGTCTCCTGAATGTCGAGCGCGATAAGAACTTCATTGTTCGCTGCCGCGCCGATGGATTGAACGCGCGCGTTTTTCAGTCCAGCCCGGTCGACCGCTGCGTGGATCGCCGAGATGTCCGGCGTGTGCGCGTACTTCACATAGACAATCGTGCCGCCACGGAAATCGACGCCCAGTGGGATGCCGTGCCAGAACGCCATCGAGAGCAAGCCGGCCACGCTGAAAATCAGCGAGAAGGTGAGGAAGTACCACTTCTTCCCCAGGAAATCGATGTTTGTATTTTTAAAGAATTCCACGCTGCTTATGATCCCTTCAAGATCGGTCGTTGGTCGTTAGTCATTGGTCGCTCGGAATTGCATCGTTCTTCTCAAATTCGCGAACGACTATCGACCAGCGACCATCGACGACCTCAGATACTTAACGCCTCACCGCGCTGTTTCCTGCTCAACACCCAGTCAAAAATCACACGCGAGACAAACACCGCTGTAAACAGGTTCGCCGCCAATCCAAACACCAGAGTCGTGGCGAATCCTTTTACTGGCCCCGTGCCGAACAGGAACAGAATCGCTGCCGAGACAATCGTCGTAACGTGCGTATCGACGATCGTGATCCACGCGTGCGCGAATCCCTGCTCCACAGCCGAGGGCGGCGTCTTGCCGTTCCTCAATTCTTCGCGGATGCGCTCAAAAATCAGAACGTTCGAATCGACGCCCATGCCGACCGTCAGGATGACGCCCGCAATCCCCGGCAGCGTCAGCACTGCTCCAAAGTAGCCCATGAACCCGAGCAAAATGACGAGGTTCAGAATCAGTGCGATGTCGGCGTTCACGCCGGCCCAGCGGTAATACACCAGCATGAAGATGAGAACCGCGAGCATTCCGTAAATTGCCGCCTGCACGCCCGACTTGATCGAATCCGCGCCGAGCGACGGTCCCACGGTCCGTTCTTCGAGGTACTTGATCCCCGCTGGAAGAGCGCCAGAACGCAGCGTCATCGAGAGATCGTGCGTCTCCTGGTCGGTGAACCGGCCGTTGATAATGCCTGTGTCGCGAATGGCGTCATGGATGACCGCCACTTCCCGAACCTTGTTATCGAGGACGACTGCCAGATTGTCGCCAACGTGCGCCGATGTGAAGGAGTAGAACTTCTGTCCGCCTTCACCAGTAAGAATAAACCTCACCGCAGGCTGGCCATTTTCGTCGGTCGTCGGTTCCGCGGTTCGAAGGTCGCGCCCGGTCACCGCCGAGGCTCGGGTGATCAGGTACCACTGCTCGCCACTATCACTGTTGTTTCTGGATCCGATGCTTTTTCCCTGCAACAGAACCGCATCGGGCGGCAGGATGCCATTGTGCTCCTGTAGCGCCGCCTGCTCACTCGGATACGGCCCACCGAGCGATTGCTTGAATTCAAGCATCGCCGTGGACTGCATGATTTCTTTCACTCGCGCCGGATCATCGACGCCCGGGAGTTGCACCAGAATCTGATACTGCCCAAGACCGTGTTCTTGAATCACCGGTTCGCTCACGCCGAGCGCATCGATTCGATTCCGGATGGTCTCGATGGCCTGCGCCACCGCGCGATCTTTCAAATCGACGAGGCTTTGCGGTTTCATCGCAACCGTCCACGAATTCTCCGCGCCCGAAGTCGCGTCATAATCCGGCAAGCGGTCGGAAACGATGCTCTTGAAGTCGCTGCCCTGGTTCGGATCAACGCCCTTGACCACAACCATTTCCGGATGATTCACCGGATCCGGCTTGGTGATGTCGGTGTAGTTGATCTTGTGCGTGCGCATGTCTTCTTTAAGGCGCGCAATCGCGTTGTCAGAATCGACATTCACCGCATCGTTGACCTGCACCTGCAGAATGAGGTGCGTTCCGCCGCGGAGATCGAGCCCCAGATGAATGCGATCGGTAATGGCCGCAAGAATCCCCTTGCCCGACCAATCCTTCGGAACGCCAAAGATGCCGAACAAGAAGACGAGCAGGATTACAACGATAATTGCCAGCTTGCCAGAGAGATTCTTATTCATGATGAAAACCGGTCGTTAGTCGCTCGTCTTTGGTCGTTAGCCTACGCACTTCAGCCCAAACCCTTGGGCTGTCGCAAACGACCAACGACTGTCGACCAACGACAGCTTTCCTACTTTCCTTCTTCCGCCGTCGTCACCGATACCACCGACGCGCGGCTGATTTCGAGCTTAAGATTGTCGGGCGGAACGCGCAAAACCAGCGAATCGTCCTTAATACTGAGGATTGTCCCGCGCAGTCCGCCGCTGGTCACGATCTTGTCCCCATTTTTCAACTGGCTGAGCATCGCCTGCCATTGCTTCTGCTTCCGCTGCTGCGGCATGATCAGGAGAAAGTAAAAAATGGCAAAAATAAACAGCAGCGGCGCCAGCCCAAGCAGACTGGTGCCCCCAGGTAGCTGCAACCAAAACGCCAATCCCCCGGCGAAGCTAAAGACCAAGCTAAACAAAGATTTCCGCTCCCAAGTCGATCCCTTGTAACAAAATAAGCAACGAAATCAGGGGCAAAACGCCCCTTACTGGAGATCTGCCGCGATCCGGTCAAACGCGACTCGGCACAAGTTTGCTGCTTCCATCGCCGATTTTCTCTTCTTGCCTGAACCTGCGGGAGTTCTTTTCTTCTCAGGCCGGAGACCTATCCCTGACAGGCCAGGATGCAGGCCAGGACATAAGACCGGCGGTGCCGCGCTCCGGTAGCGCCCAGAACGGCACAGAAAGAAACCGACACTATCCCCAAGTTGAATAGAATGCCGGACGCACCGCTAGGTGTCAAGGCGGATACGCCGAATTTACATCTTGTTCCCGCCGCGAATCCATGCGCGCACGGTCCGCATGGTGGCCAGGTAGTAGTGCAGGTTGTGCACCGTGTTCAAAACCTGCGCCAGCAACTCGTTCGCGGCATAAAGATGACGCAGATACGCCCGCGAATAGCGCTGGCAGACGCGGCAATCGCACGCCGGATCGAGCGCGCTCTCATCCTGCGCATAGCGCGCCTGCTTGATCGAAACCTTGCCTTCGGACGTGAACAACAATCCATGACGCGCCGCTCGCGTCGGCAACACGCAATCCATCATGTCGACGCCCGACTGCGCATAGAACGCAATTTCCTCCGGAGTCCCAACTCCCATCAAATACCGCGGCTGATTCGCAGGCAGATGTTCAAGCGTCGATAAAACAATGTCGCGCGTCAGTTCGCGCGGTTCGCCAACACTGAGCCCGCCAATCGCATATCCAGGAAACCCAATCTCAATCGTCCGCAAAGCCGATTCGCGGCGCAACTCCGCGTCCATTCCCCCCTGCACAATCCCAAACAAAGCCTGCCCAAACAAAGCCTGGCTCAAAGCCTGCGTCTGTCGATCTCGACAGTCTTTAGTAGGGGTGTCATCAGTAGTCGTGGTGTCATCCTGAGCGGAGCGAAGGACCTCGTTCTCCTGAGAGCTGACAGCTGAGAGCTGAGCCCGCTCCATGGCACCTCGTTCTTATGCTCCTCAAAATACTTCTTGCATCGCTCGGCCCAGCGCAACGTCAGCTCCATCGAAGCTCGCGCCCGTTCCGTCGTCGCCGGATACTCGGTGCATTCATCAAACGCCATCATGACGTCCGCTCCGAGACCAATCTGAATCTCCATCGCCTTTTCGGGGCTTAGAAAATGAGCAGACCCATCGAGATGCGAACGAAACGCGACGCCTTCTTCTGTCACCTTGCGCAGATCGGTCAAGCTGAAAACCTGAAATCCGCCCGAATCGGTAAGAATCGCCCGATCCCAACTCATGAACCGGTGCAAACCGCCCATCTTTCGGACCGTCTCGACTCCCGGCCGCAAATAAAGGTGGTAGGTATTGCCGAGCAGAATCTCGACACCCAGTTCTTCGAGCACATCCTGCGAAATGCCCTTGACCGAACCAAGCGTCCCGACAGGCATGAATACAGGCGTCTCAACTTCTCCATGCGGAGTGATGAGTTTGCCAGCGCGCGCCGCGCCGCGAGTCGCTTCAATCTGAAGGTGAACAGACACCGAGGGATTCTAGCGGATTGCAGAGGTCAGAGTTCAGATTGCCAAAGGTAGAAGCATTGGGTCGGTGTTGAGGATCTGAAGCTAAGCAGCCGAATCTACATTGCGACACTGATGAGTTTGGCCCCCCTGAGGTGGTCTTTTGGAATCAAAGACTTGGAGGCCGAACAGCGCTAAGTCTTTGAGATTAAAGGAAGTGCCGGCAAAGTATTTTGTTTTGCTCATGTTAGCAGTTTGCCGGCGGCCATTAATAATTTCTTGTGAATTCCGAGGCCGGCAAATTGACCTTGGAAGACGATGGAATTACTCTGCGGTGCCATGAGCCAAGCAGATCTTGATCAGTTGCGCCTCGCCTACAAAAAAGCCGTCGACGAATGGATCGATGCGATCCGCGCGGAAGAAGACTTAGCCACTCCAGACCATTCCATGATCGCCATGGAAAAGTGGGATGCCGCCCATTTCGTCTGGCAGGACGCGCAGGCCAAAGCCATCGCGGCGCGCGACGCCTACAAAGATGCACTTCGCAGCGCGAACTACGGCATATAACGTATAGTTCACTGCACCCGCCAAGCGGCCGAACACGATCGCAATTGCAGAGGTCAGAGGTCAGATTGCAGAGGTGGAGACCCGGGGCTTTCACCTCTGCAATCTGACCTCAAACCTCTGACCTATCTTTAGGCCTGCTTACCGATTGATCATGAACGTAGACATCTGTTCGAGAAATGTTCTCAGGTGCTGTTCGACTTCGTCCGGAAGCGCCGCTTCTGTGAGAGCGTTGCCCATGAGCTGCATCCAGCGGTCACGCGCCGCCTGGTTGATATGAAACGGAATGTGCCGGGCCCGCAACCGCGGATGTCCGCGCTCTTCGATATAGCGCTGTGGCCCTCCAAATCGATAAATCAGAAAGTCACGCAGCCGCCGCTCGGAACCCTCCCGATCATCTTTCGGATACATCGGCCCGATGATGTCGTCATCAAAAACCTGTCGATAGAAAGCAGCCACCAGCCGAGTGAAGCCTTCTTCTCCGATGAGAGGAAAAATCTCAGTTTCATTCATAAGACATGATGGGAGTGATGAGCTTGCCGGTAGCGGGCCGGGCCGCGGGTAGCTTCGATTTGCAGTTGCACAGACACCGAAGGATTCTAAAGGATTACAGAGATCAGAGGTCGATTGTAGAGGTGGGACAAGACAGATCGCGCATTAATGCAATCGACTGTTACTTGTCGGCCTGCGCAAGGCGCTTCACGACCGCTTATGCCAATGAGACAAGGGCCTTACCTCTTGCATCTGACTCCGCCCTGGCAACGGTCTCGTTGAAGTTCAAATCCGATGAGGTCTTGGTTAAAGGCGCGATTTTTCTCTGTAGCACGTGCCGATGTCGGAACGATTCCGGTCCGCAAATCCGAGCAGGACGGTATTCCGCTACACACTGGGCGAGGACTTCAATTGGGCTATGAAAAAGCGATCTTGGCGAAACGTTTGGATGCGCGTCGTATATACGAAAAGGAGATCAGCTTGGATACGGCTGCAGCCTCGCGTAGGTAAGGAACAGTCCGCTTCTCCGGCACCAGCAGCGATGGCGAAGGCGAGCATCGGTAAGCTGTCGGGTCCGCTCTTAACGCTTGCAAAAGCGCATCAAAGTTCTTTGCTTCAATGTCAGCGAGGTCTTCCGACCACCAACTGCTGGACCCAGGCTGAGAATGGCCATGCGGTGACGGTCGGAAGGCTAACAGGGTGTTAAGAATTCTGGCAATGTCCTGATCTGACAAAACAGCTTGATCACCTTTGAAGAGCGAATCCTGCGGTCCACTCGATTCGATCCCGAGGATTGTCTCCGGTGGCGGCGGATGGCATTGGCGCGGCCGTTTTCTTCGCACAGCCGCAGGCCAGGATAAGCGCTGCGAAAGTCAGGACGACTGGGGCATTTCGCTTCATGCGTGAATCATACCGCAGACCACACACGCGATGGTTTTGTTGACAATCTCACCAGTAGAGGTTCCTTCGGGGGTTTTCACTTCTGCAATCTGATCCAATCTGCAATCCAACCACGTTGCCTACTTGGAATAAAGATTCTTAACCACCTCTCCGCCCTTCATTACAAACTTCACGCGCTCAAGCGTAGTGACATCCGCCAGCGGATCGCCATCCACCGCCACGATGTCCGCCCACTTGCCCGGCTCAATCGTCCCGACTTTGTCCGACCATCCCAGCAGATCGGCGTCGTTGATCGTCGCCGTTTGGATCGCCTGGAGCGGCGTCATCCCCAGCTTCACATACACCGCGAACTCATGGGCATTCAATCCATGCGGATACACCGCCGCGTCCGTGCCAAATCCAACCTTCACGCCGGCGGCAAAGGCGCGCGCGACGTTCTTGCGGGCGGCGGGCATCACTGCGTGTCCCTTGGCAATCAGTTCGGCGGGAGTGCCGATCTTCTCGGCATTCTCGAAAAACCAATCCATCAAGTAGAGCGTCGGCACGAGATACGTCCCGTTCTTCTTCATCTCGGCGATGCCTGCATCGTCGATGTATGAACCGTGCTCGATCGAATCCACACCCGCCTCCGACGCCCACAGGATGCTCTGCGCGCCGTGCGCGTGGGCAGCGACCTTGCGGCCCAACCGGTGCGCGTCCGCCACAATCGCCTTCATCTCTTCGAGCGTGTATTGCGACGCCTGCGGATTATCGCCATGCGACAAGACGCCGCCGCTGGCGCAGACTTTGATCAGGTCGGCGCCATACTTGATGATCTCGCGTGTCTTATGCTGGACGGCCTCGATACCATCGGCCACGCCTTCACCCTGAACGTGCCACTCAAACGGCAATAAATTCTCGTCGCAATGTCCGCCAGTAATGCTGAGTGCAGGTCCGCTGACCAGCATGCGCGGCCCCGGAACATCGCCGGCATTAATCGCATCGCGCAGTGCAACGTCTGTGAAGCCATCGGCGCCGACGTTGCGGATGGTCGTAAACCCGGCATCCAGCGTGACCCGGGCATTGCGCGCGCCAGTCAGAGCCTCGCGCGGTATAGAAATCCCAAGCCGCGAATACCCGAAGTTAGTAGTGAACGTGATGTGCGTGTGTGCATCAATCAATCCCGGCAGCACGGTCGCGTTCGAGAGATCGACGACTTCGGCTCCGGCGGGAATTTGCGTGTTTCCACCTACGCTCGTTATCTTGTCGCCCTGAATCAGGATGATCTGGTTCGCGAGCGTCTTGCCGGTCTTGACGTCGAGCAATGTCCGGCGCGGACGACCACGGTCTTCGTTGCGGGCGTCGCAGGCGAGGCCTGCGCGAGACAGAAAGAAGTGAAGCCGATCAAAACTACAGACGCGAGCACAGACACAAGCACACGGCGGTGAAGTTTCATTGCGATCCCCCGAGGAAGATTGGTTCCAAGCCGAGTACGTTACAACTTCGGAGAACAAAACGGCAAACTTCTTTTTGTAGATACCGCTG